>NZ_JAGSGD010000001.1:0-1200000 GCF_016772415.1 Phenylobacterium glaciei
CCCCCAGGGGGGAGAGGAGGGGAGGCGGCGACGCCTTACGCCACCTCAACCCCAACATACCGCGCCCGCGGCCGGATCAGCGCGCCGGTCTGGCCCTGCTCGATGGCGTGGGCGATCCAGCCGGCGCAGCGGGCGGTGGCGAAGAGGGCGAAGGGGGCGTCGCGGGGGAGCTTCAGGGCGTCGGACATCGCGACCAGGGCAAAGTCGATATTGGGCGGCAGGCCGGTGATGTCCTCCACCGCCGCCCGCAGGCTGGCCATCTCCGAGGTCAGCTTGAAACGGTCCAGCAGGGCCGCCGCCCTGGGATCCTTGTCAGGATAGAGCTGGTGGCCGAAGCCGGGCAGCAGGCGATCCTCCGCCAGGCGTGACGCCACCACCGCCCGCGCCCCGCCCTGGGCGGCCTCGGCCGCGAAGCCCCGGATCGCCGCCGGCGCCCCGCCGTGGCGTGGGCCTGACAGGGTGGCGAGACCCGCCAGGGAGGCCGCCGCCAGGGACGCCCCGGTCGACGCGGCCACCCGGGCGGCGAAGGCCGAGGGGTTGAGCTCGTGGTCGGCCAGCAGCACCAGCACCCGGCGCACCAGGTCCGCCCCCGGACCGCCAGGACCCAGACCCCAGGCGAAGGCCAGGCGGTTGTGGATCGCCCCGCCGCCCACCTCGCCGGCGATGGCGTCGGTAAGCACGTCCAGCAGGGTGGCGGCCTCGACGGCCAGGGCCAGGGGGTGACGGCCAAGCGCCGGGGCGTCCACCCCCGCCCGCGCCGCCAGCGCCAGGAAGGCCCGGGCGGTCATGCCGGCGCCCTCCGGCGGCTGCGGCCGGTCGGTGCGCTTCAGGGCCGCGCCGTGGCCGCCCCGCAACAGGCGCGCGACGGACTCCAGGGTCTCGGTCTCGGCCAGTTCGATGGCGTCGCGACCCCGGTAGAACAGCCGGCCCTGGGAAATGGTGGTGATGGCCGAGACCAGCACCGGCTCGCCCCAGGCGATGGCGCCGGCCGCCACCTCCGAGGCCTTTCGGCTGCGGGTCTTGCGCTGAACCAGGGCGGCGATGTCCGCCGAGCGGTAGAGGCTGCGGCGCGGGTCGCCGGGATCGATGCGGGTCTGGACCCGGCCGCGGCTGACATAGGCGTAGAGGGTCTGGGGCCTCACGCCGAGCCGCTCGCGGGCCTCGTCGGCGCCGATCCAGTCGTTGGCCTTGGTCTGGGGCATCTTATGTTGATTATATTGATCAAGATTGACGCACCTAGCTTGGAGGCAAATATCGCCCTTAGCAAGTTTGGAAAAGGAGCCCTCCCATGTCGGATGGACTTGAAGACGTCGTCGCCGCCCACACCGTGATGTCCGACGTAGACGGCGCGGCCGGACGGCTGATCATCCGCGGCCGGTCGCTCGACGACCTGGCGGGCCGCGCCACCTTCGAGGAGGTCACCCGCCTGCTCTGGGATGGGTTCTTCGACCACCTGCCCGCCGACCTGGCGGGGCCGCTCGCGGCCGCCCGGGCCGAGGTGTTCGCCGAGGTCTCGGCGATGGACACCGGGATCCTGGCGCTGAGCCCCATCGAGGCCATGCGGGCGCTCACCGCCCGGCTGTCGGACGGGGACGACCTGGCCACCGCCCTGCGCCTGCTGGCCGCACCCGCCGTCTTCACCGCCGCCGTGGTTCGCGGCCAGGCCGGCGAGGCGCCGATCGCGCCCGACACCTCGCTGGGCCACGCCGCCGACATTCTGCGCATGCTGGGCAAGGCGCCCAACCAGGCCGAATCCGAGGCCCTGGACACCTATCTGGTGACGGTGAGCGACCACGGGCTCAACGCCTCGACCTTCGCCGCCCGCGTCGTGGCCTCCACCCGGGCCGGCCTGGGGTCTGCGGTGCTGGCCGGGATCAGCGCGCTCAAGGGGCCGCTGCACGGCGGCGCGCCGGGACCAATCATCGACATGCTGGACGGCATCGGCGGGGCGGAGAACGCCCGGCCCTGGATCGAGGCGGCGCTCGCCCGCGGCGACCGGCTGATGGGCTTTGGCCACCGGGTCTACCGGGTCCGCGATCCCCGCGCCGACGCCCTGAAAGGCGCCATCCGGCGGATGGGCACCCGGGCCGGTCGCCTGGAATTCGCCGAGGCCGTCGAGCGGGCGGTGCTGGAGATCCTCAAGGCCCACAAGCCTGACCGGTCGCTGGACACCAATGTGGAGTTCTACACCGCGCTCCTGCTGGAGGCCCTGGCCTTTCCGCCCTCGGCCTTCACCTGCGTCTTCGCCATGGGACGGACGGCCGGCTGGATCGCCCACGCCCGCGAGCAGCTGGCCGGCGGCCGCCTGATCCGGCCGCAGTCGGTCTATGTGGGGCCCACACCGCGCGCCGCGGCGTGATGACCTGAGAGTCGTTAGCGCTGGGGTCGCGTGCAGGGCCGCACTAGATAGGATCCATGCAAGCCCCCGCCGGCCTCGACCCCAAGACCGCTGCCGCCCTGACCCGGCGCATCACCCTGCTGTCGGTGGCCACGGCCACGGTGCTGGTGGTGATCAAGGCCGGGGTCTGGCTGATCTCCGGCTCCGTAGCCCTGCTGGCCTCGGCGGCGGACTCAGGGCTGGACCTGATCGCCAGCCTGGTGACCTTCTACGCCGTCCGCTACGCCCAGGCGCCGCCGGACGCCGAGCACCGGTTCGGGCACGGCAAGGCCGAGGCCTTCGCCAGCCTGACCCAGGCCGGCCTGGTCTTCGCCTCGGCCGCCCTGATCGGCCAGGAAGCCATTGTCCACATCCTGCACCCGACCCCGGTCGCCAACGAAGGCTGGGCCGTCGCGGTGATGGCGGTCTCCACGGCGCTCACCGCCCTGCTGATCGTGGCCCAGGGGCGGGTGCTGAAACAGACCAACTCGGTGGCGGTGTCCGGCGACCGCGCCCACTACATGACCGATGTGGCCTCCAACATCATCGCGCTCGCCGGTATCGGCGCGGCAGCCTGGCTGGGCTGGCTCAGCCTAGACGCCTTCGCAGGCCTCGCCGTCGCCGCCCTGCTGCTGTGGGCCGCCATCGGGGTGTTCCGCGAGGCCTCGGGCCAGCTGCTGGACCATGAGCTGCCCGACGCCGACCGCGTCCGCATTGTCGAGCTGGTGGCCCAGGACCCGCGCCTGACCGACGTGCACCAGCTGCGCACGCGGGCCTCGGGACCCTATGTCCACATGCAGATGCACGTGGACCTCGACCCGGACCTGACCCTGGAGGCGGCGCATCGGGTCATCGTCGAGGCCGAGGGACGCATTCTGGCGCAGTTCCCCCACGCCGATATCCTGATCCATGCCGACCCCCGCGGCCGGGCGGAGCCGCACGGCGGGGCGTTCGCGGAGCAGGCGCAGTAAACGCGCCCTTAACGCGACCCGTGGTAGACCAGCGCGTTCCATGACCCCCGACCGCATCCTGCACCATTTCCCCCTCGACCCCGCCTCGCGCCAGGTGCGCCTGGCGCTGGGGGAAAAGCGCCTGGCGTTCACCGAGCAGACGGTGCGCTACTGGGAGCGGCCCAAGGAGTTGGTGAGCCTCAACGCCTCGGGCCTGACGCCTGTCCTGACCGAGGGGCCGCTGGTGCTCTGCGAGAGCCGGGCGATCCTGGATCACCTGGAAGAGACCTATCCCGAACCCGCCCTGCTGGGCCGCGAGCCGGCCGAACGGGCCGAGGCGCGGCGCCTGCTGCAATGGTTCGACCGCAAGTTCGACTACGAGGTCGGTGGCTTCATCCTGCACGAGAAGATGGAGAAGCGGCTGCTGGGCCTGGGCGCGCCCGACCTGGCCTCCCTGCGCCAGGGGCGCGAGGCGCTGCGCGGCCACATGCTCTATATCGACAGCTTGCTGGCCGACCGCGACTGGCTGGCCGGCACGCGGCTGTCCTTGGCCGATTTCGCGGCGGCGGCCCACCTCTCGGTGATCGACTATTTCGGCGACGTGCCCTGGGCGGACTTCCAAGCCGTCAAGACCTGGTACATGAAGCTGAAATCGAGGCCGGCATTCCGGCCGCTGCTGGCCGACCGCTGGCCCGGCCTCGCGCCGGCGCCGCATTATGACGACCTCGACTTCTGACCTGATCCGCGAGAAGGCCTGCGAACTGGGCTTCGACGCCTGCCGCTTCGCGCGCGTCGAAGAGGCGTGGGCGGCGGGCGGCCGGTTGCTGGACTTTATCGACCACGGCCGCCACGGCGAGATGGATTGGATGGCCACCACCGCCGAGCGCCGCGCTCACCCTAACGCCATGTGGGGCGGGGCCCGCTCGGCGATCATGTTGGGGGTCAATTATGGGCCGGACGCCAATCCTCTGGAGGCCCTGGCGCACAAGGATCGGGGCGTGATCTCGGCCTATGCCCAGGGCGACGACTATCACGAGCTGATCAAGGGGCGGCTCAAACAGCTGGCCTCCTGGCTGGCGGCCAAGTTCGGCGGCGAGCTGAAGGTGTTCGTCGACACCGCGCCCTTGATGGAAAAGCCGCTGGCGGCGCGGGCCGGCCTCGGCTGGCAGGGCAAGCACACCAACCTGGTGAGCCGGGAGTTCGGCTCCTGGCTGTTCCTGGGCTCGATCCTGACCGAGCTGGAGATCGCGCCCGACGCCCCGGAGTTGGAGCACTGCGGCTCCTGCCAGGCCTGTCTGGACATCTGCCCGACGAAGGCCTTCCCGGCGCCGTTCCAGCTGGATGCCCGGCGCTGCATCTCCTACCTGACCATCGAGCTGAAGGGGCCGATCCCGCGGGAGTTCCGCGCGGCCCTGGGCAACCGCATCTATGGCTGCGACGACTGCCTGGCGGTCTGCCCCTGGAACAAGTTCGCGCAGACCGCGCGGGAACAGCGGCTGCATGCGCGCGACGCGTTGAAGGCGCCGGGCCTGCGGGAACTGGCGGGACTGGATGATCCGAGCTTCCGGGCGCTGTTCTCAAAGAGCCCGGTGAAGCGGATCGGCCGCGAGCGGTTCGTGAGGAACGTGCTCTACGCGGTGGGGAATTCAGGGGACGTGGGGTTGGCGGAGGTGGCGGAGGGGTTGCTGAGCGATCCGTCGGCCCTGGTGCGCGGCGCGGCGGTGTGGGCGCTGAGGCGGTTGTTGAGTGCGGTGGCGTTCGAGGCGCTGCGCCTCCGTCAGAGCGAAGCGGATGTCGAGGTGCTGATGGAGTGGGAGGCCGTCTAGGTTTGCCAGCTGGGAGCCGGGGCGTCGCTCTGCGCCGCCTTCCCCCTCACGAACCCCTCGCGCCCCTGCAGCCGCGTCCAGTAGTCCGCCACGGCCGGACTGAACCGCGCGTCCAGCCCGAGCGTCTCCGCCAGCAGCAGGGCATAGCCCACCGAGATATCCGCCCCCGTGAACCGCCCCGCGCAGTACCAGCCGCTGTTGGTGGCGAGCCTCGGTTCCAGCCCCTTCAGCCGGGCATTGAACCAGCGGCCGTAGTCGTCGGCGACCTGGGGGTTACGGCGGTCCTTGGGCTCCAGGCGCGTGTAGCGGAGCACCAGGGTCTGGGGGAAGGTGAGCGTCGCCTCGCCGAAGTGCAGGCCGTTCAGCCAGTCGCCATAGGCGGGATCGCCCGGCTCCACCGACAGGGCGGAGGGGCCGTCGCGGGTGGCCAGGTACTGGATGATGGCCGCGCTCTCGGTCATCCGGGTCGCGCCGTCCACCAGCAGGGGAATGGTGCCCAGCGGATTTTCCGCCAGATAGTCGGGCGCCAGCACCCGGGGCGGGAAGGGCAGGACTTTAAGCTCATAGGCAAGGCGCAGCTCCTCCAGGGCCCAAAGGGCCCGGAAGGAGCGCGCATCGGCGCAGTGATAGAGCGTGATCACGCGGGCTCTAGTCGGCATAGACGGCGGCGCGCTTCTGCATGTTCGACATTACCGCCTCGACCTGGTTGGGCGAGCCGATCAAGGCGCCCTGTTCCTGGCTCTCGGCCAGCAGGATGGCGTGCTGGTCGGCGTCGTGGGCCATGTCCAGCAAGCGCTTGGAGCCCTTGATGGCGTCCGGGTTCTTCGCGGCGATCTCGGCGGCCAGCGCCAGGGCCTCGGCGCGGGGGTCGGCGCAGACGCGGGTGGCGAAGCCCATCTGCAGGGCCTCCTCGCCGTTGAAGATGCGGCCGGTATAGGTCAGCTCCCGGACCACGTCGTCGCGCACCAGGCGCTTCATCAAGACCACGCCGCCCATGTCGGGGACCAGGCCCCACTTGATCTCCATCACCGCCATGCGGGTGTCGGCGGTGACGAAGCGCAGGTCGGCGCCCAGCGCCAGCTGGAAGCCGCCGCCGAAGGCCACGCCGTGGATGGCGGCGATCACCGGCACGGTCTGCTCGCGCCAGACCATCACCGCGTGCTGGGCGCGGTTGGAGCCGCCCGGGGTCCGCTTCGGGGTCAGCAGGGCCTCGCCGGTGGAGGACTGGCCGCCCGAGCGCTCACCCGAGGCCATCTTGCCGAAATTGCCCATGTCGAGGCCGGCGCAGAAGGCCTTGCCCTCGCCGGACAGCACGATGGCGCGGACGCCCGGCCGCGTCTTCAGCTCCTCGCCCGTGTCGATCAGGGCCTGAAACATGTGGTCGTCGAGGGCGTTCATCTTGTCGACGCGGACCAGGCGCACGTCGGCGACGCCGTCCTTCAGATCAACCTTGATACGCTCTTCCATGACGGGCTCCTTCAAAGGGGTCGGGCGCGCACGGCCACGTAGCCTGCGCGGGGGAAATGGATGTGCAGGGCGCCGAGCTCGGCGGAGTCGCGGGCGATCACCAGCCGGTCGGGCGTGGCGGCCACCAGGGTGCCGGCGATGGGATCGCGGCCATAGTCGTCGGCCATCACCGTCACATGGGTTCCGGGATCGAGGCCCAGGGCGTCGGCGGGGTCATGGTCGGGCGCCGGGCTGGGCATGGTGTCCCGGGCGATCTCCAGGGCTACGCGGCCGGCCATCTCCTCGCGGGCGCCTTCCCCCAGCGCCATCATCTTCTCGGCCCAGTCGGGGATGCGGGTGAGGCCGGCCATCAGGGTCTTGGCGGTCCCCGGCAGGGCGCTCGAGAGCCAGACGATATTCATATAGGCCGCGACATCCGAAAGGCCCGGCCGCTCGCCCGACAGGAAGGGATGGATCGCCAGCCCCTTGTCGATCCAGGCGGCGTGGGCCCGCCACTGCGGCCGCATGACGCCGGCCGCGCCCTTCATGGCGGCGACGTCGAAGGGCCGGCCTGAGAGTTTCTCGCGATCGTCGAGGAAGGCCTTGGGTACGGCGTCGCCGATCTCGCCGAAGATCACCGGCACGGTGGTCTGGAAGAAAAGCCGGTCGGCCCAGAAGTTCACCGCCCAGTCGGGGCCGGTGACGGCCGGCGGATTGGGCGCGCGGCGCTCGATCTCGGCCAGGATCACCTGGGTGTCGCAATAGGCGTCGGCGCCGATCTGCATCACCGGCGCGCGGCGATAGCCGCCGGTGAGCGGCGTCAGGTCCGGCTTGGGCATCATGTTCGGCGTGATCACCGAGGACCAGGCCAGCCCCTTCAGCCCCAGGAAACAGCGCACCTTCTGGGAGAAGGGCGAGGCCTCGTAGTGGTGCAGGATGATCCCGGTCATGACGTCTCCCTGGCGGGCTCTGAAGGCCCGACGCGGGATTACGCTGTCACGGAATTCGGCGCCGGGAAACTCTGACGCCGCGTCAGGAGCCCCTACTCCGCCGTCCAGCCACCATCGACCGAGAGGTTGGCGCCGGTCATCTGCTTGGCGGCCGGCGAGCAGAGGAAGACGGCGATGGCGGCGACCTCCTCAGGCGTGACGAATTCCTTGGTGGGCTGGGCCTCCAGCAGGACGTCGTTGATCACCTGATCCCGCGTCAGGCCGCGCGAGGCCATGGTGGCGGGAATCTGGTTCTCCACCAGCGGGGTCCAGACGTAGCCGGGGCTGATGCAGTTGACGGTCACGCCATGGGTGGCGAGCTCGAGGGCCGCGGTCTTGGTGAGGCCCGCGATGCCGTGCTTGGCGGCCACATAGGCCGACTTGAAGGGCGAGGCCACCAGGGAGTGGGCCGAGGCCGTGGAGATGATCCGCCCCCAGCCGCGGGCCTTCATGCCCGGCACGGCGGCGCGGATGGCGTGGAAAGCGGCCGACAGGTTGATGGCGATGATCTGGTCCCACTTGTCGATGGGGAAGTCCTCGATCGGCGAGACGAACTGGATGCCGGCGTTGTTGACCAGCACGTCGACGGCGCCAAAGGCCTTCTCGGCGTCGGCGATCATGGTGGCGATCTCGGCGGGCTTGGTCATGTCGGCGGCGGAATAGATCGCCTTGACCCCGAACTCGGTCTCGATGCCCGCCCGCTCCTTCTCGATGTCCTCGGGTTTGCCGAAGCCGTTGATCAGAACGTTCGCCCCCTCGGCGGCGAGCGCCCGGGCGATGGCCAGGCCGATGCCGCTGGTGGAGCCGGTGACCACGGCGGATTTCGATTGCAGGATCATGTCGGCGTCCTTGGCGAGGGATTGTTGGGGTCGGAGGCGACGGCCTTGCCGGGGGCCGGCGGGGCGGTCTGTTTCTTGAGCGCCCGGCGGGCGTCGGCGACGCCGGAAGCCCAGTGGTCGAGCATGGTGGCCCGCGAGAACTCGAAGTCGGCGAAGCCGCCCTCATAGGGTTTGCGGCGATAGATCAGCTGCACGATCTGGGTGGAGGTCTCCTTGGCCACGCCCGCCAGGTACTGGACATTGGGATCGCCGGCCAGTTCGTCGGGCAGGATCTTCATCAGGGCGCGCAGGGCGGTCTTGGCCTCGCGGATCTTCAGGGCCGCGTCGGTATTGAGCCGGGTGCGGCTGGAATAGCGGATGTCCTTCTCGCGCTCGGCAGCCTCGGCGAGGGTGCGGGGCATGGGGCCGCGCGCATTGAACAGGTCCACCTGATGGATCAGCAGGTCGTCCTGCTCGTCCTCGTCCAGCACGTATTCCAGGGGGGTGTTGGAAACCAGACCCCCGTCCCAATAGAACTGGCCTTCGATCTCCACCGGCGGGAAGCCCGGCGGCAGGGCGCCCGAGGCCATGATGTGCTCGGGGCCGAGCTTCTGATGGGCGTTATCGAAATAGGCGAAGTTGCCGGTGCGGATATTGACCGCCCCGACCGAGAGCCGGGTCTCCCGCGCATTGACGCGGTCGAAGTCCACGAGGCGCTCGAGGGTCTCCTTCAGCGGCGCGGTGTCGTAGACGCTGAGCGCGGCGGGGGAGCCGGACGGCTGGAAGAAGGGCGTCGGGAAGCGGGGGGTGAAGAATCCGGGGGCTCCGGCGGTCGCGGTCCAGGCCGCGCTGGCGTCGCTGGCCGCCGCGCGGCCGTGGTCGCCGAAGCCGGTGGGCATCTCCCAGCCGGAGGTGACCTGCATCCAGAATTCGCGGAGGCGCTCGACCCTGCGCTCGCGCGGATTGCCGGCGATGATGGCGGAGTTGATCGCGCCGATGGAGATGCCCGCCAGCCAGTCGGGCTGGGCGCCGGCCTCGTGCAGAGCCTCGTAGACGCCCGCCTGGTAGGAGCCCAGCGCGCCGCCACCCTGCAGGACCAGGACGTGGCGGGGGGCGTTGGCGGCGGAGGTCGGCATGGAGACCGGTCGGTAAGGAGCCGAAGGAGGTTCGGCTATCCACGCTCATATTGCGGCGCACAAAAGGCGCAAAGAGTTTTGTCGTGCGCGGACGTGCGGGCTAGATCGGTGCGTATGGGTCCCGGTCTTCCGCGTGGCGCGGAAACCGGGATGACACCGCGGTTTAGTCCTTCCCCACCACCGCGATCGCCGGTTCGCCGGAGAGGCTCTCGAGGATGGGGGCTTCGGCGAACAGGGCGTCGCGCTCATCGAGGTCGCGGCGGATTTGAGCGTGGCGGTCGGCGTCCAGACGCCAGCCGAAGATGCAGGCTCCCCCCAGCATGACGAAGATGATGGGACCGGCGATATAGGCCCACTCGAGGGCGCGGATGGCGGCCGGGGTGTTGACCGCGCCTTCGGCCGCCTTGTAGCCGAGCTTGCCCAGCAGCGGGAAGGTCACCCCGATGGCGAAGGCCGAGGCGATCTTCCCGGCCAGGCTGTTCAGGGCGTAGATCAGACTGATCCGCTCCTGGCCCTGCTCCAACCGCACTTCGTCGCCGACATCGGCCAGCATGGCGCGGATCATCAGGTCAAAACCGGCGGCCATGAAGCCGCACCAGAACATCACCGGGATGGCGGCCACGACGTTGCCCTTGGGGATCACCATCACCATGCACAGGCCCAGGGAATAGGCCGTGGTGGTGACCATCAGGGTGCGGTGCTTGGAGAACTTCTGGGCCAGGCGCGCGGTCAGCGGCGCGCCGAGGATGCCCGCCAGGACGTAGACCAGAAGCAGGGACGAGGCCTCGGTGCCGGTATAGCCGCGGCTGTCGGTGAAGAAGAATATGTAGAGGGCGCTCATCCAGCCGGGGCCCAGGGTCAGGGACATCTGGGCCAGGAACAGCCGCAGCAGATCGGGCTTGACCAGCAGCGACCAGTAGTCGCGCAGACGGAACTGCGGGTGGTCCGTCTCGGGCGCGATGCGCTCGGGGGTGCGGAACACCATCCAGACCATGGAGAGGGGCACCAGCCAGAAGATGAACCAGCCCATGTCGGGCACGGTCTGGGCGAAGCTGCGGTGCATGGCGTTGGCGCCGATGGGGATCAGCAGCACCACCACCGCCCCGATGACGCCGAGCGCCGCCACCACGCCGAACAGGCGAGAGCGCTCATGATAGGTGGTCGACAGGTTGGCGCCCCAGGCCGAATGCCCCAGGCCCAGGATCGAGGTGCCGAGATAGTAGATCAACAGCCAGCTGATCAGGTAACCCGTCCCTATGCCGGCCGGAGCCTGGAAGAGCGCGTAGACCGCCAGCATCAGGATCGGGGCGCCGACGATCATCCAGAACCGGTAGCGGCCAATCCGCGTGCGGGTGCGGTCCATCACCAGGCCCAGGACCGGGTCCACTCCGATATCCAGCAGCCGCACGATCATCCAGGTGCTGCCCACCACCGCCAGGCTCACCCCGAGGTGGCTTGCGAAATAGGGCGGTAGATAGACCGACACGGCGACGGCGAGCGCCCCCAGCGGCAGGTTGGAGAGCGAAAAGCCGAGAATGGTGGGCAGGCTGAGCCTGCTGGAGCCTGACGCGCCTGGGTTCACGAAGACTGCTCCCGACCGGCGCCGCTCAACTGTGGCGCTCTGCGCGCGCACAGGAAGCGATTTCCCGAGCCTAGGGCAATAGGCGCAACGAAGAATGACAACAAATACATCGGGCCTAGACCGTCACACCGACCGTCTCGGCCTGGTTCGGATGGGTGACGTAGTAGTCGAGGTCGGCCAGCAGCTTGGTCCAGGCTTGGTCGATGGCCGGCGTCCAGTCGCCGCCGACCACATCCTTGAGGGTCGCGGCCACCGTGCTGAAGAAGATCGCGAACACGTCCGGCGGCACGTCGTAGCCGGCGTGGGTGATCACCTCGGTCTGGATCAGGGTCGAGGCGTAGAGCCGCTCGCCGATGAAATCGAGGATGGCGGAGAACACCTGGGCCAGCATCTCGCCACGGATCGCCCAGTTCTTGTCGTCCCAGAACAGGGCCTCCATCTCGGGATGGTCGGCGAACAGCCGGGCATAGACCAGAGGCGTGAGGTCTTCGCAGCGCTCGGCGGCCAGTTCCAGGCTCTGCTCGATCAGATCCGCGTTCATGGTCTTGCTCCTGCGTGAGGCGGGGATCATCGCGCGAGCTCAGCTTATCAGCAATCACTTAGGCGCGGTGGGGCTTGCGCCGGAGCCGGCGGACCTTTCAACTGCGGCGACCCTGCCTCCAGACCGGATGACCGCCTTGCCCGCCAACCTGCTCGCTCCGATGACCTTCCCCCATGGCCCCGCCATGAAGAACCGCCTGATGCTGGCCCCGCTCACCAACCTGCAGAGCCATGTGGACGGGACCATGTCGGAGGACGAGTTCCACTGGCTGACCCTGCGGGCCCAGGGCGGCTTTGGCCTGACCATGACCTGCGCGGCCCACGTGCAGCGTATCGGCCAGGGCTTTCCCGGCCAGATGGGCATCTGGTCGGATAACCACATTCCGGGCCTGACCCGCCTGGCCACCGCCATCAAGGCCGCCGACAGCGTGGCGGTGGTGCAGCTGCACCACGCCGGCTACCGCTCGCCCGCGGCGCTGATCGGGACCCAGCCGGTGGGGCCGTCGGACGACGAGGCCTCAGGCTCGCGCGGGCTTTCCACCGCCGAGGTCGAACAGGTGGTGGAGGACTTCATCGTCGCGGCGGTGCGGGCCAAGACCGCCGGCTTCGACGGGGTCGAGGTGCACGGCGCCCACTCCTACATCCTCTGCCAATTCCTCAGCGCCGGCCTCAACCGCCGCACTGACCCGTACGGCGGCTCGGCGGAGAATCGGGGCCGGATCATCGTGGAGATCCTCAAGGGCGTCCGCGAACGCTGCGGACCGGACTTCCTGCTGGGCCTGCGGCTGTCGCCCGAGCGCTTCGACCTGGACCTGCGCGAGATCGCCGACTTCGCCCAGCACGTCATGGCCGAGAAGATGATCGACTTCCTCGACATGTCCCTGTGGGACGCCTTCAAGGAGCCGGCGGACGAGGCCTATAAGGGCCGCACCCTGATGAGCTATTTCACCGAGCTCGACCGGGGCGATGTGCGCCTCGGCGTGGCCGGCAAGATCATGAGCGCCGCCGATGCGCGCGCCATGCTCGAGGCCGGCGCCGACTTCGTCCTGCTGGGCCGCGCCGCGATCCTGCACCACGATTGGGTCCACCGGGTGGAGATCGACCCGGACTTCGCCCCCATAAGCCTGCCGGTGACCCGCGAGCACCTGCGCCATGAGGGCCTGGGCCCGGCCTTCGTCGACTACATGGCGACCTGGAAGGGCTTTGTGACCGAGCCGGAGGCGGTGGTGGCCTAACCCACATCCGCTCACCCCGGCGAAGGCCGGGGCCCAGGTACATCCACCGAATTCAGGATTCCGGACTCAGGTCGTGACTTACGATCTGGGTCCCGGCCTTCGCCGGGATGAGCGGGTTTATGGAGCCACCGGCTTGCCGTCGGCCTTGTAGACGGTCCCGCCCTTCATCACGAAGGCGACCTTCTCCAGGGTGGTGACGTCGGCCAGCGCCGCAACCGCAGCACTCGCCAACCAACCGATACGCATGGGAACTCCCGCAAAAGCTTTGCGGTGAAGCTATCGACCCCGCCGCGCCGAGGCTAGCGGGAGAAGCGCGCCCTCAGGTGCGGCCAGGCACACTTGCCGATGTGGAAAACGACAAAGACCCCCACCAGCACCACGGCCGCCACGGTGAGGTGGTGCTCGAACCCCTTATAGCGCCCGAAGGTGGCCTCGATGGTCTGGCCGAACCAGTAGCCCATCAGGGTGAAGATGGCGGCCCATAGCGCAGCCGAGGCGAGGTTCAGGAGGGTGAAGCGCAGAGCCCCGATCTTCGACACCCCGATGGCGATGGGGCTGACCATCCGCAGGCCGAACAGGTAGCGGAAGGCGAAGATGTAGCTGATCGGGAAGCGCTCGATGAATTCCAGGGCCTTGGCGAAGGCCGGGGTCTGGGCGGCGCGGACCACGTAGCGGGCGGCGCGGTACCGGCGGCCGGCCAGGAATAGGCCCTGGTCGATCAGGAACGACCCCGCCGTCGCGCAGCTCAGGCTGAGCCACAGGGGCAGTAGGTGCTGGTGGGCCAGGAAGCCGCCGGCGATCACCGCCGTCTGCCCCTCGAAGGCCGCGCCCAGAAAGACCGCGATCGGACCGTAGGCGACGAGGGCGCTGTGCAGGTCGCCCATGGGCGGGGAAACTTTCGGGTCTAACGGAAACGGATCAGGGCTTCCTGAGTGGCTGACGCCACCAACGCGCCACCCGGCCCATAGATCGATCCGCGATTGAAACCGCGGCCGCCCGAGGCCGAGGGACTGTCCTGCACATAGAGGTGCCACTGGGAGAAGTCGCTGGCCTTGTGGAACCACAGGGCGTGGTCGAGGCTGGCGACCTGCAGCCGCCCGGAGTCCCAGTCCACCGCGTGGGGCCGCAGGGAAGCGTCCAGCAGGGTCATGTCCGAGGCGTAGGCCAGGGCGCACTGGTTGAGGGCCACGTCGTCGCCCAGCGGGACCCGGGCGCGGAACCAGCACATGTCATTGGGCTCACGCACCTCGGCGACCCCGTGCGGGGACGGATCGACCGGGCGGACCTCGACGGGCCAGATGCGGCGGCTGTTGGGATCGAGCCCGGCCTTGGCGCGCAGCTGTTCCTCGTTGAGCAGGGCGTCGGGCGCGGGCGCGGCGGGCATGTCGAACTGGTGCTCGAACCCCTCCTCCGGGGTCTGGAAAGAGGCGGCCAGGTTGAAGATCTGCTTGCCGTTCTGCAGGGCCACCACCCGGCGCACGGCGAAGGAGCCGCCGTCGCGCACCCGCTCCACCTGGAACAGAATCGGGGTCTTGGGGTCGCCCGGCCGCATGAAATAGCCGTGCATGGAGTGGCAGAGCCTGCCGTCGTCGATGCTGAGATAGGCCGCCGCCATGGCCTGGGCCACCACCTGGCCGCCATAGATACGGCTGCCGGCCCCGGCCGGGGTCTGGCCGCGGAACATGTCCAGCTCGATGGGCTCGAGCTCCAGGATGGCGACCAGTTCGCTGACCTCGCCCATGGTCAGAAGCTCACCGGGCTGAGGTCCTTCAGGGGCTGGGCGGCCTTGTCCTTTTCCGACACCACCGAGCCCGCGAAGGCCGGCCAGTCGATGGCCAGGTCCGGGTCGTTCCACAGAATGGAGCCCTCGGTCTCCGGCGCGTAGAGGCCGTCGACCTTGTAGGCCAGCTCGGTGTCAGGGGTCAGGGTGCAGTAGCCGTGGGCGAAGCCGCGCGGAACCAGCAGCTGCTCACCGCCCTCCGCCGTCAGGGTGGCCGAGACCCATTTGCCGTAGGTGGCCGAGCCCGATCGGATGTCCACGGCCACATCAAGGATCGAGCCGCGCACCACCCGCACCAGCTTGGCCTGGGGGTGAGGGGCGGCCTGGAAGTGCAGGCCGCGCACGGTGCCGACCTGCCCGCTGAAGGCGTGGTTGTCCTGCACGAAGTCGATGTCCAACCCCTGCTCGGCGAACGCGCGCCGGCTCCAGGTCTCCGCGAACCAGCCCCGCGCATCGCCATGGCGCTTGGGCGTGATAAGCAGAACCTCGGGCAGGGCGAGGGGCGTAATGGTCGTCATGGCGCCTCAGTTGGACGGAGTGACGCTTGCGATGGCGCGGGTTGGCGCGAAAGACAAGTCTTTGACGCCCGCCGTCAGCATTGTGGTGGTCGCCTATCAGAGCGGCCGCCATCTGGAAACCTGCCTCGCGGCCCTGGCGGCCCAAGGATTTTCCGACCACGAGATCATCCTGCTGGACAACGCCTCCAGCGACGGTGCGCCACAGGCCGCCGCCGCCGCCCATCCGCACGTGCGGTTCGTGGAGGCCGGCGCGAACCTCGGCTTCGCCGCCGGGGTCAATTTTGCAGCCCAGCTCGCCACCGGAAGGTGGATGGCCCTGATCAATCCCGACGCCTTCGCCGATCCCGACTGGCTGGCCACCTTGATGGCGGCCACAGGGACCTGGCCCGATGTGAAGTGCTTCTCCTCACGGCAGCTCATGGCGGAGGACCCGACCCTGCTGGACGGCCTGGGGGACGTGATGTCCGGGGCGGGGTTTCCCTTCCGGGGCGGCTATATGGGCCGCGATCCGGGACCCGTGGCGGCCGGCCAGGTGTTCTCGGCCTGCGGCGGGGCGATGCTGGTGGAACGGGACTTCTTCCTGACACTGGGGGGGTTCGACGAGCGGCTGTTCTGCTACTGCGAGGACGTCGACTTCGGCTACCGGATGCGGCTGATCGGCGAGCCGACCATCGTCGTCCCCGCCGCCGTCGTTCGGCACGTGGGATCCACGGCCTCAGGCGGACCCCGGTCGGCCTTCGCGGTGTTCCATGGCACCCGCAACCGGCTGTGGGTCTATGTGAAGAACACCCCGCCGCTGCTGCTCTGGCTGACCCTGCCCCTGCACGTCCTCACCACCGCCCTGCTGTTCCTGCGACACGCCGACCGTCATGAGTTCAAGGCGCCCTGGCGGGGGCTGCTGGCGGGGTTGAAGGGCCTGGACATCGCGCTCGCCGCCCGTCGCGAGGCCCAGGCGACCCGGACCGTGGGATCATGGGCCATCGCGCGCGCCATGACCTGGAACCCCTTTGATCTGTTCCTGCGCCGGGTGGTGATCAAGCGGCGGTAGGGGCTATTGCCCCGCCGCCGCCCACTCCACCAGCCTTTCCATGAAGGCGCCGCCGCGGTCCATCTGGACGGCCTCGACATATTCGTTGGGCTGGTGGGCCTGGTCGATGGAGCCGGGGCCGCAGATCACCGTGGAGAAGCCCGCCTGCTGGAACTGGCCGGCCTCGGTGGCGAAGGCCACCACCCGAGGCGGGCCGTTGTCGCCGGTGAGGCGGCGCGCGAAGACCTCGGCGGCGCCGTCGGGCTCGGGGGCGAGCGGCGGCGTGAAGGACTTGCGCTCCACCTTGACGCCGGCGCCCGGGAAGCGGGCCTTCAGGGCGGCGTCCAGCTCGGCGCACTGGGCCAGGAACGGCGCCAGCAGGGCGTCGGGATCGAGGCCGGCGGCATAGCGCAGATCGAACTGGAAGGCGCACTCCCGGGCCAGGATGTTGCCCGCCGTGCCGCCGTGGACCAGGCCGATGGTCATGGTGGCCTGCTTGGGCGTGAACAGGGAGGCGGGATCAGCCTCGCGCTCCAGCTTCGCCGCCAGGTCGCGAACGGCCGCCATCAGCGGCACAGCCTCCATGATGGCCGAGATGCCGAGCTGGGTCTGGCTGGAATGGGCCTCGAAGCCGTTCACCGTCACCAGGTGGTTGATGATGCCCTTGTGGCCGCGCACCGCCTCCATGTTGGTGGGCTCGCCTACCACCACCAGGGCTGGGGCCGGCAGCTCCTTGCCGATCAGGGCGATCAGGTCCGGCGCGCCCAGGCAGCCGATCTCCTCGTCATAGGAGAAGGCCAGGTGGACCGGCTTCTTCGGGTCGGCCGCCACCAAGTCTGGCACGGCGGCCAGGGCCAGGGCCAGGAACCCCTTCATGTCACAGGTCCCGCGCCCATAGATGCGGCCGTCGTCCTTGGGGGTGAGCTTGAAGGGATCGGTGACCCAGGGCTGGCCGTCCACCGGGACCACGTCGGTGTGGCCTGACAGCACCACCCCGCCTTCGATCATCGGTCCCACGGTGGCCAGCAGGTTGGACTTGCTCCCATCATGGTTGGGCGCGCGGCGATGCGGCACGCCGTGGCCGTCCAGATAGGCCTCCACCCATTCGATGAGGGCGAGGTTGGAAAGCCGCGACGTGGTGTCGAAGGCCACCAGGGTTGCGAGGATGTCGAGGGCGCGGGCGGTGAGGGTCATGGGGCACCCTAGCCTTGGGCGCGGGCCGGCTCCACCCGGCCGGCGGCGCAACTCACCGTGACAATCCAAACTGTTCGGAACTTGACGTCCGCGCCGTGATCAAGCCTTAGGCAAGGCCATGATCCTGACCCTCGCCTGTCCCGACCGCCCCGGCATTGTCGCCCGCGTCTCGGCCTTCCTGTTCGAGCGCGGCGGCAACATCCTCGACGCCCAGCAGTTCGACGACGAGGAGACCGGCCGCTTCTTCATGCGGGTGGTGTTCGCCGCAGACGAGAGCGCCGAGGTCCTGCGCCAGGCCTTCGCCCCCCACGCCCGCGAGTTCGGCATGGACTGGACCCTGCGCGACTCGAAGGTGAAGAAGCGGGTGATGATCCTGGCCTCGCAGCAGGACCACTGCCTGGCCGACCTGCTCTACCGCTGGCGGCGCGGCGAACTGCCCATGACGCTGGCCGCCGTGGTCTCCAACCACGCCGCCGACACCTATGCGCACCTGGACCTCTCCGGCGTGCCCTTCCACCACCTGCCGGTCGCCCGCGACACCAAGATGGAGCAGGAGGCCGCCCTCTGGAAACTGATCCAGGAGACCGACACCGAACTGGTGGTGCTCGCCCGCTACATGCAGGTGCTGTCGGACGGCCTGGCCGCCAAGCTGGAGGGCCGCTGCATCAACATCCACCACTCCTTCCTGCCGGGCTTCAAGGGCGCGCGGCCCTATCACCAGGCCCACCAGCGCGGGGTGAAGGTGATCGGCGCCACGGCCCACTACGTCACCGCCGACCTCGACGAGGGGCCGATCATCGAACAGGACGTCGAGCGTATCAGCCACCGCGACACCCCCAGGGACCTGATCCGCAAGGGCCGCGACATCGAGCGCCGCGTCCTGGCCCGCGCCGTCCGCTGGCGGCTGGAGGACCGGGTGCTGCTCAACGGGAGCAAGACGGTGGTGTTTACCGACTAGAGCATGTCAGGCGCAAGTGGGAACCGGTTCGCCGCCCGGACATGCTCTAACTCAAACGAGATAGACCCTTTTTGTCCGGTCAGGTTGAATCAACCTGATCCGGAAAGGGTCTAGGCCTGCCGCAACAGCGTCATCGACTCCAGGTCGGCGGCCTGCGCGCAGTGGCGGCGCGCCATGGTCAGGAACATCTCGTCGCCGCGGTCGGTCTGCTTGGTGCTGACCGAGGCGAAGATGGCGGTGAACACGCCCTGCAAGAGGTAGTGCCGATAGCCGGTCCAGGCCTCGTTCCAGTCATAGCTGACGCCATACTTCCGCAGCGCCTCCAGCCACTGTTTCAGCAGGTCCTGCTCGTGCTGCTGGCGGATCTCGGTCGGCAGGCCCGCGCCGATGAAATAGGCCACGTCCAGCACGCCAGCCCCCAGGGCTACAGACTGCCAGTCCAGCACCGCGAGCGGCCAGCGGCCGCCCTGGGGCTCGAACAACATGTTGTCGAGGCGAAAATCCAGGTGCTGCAGGGTCCTGGGCGCGGCTGGCCCCTCGTAGAAGGCCCCGATATGGTCGGCGAAGTCCTGGCAGATCGCCATGTACTCCGGCTCCAGGCGGTCCTCGTAGCGGGCGCGGAAGGCGGTGATGATGCCGCCGAACATCGCCGCGATCCCGCCCCCGTCGATGGCCGGGCGGTTGAGGAACTCCACATCGGCCAGGGTCGCATCGCCCCAGCGGGGGCCGTGCAGGGCGGCGGCCTCCCGCATGGCGGTCTCGGCGTCGGCGAGACTGCAGCCGATCAGCTGGTTGCCGCCCCGGGCCGGGCCCATGTCCTCCAGCAGCAGGGTGAAATCGAAGGTCTCGGTGTCGATCTCGGCGACGAAGGGCTTGGGCGTGCGGATATCTACCGTGTGGGCGATCTGCTGATAGAAGCGCACCTCGTTCAGATAGAGGCCGATGGCGCCGCCGGTGGCGCGGCTGACCGGGTCGGCCGAGGGGAACTTGCCCACCACGCTGGTGGGCGCGCCTTCGACGGGGCTGGCATAGGCCAGGTTGAAGCGGACGCTTTCGCCGAGCATCCCGTCGCCGACCTTCTCGGTGGTGAAGCCCTCCACCTTGGCCGCGACGCCGGCGCGGTTGAGGGCGGCGGTCAGCCAGGCGGCGTCGACGGCGTAGGGGTCGGTGACGATGGGCAGGTCGCTCACGCGGGGCCGCCCAGGGTGTGGACATAGACCTCGTTGCGGGCGATCCGGTCGCCCTCCATCAGCACCAGGTCAAAGCCGCGCAGGGCGGGCGTCGCCGCGTCGCCGATCGTACAGTACCAGCGGCCGCAGAAGCCGCCCTTGATCTCCCAGACCGCCTCGGCCTCGTAGCGCATCGACGGGGTCATGCCGAACAGGCCCTTGAGGTAGGCGGCCAGGGCGTCATGCCCCTGGATGCCGGCGGCGGTCCGCTGGTCGAAATAGAGGGTGTCGGGGGTGTAGAAGGTGAGCAGGGCCTCGACATCCTTGGCGGTCCAGGCGGCCAGCCAGCGGCGGTTGAAATCTTCCATCAGGCCTCTCCCAGGACGCGGGCGCGGTGCTCGGGGGTGAAGATCTCGGGCGGCAGGACTTCGGGCCCGGCCATGACCGCGAAGGTGTGGGCGCGCAGCGAGGCGTCCTGGCTCGCGCGGTCGTGCAGGCTGTCGCGCCGCGCCCGGGCTGTCTCGCCGAACTCGGCCTCCAGGGTCGAGACGAGGCCGGCGGTGAACCGCAGCCGGCGCATGCGCTCGGCCCGCTCCTCGCCATAGGGCGTGAAGTCGGCCTTGGCCCAGTCAGCCTCCGCCTTGAGGATGTCGGTGACGATGCGGACGTCGCGATAGGTGATGGAGAGGCCCAGGCCGATGATCGGGTCGTTCCAGCCACCGGCGTCCCCCACCAGCACCGCGCCCGGCGCGAAGGGCGCGTCGGTCCAGGCGTCGTTGTTGAAATAGGACAGCAGCGGACCGATCGGCCTGGCGTCGGCCAGGTGGACATTGTCGGGGGAGCACTCCATGCGGAAGGCCTCCAGGAAGGCCTGCGCGCCGTCCGGCCCTGCGAACCGGCGCCGCTGATCGAGGCCATAGCTGCCATAGAGCCGCACGCGGCCGGAGCCTTGCGGGAAGGCCAGGAAGGAGAAGTCGCCCTCCACCCCGATGGCCTGGACCTTCTCGTCCCAGTCGGGCGCACCCTCCACCAGCATGCCAGCGAACATGTGGTGCGGCGCGTCCTGGTGCAGGGGAATCCCCAGGGTCTCGCGGACCCTGGAGGCGCGGCCGTCGGCGCCCACCAGCAGGCGGGCGGTGGCGGTGGTTTCCTGATCGCCCTGGCGGAAGGTGACCGTGGGCGCAGCCCCGCCGGCCACCGACATCACCTGCACCCCACGCCGGGCGTCGACGCCCCGGCGGACGGCCTCGTCAAACAGGGTCTGGCAGTGGTGCGGATGGCCGATGCAGAGGGGGCCGGGCACGCCCGGCGCGAAGACGCCCAAGGGGGCGGGCGTGGATCGCGCCGCCTCGGGCGTGCGGTTCTCGTCGTAGGAGATGTGGGTCTCGATGTGGTGGCCGCCGGCCCCCACCAGCAGGTCGTAGAGTCCCAGGCGCTTGACCTCGGTGACGCCCCAAGGGGCGATCCACTCGCCGCGCACCTTGTCCTCGTAGACCTCGGAGGCCTCCAGCAGCAGGACCTTGGCGCCCGCCTGCGCCATCACGGCCGACAAGGCGCAGCCACCGATTCCGCCGCCGACAACGATCAGATCGTAGTCCATAACTTGCGTTCCGTCCCTCGGCCGGCGCTCTGGCGGCGCGGCTAGAGCATGTTCCGATAAGTGGGAACCGGTTATCGGATCGAAACATGCTCTAACTTTTTGAATTAGAGCCCTTTTTATCCCTTTGGACGATTCCGTCTAAAGGGAAAGGGCTCTAGGCGCGATCTGAACAGCCTTCCTTAGCGTCCGACAAGCGCCGTTCACCCGGGCCTAAGCATTGCGCGTCATCCTGGCGTTAACCGTGGGGCGGAGGACGCCATGACCATCCTGATGGACCAGGCCGCCGTCCCGGCCGCCGTGGCCACGCCGCGCCGCTATCTGTGGGGCCCGACCGCCGACTTCCTGCTGCTGGGGGGCGGGTCGCTGCTGGCCTTTCCCGTCCTGTTGCTGCTGTCGGCCGACAAGGTCGCCGCGCCGCTGGCGGGGGTGGTGTGGATGCTGATCAACATCCTCAACCACCCGCACTTCGCCCACTCGTATCAGATCTTCTACCGGGGCTTCGGGGCCAAGGCGTTGTCAGGAACCCACGCTCCGGCGCTGCGGGGCCGGTACATCTTCGCCGGGATCGTCGTGCCGCTCGTGCTGGCGGCCTATCTGGGCGCGGCCCTGATGAGCGCGGATTCGCGGCTGCTGGGCTTCGGCGGCAACCTGATGGCCTTCTTCGTGGGCTGGCACTACGTCAAGCAGGGCTACGGCATGCTGATGGTGGACGCCGCGCTGAAGAAGAGCTTCTTCAGCGCGATCCAGAAGAAGGTGTTCCTGGTGAACGCCTATGGGGTCTGGGTCTTCTCCTGGCTCAACGCCAACCACCAGGTGAAGGCGACCCACCTCTGGGGCCTGGACTACTACGCCCTGCCCGTGCCGGCGCCGGTGCTGATGATCGCAGGGCTGGCCGCGGCGCTCACCACGGCGGCGACCCTCGTCGTCATGGGCCGCGCCTGGAAGAGCCTGCCCTGGAACGGGGCCGTGGCCTACGGCGTCAGCCTCTACACCTGGCTGGTCTTCATGCGGATCAATCCGCTGTGGCTGCTGGTGATTCCGGCCTTCCACTCCCTGCAGTACCTGGCGGTGGTCTGGCGCTATCAGGGCAGCGTGGAACGCGCCAAATCGCCCAAGTGGAAAGGCGGATTTGCGCTGTTCGTGGCGTCAGGCTTGGCCCTGGGCTTCGTCGGCTTCTGGGGCCTGCCCAATCTGATGGACGCGGTGCTCCCCTATGACCACGCGGTGTTCGGGACCACGGCCTGCCTGTTTGCGGTGTGGATCTTCATCAACATCCACCACTTCTTCCTGGACAACGTCATGTGGCGCCGGGAGAACCCCGACACCCGCACGCACCTGTTCAGCTAGTCGTTTTGGCTGTCAACCCTGGCCGACCGAGCCGGGGCCGGGCAGGACGCCGATCAGTTCGATCTTGAAAATCAGCACGCTGTTGCCGGGGATCTCACCGCCGCCCGCGCCCTCTTCGCCGTAGCCCAGCTCCGGCGGCACATAGAGCATCCAGACATCGCCGGGACGCATCAGTTGCAGGGCCTCGATCCAGGCGGGGATCAGGGCGTCGATGGGCATGGCGGCCGGGGCGCCGCGCTCGTAGGAGCTATCGAAGACCTTGCCGTCCAGCAGCTTGCCTTCGTAGTGGACCTTCACCTCGTCGCCCTTGTGGGGCTTCAGACCGGTGGCCGGCCCAGACTGGACGATCTTGTACTGCAGGCCCGACGGCAGGGTGACGACGCCCTCCGCCTTGGCGTTCGCAGCCAGGAAGGTCTTGGCGGCGACCAGGTTGTCCGTCGCCTTCTTGGTGGGACCGCAGGCGGCCAGCAGGACCAGGGCCAGGGCGAGAACGAGACGCTTCATCTGAAACTTCCTTTTTGGTCGCGTGACGGGCGCCGGAACCGGTGTCCACTTCCGGCTGTCACGCTCCTAGACCGCGCGGGGCGGGTAGCCGCTCTCGCGCAGGGCGTCCATAATTTCCTGGGTGTGCTGGGCGTCGCGGGTCTCGATCATGATGTCGAACTCCGCGCCCTTGGCGGGCACGTCCAGGGCCAGGCGGTTGTGGGCCACCTCGACGATATTGGCCCCCATCTTGCCGATCAGCACCGAGACGGTGCCCAACAGGCCCGGTCGGTCGTCGCCGACGATACGCAGGGACACCAGCCGCTGCTCGCGCACCAGTTCACGGGTCAGCACCGAGGCCAGCAGGCGGGTGTCGATATTGCCGCCGGTGATGATCAGCCCGACCTTCTTGCCGCGGAATTTCTCCGGATAGGCCAGCAGGGCGGCCAGAGAGGCAGCGCCGGCGCCCTCCACCACCGTCTTCTCGACATTGCAGTAGAGGGCGATGGCCCGCTCGAAGTAGGGCTCCTCGATCAGCAGCACGTCGTCGATCAGCGGCCGCGCGACGGCATAGCACTCTTCGCCCACCGACTTGACCGCGATGCCCTCGGCGATGGTGGCGCCGCCGGTCGCCGCGCCGATCCCGCGCATCCGGGCGGTGAAGGAGGGGTACATGGCCGGCTCAACGCCGTAGATCTCGACCTTCGGATTGAGTGACTTGGCCACGGTGGCGCAGCCGGCGATCAGCCCGCCGCCGCCGATGGGGATCGGCAGGACCTCCAGGTCCGGCACGTCCTCGAACATCTCCAGCGCCACGGTGCCCTGGCCGGCCATCACCTTCAGGTCGTTGAAGGGGGGGACGAAGACCAGCTCCCGGTCCGCGCACAGGGTCTTGGCGAGCGCCGCGGCGTCGTCGAAGGTGTCCCCATCCAGCACCACCTCGGCCCCGAAGGCGCGGGTCTGCTGCACCTTCACGAAGGGGGTGTTGCGGGGCATGACGATGGTCACGGGGATGCCCAGGCGCGCGGCGTGATAGGCCAGGCCCTGGCTGTGATTGCCGGCGGACGCCGCGATCACACCGCGCTTGGCCTCGTTGTCGTTGAGCTGCAGCAGGGTGTTGAGGGCGCCGCGCTCCTTGTAGGCCGCGGTGAACTGCAGGTTCTCGAACTTCACCCAGACCTCGGCTCCGGTAATCTCCGACAGCGTCTTCGAGTGTCGGCAGGGGGTGCGCTCGATGCGCCCCTTCAGCCGCTCGGCAGCCGCGCGGATATCGTCGATGGACAGGGTCATGATCAGGCCAGGGGTGGAAAGGACGCCACCTCTAACGGGGGCCGACCTTTATCGCAATCAGCGCAGGCCGCGCAGGACGTCCACCCGGCGCATCGCCTTGCCGGGAAGCTCCGACATCTTGCCCAGCGGCAGGGCCTCGGCCGCGCGCCGAACGCTGTAGGCGGCGTGGCGCACCAGGGCGGCGGGGGCGACGCCGCCGACGAAGCCGTGCGTCACCCACACGCCGGTATTGGCCAGCTCGCGCTTGAATCGGTAGTCGCCGGGACCGAGGTCGAGGCGCGAATAGGGGGTGGCGTCCATCCACCGCAGGATGTCCTGGAACAGCAGGATGCCTGGCGAATAGCGCTCGAATTCGGGGTCGTGGGCGATCAGCCAGCCGTGCACGGTCTTCTTGCCGTGCAGGTGCAGGTGAACCGCCGCCAGGCGGTCGCCGAAGTGCAGGGTGAAGAGACCTGCGCCGAAGTCGGGATCTCGGCGCTCGAACAGGTCCTGCATCAGCCGCAGGGTCCAGCCGGCGTCGAAGATGTCGGTCTGGCCAGTGGCCTCAAGCTGGGCGCGCTTCCAGGCCACCAGCTGGTCGAAATCGGCCTGGCTGCGGGAGAAGGCGGCGAACGCAGCCGGCCCGACCTCGCGCTCGACCTTGCGGCGCTTCTTGTCGCTGTCCTTCAGCACCGAGGTCCCGGCCTCGCGGCGGGCGGCTTCATAGGCCTCATAGCCCACCTCGACATCCACCACGTGGGACAGCTGGCGGCCGCGCGCGAAGGGCGCGAACTCGGCTTGGTCCTCGATCATGTGGCAGAAGTCGTAGCGCTGGACGCCCAGGGCCTGGACCATCTTGCGCACGTTGATCGTCACGCCCGGTTCGGCCACCAGCCCTTGGTAGTCGCACATCGGCGCCCCCACCGGCATGGCCGTGAGGTGGCCGACACGGACCGCCAGGAAGGCGACGTCGCGGCCGTCCTGGATGGCGACGGCGACGCGGATCTGGCGGGAGGTCTGGCGCTGCACGCGCTCGAGGGTGCGGGCCCAGTCGGGGGATAGAAACGGCGAGTCCGACCTTATGTCGCCGGCCTGCAGCTCCGCCCAGCGGGCCACGCGCTGCGCCGTCATGTCCTGCGGACGAAGGACTTCGATCTGCAAGGCGGCTATCCCCGGCGGCGAAACGCGACAGTCAGGACGACTTTAACCAAGAAGTCTTTCCGCGAAGTTGCCGGAATCGCCGCGATGCAACTTCTGCGGGGCGCTGGCGCGCAACCTGAGATTATAGGAGTTCGCCGCGACCCTGGCGCTTCAGGGCGTCCACAGCCGCCTTGACCGAGGATGTCGAGTTGCGGCGGGTGACCAGCACGACCCCGTTTTCCACCACCACCACCAGGTCCTCGACCCCGGCCAGCACCACGACGTGACCGTCGGTGCGCGCGAGGTTGCCGCGCGCATCCACCGCGATGGCGTCGCCGTCCAGGGCGTTGCCGTCGCCGTCGCGGGCCGACCCCTCCCACAGGGCGTGCCAGTTGCCGACGTCGCTCCAGCCGATGTCGGCGCCCACCACGCTGGCGCAGGCGGTCTTCTCCATGATTGCGGTGTCGATGGCTTCCGACGGCGCGGTGAGGAAGTCCGGCGACAGCGCGATCACGTCGCCCGGCCGCTGCGCCTTGGCCACGGCCAGCTCGGCGGCGGCGCTGATGGCGGGCGCCAGGCGGCGGCATTCGCCCAGGAAGGCGGCCGCGCTGAACATGAACATGCCGGCGTTCCAGCCGTAGTCCGGATCGGCGACGAAGGTCTTGGCCGTCTCCAGGTCCGGCTTCTCGACGAACTGGGCGACCTTGCGCACCAGGCCTGCGGGCCCCCCAGCGCGGATATAGCCGTAGATGGTCTCAGGCCCCGTCGGCTTGAGGCTGAAGATCACCACCTCGCCCGATTGCGCCGCGGCGCGGCCGGCCTCAATGGCGCGATGCATGGCCGGCACGTCAGAAACCAGGTTGTCGGCGTGCAGCAGGATGAAGACCCCGTCCGGGTCAATCTCGGCGGCCACGGCGGCGGCGGCCACCGAGGCGGCGGCCGTATTACGCGGCGCGGGCTCGGCGATCAGGGCGCGCGCCGTGATCCCCACCTCGGCGAGCTGGGCCCGCGTCAGGTCCGCATGGCCCGCGGCGCAGACCACGATGGGCGGATTGAACATCGGACCCGTCACCCGCAGGGCGGTGGCCTGGATCAGGGTCTCCGCGCCCCCCAGCCGGTGGAACTGCTTGGGCTTGGCCTGCCGCGACAGCGGCCACAGGCGCGTCCCCGCGCCGCCGGACATCAGGATGGGCGTGATCTTGGCCGTCATGAAGCCCGCTCTAGGCCGCTTCGGACGGCGGGTCGAACTCCGAGACCAGGTGGCCGGGGGCGACCTCCTTCAGCTCGGGCACATAGACCTGGCCCAGGGGGTCGGCCGACAGGCGCGAGGGCAGGAAGCGCAGGGCGCTGCGCGGGTCCATGGGGCTCGGCGGCTCCCCCACCAGCTTCAGCCGCTTGCGCGACCGCTCACGGACCGGGTCGGGGATCGGGGCCGCCGACAGCAGGGCCTTGGTATAGGGGTGGTGCGGATGGGCGTAGAGCTGCTCGCGCTCGGCCTGCTCCATCACCCGGCCCAGATAGAGCACCATCACCCGGTGGCTGATCTCGCGGACCACCGCCAGGTCGTGGCTGATGAAGATCATCGCCAGGCCCATCTCCTTCTGCAGCTGGATCAGCAGGTCGATGATCTGGGCGCGGATCGAGACGTCCAGGGCCGAGACCGCCTCGTCGCAGATCACCAGCTTGGGCTTGAGGATCATGGCCCGCGCGATACCCACCCGCTGGTTCTGGCCGCCGGACAGTTCGTGCGGGTAGCGGTTGATCAGGGCCGGCAGCAGGCCGACCTTGGCCATCATGGCCGCTACCTCGGTGTCGCGTTCGGCCCGCTTCAGCTCGGGCTTGAACACCTGCAGGGGCTCGGCGATGGAGTCGCCGATGGTCATGCGCGGGTCGAGGCTGGCCAGGGGGTCCTGGAAGACGATCTGCAGGTCGCGGCGGGCGGCGCGGACCGCCTCCTTGTCGGCCCCGGTGATGTCGCGGCCCAGCAGGGTGACCGCCCCGCCGGTGGCCGGGATCAGGTTGATGACGGCGCGCGCCAGGGTGGACTTGCCGCAGCCGCTCTCCCCCACCACGCCCAGGGTCTCGCCCTCGCGCACCCGGAAGGAGACGCCGTCCACGGCGCGCAGCTGCCGCTTGGCGCCGAACAGGCCCTCGTGCATCGGGAACCAGACCTTGATGTCCTTGCCCTCGACGACCACCGGCGCATTGGCCGCGACGGGGCTCAGGGTCGGGCGGCCGCCGCGGTCGGAGCGGTCCAGGCGCGGAATGGCGTCCAGCAGGGCCCGCGTATAGGCGTCCTTGGGGGCGGCGAAGATGGCCTCGGCTTCGCCCTCCTCGACATAGGCGCCGTCCTTCATCACGCAGACCCGGTCGGCGAGGCGGGCGATGACCCCCATGTCGTGGGTGATCAGCACCATGGCCGTGCCGGTTTCACGCTTCAGCTCGTCCATCAGGTCGAGAATCTCGGCCTGGACGGTGACGTCCAGCGCCGTGGTGGGCTCGTCGGCGATCAGCAGGGCCGGCCCGCCGGCCATGGCCGCAGCGATCATCACCCGCTGGCGCATGCCGCCGGAGAGCTCGTGGGGATACTGGCGCAGGCGCCTCGCCGCGTCGGGGATGCGCACCCGGTCCAGCCAATCCTTGGCGTGCTTGGTGGCCGCGTCCCCGGACATGCCCAGATGCAGGCGCAGGGGCTCGGCGATCTGTTCACCGATGCGGACGTGGGGGGTCAGGGCCGTGAGCGGGTCCTGGAAGATCATGGTCATCTTCGAGCCGCGGATCTTGTTCAGGGCCGCGGGCTTCAGGTTCAGCAGTTCGGTCCCGAGGAACTTGGCCGAGCCGGTGGCCGTGCCGTTGCGCGCCAACAGGCCCATCAGCGCCATGAAGGTTTGGCTCTTGCCTGAGCCGCTTTCGCCGACGACGCCTAGGGTCTCGCCCCGGGCCACGTCCAGGGACACCCCCCGCACTGCGGCGACCACCCCGTCATGGGTGGCGAAATCGACCTTGAGGTCCTGGATGGAGAGTACGGGAGCGGCGGATGAAACGGCCAAGACGACCTCGGAAACTGGAAGGGACGCGCGACCATAGCCGGGGCGGTGTGTCCGGCAAATGGCGCGTTACGAAAGCTTAAGTCCAGACCCCCGCGACGCCGCGCGGGCTTGGCGCTAGAGTGCCCTGGTGAGCGCGCCAGACCAGCCCCCCCGCCCCGCCCTGTTCCTCGATCGCGACGGGGTGCTCAATGAAGACCCCGGCTATGTCTATCGCTGGGAGGATTTCGTCTGGATTCCAGGCGCCCGCGAGGCCATCGCCGCCTTCAACGCCGCCGGCTGGTGGGTGTTTGTGGTGACCAACCAGTCGGGGATCGGCCGCGGCTACTACACCGAGGCCGACGTCCAGAAGCTGCATGTCCAGATGGGCGCCGATCTGGCCAAGGCCGGCGCCCGGGTCGACGCCTTCTACTATTGCCCGCACCATCCCGAGGCGGCGAACGAGGTTTACCGCCATCCCAACCCGCCGAACCGCAAGCCCAATCCCGGCATGCTGCTGCAGGCGATAGCCGAATTCCCCGTGGACCTGGCCCGCTCGTTGATGGTGGGCGACAAGGACGGCGACGTGGAGGCCGGGCTCCGCGCCGGGGTCCGCGGCCTGAAATTCACCGGCGGCAACCTGAAGACCTTCCTGGAAGGGGAGCTGAGATGAGCGGCATGATCGAGGTGGAGGGCGTGGTCTACGACTACCCGGCGGTCCGCGCCCTGCACGGAGTGTCCTTCGAGGTCCAGGCCGGGGCCGTGCTGGCCCTGGTGGGTCCCAATGGGGCCGGCAAGTCGACCCTGATGCGCTGCATCGCGGCGCTCGACGTCCCCACCGAGGGGACCATCCGGGTGGCGGGCCTGGACGTGGAGGAGGACCCTCGAGGGGTCCACGCCGCCATCGGCTACCTGCCCGACTTCTTCGGCCTCTATGAGGAGCTGTCGGTCCGCAAGGCCCTGACCTACGCCGCCCGTTCGCGCGGCGTGCCCGTCAGCGAGACCGCGGCGGCCGTGGAGATGGCGGCGGCCCGGGTGCAGCTCACCGACCGGCTCGAAGCCCGGGCCGGCGAACTCTCGCGCGGTCTGAAGCAGCGCCTGGCCATCGCCCAGACCATCGTCCACCAGCCCCGCGTGCTGTTACTGGATGAACCGGCAGCCGGGCTGGACCCCGAGGCCCGCCGCAGCCTGTCGGACCTGATCCTGTCTCTCTCCAAGGACGGCATGACCATCGTGGTCTCCTCCCACATCCTGGCCGAGCTGGAGGACTACTCCACCCAGATGCTGATGATCCGCGACGGCGCCGTGGCCGGCGGCGGGGTGGTGGCGGCAGGCTCCGGTCATCGCGACGGTCAGCGGGTGGAGGTCACCTTCGCAGAGCCGCCGCTGGATCTCGCCGAACGCCTGGAGAAACTGGGCGTCACCGTCGAGCAGACCACCGGCGACACCGCCACTCTGCTGCTGCCGGAGGGCGAGGACGACTCCGCCCTGCTGGGCAAGCTGATCGCGGCGGGCCTGAAGGTCCGGTCCTTCCAGGCGGCGCGCAAGACCCTCGAAGACGCCTATCTGGCGGAGGTGGCCCGATGAACCCGGAATTCCAGCGCAATCTCTGGCTCGAGGCCTCGCCCCGGCGCATCGCCTGGGCCGCCGTCGTTCTGGTGATGATCTACGGCGCGACGGCCCTGGTGGCCCGCGAGTCGCTGGGGGGCCCGCTGCCGGCCATGGCCGGCGTCGGCGGCTTCGTCTTCGTCATCTGCGGCCTGTTGTGGGGATCGCGCGCCGCCGGCGGCGCGGTCCTGGGAGAGATCGCCGACCGCACCTGGGACTTCCAGCGCCTCTCGGCCCTGACGCCCTGGTCGATGACCTGGGGCAAGCTGCTGGGCGCTTCGTCCCTGGCCTGGGTCTGCGCGCTCACCGGCGTCTTCCTGATGGCGGGCCTGATGCTGGTCGAGGGCCAACCCGGCGCGCTCTGGATGCTGGCCTTCCTCATCGCGCTCGCCCTCTTCCTACAGGCCATCTGCCTGGCCGCCGCCCTGATCGGGGTGCGCAAGGCCCGCGCCGAAGGCCGCGTCGCTCGGGCCGGCGGCGTGTTCTGGGGCCTCATACTTGGCCTGTTCCTGCTGTCGGCCGTGGCCGGTTCGTCGGGCTTCCAGCGCGGCGCCGGACTCTCGGGCCTGTCGTCCTTCCTCTATGCGCGCGGCGACATCACCTGGTGGGGCCAGGTCTTCCCCGCCATCGCCTTCCGCACAGTCGCGACCCTGGCCTTCGCCGGCTGGGGACTGGCCAGCGCCTGGCGGCTGATGCGGCTGGAGCTGCAGATGAAGAACCTGCCGGTGGTCTGGCCGGCCTTCCTGATCTTCCTGGCGGTGTTCCTGGGCGGCTTCGCCTATTCGCCGGGCGCTGTCGCCGCGCCGCTTTTGGTGGGCGCGCTCGCCGTGGCGCTCGCAGCCTATGCCGGCGCCTTCGCCGAGCCCGCCGACCGGGTGCGCCTGCGCCAGTTCGGAGCCTCGGCGGCCAAGGGCGACCTCGCCCGCGCCCTGCCCCTGACGCCCTCAGCCATCGCGCCCTTCCTGCTGGCCGTGATCCTGGTGGTCGCCGCCTTCGTGGTGGGCGGCGCGGGCTCGGCCTTCAGCCAGGGCCCCGATCCGGCCCAGGCCGCCGCCCTGCTGGCCTTCGTGCTGCGCGACCTGGGGGTCATCACCCTGTTCCGCTTCGGTCCCCGGCCACAGCGGGGCGACTTCGGCGCGATCGTCGCCCTCGCCCTGCTCTATGGCGTGGGCGCCATCGTCGGCGCGGTGATCAGCCCCGGGACCGGCCAGGCCCTGTTCGTGCCGATGTCCACCGCACCCTGGGCCAGCCTCGCCTCGGGCCTGGCCCAGGCCGCCATCGCCTGGGCGCTGGCCTGGCGGCGCATCAAGGCGCCGGAGGTGCGCTGACCCCCTCCATCTTCGCCAGCATCCCCTCCAGGGTCGCCAGCTCGTCGGCCTCCCCGGCGGGCTTGTCCCAGCGGATGCGGTGGATGCGGGGGAAGCGCATGGCCACCCCGGACTTGTGCCGGGTGGAGCGTTGCAGGCCCTCGAAGGCCACCTCGAACACCAGGCCATGGTGCGGCTCGGCCTTGACCGAGCGCACCGGGCCGAACCGCGAGAGGGTGTTGTCGCGGACGAACTTGTCGATCCGCTTCAGCTCCTCGTCGGTGAAGCCGAAATAGGCCTTGCCCACCGGCGTCAGGGCCCGCTTGCCCTCGACCTCCGTCCAGACCCCGAAGGTGTAGTCGGAATAGAAGCTCGACCGTTTGCCGTGCCCGCGTTGGGCGTACATCAGCACCGCGTCGATCAGGAACGGGTCGCGCTTCCACTTGAACCACGGACCCTTCGGCCGGCCGGCCTCGTAGATGGAGTCCCACCGCTTCAGCATCAGCCCCTCGGCGATCTGCGGGTCTCCGGACGGGGGTGAGGCGCGCAGGGCGGCCAGGTCGGCCCAGGTCTCGAAGGGCTGCAGCACCGAGAGGTCGATGCGCGCCGTGGCCAGTTTGCCGACGAAGGCCTCCAGCCGAACGCGTCGATCCTTGAAGGACAGGACCCGGGTGTCCTCGCCCGCCTCGGCCAGCAGGTCATAGGCGCGGATGCCGGCCGGATGCTTCGCCAGCAGCTTCGCATCGACAGTCTTGCGGTTCAGCCGCTGCTGCAGGTCGCCGAAGCTGGCGACCCCGTCGTCGCCCATCACCAGCAGTTCGCCGTCCAGGGCGCCTTCGAAGTCCAGGACCTGGAGCACATCGGGAAACGTCTTTGAAATGTCGTCGCCGTTGCGGGTGTAGAGCCGACGGATGCCCTCTTCGTTCACCGCCTGGACACGGATGCCGTCCCACTTCCACTCCGCGGCGTAGTCGGCGGGGTCGAGCTTGCCGAAATCGACCGCCTCGTCGATCGCCTGGGCCAGCATGGTGGGGCGGAAACGGCCCGGCGAGTCCGGGCGCGGCCGGTCCGAGCGCCCCTCCAGCCAGGCGAACAGGTCCTCATAGGGCGGGTGCAGGGCGTGCCACACCTCCTCCACCTCGCTGATGGGCACGCCCCCGAGGTCGGCTGTCGCCTGCTTGGCCAGCCGCGCGGAGACCCCGACCCGCAGGCCGCCGGTCATCAGCTTCAGCAGGGCCCAGCGCCCCGTCGGTTCCAGCACGTCCAGCCAGCCCTCGATCAGCCGCTGCACCTCGGTGCGTGTCGCGCCGCGCAGGGCGTCGATCACCTCCGACAGCTCCGGCTCGCGGTTGGCGCCGGGCTTGGCCAGCCAGACCAGGGCGACGGTCTCGGCGAGGTCGCCGACATAGTCGTAGGACCAGCGGAACAGCAGCGGGTCCATCCGTTCCTCCACCGCCTTGCGGATGAAGGCCGGCTTGGCGGCGTCGAAGGTGAGGTCCCCGGTCAGTGAGGCCAGGGCCCAGCCGCGGTCCGGATCGGGGGTTTCGCGCAGATAGTCGCGCACCAGGGTCAGCTTGGCGTTGCGTGACGCCGTCAGCGACAGGCGATCCAGCAGTTCGGCGAAGGCGCGCACCTAGCCGTCCTCTTCGTCGTCGTCATAGCCCACCAGGGCCAGGGCACGGGCCTTGATTCCGTGCAGTTCCGACCAGCGCGCCAGCGCCTCCTCGCGGCCGTGGGTGATCCACAGTTCGCCGGGCCGCAGTTCGTCCACCGTGGCGGTCAGTTCGTCCCAGTCGGCGTGGTCGGAGATCACCAGGGGCAGCTCGGTCCCCCGCTGGCGGGCCCGGGCGCGGACCTGCATCCAGCCCGAGGCGAAGGCCTGGACCGGATCGGGGAACCGCCGCGACCAGCGGTCCTGCAGGGCCGAGGGCGGGCCGATCACGATGGCCCCGGCGAAGTCCTGCTTGGTGGCGACGGTGGCGGGCGCCAGCGGGCCAAGGTCGATCCCGTGGTCCTCGTAGAGTTTGTTCAGCCGCTCCAGCGCCCCATGGACGAAGATGGGCTTTTCCCAGCCGGCCTCCCGCAGCAGACAGATCACCCGCTGCGCCTTGCCCAGCGCATAGGCGCCCACCAGGTGCGACCGCTCTGGGAACTGAGCCACCGAGCGCAGCAGCCGGGCGATCTCGCCGCTATCGGGCGGATGGCGGAACACCGGCAGGCCGAAGGTGGCCTCGGTGATGAAGACGTCGCAGGGCACGGGCTCGAAGGGCGGGCAGGTCGGATCGCGGCGGCGCTTGTAGTCGCCCGACACCACCATGGTCAGGCCCTTCCACCGCACCACCGCCTGGGCCGAGCCCAGGACATGGCCGGCCGGGACCAGGGTCACCTCGACGTCATCGCGGCGGACGGTCTGGCCATAGGGCGCGGCCTCGGTCGCCCCGGCGAAATCGGCGCCGTAGCGCTCGGCCATGATGGCGAGGGTCTCGGGCGTGGCCAGCACCGCCCCGTGGCCCGACCGCGCATGGTCGGAATGGCCATGGGTCACCACCGCCCGGTCCACCGGCCGGGTGGGGTCGATATAGAAGTCGCCGGGCGGGCAATAGAGGCCGGCCGGGGTCGGGCGAAGCAGGGCTTCGGGCTTGATCATCGGAACCGCCGGGAAAGCTCAACCTTACTGGACATTAATATTGTGAATTCAACGTCATGACCAAGACTTAACGGGTCTTTCGGGCAGGCCGCGCCTACACCGCCGCTCAAGACGAACGCACCTCGTAGCGCTTCGCTCCAACCGAAAGAAAACGTCATGTCCAACTCTTTGAACCTCGGCCGCGTCAGCGGTCTCGCCAGCCTGCTGATGGCCGCCCTGCCGATGCTCGCCATCGCCATCGTCGCCGTCTCCACGGGTTTCGTCGCGGGCTAAACCTCCCTTGGGTCATCCTTGACCCTGGGGCGGGCCTGGCCCAAACCGGAGGCATGGACGCCCCCGAAGACGCCATCGCCGACCAGGCCCGCCACATGGTGGAGACCGTGCCGCAGGCCGCAGCGCTTGGCTTCCGGCTGATCTCCGTGGGCGATAGCCGCGGCTCCATCCTCGTCCCCTGGCGGGCCGAACTGGTGGGGGACCCGGCCACCGACGTGATCGCCAGCGGCGTCGTCACCTCCCTGCTGGATCACTGCTGCGGCCTGGCGATCAACTCGTCCAAGGGCGAGCGCTTCCCCACCGCGACGCTGGATCTGCGCATCGACTATATGCGGCCCGCCGCGCCGCGCGCCGCCATCACGGCCCTGGCCCACTGCTACAAGATGACCCGGTCCATCGCCTTCGTCCGCGCCGAGGCCTGGGACGTCGATCCCGCCGACCCCATCGCCACGGCCCAGGCCGCCTTCATCCTGCACGGCGCGAGCGCGCCGCGATGAGTGAAGCCCCCGTACTGAATGCGAATGACCGGCTGCAGGGTTTCCTGGCCTCTGTCCCCTACATCCGGTTCCTCGGCATGCGCTGCGAGTTGGCCGGCGACGAGATGACCGCCATCCTGCCCTTCGCCCCGCACCTGATCGGCAACACCATGCTGCCGGCCCTGCACGGCGGGGTGATCGGCGCCTTCCTGGAGATGACGGCGCTGGCCCAACTCTCGGTCGTCCAGCACACGCCGAAGGTCCACAAGACCATCGACGTCACCATCGAGTACCTGCGCCCCGGCCGGGCGCTCACCACCTATGCCCGCGCCGACCTGCGCAAGGTCGGCCGCCGCATCGCCAATGTGACGGTGGAGGCCTGGCAGGAGGCGCGCGGAACCCCGGTCGCCGCCCTGCGCGGTCACTTCATGCTGAGTTCGGACGAGTAGAAACCCGCTCATCCCGGCGCAGGCCGGGACCCAGATACATCCGCCGCACTCAGGATTCGAGGCGCAGGTCGTGACCTACGACCTGGATCCCGGCCTTGGCTGCTTCGCGCCGCCCCTTCGTGGTCGCCGGGACGAGCGGACAGCTAGGGCTTGGCCGCCTTCAGTTCCGCATGCACGGCGTCCAGCGCCGCCTGGGCCGTGGCGACCGCCGCGGCGTCGCCCTTGGCCTTCGCCTCCAGGAGCTGTTCGGTGGCCTCCATCTCGCGTACCGGCAACAGGTGAGTGTTGTCGGCCTGCTTGAAGGGGCCGGTCTGGATACGCCGCAGGTTGTCCCGCTGGTGCTCGGCCTCCGGGCCCGTCCCCACGCCATAGGTCAGGAAGAAGTTGCTGATCTTGGCCTTCACCGTCGGATCCAGGTCCTTGCGCCAGACCATCGGATCCTCGGGAATGGTGGGCGAGGTCCAGATCACCTTCAGATTGCCCAGCGTCCTGGCCGACGCGGCGTCGCCCTTCTGGCGCAGCCGCGCGATGGATTGGGTGTTGTTGGTGGCCGCGTCCAGCACACCATTGCTCACGGCGAACAGGTTGGATTCGTGGTTGGCCGAGCGGACCGTCTTGAAACAGGTTTCCGGGCTGATCCCGCGCGGGGCGAACAGATAGGTCATGGGGGCGAGCGTGCCGGAGGTCGACTTCACGTCCCCCATGCCGAAGTTCAGCTTTCCGTCGCACTTGAGCAGCTGCTCCAGGGTGATGGGGCTGTCCTTGGCCACGATGATCACCGATTGGTAGCCGTCCGCGCCGCCGTCCGGCTTGGTGGTCCGGGCGAAGACCTCGGCGTTAGAGCGTCGCACCGCCTCCAGGCCCGACTGGTTACTGAACCAGCCCAGGTCGGTCTGCTTGAAGCGCATCGCCTCGATCAAGGCCGAATAGTTGCTGCCGAAGAAGGGCTTCACCGTCAGGCCCGTCGCCGTCTGCAGGTCAGCCAGGACGGGCGCCCAGTCGGCCGACGCCGTGGTGGCCTTCTCGGTGGAGAGAATCGAGAAGTTGAGGGTGTCGGTGGCGGCCGGTTTCTCCGCCGGCTTGGCGCAGGCGGCGAGGAGAAGGGTCGTGGCCAGCAACGCTGCGCCCAGTTTCGAAGAGATCATCGACACACCTGACAAGACGTCCAACCCTCTGTTTCGCCTGTTCTTGTGACGCTTGTCCGACAACGGCCAGCGAAAACTAAGCTTGAGGCGGGCGACATTGGGCGCTAACGCCCGCCCATGTCACTGCAAGGTCTTTCCCACCAAGCCCGCCAGGCCAAGAGCTGGCCCTTCGAACAGGCCCGCCTGCTGCTGGAGCGCATCCTGCGCCTGCGGCTCACCGACGCCGAGCGCGATCTGGCCGCCAGCCTGATCGGCGAGGGCAAGGCCGCGCAGGCCGTGGCCACCTTGCCGGCCCTGAACAAGCCGGTGGTGTTCCAGTGCGGGTTCGGCGCCTCGGGCCTGCCGCACATGGGCACCTTCGGCGAGGCCGCGCGGCCCACCATGGTGCGCAACGCCTTCCGCGCGCTCACCGAGGACCAGGTCCCCACCAAGCTGATCGTCTTCTCCGACGATATGGATGGCCTGCGGAAAATCCCCGACAACGTGCCCAACCGCGAGATGCTGCAGGAGGACCGCGACAAGCCTGTCTCCAGCGTGCGTGACCCCTTCGGCGAGTACGAGAGCTTCGCCCACCACAACAACGCCCGCCTGCGCGCCTTCCTCGACGGCTTCGGCTTCGACTACGAGTTTAAGTCGTCCACGGAGACCTACCGGTCGGGCCAGTTCGACGCGGTGCTGCTGCGGATGCTGGAGCGCTTCGACGCCGTCCAGGCGGTGATGCTGCCGACCCTGGGAGAAGAGCGTCGCGCCACCTATTCGCCCTTCCTGCCGATCAGCCCGATCAGCGGCAAGGTTCTGCAGGTTCCCACGCTGGGCCGCGATGTCGCCAAGGGGACCATCGTCTTCGACGACCCCGACGGCGGCCGCACCGAGCTGCCGGTCACCGGCGGCCATGTGAAGATCCAGTGGCGCCCCGACTGGGCCGTGCGCTGGACGGCGTTGGAGGTCGACTTCGAGGCCTCGGGCAAGGACCTGATCGATAGCGTCCGGGTCTCCGACAAGCTCACCAAGGTGCTGGGGGGCGTGCCGCCGGTGGCCTTCCACTTCGAGCTGTTCATGGACGAGAACAACCAGAAGATCTCCAAGTCCAAGGGCAACGGCCTGACCATGGAGGAGTGGCTGCGCTACGGCGCGCCCGAGAGCCTAGCCTATTACATGTACCAGTCGCCCAAGTCGGCCAAGCGGCTCTATTTCGACGTCATCCCCAAGGCGACGGACGAGTACCTGCAGCAGCTGGACGCCTATAACCGCGCGCGGACCGACGCCAACGCCGTGGCCCTGGACAACCCCGCCTGGCACGTCCACCGCGGCGCGCCCCCAGAGCAGGGTTCGCCGGTCAGCTTCTCGCTGTTGCTGAACTTGGTCTCGGCGGCCGACGCCTCCACCAAGGACATCCTCTGGGGCTTCATCCAGACCTACATCCCCGGCGCGACGCCAGAGAGCCAGCCCCTGCTGGACCGGCTGAGCGACTACGCGATCAACTATTACGAGGACTTCGTGAAGCCCTCGAAGACCTTCCGCCTGGCCAGTGACCAGGAGAGGGCCGCGATGGAAGACCTCATTGCCCGCCTCAAGGCCCTGCCGGCCAGCGCCGACGCCGAGGCGATCCAGAACGAGGTGTTCGAAGCCGGCAAGGCCGCGGGCTTCGAACCCCTGCGCGCCTGGTTCACGGCCCTCTACGAAGTGCTGCTGGGCCAGAGCCAGGGCCCCCGCTTCGGCTCCTTCGCGGCGATCTTCGGCCTGGACCGGACGATTGCGCTGATCGAGCTCGGGGTGGCCGGCGAACTGGTGGCGGCGGCGAAGGCCTAGTACTCCCCGTCATCCCCGATCGGCATACCGGGCGGCACAGTCGGCTTGACCTTCGGCGCGGCCAGCACGCGGGCCATCTCGTCCCTGTCGGCGATCAAGGCCGCGAGCCGCAGGCGGTGCGCGCGGTCGGAACCTTCGCCCGGCGAGGCCTTCAGACGTGCCGCCAAATCCGCCAGCCGCTGGTCGATCTCCGCCGACACCGCCGGTGAGGTGTCGGCCCGCCGTGACACCCCCGCCATCTCCAGCACCGCCCGCGTCTGCACCCGCCGCGCGATCTCGGTGTCGCGGCCGCTGGCCGGGGCGAAGGCCTTGGTCAGCAGCCGGTCCAGCACCTCGCCCGCGCCGGGCAGGGCCGGGTCGCGACGGTGCTGTTCCACCAGCCGTTTCAGCCGGTCCGGGGTGGTCAGCGCCCCGATGGTCAGGCCCGCGGCCACATCGGCGGCGGTCAGCGGATCAAAGACCGGGCCGCCGTCGAACACCTCGATCTCGAACTGGCGGTCGTCGTCGCCGGACTGACCCGCCGACAGCAGGGGGATCAGGGCCTCCGGCGTATCCAGCTCCGACGGTTTCAGGGTCGCCAGCACCGCCTCCAGCGCCGCCCGCTGCCGGGCCGCCGGCACGACAGGCGAGGCGTCGTGGACATCGCCCTTCACGCCATAGGGATACTCGACCCCGGCCACCTGCTTGGCGGCGGCCTCCAGCTGGTAGCGGTGCAGCAGGTAGATGGGCACGTATTTGCGGCGCAGGTTGGCCATGGGCTCGCCGGTCTTCAGGGCCGCGGTCCCAAAGCGGTCGAGGGCCACGCGGCGCACGGCCATCATCCGGGTCAGCTCGGCGGTGGGATCAGACCCATCGTCCCACAGGCCGCCCCAGGGTTGGGCCGCGCCGGGCGGCCGCGAGTCGCCGTCGGTGACATAGCGGGCGCCGCTATCGGCCTCCGCCTTGGCCTTGGCGGCCAGCGCGGCCTCTCCGGCCTTGCCCGCCGGGACCTGGCCGTACAGCCAGTCGACGATGAATTTGTCCCAGGCGCCCAGGCCCACGCCATAGGCGTCCGACAGGTCGGGCTTGCCGGCGAGCAGGGTCACGCGGGGGGCCGGATAGTCCATCACCGAGGCGCGATCCTGCGTGCTGCCGGCGAAATTGTGCGCAAAGCCCAGGGAGTGGCCGACCTCGTGGGCGGCCAGCTGGCGCAGACGCGACAGCGAGACCTGGACCGGGTCGTTGGGGCCGCCGGTCCCGTCCTTGTCGGCGCCCACCAGGCCCTCGAAGATCAGCATGTCCTGGCGCACCCGCAGGGCGCCCAGCAGCACGCTGCCCTTGAGGATCTCGCCGGTGCGCGGGTCCTTCACCGACTGACCCACCGACCAGCCCCGGGTGGCGCGGTCCACCCAGTTGATGACGTTGTAGCGGACGTCCAGGGGGTCGACCCCCTCGGGCAGGATCTCCACCCGATAGGCGTCCAGATAGCCCGCCGCCTCGAAGGCCTGGGCCCACCAGGAGGCGCCTTCCTTCAGGGCGGTGCGGATCGGCTCAGGGGCGGCGCGGTCCACATAGAAGACGATGGGCTTCTTCACCGGCGACTTCGCCGCCGTGGGATCGGTCTTCTCCAGCCGGAACCGGTAGGCCATCTGGCCGACGATCTCCTCGCCGAGCGGGGCGGCGTAGTCGAGCACCACGCCGCCGAACACGCCCGCCCGAGGGTCGAACTTCCGCGTATCGAAACCCGGCTCCGGCAGCTTCACGAGGCTGTGGCGCACCTGGATCGTGATCAGCTTGGCGTCCGGCGCGATGTTGCGGCTCTCGGGCCCCGGCGTGTCGGACTGGTAGGTCTGGCGGGCCTCGAACTCCAGGTTCTCGGGGAACACCCTCACCGAGGACGGGTCGGCCATCGAGAGGTCGGGGACCAGACGGTAGCCCTTCTCGTCGGCGCCCTTCAGCGCGTCGGCGGCCCCCATGACATCGCGGGTCAGGAAACTGGCGATGTCCACCAGGATGCGGCCGTCGCCTTCCGTCCCCGCCACCTCGCCCGCCCACACCGTGGATGTGGCGAAGGCCTCGCGGGCGGCGGTCTGCTCGGGGGCCGGCGCGCCGGCGGCGCGGAAGCGGGGGTTCTCGTATTCGGCGATGACCTTCTTGCCGATCCTGCGGAACACCAGGACCTGGGTCTCGCGGATGGCGGCGCGGTCCAGGCCCACGGGCGCCGACCCCATCCCGGTGCGCAGGGCGGTGAGATAGAGGAACCGGCCGCTGACCCCGTCGGCGTCCGGCGCGGGCAGGGAGAGCAGGATGCGACCCTTGGCCTTGTCCACATAGACCGGCAGCAGACCGTCCTGGCGCTGGGCTCCAGCGGTCGCTGAGGACTCGGCTTGGGGCTTGTCCCTGGCAAGCGCCGGCGCCCCCGCCATCAGAACCAGGGCGACCGCCCCCGAGCAAAGCCAAGCCACGCGCGTCATCGAACCGCCCCCATTGAGCGGCACAGCCTACGGGTCCGAGCGCCGATCACAAGCCTGAGAGCGGCTGCTAAGTGACCAACGATCATATTGACGTTAACGGAACTCAGGTTTACGCGTTGGGAAAGCAAAAGTGTCGAGGGAGGACATCCAGATGCCTATGGAACTGCGCCGGCCGGCGCGTACCTTCACCATCCGTCAGTTGTGCCTTGAGTTCAAATGCACGCCGCGCGCTCTGCGGTTCTACGAGGACAAGGGCCTGTTGGCACCCGCCCGCGACGGCATGAACCGGGTCTATTCCTACAAGGACCGGGGCCGCCTGCAGCTGATCCTCAACGGCAAGCGGGTCGGTCTGGCCCTGGCCGAGATCGGCGAGATCCTAGACCTCTATGACCTGAACGACGGCGGCACGGCCCAGAACGTCAAGTCGCTGACCAAATTCCGCGAACGCATCGTCGCCCTGGAGGCCCAGCGCCAGGACATCGACAAGGCCATCGAGGAGCTGCGCGCCGGCTGCGACGGCCTGGAACGCCAGCTGTCGCGCACCCGGCCCGACCTGCTGCCCCGCGCGGCCGACTACGACCAGGTGCTGCGCGAGCGCCTCGGCGATCTCGAACACGCCAAGTAGAGCCTCGGCGCTTCGCGCCGTCGGCAAACCTCAGCTATATATTTGAAGGGCTTCCGACCCGTCGGGAGCCCTTTGACCTTTCCCGGAGCCGACATGACCTATCAGCCCCCCGTGCGCGACCACGTCTTCCTGCTGCGCGACGTGCTGCAGATCGAGAAGTACGCTGACCTGCCGGCCTTCGCCGACGCCTCGATGGACGTTGTGGAGCAGATCATCGACGAGGCGGGCCGCTTCACCGCCGAGGTCCTCGCGCCCCTGAACGCCGTCGGCGACAAGCAAGGCTGCACCTGGCATCCGGACAATACGGTCACCACGCCCAAGGGCTTCAAGGAGGCCTACGCCCAGCTGGTCGAGGGCGGCTGGCCGGCGCTGGGCGCCGAGCCCGCCTATGGCGGCCAGGGTCTGCCCCATGTGGTCAACCTGTCCTTCTCGGAGATGAGCTCCTCGGCCAACATGGCGTTTTCCATGTATCCGGGCCTGACCCACGGGGCCTATTCGGCGATCCTCAACGGCGGGTCGGACGAGCAGAAGAGCCTCTACCTGCCCAACCTGGTCTCCGGGAAATGGGGCGGCACCATGAACCTCACCGAGCCCCAGTGCGGCACGGACCTGGGTTTGCTGCGCACCAAGGCGGTTCCGCAGGGTGACGGCAGCTACAAGATCTCGGGCCAGAAAATCTGGATCTCGGGCGGCGAGCACGACATGGCCGAGAACATCGTCCACCTGGTGCTGGCCCGCATCGAGGGCGCGCCGGGGGGTGTGCGCGGCATCAGCCTGTTCATCGTGCCGAAGTTCATTCCCGACGCCGACGGCAAGCCGGGCGTGCGCAACAGCGTCTTCTGCGCCGGTCTCGAAGAGAAGATGGGCATCCACGGCAACGCCACCTGCGTCATCCAGCATGACGAGAGCACCGGCTGGCTGGTGGGGACCGAGAACCAGGGCCTGCGCCTGATGTTCGTGATGATGAACGAGGCCCGCATTGGGGTCGGCCTGCAAGGCATCGCCCAGGCCGAGGCCGCCTATCAGGCCGCCGCGGCCTTCGCCAAGGACCGCCTGCAGGGCCGCTCGCTGACGGGGCCGAAGAATCCGGACGGCCCCGCCGACCCGATCATCGTCCACCCCGACGTGCGCCGCATGCTCATGGATAGCCGCGCCGTCATCGAGGCCGGCCGCGCCTTCCTGTTCTGGACGGCTTTGCAGGGGGACCTGGCCCACGCCAGCCCCGACGAGGCGGTGCGCCAGAAGTCCGGCGACTACATGGCGCTGATGACCCCGGTGGTGAAGGGCTTCCTCACCGACAAGGGGCTGAAGGTCTGTTCCGACGCCCTGCAGATCCACGGCGGCTCGGGCTTCACCGAGCACTTCCCGGCCAGCCAGTACATGCGCGATGTCCGCATCGCGCTGATCTATGAGGGCACCAACGGCGTCCAGGCCCTCGACCTGGTGGGCCGTAAACTGGCGGCCGATGGCGGGCGGGCCGTGATGAGCTTCTTCGCCGACGTTGACGCCTTCGTGGAGGCCAATGAGGGCGACGCCGCCCTCAAGCCCTTCACCGAAGGCCTGGCCGACGCCAAGGCCAAGCTGCAGGAGGGCACCATGTGGCTGATGCAGAACGGGCTGATGAACCCGGAGAACGCCGGCGCGGCGTCCACCGACTACATGCACCTCTTCGGCCTGACGGCGCTGGCCTATATGTGGGCCCTGATCGCCAAGACCGCCCAGGCCAAGATCGCCGCCGGCGACACCGACCCCTTCTACGCCACCAAGCTGACCGTGGGCCGCTACTACATGCAGCGCGTCCTGCCCGACGCCGGCGCCCACCTGGCCAAGCTGATAACCGGCTCGGAGCTGATGATGGCCCTGCCGGCGGAGGCCTTCTGACCATGGCGAAATACGTCGCCGAGGTCCTCTGGACCCTCAAGGACGGCGAGGACTTCGGCAAGGGCCGCTACAGCCGCGGCCACACCATCACCTTCGACGGTGGCGTCGCGCTGGCCGCCTCGGCCTCGCCCCACGTGGTGGGCAGGTGGGCGGTGGAGGCCGCGGTCGATCCGGAGGAGATGCTGGTGGCCGCGCTCTCCAACTGCCACATGCTGACCTTCCTGCACCGGGCCCGGCTGGCGGGCTTCCTGGCGGTCCGGTATCATGACACCGCCGAGGGGGTGATGGAGGAAGTGCGTCCCGGACGGATGGCCCTGACCAAGGTCTGGCTGCGGCCGGTGATCACCTGGCAGGGCGCGGAGCCCACGGCGCAGCAGCTAGACCAGCTGCACCACGAGGCCCACGACGAATGCTACATCGCCAACTCGGTGAAAACCGAGGTGGTGGTGGATGCGCGCTAGGCGCGACTAGGCGGGCTGGCCCCCAGCAACCCCGCCAGCCGCGCCCTCAACACCGCCTCGTCCTTCAGGTCGCATTCCCAGATTGTCTCCACCCGCCAGCCCAGGGCCGCCAGCGCCTCGCGGGAGACAACATCGCGCGCCCGGTTGCGGCCGACCTTGGCGACCCAGTAGTCGCGGTTGGCCTTGGGAACCCGGGCTCCGCGCGCGCAGTCGTGGCCGTGCCAGAAGCAGCCGTGGACAAAGATCGCCAGCCGTCGGCCCGGCAGGACGATGTCGGGCGAGCCGGGCAGGTCCTTGCGGTGAAGGCGGTAGCGGGCGCCGAGCGCGGTGAGCGCCTTACGGACCTTCATCTCGGGGCTGGTGTCCTTGCCCTTCACCTGCCGCATCACCGCCGAGCGCTTCTCCGGGCCGTAGACGTCGGTCACGGGCGCAGGCTCTTCGGTGTCGGGCCGAGGCGGAACAGGCCGGTGAGCACCCGGGCAGAAATCCCCCGCACCAGGGGCAGCCTGGCGACCGGGGCGAACAGCCAGTCGCGGATCAGGGGCCCGATCCGACCGCGCGACTGGAACAGCGGCGTCAGGGCCCGTGAGGCCAGTTGATAGACCCCGGTCTGCCGCCGCCGCGCCGCCTGGAAGCGGGCCAGCGACACCGCCACGCGACGCCCCGGCGTCAGCCGCTCGGCCAGTTCCACGGCGTCGAGCAGGCCCAGGTTCGCCCCCTGGCCCAGCTGCGGACTGGTCCCGTGGGCCGCGTCGCCGATCAAGGTCAGGCCCCCCGCGCACCAGCGCCCCGCCGCAACGTCGCGATAGGTGGCGCGGGAAAAGTCGGCGGGGGCGCGGAGATTTTCCAGCAAGGGCTCGGCCTCCGGCCAGACCGCCAGGGCCCGGGTCCGCCAGGCGACGAGATCGCCGGCGAAGAAGGCGTCCATGGCCGCCACCGGCATCGACCAGAACAGGCTGACCTGGTCCGGCGTTCCGTCCGGCCCGGCGCCGATGGGCAGGACCCCCATCATGGTGGAGGCCGCGTCATAGCGCTGGTGCAGGGCGCCGGAGAACCGGCCTTCGGGATCACCGGCGTTGGCCCAGACCGCGCCCCAGGGATAGATCCGCGCGCGGGCCCCGGGCCGCACGAGCCTGCGCAGCCGCGAGGCCGAGCCGTCGGCGACTGCCGCCAGGTCGAAGGGGCCGTGGACGCGGCCCTGGGTGTCGATCAGGCGAGGCTGGGCTGGGTCTTCCAGGCCGACGACATCGACCCCGGTCAACACCTTTACCCCGGCGGGCGCCAGGGCGTCGTGCAGCAGCTGGAACAGGGTGGCGCGGTGGACGCCGAGGCCATAGCCGCCGGGCCGCCAGTGCTCATAGGCCATGTCGAGGATGCGCCGGCCCGCCAGATCACGGCCGTCCAGCCGGTCGATCCGCGCGCCCGCCGCCAGCATGGCCTGATCAAGGCCCAGCACCCGCAGCGCCGCCAGGCCCGAGGGCTGCAACAGCAGGCCCGAGCCCAGGGGCCGGGGAGTGTCGAAGCATTCCAGGACGGTGACCTCGTGGCCCCGGCGCGCCAGGGCCAGGGCCGCCGCCATGCCCGCGACGCCGCAGCCGACGACGGCGGCGCGCATGGGAGCCCTACAGGCCGTCGAACAGGGCGGTGGAGAGGTAGCGTTCGGCGAAGCTCGGGATTATGGCCACCACGGTCTTGCCCACGAAATCGTCGCGGCAGGCCACGTCGAAGGCCGCCGTCAGGGCCGCGCCCGAGGAAATCCCCACCGGGATACCTTCCTCGCGCGCCACCCGCCGGGCCATGGCGAAGCTGTCGTCGTTGGAAACCTGGATGATCTCGTCGATCACGCCGCGGTCGAGGATCGAGGGCACGAAGCCCGCCCCGATGCCCTGGATCTTGTGCGGGCCGGGCTTGCCGCCCGACAGGATCGGCGAGGCCTCGGGCTCGACGGCGATCATCCGCAGGGAGGGCTTGCGGGCCTTCAGCACCTGGCCGATCCCGGTGATGGTGCCGCCGGTGCCGACGCCCGAGACCACGGCGTCCACGGCGCCGGCGGTGTCGTTCCAGATTTCCTCGGCCGTCGAGACCCGGTGGATCAGCGGGTTGGCGGCGTTGTCGAACTGCTGGGGCATGACGGCGCCCGGGGTTGCGTCCACCAGCTCCTTGGCGCGAGCCACCGCGCCGGCCATGCCGCGCTCGGCCGGGGTCAGCTCCAGCTTGGCGCCCAGGATCAGCAGCATCTTGCGCCGCTCGATGGACATGCTTTCCGGCATGACCAGGGTCAGCTTGTAGCCCTTGGACGCGGCCACGAAGGCCAGCGCGATGCCGGTGTTGCCGCTGGTGGGCTCGATGATGGCGCCGCCGGGCTTGAGGATGCCGCGGGCCTCCAGGCTCTCGATCATCGCCACCCCGATCCGGTCCTTCACCGAGCCGATCGGATTGAAGAACTCCAGCTTGGCCAGCACCGTGCCCTTGGGCTTCAGCGCCTTGGTGAGGTTGGGCAGGGCCACCAGGGGCGTGTCGCCGATGGTGTCGATGATGGACTCATAGATCTTGCCCCGGCCGGCCCGCTTGTAGCGGGCGGCGTCATAGGCGGAGGTGTCGGCGGCGTCGGCCATGGGTCTGGTCTCTGGAGGGTCTCTTTGCGCCAGACCCTAACCCCGCCGACAGGATTTGGAAGGGAGGTTCTGCCCGGTGGGGGCGGAGGTTTTCTAATGACATCACTGTCCTTCTCCCCTTGCGGGGTCGAGAACCCAATCCCCAAACCAAAGGAGGAGAGGGAGGCGCTACGCGCTATCCCATACCCGCTCATCCCGGCGAAGGCCGGGATGAGCGGGGCTTGATGTTACTCCGCCGCCAGCACGGCGGGCGTGCCGTCCAGCAGAGGCTCGAGGATCGTCACCGCCAGCCAGCGCACCGCCGGAACCGCCACGCCATCGCCAATCACGTGCAGGGCCGAGGTGGCCGCCTTGGGGAGCTGATAGGTCTCGGGCAGGCCCATCAGGCGGGCGCCCTCCCGGGGGCTGAGCAGGCGGGTGCGCACCTCGCCGCTCTCCACCACCACCAGGGTTTGGCGCGAGGAGCCGCCGCGCGGGGTGCGCAGGCAGCCGGCGACGCCGTCGAACCGGGCCTCGGCTCGCTGCACCCGGACACCGTTCTCCACCCGCATGCGGCGGAAAAGACCGCCCACCGCCCGGTGGCCCGAGGCCCTCAGCGCGTCAAGGCGGGCACGGTGCAGGGGCGCCATCAGGGCGATCAGGGCCTGGGTGCGGGCGGCTGAGTGCCAGGTCACCGCGTCGTCGGGCTCGAGCAGGCTGGCCAGGTCGCTGTTGCGGGTCGCCGGCGCCGCGCCGCGCCACCAGATCCAGCGGGCGGCCAGCTCGGCCGGCAGACGGGCGTGGGCCTCGCGCACCAGGCGCGAGTGGAAGGGGCTGTCGCCGATGAGGCTGGCGGGGACAGGCGCGAGGGTGGCCACCACGAACACGCGCGGCCGCGACTGGGGCAGGAAACGGGCGGCGTCGATCTCCAGGGCGCCGAAGCTGTAGCCCTGGGCCCCCAGCGCCGCGCACAGGGCGGTGAAGTCGGCGCCGGAGGTCAACAGGCCGCAGACGTTCTCGATTACGATGGTCCGCGGGGCCCGGCCTTGCGCGCCGAGAGCCTCCATCAACCGCCAGAACCCGAAGAAGGCCGAGGACCTACCGCCGGTCAGGCCCGCCCGCGCGCCGGCCAGGCTGAAGTCCTGGCAGGGGGACGAAGCCCAGGCGAGGTCGGCGCGGCCCGGCAGGTCGGCCGGCTCCAGCTTCCAGACATCGCCCTGGTGGAAGTGGCCCTCGGCGTCCTCGTGATTGGCCCGGTAGGTGGCCGACTTCACCGGGTCGAAATCGTTGGCGAAGGCGCAGGTCCAGCCGTCCCCCAGGCCCAGACGAGCCATGCCGCCGCCGGCGAAGAACTCATAGAAGCGGCGTGGGGCGTTCCGACTCATCGCAGATAAGTCTAGCCTGCTTCCGCCCCTGGGAAAGGATCGCCGCCATGCGTTCAATCGTCCTTGCGTCCCTGCTGCTCCTCGCCGCCTGCGCGCCCCAGGCGCCGGACGGATCCGACGCCCCGCCGCCGGCCGATGCGCCAGCTCCGGCGCCCGCGACCCCCAAGGCCACGCCGATCCCGGAGGAATTCGCCGGCGACATGGACGCGCGCGGCACAGAGCCCTTCTGGGGCCTGCAGATCCGCGACACCCAGATCACCCTGCAGCGCCCCGACCATCCCAATGCCGTGGGGAACAACCCGGGCCTGAAGATGGAGGGCGGCAAGGCGGTCTGGGACACCCAGGCGGGCGCCGACCGGCTGACCGTGACCCTGACGCTGCAGGCCTGCTCCGACGGCATGTCGGACCTCAAGTACGCCTATGCCGCCGAGGTGAAGCTGGGCGCCGAGACCCTGAAGGGCTGCGCGGGCAAGGCTGACGCCATGCCGAAGGAAGGGCAGTAAATACATCTCGTCATCCCGGGCGACCCGAAGGGGAGACCCGGGACCCAGGGGCCAAGCGCAAAGTGCCGGGGATCGCTGCCCGCAGATGACGTCACGCGAGATCTCCAAGTGGAGCGCAACTCCTACGTCTACAGTCTCGCCAACGCTCGGAACGGCACGCTCTATACCGGCATACCGGCGTGACCACGAACCTCTCACGTCGCGCCTACGAGCATCGCGAGGGCCGAACGCCCGGCTTCACCGCGACCTACCCGGTCAAGAGTCTGGTCTGGTATGACGTCTTTCCCAGCGTCGATGAGGCGATCGCCGCCGAGAAACGCATCAAGCGTTGGCGGCGCGCCTGGAAGATCGAGCTGATCGAGACCCGCAGTGGCTCGATCTCTACGAAACGTTGAATTCGTAACGCCTCGGGCTTGACCCCTGGGTCCCGGCTCTCCGCTACGCTACGGCCGGGATGACGACTGGGTTTGGTCTAACCCCGGCCCAGCGACATGGTCGCGATCTGGGGTTCACCGGCCTGGTCGGGCTTGTGGCCGCTGGGCAGGGCCATGCCGACGAGGACGGCGGCGAAGGTGGCGGCGGCGAAAAAGGCTTTGAGCGCCATGGCAGGGTCCTCCCGAACCCCTTTGATCTGATGCAACAGCCTAGCTTCTTGGCGGTTAACGCATCGAGAAAACACGCCACGATTTCGCCGGTTCCCTGAACCGAAACTAACCGCCCTGCCCTCGCGGCGCCCTTGACCAGCCGGCCTTGTCGGGAGCCCACTTCGCGCAACGACAAGAACGACAGGGAGGCCGCCATGGAGCGCGCCTGGGATTTGGTGATCCGCAACGGCCGGCTGGTCGATGGCTCGGGCGGTGAGCCCTATGCCGCTGATATCGCCATCAAGGACGGGCTGATCGCCCAGGTCGGCGAGGTGCGCGGCCGAGGCGCCGACGAGATCGACGCCGGCGGCAAGCTGGTGACCCCCGGCTTCGTCGACATCCACACCCACTATGACGGCCAGGCCACCTGGGACGGGCATATGCAGCCCTCGGCCTGGCATGGCGTCACCACGGTGGTGATGGGCAATTGCGGGGTCGGCTTCGCCCCTTGCAAGCCCGCCGACCACGACCGGCTGATCCGGCTGATGGAGGGCGTGGAGGATATCCCCTTCCCGGTGCTCACCGAGGGTCTGCCCTGGAATTGGGAGAGCTATCCCGACTATCTCGATGCCTTGGCGGGGCGCCGCTTCGACGTCGATATCGGCAGCCAGCTGCCCCACGCGGCCCTGCGGGTCTATGTGATGGGCGAGCGGGGCGCCAATCGCGAGGACGCGACGGAGGCCGACATCGCGGCCATGGCGGCCATCGCCAAGGCGGCGATGGAGGCCGGCGCCCTGGGCTTCTCCACCTCGCGCACCCTGAACCACCGCACCAGCGACGGCCAGCCGACCCCGACATTGACGGCGTCGGAGGCCGAGCTCACCGGCATCGCCCTGGGCCTGGCGGCAGCGGGCAAGGGCGCCCTGCAGTTCGTCTCCGACTTCAATGATCCCGCCGAGGAATTCGCCATGCTGCGGCGGATCGTCGAGCGGTCGGGCCGGCCGCTGTCCTTCTCCCTGGTGCAGAACCCCCGGCAGCCCCGGCAGTACGCGTTCCTGCTGGACCAACTGCGCCAAGCCAATGAGGCCGGCCTGCAGATGAAAGCCCAGGTGGCCGGGCGCCCAGTGGGCATCCTGTTTGGCCTCGAGCTGACCCTCAATCCCTTCACCAGCCGCCCCAGCTACCAGGCCATCGCCAAGGCGCCCCTGGCCGAGCGGGTCGCCACGCTCTCCGATCCCGCCTTCCGCGCCCAGCTGTTCGCCGAGGGCGCGGCGACCGATCCCGCCTTCGCCGCCAACATGACCCGCAACTGGGGGATCATGTTCCTGATGGGGGACGAACCCGACTACGAACAGACGGCCGACCGCACCATCGCCGCGCTCGCCGCCGATCAGGGGGTGACGCCGGAGGAACTGGCGCTGAATCACATGCTGTCGAACGGCGGGCGGGGCATGCTGTACCTGCCGTTCCTCAACTATGCCGACGGCTCCCTCGACCCCAGCTTCGAGATGCTGATCCATCCCGACACCGTGCCGGGTCTCTCCGACGGCGGCGCCCATGTGGGGATGATCTGCGACGGCAGCTTCCCCACCTCCAACCTCACCCACTGGACCCGGGACCGCACCCGGGGGCCCAAGCTGTCCCTGTCGGCCATGGTCAAGATGCAGACCCGCGACACCGCCGAGGCGGTGGGGCTGTTCGACCGCGGGCTGATCGCGCCGGGCTACCGGGCCGATCTCAACATCATCGACTATGAAAACCTGACCCTGAAGGCGCCCTCGGTGGCCTACGACCTGCCGGCCGGCGGGCGCCGCCTGATCCAGCGGGCCGACGGCTATGTCGCCACCCTCGTGGCGGGCCAGGTCACCTATCGCGACGGCGAACCCACCGGCGCCCTGCCCGGCCGCCTGCTGCGGGGCAGCCAGGCCGCCCCGGTGGCGATGGCGGCGGAGTAACGCGTTAGGCGTCCATAAATCCTCGTCGTGCCAAGGGTTTGGCATGTCGCAGGAAATTTCCAGCAGCCGGACGCTGCACCGCCTGATCTATGCCAGCCGGCAAGCCTTTACGCCGGAGATGAACCCCAATGAGGAGATCGACGGCCTGATCCGGGCCTCGATCCGAAACAACAGCGCCACGGCTCTCACCGGCCTGCTGCTGGTCCATGACGGCTGGTTCCTGCAGGCCCTGGAGGGCCCCGCCGGGGCGGTAATGACCACCTATCAGCGCATCCTCAACGACCCGCGCCACACCGAGAGCCGAGTGCTCTCCGCCGGCCCCGCGAGCGGCCGTGAGTTCGGCGACTGGAACATGTGCGCCCGCCGCGTCAGCGCCGCCGACGACGCCATCCTCGACACCCTGTCGCAACGCCAGGTCTTCGATCCGACCACGCTGACCGACCTCGCGGCCCTGCGCCTGCTGAAGGCGGTGCGCGGCATCCAAGATCGGACCGCGCTCAGCGCCTAGGGTCTTCGCAGGCCCGCCGACGCAGGCCATAAGACCGCCATGCCATCCGCCTCCCTCGACGAGGCGCGGGAGATCCTGCGCCGCACCTTCGGCCATGCCGAGTTCCGGGGCCGCCAGGCCGAGGTGATCGAAGAGGTCCTGGCCGGGCGCAGCGCCATGGCCGTCCTGCCCACCGGCGGCGGCAAGAGCCTCTGCTACCAGATCCCCAGCCTGATGCGTCCCGGTCTCGGCCTGGTGGTCTCGCCCCTGATCGCCCTGATGACCGACCAGGTGGCGGGCCTGGTGCAGTCTGGCGTCGCCGCCGCGCGGCTGGATTCCAATATCGAGCCCTGGGAGAAGGCCCAGACCTGGGAGCGGATCGAGGCCGGCGAGCTGGACATGCTCTACATCTCGCCGGAAGGCCTGATGACCTCCTCGGTGATGGACCGCCTGCGCCGCACGCCGCTGGCGCTCATCGCCATCGACGAGGCCCACTGCGTCAGCCAGTGGGGCCACGACTTCCGGCCCGAGTACCGGATGCTGGGCCGGCTGGCGGAGATCTTCCCCGATGTGCCGCGCCTGGCGGTGACCGCCACCGCCGACGCCCGCACCCGCGACGACATCCGCGCCGAACTGCGGCTGGAGGACGCCCTGGAATTCGTCGCCAGCTTCGCCCGGCCCGAGCTGGCGCTGTCGGCCGAGCGCAAGCGCGGGGCCGGCCACAAGCGGGTGCTGGAGCTGATCGAGGCGCGGCCCAACCGCTCGGGCGTGGTCTATGCCGGCTCCCGCGACGGGGTCGACAAGCTGGCCGAGAGCCTGCGCGCCGCCGGGACCCACGCGCTGGCCTACCACGCCGGCCTCGACAAGAACGTCCGGGCCGAACGGCTGGAGACCTTCCTGGAGGCCGAGAGCGCGGTGATGGTGGCCACCATCGCCTTCGGCATGGGGGTCGACAAACCCGACGTCCGCTTCGTGATCCATGCCGATCCGCCGGCCTCCATCGAAGCCTATTGGCAGGAGATCGGCCGGGCGGGCCGCGACGGCGATCCGGCCGAGGGCATCACCCTCTACGGCGCCGCCGACATGGCCTGGGCCTACCGCCGCATCGACGGCCGGGAGATGGACGACACCGTCAAGGCCGTGCAGCGGCGCAAGGTCGGCCAGTTCTACGCCATGATGGACGGCGCCAACTGCCGCGCCGCCGCCGTGCGCCGCTATTTCGGCGAGGAGGGCGTGGAGCCCTGCGGCCAGTGCGACCTGTGCCTGTCGCCCCCCGAAAGCATCGACGCCACCCAGGCCGCCCAGAAGGCGCTGTCCGCCGTCCACCGCCTGGGAGGCCGATTCGGGCGCGGACGACTGGTGGAGCACCTGCTGGGCAAGACCAAGGAGCCCTCCAGCTTCGAGGCGGGGCTGACCACCTTCGGCATCGGCAAGGAGTTCAGCGTCAACGGCTGGCGCGACCTGCTGGACCAGCTGCTGTTCGACGGCCTGCTGAAGGAAGACCCCAATGACGGCCGCCCGCTGATCGGCCTGGGCGACCCCGAGGGCGTGAAGGCGGTCTATCGCGGCGAACGCCGGGTGGGCCTGCGCAAGGCGCCCGAGGAGCACGACCCCACCACCCGCTCGGGCAAGCCCCGCAAGCGCCGCGAGACCGCCGACATCGATCCCGGCGACGCGGCTCTCTTCGAGGCCCTGCGCTACTGGCGGGCCGGCGAGGCCAAGCGCCAGCACGTGCCGCCCTATGTGATCTTCCCCGACCGCACCCTGATCGAGGTCGCCCAGACCAAGCCCGGGTCCCTGCCCCGCCTGGCCGCCGTCTCGGGCGTCGGCGAAAGCAAGCTCGCCCGCTACGGCGAGGCGGTGATCGAGGTGGTGAAGGGGTTCGAGAGCTAGGCGGCCTGGGACGCGGCCGACGAGGCGGCGTCTGGCTCGCGCTGGGTGATGGCGCCGTACCAGCCGAGGCCGCGGTAGGTCTCGTAGCCGGGGGTCAGGGCATAGCCGACGGTGACCTGCTCGGTGGCGTAGCTGCCCATGCCCACGGCGTTGGCGAGCAGGCGGAAGGTCTCGTCCAGCTCACCGCGCTGGTCGGAGGAGGCCAGCACGCGGCCCGCGTGATCCAGCAGCAGCACCCGGGAGCGGGCCCGCTCCTCGTCGGTCAGCCGCACCCCGTCCACCACCGCCTGGGCCTGGGGCTTCCAGTCGAAGTGGATACCCAGCACCCCGATCACCTTGCCGTCGCTCAAGCCGTCCTGGCGGATCGCGGTGGCGTAGGTGGCCACCGGCGCGTTGTTGAGCGCCGGCGCCCGCTCGATGTCCCAGGCCACGAACTCGTCGCCCGAGGCGGTCTTCATGGCCTGCTGGAACCAACCGGCGCCGGCCACCGAGAGGCCCTGGGTCGCGGGGTAGACCTGCGGCCGGCCGGTGGCCACCACGTGTCCCGCCGCGTCGCAGATCCACAGGTCGAGATAGACGGTATAGGCGTCCAGGATGACCTTCAGACGGCTGCTGGCATGGCGCGCGCCCTCGGGCGTCGGCTCGGCGACGGCGGCCACCACGGCGGAATCGGTGGCCCACCAGCGGACGTCGCAGGTGCGCTCATAGAGGTTGCGGTCGATGATCTCGATGGCGTTCAGCGCCAGGTCGGCCAGGCGCTGGCCGCGCAGATGGGACAGGATCGCCCCGCCCACCAGGGACAGTTCCTGCAGGTCGGCGCGGACCTGGCTCTCCAGGGCCTGGGCGACCTCGTCGATCTCCTGCGAGATGCGCTTGAATTCTTCCGAGACGATGGCGAAGCCGCGCCCCGCCTCACCGGCGCGCGCCGCCGTGATCAGGGCGTTGATCGCCAGCATCTTGGCTTCGCGATTGATGGAGGAAATCTCGCCGATCTTCGCGCCCGCGACGGACGACAGGCGTTCGGAGAGCTCCAGAATGCGTTCCGGGACCAGACTACCGTCGGACTCAGCCAAACCGCATCCTCTTGCGCCGACGCACCATTCTGACGGGATGTCGTTGGTGTATGCGCACATGATCGGTGAGTCGCGGCGACTAATTTGAATGTGGCGCTGCAGGCCTCCGATGCATTTTCCCGCCGGAAACGTCAAATATCCTGATTTTTGAGCAGCCCATGCGCAGAAATCAGGCAGGCTTCAGGAAGACATAGCGCTGATAGGGGTCCGCCAGCGCCCAGTCCGTCGCCTCGATCCGCCAGTCGGGGTAGTTCGCCGCGAGGAACTCCAGGGTCATGGAGGTGTCGCCATAGGTGGCCTCGCCCTCCACCGTGTCGCGGCCGTGCGGCACGAAGGCGAAGCCCTCGGCGGCATGTTTGGCCTGGTAGGTTTCCGCCTGGGGCGCGTAGTCGGGGTTCACGACCCAGTACTCCGCCGGCCGAATGGTGATGGCCAGCAGGCCGTTCGGGGCGATGTGCTTGCGCAGGGCCGATAGGGCCGCGTCGGTGGCGTTGCGCGAGGTGTGGGTGAACACCGAGAAGGCGAACATCACGTCGAAGGCGGCTTCCGGGGCCGGCAGACCCTTGGGCAGATAGTCCGACTGGGCGACATTGCCGGCCAGATTGGCCTCACGGCAGAGGTTCACCGCCAGGTCCCAGGGATCCACGGCCCAGATCGCCTCGGGATTGCTGAAATAGTAGAGCAGCCGGGTCATCCGCCCATAGCCGCAGCCATAGTCGAGGATCTTGGCGCCCGAGAGCGAGCGGTTGCGCAGGGCCGCGTAGTTATAGGCCAGCGCCCGGATGAAGCTGACCGTCGGCTTGAGCAGGGAAAGCCCTGAGTCGCCGGTGAAGTTGCGCTGGGTCTCGTCGCTGGCCATGCGCGGCAGCAGCTTCGAGAGCGCCGGCAGGTCCTCGCGCGGCAAATCAAACAGCAGCATCCCGAAGGCGTCCAGCGAGAGCTTGCCCCGAAGGAATTCCAGCACCTCGTTCACGGTCGCGCCTCGGGCGGCGAGGCCGTCGGCCTCGGTCACGATCCTGGCTTCATCGATCAGCAGCACGCGGAGAACCTCAACCTAGGCGGCAGGGCGCCGCGCGACGGGCCCCTTTGCCCAAACCGCGCGGCCAAGGCAAGGAGGCTAGACGTCCACCTCGGCATCGAGGGCGTTGGCCTGGATGAACTCGCGGCGCGGCTCCACCAGGTCGCCCATCAGGCGGGTGAACATATCGTCGGCGTCGTCGGCGTGGTTGACCCGCACCTGCAGCAGGGTGCGGGCGTCGACGTCGAGGGTGGTTTCCCAGAGCTGCTCGGGGTTCATTTCCCCCAGACCCTTATAGCGCTGGATGGCCAGGCCCCGGCGGCCGGCGTCCATGATCGCGCCCACCAGGTCGAGCGGTCCGCGCACCGTGGTGACCTTGTCCTTGCGGGTGAAGACCGCCGGGGCCGAGAAGGTGTCGGCCATGGTGGCGGCGCGTTCGGCCAGGCGCCGGGCGTCGGCGGCCTGCAGCAGCAGGTCGTCCAGCACCACGCGCTCGGACACGCCCCGCTTCACGCGGCTGAACACAAAGCCGCCGGCCGGACCAGGCTCGCCGCTCCAGCTGCCATCGCTTTCCTCGGCATAGAGGTCGAGGCGCTTGGCGGCGGCCTCGATGTTCTGGCCCTCGGCCAACAGGCCGCCCAGGGCCGCCTGTTCGATGGCGAAGGCCGGCGCGCGCGACGACAGGCGCTCGATATTGGCCTTGGCCGAACGGGAGGTCTGGATCAGGGCCAGCAGGTCCTGGCCAAACAGCCGCTCGCCGCCGGCGAGGTCCAGGGTCGCGCCCTCCAGGCCCTCATTGACCAGATAGGTCTCCAGCGCCGGGTCGTCCTTCAGGTAGGTGATCGACTTGCCCTTGGCCGCCTTATAGAGCGGCGGCTGGGCGATATAGAGGTAACCCCGCTCAATCACCTGCGGCATCTGCCGGTAGAAGAAGGTCAGCAGCAGGGTGCGGATGTGGGCGCCGTCGACGTCGGCGTCGGTCATGATGACGATCTTGTGGTAGCGGACCTTCTCGATATCGAAGTCGTCGCGGCCGATGCCGGCGCCCAGCGCCGTGATCAGGGTGCCGATCTGATCGGAGCCCAGCATGCGGTCGAAGCGGGCGCGCTCGACATTGAGGATCTTGCCGCGCAGGGGCAGGACGGCCTGGTTCTCGCGGTTGCGCGCCTGCTTGGCCGAGCCGCCGGCGGAGTCGCCCTCCACCAGGAAGATTTCAGACTTGGCGGGATCGCGTTCCTGGCAGTCGGCGAGCTTGCCGGGCAGGGAGGAGATATCCAGCGCGGTCTTGCGGCGCGTCAGGTCTCGGGCCTTGCGGGCCGCTTCCCGGGCGGCGGCGGCCTCGGCGATCTTCTGGACGATCAGCTTGGCCTCGACCGGATGCTCCTCGAACCACTGACCGATGCCGTCCGACACCAGGCCCTCGACGGCGGGGCGCACCTCGGAGGAGACCAGCTTGTCCTTGGTCTGGCTGGAGAACTTGGGGTCGGGCACCTTGACCGACAGAACGCAGGTCAGGCCCTCGCGGCTGTCCTCACCCGACAGGGAAACCTTCTCGCGCTTGGTGGCGCCGGAGCTCTCGGCATAGCTGGTGATGATGCGGGTGAGCGCCGAGCGGAAGGCGGCCAGGTGGGTGCCGCCGTCCTTCTGCGGGATGTTGTTGGTGAAGCAGAGGACATTCTCGTGGTAGCCGTCGTTCCACCACAGGGCCAGGTCCAGCTCGACGTTCTCACGCTTGCCGCGCACCACGATGGGGGTCTTCAGGACCGGGGTCTTGGCCTTGTCCAGGTGGCGCACGAAGGCCTCGATGCCGCCCTCATAGTGCAGAACCTCCACGAAGGGTTCGGCCTCGCGGTTGTCCTTCAGCCAGATGGTGACGCCGGAATTGAGGAAGGCCAGCTCGCGGAGGCGATGCTCCAGGGTCTTACGGTCGAATTCGACGAAGGCGAAGGTCTCGGTGGAGGCCATGAAGGTGACCTCGGTCCCCGACAGGAACTCGCCGTTTTCGCGCAAGGGCGCATCGCCGGTGACGATCAGGGGCGAGACCGCGTCGCCGCGGCGGAACTCCATCTCGTAGGCCTTGCCGCCGCGATAGATCTTCAGGCGCAGCCAGTCGGAAAGCGCGTTGACCACCGAGACGCCGACGCCGTGCAGGCCGCCCGAGACCTTGTAGGAATTCTGGTCGAATTTACCGCCGGCGTGCAGCTGGGTCATGATGACCTCGGCCGCCGAGACGCCTTCGCCCTCGTGAATGTCGGTGGGGATGCCGCGGCCGTCGTCGGTGACGGTGACCGAGCCGTCGGGATTGAGGATCACCTCGACCCGCGTGGCCCAGCCGGCCAGGGTTTCGTCGATGGCGTTGTCCACCACCTCATAGACCATGTGGTGCAGGCCCGACCCGTCGTCGGTGTCGCCGATATACATGCCGGGGCGTTTGCGCACGGCGTCCAGGCCCTTGAGGACCTTGATGGACTCCGCGCCGTATTCGGCCTGGCCGTTGTTTTCGGGGGTGTTGTCGGGGATCTGCGTTTCGTCGGTCATTCGGTATCCAGATAGGTCAGGCTGGAGCCGTCCACATGGACGCCCTGGGCCCGGCCCTTCAAATCTTCGAACAGGTGCTCATCGGTGCCGGTGAGGAAGGCCTGCAGCTTGAGCGCCGTGATTTCGTCGAACAATGCGGCCCGCCGGCGGCGGTCCAGATGCGCTGCGACTTCGTCTAGCAACAATATAGGGTTTGGTCCTGATTCTGCACGTGAAAGTCGCGCCGCCTGACCCAAAACCAGGTTCAGAATCAGGGCCTTCTGCTCGCCGGTTGAGCATTCCGCCGCCGGCCGGTCCTTTTCGGCATGGATGACCTCTAGATCGCCCCTGTGCGGGCCGGTCAGCATGCGGCCGGCGGCGGCGTCGCGCTCGCGGGCCACGGCCAGGGCGGCGACCAGTCGAGCCTCGATTTCCTCGACCTCGACCCCTTCGGCGGCCATCTGCTCCCAGGCGCCGGCAAGCTTTAGCCGGGCCTGGGGGAAGGGCCGGTCGCCCCGCTCGTCTATCTCCGATTGAAGGGCCGACAGCGTCCTGGCCCGAGCCGCCGCCATCAGCGCCCCGGCCTCCGCCAGCCGCGCCTCCAGGGCGCTCAGCCAGTCGGGGTCGGCCGGTCCGTCGGTGAGCAGACGCATCCGCTCGCGCTGGGATTTCTCATAGGCGGTGGCGTGGGCGGCATGGGCGGGTTCGGCGGCGAAGACCAGGCGGTCGAAGAACCGGCGGCGGTCGCCGGCCCCCTCCAGGAACAGCCGGTCCTGGGCGGGCGTCAGCCAGACCTGTCGCTGGTGGTCGGCCAGCCGGCCGGGCGGCACGGACTCGCCTTCCAGCCGCACGGTGCGCCGCGCGGCGCCGGCCACCTCGGTCCCGGTCCCCATCCGCACCGGCTCGCCGTCGATCTCGAGGGTGGCGGCCACCGCCCAGGCGCGGCCCTGGGTTTCCCCCGGCATCCGGCGCCCCACCTCGGCCAGGCTCGCCCCGCGCAGGCCGCGGCCCGGCGTCAGCAGGCTGACGGCCTCCAGCAGATTGGTCTTCCCCGCCCCGTTGGGCCCGATCAGGTACACAGGACGACCGTCCAGCGGCAGCTCGGCGCGGCCGTAGGAGCGGAAGTCGGTCAGGGTCAGGCGGGTAAGGGCCGTGCGGGTCACGGTCGGGTCATACAGGCTTCGCACTCGCGCGCGAAGCGGCATGGCCTTGAGCGCGGCCCGCGCCAAGCTAGGGTATGGGCGACTTCCAAGGGGTGGCGTGCGCGTGCGGCTGTTGGCGATGGGACTGGCCGCGTTCGCCGTGGCGGGGGCGGCGCGGGCCGACCCGCCGCGCATGTCGCCGCCCGACTGGGTGGCCCGGCCCGACGCCGAGGCCCTGGCCGACCACTATCCGGGCCTGGCGCGAACCCTGGCGATCGAGGGCCGGGCGACCCTCAGCTGCACCGTGGACCTCAAGGGACGGCTTCAGACCTGCGTCAGCGTAGCGGCCTCGCCCGCAGGCCTGGGCTTCGACAAGGCCGCCCTGGCCATGAGCAAGCTGTTTGCGATGCAGCCCAAGCGGGTGGACGGCAAGCCGGTGGCAGGCGGCACGGTCCGGATCCCGATCCGCTTCGCCCTGCCCGCGCCGGGCCAGGGCGAGCCTGAGCCCCTCGCGTCCCCGACAGCTCTGGACGCCGCGCGCCGCGCCGCGGACCTGAGCGGCATCTCCGGACGGCTGGCCCGGGGCCTGACGGAGGACCTGGACAAGATCGCGGGCGGCAGCGCCGAACCCATGGTGCTGGCCCAGGGCCTGGCCGCCCTGGCCGACGCGCGGGCGGCGGCCGCGCCCCAGGTCGCCGAGGCCGCCGCGCGCAGCATCGCCGCGACCCTGAGCCCGGCGGAGGTGGCGCAGTGGCTGGCCTATCTCAAGGGTCCGGCGCTGCGGACGCTGAACGCCGAGGGGCCGCAGATGAACCAGGCCTTCGCCGCGGTGCAGGCGACCCATACCCAGCTGGTGCTGGCCCGGGCCCGCGACACCTTCTGCGGCCGCCAGGACTGCAGCAGCGACGCCACCCTGCCTGACCTGCACGCCCTGGCCGAGGCGCCCGAGGTCCTCATCGACAAACCCCGGTGGTCCCAGGCGCCCAGCCTGATCGAGGCCCAGGCGGCCTATCCCCTGGGCGCCCAGGCCTTCCGCCTCAACGGCTGGGCCATGCTGCAATGCCGGGTGGCCGTCGCCGGGGCCCTGGAGGACTGCCAGGTGCTGGCCCAGGAGCCGAGGCGCCTGGGGTTCGGCGCGGCGGGCCTGAAGGTGGCCGGCAGCTACCGCCTCGATCCCGACCTGATGGCCCAGGGGGCGGCGGGCGACCGGGTCAACCTGCCGACCTTCTTCAGCATCGCGCGCGAGACCCCGCCTGAGCCCGTGCGGCCCCGCCCGTCCCGCGCCCTGACCCTGGCCCGCGAGATCGTCCGCGCCCAGGGGGTCGAGGCGACCGCCGACCAGGCCGGTGAGCTGGGCCAATGGCTGCTGAGCCACCAGCCCGGCCTGGACGAGGCCGTGGCCCGCGACGCCGGCGAAGCCTATCGCGGCGCGGTGATCGAAGATCTCCCCGACCTGCTGGACGCCCACGCGGCAGTCTATGTGGCGACCCTCACCGAGCCGGAGCTCGCCAGCACCGCCGCCTTCCTGCACAGCCGCGCCGGCCAGCTCGCCACCGGCCGCGACGACGCGTTCAATCTGCGGCTGGCCGTGGCGCTTGCCGAAGTCCAGACCCAGGCCGACGCGAAGGCCCGCACCGCCTTCTGCGCCGCCCACGCCTGCGCGGCGGACTAGGGGCCCTGCCCTTAGGTGCGTGCCGGCGTGGCTGGGCCCCAACCGCCGAGGAAGGCGCACGCCCGTCGGAGCGGAAGTCGGTCGGCGTCAGGCCCGGCGAAGGCCGTGCAGACCACGGAGGCATCCTCCAGGATTTGGCGACGGGCGCGACGCAGCAATGGGCTTGAGCCGGGCGATACGCCCGCTAGGATACCGCCTTGGGTTGAGGGGGCGCCGTGCAAAGGAATCTCATCGCTATTGGGCTGTGCGCGAGCTTATTGGCAGCGCCTGCCTTCGCCAGGAGCCCCGTCGTGGTTAATCCAGACTGGCTCCAAACGCCCGATTCCGACGCAATGGCGAAGGCTTTCCCAGAGGTAGCTGGTTTGCTTGGCGTTGATGGATACGCATTGATCCGTTGCCAGATCACAGTGTTGGGACGTGCCGACGCTTGCACGGTTGTGGGCGAGTCCCCGTCGGGTTGGGGTTTTGGAAACGCAGCTCTCATCATGAGCCAATCGTTCCGGTTTCGGCCTAAGACCGTCGACGGACGGGCGGTTCCCGGTGGGGAAATCCGCGTTCCCTTGCGCCTAGTCACTCCCATCCCCCCGGGACTTGCAAGTTCGGTAGGTTACCGGCCGCCAGAAGCCTCTGCCACGCGGCTGAAACTGGTCAGGGCCCTGGCCGCGCTTGCGGATGTCCGCGGCACCACCTCGGCGGACGCTGAGGTTTCGATAGGAAAACTGTTCACCTCAAGCCCCTCGCCGGGCATGAGCCCGTCCCTGTGGTCGGATGCCGACCTCGCCATACGAGCGGCGATACGCGAGGGCATTCCAAGCCTGATTGAGGCGGTCGTTCTCGAAAACATCACAGAGTACAGTGACGAAGATCTTCTACGAATGTTCGATCCCGCTAATGGGCCCGGCCGGACCCCCAAAACGCTGCAGTTCACCCGGATGCGCGATGATCGTGTAGTCGGCGCAGAGGTTCTGAAGATGCGTGAGGCCGCCCGGATCTCGCTCTGCGCCCGACACGACTGCGTCGCCAAACGCATCGCACCTGAGCCGACGCCCTAGACCCGCAGCGGCATCAGGACGTAGCGGACATCGGGGTCGGTGGGGTCGAGGACCAGGGCCGGGTCGTTGGGGCCGCCGAAGCGGAACTCGGCCAGCTCGGCGCCGATCTGGTCGGTGACGTCCAGCAGGTAGCGGGCGTTGAACGACAGTTCGAAGCTCTCGCCGTCGTAGTCGACCTCGATCTCCTCGACGGCCTGGCCGGCCTCCATGTTGCGGACCGTCAGGATCACGCGGCCCGGCTCGATGGCCATGCGCACGGAGCGGCTCTTCTCGGCAGAGATAGTTGCAACACGGTCCACGGCCTTGGCGAACAGCTTGTTGTCCACCATCATCACCCGGTCGTTGTCCTTGGGGATGACCCGGACATAGTCGGGGAAGTTGCCGTCGATGACCTTGGAGGTCAGGGCCGCGCCGCCGAATTCGAATCGCACCTTCTGGGGGCTGAGCGCCAGGTCGACGGTCTCGCCGGCGTCCTCCAGCAGGCGACGGGCCTCATTGACGGTCTTGCGGGGCACGATGACGCCGGGCGTGCCGGCCGAACCCTCAGGCGCGATCATCTCGGCCAGGGCCAGGCGGTGGCCGTCGGTGGCGACGGCGCGCAGCTTGGCCACGCCGCCCTCCACCACCGAGTGCAGGTAGAGGCCGTTGAGGTAATAGCGGGTCTCCTCGGTGGAGATCGCGAACTTGGTCTTGTCGATCAGGCGGATCAGGTCGCCGACATCGACGCCGATGCGCCCCGACAGGCCGTCGGCCGACATCACCGGGAAGTCCCCGGCCGGCAACACCGGCAGGTTGAAGCGCGAGCGGCCGGCGGCCACGGTCAGGCGCGGGTCCTCGCCGGTGAAGGACAGCGACACGTCGGCGCCGTCGGGCAGCTTGCGGACGATCTCATAGAGGGTGTGGGCGGGCGCGGTGATCTGGCCGGGCTGCTCCACCTGGGCGAAGGCCTCGTCGATGATCTCCATGTCGAGATCGGTGGCCGAGAAGGTCAGACGCTCGCCCTCGGCAGAGAGCAGCACATTGGAGAGGATCGGAATGGTGTTGCGGCGTTCCACCGCGCTTTGCACATGCCCGAGCGCCTTCAGAAGCGCCGCCCGCTCGATCGTCAATTTCATGGTCAGTCCGAACCTGTGGCCAACGGCGCGCCCGTGCGCCGCCGCCTCCCGAGGAGGAAGGGACTTGCGACTTTAACCGAAATGCTGCCGTGCGGAAGGGGGCGAGGGCCCCTCGTTTGTGGAAGGCGAAGATATGTGGCGTTGGGCCGCGCCGGACGGGTCTGCGCAGGTGACCATCGGCCTTCGCGCGCCTATCTTGGCCCGATGACCGACACGCCGATCGCCGACGCCCCGCCCATCCCCGACCTGCCCCGCGACGCCACCCAGGACGGGCCCGCGGTCCGGCTCTATCTGGTGGACGGCTCGGGCTTCATCTTCCGGGCCTTCCACGCCTTGCCGCCCCTGACCCGCAAGAGCGACGGCCTGCCGATCGGCGCGGTCTCGGGTTTCTGCAACATGCTGTGGAAACTGCTGGTGGACATGAAGGCGCAGGACGACGCGCCCACGCACCTGGCCGTGGTGTTCGACCATTCGGAGAAGACCTTCCGCAACAAGCTCTACGACAAGTACAAGGCCCACCGCCCGCCGCCGCCGGAGGACCTGGTGCCGCAGTTCCCCCTGGTGCGGGACGCTACCCGAGCCTTCGGCGTGCACAGCCTGGAGCTGCCGGGCTATGAGGCCGACGACATCATCGCCGCCTATGCCTGCAAGGTCCGCGACATGGGGGGCGAGGTGCGGATCATCTCGTCGGACAAGGACCTGATGCAGCTGGTGGGCGACCGGGTCTTTATGCTCGACACCATGAAGAACCTGCTGATCGGCCGTGAGCAGGTCGTGGAGAAGTTCGGGGTCCAGCCCGAGAAGGTGGTGGAGGTCCAGGCCCTGTGCGGCGACAGCGTCGACAATGTGCCGGGCGCGCCGGGGATCGGCATCAAGACCGCCGCCCTGCTGATCAACGAATATGGCGACCTCGACACGCTGCTGGCCCGGGCCGGCGAGATCAAACAGGACAAGCGCCGCCAGACCCTGATCGACTTCGCCGACCAGATCCGGCTATCGCGGCAGCTGGTGCAGCTGGACTGCGACACCCCCCTGCCCTCCCCCATCGACGACCTGAGGGTGGCCGAACCGACAGCCGAGGTGCTGGCCGCCTTCCTGGAGGAGATGGGCCTGCACACCCTGGGTCGCCGGGTGGCCAGCGGCGGCGGCGGGGCCACGGCGCCGGCCGCGCCGAGCACCCCCGCGCCGCGCCCGACGAGCGTCACCGACCACGGCCCCATCGACGTCACCAAATATGTCTGTGTCCGCGACCTGGAGACCCTCGACGCCTGGATCGCCAAGGCCCATGCGGCGGGCGTCATCGCCTTCGACACCGAGACCGACTCGCTGTCCTCGGCCAATGCCGGCCTCTGCGGCGTGTCCCTGGCCATCGCGCCCGGCGAAGCCTGCTACATTCCGGTGGGCCACGAGCATGAGGGCGGACTGGAGTTCGACGCCCCGGCCGACCTGACCCAGATCACCCACGACGAGGTGATCGCCCGGCTCAAGCCGCTGCTGGAGGACCCGGCGGTCCTGAAGGTGGCGCAGAACGCCAAGTACGACATCGCCGTCCTGTCGCGACAGGGCATCAACGTGTCCCCCATCGAGGACACCATGCTGATCAGCTATGTGCTGGAAGCCGGCCTGCACAAAAGCCACGGCATGGACGAGCTGTCCAAGCGCTGGCTGGAGCATGAGCCCATCCCCTTCAAGCAGGTGGCCGGGACCGGCAAGGCGCAGAAGAGCTTCAAGCACGTGCCCCTGGAGCCGGCGACCTGTTACGCCGCCGAGGACGCCGACGTCACCCTGCGGCTCTATCTGCTGCTGCGGCCGCGCCTGATCACCGGGGGCCTGCTCACCGTCTATGAGACCCTGGAGCGCCCGATGCCGGCGGTCCTGGCCCAGATGGAGATCGAGGGCATCCGCATCGATCCCGACCAGCTGGCCCGCCTCTCCCACGACTTCTCGGTGCGGATGACCGAGCTGGAGGCTCAGGCCTACGAACTGGCCGGACGGCCCTTCAACCTGGGCAGCCCCAAGCAGATCGGCGAGGTGCTCTATCAGGAGATGGGCCTGGCCTCGAAGAAGACCACGGCCACCGGGGCCCAGGGCACCGACGCCTCGATCCTGGAGGACCTGGCCGCCGACGGCCACGCCTTGCCCCGAGTCCTGCTGGACTGGCGGCAGCTGTCGAAGTTGAAGGGCACCTATACCGACAACCTGGCCGCCGCGATCTCGCCGCGCACCAACCGCGTCCACACCTCCTATGCCCTGGGCGCCACCACGACGGGGCGGCTGTCGTCGTCGGACCCCAACCTGCAGAATATCCCGGTCCGCACCGAGGAGGGCCGCAAGATCCGCAAGGCCTTCATCGCCGAGCCGGGCCATGTGCTGATCAGCGCCGACTACAGCCAGATCGAACTGCGCCTGCTGGCCCATGTGGGCGACATCCCGCAGCTGAAAAAGGCCTTCCTGGAGGGCCAGGACATTCACGCCGCCACCGCCTCGGAGATGTTCGGGGTGCCGATCGAAGGCATGCCCGCAGAGACGCGCCGCCGCGCCAAGGCGATCAATTTCGGCATCGTCTACGGCATCTCGGCCTTCGGCCTCGCCAACCAGCTCTCCATCCCGCAGGACGAGGCCGGGGCCTATATCAAGACCTACTTCGAGCGCTTCCCCGGCATCCGCACCTATATGGATCGCACCAAGCAGGCGGTGCGCGCCCAGGGCTTCGTCAGCACCATCTTCGGCCGCAAGATCAATATCCCGGCGGTCTATTCCAAGTCCCAGGCCGAGCGGGCCTTTGGCGATCGCGCCGCCATCAACGCCCCCCTGCAGGGCGCCGCGGCCGACATCATCCGACGCGCCATGATCCGCATGCCCGCCGCGCTGAAGGCGTCAGGGCTGAAGGCCCGCATGCTGCTACAGGTGCACGATGAACTGGTCTTCGAGGCCCCCGAAGCCGAGGCCGACGCCCTGATCACGCTCGCCAAGCAGGTCATGGAACACGCCGCCGAACCGGTGGTGGCGCTCTCGGTCCCCCTGGTGGTCGACGCCCGCGCCGCCAAGAACTGGGACGACGCGCACTAGCCGAACGCGAGATAGCGGCGTCTAATCTCCCCGTGGCGTTCGCGCCGCGATTTCAAAGACAGAAATTTTTCGCGCCCCATGTCGGCGCGGGGGGAAGCCCACGATGACGTTGAAGCAGGTCCTGCTGGCCGCGACCCTTTGCATCGCGCCGATGAGCGCGTTCGCCCAGACCGCCCCGCCCGCCGCCTATGCCCCGCCCCCCGGCGCGACGGAGGAATTCGCCACCCTGCGCGACGGGGTGAAGCTGGCGGCCAATGTGTTCAAGCCGCAGGGCAAGGGCCCCTGGCCGGTGGTGCTGAGCCGCACCCCCTATCTAAAGGATGGGCGCGGAACCGCAGACCAGCTGGCCGCGGCGGCCAGGAAGTACACCGACGCCGGCTATGTCTTCGTGCTGCAGGACGTGCGCGGCAAGGGCCACAGCCAGGGTTTCTACCAGGCCTATGTCACCGACATCGAGGACGGCTACGACAGCGTCGAATGGGCGGCAGGGCAGCCCTGGTCCAACGGCCGCGTGGGGATCACCGGCGCCTCGGCGCTCGGGGTCACCGCCAACTCGGCGGCCATGGCCAACCCGCCCCACCTGAAGGCGGCCTATGTGGTGGTGGCGCCCTATGACCGGCTGCACTCCAGTTTCATGGGCGGGGTGATCAAGGAGAAGGACACCGTGGGCTGGCTGAAGGGTCAGAGCGTGTCGGACGCCGAGATCGAGCAGACGCGGGGCCGGGTCGCCGACGACGTGTTCTGGAACCGGTTCGCCATGAGCACCAACCGCAAGTACATCGCCGTGCCGATCTACAATGTCGGCGGCTGGTACGACATCTTCAACCAGGGCAACACGTCCAACTTCACCTACCTGCAGAACCAAGGCTCCAAAGGGGCGCGGGGCAATCAGAAGCTGCTGATGGGGCCCTTCGGCCACGGGCCGCTGTCGGGCGACCTGGCCTATCCCGGCCAGGACCAGCTGCAGGGCGCCTTCGGGAACGAGCTGCGCTGGTTCGACTATTGGCTGAAGGGGGTCGACAACGGGATCATGGACGAGCCGCCGGTCAGCTACTTCATGATGGCCGGCGCCCGGAAGGGGGCCGCCTCGCCGAAGAACCGCATGCTGACCTCGGCCAACTGGCCGCCGGCCAACCGCGAGGTCCGCTACTACCTGTCGCCCGACAAGGCGCTGACCACCAAGGCTCCGGCGGCGACCGACGCCAAGCTCAGCTACAAATTCGATCCGGCCAATCCGGTGGCCACCTTCGGCGGCGCAAACCTGACCTTTGATCGCGGACCGGAGGACCAGCGTCAGGTCCCGGCCCGGCAGGACTATCTGCGCTTCCAGACCCCGGTCCTGGACAAGGACGTGGCCATCGCGGGCCCGGTGAAGGTGGAGCTCTATGGGGCCACCGACGGCCTCGACACCGACTTCATGGCCAAGCTGGTGGATGTCTATCCCGACGGCTACGAGGCGCTTGTCCTCGACGCCCCGATCCGCACCCGTTACCGCAATGGCCGCGAACCCGACGACGTGAAGATGATGACGCCGGGCGCGCCGGAAGAGATGACCATCGACCTGTGGTCCACCGCCATCACCTTCGAGAAGGGCCACCGCATCGCTGTGCACATCACCTCCTCGAACGCGCCGCGGTTTGAAGTGAACCCCAATACCGGCGAGGCGCCCGGCAAGCCGACCCAGAAACCCCGGGTGGCCACCAACAGCGTCTATATGGACTCAAGCCATCCCTCGGCCATCGTGCTGCCGGTGATCTATCCGTAGACGAACAGGAACCGGCGGTCGGGGCTGACGTTCCCGCTGCGGCGCCGCTTGGGCGCAGGGCGTGCTTGCGTGCTGACCGACGACACCGAACCCTCCGCCACCGCCTTCGCCCAGGTGCGCGCCTGGCTGCGGGTGGCGCCGTGGAGCGCGCTGGCGGAACTGGCCTGCCGGGCGGGCTATCTGGCGCGCGGCTTCATCTATCTCAGCATCGGGGCCATGGCCGTGGCCGCCGCCCTGGACCTGACGCCCAAGGCGCAGGGCTCGCGCGGCGTGCTGGAGGCCTGGGCCCATTGGCCGTTCGGCGTGATCCTGCTGTGGCTGGCGGGGCTGGGCCTCTACGCCTTCGCCGGCTGGCGGCTGCTGCAGTCCGTGTTCGACGCTGACCAGCAGGGCGGCAGCCTGAAGGCCATCGGCTCGCGCCTGGGCCAGGCGGTGAGCGGCGTTGTCTATGGCGCGCTCGGTGTCTCGGTGTTCCGCCTGATCGACACCCTGGAGGACCTCGCCCAGACCGACGACCAGTTGCAGACCCCGCAGGCCGTCGCCAAGGTTCTGGAACTGCCGGGCGGCGAACTGCTGATCGCCGCGGCGGGCCTTTTCATCCTGGGCGCCGGGGTCGGCAACATCGTCCAGGTGTTCGGCCGCGACTTCTGCAAGCCCCTGGCCTGCGACGAGGTGATCCGCGTCTGGGCCCCCTGGGTCGGCCGCGCGGGCTATCTGGGGCGCGGCCTGGCCTTCCTGCCGGTGGGCGCCCTGATGCTGGCCGCGGGCTTGAAGGCGCGCAGCCAGGAGGCCACCGGGATCGGCGGGGCGCTACAGATGATGGAGGGCCAGCCCTATGGCGACGCCCTGATGACCACCGTGGCGCTCGGCCTGATCGCCTTCGGGGTCTTCGCCTTCATCGAGGCCCGCTACCGCCGCATGGCGGTGGACCAGGTGCTAGGCTAAGCGGCCGACTTGACGGCGCGGCCCTGGATGATCCGGTGACCGGCATCGTCCAGCCGCACGGCGGTCAGCAGGCCGGTGGCATAGGCGCCGGTGTCGACGCCGATGCGGCGGCCGGTGATCTGCGGCTCCTCCATCGGGGTATGACCGTGGACGATGATCTTCTCGAACCTGGCGTTGGATTGCAGGAATTCCGCCCGGATCCACAGCAGGTCGCGTTCCACCTGGCGCTCCAGGGGCACGCCGGGGCGGATGCCGGCGTGGACGAAGGCGTAGGCTCCGACCTGGATCATCAACTCCAAGCTCTCATAGAAGTCCTTGTGCGACGCCGGCAGGGCCTTTTGGAAGGCCAGGCGCGCGACTTCCCAGGCCTCGACGTCGGTGCGCATGGCCGGGGGCTGGACGCCGTAGGAGGCGAGGGTCGCCGCACCACCATGCTCCACCCAGGTCGGGCCGAAGCCCGGTTCTTCGTAGAATTCGAGCAGGGCCTCCTCGTGGTTGCCCTTCAGGGCCCGCACCTCGAAGGCGGGCTCACTCCGCAGCTTCAGAATCCGGTCAATCACCTCGGCCGAGGCCGGGCCTCGATCCACATAGTCCCCCAGCAGGACCAGCATCGGCCTGTGGATGGGGGCGGACGCCAGGGCGTCCTGGGCCACGGCGTGCAACAGAGTCTCAAAAGCGTCGAGCCGCCCATGGATGTCACCCACGGCATAGACGAGCCGTCCGTCCGTGGTGGGGGTGACTTCCGGGGCCTTTCGGCCGAACAGGCGGGAGAACAAGTGGACGGAGCCTCTGAGTGATCACCCTACTCTAGGAAGGGCCTGCGATGTCTTCAACGCGCGAAAGCCGCTTAGGGGAACAACCCTAGCCTTTGGGCATGAACAAGGCGTTCGGCCCCCGGCACCCTATCCAGCCCGTCGCCGTTCGGCGGTAGACCTGCAGGCTATAGGTTCCGGGCGGCAGGCCTGTGACGTTGAGCGTGCGCGTGAAGCCCAGGGGCTGGGCGAGAGTCCGCTTGAAGAAGGCCGCGACGTCGGGGCGGTCCTGGTCCATCTCTAGCGGCTGGACAAAGTCTCCCGCCGCGCTCGTGAGGCGCACGGCGCCCGCGAGGGGAGCGTGCCTGTCCGAAAGATCAGAAATCCAGCCCGCCATCGCCAGGCCCCGGACATCGAGCAGGGCCTGATCGACGGCGCAGCCCGGCGCGGCGACCGAAGCGTCCAGGCCTGCCCGGTCGGTTCTGCCGAGCGCCTTGAACCGGCCGCGCGAGGGCGCCGAGCGGGCGAGCGGCCCGTGGGTCGGGGCCTTGGGCAGCACCGCCTCGATCCGGCGCTCGGCGGCCTCCGACACGGAGGGCGCGCCGCGCATGGAAAAGCCCAGGCCGTGCTCCTGCACCTCCAGCATCACCAGGTCGGGATGGAAGCGGTCGATCAGGTCCTGGCGCCAGAAACCATCGTCGATGTGGGTCAGGACCACCCGGCTGAAGTGGCCGAGCAGGAAGGGCGTCAGGGCGTTCGAGAACGAGTCTCTGGTCAGCAGCAGGGTCGGCTTGCCTGCCAGGCCGGTGTCCACCACCTGGGGCGCGGTCCAGCCGCGCTGTTCGGAGAGCCAGGTGGTCTTGTAGCCGGCGGCGGCGGGGTCGACATAGCCGCGATAGTGGATCGGCACGAAGCTCGCCACCCCCAGCATGAGGGCGAGGTCACGGGGCGGATTGACGCCATTGACCGCCGGCCGGAAGTCCCTGAGCGGCCGGGTCGGCTGATCGACCCCGAGCGCCCGCAGCCGGTCCATGATCGCGGCGTAGCCGGCATAGGCGCCGTCGCCGGTCCAGTGGGTGTCGTGGCGGCTGAAGGCCTCGGTTCCGGACGCTGCAACCCCCATGACGGGATCGTGCAGGTGGACCACGTGGCCCGGCGCGGTGCGGTCGGCCAGGGCCGCAAGCCTCAGGCTGGTCCGTTGCGGATTGGGGCCGCGATACCAGGCGGGGCCGAACTGCGGATAGATGGTCTCCTTGGCCGGCGGCGCCACCACCAGATAGGCCGCACCGCCCGCCTCCAGCGCCTCGATCCGCCCCGACAGACCGCGCAGCCATTCGGCGGCGTCGGCGTCGGTCAGGGGCGGCTGGCCGCGCGCCGGCCCCAGCTTGCTGCCGTCATTGTAGAACAGCCAGCCCTCGCGCCCGGCCAGCACCCGGTCCGAGCCGCTGTCGCCGATCTGCAGGCGAGCGAAGTTCAGGAGGCCGATCAGATAGGGCCGGGCCGGGAAACGGTCGGCCACCCAGGCGTCGGTCTGACGGCGCAGATCGTCGAGTTTGCCCCCGCTCCAGGCTGGCGGCCCGGCCAGGACGCGGCCCTCCTGCAGCTGCGGCGGCGCGCCCCGCACCAGGAAGGCCGCCGCCATCAGGATCAGGATGGTGGCGATCAGGCCGGGACGGGGGACGGGCTTTTCCATGACCCCCTCAGAACCGGAAATAGAGGAAAGGGTTGAGGGTCGAATTGACCAGCACCGCGATGGCGATCACGAACCCCGCCGCCAGCACCGGGGTCGGCAGAACGTGGGCGGCCCGCGTGTCCAGGTGGGCCGGCAGGTGCGGCGAGGGGGCGTCGGAGCGCCGCGCCTTCAGACGGGTCATCAGCACCTGCAGGGTGGGGAAGGCAAAGACGATCCCCGCCGCGAAGGCCAGCAGCACCTCGGTGTCCAGCAGATAGCGCAGGGTCAGGCCCAGCGGCTTGAAGGCGCGAGGGTCCAGCATCACCGACAGGTAGTGCAGAGCCGCGCCGAGGTCGGCGGCGCGGAAGAACACCCAGCCGATCATCACCACCAGCAGGGCGTAGGCGTGGCGGAGCACCCTCGGCGCGGCCTCCAGCACGCGGCGCAATCCGAACCGCTCCAGCATCAGGAAGGCGCCGTGATAGAGGCCCCAGACGATGAAGCTCCAGGCCGCCCCGTGCCAGAGGCCCGTCAGGAAGAACACGATCAGCAGGTTGCGGATGGTCCTGGCCTGCCCGCCCCGGTTCCCGCCCAGCGGGATGTAGACATAGTCCCGGAACCACGAGGACAGCGACATGTGCCAGCGCCGCCAGAAGTCGGTCAGCGAGGTCGCCGCATAGGGGTGGTCGAAGTTCTTCGGGAAGGTGAAGCCCAGCATGAAGGCCAGACCGATCGCCATGTTCGAATAGCCGCAGAAGTCGAAATAGATCTGCAGGCTGTAGGCCAGCGCCCCCAGCCGGGCCGCCGTGGCGGTCAGCATCCCCGGCTCCAACCCAAAGGCCTGGTCGGCGACGGGCGCCACGGTGTTGGCGATCAGCACCTTCTGGCAGAGGCCGACGATGAAGTACTGGAACCCCAGGCCGATGCGGCCCGAGCCCTTCCGCTCGCCCTGCAGCTCTTCGCGGATATCGGCATAGCGCACGATGGGCCCGGCGATCAGGTGCGGGAACATCAGGATATAGGCGGAAAACCTCAGCAGCGACCGCTCCACCGGCACGGCGCGGCGGTGGATGTCGATGGCGTAGCTGATCAGCTGGAAGGTGAAGAAGGAGATGCCCAGGGGCAGGCGGTGAGTCAGCTCCGGCAGCGGGTTTCCGGGCAGGACCTCATTGAGCGTATGGGCCAGGAAGCCGGCATATTTGAACCAGGCCAGAACCCCGAGATCCAGCACGATCATGGCCGCCAGGATCAGCCGGCGGCGGGCGGTGTCCTGCGCCGCATCCATCGCCCGGGCCCCGGCATAGTTGGCGCCGATCAGTCCCAGCAGCAGGAAGACATAGGCCCCCTCGCCCCAGACATAGAAGGCCACGCTGCCCACCAGCAGCGCGCCGGTCCGCCAGCCGCTGACATAGTAGCCAAGCAGGAAGACGGGCAGGAAATAGAAGATGAAGATGATGGACGAGAAGACCATCCGCCCCCCAAGGCCGACTGACGCGGTTTGTGGCAGGCCCACGCGCCGGCGGCAAGCCGGGCCCGCCCGGATTCATGGTGTCGGGAGGTTGGAGCCGAGCGGAGGGCAGGGCGCGGTCCATGGATGGTGGGTAGCCCCAGGCCCCACGCTACCTATTCAGGAGTCTCCCGCCCCTGTTTGGCCTTGGCGTCACGTTGCTCGATCCCGGCCACCTTGTCAGGAGGAAGCGTGCCGTACAGCGCCATGACGTGCTTGGGCTGCGTAATCATCTGCTCGGCGATGAGGTTTACTAGGCCAAACAGCTGCATGGCGGTCGCCTGGTCGTCGCGCAGATCAATCGAGCCTGGATGGATCGCCTCGTTCCCCACCACCCGGACGATGTCCAGCGCCCGCTGAATCATCGGGTTCAGCCCGCGCGCCACCAGGTCGCCAATCATGGTGTTGATCTTGGCTTCTCGCTCCAGCAGGTGCGCGCAAAGTTTCTCGATCGCCAGACGCAGCAGCGCCGCAGCCGCTCGAGGAGAGGCCGATACGATCTCACCGGCCTCGACGTAGTCCCTACGAATGTCGCCCGGCAGGTCCTCATTCGGCTCTGGGACATCGGGATTGTCGACGGGGAAGCGCAGCCGACCGCCGACCCAGACGGCCACCTTCTTGCAAACGAAGCAGTCTGACAGCAGAGCGTTGTTGACGTGCCAGTATACGTACTCGGCTTCGTTTACCCGGTCGACCAGCGGCCGACGATCCTCCAGCGCCGCCAGGTAATTCTCGAGGCGAGCGGTCGGGAACGCCGAATCCTCGCCCCGCTTATCCGCCGCCTTTTGCTTGGCGAGCAGCTCGCGAACCTTCTTCGGATCAGACTCGGTCGGCGGTTGTTCGACGTAGGTCGCTGTCATCGTGAACCAGCGCTGTTGGGTGTAGGCCTTGCAATGAGGGCAGACGAAGGCGGCCAGGCCGAGCCGAGGGTTGCGGTCGCTGGGGATAGGAGCTGAAGGGCTGGGATCTTCGGACATTCAGGAGCTGCTTATCCAGCGCTTATCGAGAGGAATGCACGAGAGATGGCGACGTCGGCGCCCACATGGTCGCGCCTTTCGACACAAAGGTTCCTGGTGGAGCCGAGCGGAATCGAACCGCTGACCTCCTCATTGCGAACGAGGCGCTCTACCATCTGAGCTACGGCCCCAGGAGGCGCGGAATAAGCGTTTTCGGACCCGTCCTGTCAAGCGGCAGAAATGCGCATCAGCGACGCAGCGCCTTGCCAGCGACACACAGGGCCCTTTAAACCGGGGCCATGGGCAGCTTCCTCTACTTCATCGTCAGTTCGCTTCTGGGCCTGATGATCTTCGCGATCTTCGCCAACGCCATCATCTCGTGGCTGGTGGCCTTCGATGTGATCAACCTGCGCAACCAGGTGGTCTACAACATCGCCAAGTTCCTGGACGCGGTGACGCGGCCGATCCTGGCGCCGTTCCAGCGGATCATTCCGCCGCTGGGGGGCGTGGATATCAGCCCGATCATCGTCCTGCTGATCCTGCAGGGCATCAAGGCCTACCTGCTGCCGATGGCGTTCGCGCCCCTCGTCGCCCTGATGGGCTGATGCGCCTGCCTGTCCGGGTGACGCCCAAGGGCGGCCGGGACGGACTGGACGGCTGGGCCCTCGACGCCGAGGATCGGCCCTATCTGAAGGTGCGGGTCAGCGCCGTGGCCGCAGAGGGCGCGGCCAACGCCGCCCTGCTGGCCTTCCTCGCCAAGACTCTGAAGCGGCCCAAGTCGGCCCTGCGCATCGTCTCGGGCGAGAGCGCGCGGGTGAAGATGGTCGAGGTCGAGGGCGCGACCGAGGCGGACTTCGACCTGGCCTTTGGCGTCAGACCTTAGCTACGGGTTGTAAGCCCGCTCGCCGTGGGCGGACATGTCCAGGCCCTCGTCCACCGCGTCGTCACCGGCCCGCAGGCCGACCGTCCGGCGCACCACGAAGACCAGGGCCAGGGTGGCGATGCCCGACCAGGCGCAGACCGCCACCACGCCGATCACTTGGGTCACGGCCTGGCTTCCCATGTTCACACCGTCGGCATAGCCCGCCCCGCCCAGGCCGGTGCTGGCCAGCACCGCCACCAGCAGGGTGCCCAGGATGCCGCCGATCCCGTGGACGGCGAAGACGTCGAGACTGTCGTCGACCTTCATCCGGTGCTTCACGAAATCCACGGCCTGATAGCAGACCAACGAACCCGCCGCGCCGAGCACAACCCCGCCCAGGGGGCCGACGAAGCCCGAGGCCGGGGTGACGGTGGCCAGGCCCGCCACCACGCCGGTGACCAGGCCCACCATGCTGGGCCGTCCGAACCGCTTCCACTCGATCACCGCCCAGACCAGGCCCGCCGTGGCGGCCGAGAGGTGGGTGGCGATCAGGGCGGCGCCAGCGTTCCCATCGGCGGCCAGCGCGCTGCCGGCGTTAAAGCCGTACCAGCCGACCCACAGCATGCCCGCGCCCATCATGGTCATGCCTGGATTGTGCGGGGGCGACAGGTCGCGCGGGAAGCCGTCGCGCGGGCCCAGGCGCCAGGCGACCAGCAGGGCCGAGACCCCTGCCGTGGCATGGACCACCAGGCCGCCGGCATAGTCCATGACGTGCAGGCGGGCCAGCCAGCCGCCGCCCCAGACCCAGTGGCAGACCGGCGCATAGACCACGATCAGCCACAGGCCCGAGAACATCAGCACGGCGGAGAACTTGATCCGCTCCACGAAGGCGCCGACGATCAGGGCCGGGGTGATGATGGCGAAGGTCATCTGAAAGGCGAAGAAGACGCTTTCGGGCAGGACGCCGATCTGCGCGTCACGGCCCACCGAGACCAGGCCGAACTTTGCCAGGTCGCCGATCAGCGGGTTGGAGCCGGAGAAGGAGAGGCTGTAGCCCACCAGCAGCCACAGAACCGAGGCCAGGCAGGCGATGGCCACGCAGTGGGTCATCACCGACAGCACGTTCTTGGACCGCACCAGCCCGGCATAGAACAGGGCCAGGCCCGGCAGGGTCATGAACAAAACGAGCGCCGTGGCGCTGAGCATCCAGGCGGTGTCGCCGTGGTCGATAGCGGGCGCCGGGGTTTGCGCGAGGGCCGGGGCGGCCAGGGCCAAGCCTGCGATCAGCGCGCCCACGCGCGCCAGCGTCCGAACCCTCATGCCCCGTCCCCCCAACTGGTCAGAGGGCTTGGCTACAGGAGTCTTTGCCTGTTGTGCAGGCAGAAATTTCGAGGCGGCGCGCAAAAAGCGGGCAAAACCCCGCTAGGTCGCTAGGCCGCCAGGACGATCGGCTCGGCGGGAAGGACATTGTCCAGGCACAGCAGGCTGACGATGCCGGTGTCGGTGGTCATCACGCCATTGACGTAGTTGAGGATCTCGCCACCGACGTCTGGGGGCGACTGGATCAGGCCCTGGGTCACCGTCAGGATGTCGGAGACCGCGTCCACCACCAGGCCCACCTGGGCCTCGCCGATCTGGGCCACCACCACCACGGAGGAGGAGTTGGGTTCGGCCGGACCCAGGCCCAGGCGCGACCCCAGGTCGATCACCGGCAGGATGGCGCCGCGCAGGTTCATCATGCCCAGCACGTGAGGCGGGGCGTGGGGCAGGGGCGTGGCCGCGGTCCAGCCGCGGATCTCACGCACCGCCATGATGTCGATGGCGTAGGCCTGGGCGCCGATGCGGACCGAGATCAGTTCGGCGCCCGGCTGGGGGATGGAGTGGCTCATGCTCTGAACACGTCCCAATCGTTCTGTTCGGGGTCGATTTCGCGCATTATCGCCATCAACCCCCTCGATTCCATTAACAGCGACGCTGGTTTTTCGGAGTCGATCCAAAGGGTTGCGGGGCGAGGGCGGGCTGCTTAACTGCGCCCCCATGCTCGGAGGCGCTGTGACTCGTACAGATCTGGCCAGGATGATCGGTGAGGCGCGCCGCATCGTCGCCTTCACCGGGGCGGGCATCTCCACGGAGTCGGGCATTCCCGATTTCCGCTCGCCCGGCGGGGTGTGGAGCAAGATGAGCCCCATCCTGTTCCAGGACTTCGTGGCCGATCGCGCCAAGCGCCGCGAGGCCTGGGGCCGGGCCTTTTCCGGCCGCGCCGGCTGGGTGGGCGCCTCACCCAACGAGGGCCACTACGCGCTCACGCGCCTGCTGGAGGCCGGCAAGCTCTCCAGCGTCATCACCCAGAACGTGGACAACCTGCACCAGGATAGCGGCATCCCGGCCAGCCGGGTCATCGAGCTGCACGGCAACGCCAGCTACGCCACCTGCCTGGACTGCGGGATGCGCCACGAGCTGGCCGACCTGAAGGCGCGCTTTGTCGAGACCGATGAGCTGCCGGTCTGCCAGGCCTGCGGCGGCATCGTGAAGACCGCCACCATCTCCTTTGGCCAGCAGCTGAAGCCCGAGGTGCTGCGCAAGGCTGAGCTGGAAGCCCTGAACAGCGACCTGTTCCTCGTCCTCGGCTCATCCCTGGTGGTCTATCCCGCCGCGGCCCTGCCGCAGATCGCCAAGCGCAACGGCGCGGCCTTGGCCATCCTCAATCGCGAGCCTACCGATATCGACAGTATGGCGGACCTCGTCCTCAACGACGAGATCGGCCCGGCGATGAGCGAAGTGGCCGCAAGTCTCTAAGCTTGGTCGCGCCTTCCGGGCGGCGAACCGGTTCCCACTGCGCCTGAAGGCGCTAGGCTTTAGGCGCGACGGGCCGGGCCCGCAGCTTGGTGGGGATCGGATCGGCGCGGAAGTCGGCGACGAGGCCGATCTTGGCGTTGCAGGACGGGCAGCGGATCACGACGTCGTCAGCCAGCTCGTCGCCCACATTGAAGCCGGCGCCGCAGGGCTTGCACTTCCAGGCGAAGACCTGGGCGGGCGGCGGCGGAGGGGGCGCGGGCGGCGCGGGCTTGCGGATCGGCTCGGGACCGAGCGGCCGCGTCGGCGGGTTCTTCAGGCTGAGGATCTTGCGGGGGCGAGGTTCGTCGGTCATGGCGCTTTTAGGTCTTGGGCGACAGGCGCCGCCTCCGGAACTAGGCCTCTTGCCGCGGCGGAGCAAGGCGTAGGCGACGCCCGGTCGCATGCCAACCAAGGTTGGCGATGAATTTTTAACGCTCGAGGCCGAGGATTCGCGACTGATTCCCCATGGAGCCCCCGCCATGCTGACCCCCGAATGCTGCCGCGCCGGCCGCGCCCTGCTCGACTGGAGCCTGAAGGACCTGGCCGAGAAATCCGGCGTCGCCTTCACCACCATCTCCCAGTTCGAGAACGGCCGCCCCGCCCACGGAACCACCCAGCAGCGCCTGACCAGGGCCCTGGAGACCAACGGCGTGAAGCTGCTGGCCGAGGCCGGCTGGACCGGGGCCGTCCTGTTACGCGCCCGCGCTTGACGGCCTGACCCCCAGGGCCGACATGCTCGCCGGCTAGAGCATTTTCCGATAAGTGTGAAACGGTTATCGGGTCGAAAAATGCCCTAACTTTTTGAATTAGAGCCCTTTTTATCCGATCTGATTGACGCAGTCAGATCGGCAAGGGCTCTGGACGGGGAACTTCGACCATGGCCACCAAAGCCTGCTTCATCACCGGCGCCGCCAGCGGCATCGGCCTGGCCACCGCCAAGCGTTTCGCCGCCGAGGGCTATTTTGTCGGCCTGTCGGATGTGGACGAGGACGCCCTGGCCAAGGCCGCCGCCGAGTTCGATCCCGACACCGCCGTCGCCATCCGCCTGGACGTGCGCAACGAGGCCGCCTGGGGCCTGGCGCTCGCCCGCTTCGGCAAGGCCAGCGGCGGCCGGCTGGACGTGATGGTCAACAATGCGGGCCTGGCCCGCTACGGCTGGTTCGAGACCCAGACCTCGGCAGACTGGGACCTGCAGATCGACGTCAACCTGCGCGGTGTCATCTATGGCAGCTACGCCGCCCTGCCGCTGCTGAAGGCCACCAAGGGCTCCGTCCTGGTCAATATCGCCTCCAGCGCCGGCCTGTCGGGCCCGCCGCGCCTGGCCGTCTATGGCGCCACCAAGTTCGCGGTGCGCGGCCTCTCCGAAGCCCTGGACCTGGAATATGCGCAGTACGGCGTCCGGGTGGTCTGCATCATGCCGGGCTATATCGACACCCCCCTGCTGGATTCCACCGCCAACGCCGAGGGCCAGGTGTTCCGGTCGGCCATCGAGGAGGCTCAGTCGGTCCCGGGCTCGGTGGAGGACGTCACCAAGGTGATCTGGGAGTCGATCTCCAGCCCCCACCTGCACCACGGGGTCGGCGCCCACGCGCAGTCCCAGACCCAAGGCCTGCGCCCCGCCGTCGAGGCCATGCGCGCCTACTGGAAAGGCGTGTTCGCCAAGACCTGATCGGCCCGGGCGGCGAGGTCGCCCGGCGGAATGAGCACGAGGTCGTATCCGAAGCGACGATAGGCCTCAAGGTGGACCTGCTCGAACCGCAGGGCGTCCTCATAGCTGATCCGCCGCGCCGCCGTGGGCGTGACGAAACCCAGGTTCTGGACGAAGAAGACGCTGCGCTCATAGGTCCGCTCGACCTCGATGCGCTCGATCTCGGCCCGAAGCACTGCCGAGGGTTCGAACCCCAGGAACTCGCTCAGCGCCCAGGTACAGACCGGCGACCGGTCGAAGAACCCCGGCCCCGCCCCCATCTGCCGCTGTTTCTGCAAGGCCACGATCAGGTCGATGAAGCTGGCGTCCGCCCAGGGTTCGTCCCGTCCGAGCGCCTGCTCCAGGGCGATGACATCGGTCGCCGCCTCCTCCACCACGGGATGGCCCCGCTGTTCCAGCAGCCGCAGCAGGGTGGTCTTTCCGGCTCCGGGTGTGCCGGTGAGTATGTACCGCGCCATACGCGCCTCGCCTCGATCGCCCGGCACAGGCGGACATACGGCCGCGCCGTGGGGTTCAGTTATCTGTTTTCACTGGGAAAAGTGGTGCCGCTTAGGTGACTCGAACACCTGACCCCATCATTACGAATGATGTGCTCTACCAGCTGAGCTAAAGCGGCCTGACGCGGCGGAGCGGCGAACCGGCCCGCGCGGGAGCGCCTATTTAGCTGCTCTCGGCCCGCTCGCCAAGCGGCGCCTCGCAGGGGCGCGTCTTTGGCTCACCGGCGGGGGCGGCGGGGGCTCCGGCTCATCGTCGTCATAGCGGCCCTCCTCCACCCCGTAGGGCGGCGGGGCGGCCTCCTGGCCCGCCAGGAACGGGGAGCTGTCGGCGTAGGAGATCGGCAGCTCGGGCAGCTCGCTCATGGTCTTTTCGGCCCGCTCGTGGCGCGGGTGGATCAGCTCCCCGGTCTCGGCATAGACCGCCGTCAGCCGCGCCCAGTCGGCGGGCTGGTAGGCGAAGGCCTGGCCCTCGGGGTCGAGGTCGGTCCAGTCCGGCTCCTGCGGGGCGCCGACCGCGCGCGCCATCCAGACCCGGGCCTCATCGGGCTTGCCGGCGGCGAAGGCGACGCGGGCGAACAGGCCGGCGATGCGGATCGTCAGCGGCTCGTCCTCCAGGGCCTTTGCCGCCTCGCGGGCGCGGATCGGCACGCCGTTGATCAGGGCCTGCTCGACAAACAGGATGCGGCTCTCACGGGCCGTCGGGTTGAGTTCGGCCAGGCCGCTGAGCCGTTCGGCCCGCTGGCGCGGCGTCTCGTTGGTCTTCAGGTCGCGATAGGCCAGCCACAGGGCCGGGTGGGGCGCGACCTTCCAGGCGGTCTCCAGCACCTGGGCGGCGCGACCCGTCTTGCCGTCGGCGGCCAGCAGGCGGGCGGCCATCACTACGCCGGGCGCGAAGCCCGGCTGCAGCTTGGCGGCCTCGACGGCGTAGTCGGTGGCCTGGGACCGCGCCTTGGGCTCAGCTGAGTTTTCCAGCTGGGCGGCCGAGGCGGCCAGCAGGGCGGCCCGCGCGCGCTCGGCGACGATGGGCGAGACGATCTTGCGGTCCAGCGCGCTCTTCACCAGGTCCAGCGCCCCGTCCCAGTCGCCGGCCTCAAGGCGGGCTTCCAGCACGGCGCGCCAGGCCCAGCGGGCGGTGCGGCCCATCTCATAGGCCTGCTCGGCGTGACGCAGGGCTGTGGCCTTGTCACCCTGGGCGAGCGCCTGGGCCATCAGGCCCTTGTGGCCGGCCAGGCGCATCTCCGGGAAACCCAGCATGGCGGAATAGGCGGCCGAGGTGGCGACCGCGTCGCCGGCGGCCTCGGCGGCCTGGGCGGCCAGGACCCTGACCAGGCCCGGCGCCTCGTCGGCGAGGTCGGCGGCCTTCAGGGCCAGACGGCGGGCCTCGGAGCCATCCCCGGCCGCGGCGGCCAGGAAGCCGCGCGTCAGGGCCTCATTGGCCTGGCGGCGGCGGTCCTCCGCTCGGGCGCGCTCGGCCCGGCGCGGCGCCTCCAGGATCCACAGCAGCAGCCGCCAGCCGATCATGGTGGCGAGCGCGCCGAGCAGGGTGATCAGCACCATGGCCGCGGCGGTCATATCGGCCCGCCAGCCCAGCCAGACGATGCTGGCATGGCCCGGCTCGCCGGTGACGGCGAGGATCGCGGTAGCCACGGCCACCACCAGGAAGATGACCAGGGCCGTGCGGATCATGCGCCGCTCCGGGCCAGCCGGGCGAGGTCCTCCAGCGCCTGGACGCGGACCGCGGAGATACGGCGGTCGATATCGGCTCTCATCTCGGCGGCGGCGCGCCAGGGGGCGAGCGCATCACGGCCGCCGGGGGGAAGGCCGTCGAGGGTCTTGAGCGCGTGGTCAAGGTCGCCCTCCTCCACCTGGCGTTCGGCCCGCGCCAGCAGGGCGTCGACGCCAACGCCGGGGACTTCGCCCACCTGGCGCAGGGTGACCACGCGCGACAGGGCAGCGGCGAGCCTGGTCATCAGGCCGGCGCTCTCGCCGGGGGCTCGGGCGGCGCCGGCGGCGCGGGCGGCATAGTCGGGAAAGCTGGCGGCGAGCGCCGCGCGGCTGGGGGCGCCGCGCTCGGCGATCCGGCGCAGGGCGCGCAGTTCGGCCGAGGGTGGGGAGACCGCGTCGAGGGCGGCCAGCTCATCGGCGAAGGGCCGCGAGGTCTGGGCCGCCTCCATCAGGGCGGCGGCGGCGAGCGCCGAGGCCGCGGCCTCGGCGGTGCGTGACTGCTCGGCCTCCAGGGCGTCGATCCGCTCGGTGAGCTCGGAAATGGCCGCCGAGTTCGGGGCGGCCGGCGCGATATCGAGCCGCGCGGGCTCGTCGGCTGGAGAGGCGGGCGCAGGCGCCAGGGGCCGCACGCCCGCCAGGTCGGAACTGACGGCCGGCTTGGGCTTGACCGGGAACAGGTGCGGCCCGAACCGCGACAGAGCGTAGCCGGCCAGGACGCACATCAGGCCAAACACGATCATCAGCCAGAACATCGGCCCCAACAGCCGCGAGCGGCCATAGGGGGGCGGCGAAGGCTCAGTCGGGTCCGGCGTCACGCTCATGATCTAGCGGTCTATCAGATTCAGCAGCGCCGCTTCGAGAGGAAAGGGCGCGAACACCTTGGCCGCCATCCTGGTGCGGGTAAGCGGCTTCATCACCGCCTTGGAGAGGCAAAGGGCCCGCAGCTTCGGAAGGGGGGTGGTCTTCAGCATCAGGGCCAGGGCCTCGGCGGCCTTGGGGGAGTGCAGCAGGACGGCGTCCACCTCCGCCAGGACCGCAAGCTCGTCGTCGGTGAGCTGCGCCGGGACGGTGTCATAGAGGATCAGCCGCCTGGCCTCGATGCCGTGGCCCTCGAGCGCGCCCACCAGATCGCCGGCCGGTTCGGCGGCGCCGGGATGCAGGACACAGCCCTTCAGGTCGCGCTTGCGGGCGGCGATGCCCTCAGCCAGGGCCTCGACGTCGCCATCGGCCGATAGCACGTTCTTGAAGCCCGCCGCGCGCACGGCCTGGGCGGTCGCGGCGCCGACCGCGAACACCCGCAGCGAGCGGTCCGGCGTCGCCTCGATGAAGGCCCGCACGCCGTTGGCGCTGGTGAAGGCGAGCGCGCAGACGCCCCGCAGGTCCACTTCGACACCCTCAACCGGCTGCACGGTCAGCAGCGGGGCGATGACCGGCTCGTGGCCGAGGGCGCGCACGCGGGCCGCCGTGGTCTCGGCGGCGGGCTGGGCGCGGGTGATCCAGATCTTGCGGGGGCTCATTGTCCGCACACGGTTGAGCCAAGCTCAGCCATAACGCAACCCAGGGCGGTCCTCATATCTCGTGGAGGGCGAGCAGGTCGCCGCCCTCTTCGAGCACCTGGGCGCCCAGCATGAGGCCCAACTCCCGGGCCGCGGCCTCGTGGTCGCCGGCCAGCAGGGCCTCGCCTTCGCGGCGGAAGCGGTGGATCCCGTCGGGCGACAGGGCCTCGACGATCAGGTGAATGCGGTCCCCCAGGATGCGGGCGTGGGCGCCGATGGCCGTCTTGCAGGACCCCTCCAGGGCCGCGAGAGCGCCGCGCTCGGCGGCCACGGCCACGGTGGTTCCGTGGTGGCGCACGGCGTCCAGCCAGGCGAGGCCGGTGTCGCCGACCCGGGTCTCGATCGCCAGCGCCCCCTGGCCCGGGGCCGGCGGGACCGCGATGGGATCGATCAGGCTCTGCGGCAGGTGACCCAGGCCCAAACGGTTGAGGCCCGACATGGCCAGCAGGATGGCGTCGGCGTTGCCGGCCTGCAGCTTGGCCAGGCGCGTGTCGACATTGCCCCGCAACATCTGGACGTCGAGGTCGGGGCGGCGATGCAGGGACTGAGCCTGGCGGCGCAGCGAGGCGGTGCCGAGGATCGCGCCCTGCGGCAGGTCCTCCAGGCGGTCGGCCTTGAAGGACAGGAAGGCGTCGCGGGGGTCTTCCCGATCGGGGATGGCGGCGATGGTCAGGCCCTCGGGGCAGACCGACGGCATGTCTTTCAGCGAGTGGATGGCGCAGTCGATGCGCCCCTCCAGCATCGCCTCCTCGATCTCCTTGGTGAACAGGCCCTTGCCGCCGATCTCCAGCAGGCGGCGGTCCTGCACCCGGTCGCCGGTGGTGGTGATGATGATCAGCGGGGCGACGCGCTCGGCGTCCTCGGGCGGCGCCCCAAGGGCGGCGGCGATACGGCGCTGCATCATGCCGGCCTGGGCCAGCGAAAGCTTGGAGCCGCGGGCTCCGATCCGGACAGGTTGCGTGGACACGGCGGGAGGGCTACCTCGGCGGGGACTGAGCCGTTCGCTACAGGACGGAACCCCAAGCCGCAACGCAGATGACCGACCTTATCCTCCTGGGCCTCGAAACCAGCTGCGACGAAACCGCCGCCTCGGTGCTGCGCCGGTCCGCCGACGGCCGCGTCGAGGTGCTGTCGAGCGTCATCGCCAGCCAGATCGCCGCCCACGCCCCCTATGGCGGCGTGGTGCCGGAGATCGCCGCCCGCGCCCATGTGGAGTCCATCGACGCCATCGCCGGCCAGGCCATGAGCGAGGCCGGCGTCATCTATGGCGACCTCTCCGGGGTGGCCGCCACCGCGGGCCCGGGCCTGGTGGGCGGGGTGATGGTGGGGCTCGCCTTCGGCAAGGCCGTGGCGCTCGCCCGTGGCCTGCCGCTGATCGCGGTGAACCACCTGGAGGGCCACGCGGTCTCCGCCAGGCTGGCCGCCGACATCCCCTATCCCTTCCTGCTGCTGCTGGTCTCCGGCGGCCATTGCCAGCTGCTGGCCGTGGAGGGCGTGGGCGCCTGCAAGCGCCTGGGCTCCACCATCGACGACGCCGCCGGCGAGGCCTTCGACAAGATCGCCAAGAGCCTGGGCCTGCCCTATCCCGGCGGCCCGGCCCTGGAAAAGCTGGCGGTCGGCGGCGATCCCACCGCCTTCACCCTGCCCCGCGCCTTGCTGGGCCGCGACGGCTGCGACTTCTCCTTCTCCGGCCTGAAGACCGCCGCCGCGCGGCTGGCCGAGACCGTCACCAGCGAAACCCAGCGCAAGGACCTGGCCGCGGCCGTCCAGACCGCCATAGCCCGCCAGCTATCGGACCGCACCGACCGCGCCATGGCCGCCTACGCCATGACCCGGGGAAACCGCGACCTGCGCTTCGTCGTGGCCGGCGGCGTCGCGGCCAACGGCGCGGTGCGGGCCAAGCTGATGGAGACCGCCGCGGCGCGGGGCTTCAGCTTCAACGCCCCGCCGCTTATCTACTGCACCGACAACGCCGCCATGATCGCGCTCGCCGGCGCCGAGCGGCTGGCCTTGGGCATGACCGATCCCCTGGACGCGCCGGCCCGGCCGCGCTGGCCCCTGGATGCGGCTGCCGCGTTGTCTCATCCCACACACGCATTCGGACGCAAGGGCGCCAAGGCATGAGCATGACCACCGCGGGCGTTATCGGCGGCGGCGCCTGGGGCACGGCCCTGGCCCTGGTCTGCGCCCGCGCCGGTCTCGCCACCACCCTCTGGGCCCGCGAGGCCGAGGTGGTGGACGCCATCCGCAACAAGAACGAGAATAGCGTCTTCCTGCCGGGCGTCGCCTTCGACAGCCCCATCACCGCCACCGGCGACATGGCCGACCTGGCCGCCTGCGACCTGATCCTCAATGTCACTCCGGCCCAGCACCTGCGGGCCAGCCTCAAGGCCTTCGCCCCCCATGCGCGCAAGGGCGTGCCGATCCTGCTCTGCGCCAAGGGGGTGGAGCAGGGGTCGCTGAAACTGATGACCGAGGTGCTGGCCGAGACCCTGCCCGACGCCTGCCCCGCCGTGCTGTCGGGACCCAGCTTCGCCGGCGAGGTGGCCCGCGGCCTGCCCACCGCCGTGACGCTGGCCTGTCCCGACGAGGACCTGGGGCGCGACCTGGCCGAGGCCATCGCCAGCCCGCTGTTCCGGCCCTACCTGGCTACCGACATGATCGGCGCCGAGATCGGCGGCTCGGTGAAGAACGTCCTGGCCATCGCCTGCGGCGTCGTCGAGGGCCGGGGCCTGGGCCGCAGCGCCCACGCCGCCCTGATCACCCGGGGCTTCGCCGAGCTCACCCGCCTGGCCGAGGCCCTGGGGGGCGAGGCCGAGACCGTGGCTGGCCTCTGCGGCCTGGGCGACCTGGTGCTCACCTGCTCCAGCGCCCAGTCACGCAACAACCGTATCGGCCTGGCGCTGGGCAAGGGCATGACCCTGGACGAGGCCCTGGACAGCCTGGGTGGCGCGGTGGCCGAGGGCGTCGCCTCGGCGCCCGCCGTGCGCGGCCTGGCCGCCAAGCACGGCGTGGAGATCCCCATCTGCGACGCCGTGGCCGCCATACTGGCCGGCGAGGCCGATATCGACACCGCCATCGCCGGCCTTCTGTCGCGGCCGCTCAAGACTGAATTCTGAAGGAACCGCATATGGCCCTCTTCGTGATGATCTGCCTCGACAAGCCGGGTTCGCTCGATCTGCGCATGGCCACCCGGCCCGCGCACCTGGCCTATGCCGGGACCTTCGCCAGCGTCGTGAAGCTGGGCGGCCCGATCCTGGACGACAAGGGCGACATGGCCGGCTCCCTGCTGGTGATGGAGGGCGAGACCGAAGAGGTGGCGCGCGCCTTCAACCGCGACGACCCCTATACGCTCGCGGGCCTGTTCCAGAGCGTGCAGATCCTGCCCTTCCGCGCCACCATCGGGACCCTGTGACCCGGGAAGACCCCGACAATCCGGCCAGGCCCCCCGCCGGCCAGCGGCTCTGCGCGCTGGCCGACCTGGCCGATCCCGGGTCCAAGGGGTTCCGGTTCCGCAATGACCGTTCTCTGTTCGCCGGTTTCCTGGTGCGCCAGGGCGACAGCGTCGCGGGCTATGTCGACAGCTGCCCGCACAACGGCTGGCCGCTGGCCGTCATGGACGACCGCTACCTCACCCGCGAGGGCGACCGGATCATCTGCGCGGCGCACGGGGCGATGTTTCGCCCCTCCGACGGACTCTGCGTCGCCGGGCCCTGCGCCGACGAGCATCTGCGGCCCTGGGCGGTGACCCTCGTCGACGGCGAAGTCGTCACCGCCTGACTCTTCCTTAACCCGCCACGGCTAAGCCTCTGCTCCTGGAATAAAGAGGAGCCTGTCATGGCTGACGCCCTTCGCGCCCTGGCGACCATGAACCACCGGTTCGCCCCGCAATTCGCCAAGACCATGCTGGCCACGCCCCGCGCCGACGCGGACGCCGCGGCCTTCGCCCGCCACTGCGAGGCCAAGGGCTTCGAGTTCACAGAGGGCTGGGCCGATCAGAACATCCCCTTCGTCTCGCCCCTGCTGCGCGATTTCGCCGCCCAGCGCGGCTCGGTCCGCTACATGGAGATCGGCGCCTATGAGGGGCGCAACCTGGCCTTCATGGACTGGCTGCTGCCGGCCAAGCTGGACGTCACGGTGATCGATCCCTGGTTCGACCAGGACCTGAACCCGGAAGAGAAGTACCACGCCGTCGAGCCGCGCTTCGCCCGCAACACCGCCAAGCTCGGCTTCTCCAAGCTGACCACCCACAAGGGGTTCTCCACCTACGAGCTGCCCAGGATGCTGGAGCGGGGCGAGGCCTACGACCTGATCTATATCGACGGCTCGCACACCGCCTGGGCCGTGGGCGTGGACCTCGCCTATTGCGCCGCACTGCTCAACGTCGGCGGCATGATGGTGCTGGACGACTACTGGCACCACGAGAGCGAGATTGGGGGGCCGGGCGTCAAGCAGGCGGTGGACGCCTTCCACGGAGTCTTCCGGCGCTATTTCGACATCACGGCCGTCTACCGGCAAGTGGCCCTGACCAAGATCCTAGAAATCCCGCGCTGATTACTGCCAAGCTCTGCTGAGGGCTTGTTCTGCACGCCCGCCCGGGGACTCCCGGCGAGGGCTGACTGTTTGGTGGGCGGAACCCGCCATAGTTAATGCAAAATAAAAGTTTCCAGGTAGCGCCCTTCACAATTCGGGGTTATGGCGTCGGTCTTGCAATTGCTGCAGCGCACTGTCCCAGGAGAGAACACCGCTGTGTTGAACCGCTTGCGTCACATTTTGCAGACCGCCATCAGCCGCCTGCCGCGACGCGACGCCATTCATCTCGTGGGTGTCGAGCTTGCCCTGGTGGGCGCGCTGACCGCTGGCGTCGCCTTCGCCGCGGCCCCGGACGGCCGCAATGAACGCCTGGCCCGCCTGACCAAGGGCGAGGTGTCCGCCCAGGCTTTCGCCCGTCTCAAGGCCGGCATGGATCCCTCCATGCTGACCCTGGCCAGCCGCGTCGAGCCCCGTATGGGCGGGCTGATGCGCGCCTCCGACGGGGTGCTCAATCCCGACGCCGCCGCCCTGCCCGAGGGCGCCGCAGCCGATCCGGCCGTCATCCGCCTGCAGGACCTCGACCCCGACCAGGCCCGCGCCTGGAATCTGGCCAACCCGACCTCGACCCTGCCCAATCCGGCGGCGCGGCCCTTCAAGCTGAAGACCGGCGGCATGCTGGACGAGGCCCGCGCCATCGATTGCATGACCGCGGCCATCTATTACGAAGCCGCCTGGGAAAGCGTCGACGGCCAGCGCGCTGTGGCCCAGGTGGTGCTGAACCGCATGCGTCACCCGGCTTTCCCCAAGACGGTCTGCGGCGTGGTCTTCCAGGGCTCCAACCGCACCACCGGCTGCCAGTTCAGCTTCACCTGCGACGGGGCGATGAACCGCCAGCCGCAGGAAGCCGCCTGGCTGCGCGCCCGCAGCGTCGCCCAGGCGGCCCTGAACGGCTACGTGATGAAGAACGTCGGCACCGCCACCCACTATCACGCCAACTATGTCGCTGCGTATTGGAGCCCGAGCCTGGTCAAGGTCGGCACCATCGGCGCCCACATCTTCTATCGCTGGACCGGCGGCTCGGGCCTGCCCCCCGCCTTCTCCGGCAAGTATCTCGGCACCGAGGCCGAGGGCATGCAGATCGCCGCCCTCGACCGCTACGCCACCACGCCGAAGATCGACGCCTCGACCGCCAAGGATAACCTTGAAGAGGCCCTTCCCGTGGAGGACGCCGTCCTGAGCAAGGCCCCCAAGGGCGCCGACGGCAAGACTCCGGCCGGTTCGAACCAGACCGAGACGGTCAAGCAGGAAGCCCTGGTCACCGTGGCCGACGTCGCCAAGGACGCCGGCGCCTTGCTGAAGGCCGAGGATCTCGACTGGACCGGCCAGCCCAAGCGCAAGGGTCCGCCCCGCCTGGCCATGCCCGGCTCGATGTTCTAGGGCGCGAGCTCTTCCGACCCTCCCGGCAGCCCGTCAGCCGCCGATCCCAATCCATTCGTCATCCCGGCCGCAGCGAAGCGGAGAGCCGGGACCCAGGGGCCGCAATCAATCCCCTGGGTCCCGGGTCTCCCCTGCGGATCGCCCGGGATGACGGGGATTTGCTGTCTAGGACGGCGCAACCTCCGCCGAGAAGGCGTTCACGTCCTCGATCAGGCCCGCCGCGGCCATGGCCACCAGCTCACCGCCCTTTTCCGGCGTCGCCAGCGCAGGGTCGGACCCCATGCGGCCATCTGCATAGCGGGCGCGGAAGTCCAGAGCCTCGCGGATCGGCCCGGTCGGCGCGATCTGCGGCGCGTAGTTGGCGGTCTTGATGGCGTCGGGATAGGCCCACTGGGTCACCGCGATCTCCGAGGGCGTCGCGTGGCTGCCGTGGCCCACCGGGAACTGCCGGTTGGCGAGCGCCAGGACGCCCCGCAGCTCCCACCAGTTCTTCAGCTTCAGCGAGAAGCCGCGCGGTTTGCCGGCGAAGCTGGCCTCCGCATAGAGCTCAGAGAAGGCCGCCTCGATGGTGGCGACGTTGCCGCCGTGGCCATTAAGGAAATAGATCTTCTCAAAGCCGTGGTGGCCGAGCGACCGGCACCAGTCACCGATGGCGGCGATGAAGGTCGAGGGGCGCAGCGAGATGGTGCCCGGGAAGCCCAGGTGATGCTGCGCCATACCGATATTGAAGGTCGGCCCCACCAGGATGTCGCCGGTCTTCTGGGCCTCGGTGGCGATGATCTCCGGGCACAGCCAGTCGGTGCCCAGCAGGCCCGTTGGCCCATGCTGCTCATTGGAGCCAATTGGGATCACCACCGTCTTGGAACGGCCCAGGAAGGCTTCGATCTCGGGCCAGGTGGAGAGGTGCAGCAGCATGTGGGCGGTCCTAGGCGGGATGAGTGCGTCCCTTCCCACATAGTCGGTTCGTCCATCGTCCGTAAGCGGCTGCGACGTCTTTGCTGGTGGCGCTTTCCGGGCGGCGAACCGGCGTCACGTCGCCTGAAAGCGTTCAGCGCCGATGCAGGATCATCGGCAGACCGCCCCGCGGGCGCATGGTGATCTGCTGCTGGACCTCAACCTCGTGTCCGGGCTTGAGCTCCAAGCTGTAGCGTTGGGCCAAGGTGGCCAGGATCAGCATAACTTCGGTGGTGGCGAGCGACGCCCCGATACAGACCTTCGGACCACCGCCGAAAGGCATGTAAGCGAAACGCGGCCGCTCCGGCGCGTCCTTGGCGAAGCGTTCGGGATCGAATCGGCCGGGATCATCCCACAGGAGCTTGTGCCGGTGCAGGATCCAAGGGGCGATGGCGACCATCCCGCCCTTGGGGATCTTCATGCCGCAGATCTCGTCGGCCTCCAGGGCCACGCGGGTCGAGATGCCCGGCGCGGCCGGATAGACCCGCAGCGCCTCGTCCACCACCATCCGGGTATAGGTCAGGCCTGGCAGGTCCTCGTGGGTCGGGGGGCGGCCGGCCAGCACCGTGTCCAGCTCGGCCTGCAGACGGGCGGCGACGGTGGGGTGCTGGGAGAGCAGATACCAGACCCAGCACATGGTGGCCGCCGTGGTCTCATGACCGGCCAGGAAGATGGTCACCACCTGGTCGCGGATTTCCTTGGCGCTCATCGTCTCACCCCCCTCGCTGTCGCGGGCCTCGATGAGTCGGCTGAGCAGGTCCTGGGGTCCGTCGGTCGGGTTGGCCTTCCGGTCCTCGATCATCCGGGCGATGTCGGCGTCCATCTCGGCGAAGACCGCGGCGATGCGCTTTTCCCGGGCCCGGAAACGGACGTCGCCGATCACCGGCAGGATATCCAGCAGGTTCATGTTCAGTTCGGCCATGGCCCCTTCCATGCTGTGCCGGACGGTGGCCGAGACGCTCGCGCCGTCGGTGGAGAACATGGTCCGCGCGATGATCTCCAGGGTGAGGTCGGTCATGGCCTCGGCCACCTCGATCTCCGCCCCCTCTGGCTGCTGGTCCCAGCGCGTCCGGAAGGCCAGAGCGCTGGCGGCCATGGCCGGCGCGTAGGCGGCGACACTGGGGGGCGAGAAGGAGGGCGCCATGGTCCGGCGGTGGGTCCGCCACAGCTCGCCGTCGGTGGACAGCAGGCCGTCGCCGAACATCGCCGAGAAGTAGCGCCGCTCCCGCTCGGTCTTGGGATAGTTCGCCACCTTGTCCAGCAGCACCTGCTTCACGCCGGCGGGGTCGCTGACCACGTAGTAGCTGATCCCGGTGATGGTCGGGACCTTCAGCACAGGGACCTCGTAGGCCTGCGGGGGGATGTTGGGAAAGGGATGCTTGCGCCCCGCCTTCTCCATGCCAAACAGCGGCATGCGGGCGGGGGGCGGGTCGGACGCGGCCAGTTTCGGCGTCGGCTCGGCGAGACTCATTGCGCCCTCCCAGGGCAATTTAACGTCGTTAATCTGACTTTACGCGGTTAAATTAGATTTACAAGCCGGCGTCGATAACCGACCAACAGCCCATGCCCGCGCCCGCCAAGCTCCGTCCGCAGCTCAGCCCCGACCTGGTGGTGGAGGCCGCCGCCAAGGTTCTTGAGAGAGACGGGATCGACGGCCTGACCATGCGCGCCGTCGCCGCCGAACTGAAGGTCCAAGCGCCGGCCCTCTACTGGCACTTCCCCAACAAGGACGCCCTGCAGGTGGCGCTGTTCGATCACCTGATGGCCGATCTGGCCTTTGCGATCGACGGGCGCGACTGGCGCGAGGACATCCATCTCATGTGCCATCAGTTGCGCCGCCACCTGCTGGCGCGGCGGGACTCGGCTCAGCTGCTGCCCCACGGCTTCTTTGTCGGCCCCAACATGATGGAGCAGGCTGAGACCATCCTTGGCATCCTGATCCGGGCGGGGATGACGCCCAAGGACGCCGCCTACGCCATGAGCACGGGGGTCAGCTACATCATCACCTGGGTGATCGGGGAGGCCGACATCCTGCAACGGCGATTGACCGGACACGACGGCAATGACGAACTCGCCCACAGGCTGGTGGCCACCGGCCGCTATCCCTATTTCGCCCAGGTGATCGGAGCCTTCGAGCTGGGCGGGGATATCGAGGGCCAGTTCGACTTCGGCCTGAACTGCCTGATCGCGGGGTTCGAACAGCTGATCCCTCGACGCTGATTTCTGGCGCAGCCTGTTGCGCCGGGCGGGCCTGCTCCGCATAACTCGCAGCCAAGTTTTGATGGGAGTTAAGAACGGTGAGCGAGGGCGAAGTTTTCCCGGTTCCCGCGGCCTGGGCCAAGCGGGCCAAGATGAACGCGCAGGCCTATGAGGCCGCTGTCGCGCGCGTCGAGACCGATCCGGATGGCTACTGGACCGACGTCGCCGGACGCCTGGACTGGATCGCGCCCTTCACCCAGGTGAAGGATACCTCCTTCCACAAGCACCCCTTCCACATCCGCTGGTACGCCGACGGCGTGCTGAACGTCTCGGTCAACTGCCTGGACCGCCACCTGGACACGCGCGGCGACCAGGTCGCCATCATCTGGGAGAGCGACGAGGGGACCCCCTGGGACAATCTCACCTATCGCCAGCTGCACGCCGAGACCTGCCGCATGGCCAATGTGCTGAAGGCGCGCGGGGTCCAGAAGGGCGACCGGGTCACCATCTACCTGCCGATGATCCCCCAGGCCGCCGTGGCCATGCTGGCCTGCGCCCGGATCGGCGCGGTCCACTCGGTGATCTTCGGCGGCTTCTCGCCCGACAGCATCGCCGGCCGCATCCAGGATTGCGACTCCAGGATCGTCATCACCGCCGATGAGGGCCTGCGGGGCGGCAAGACCGTGCCGCTGAAGCGCAATGTCGACGAGGCCCTGGAGCAGTGCCCGGGCGTCACCGACGTGATCGTCGTGCGCCGCACCCGGGCCGACGTGCCGATGAAGGCCGGCCGCGACGCCTTCTATTCGGACCTCAAGCAGGGCGTCGCCGATACCTGCGAGCCCGAGCCGATGAACGCCGAAGATCCGCTGTTCATCCTCTACACCTCCGGCTCGACCGGGAAGCCCAAGGGCGTGCTGCACACCACCGGCGGCTACCTGGTCTGGGCGGCCCACACCCATGAACTGGTGTTCGACTACAAGCCCGGCGAGGTGTTCTGGTGCACCGCCGACGTAGGCTGGGTCACCGGCCACAGCTACGTGGTCTACGGGCCGCTGGCCAATGCGGCCACCACGGTGATGTTCGAGGGCGTGCCCAACTATCCCACCAATTCCCGGTTCTGGGAGGTGATCGACAAGCACAAGGTCAACACCTTCTACACCGCGCCGACCGCCATCCGCGCCCTGATGCGCGACGGCGACGAACCCGTCCTGAAGACCTCGCGCAAGTCCCTGCGCCTGCTGGGCACGGTGGGCGAGCCGATCAATCCCGAGGCCTGGCTCTGGTACCACCGGGTGGTGGGCGACGGCCGCTGCCCGATCGTCGACACCTATTGGCAGACCGAGACCGGGGCCTGCCTGGCCTCGCCCCTGCCGGGCGCGACGGCCCTGAAGCCCGGCTCCTGCGCCAAGCCCCTGCCGGGGATAAAGTTCGAGCTGGTGGACGCCGAGGGCCAGGTCCTGCACGGCGCCACCAGCGGCAACCTGGTGATCACCGACAGCTGGCCGGGCCAGATGCGCTCGGTCTATGGCGACCACCAGCGCTTCTTCGACACCTATTTCTCCACCTATGCCGGGAAATATTTCACCGGCGACGGCTGCCGCCGGGATGAGGACGGCTACTACTGGATCACGGGCCGGGTGGACGACGTGATCAATGTCTCGGGCCACCGCCTGGGCACCGCCGAGATCGAGAGCGCCTTGGTGAGCAACGAGAACGTCGCCGAGGCCGCGGTCGTCGGCTTCCCGCACGATATCAAGGGCCAGGGCGTCTACTGCTTCGTCACCCTGAAGGCCGACGTGGTCCCCACCGACATCCTGCAGGCCGAGCTCAAGGGCTGGGTGCGCCGGGAGATCGGGCCCTTCGCGGCGCCGGACGTGGTGCAGTTCGCGCCCGGCCTGCCCAAGACCCGCTCGGGCAAGATCATGCGCCGCATCCTGCGCAAGATCGCCGAGAACGACCTCTCCAACCTGGGGGATATCTCCACCCTGGCCGACCCTTCCGTGGTGGACGACCTCGTCAAGAACCGGATCGGCAGCTGATCCCAGGCCGCCTAGGAAGACCGATGCGGTTGGCCTTCCTGCTGCTGCTGATCGCGTCCCCCGCCTGGGCCTGGGAGCCGACCGGCCAAATCCTGGCGGGGCTGTCGCGCGGCGCCTATGTGGAGGTCCGCCCCGATCCCGACGGCGCCTCGGGGCTGATCCGCGCGGCCGAAGAGATCGCCGCGCCGCCCGAAGTGGTCTGGGCCGTGCTGGTGGATTGCGACCTGGCCCCGCGGATGGCCGCCAGCCTGAAGAGCTGCCGCATCCTGGAGCGTGATCCCGCCGGCCGCTGGGACCTGCGCGAGCAGATCGTGCGCCCCGGCCTGATGCCGCGCTTCCGCAGTGTCGTGCGCTCGGATTTCGACGCGCCCAGGCGCCTCAGGTTCCGGCGCACCGGCGGCGACCTCAAGATCCTCGAGGGCGAATGGCGGCTCGCGCCCCTGGACGGCGGCCGCGCCACGCGGGTGGTCTACGAGAGCCGGGCCGCCAGTCCCTACGCTGTCCCCGCCAGCCTCGCGCGCCTGGCCCTGCGCCGTGACGTGCTGACCGCCATGGCCGCCTTGAAGCGGGAGAGTTTGGCGCGGGCCGCCTCGCCGCGCTAAGGGTCTCGCCCATGAGCCCCGACTTGCCGCCCGCCTTACGCCTCGCCGCCGACCGCCTGCTCGAGGGCGTCGCCCGCAAGGGCCTGGCCGAGCGCGCGGCCAAGATCTCCAGCGGCTACCGGGGGGGCGAGACCTCGCGGGTCGTGGTCACCGACGAGGCCGACGCCGTGGCCTATGTGCTGTCGCGCCTGCCCGCCACCTATGCGGCGGGCGCCTTCGTGCTTGCCGAGGCCCAGAGGATGGCGCCGGACTTCGCCCCCAAACGCCTGCTGGACGCCGGCGCGGGGCCCGGTGGGGCGAGCTGGGCGGCGCTTGAGACTTGGTCAGGAATCGAGGCCGCCACCCTGCTGGATTCCAGCCGCCCCCTCCTGGACATGGCCGCCAAGCTGGCCGCCGAGGGTGGGCAGGCCCTGCAAAACGCCAACTTCCTGCGTGGTGACCTGACCGCGCCCGCCACCGACTGGCCCCAGGCCGACCTGGTGACCGCCAGCTACGCCCTGGCCGAGATCGCCGCCGCGCAACAGGCGCGGACCGTCCAGGCCCTGTGGGCCGCCACCGACGGCATGCTGGCCCTGATCGAGCCCGGCACGCCCGATGGCTATCGCCGCATCCTGACCGCCCGCGAGACCCTGCTGGCGGCGGGCGCCGAGATCCTCGCCCCCTGCCCGCACGCCCTGGCCTGTCCCCTGGTGGCGCCAGACTGGTGCCACTTCGTTCAGCGCCTGCCGCGCTCGCGCGACCATCGCCTGGCCAAGGGCGCCGACCTGCCCTTCGAGGACGAGAAGTTCAGCTACCTCGTGGCCGTCCGGCCCGGCATCGTGGCCCAGCCCCGCACTGCCCGCATCCTGGCCCCGCCCCGCGTGGCCAAGCCCGCCATCACCTTCAAGCTCTGCACGCCCGCCGGGACCGCCGAGCTGGCCGACGTGCCGCGCCGTGACAAGGCCGCCTACGCCTGGGCGCGCCGGCTCGACTGGGGCGACGCCCTTCCCTAGGGCGACGGCGATGTGAGAGAACAGGGGTCGCCGCCCACCGCATTTCCGGGCCGGCGCTAAAGAATTCTGTTTTTCAAATTCCAAATGGGAGGGCGCCATGCCCGTCAGCCGCGAAGTCCACCTCATCGAGCGCCCCAAGGCGATGCCCACGCTCGATCAGTTCCAGATCGTCGAGACCAATGTGCCTGACGCCGCCGACGGCGAGGTGCTGGTGCAGAACCTCTACATGTCGGTGGACCCGGCCATGCGGCCGCGCCTGACCGCCGGCCAGGATCTGGGCGTGGCCATGATGGGCGGGGCTCTGGGCCGCGTCGTCCAGTCCAAGAATGGCGACTATGCGGTCGGTGACCTGGTCTCCAACCGTCTGGGCTTCCGCGAGTACTTCACCTCCGACGGCAAGGGCCTCACCAAGCTCACCCCTGATCCCGACCTGTCGCTGACCACCCACATGCACGCCATGGGCATGACCGGCTTCACGGCCTACGGCGGCCTGCTGCACATCGGGGCCCTGAAAGAAGGCGAGCAGGTCTTCGTCTCCACCGCCGGCGGGGCCGTGGGCTCCATCGCCGCCCAGATCGCCAAGATCAAGAACTGCTACGTGGTCGGCTCCACCGGCACGGCCGAGAAGGCCGCCTGGCTGAAGGACGAGGTCGGGCTCGACGCGGTGATCAATTACAAGGACGCCCCGATCCGCACCCAGCTGGAGGCCGCCACCCCCAAGGGCATCGACGTCTACTTCGACAATGTCGGCGGCGATCACCTGGAGGCGGCCCTGCGCCGCATGAACACGTTGGGCCGGATTCCGGTCTGCGGTTTCATCTCCGGCTACAATTCCGGCCACTCCAACGTCTCGAACCTCTCCAACATCATCTATTCGCGGGTGATGCTGCGCGGCTTCGTCGGAACCGACTTCATGCACATGTACGCCGACTTCCAGCGCGACATGGCCGGCTGGCTGAAGAGCGGCCAGGTCAAGTACCAGGAGACCGTCCTGGACGGCATCGACAACGCGCCGGCCGCCCTGATCGGCCTGCTGAACGGCCTCAACGCCGGCAAGATGCTGGTGAAGCTGGCGGATTAAAGCGCGCTCCTTTTCCTCCCCCATGCACCGGGGGGGAAAGTTGCTCAGGCCGTCTTCGGGAAGGACACCACAGCGGCGGCCTTCTCCGCCCTGATGGCCGCGCCCTTGGCTTCCAGGCTGCGGCGCAGTGCGGCGAAGTGGGGGACGATGAAGTCGATGAAGGCGCGGACCCGCGGCGCGTCCTTCAGCTCGGGCCGGGTCACCACCCACGATCCGGCCCGCAGTTCAGGGATCGGCTCTGAGCACTGGATCAAATCCGGATCGAGATCGGCCAGCAGGCAGCCGACAGGCGCGATCCCCAGGCCGGCCTTCACCGCGATATTGAGGTTGGTCATGGAGTTGGAGGTGTGGGCCGGCTCCACGCCGCCCGCACGCTCGAACATCCAGCGCATGCCGGGCAGGGGCAGGTGGCTGCCGTCGCCGCCGATCAGGTCGTGGTTCTTCAAGTCCTCGAAGTTCACCAGCACCCCGCGCCGGGCGGCGTAGTCGCGGCTGCAATAGAGGGCGAAGTCAAAGTCAGCGAGCTTGCGGGCCACCAGGTCGGAGACCGTGAGCGCGATGCCGGAGCGGATCGCCACGTCGGCCTCGCCAGACGCCAGGTCCAGCGCCACGTCGCTGACGATGAGGTCGATCTTCACATCCGGAAACAGCTGCCGGAATTCCCCCAGCGCCGGGGTGATGGCCAGGTTGGCGAGGATTTCGGTTGAGGTGACCTTGAGGGTTCCGGCCAGGCCCCGCTGATGGGCGCTCGCGCGGCTGCCGAAGGCCTCGGCGGCGGCCTCCATGCGTTCGGCCTCGGCCAGCAGGTCCTCGCCGGCTTCGGTCAGGCGGCTGCCGGTCTGGCCGCGCTCGAACAGCTTCAGGCCCACCGAGGCCTCCAGGGCCTCGATCCGCCGCGCCACCGTGGTCTGGTTGATCTTCAGGGTCTTGGAGGCGGCCAGGGTCGAGCCACCGCGCGCCACGGCCAGGAAGGCTTTCAGGTCATTCCAGTCGAACATGTTCTCCATTCTGCATTTGTGCAGAGCTCCACTGCAAGACCGCTGATTGATGACCTGCGTTCAGCGAACTAAACCCCCGCCTCCTTGCAACCTTCACAAGAACAAGACGACAAATGAAACTCAATTGTGACCGCTCCACCCACGACTTCTATGCCCCGATCCACAAGGGTATCCGCCTGGGTCTGTGCCAGATGCTGACCCGCCTGGGCGCCGCTGACGCCGGCGATCCGGGCCTCATCCGGATGCTGGCCGACCTACGCGCCCAACTCGCCCTGTCAGACCAGCATCTGACCCACGAGGACGCTGTGATCCACACCGCCCTGGAGGCCCGCGCGCCCGGCGCCACCTCGCGCCTGGAGCAGGCCCACGACCATCACAGGGCCAGCTTCGAGGACCTGGAGGCCCTGATCGGCCGCGTCGAGCGCGCCGACGGGACGGAGAAGAATTCCCTGTTGCGGGCCCTGTACCTGCGCTTCTCGCTCTTCGTGGCCGACGACTTCGCCCACATGGCGGAAGAGGAGCAGCTGATGCTGCCGATCCTGCAGAGCCTGTTCTCCGACGAGGAGCTGATGGCCCTGGAGGACGCCATCGTCAGCCAGATCCCGCCTGAGGAGATGATGGCGGTCGCCGGCCTGATGATCCCGGCCGCCACCCGCACCGACCGCATTGGCATGCTCAGCGCCATGCGCGCCAATGCGCCCGCTGAGGCCTTCGGCGCGATCCTGGCCGTGGCCGTCCAGCCCAACATCTCGGCCGACGACTTCGCCCACCTCAGCGAAGGGCTGGGTCTGGCGGCTTAAACTCCATCAATCGTCATCCCCGGGCTTGTCCAAGGGACCCATGATCTCCGCCTGACCGCAGTCCGCGCGGCAGGCGCCAGTGATACTTGCTGAGCTGCGCAGATCATGGGTGGCCGGGACAAGCCCGGCCATGACGGTCAGGTTGTTGGGAACGCCGCATGACAATCCCGTAAGCTTTCTTCGCGCGTTACGGGTGCTAGGTTCGCAATCCGACCCAGCCCCTCCCGAGACGCGCCCATGTTCCGCACCTTCGCCTGCGCCGCCGCCCTGAGCCTTGGCCTGGCCGCCACGGCCCCCGCCCTCGCGGCCGACCAGGTCCCGCCCATCGCCTACAAGGAACGGACCCTGGCCAATGGGCTGAAGGTCTATTCGTCCGTCGACCGGACCACGCCGAACGTCACCGTGCAGGTCTGGTACGGGGTGGGCTCCAAGGACGACCCCCAGGGCCGCTCGGGCTTCGCCCACCTTTTCGAACACATGATGTTCAAGGCCACCAAGGACTTCCCGGCCGAGAGCATCGACCGCTTCACCGAGGATGTCGGCGGGGTCAACAACGCGTCCACCTATGACGACTTCACCAACTACTACGAGGTGGTGCCGGCCAATCACCTGGAGCGGCTGATCTGGGTGGAGAGCGAGCGGCTGGGGTCGCTCGTGGTCGACGAGGAGAACTTCAAGTCCGAGCGGGACGTGGTGAAGGAGGAGCTGCGCCAACGGATCCTGGCCAGTCCCTATGGCCGGCTGTTTGGCCTCTACCTGCCCCAGGCCAGCTACCAGGTTCACCCCTACAAGCGCCCGGGCATCGGCTCCATCGAGGAGCTGGACGCCGCGACGATCGACGACGTGCGCGCCTTCCACAACGCCTACTATCGCCCCGACAACGCCGCCCTGATCGTGGTGGGCAACTTCGACCCGAAGGCCCTGGACGCCTGGGTCGACAAGTATATGGGCCCTCTGAAGCCCCCGTCCGCGCCGCTGAAGCGCGTCACCGCCGTCGAGCCGCCACGCAAGGGTCCCGGCGTCTTCACCGGCTACGGCCCCAATGTCCCCCTGCCCGCCGTGGCCATCACCTGGCTGGGGCCGAAGGCCGCCGATCCGGACGCCGCCCCCCTGACGGTGCTGGACGCCATCCTGTCCTCTGGCAAGTCGTCGCGGCTCTACGATGCGCTCGTCTACGACCAGCAGATTTCGGCCCAGGTCTTCTCCCAGGCCGACCTGCCGCAACAGCCGGGCCTGTTTGGGGTGGGCTCGATCATGGCCTCGGGCCACACCCTCGAAGAGGGCGAGAAGGCCTTGCTGGGGGAGGTCGCCAAGCTGCGCGACGCCCCGCCCACCGCCGCCGAACTGTCGGAAGCCAAGAACGAACTGGTGGCCGGCAAGCTGCGGGAACTCGAAACCATCGATGGCCGGGCCTTCGCCCTGGGCTACGCCCTGCGCACCGAGGGGGACGCCGCCCAGGCCAATAAGGAGCTGGCCAACCTTCAGGCCGTCACCGCCGCCGACGTGCAGCGGGTAGCGCAGAAATATTTGCCGGATGACCGGCGAATGACCATCCGCTACCTGCCCGAAAGCGACCGCCCCAAGGGCGAGACCACGGCGGTCGTCGCCGCCCCGACCGTCGCCTCGGTGAAGTACACCGGCCCGGTCAGCGTGCTGGCCCCCGAGGGTCAGCGCGTCGCCCCGCCGCCGCTCGCCAATCCGGTCAGCCCGGTCCTGCCGAAGCCGGCCGAAAAGACCTTGGCCAACGGCCTGCGAGTGATCGTGGCCCAGTCGACGCAACTGCCCCTGGTCACTGCAGACCTCACCGTGAAGACCGGCGCCTGGGCGGACCCCGACGGCCTGGCGGGCGTCGCGGGCATGACCGCGGGTATGCTCACCGAGGGCACCAAGACCCGCAGCGCCCCGGAGATCGCCCAGCAGACCGAGGCCCTGGGGGCGACCCTGTCCTCGGGCGGCGGCCAGGAGAGCAGCTCCGTCACCCTCAATGTTATGCCGGGCAATCTCGACGCCGCCATGGCGATCATGGCCGACGTGGCCAAGAACCCGGCCTTCGCCAGCGAGGAGTTGGAACGCCAGCGGGCCCAGGCCCTGGACGGCCTGTCGGTGGCCTATCAGGAACCCGGCCAGCTCGCCGCCTTCGCCGCGGGCCCGACCGTTTTCGCCGGCACCGCTTTCGGCCATGTGGCGGGCGGCACCCCGGCCTCGGTGGCCAAGTTCGCCACCGGCGACCTGGTGAAGCTGCACGCCGCCTACTACCGCCCCGACAACGCCGTCCTGGTGCTGACCGGCAAGATCACCCCGGCGCAGGGCTTCGCGCTCGCGGAGAAGACCTTCGGCGACTGGAAGAAGCCTGCCACACCGACCCCGGCGGCGCCCACCATCACGCCGGCGGCCAAGCCGCGCGCCATCGCCATCGACCTGCCCGGCACCGGCCAGGCGGCGGTGAGCGTGCTGAAACCCGGCATCGCCCGCAATGACCCGGCCTACTATCCCGGCATCGTCGCCAACACCGTGCTGGGGGGCGGCTATTCGGCCCGGCTGAACCAGGAAATCCGCATCAAGCGCGGGCTGTCCTATGGCGCGTCATCGTCGCTGACGCCGCGCCGGACCACCGGCCTGTTCCGCGCCGCGGCCCAGACCAAGAACGAGTCCGCGCCCCAGGTGCTGGACCTGATCCTGGCCGAGATGAAGGGGCTGACCGCCAAGCCGCCGGGCGCCGAAGAGCTCAAGGCCCGCAAGTCGGTGCTGATCGGCGGCTTCGGGCGCGAGCTGGAGACCACCGACGGCCTGGCCGACATCCTGGGGAACCTCGCCCTCTACGGCGTGCCGCTTAGCGAGATGAACGCCTATACCGGCAAGGTGGAAGCCGTCACCGGCGCCCAGGTGCAGGACTTCGCGGCCACCCGCCTGGATCCGGCCAGTGTCAGCGTCATCGTGGCCGGCGACGCCAAGAGTTTCGCCGATGGCCTGAAGACCCGCCGAGCGGACCTGGAGGTGATCCCCGCCGCCGACCTCGATCTCGACAGTCCGTCCTTGAGGAAAGCTGCTAAAGCCCCCTGATGGGATTTCACTTCGACGCCTTGTCGCTGTTCGGCCTCGCCGCCGTCTGCGCCAGCCTGTTCTGCTACATCATGGAGAAGCGGAGCCCCTGGTGGACCCTGGGCTTCGCCTTCGCCAACTTCGCGGCCTCGTCCTACGCCTTCCTGCAGGGCGCCTGGCCCTTCGGGCTGATCGAGATCTTCTGGGGCCTCGCGGCCCTGTGGCGCTGGTGGGACACGCGGGCGGCCTGACACCCCGGGCTCCAAATTCAAAGATGCAGAGCCGGATTCAGGCTTCGAGAGAAGCCATCGGCCTCTAATGCCGGAAGACGCGCACGCCGGTGAAGACCATGGCCAGGCCGCGCTCGTCGGCGGCGTCGATGACCTTCTGGTCGCCGATGGAGCCGCCCGGCTGGATCACCGCGGTGCAACCGGCGTCGGCGGCCTGGATCAGGCCGTCGGGGAACGGGAAGAAGGCTTCCGAGGCGCAGGCCGAGCCCTTCAGGTCCAGGCCGAAATCGGCGGCCCGTAGCGCGGCGATACGGGCGCTATCCTTGCGGTTCATCTGGCCGGCGCCGACGCCCAGGGTTTGCCCGGCGCGCGCATAGACGATGGCGTTGGACTTCACGTGCTTGGCGATGGTGAAGGCAAACAGCATGTCGCGGATTTCCGCCTCGGTCGGCGCACGCTTGGTGACCACCGTCAGGTCGGCGGCGGTCAGGCGGGCGTCGTCGCGGCTCTGCACCAGGAATCCGCCGGAGACCGACTTGAAGGTGGTCCCGGCCGCCAGGGGATCGGGCAGGCCGCCGGTGGTCAGCAGGCGCACGTTCTTCTTCTTGGCGAACAGGGCCACGGCGTCGGCGTCGGCGTCCGGCGCGATCACCACCTCGGTGAGCAGCTTGAGGATTTCGGTGGCCGTGGCGGCGTCCAGCTTCTGGTTCAGGGCGATGATGCCGCCGAACGCGCTGGTGGGATCGCAGGCCAGCGCCCGCTCATAGGCCTCGACCATGGTCTTTCCGGTCGCCACGCCGCAGGGATTGGCGTGCTTGATGATGGCGCAGGCGGGGCCGTTCGCGGGATCGAACTCGGCGATCAGCTCGAAGGCCGCGTCGGTGTCGTTGATGTTGTTGTAGCTGAGCTCCTTGCCCTGGAGCTGCTTGGCCGTCGCCACGCCCGGACGCGGGTCGGCGAAGCGGTAGAAGCTGGCCGATTGGTGCGGGTTCTCGCCATAGCGCATCGTCTGGACCAGCTCACCGCCGATGGCCCGGCGCTTGGGGGCGATGTCGCCCAGGGCGGCGGCGAACCAGGCGGAGATGGCGGCGTCATAGGTGGCGGTGCGGGCATAGGCGCGGGCGGCCAGCGACTTGCGCAGCGCCAGGCTGGTGGTCCCGGTGGCCTTGAGTTCGGCCAGCACCTCTTCCAGGTCGGCGATCTCGGTGCAGACGCAGACATAGCCGTGGTTCTTGGCCGCCGAGCGGATCATGGCCGGGCCGCCGATGTCGATGTTCTCGACGCAGGTTTCGAAGTCGCCGCCGGCCGCCACCGTGGCCTCGAAGGGGTAGAGGTTCACATAGACCAGATCGATGCCGCCGATGCCGTGGTCGGCCATGGCCTTGGCGTGGTCGGGCGCGTCGCGGACGCTGAGCAGGCCGCCGTGGACGATGGGGTGCAGGGTCTTGACCCGCCCGTCCATCATCTCGGGGAAGTTGGTCAGGTCCGAGATATCCTTCACCGCCAGACCGGCGCCGGCGATCGCCGCCCGGGTGCCGCCGGTGGAGACCAGTTCGACGCCGAGTTCGGCCAGGACCTTGGCGGCCTCCACCAGGCCGGTCTTGTCGGAGACGGAGATCAGGGCGCGCTTGACGGAGGCGCGGTCGGCGGGCTTGGGGAAGTCGGGGGCTGCGGGCACGGCAAATCCTTCATCGTTTGAAGAGGCTTTGCCCAGGCGAGCGGCATATGGACCCTGCGCTCCCCGGTGGTCTCCCACCTCAGTTTCGCCAGTCACGCAGGTCGCGGTGGCTGTAGGCCCACGAGCCGATTTCGTCAATGCGGCGGGGGCCAGGCCTCGGCCGCCGCGAGCTTCCACCGCACCCGGGCGCCGGCGTCCAGGCGGGCGGCGCCGCGCAGCACGATCTGGTGGGTCCGCTTGGGCAGGCCGTCCTGGAAATAGACCGAGGTTTCCACCGACACCTCCTGGGCGTCGTTGCGCAGCCACCAGCCGGTCTCGTCGCCCTCGGCCCGCAGCAGCACGCTCTTGCCGTCGCGGGCCAGGCTGGCGCGGACATCGGGGTGAACGTGGAAGCGGACCATGAAGGGCACGAAGCGTCGGGCCTCGGGGTCGCCAGAGGGCTCCGCCACCGGTGTCAGCCGATCTTCGCCCCGCAGTTCGTCGGCCGCCAGATCCAGGAACAGCCGCCGCTCGTGGCGCAGGCCAAAGCGCGGAACCCAGCCGTCGTGAGACATTTCCAGCCACAGGGCTTGGGGCGTTTCGTGGCGCTGGGCGGCGACGGCGTCATAGGCGTCGATCAGCCGGGGTCCGAGCGCATTGGCCCGGAAGCCGCGTAAGGGTTCACCGCAGGACGCGTCCCCGACGCAGACGGTGGAACTGGCATCGGCCAGCCGCAGGGCCTGGGGACCGTTGGCCTCCGGCGACCAGGCGCAGGCCACGATCATCCGGCGGCCCGCCGCCAGCACCTCGATGGCCAGCGGCTGGGCGCAGGCCGCCACGCTCCACGCGCCCTGGGCGGGCGGGGCGCAGTCGGCCAGGATCTGCAGGCTGCGGGCCTCCAGCCGCTGGTAGCCGTTGCGGGCCACGGGGGGGCGCTGGGTGGCCGCCTCGCTGGCGCGGGCGGCGGCGACGTAGGGACGGTTGGCGGCCTCCCCCCCTTGCAGATCGGGCAGGCCGCCGTCGGCCAGGGTGAAGAAGCGCACCGCCCCGGTCAGGCGGTCCATGGCCCGCATCATCTCGTCGGGCGCCGCGATGCCGCGCTGGACCAGGGCCTCGTCGAGGGCCTGGAGGTCCAGCAACAACTCCAGAGCGGCCCGGGGACTGCGCGAGGCGTGGCCGCCGTCCGGTTGAACGGTGACGTGCAGGGCGCGTTCCAGCGCGATCAGGCCGCGATCGATGAGTTTTTCACCGGCTTCCCCCGACAGCACGGTCCCGGCCAGGGTGGCGGCCACGGCCCGCTCGGCGGCGCGGACCGGGCCGTCGATCGAGTCCAGCAGGTGGCGAGCCTGGCGGGCGAGGTCCAGGGTGATCAGGGCGGTCTCGGCGTCCGAGGCCCGGGCGCAGAGGGTGGTCGCCGCGCAGGCCAGGTTGAAGGTCCGCCGCTCCAGAACCTCGGGCGCCCAGGAAAACCCGTTCCATCGACCGAACACCCGAGACCAGTCCAGGGTCAGGCGCAGGCCCTCGGCCGCGCCGGCGTCCCCGGTGGACAGCAGGTCGGGCATCCAGTCGAACCGGTGCAGAACCGCGGCGAACCGTCGCGTCGGGCTGGGCCGGTCCCAGGGATCGCCCCTCGTGCCGGTCTCCAGGGTCGCGCCACCGAACACGAAGCGGCCGTCCAGGATGCGGCGGCCAGCCTCCGGATTGACCGGGCGGGGGTTGCGCGGACCGGCGGCCAGGCCCTCAGGCCGCGGCCTCGCCAACAGCCAGCGATGCAGGGGATTGCCGAACCACTCCCGGCGCATCTGACGCTGCAGGCCCTGGGCGAGGGCGAGAAGGAAGACTCGGCCAGGCAGGCGCGACAGAGCCGGAAGGCCGCCCGCCATACCGGGGCCCTACCCGCCCTTCAGGGCGGCGATATTGGCGGCGTAGGCGCTGGGCCCGCCCTTGAAGACGGCGGTCCCGGCCACCAGGGCCGTGGCGCCCGCGGCCATGCAGAGCGGCGCGGTCTCCACCGTCACCCCGCCGTCGACCTCCAGATCGATGTCGCGGCCCGTGGCGTCGATCATCTCGCGGAGCCTGGCGATCTTGGCCAGCTGGGAGTGCATGAACTTCTGGCCGCCGAAGCCGGGGTTGATGGACATCACCAGGATCAGGTCGATCTCGTCCATCATCCACTCGATCACCGAGGGGGAAGTGGACGGGTTGAACACCACGCCGGCCTTGCAGCCCAGCTCACGGATGCGCTTGAGCGTGCGGTTCAGGTGGGGCCCGCTCTCGGGATGGACGCTGATGATGTCGGCGCCGGCGTCGGCGAAGGCCTCCAGGTAGTTGTCCACCGGGGCGATCATCAGGTGGACGTCGAAGGGGATCGAGACGTGGGGCTTCAGCGCCTTCACGATGTCGGGGCCGAGCGTGATGTTGGGCACGAAGTGGCCGTCCATCACGTCGATATGCAGCCAGTCGGCGCCGGCCGCCGCCACCGCGCGGCATTCCTCGCCGAGCTTGGCGAAGTCGGACGCCAGGATGGACGGGGCGATGATCGGGGTGCGCGCGGTCATGGGTTCCGACTTAACGGGGGCAGGTGGCCGCGACAAGGCGGACCTTAGCCCGCTCGCACATACCGCGCGACGAAGAAGCCGTCCGTCCCACCGACCCGGTGATGTGGCAGGATTCTGAGCGTTCCGTCCGACCGCAGGCTGGCCTCCGGCGCGCCACCCTCGCCGGGGGTCATGGGGGCCAGAGCGAACTCGGGATTGCGGGACAGGAATCCCGGGGTCTGGGCCTCACCCTCCTCCGGCTCCAGAGAGCAGACGCAATAGACCAGGCGGCCGCCCGGCTTCACGCGCCTGGCCGCCGAATCCAGCAGCCGCGACTGCACCCCGGCCAGGGCCGCGACATCGCCGGGCTTGGCGGCCCAGAGGACGTCGGGGTTGCGGCGATAGGTGCCCGTCGCGCTGCAAGGGGCGTCCAGCAGGACAGCGTCGAAGGTGCGCTGGTCGGGCCAACCGCCAGCGTCGTCGGTGGCGGTCTCGGCAGTGAGGCCCATGCGGGCCAGGTTCTCGGCGACCCGGACCAGGCGGGCGGCGGATCGATCGACAGCGACCACCGAGGCGCCGGTGGCGGCCAGTTGCAGGGTCTTGCCGCCGGGCGCGGCGCAAAGGTCGAGCGCGGTCTCGCCCGGCTTCATGTCGAGCAGGCGCGCGGGCACAGCGGCGCTGGCGTCCTGCACCCACCACACCCCGTCGGCGAAGCCCGGCCAGGTGGAGATTTCGCCGCGCAGGGCCGAGCGCAGGGTCCCGCCGGGCAGTTCCTCGGCTTCCAGGGCGATCGTCAGATCCGGCGACGGCGCCTTGACGGAAAGGTCGGTGGCCGGCTCGGCGGCGATCAGGGTGGCCATGGCGCGGGCGGCGGGCTCGCCGAAGGCGGCGGCCCAGCGGCTGAACAGCCAAGGCGGGGCCAGCAGTTCCGGGTCGGTCATGTCCGGCGGCTCGCGGGTCAGGCCGCGCAGGATGGCGTTGATGACGCCCTTGAAGGCGCGGCCCTCCTTGAGCTCCGCCACCAGGTCGACGCTGGTTCCCACCGCGGCGAAGGCCGGCGTGCCCAGCACGAAGGCCTGGGCGACACCGAGCCGCAGGATGTTGCGCACCACCTCCGGCGGCTCGCGCGAGATGCGGCCGTCCAGGGCGCGGTCGATGGGACCGAGATGGCGCAGGGTCGCCAGCACCAGGGCGCGGGCGAAGCCCCGGTCGCGGGGCTCCAGGTTGCGGAAGGCGGGCGTGGCGGCCGCCTCGTCGAAGCCCGTGCGGCGGTTGAGCGCCGCGGCGAGCAGGTCGAGGGCGGCGCGGCGCGCGGGCAGGCCGGCGGCGTCGGAGGCTGAAAGGTCGGTCACGCGGGCGGCGTGCCCGCAAACCGGCCTTGAGGCAAGCCCCGACGTGGCGCCGGAACTGGCGCGGCGCGCCACAAGCGCCTAGATTTCACCCATGGAAGACACTGATCCGCCGGGCGCCGCCCCCGGCAAGCCGCTGACGCCCGCCGCCCGCCGCGCGCTTGAGGAGGCCGCCGCGCGCCACGCCGCCGAACATGAGGCGCAGCTTGCCGCGGAGAACGGCGGCCCCGCCGGTCTCGAGCCCACCCGCTTCGGCGACTGGGAACGCAAGGGCATCGCCGTCGACTTCTGACACGCTCAAGTCTGTTAACCTTTCGCGCCGGGGGTTTCGCCCCTGAGGGGTGAATGGTCGCCGCAAAGGCTTATGCCGCCTAGGTTTGCGCGGACGACCTATGGCGGAGAGCGCGATGTCCTGGTTAACGCGGACGATGTTGGGCCTGGCCCTGGCCCTCAGTGCGGGCGCGGCCCTGGCCGGATGCCCGGCCCCTTGCGGGCAGGGCGCGCAGCCGAGCGGCGGCTATCAGGACGTCTACGACGGTGGCGGCTATGTCGCGGGCGGCGGGAGCTACGACATGGGCGGCCCGCCTCCGGGCTATGCCTATGACGGGGGCGGGTACGTCGCCAGCGGCGGCTACGCCTATGACAACGGCGGCCAGCGCCCCGGCTGCCAGACCTGCAGCGGCCATAGGCGCGGCGACGGCGATCGCCGCAGCGGCGGCTACAGCCTGCGCACCTACGGCGATGTCGCCCAGCACTACGGTTATCCGAGCTGTGGCCAATGCGCCGCCTTCGCCCACGAGCGCGCCTACAACGAGCGCTACGACGAGCGCGGCCCCTGCCGGGCCCAGGACTGCGGCGACTGCCGGCAGTGCGGCGAGCTGATCCTGGGCGGAAACTTCACCTACGACTACGGCGTCGGCCCCTATCCCGAGGGTGGCTATGGCGGCGGGGGCGGCGGCTACGCCTCCGGTGGCGGGTTCGCTGGAGCGGGAGCCGGCGCGGGAGCCAGCGCCAGCGCGCGCGCCTCGGCCTCGGCCAGCTCCAGCAGCCACGTCAGCGTCAATATCGGCGGCCGCGGCGGTCACAAGGGCGGCGGCGGGGGATGCAACACCTGCGGCGGCGGCCACACGGGCGGCGGCGGCACGTGGTAGGGGTTTAGACTCCCGCCATCTCCGCGGCGACCCGCATGGCGGCGTCGCGGGGATCGTTGGCCGCCGTGATCGGCCGACCCACCACCAGGTGCGAGGCGCCGGCCTTGAGCGCATCGGCGGGTGTCGCGGCGCGGGCCTGGTCGTTCTTCGCCGACCAGTCGGGACGCACGCCCGGGGTCACCACCAGGAAGTCCTTGCCGCCGATGGCCCGCGCCAGGGCCGCCTCGTGCGGGCTGGCCACCACCCCGTCGCAGCCGGCCGCCACCGCCTGGTGGATGCGGCGCTCCACCAGCGAGCGGGCGGTCTCGGAGAAGCCCATCTCGATGAGGTCGGCGTCCGACAGGCTGGTGAGCACCGTCACCGCCAGGATCTTGAGGCCGGAGCGGCCCTTGCCGCGCACGGCGGCCTCCATCACCTGGGGCTCGCCGTGGACGGTGAGGAAGTCGCAACCGCTATCTGCCAACACAGCGGCCGAGCGCTGCACCGTGGTGCCGATGTCGTGCAGCTTCCAGTCCAGGAACACCTGCTTGCCGGCCGCCTTCAGCTCGCTGGCCAGGGTCATGCCGCCGCCGGTGGCGAACAGTTCCAGTCCCACCTTGTAGAAGCTGACGGTGTCGCCGAGCGCGTCCACGATGGCGCGGGCCTCGTCCACGGTGGGCAGGTCCAGCGGAATGATCAGGCGAGGGTCGGCTTTGACGAGCGTGTCGGCGACGGACATGGCTTAGCTCCGGGCAGGCGAGAGCGCCCCTCTCACGGGGTCGGCGCGGGTGACGAATTGGGCTAAGACGCTGCAATGAGCCCGGCAGACTTCGCGGTCAACTTCTTCGTCGCCCTTTTCGCCCTGATCGACCCGATCGGCACGGTGCCGCTGTTCGCCGCGGCCACAGTGGGGGTGAAGAGCAAGGATTCGCGGCTGATCGCGGTCTATATCGCCTTCTTTATCCTGTTCTTCCTGACCTTCTTCTACTTCTCGGGCCTGTCGCTGCTGGCCTTCTTCGGCATCTCCCTGCCGGCCTTCCGCATGGCCGGCGGGATCATCCTGTTCCTGCTGGGCCTGGACATGGTGCGCGGCGACATGGCCACCAGTGTCGAGGCCGCCGATAACACCCCGGGCGAGGGCCGGGCCCATGCCCGCAAGCGCTTCGAGCGGATGATCGTGCCCTTCGCCATGCCCCTGCTGATCGGGCCGGGCGCCATCTCCACTGTCATCATCTACGCCAGCGAGGCCAAGCGCTTCGGCCTGGTGGGCGCGGCCGTCGGCGTCGCCGTCATCGCGGCCACCGCGCTGTCGACCATGCTGGCCTTCTGGGCGAGCCCGCTGATCACCCGCCTCTTGGGCAAGATCGGCCTGACCATCGTGGTCCGGGTGCTGGGCCTGATCCTCTGCGCGCTGGCCGTGCAGTTCGTGATGATCGGCATCGCCGATAGCACCCACGACGTCATCCTGCGCAAGGCCGCGGCCCCCTACGCGGCGCACTAAACCTTGCGGAAGCGCGGCCCTTGGGCGGCCATGAGCGCCAGGGCCCATTCGTCGGGGATCAGTTTCACCAGGCCGGCGATGGCCTTGTTCGGGGCGCCCGGCACCGCCACGGCGCGGTTGGCCTCAACGGCCTCGTAGCCCGCTGCGGCCACCTCGTCTGCGCCCAGCCACAGCCAGGGCGGGGTCGAGGCGCTGATCTTTTCGCGCGTGCCGTTGGCGTCGTGGAATTCGGAGTAGGTGAAGCCGGGGCAGAGCGCGCTGACATGCACCCCGGTCGCCAGGTTCTCCAGGTGCAGGCTCTGGGAGAACTTCACCAGATAGCTCTTGGTGGCGCCGTAGAGGGTGTGGCCCGCCGAGCCCGGGATCAGGCCCGCCAGGGACGCGACGTTGACGATACGCCCGAACCGCCGGTCCACCATGCCCGGCAACACCCTGTGCGCCAGTTCGCTGGGCGCCGTCAGCATCACCTGCAGGACAGCGGCCTGCTGCTCCCAGGTGGTGTCGGCATAGGTTCCGGGCTGGCCGTAACCGGCGTTGTTGATGAGCGCGTCCACCACCCGGCCGTGGGCGGTGAGATGGTCCAGGATCGCAGCCGGAGCGGCGGGATCGGCCAGGTCGGCGGGAACGGTCAGGGTCTCGACGCCATGGCGCAGGCCGATGTCCTCGGCCAGGCGATCCAGGCGATCGGCGCGCCGCGCGGTGAGGGCCACGTCATAGCCGTGGCTGGCGTAGATCTTGGCGAAGGCCGCCCCGATCCCGGCCGAAGCCCCGGTGATCAGCGCCAGTTTGCGGTCCATGCGTGCCTCGCGAGTCTCGATACGGCCTAGTTAAGCCAGATCGGCGATCTCGTCGTCGGTCAGATCACCAGGCACCAGGGTGACGGGGACCTTTCGCGAGCCCCACTTGACCCCCTCCTTGGCGATGGAGGCCACCAGGGGACCGGGCCCCCGGCCCTCCACGGCGGCGGCCAGCACCAGGATCTTGATGGCGGGGTCCTCGCTGATCACCTTGCGCAGGGCCGCGCGGGTGTTGTCGGCGTGTTCGATGATGAATTCCGGCGCCATGCCGGTCTCGGCGATGACGAACTCGGCCATCTTCTGCAGCGCGGCCTCGGCCTCCTCGCGGGCCTGGCGCTCGATCTCTTCGCGCACGCCCGACCAGTGCTCGAAGACCGCCGGCTCGATCACCCGCAGCAGGGCCACATGACCGCCGGTGGAGCGGGCGCGGCGGCAGGCGAATTTCAGCGCGGCCATGAACTCGGCGCTGTCGTCGGCGATGACCAGGAACTTGCGTTGGCTCATGGGGCGACGGTGGCTTGCCCCGTCTCCGGATGCAAGCCACCTCGGATGCTAGGGTTTAGCTGCCCCAGAAGCCGACGATCTTCTTCACCTCAGCCAGGGTCGGGGCCGCGGCCTCCCGGGCCTTTTCGGCGCCGGCCGCCAGGATGCGATCGATCTCGTCGGGCTCGCTCATCAGCCGGCGCATCTCGCCGCTGATGGCGCCGAACTTGGCCACCGCCAGGTCCGCCAGCAGCGGCTTGAACGACTGGCCAAAGCCCTGGCCGGTGAACTCGGCCAACACGTCGGCGGCGGTGCGTTCAGACAGCGCCGCATAGATGCCGATCAGGTTCAGCGCCTCGGGCCGATCCTTCAGCTCCTCCAGGGTCTCCGGCAGGGGATCGGGATCGGTGCGCGCCTTGCGGATCTTCTGCGAGATGGCGTCGGCGTCATCCATCAGGTTGAGCCGGGAATTGTCCGACGGATCGGACTTGCTCATCTTCGCCGAGCCATCGCGCAGGGACATGATCCGCGCGCCCGGCCCCTCGGTCAGGGCCTCCGGCAGCGGGAAATAGCCCGGGACGTCGAAGTCGTGGTTGAACTTGGCGGCGATGTCGCGGGTCAGCTCCAGGTGCTGGCGCTGGTCCTCCCCCACCGGCACATGGGTGGCCTTGTAGACCAGGATGTCGGCCGCCTGGAGCACCGGATAGGTGTAGAGCCCGACGCTCTCGCGTTCCTTGTGCTTGCCGGCCTTGTCCTTGAACTGGGTCATCCGGTCGAGCCAGCCGAGGCGGGCGACGCAGTTGAACACCCAGGCCAGCTGGGCGTGTTCCGGCACCGCCGACTGCGGGAAGATCGTGGCCTTGGCCGGATCGAGGCCCGAGGCGAGATAGGCCGCGGCGATCTCGCGGACCTGCGAGGTCAGCAGCTTCGGGTCCTGCCACACCGTGATGGCGTGCATGTCGGCCACGAAGATGAAGGTCTCCATCTCGTGCTGCAGCCGGGTGAACTTCACCAGGGCGCCGAGATAGTTGCCCAGGTGCAGCGCTCCGGAGGGCTGGACGCCGGAGAGCACGCGTCGTTTGCCGGCATAGGCGGCGGGAGCTTGTTCGGTCATGGGATCAGGCTTTGAACTTGAGGACGTGGAGGCGCGAAACCTCGCGCCGCGGGAGCGGGATCAGGCGCTGCGCCATCGCCAGGTGAATGCGTCCAGATAAGCCATGACCGATGCGAATAGTCCGTGGCTGACCATTGGGCAAGCCCGTCAGAGTTCGGGAACCGCCACGGCCACGTCGCCCTTGCGCCGCTTCAGCGCCCCGCGCACCTCGGCCGGGGTGACGCCGCCGAGCGCCAGCAACACCACCGGATAGAGCAGGCCGCCCACCAGGGCCACCAGCAGCACGGTGATCTCCTTGGCGCCGCTCATCCCGGCCAGGGGCGCCTCCAGCACGGCGCGGAAGTGGCTCGCCAGGGCCAGGACGATCCCCAGGATCACGCTGGCGGCGGTCACTCGGATGATCTTGCCGATCGTGCGGGCCGAGGGGCGATAGGCCTTCTCCCGCCACAGCAGGACCGCCATCTGGGCCACGGTGACCCAGGAGGCGATGGCGGTGGAGACCGCGATGCCGGGGAAGCCGATGGTGTAGAACAGGGTCACGCCCAGCACGATATTGACCCCCACCGAGATCAGCGAGAACCGCATCGGGGTCTTGGTGTCCCCGCGCGCGAAGAAGGCCGGCTGCAGGATCTTGATCAACACGAAGGCCGGCAGGCCCCAGCCGTAGTGGAACAGCAGGGCGCCGGAGGAGGCCGCATCGGCATGGGTGAACTCGCCGCGGGCGAAGAATCCGTCGGCCAGATAGACCGGCATGGCCATCAGGGCCGCGGCGGCGGGCAGAGTCAGGGCCAGGCCGAAGACGATGGCCTGGTCCATGGCCCCCTGGGTGTCCTCGTGGTCGTTGAGCTGGAAGGCGGTGGCGAGCCGGGGCAGCAGGGCCACGCCGATGGCGACGCCCACCAGGCTGAGCGGCAGCTGGTAGAAGCGCTCGGCGACGTTCAGCCAGACGCGCATGCCGGCCACCTGGGAGGCCAGGATGGCGGAGATGAAGAGGTTGATCTGCACCGCGCTCGAGGCGATGACGCCGGGCACCGCACGGCGGGCCAGGGCCTTGATCTCGGGCGTGAACCGCAGGGCCTTCAGGCGCACCCGGGCGCCGGTGCGGTGCGCGCCCCACCAGCAGATGGCCGCCTGGCCGATCCCGGCGACCACGACGCCCACCGAGGCGGCGAAGGCCGCCCGGGTCGGATCCTTCTGCGGCAGCACCGCGATCAGCATCACCACGTTGAGGATGGTGGGATAGAGGCCGTAGATCACGAACCGCCCCCGCGCCGTCAGGATGCCCGCGAACAGCGAGGCGATCGAGATGCAGACGAGATACGGCATGGTGATCTGGGTGAGCAGCACCGCCAGCTTGAACTTGGCCGGGTCGCTCATGTAGCCGGGGCTGTAGGCCATCATCAGCCAGGGCATGGCCAGCTGGCAGATGACCGTGACCACCACCGTGGCGGCCGCCAGGGTCGCCAGGCTGTCGGCGGCGAAGGCGTCGGCCGATTCCTTGCCGTCGCTGGCCAGGCGCCGCGAGTAGTCGGGCACGAAGGCCGCGGCGAAGGCGCCCTCGGCGAAGATGCGACGGAACAGATTGGGGAAGGTCAGCGCCGTGAAATAGGCGTCAGCGGCGATATTGCTGCTGCCCCCCAGGCGCGCGGTTATCACCAGGTCCCGGGCCAGGCCCATGAACCGGCTGACCAGGGTGAGCGCCGAATAGATCATCGACGAGCGGATCATCCCGCCGGACTTGGCGGGGGCGGGCGTCGGGGGCGCGGCGGGTTCGGTCACGCTCGCTCTGTGCGCAGGGCCGGGCACGCCGTCAAGCCGTCAGCGCGCCACGCTGGCCCGAGCCCGCTGCAGGTTGGAGCGTGACTTCGACGAAGCCGAGGCCTCCGCCTCGTCCAAGGCCAGCATCAGCCCGGCCTTCAGGCTGGTCATGGCCTTGGGGTCGGTGAGCTTCTTGCCGTCGGCGTCCACCACATAGAAGGCGTCCACCGCGCGCTCGCCATAGCCGTCGATATGGGCCGAGAGGATGGAGAGGCCCGCCTCGGAGATCGGCTGGGCCAGAGCCACCAGCAGGCCCGGACGGTCGCGGCCCGAGGCCTCCACCACCGTCGAGACCTCCGAGGCGTCATTGTCCAGCATGACGGTGGGGATGATGGAGAAGGCCGCGGCCCGGCCCAGGTCGGACAGGCGCTTGGTCTCGGTCTTGATCGGCTCGCCGCGGGCGGCGGCCTCCAGGGCGGCGGCCAGGCGGGTCAGCGCCTTGGCGTTGTCGGAGCCATAGGCCGCGCCAGTAACGTCCTGCACGTAGAAGACATCCAGGGCCTGGCCCGAGCGGGAGGTGAAGACCCGGGCGCCCATGACATTGGCCCCGGCGGCGGTGACGGCCTGGGCCAGGTCGACGAACAGGCGCGGCCGGTCGGGGGCGGCCACGACGACTTCGGACGCGTTCAGGCCCGGGCGGATATGGCCCTCGGCGGCGGCTCCGCCCTTTTCCGCGCGGCGGGCCAGCGCCGCGTGGCCCTGGACCTCGCTCTCGGCGAAGGAGGTGAAATAGGCGTCCTCCATGGCCTGGGCCCAGGCGGTGGCGGCGGGGTCGACGGCCACCAGCCGCATGCGGGCGTCATAGGCGGCGTTCTCGTGATAGCGGCGCACGGCGGCCGCGGCGTCCGACCCCCGGCCGCCGCGGAAGACGGCCTCGGTGGCGGCATAGAGCTCACGAAGAAGTTGGCCCTTCCAGCCGTTCCAGACGCCAGGCCCCACGGCGCGGATGTCGGCGACGGTGAGCACCAGCAGCAGCCGCAGGCGTTCGGGCGTCTCCACGATGCGGGCGAAGTCCACCACCGTGCGCGGGTCCGACACGTCGCGCTTCTGGGCGTAGTCGCTCATCACCAGGTGATGCTCCACCAGCCAGGCCACCAGCTCGATGCGTTTGCGGTCCTGGCCCAGGCGTTCGCAGGCCTGGCGCGCGGCCCGGGCCCCGGCCTTCTCCTGGCCGCCGGCCCCGCCCTTGCCGGTGTCGTGCAGCAGCATGGCCAGGAACAGGGCCTCCGGATCATCGATCAGCGGCATGATGGCCGTCGACAGCGGATGGTCCTCGGCGAAACGGCCGGCCTTGATCTCGGCGATCACGCCCACCGCCCGCAGGGTGTGCTCATCGACCGTGTACGAGTGGTACATGTTGAACTGCATCTGGGCGACGACCCGGCCGAACTCCGGCAGGAAGCGGCCCAGGACCCCGGCCTCGTTCATCAGGGTCAGGGTCCGCTGCGGATCGCGGCCCCGGGCCAGAATGTCCAGGAACACCTTGGCCGCGCGCGGATCGCGCCGGGTCTTCGAGGTGATCAGCGTGAGTGACCGCGTGGCGGCGGTGAAGGCGTCGGGGTGCAGGTCCAGGTCGCGGCGGTCGGCGGTGCGGAACAGGCGCAGCAGGTTGATCGGATCAGCCTGGAAGATCTCCGGCGTGTCGATGTTGAGCCTTCCGCCCTCCTCGTGGAAGCCGGCCTCCAGCATGGTCTTGCGCGGCCTCCCCCGGCCCGGCAGCAGGCGGGAGATGCCCTTGGGATGGGACTTCACCCGCTCGGATTCCAGCTTGGCGGCGAAGACGCGGGTGAGCGCGCCGACCTCCTTGGCGATCAGGAAGTAGCGCCGCATGAAGCGCTCGACGGCCGGCGCGTCGCCCCGATCGCCGTAGCCCATGCGCCGGGCGATCTCCGGCTGCAGGTCGAAGGTCAGGCGCTCCTCGGGGCGGCCGGTGGCGAAATGCAGGTGGCACCGCACCGCCCAAAGGAAGTCGAAGGCGCGCAGGAAAGCCGCAACCTCCTGCCGCTCGAACATCTCCAGATGCACGATCCCGTCCGTCCGCGCCTGGGCCGAGGGGTTCAGGTACTGGGCGATCCAGAACAGGGTGTTGAGGTCGCGCAGGGCGCCCTTGCCCTCCTTGACGTTGGGCTCCACCAGGTAGCGGCTGGCGCCGGCGCGGGAGTGGCGCTCATCGCGCTCCTTCAGCTTGGCGGCGACGAACTGGGCGCCCGTGCCCTTCACCACTTCGTTGGCGAAGCGGCGGGTCAGCTCCTCGGCCAGCTTCTCGTCGCCGGTCAGCTTGCGCGCCTCCAGGATCGAGGTGCGGATGGTGAAGTCTTCCTTGGAGAGCCGGATGCACTCCTCGATCGTGCGCGAGGCGTGGCCCACCTTGAAGCCCAGGTCCCACAGGGCATAGAGCATGAACTCGATCACGCTCTCGGCATGGGCCGTCTGCTTGTAGGGGCGCAGGAACAGCAGATCGAGGTCGGAGAAGGGCGCCAGGGTCCCGCGCCCATATCCGCCCACCGCCATCAGGGCCAGGCGCTCGCCCTCGGTGGGATTGCGCGCCCGGAACACGTGGACGGTGGTGAAGTCGTACAACGCGGTGACGACTTCGTCCGTCACGCCGGACAAGAGCCGGGCGGTCTCGATGCCGCCGGCGCCGTTCTCCAGCCGCTCCTTGGCGATCATCCGGCCGCGGAACAGGGCCTGCTTGAGGATGTCTAGGGCGCGGCGCCGCTGTTCTGGGGCATCCCCCGCCGCATCCAGGGCCGCGGCCGAGAGCTGGGCGCGCAGCCGCAGGCCGTCGACAACATATTCGAGGCGCGTGGGACGCAGGCGTGGCGGCATGAGAAACCTAAGGAAAACCGGTCGCCCACATATAGGGCCGCGCCGTCCCGGGCGCGAAGCCCGCAGGAGGACGCAGGTCAAGAAAAAGGCCGGCGCCCTGGGGCCCCGGCCTTCCTTAGTCTGGTCGAAAGCTCGCGGTCTTAGAGCGCGGCGAGCTTTTGCTGGGTGACCTGCACGGTGTCCCTCACGCAACGGCCGTAGGCGCCCAGGATCAGGGTCTCGCCGGCGACGTCCCGGGCGCAGACGGTGCGCGCGGCGTCGAGGATGTCGGCGTTGATCTGTTCGGCGGACTTGCCGACCAGGGAGACGCGGACTTCAGTGGCGCTGGCCGAGGAGGCGGCGAAGGCGGCGACGGCGGCGACGGCGGCGATAAGGGCGATGCGGATCATGATCTAAATCTCCAGCGGCGCGGGAAAATGGGGAGGAGAGGTCCGCGCTCGTCGGAGGTGTTTTTGTACTCGCGAGATTAAAATGTTGTGCAGTGCGATGATTAGAATATTGCGACGCACCATTTTCTTGGCGGCGCGCTAACACCGCTCATCCCGGCGGAGGGTGGGCTAACTCTTGCCCTGGGTGATCAGCCGGGCGCTGCGCTGATTGCGGGCGTGGATCCACACCCAGTTCAGGGCCACCGCCAGCCGGGTGCGGGCGCCGATCAGGAAGTAGATGTGGGCCAATCCCCAGAGCCACCAGGCGATCTCGCCCTTCAGCCGCACGACGCCAAAGTCGATCACCGCGCTCTGCTTGCCGATCTGGGCGAGGCTTCCGGGATGGCGGTAGCGGAACGGCCTTGGCCGCGAGGCGCGCCGGAGCCGCGCCTTGATCGCCCTGGCGACATAGCGTCCCTCTTGCGTGGCCGCCGGGGCGATGCCTGGGGCAGGCCGGCCTTTGCGGTCGAGCACGCTGGCCGTATCGCCAACCACGAACACCTGCGGATGTCCCGGCGCCGTGAGATCCGGCGCCACCTTCACGCGGCCCGCTCCATCAGTCGGCGCCCCCAGCCATTGAGCGGCCGGGGAGGCCCGTACGCCCGCGGCCCAGAGCACCGTCCGTGTCTCCAACCGCCGGTCGCCGAAGATTACGTGGTCGGCGGCGACCTCGGACACCGCGCGGCCCAACGCCACCTCGACACCCAGCGCCGCCAGCGAGCGACTGGCGTAGTCCGACAGGCTGTCGGGATAGCCGCGCAGGACGCGGGGCCCGGACTCGACCAGCACCACCTGGGCGCTGCCCGGATCGATATTGCGGAATTCGGGGGGCAGGGTGTGGCGGGCGAGCTCGGCGATGGTGCCGGCCAGCTCCACCCCGGTGGGACCGCCGCCGACGATGACAAAGGTCAGCAAGGCCCTCTGGCGGGCGGGATCGCTCTCCCGCTCGGCGTCCTCGAAGGCCATCAGAATCCGGCGGCGGATGGTGGTGGCGTCCTCAATGGTCTTGAGACCTGGCGCGAAGGGTTCCCACTCGTCATGGCCGAAATAGGCGTGGCGGGCCCCGGTGGCCAGCACCAGGGTGTCATAGGCGATCGCGGTCCCGTCCTCGAAGCGCACCCTTTGCGTCGCGACATCCACACCGGTCACCGTGGCAAGCAGGGTGGTGACCTCCGGCCGGTCGCGAACCAGGGACCGGATCGGCCAGGCGATCTCCGAGGTGGCCAGCGACGCTGTGGCCACCTGGTAGAGCAGGGGCTGGAACAGGTGGTGGTTGCGGCGGTCGATCAGGGTGATAGCGACGGGCGCGCCGGCCAAGCCCTTGACCACGGAGAGCCCGCCGAAGCCGCCCCCCACGACGACGACGCGATGTGGGGGTTGGGCCTGGGTCAGTTGAGCAATCCCTTGAGCCGGTAGAGGGCCGCCATGGCCTCGCGCGGGCTCATGCTGTCGGGGTCGAGTTCGGCGACCGCCGCATCCACCGCGCTGGGACCGGAGCGTTCCGCGACCCCGGGGGCCGTGACGGCGAACAGGGGCAGGTCGTCGAGATGCGCGGGCGCGCCGGTCTCGCGCTCCAGGCGCTCCAGCACCTCGCGGGCGCGGATCACCACGGGGGCGGGCACACCGGCCAGCTTGGCCACCTGGACGCCATAGGAGCGGTCGGCGGGGCCGGGACCGGCCTCGTGCAGGAAGATCAGGTCGCCGTTCCACTCCTTGGCCTTCAGGGACAGGTTGGCGACGTGGGCCAGCCTGCCCTCCAGCACCGCCAGCTCGTGATAGTGGGTGGCGAACAGGCCCCGGCAGCGGTTGGTCTCGTGCAGGGCCTCGGCGCAGGCCCAGGCGATGGCCAGGCCGTCATAGGTGGCCGTTCCCCGGCCGATCTCGTCGAGGATGACCAGGGAGCGTGGGGTGGCCTGGGTCAGGATGGCGGCGGTCTCCACCATCTCAGCCATGAAGGTCGAGCGGCCCCGGGCCAGGTCATCGCCCGCGCCGACCCGGCTGAACAGCCGGTCGACGACGCCAAGGCGCAGGCGCTTGGCGGGCACATAACAGCCGGCCTGGGCCAGGACGGCGAGCAGGGCGTTCTGGCGCAGGAAGGTGGACTTGCCGGCCATGTTCGGCCCGGTCACCAGGGCCAGGCGCGGCCCCACGGCGCCGGCGCCGTCGAGGCGGCAGTCGTTGGGGGTGAAGGGCTGGCCGCTGCGCTTGACGGCGGCCTCCACCACCGGGTGTCGGGCGGCCTCGGCTTCGAAGGCGGTGGAGCGGTCCAGGATCGGCCGGGTCCCGCCCACATCGTCGGCCCATTCGGCCAGGCCTGCGGCGACGTCGAGGCGGGCGGCCCCCTCGGCGGCGGCCTGGATGGCGGCGGCGACTCCGATGGCGGCCTCACGCCAGGCTTCGAAGGTGGCCACCTCGATCGCCAGCGCCCGTTCGGCGGCCTGGGCGATCCTGGCGTCCAGCTCGGCCAGCTCCACGGTGGTGAAGCGGACCTGGTTGGCCAGGGTCTGGCGGTGGATGAAGGTGGCGTTCAGCGGCGGCGCCATCAGCGGCTCGGCGGCCTTGGCGGTGCACTCGACGAAATAGCCCAGCACGGCGTTGTGGCGGATCTTCAGGGCCACGCCGCTATCAGCCAGCAGCTGCGCCTCCAGCTGCAGGATCACCCGGCGGCTGTCGTCGCGCAGGGCGCGGGCCTGGTCGAGTTCGGGCCGGACCCCGGCGGCCACGAAGCCGCCATCGCGGGCCTGGGCCGGAAGTTCGGTCCCCAGCCCGTCGGCCAGCATCTGGCGGAAGGCGCCGAGCTCATAGTGGTCGAAGGCGTGCAGAACGGAGAGCGCACTCTCCACCTCCGATGGCGGCGGCGGGTCGAGCGGGGCCGGGGCGCCCGCGAACAGGCCGGCGATGGCCTCGCCCCGGGCCAGGCCGTCTCGCAGGCAGCCCAGGTCGCGGGGACCGCCTCGGCCGAGCGCCAGGCGCGACAGGGCCCGGGCCATATCCCCCAGCCCCTTCAGGTCCTCCCGCAGCTTCTGGCGCAGGGGACGGCGCTCCACGAACCAGCCGACGGCGTCGAGGCGTACCTCAATGGCGGCCGGGTCCAGCAGCGGCCGGGCCAGCCGCGCGGCCAGCATGCGGGCGCCCGGCGCGGTGATGGTCCGGTCGATGGCGCCCAGCAGGGAGCCTTCGCGGGAGCCCGACAGGCTCTTCTCGATCTCCAGGCTGGTCCGGGTGGCCGGGTCGATGGCCATGACGTCGGCCTCGCCGGCTCTTCGCGGGGCGGTCAGGGCCGGCAGACGACCGGCCTGGGTGGTTTCCAGGTGGGCGGCGATCAGGCCCAGCGCGGAGATCTCCGCCCCCGACAGCGGCCCGAAGCCGTCCAGGGTGTCGACGCCGTAGAGCCGCTTCAGGCGGGCCTCGGAGGCGGCGGGTTCGGCCAGGGCCGAGGGCATGGGCTGCACCACCCCACCGGCGCTGCGCAGGGCGGTGTTCATGCCCTCGTCGGCGAACAGCCGGTCGGGGACCAGGATTTCCGACGGGCCAAGCGCCGCCAGGGCCGAGGCCAGGTTCTCGCGGACCACCGCCCAGCACTCAACCTCGCCGGTGGAAAGCTCGACGCTGGCCACGGCCGCGGCCCCAGCCCGCACAGCGACGGCGGCCAACCGATTGGCGCCGCGCGCGTCCAGCAGGCCGTCCTCGGTCAGCGTGCCCGGCGTCACCACCCGGACCACGTCGCGTCGCACGATGGATTTCGAGCCCCGCTTGCGGGCCTCGGCAGGGTCTTCCATCTGCTCGCAGACGGCGACCTTGAAGCCTGAGCGGATCAGCTTGGCCAGATAGGCCTCGGCGGCATGGACCGGCACCCCGCACATGGGGATCGGCGCGCCGCCGTGATTGCCCCGCGCGGTGAGCGTGATGCCGAGCGCGGCGGCCGCCTTCTCGGCGTCCTCGAAGAACAGCTCGTAGAAGTCGCCCATGCGGAAGAACACCAGGGCGTCGGGCTGACGGGCCTTGGCCTCGAAATACTGCATCATCACCGGGGTGGCGCCGGCGGCCGCGTCAGCGGGGGTGGGGATCTGGGCGTTCATGCTTGGGTCAGAGGTTAACGGCGCCCGCCGCTCACGTCATCCCCACGGGCCTCTTGAACAAAGCCGCACGAGGTCCAAGCTGTGGTTAAGTTCGGGAGGTCACCCCATGCACGTCATCTTCCCCGCCGGCCCCGACGACGCGCAGGCCCTGGCCCAGGTCCACGTGACCTCCTGGCGTGAGACCTATCGCGGCCTGCTGCCCGACAGTTTCCTGGACCGCATGAGCGTGCCGGTGAACGCCCGGCGGTTTTCCAAGTCCCTGGTCACGCCCTCCGAGCATGAGATCACCCTGGCCGCCGCCGACCGTCACGGCCTCGTCGGCTACCTGGCCGGCGGCCCATCGCGCACCCGGGTGGCCGGCGAGGCGGAGGTCACTACCCTCTATGTCCTGCGCCCGCATCAGGGTTACGACCTGGGACGGCGCCTGTTGACGGCGGCGGCCCGGGTCTTCGCCGACCAGGGGGCGAAATCCCTGATGATCTCGGTCCTGCGCGACAACATTCCGGCCCGCGGCTTCTACGAACACCTGGGCGGCGAGGCTGACGCGCCCCGCAAGGAGCCGGGACCCGGCGGCCTGATGTACGAGGTCAGCTACCGCTGGGCTGACATCGGCGTCTTGACCCGCTAATCCTTGCGGCGGACGAGAGCTAGACCCCCGTCACCTCTTCCCAGAAGCGCTTGGCCTTGCCGATGAAGCTGGCGGACTTGGGGTGCTGCTGCTCGCCGCAGAGGTCCGACAGTTCGCGCATCAGTTCCTTTTGACGGGCGCTGAGGCGGGTCGGGGTCTCGACGAACAGTTCGACGATCAGGTCGCCGCGCTCGCGGGAGCGCAGGGAGGGCATGCCGCGGCCCTTCAGGCGCACGGTGCGGCCGGTCTGGGAGCCTTCCGGCACCTTGACCTCGATCTTGCAGGCGCCGTCGCAGTTCTCGCCGCCCATCAGACAGGGGGCCTCGATGTCGCCGCCCAGGGCCGCTACCGTCATCGGCACCGGCACGGTGCAGAGCAGGTCCAGGCCGTCGCGGTCAAACAGCTCGTGCGGCTTCACCGACAGGAAGATGTAGAGGTCGCCGCGCGGGCCGCCCCTTGCCCCAGCGTCCCCTTCTCCCGCAAGTCTTATACGCGCGCCATCATCGACGCCGGCCGGGATGCGGACCTGCAGGGTGCGTTCCTTGCGCAGCTGGCCGTGGCCACGGCACTCGACACAGGGGTCCAGGATCAGTTGGCCCGAGCCGCCGCAGCGGGGGCAGGCGCGTTCGACGGAGAAGAAGCCCTGGCTGGCGCGGACCCGGCCGGCCCCGCCGCAAGTTCCGCAGACCGTGGGACTGGTGCCGGGCTTGGCGCCCGAGCCGTCGCAGGCCTCGCACTGGATGGAGGCGGGGACCACGATCTCCACCTCCGAGCCGGCATAGGCCTGCTCAAGGCTGATCTCGAGATCGTAGCGCAGGTCCTGCCCGCGGGCCGGACCGCCACGCTGGCGGCGCCCGCCGAACATGTCGCCGAAGACGTCGCCGAACACCTCATTGAAGATGTCGTTCACGTCGTGGAACTGGCCACTGCCAGGCCCGCCGCCACCGCCGCCATTGACCCCGGCATGGCCGAACTGGTCGTAGCGCGCTCGCTTCTGGGGATCCGACAGGATCGAGTAGGCTTCGTTGATTTCCTTGAAGCGGCCCTCGGCCTCCTCGCAACCGCCATTGCGGTCGGGGTGGTGCTCCATGGCCAGCTTGCGGAAGGACGACTTCAGCGCGGCTTCGTCGCAGCCGCGGCTCACGCCCAGAATCTCGTAATAGTCCCGCATCAAATCATCAGGCGTTCAAATTGATCTTAAACTGAGGTGGGAACACCCTGCCCCGGCTGCAAGGCTTACGCCAGTCGCGCCGGTCAGAGAGAGGGTTCGCCCGCAGATGTGCGAAACCCCAGGGCGATCCCTCGCGAAAGCTGCGAGAAACCGCCCTGGGGCGCAAGGTCACGCGGACTTCTTGGGCTCGTCGTCGCTGACTTCCTCGAATTCGGCGTCGACAACGTCGTCGTCGGTCGAGGCTTCAGGCTGATCGCCCTCACCGCCCTGCTGGGCGGCGTACATGGCTTCACCGAGCTTCATCGAGGCCTGGATCAGCGTCTGGGTCTTGGTGGCGATGCCTTCGGCGTCGTCACCCTCCAGGGCGGACTTCAGGTCGGCCAGGGCCGTCTCGATGGCGTCCTTGTCGGGCCCAGCGATCTTGTCGCCGTGCTCGGCCATGGCCTTCTCGGTGGAATGCACCACCGCCTCGGCCTGGTTCTTGGATTCCACCAGGGCCTTGCGCTTGTCGTCGTCGGCCTTGTTGCTCTCGGCTTCGCGGACCATCTTTTCGATGTCGGCGTCCGACAGCCCGCCATTGGCCTGGATGCGGATCGACTGCTCCTTGGCGGTCGCCTTGTCGCGGGCCGAGACGTTGACGATGCCGTTGGCGTCGATGTCGAAGGTCACCTCGACCTGCGGCACGCCGCGCGGCGCCGGGGGGATCCCCACCAGGTCGAACTGACCCAGCATCTTGTTGTCGTGCGCCATGGGCCGCTCGCCCTGGAACACCCGGATGGTCACGGCAGACTGGTTGTCGTCGGCGGTCGAGAAGGTCTGCGAACGCTTGGTGGGGATGGTGGTGTTGCGCTCGATCAGCGGGGTGAACACCCCGCCCAGGGTCTCGATGCCCAGCGTCAGAGGCGTGACGTCCAGCAGCAGCACGTCCTTGACGTCGCCCTGCAGAACCCCGGCCTGCACCGCGGCGCCCAGCGCCACGACTTCGTCCGGGTTAACGCCCTTGTGGGGCTCACGGCCGAAGAACTCCTTCACCGTCTCCACGACCCGGGGCATGCGGGTCATGCCGCCGACCAGGATCACTTCGTCGATGTCGGACTTCTTCAGGCCGGCGTCCTTGAGGGCCATCTCGCAGGGGCCGACCGTCTTGGCGATCAGGTCCTCGACCAGGGCTTCCAGCTTGGCGCGCGACAGCTTGATGTTGAGGTGCAGCGGACCCGAGGCGTTCATCGAGATGAAGGGCAGGTTCACCTCGTACTGCGTGGTGGTCGACAGCTCCTTCTTGGCCTTCTCGCCTTCTTCCTTCAGACGCTGGAGGGCCAGCTTGTCCTTCCGGAGGTCGACGGAGGTCTCTTTCTTGAACTCGTCGGCCAGGTAGTCGACGATCCGCAGGTCGAAGTCCTCACCGCCGAGGAAGGTGTCCCCGTTGGTGGCCTTCACCTCAAAGACGCCGTCGCCGATCTCGAGGATCGACACGTCGAAGGTGCCGCCGCCGAGGTCGTAGACCACGATCTTCTTGCCGTCATTCTTCTCAAGCCCGTAGGCGAGCGCCGCGGCGGTGGGTTCGTTGATGATGCGCAGGACTTCAAGACCGGCGATGCGGCCGGCGTCCTTGGTGGCCTGGCGCTGGGCGTCGTTGAAATAGGCCGGGACGGTGATGACCGCCTTCTCGACCTTCTCGCCCAGGTGACGCTCGGCGTCTTCCTTGATCTTGCCCAGGATGAAGGCGGAGATCTGCTGGGGCGAATAGTCCTTGTCCTGGGCGCGGATCCAGGCGTCGCCGTTGGGGCCCTTTACGATCTCGTAGGGCACCATCTTCTTGTCTTTTTCGACCAGCGGATCGTCGTTGTGACGACCGATCAGACGCTTGACCGCAAAGACAGTGTTGGTGGGGTTGGTGACGGCCTGGCGCTTGGCGGGCTGGCCGACAAGGCGCTCCCCGTCTTCCAGGAAGGCCACCACGGAAGGCGTAGTCCGCGCGCCTTCGGCGTTCTCGATCACTTTCGGCAGCTTGCCGTCCATGATCGCAACACACGAATTCGTCGTGCCGAGGTCGATGCCAATAATCTTGCTCATGTTCGAGTCTCTTGCTCGCTCCACTAGTGGCGGACGGTGCTTAAGGGGCCTCGTTTCCAAGCGCCCGACTTCTTTTGTCACCGTCCCCGGTTCGATCAGGGTCTCGGGCGGTTAGCCTGTGCGCAAACCGCCGTCGAGTCGCGATATGGGATGGCGCAGCGTCCCCGCAAGGGCGAATGCCCTTAAAGTGTGCGGGGTCTTGTGGCGCCTGCCACGGGCCAAGTCCCTAAAATCCTTGCATAAGCTTCACCGTCAAAGGGCGCGGAACCGCCGCGCGCGGCCAGGAATGCGTGCTGCACGACCATGGCCTGCTGCTCGATATTCAACATTGAGAAATCGCAGGTTTCCGAGAGATCGTAGGCATAGGCGGCGGGCCCATCCCCAGCCCGCAGCTTGGCGGCCAGCAGATTGACCCCAGACTGGGCCTGCCAGACGTGGGTCAGCTCGTGGACGAAGACGCTCTGCACGGCCAGCGGGGCGAGGCTGAAATCGGCCAGGGCCTGGGCCGCCGGCCACACGATCAGCCGCCCGCCCGGCACGAAGGCGCGGCGCCACAGCGGGATGGCGAAGATCCAGACCCCGGCGCCATCCAGGGCCTCACCGAAGATCTCGGCGGCCAGGCCCCGCTCTCCGGCGGTCAAGGTCCGGAAAGCGCCAGGCGCCATGGATGCGGGATCGCTCATCAGGCCTATATGGCGGGTCATGACCGTTTCGACGACCACAGGCTTTCGGCTCTGGCCAGGCAAGCTGACCCCCGAGGCGCAGGCTTCCCTGGTCGCCGAGGTGCTGGCGCTCAGCCAAACCGCGCCGCTCTACAGGCCGATCACCCCCGGCGGGAAGGCCATGAGCGTGGAGACCACCAATTTCGGGCCGCTGGGGTGGTTCACCGATGCGCGGGGCTATCGCTACCAGGCTGAGCATCCGCAGACGGGACAGCCCTGGCCCGCCATCCCCCAGACCTTGCTGGACCTATGGGCGGACCTGGCTGACCCGAAGACCCCGCCCGACGCCTGCCTGGTCAACCTCTACCGGCACGAAGCCCGCATGGGCCTGCATCAGGACAAGGACGAGGCCGATTTCAGCTTTCCGGTGCTGTCGGTCTCCCTGGGCGATACCGCCGTCTTCCGGCTGGGGGGGCCGAAGCGGACGGACCCCACACGCTCGATGCGGTTGAGCTCCGGCGATGTCTGCCTGCTGGCCGGGGAGGCCCGGCTGTTCCATCACGGCGTCGATCGCATCCTCGCCGGGTCTTCGCGCCTGATCCCCGGTGGCGGACGGATCAACCTGACACTCCGGCGAGCCGCCTAAAACTCTTCCCAGCCTTCCGGGGTGGCGGACGGCGCGGCGGCGGCGGTGCGGCCGCCCACCGTGCGGAGCTGGGCCACGGGCTTGGCCGGCGCGCGGGCCGGCGCCTGGGCGCTGGTCTTGAAGCGCCGCACCTGGTCGGCAAGTTCGCCGGCGTTGCCGCGCATGGCGTGGGCCGCCGCGGTGGTCTGTTCGACCATGGCGGCGTTCTGCTGGGTCATCTGGTCCATCTGATTGACGGCGATATTGACCTCCGACAACCCGATGGACTGCTCCTGGGCGGAGGCGGCGATGCCCCCCACCAGATCATCGATCCGCGCCACCTGCTCCATGATGCCGCCGAGCGCCACCCCGGTCTTGTCCACCAGGGCCACCCCGGCCCCCACCTGGGCGGTGGAGGCGCTGATCAGGGCCTTGATCTCCTTGGCGGCGTCGGCCGAGCGTTGGGCGAGCGCCCGGACCTCGGAGGCCACCACGGCGAAGCCGCGACCGGCTTCCCCGGCCCGGGCGGCCTCGACCCCGGCGTTCAGGGCCAGCAGGTTGGTCTGGAAGGCGATCTCATCGATCACCCCGATGATCTGGCTGATCTGGGTGGAGGACTGCTCGATCTGGGCCATGGCCTCCACGGCCTGCCGGACCACATCCCCCGACTGCCGAGCGCCATCGCGGGCGCTGGTCACGAACTGGCGGGCCTCCTTGGCCCCGCTCGCGGTCTGGCGGACCGTGGCGGTGAGCTGATCCAGGGCCGCGGCGGTTTCCTCCAGGCTGGCGGCCTGCTGTTCGGTGCGCCGCGACAGGTCGTCGGCGGCGCCGGCGATCTCATTGGCGCCCACATCGACGCTGGAGATGGAGGAGCCGATGGCGCCCACCACATTGTCCAGCGCCACGACGGCGGCGTTGAAGTCCTGGCGCAGTTGTTCGTACTCGGCCGGGAAGGGGTCGGGAATACGGGCCGAGAGCTGGCCCTCGGCGACGCTGGAGAGGCCGTGCGCCAGGCGGCGCACCACGTCGATCCGCTCGTTTTCGGCCTGGCGACGACCCGCCTCCCGCTCGCCGCGCTCGGACTCGGCCTTGGCGCGGGCGATCTCCTGATCCTCGCGCGCTGTCCGGCGCTCGACGGCGGCCTCCCGGAACACCTCGACCGAGCGGGCCATGTCCCCGATCTCGTCCTGGCGCTGGGCGAAGGGCACGACGTTTTCATAGTGGCCCCCGGCCAGCTCGGCCATGTAACGGGAAATTCCCTCGATCGGGGTGACGGTCCGACGGCGAAGCCAGTTCAGAGCCAGGGCGGAGGTCAGACCCACCAGCAGGCCGGTCCCCAGCAACAGGTATTGGCCCAGGGTGGCGGCGCGCGCCGCGGCCCGCTCATCGGCGGCGGCCTGGGCCGCCAGCACTGGAACAATCTCTTCCACCGCCGCGCGATGGTTGGCATAGGCGCCGTCGATGGCGGTTTCCGCCGAGCTGAGGGCCGCGGCGTCACTGACTGCGGCGGCGGGATAGAGCTGGGTGTCGATCAGGGCCCAGAACGCCTTCGCCGTGGGATCGAGGCGCGAGGTCAGAAGATTTTTCAGCTCCGGCGACAGGGGCTGGCTCCGCCAGTAGGCCATCCGCCGCTCGTAGTCACCGCGAAGCACGTCGAGGCGGGGCTTTTGCACGGCCAGGGTGGCGGGGTCGCGAATCTCCATGGAGACCAGATGCGACTCCACCAGGAACAGCGGCGGGGGCAGGATATCGGCGGTGAGGTCCTGATGCCGCTTGATGTTTTGATAGAGGTCGCTGCCGATCCGTATCTGGTTGGTGGTCAGCCAGGAGACCCCCACCAGCAGGAGCACTCCCAGGATGATGAAGATTCCGAAGGCGCGGGTCGCCTGGGCGATGCGGATATTCATTTGCGTGTCCTGAGCACGCGGGGCTGGGCCCGCTGAGTGCAGCCAGAATATGGTTCGCCAAGTTAATCGATCGTGTTTTCTGCAACCACTCTATGGCATTTCCCCACCTGTACTCGGATCGAGTAGGCCTTATACCCGGATCGGGTAGGGTTTTTATCTGGGGAGATCTGACTGCGGGATCTCGACACCTTGGTCTGATCTACATCAAAGGGGGTCGGGCAGTCGACATTGAGGCCATCCGGGCGGCGCCGGTCGGGCCGCGACGCCCCTGCCTTTGACTCCCACCCCGGAGGCCCCCTAATTGGCGTCGCATCGCAGCTTGGGAGGCGCGCCGTCCATGATCACCCTGACCCGTCCCGAGGGGACCTTGGCCTCGGATCTCAACCTGTCGCGCCGCGCCCTGGCCGGCGCGGTGTTCGGCGGCTACGCGGTCTATGCGCTGTCGGCCGCCGCCGAGCCCATCACCACCTCCGCCGACGGCCTGGTCACCGAGACCGTGCAGGTGGCGGCCAGCGACCGCGCCATCCCCGCCTTCGTCGCCCGCCCCGCCGCCAAGGGCCGCTTCCCGGTGGTGGTGGTGGTCTGCGAGGTGTTCGGGGTGCACGAATACATCCGCGACACGTGCCGCCGGTTGGCCCGCCTAGGTTATGTGGCGATCGCGCCGGACTTCTTCGTCCGCGCCGGCGATCCGTCGAAGATCAGCGACTTCACCGAAATCCGCCGCATCGTCGCCACCGCCAGCGACAGCCAAGTTACCAGCGACCTCGAGGCCACCCTGAGGTTCCTCAAGGGGCAGAAGTACGCCGACAAGGGTCACATGGGGATCACCGGCTTCTGCTGGGGCGGCGCCGTGGCCTGGCTCGCCTGCGAACGGTTCAAGGACTTCAAGGCCGGCGCGGCCTGGTACGGGCGGCTCTCGGCCCCCAATCCCGGCGACTTCCTGGGCGAGCCCGGCCGCCAATGGCCGATCCAGCTTGCCAGGGACCTGCACGCCCCGGTGATCGGCCTCTATGCCGGGAAGGACGCGGGCATCCCCCTGGCCGACATTGAGACCATGCGCGCGGCGCTCCAGGCGGCGAAGAAGAAGGGCAGCGAGATCATCGTCTATCCCGACAGCCAGCACGGCTTCCACGCCGACTACCGGGCCTCCTATGACGCCAAGGCCGCCGCCGACGCCTGGGCCCGCATGCTGGCCCACTTCGCCGCCCACGGGGTGAAGCCGAAGGCGTTCAAGGCGGAGGGCTGACTGTTTCCTCCCCTGCGTCGCGGGGGGCGGGCCGGAAAATCTAGTGCGGCGGATCATCCGCCGGGGTGATGCCGTCCAGCAGGTCGCCAACGCGGTCGTCGGCGGCCGGCGGGGTCGCGGTCTTGGACGCGGGCGGCTTGGGCGGCGTCACGCTGGCGACGGCGACCGGCGGTGTCTGGTCGGCGGCCAGGTCGAGGGGGTCGGCCGCGGGCTTCTTGGCTTCCGGCTTCTTTTCCTCGACCTTCTCCACCACCACCGGCGGCGGCGGGGCCAGGGCCGCGTCGTCGAGGGGCTTGGCGTCGGTGGCCTGAAGCTGGACGCCCGGGGCCGCGCCAGCGGGGCCTTCCCCCGGCAGCCGCGCCTTTTCCGGCGCGCCGCGCACGCCCAGGATAAAGCCGCCCACGGCGCACAGGCCGATGATCACGGCCACAACTCTCAAAACGCTGCGCGGCATGCTCCACATGGCTCAAGTCCTAATGCGGATCGCCGAAAAGTGGAATTGGGATTGCGGGGCGGCCCTCCACAGAAAGCACGATCGGTCGCAGGCGAAGTAAACGCCTCTTAACCAACGGACGCCCATAGACTGAGACTTCCAGAATGGGAGCGTGGTGTATGGCGCGGGTGGCGCGAAAGACGGGTTTGGAGTTGGGGCTGCACATTGCGGGCCTGGCCTGGACTCATCCGACCACCGCGCGGCTCCGCGGCGGGCTGATCGCGGCCTCCGGCGCGGCCTTCGCCGTGGCGCTCGCCACCTACAACGCCGCCGACCCCAGCCTCAACGCAGCCTCGCCGTTCCGCGCCGTCAATGCGCTCGGTGGTCCCGGCGCCACCGCCGCCGATATCGGCATCCAGTCCCTGGGCCTGTCGGCCGGGGTCGCGGCCCTGCTGATGGTGCTGTTCGGGCTCTATCGCGCGGTGTCGGCGCGGCCCGACGAGACCCGAGGTCAGGTGCGCCTGCGCGCCGCCATCGGGACCCTGGGCCTGCTGGCCCTGGCCGGCCTGCTAGCGGCCCCCCCGGCGCCCGCCGCCTGGCCCCTGGCCAAGGGCCTGGGCGGGTTCTGGGGCGACAGCCTGCTGCACGGCGTCGCCGGCGTGCTGGCCTTCGCCCGCCTGCCGGGATCCACCCTGATCGCCGCCCTGCTGCTGGCGCTCGGCGCCGCCTGCGGCCTTGGCTACGCCATGGGCCTGCGCCGCCTGGACCTTGGCCCCGCCGCCACCTGGCTGGCCACCGCCCTGCAGCCCAAGGCCCAGCCGCAGCCCAAGGCCGTCCGCCCCTCCGTCGCCCGCCGCGCTAACGCCAAGGCCACCCCCGAGGAGCGCATCCCTGCATCCTCCCTGCCGGGCGCCCCCAAGGCTGCGCCCCTGCCCGAGCCTGCGCCCGAGCCCATGCCGGCCGCCGCCGCGCCAGAACCCTTCGCCGCCCCGGTGGCGGTGAAGATCCCCAAGGCCGCGCCCAAGGAATCCGGCCGCGAGCTGCGCGAGGCCCAGGGCGCCTTCGACTTCGTCAAGACCGGCGGCTTCGCCCTGCCCGAACTGTCCATGCTGGCCAAGCCCAAGCCGCGGGCCAGCCAGTTCGACGAGGGCGCCCTGCGCCAGAACGCCCAGCTGCTGGAAAGCGTGCTGGCCGAGTTCGGGGTCAAGGGCGCCATCGACCAGATTCGCCCCGGTCCCGTGGTCACCCTCTATGAGCTGGTCCCGGCCGCGGGCGTGAAGTCGGCCCGGGTCGTGGCCCTGTCGGACGACATCGCGCGCTCCATGTCGGTCGCCGCCTGCCGCGTCAGCGTGGTCCCCGGCCGCAACGCCATCGGCATCGAGCTGCCCAATGCGCGACGCGAGACCGTCTACCTGCGCGACCTGCTGGGCAGCAGCGAGTACGAAAAGTCGGGCGCGGCCCTGCCCATGGCGCTGGGGGAGACCATCGGCGGCGAGCCCTATATCGCCGACCTGTCGAAGATGCCCCACCTGTTGATCGCCGGCACCACCGGGTCGGGCAAGTCGGTGGGCGTCAACGCCATGATCCTGTCGATCCTCTACCGCCTGCCGCCCGAGCAGTGCCGGTTCATCATGATCGACCCGAAGATGCTGGAGCTCAGCGTCTATGACGGCATCCCCCACCTGCTGGCGCCCGTAGTCACCGATCCCAAGAAGGCCATCGTCGCTCTGAAGTGGACCGTGCGCGAGATGGAGGACCGCTATCGGCGGATGTCGAAGATCGGGGTGCGCAACGTCGCCTCCTACAACGACCGCGCCCGCGAGGCCGCCGCCAAGGGCGAACACTTTGAGCGGACCGTGCAGACCGGCTTCGACGACGCCGGACGCCCGATCTACGAGAGCGAGAAGATCAATCCCGAGGCCATGCCCTATCTGGTGGTGATCATCGACGAGGTCGCCGACCTGATGATGGTGGCCGGCAAGGACGTCGAGGGCGCCGTCCAGCGCCTGGCGCAGATGGCGCGCGCGGCCGGCATCCACCTGGTGATGGCCACCCAACGCCCCTCGGTGGACGTCATCACCGGCACCATCAAGGCCAACTTCCCCACGCGGATCAGTTTCCAGGTCACCTCCAAGATCGACAGCCGCACTATCCTGGGCGAGCAGGGCGCCGAGCAGCTGCTGGGCCAGGGCGACATGCTCTACATGGCCGGCGGCGGCCGCATCACCCGCCTGCACGGTCCCTTCGTCTCCGACGGCGAGGTCGAGGCCGTGGCCAAGTTCCTGCGCGAACAGGGCCAGCCGCAATACCTGGAGGAAGTCACCGCCGGGGCCGACGACGAGGATGGCGACGGCGACGCCGGGATGGACGAGGGCGGCTCGGGCGATGATCTCTACGACCGCGCCGTGGCCGTGGTCACCCGCGACAAGAAGGCCTCGACCTCCTACGTCCAGCGCCGCCTGCAGATCGGCTACAACCGCGCCGCCTCCCTGATCGAGCGGATGGAGAACGAGGGCGTCGTCAGCCCCGCCAACCACGCCGGAAAGCGCGAAGTCCTGGCGGGATCACCGCCCTAACGGCCCATCCGAAACTGCACGCCGACGGACATGATATCGCCGGGCGTGATCGGCGCGCCGTCCTTGCCCGTCGGCGAAAGCTCGTAGGTGTCAGTCAGGTACTGCAGCGCCATCCCGAAGCCGTATCCATAGGGCTCCTCCTTGGAAACGACGCAGCCGGTGAGCGTGAATTGCGGTGTGATCCGACACACCGCCACCGCCAGCCCCTCGACGCGTTCCTGCATGGCCTGAGTTGGATAGTAGCGCGCCAGGTCCTCGCCGGTGGGCCGCTTTTTCAGGATCACATTGGCTGAATCCATCGGCCGCCCCTCCGGAGGCGCGGGTGGGGCAGCGAAGCGGATCGGAATCTGGATCACGCCGCCCGCCACATCGACTCCGGCGCGGGTCTGGGGATGCAGCACCATGCCGCCCGCGAGCTTGAGGGCCGCCTCGCCGAACCCGAGGCCGATAGGCTCCTCGCTCACCACCGCGCAGGCTTCCAGGCCGCCGTCGGCCTTCACGCCGCACTGGACCACAGCCCGGCCGCCGATCCGCGCGAGCCTCGGCTTCTCCGGATAGGCCCGTATGAAGTCGATGAGGTTTGGCGTGGTCTTCCACAGAGGCTGGGTGATCAGCGTCGGCGCTCCAGCCACGGCCGCGGCCGCCAGCATGCCTAGGATCATCGTCAGTCCCCCAACCCGATGCAAGTCTAGGGTGAACCTTGGCTCGCGCCAAGGTCGCGCGGCGGGAGGTGGCGCGGGATGGCGAACCCCGTATATCTTCCGCCTCCACGAAAAGAGGCGCCTATGATCATCGAGCCCCGTATCCGCGGCTTCATCTGCACCACGGCCCATCCCCAGGGCTGCGCCATGAGCGTCCATCAGCAGATCGGCTATGTGTCCGGCAAGGGCGAGATTCCCGGCATGGCCAAGCGGGTGCTGGTGCTGGGCTGTTCGGCCGGCTACGGCCTGGCTTCGCGGATCGTGGCGACCTTCGGCGGCGGGGCCGACACGGTCGGCGTCTCCTTCGAGAAGTCGCCGTCCGAAACCAAGACCGCCTCGGCCGGCTGGTACAACAACCGGGCCTTTGAGGCCGAAGCCGCCAAGGCCGGCCGCAAGGCGATCACCCTGGACGGCGACGCCTTCTCCGACGCCATGAAGGCCGACACCATCAAGGCCATCGCCGACAATCTCGGCCAGGTGGACCTGGTGGTCTATTCCATGGCCGCCCCGGTCCGCACCCACCCCAAGACCGGCGAAACCTTCCGCTCGGCCATCAAGCCCCTGGGCGCGCCGGTCACCGTCAAGACGCTGAACACCGACAAGGGCGAGGTCTTCGAGACCGAGCTGCAGCCCGCCACCCCGGAGGAAACCGCCGGCACCGTGGCGGTGATGGGCGGCGAGGACTGGGAGATGTGGATCGCCGCGCTGTCGGCGGCCGGCGTCCTGGCCCCGGGCTTCAAGACGCTGAGCTACACCTATATCGGCTCGGAGCTGACCTGGCCGATCTACTGGAAGGCCACCCTGGGCAAGGCGAAAGAGGACCTCGACCGCGCCGCCGCGGCTATCCGCACCCAGCATGGCGACCACGCCGCCCGGGTCGTCTCCCTGAAGGCCGTGGTGACCCAGGCCTCCTCGGCCATTCCCGTGGTGCCGCTCTATGGGGTGGTGCTGTTCAAGGTGATGAAGGAGATGGGCCTGCACGAGGGCTGCATCGAGCAGATCGACCGCCTGTTCCGCACCGTCCTGCCGGGCCCCGAGCAGCTCGACGACGCAGGCCGGGTGCGGGTGGACGACTGGGAGCTCTCCGAACCGGTCCAGGCCGAGGTCAAACGCCGCTGGGCGCAGATCTCGACGGAGACCCTGCCCGAGCTGGCCGATCTGGCCGGCTTCCGCGCCGACTTCCTGAAGATCTTCGGCTTCGGCCTGGCCGGCGTCGACTACGCCGCCGAGCAGGACCCGCAGGTGGTTCCGGAGATCGCGTAGCGCGCTCCCCGGCTGTCATCCCGGTTTCCGCGAAGCGGAAGACCGGGACCCAGAAGCACCGATCTCTCCTGCACGCTCCGCGCATCTGGGTCCCGGACAAGCCCTGCGGGCTTTCCGGGATGACACCCTGTTTTACGCCGCCAGCTTGGCCCGCGAGCGCGGCGTCGAGATGCAGCCACGGCCGGAGCTTTCGAGGAACTCGACAAGCAGCGTCGTACAGGCGCCGGCGCCCCGGCGCGCAGCAGCCAGCCGGTCCTCCATCGGCCCCGTTCCCAGGAACAGGGTGCGATAGGCGCGACGCAGTTCGGCGATCTCCGCGAGCGTGAACCCCGCCCGCTTCAACCCCACGGCGTTCAGCCCCGCCAGCCGGGCGCGGTCGCCCTGCACCAGACAGAAGGGCGGCACGTCCTGGGTGACGATCGAACCCCCGGCCACGAAAGCGTGGGTCCCGATCCGGCTGTGCTGGTGGACGGCGACGAGACCGCTGACCTGGGCGAAGTCGGCGATCTCCACATGACCGCCCAGGGTCGCGGCGTTGGCCAGGCGAATGTCGTCGCCGAGGGTGCAGTCATGGGCCACGTGGGCGCCCGTCATGATCATATTGCGCGACCCGATCTTCGTCGGCTGAAGTCCGATCGAGGCATGGACGGTGACGAACTCGCGGAAGACGTTGGCCGCGCCGATCACCAGGGCGCCGGCCTCGCCCGCCCAGCCGTCCACCTGCGGGCCCGCTCCAATGGCGCAGAACTGCAGGAAGCGATTGCCCGGCCCCACCACCGTCGCGCCCTCGATCACCGCGTGAGGCCCCACCACATTTCCGGGGCCCAGCAGCACCTGCGGGCCGATCACCGCATAGGCCCCGATCTCCACGCCCGGCGCGATCTGGGCGCCGGAGGCGATGACGGCGGTGGGATGGACCAGGTTCATGCCGCGACCCTGGGATGGTGGCCGTCCTGCGACAATTCAACTTAGGTGTCCGATTACGTCGTTCGCTCGCTAGTAACCCTCGTGAAAGACGCGCAGGCCTATGATTCGGCTAGGAATTCCGAGGACGGCGATGCGCGCACTGCTCGATGACGGCCTCGATGAACTGGCCGCCAAGACCTACGAAGGCTTCCCGCTGCGCATGGCGGTCACCGCCGCTGTCGCCGCTCTCATGACCACCTTGCTGCCGTGGCAGGCCTGCGCCGCCTTCCTGGGGTTCCAGACGGTTTCGGAGAGCCTCTGCCTGCTGGCCTCGCGCCGGCAGTTCCTCGGCTTCAAGGCCAGCCCCGCCCTGCGCCTTGCCCAGCTCTCCACGGTGCTGGCCGGCGCCATCTCGTGGATGACGCTGGGCGCCCTGCTCTGGATCGACGGCACGGCGGCCGGCGCGGTCTGCGCCACGGCCCTGTGGCTGTCGGTGATCTATTTCGCCCAGACCCACGCCTACCAGTCACCCCTGGGTTTCGTGGTGGGCGGCGCCCTGCCCGGGGCGGCCATGCTGGTCTGGGTGCTCTTCGGACCCAACCCGATGCACCTGCCGATGCTGCCCGTAGCCGGCCTGCTGATCCTGGCCTTTGGTTTCGCCAGCGACGGCGTGATGCGGACGCTGGCCGTGCGCCGCAAGTTCGAGGAGGCCCAGCTTCGCCTAAGCGAATCCGAGGCCCAGTACCGGGTGCTGGCCGACAACATCACCGACGTCATCGCGCTCAACGACATGGACGGCCGCCGCCGCTACCTGTCGCCCTCCATCGTGAAGGCCATGGGCTATTCGGTGGAGGAGCTGTTCGCCACCCAGAACTACACCTTCCTGCATCCACAGGACGCGGCCTGGGTGCCCCAGGAGCTGGCCAAGCTGGCTCAGGCGGGGGGTGACCTGACCCTCCAGTACCGGATCGTCCACAAGGAGGGACACGCTGTCTGGGTGGAGACCAATTTCGGCCTGGTCACCTCTGCGGACGGAACCCCGCAGATGATCTCGGTCTCGCGCCAGATCGACGCCCGCAAGGCCCTTGAGACCGAGCTGGTGGAGGCTCGCCAGCGGGCGGAGGCCGCCGCCGCCGCCAAGTCCGACTTCCTGGCCAACATGACCCATGAGTTGCGGACGCCGCTCAACGCCATCGTCGGCTTCTCCGGCATCCTACGCCGATCGCCCCGCCTGGAGCCTGAGGACGCCCACCACGCCGGCCTGATCCATGACGCCAGCACCACCCTGCTGCAGCTGGTCAACAGCGTGCTGGACTTCTCCCGCCTGGAGGCCGGCGCGGTGGAGGTGGAGGCCCGGCCCTTCGATCCCGAGACCCCGGTCCGCGCCATCGCCGAGCTGATGACCGAACAGGCTCACGCCAAGGGTCTGACCCTGGCTGTCGAGACCCGGGGTGAGACCGCGCACTTGTTGGGCGACGCCGCACGCATACGCCAGGTGCTGCTGAACTTCCTCTCCAACGCCATCAAGTTCACGGCGCAGGGCGGCGTCACCCTGACCCTGACCCAGGAGCCCGCCGGCAACGACTGTGCGCGGATGCGGGTGGAGGTGGCCGACACCGGCATCGGGGTCACCGAGCAGCAGATCGAGCACCTGTTCGAGCGCTTCACCCAGGCCGACGCCTCGGTCTCGCGCCAGTACGGCGGCACGGGCCTGGGCCTGGCGATCTGCAAGCGCACCGTGGAGCTGATGGGCGGGACCATCGGCGCGAGCTCGGTTCCCGGCCAGGGCTCCACCTTCTGGTTCGAGCTGGTCCTGCCCCATACCGACGCCCTGGAGGACGAAGCCGAGCCGGAGCCCGAGAACCTCGACCTGGAGGAGCCCCTGCGGCTGCTGGTGGTGGAGGACGTGGCGGTGAACCGCGAGCTGATCATGGCCCTGCTGCGCCCGTTCGACGTGGCCATCGAGACCGCCGAGAACGGTGAGCAGGCGGTGGCCAAGGTGCAGGACCAGGCCTTCGACCTGGTGCTGATGGATGTGCAGATGCCGGTGATGGACGGCCTGACCGCCACCCGCGCCATCCGCGCCCTGGACCTGCCGCGCCTGAAGGGCCTGCCGATCATCGCCATGACCGCCAATGTCCTGCCCGACCAGGTGCAGAAGTGCCTCGACGCCGGCATGGACGACCACCTGGGCAAGCCCATCGAACCCGCCCGCCTGCTGGCCCTGCTCTCCGAATGGCCCGGCCGCACGCACGAGGCGGCGTAACTCTCAATTCCTCCTCCAGCGCGTAGCGCGTTTCGGGGGAGGTGGATCGTAGGCGAGGCCTGCGAGACGAAGGGGGTTTGGCCCGTGAATGCGGCAAGATCTTAGCCCCCTCCACCGCTTCGCGGTCCCCTTCCCCGATGGGGGAGGAATTTGAGGACGGAACGCCACGGCCCCTGCCCCGTTCTGTCGCCCTATTGACGCCGCGCCGCGCCTGTAGGTTTCTGCGCGAAATGGAGCCTGGTTGAATGACCCGACTGACCCGCCGCGCCCTGGCGCTGGGCCTGGCCGCCTTGCCGCTGCCGGCGCTCGCCGCCCGCCCGGCCATCGCCCCGCTCACTGCCGACGACCGCGCCCTGGTGGACAAGGCCAGCGCCTATCTGCAGGGCCTGACCGAGGCCAAGGGACGCTTCGTGCAGACCGACGCCCGGGGGACGACCACCCAGGGGACCGTCTATCTGAAGCGTCCCGGCAAGGCCCGTTTCGCCTACGAGGCCCCCTCGGGCCTGCTGGTGGTGGCCGACGGAGCCAATGTCTCGGTGGCCGATTCGCGGCTGAAGACCTTCGACCGCTACCCCCTGATGGCGACGCCGCTGTCGATCTTCCTGGCCCGCCAGATCAAGCTGGATAAGGGCGTGGTGATCAGCGACGTCACCCGCTTGGCGGACGGCTTCACCATCACCGCCCGCGACGGCAAGAAGCAGGCCGAGGGCCAGATCACCCTGACCTTCTCCAACAGTCCCATGGCCCTGATCGGCTGGACCGTCAGCGACGCGCAGGGCCAGGCGACCCGCATCCGGCTCACCGGCCTGGAGCGCGCCTCGGGCTTGGCGCCCACCCTGTTCGTGCTCAACGACCCCCGGCCCAAATCAGTTGGCCGCGCCCGAATGTGACAATCAGACAACAGGCAACCCGCCTCGTGATTCTGATTGACATTACCTTTTCGTCGTTGCATTAATGCCACGCATGACGCCTGTGCGAGCGGGCGTGTTCCGTGCCGGAACCTATCCCCTCCCGGCGGCGGCATGAGAGACATCACTACGCCCGGGCTTTCTCCAGTGCCCGGGCGTTTTCTTTTCCCCCAAAGCTCAGATAGACCCCGCGCATGCGCCTCCGTCTCTGCACCTGGAATGTGAACTCCGTCCGCCTGCGCGCCGAGCAGGTCGCCCGCTTCGTCGACGAGCAGGCGCCCGATGTCCTGGCCCTGCAGGAGATCAAGTGCCAGGAGGGGGAGTTCCCCCGCCAGGCCTTCATCGACATGGGCCTGCCGCACATCAAGATCGCCGGCCAGAAGGGCTGGCACGGCGTCGCCATCGCCTCGCGCCTGCCCTTCGAGGAGGTCGCGCCCCTGGACGTCTGCCGCGAAGGCCACGCCCGCTGCGTCGCGGCCAAGGTGGCCGGGGTGGAGATCCAGAACTTCTACATCCCGGCCGGCGGCGACATCCCCGACCGGACGATCAACACCAAGTTCGACCACAAGCTGGACTTCTACGAGAAGCTCACCGCCGAGATGGCCCGGCGCGACCCCAAGGCCCCGCTGGCCATCGTGGGCGATCTGAACGTGGCGCCGGGCGAGTTCGACGTCTGGAGCCACAAGCAGATGTCCAAGATTGTCAGCCACACCCCCATTGAGCTCGAGGCCTTTGCGGCGCTGATGGCGGCCGGCCAGTTCACCGACCTGGTGCGCGAGGCCATCCCCGATCCGCAGAAGCTGTTTTCCTGGTGGAGCTACCGCGCCGCCGACTTCCGCGCCTCCAACCGCGGCCTGCGCCTGGACCACGTGCTGATCTCGCCCGGCCTGCGGGAAGCCGCTTTCCGTCAGGGCGCGGCGGCGGCCCGCGTCCACGACGACGTCCGCGAATGGGAACGCCCCAGCGACCACGCCCCGGTCAGCGCCGACTTCGGACTTTAGGGCGCCAGGCGGTAGCCGCCGGCCTCGGTGAGCAGCAGGCGGGCGTTGCCCGGATCGGGCTCGATCTTCTGGCGCAGGCGGTAGACGTGGGTTTCCAGGGTGTGGGTGGTCACGCCGGCGTTGTAGCCCCAGACCTCGGCCAGCAGCTCCTCGCGGCTCACCGGCTTCTCGCCGGCCCGGTAGAGGTACTTCAGGATGTTGGTCTCTTTTTCCGTCAACCGGATCTTCTTCTGGTTGGCGTCCACCAGCATCTTGGCCGAGGGTCGGAACTCGTAGGCGCCCAGGTGGAAGACCGCGCCCTCCGACTGTTCGTGGCTGCGCAGCTGGGCGCGGATGCGGGCCAGCAGGACGGCGAACTTGAAGGGCTTGGTGACGTAGTCGTTGGCCCCGGAGTCCAGGCCCCGGATGGCGTCGTCGTCGGTGTCGGCCGCGGTCAGCATGATCACCGGCGAGGTCACGCCCCGGGCGCGCATCAGCTTGCAGGCCTCGCGGCCGTCCATGTCGGGCAGGTCGACATCCAGCAGAATCAGGTCGGGGCGGGCCTCCACCGCCTGCCGCACCCCGTCGCCGGCGGTGGCCGCCTGGATGGCGGAGAATTCTTCGTGCAGTTCCAGTTGCTCGGCGAGTTCGCCGCGCAGATCATCATTGTCGTCGACGACGAGTAGGGTCTTGCGTTGGGCCATGGGCTCGAACATGCACCGTGTTGGCGCCTAGCGCCAACCGCTCAGGGGGAATGAAGCGTGCTGTTCACGGCGATGTCAGACGGCCGCTTCGATCTGGGGGGCCGCGAAACCCGTTGCGCACTGGGCAAGGGCGGGGTGATCCCGGCCGCCGACAAGCGCGAGGGTGACGGCTGTTCGCCGCTCGGCGTCTGGCCGATCCTCCGGGTGCTTTACCGCCCCGACAAGATGCCGCCGCCGGCCACCGCCCTGCCGATTCAGGCCCTGCGCCCCACCGACGGCTGGTGCGACGCCGCCGGCGACCCGAACTACAACCGGCCCGTCACCCTGCCCTACCCGGCCAGCGCCGAGCAGATGTGGCGCGACGACAAGGTCTACGACATCGTCCTGGTCCTGGCCCACAACGACGATCCGGTGATCCCGCTGATGGGTTCGGCCATCTTCCTGCACGTGGCGCGGCCCAATTGGGACCCCACGGAGGGCTGTATCGCCCTCCAGGCCTGGGATGTGCTGGAGCTGATCGGCAAGGCGCAGCCGGGCTCGGCCATCTCCATCGTCGACGTCAATCCGCACCCGTTCCTGGAGGGGATGGAGCGGATGGACGAGGCGCGGAAACCACAACGCCCGATCCTGCGGGCGTCACCCTCTGGGACCAAAGAGGGCTGAGCCCACCCGCACGCTGGTGGCGCCGAACCGCACGGCGGTCTCGAAGTCGTCGCTCATCCCCATGGAGAGTTTCGCGATCCCGTTGCGGGCGGCGATCTTGGCCAGCAGGGCGAAGTGCGGTCCCGGCGGTTCTTCGGCCGGGGGAATGCACATCAGGCCCTCGATCACGAGGCCATGGGTCTCGCGACAGGCCTTGATGAAGGCGTCGGCCTGCGTCGGAATCACACCGGCCTTCTGCTCTTCCTCGCCGGTGTTGACCTGGACATAGAGGCGCGGCGTCCTGCCCTGCTTCGTCATCTCCTGCGCCAAGGCGGCGGCCAGCTTCTCGCGGTCCAGGGTCTCGATGACGTCGAAGAAGGCGACGGCCTCCTTGACCTTGTTGGTCTGCAGCGGCCCGATCAGCCGCAACTCGACGCCCTCGCGGTGGCCCTCCCAGGCGGCCATGGCGTCCTGCACCCGGTTCTCGCCGAACACGGTCTGGCCGGTCTCCAGGATCGTCGCCACCCGGTCCCAGGGCTGTTGCTTGGAGACCGCCACCAGGGCCACATCGGCGGCCTCGCGACCTGCGGCCTTCGCCGCGGCGGCGATACGCGTCAGGATGTCGGCGCGGGCGGCGGCGGGATCGAAGGAGTGGGTCATAGGCGGGTTCTGGACAGTGGCGCGGACGGGGGCCTGCTTACGGCGGCGTGCGCGGCAGCGAAAGCCCCTGCCCGCCCTGCTCTATTTCACTGACCCTCAGCGCACCCCCGATCCGGAGGCCGTGGCGGCGCGGCTGCCGAAGGGCTCAGCCATCGTCTATCGGGCCTTCGGAGCGCCGGACGCCGAAACAGTCGCCCTATGCCTCAAGGCGATCGCCCGGCGGCGCGGCCTGAAACTGCTGATCGGCGCGGACGAGGCCCTGGCCGCGAGGATCGGCGCCGACGGGGTCCACCTGCCCGAGCGCCTGGCCTCTCGCGCGGCCCGTATCCGGGCGAAACACCCCGCCTGGCTGATCACGGCCGCCGCCCACAGCCCGCGCGCAGCCCGCGTCCGGGTCGACGCCGTAGTGATCTCAGCGATCTTCCCGTCCAACAGCCCGTCCGCGGGCAAGCCCCTGGGGACGATCCGCCTGGCGCAGATCGTCCGTCTGGCCAAAAGCCCGGCGTACGCCCTAGGCGGCGTCAGCCAGAACACCGCCGCGCGGCTCTTGGCCACAGGCGTCGTGGGCATCGCCGGCGTCGAGCTGTTCACGGCCCGATCTCCTCTCCCCTTCCGAGGGGAGAGGGTAGGGTGAGGGGATCGTCCCGACAGCCACCACCTGACCGAAAGGCCCCCCTCACCCTACCCTCTCCCCCCGAAAAGACGGGGGGAGAGGGAGTAGAATCAAAAAAGCCGCCCGGTAGGGCGGCTTGTTGTCGGTCAAAGAAGACGTCCTTAGAACTTGAAGGCGGTCTCGAGGCGGACGCGCGGCGCGCCGTCCTGCGGTTCGGTCTTCTTGTACATGGGGGTTTCTTTTTCCCCCAGGGCCACGGCGCCGCCGACCCGGAGCGACGGCGTCACGCGGAAATAGGCGCCCGCTTGGACGTCATTCCATTGCGTGTCCCGGCCATCCGGTTCCTGCAGGTTGAGCGTGATCCCCCAGCGCCCCTTGCGCGCGTCGAACTTCAGCGCCTTGGCCGCCTGGGGCGACGCCAACGCCGAAGTCTCGCTACGCACGGTAAAGTCTGTGGTCTTCTTCGTCGTCTGGGCATGAGCCATCGATCCGGCGCTCGCAATGAGCACCGCGCCGACCAGCGCCATGACCGTCCGATTGAACATAACCACCTATATGGCCCCTAAGCCCCGGCCTCGCCATGAGAGGCGTGACCGTTGCTGCGATTAAAGTCGCGCAAGGCGCGAGGTCAACACGTCAAGGCGCCGCATGCCGCCTCGATGGGCAGATGGTTGGCGCCTGTGGCGGCAGAGCCACGCGATTCCTGTTTGGCGCCGCTTGGGGCGTTGCTATAGAGGCATCCGGCGCGGGGGCGGCGACGCGGCGAGATACCGACGCGAAACAGCGACTGGGAGCGGATATATGCCGTTTGTGCGTGGAGTTTGGATGCGTGGCGTGGCGATGGGGGTCTTGGCCCTTAGCCTTTCGGCGCTCGCGGCCTGCTCGAGTGGTGGCCCGAAGACCTTCCAGACCCAGGAGGGAGGCGGTGGCCTGTTCCACCTCGGCCGCGGCAAGTCGGCGCCGGCCGCCGAACAACCGACCATCGGGGTCAATGGCTATCTGTGGCGGGCGACCCTCGACACCCTGGCCTTCATGCCCCTGGCGTCCGCGGACCCCTACGGCGGCGTGGTGATCACCGACTGGTATATCAACCCGGAAAAGGCCGACGAGCGCTTCAAGTGCACGGTCTATATCCTGGACTCGCGCCTGCGCGCCGACGGCCTGAATGTGGCCGTCTTCAAGCAGAACCGCGACGCCACCGGGACCTGGGTGGATGCGCCGTCGGCCGGCCAGACCGAGACCGACATCGAAAACGCCATCCTGACCAAGGCGCGTCAGCTTAAGCTCTCGAACATCCGGGGCTAGAAGCGCGATAGCCGAAAGTGGCCGCCGGTTTCGGCGACCATCGCGCGACAAGTCTAAGGGTGCGGACCTTGAGCGCTTCGGAACGAAGCGATTACTGTCCGCCTCCGGCGCGTTCGGGGTTCTGACAAATACCGGGCGCGCCGAACACCTTGGTCGGCGCACTTTGCGCGTGTCCGGCCGCTTCCCTTCCTCAGTGAAAGCGCGCTACGACCCCGCCATGGCCCGGTACAATCCCAAAGAAGTCGAACCCAAGTGGCGCAAGGCCTGGGCCGACGCCGACGTGTTCCGCGCGGAGATCGATCACGCGCGTCCGAAATACTACGCCCTGGAGATGTTCCCCTATCCGTCGGGGAGCCTGCACATGGGCCATGTGCGCAACTACACGCTGGGCGACGCCAACGCCCGGTTCAAGCGCGCCCGGGGCTTCAATGTCCTGCACCCCATGGGCTGGGACGGCTTTGGCCTGCCCGCCGAGAACGCGGCCATGGAGCGCGGCGTCGATCCCCGCGCCTGGACCTACGCCAATATCGACAAGATGCGGGCCGAGCTGAAGCAGCTGGGCCTGTCCATCGACTGGAGCCGAGAATTCGCCACCTGCGACCCGGCCTATTATGGCCAGCAGCAGGCCTGGTTCATCGACCTGATGGCCCGCGGCATGGTCTATCGCCGCGAGGGCGTGGTGAACTGGGACCCGGTGGACCAGACCGTCCTGGCCAACGAGCAGGTCGTCGACGGCCGAGGCTGGCGCTCGGGCGCGGTGGTGGAGAAGCGCAAGCTGAACCAGTGGTTCATGCGCATCACCGACTATGCCGACGCCCTGCTGGAGGGCCTGAAGACCCTCGACCGCTGGCCCGACAAGGTCCGCCTGATGCAGGAGAACTGGATCGGCCGCTCCAAGGGCCTGAAGTTCAGCTTCAAATGGGCCGATGCGGCCCCCGACGGCTTCGACGCAGGCCTGGAGGTCTACACCACCCGCCCCGACACCCTGTACGGGGCGAGCTTCGTGGGCGTGGCCCCCGATCACCCCCTGGCCCAGCAGATCGCGGCCAGCGACCCCAAGGCTGCCGCCTTCATCGAGGCCTGCCGCAAGGGCGGCGCCTCGGAGGCCGAGATCGAGACCGCCGAGAAGATCGGCTTCGACACCGGCCTGACCGTGGCCCACCCCTTTGATCCAACCTGGCGGCTGCCGGTCTGGATCGCCAACTTCATCCTCATGGACTACGGCACGGGCGCGATCTTCGCCTGCCCGGCCCACGACCAACGCGACCTGGACTTCGCCCGCAAGTACGACCTGCCTGTCAGGCCGGTGGTCCTGCCCCCCGGCGAGGATCCCGCCACCTATACCGTGGGAACCGAGGCCTATACCGGCCCCGGGACAATCTTCAGGTCCGCCGACCTGGACGGGCTGGAGATCGAGCCCGCCAAGGCCGCGGCCATCGCCAGGATCGAGGCCCTGGGCCTGGGCCAGGGCGCCACCGTCTTCCGCCTGCGCGACTGGGGCGTGGCCCGCCAGCGCGGCTGGGGCTGCCCGGTGCCGGTGGTCCATTGCGACACGTGCGGCGTGGTCGCCGTGCCCAAGGCCCAGCTGCCGGTGGAACTGCCGCAGGACCTGGACTTCTCCAAGCCCGGCAACGCCCTGGCGCGTCACCCGACCTGGAAAACCACCACCTGCCCCGACTGCGGCGGGCCGGCGACCCGGGAAACCGACACCCTGGACACCTTCGTGGACTCGTCCTGGTACTTCGCGCGCTTTACCGACCCCACCGCCGCCGACCCCATCGACAAGGCCGCCGCTGATTACTGGATGCCGGTGGACCAGTATGTCGGCGGCATCGAGCACGCGGTCCTGCACCTGCTCTATGCCCGCTTCGTCAACCGCGCCCTGGCCGACGCCGGCATGCTGGAGGCCCGCGAGCCCTTCGCCGGCCTGTTCACCCAGGGCATGGTGACCCACGAGACCTACCGCCTGCAGAACGGCGACTGGGTCGAGCCCAAGGAGCTGGAGATCACGGCGGAGGGAAACACCCGCCGCGCCGTCCGCGTCTCCGACGGCCAGCCGGTGATCATCGGCGACATCGAGAAGATGTCGAAGTCCAAGCGCAACACCGTGGCGCCGGGCGATATCTTCGAGGTCTACGGCGTCGACGCAGCCCGCCTGTTTGTGCTGTCCGACAGCCCGCCCGAGCGGGACTCCATCTGGTCCACCTCCGGGGTCGAGGGCGCCTGGCGCTTCGTCAACCGGGTCTGGGCCGAGTTCGACGCCCAGCCGGAGACAAACGAACCGGCCGATATCGCGTCGGACCCCAAGGCCGCGGCCCTGCGGGTCGCGACCCACCGCACCATCAAGGCGGTCACCGAGGCCGTGGAGGGCTTCCGGTTCAATTCCGGCATCGCCCGCCTGTATGAGTTCCTGAACAGCCTGAAGGCCGCCCCAGTGGAGGGCGCAAGCCCTGCCCTGCTGGCGGCGCGATCCGAGGCCCTGTCGGCCTTCGCCCGCCTGGTCTCGCCCTTCACCCCCCATCTGGCCGAAGAGGCCTGGGCGCGTATCGGCGGCGAGGGGATGGTGGTCTCCGCCCCCTGGCCCGACTTCGATCCCGCCCTCACCGAGGACGCCGTCCGCGTCCTGCCGGTCCAGGTCAACGGCAAGCGCCGGGGCGAGATTTCCGCGCCGGCCGGGGCCGAACCGGCCGATGTCGAAAAGATGGTGCTTGACGATCCCGAGATCGCACGGCGCCTTGAAGGCCTCACGATCCGCAAGGTGATCGTGGTGAAGGATCGCATCGTCAACATCGTGGCAAGCTGAGGCACATGGCTCGCATCGCAAGCATAGGCGCCCTGGCGCTCGTCGCCCTCGCCCTGGCGGGTTGTGGCTTCACGCCGCTCTACGGCCGCCCCGGGGTCGGCGCGGCCCTCTCCTCGGTGCAGGTCTCCGCCCCCACCGGGCGGGCGGGCCAGCTGATGCGCGAGCATCTGGACGACGCGCTGTCGCGGGACTCCAACCTCAAGCCGCAGTACCGCATGGACCTGCAGATCTCCGAGCAGCGCTATCCCCGCGGGATCCGGGTCGACAACGTCGCCACCCGCTACGAATACGTGCTGACGGCGGCCTATACCCTGGTCTCCACGGCCTCGGGCAAGACGGCCAAGGTCGGCCGCGTCCGGGTCGAGGTGACCTATGACAGCGCCGACCAGCCCTATGCCTCGGTGGCCGCCCAGCAGGACGCCCAGGACCGCGCCGCCGGCGAGGCCGCCCGCAAGATCGAGCTCGAGCTCGCCACCTGGCTGGCCAGCGCCAAGTCATAGGACCTGAGCGATGATCCTCGCCAAGCGGCCGGACATCGAACGCTTCCTGGGCTCGCCGGATAAGAATATCCGCGCTGCCCTGATCTATGGCCGCGACATGGGCGTGGTGCGTGAACGCGCCAACCAGTTGGCCAAGAAGGTCTGCGATCGCCCCGACGATCCCTTCGACGTGGCCCTGCTCACCGACGGCGACCTGGACGGCGATGGCGCGCGGCTGGAGGGGGAACTGGCGGCCCAGTCCCTGATGGGCGGGCGCAGGCTGGTGCGGCTGAAGTTCGCCACAGAGAAGGCCGCCCTGGACAAGATGACCGCCGAGGCCCTGACCCGGCACGCGGCCGGTGAACTCAACCCCGACGCCTTCCTGCTGATCGAGGCCGGAAACCTCGATCGCAACTCCGCCCTGCGCAAGGCCGCCGAGAAGGCGCCCGGCGCGGCGACCATCCCCTGCTACGAGGACGAGCCCGGGGACATCGCCCGCCTGGTGCGCGAGGCCCTGGCCAAGGACGGGGTGGGGCTGACCAGCGAGGCCCTGCAGGTCTTCGTCGGCCGTATGCCCAAGGAGCGCGGCGTCGCCCGCCAGGAGATCGAGCGCCTGGCCCTGTTCCTGGGCCCCGGCAGCGGCATGACCGCCACCCCCAAGGACCTGGAGGACTTCCTCGGCGTCGAACCCGAGGCCTCGCTCTCCGACGCCGCCGCCGACGCCTTCGGCGGCAGGCTGGCCGAAGCCCAGGCCGGCCTGCGCCGCGCCGCCGCCGAAGGGGAGGGCGGTCCCGCCGCCGTCCGGGCGCTGGGCATGTATCTCGGCCGCATGCGCCGCACCCTGACGCTCGCCAAGTCGGGCGCCGGCCTGCAGGAGGCCGCCAAGGCCTCGGGCGTGTTCTGGAAGAGCGAACGGGAGTTCCTGCGCCAGGCCCGTACCTGGACTCTGCCGGAACTCGACCGCATCCAGCCCGAGGTGCTGGCCGCCGACAAGGCCTGCAAGACCGCCGGCTCCCCCGACGCCCTGATCGCCGAACGCCTGGCCCTGCAGATCGCCGGGCGCGCCAAGCGGCTGGGCCTTTGATGCGGGCTTTTTGTCCTGGCCGCAGCCCTGTTGGCCACCCCCGCCGCCGCCCAGACCGATCTGCACACGGCCCCCCACATCCCCGGCATGCCCGGTCCCTATGTCCGGGTGGGTCATTCCCTAGGCGGCATGAACCTGCGGCTCTACGCCTCCCCCCATCCTGGCGACGTCGCGGGCCTGTTGCTGGTGGATCTGGGCGACCCGAACCAGCACAGGCGCTTCGCCGGCGATCCCCCACCGACTGGGCCGAGGATCTGCGCGCCCACGTCATCGCCCAGCGCGAAGACGCGGCGCCCGCCCGTCCGCGGCTGTCGGAGATCGAGAGCGTCGCCGAGCCAGACTCCAGCCAGGGCCAGTCGGCCAAGGTCAGCCTCGGCGACATCCCCCTTATCGCGCGGACCGCCGAAGGTACGTCGCAGGATCCCTCTTCCCGACCAACTGGCCATGGCCAGGCGTTGGTCGACGACGCACGACGAGGCCGCCGCTCTCTCGAGCCGAGGCGCAAATCGCCTGGTGCTCGGCAGCGGCCACAATATCCAGATCGAGAAGCCCGACGTGGTGGTCGCCGCCGTCACCGAGGTGGTCGCGGCGGTCCGGGCGAAGGCGGCGGCGAAAACCGACGAAAAACAGCCGATTGCGCCCGCGCCCGAAAAACAGGAATTACTGCGTTATATCAATATGTTAGTGTGAGTTCAGGCAGATCGGTCCACAGGCCTTCGCGCAAGGCCCGCGCAGAGATACGGCGCGCCGTCCGCTGTGCGCCACAGAGCCGATTTTGAATTGGCGGTTTTCGGACCTAGAGCGTGACAGCCTGAAGTGGATACCGGTTCAGGCGACCGTCACGCTCTAACTTCAAGACGGCGAGCCTGTTCATCCGCTTCAGGTGAAGTCATCTGAAGCGGACAGGCTCTACGCGCGAGTGAGGCGACGGCAGACCTCGTCCAGCTGTTCGAGGCTGGCGTACTTCACCCGCAGCTCGCCGACCCCGCCCTTGTCGATCACCTCGACGGTCAAGCCGAGCGCCTCCGACAGGTCAACCTCGAGCGCCTGGGTGTCGGTGTCCTTCGCAGGCTTGGACGCCGACACCTTGGGCGCCGCGCCGCCGCTCGATTCCTTGCGGACCAGCGATTCGGTGTCGCGCACCGACAGACCCTTGGCGATGACCAGGTCGGCGAGGGCCAGGGGGTCGGCGGCGCCGAGCAGGGCGCGCGCGTGGCCCGCGGTGATCTTGCTCTCCATCAGGTAGTGCCTGACGGGATCGGGTAGGGCCAGCAGGCGAACCAGGTTGGCCACGTGGCTGCGGCTCTTGCCGACCGCGTCGGCCACCTCGGCGGCGCTGCGGCCGTGGACCTCCACCAGCTGCTGGTAGGCATTGGCCTCTTCAATGGGGTTCAGCGCCGTGCGCTGGACGTTCTCGATGACGCCGATCTCGAGCACCTGGATATCGTCCAGCTCGCGGACCAGGGCCGGCAGCACATGCAGGCCAGCTTTCTGGCTGGCGCGCCAGCGGCGCTCCCCGGCGACGATCTCGAAATGGCCGTCCCTGTCGGGCGCGGGCCGCACCAGGATGGGCTGCAGAACGCCCTTGATGCGGATCGAGGCGGCCAGCTCCTCGATCTCGTCTTCCGAAAACACCCAGCGGGGCTGCTTCTCGTTGCGATGGATCAGCTCGATGGGGATGTCGCGCAGGCCGCCGGCCACGCCCGCGTCCACCGGCGTTTCTTCGACCTCACCCAGCAGGGCCGACAGCCCCCGGCCCAGTCCGCGTTTCTCGACCATCATGTTTTCCTCAGGCGGCTTGGGCGCGGCGGTCGCGTTCGCGCACCACCACTTCGCGGGCCAGCTTCAGATAGGCCTGGCTGCCCGCGCACTTCAGATCATAGACCAGCACCGGCTTGCCGAAGCTGGGCGCCTCCGACACCCGCACATTGCGCGGGATCACCGTGGCGTAGACCGTGCCGCCGAAGTGGGCGCGCACATCCTTGGCCACCTGTTCCGACAGGCTGTTGCGCCGGTCGTACATGGTCAGCACCACCCCCTGGATTTCCAGGTTCGGATTGAGGCTGCCCCGAACCAGCTCAATGGTGCGCACCAGCTGGCTGAGGCCTTCGAGCGCAAAGAACTCGCACTGCAGGGGCACCAGCACCGCGTCCGACGCCGCCATCGCGTTGACCGTCAGCAGGTTCAGCGACGGCGGGCAGTCGATCAGCACATAGGTATAGGCGCCCGACTGGCGGATCGGATCGATGGCGTCGCGCAGCTTGAAGGAGCGCCGCGCCTGCTGGCCCAGCTCCAGTTCGACGCCGGACAGGTCGGCGTGGGCCGGGACGATGTCCAGGCCGGGCAGGGCGGTTTCCACGATGGCGTCGGCGAGGGGCGCGTCGCCCATCAACACGTCATAGAGGGTGATCTTGCGCTTCGAATGCGGGATGCCGAGGCCGGTCGACGCGTTGCCCTGCGGATCGGAATCGATCAGCAGCACGCGCTCGCCGACGGCGGCGAGCGCCGTGCCCAGGTTGATGGCCGTCGTGGTCTTGCCCACGCCGCCCTTCTGGTTGGCGACCACCAGGACGCGGAGCGCCCGATGCGGTTTCTGATCAGCGGCCACGGCCCAACTTCCTTACGCGTACGATGCGCCCGCGCGCATCACTGAAGCTGGGCAGGATGTCCGCCTCAAAACTCCAAGACTTTGTCGCCTCTTCCATCTCGACCGCCACATCCTGTCCCTTGAGGAACAGGGCGGTCGCGCCGCGCTTCAGGTAGGGCTGGGCATACCCAAGCAACCGGGTCATCGGCGCGCAAGCCCGGGCGGTGACGATATCCACAGTCAGGGACAAGTCCTCCGCACGTGAATTGTGAATCGTCGCCGGAAGGGCCAGGCCGTTAACCACCTCCTCCAGAAAGCGGCAGCGCTTGGCCATACTTTCCACGAGATGCATGTGGAAGCCGGGGCGGTTTTTCTGAAGGATCGCCAGCACGATACCCGGCAAACCTGCGCCCGCCCCGAGGTCGGCCCAGGTCAGGGCCTCGGGTTCCAGGGGCAGGATCTGGGCTGAGTCCCAGGCGTGCCGCGACCAGAAGATCTCCAGGGTCGAGGGCCCCACCAGGTTCATTCTCTGGTTCCAGTCCTCCAGGTATGACCGGTATTGCTGAAGGTCGGCGATGACGCTTTCGTCGGCGCCGGTCGCCATGGCGAAGTCGGCGGCGGTCTCGACCTCAACGACCTCGACCAAGGGGATTTCCGGCCCGTCCATCAGGCGGCCCGCCGGCGGACGTGGGCCAGCAGGGCGGTGAGCGCGCCCGGCGTCACGCCTTCGATCCGCGCGGCTTGGCCGAGCGTCAGAGGCCGGATGGCCGTCAGCTTGTCGCGCACCTCATTGGAGAGGCTACCCACCCGCGAATAGTCCAGTTCGGGGGGCAGGCGCAGGTTCTCGTCGCGGCGGAAGGCGGCCACGTCGGCGTCCTGGCGGTCCAGATAGCCGGAGTAGGCGGCGTCGATCTCCACCTGCTCGCGGACCTGGGGGTCCCAGGCGGCGATCTCAGGCCAGATGACGGCCAGATTCTCGAAGGAGATGGTGGGATAGGCCAGCAGCTGGGTCAGGTCGCGGCGCTGGCCGTCGGCCTTGACCGGCAGGCCCGCCTTGGCGGCCTTGTCGGGGGTCAGGGTCAGCTCGGCGGCGCGGCCGCGCGCGGCGGCCAGGGCCGCAGCCTTTGAATTGAAGGCGGTTTCACGTGAAACACCGACGCAGCCCAGGGCCATGCCCTTGGCGGTCAGCCGCTGGTCGGCATTGTCGGCGCGCAGGGTCAGGCGGAATTCGGCGCGGCTGGTGAACATCCGATAGGGCTCGGTGACGCCCCGGGTCACCAGGTCGTCGATCATCACCCCGATATAGGCCTCGTCGCGGCCGAAGATGGCGGGCTCGGCGCCAGACGCGGACCGGGCCGCGTTCAGCCCAGCCACCAAGCCCTGCGCCGCCGCCTCCTCATAGCCGGTGGTGCCGTTGATCTGGCCGGCCAGGTAGAGGCCCGGCAGGCGCTTGACCTCGAGCGTCGCCGAAAGCTCGCGCGGATCGACATAGTCGTACTCGATCGCATAGCCGTGGCGTCGGACCTGGACGTTCTCGAGGCCGACGATGGTGCGCAGGAACAGGTCCTGGGTCTGCGGTGAGACGGACGTGGAGATGCCGTTGGGATAGACGGTGTCGTCGTCCAGGCCCTCGGGCTCCAGGAAGATCTGGTGCGCCGTCTTGTCGGCAAAGCGGACCACCTTGTCCTCAATGGAGGGGCAGTAGCGGGGCCCGCGGCCATTGATCCGGCCGCCATAGACCGCCGACTCGTTCAGCCGCTCGGCGATGATCCGATGCGTTTCAGCATTGGTGTAGGTGACCCCGCAGGCGATCTGCGGCGTGGTGATCTTGGTCGTGAGGAAGGAGAAGGGGGAGGGGACCTCGTCGGCCGCCTGCATCTCCAGCTTTTCCCAGGCGATGGTGGAGGCCACCAGACGGGCCGGGGTGCCGGTCTTCAGGCGGCCCATGTCGAGGCCGAGCGCATAGAGCCGGTCGGAAAGCCCGATGGCCGGCGCCTCGCCCACCCGGCCGGCGGGGAGGCGCTGTTCGCCCTGGTGAATGACGCCCTTCAGGAAGGTGCCGGTGGTCAGGACAACGCGCCCGGCGGAATAGATTTCACCGCTTGCCCCAACCACGCCGGTGACCTTGCCGTCCACCACCAGCAGGTCCTCGACGGCTTCGGCCTTCAGGGTCAGGTTCGGGGTGGCGGCCAACTCGGCCTGCATGGCCTGCCGATAGAGCTTGCGGTCGATCTGCGCCCGGGGCCCGCGCACGGCGGCGCCCTTGGAGCGGTTCAGCAGCCGGAACTGGATGCCGGCCACATCGGCGAGCCGGCCCATGACCCCATCCAGGGCGTCGATCTCGCGCACCAGGTGGCCCTTGCCCAGGCCGCCGATGGCCGGATTGCAGGACATCTCGCCGATGGTGTCGAGCTTGTGGGTCAGCAGCAGGGTCCGCGCGCCAAACCGCGCCGAAGCCGCCGCGGCTTCACAGCCCGCATGGCCGCCGCCGATGATGATCACGTCCCAGGAGGTCACGCCAAACTCCGCTTCCACCCCATATGGGCGGGGGGTTCCTATAGCGGAAGGCGGGGGGCGTTTCACGTGAAAGAGTCTTACCGGAGACGGCGGAGACTAGCGTCCCTCTCCCCATTCATGGGGAGAGGGTAGGGTGAGGGGCGTGCAGCAGCGCTGCGCAATGCTGAGGTTGTGAGCTGCCGAACCTCAGAATGAGCCCTCACCCTACCCTCTCCCACAAGTGGGAGAGGGGCGTTAGCCCGGCGCCCTGCCCTGTTCCACGTGAAACACCTTATTTTCCAATGCAGAAGGTGGCGAACACGCGGTCGAGGACGTCCTCCGGGTCAATACGGCCGGTGATGCGATCCAGGGACCGGCCCGCCAGCCGAACGTCCTCCGCGGCGAGCTCCGGAGAGCCCTCCACGACGAGTGCGTGCTCCAACCGGGCCAGGGCCTCGGCGAGCAAGTCTTTGTGACGCAGGCGTGTGGCGGTCGGCAGCTCGTCGCCGGCGAGGCGCTGGACCACCTGGTCGGTAAGGGCCGCCAGGATCACCCCCACGTGGGTGGCGTCCCGGGCGCTGATGCGGTGCATTTCAAGCTCAAGAGCCCGGGCCTCCAAGAGCGCCCGCCCCGTATCATCGCCCGGCGGCAGGTCCGACTTGTTGATCACGCAGAGATCGCCGGCGGTGAGTTCCTCCGGCGGCGGGTCGATGGCCGAGGACGAGCCGTCCACCAGCCAGATCCGCAGGTCCGCGCTGGACGCCCAGGCCCGCGCGCGGCGCACACCCTCGGCCTCGATCTCGTCGTGGGTGTCGCGCAGTCCGGCGGTATCGGCCAGCAGCACCTTGTAGCCCGCCAGGCGCATGGGAACCTCGATGACGTCCCGTGTGGTGCCCGGGGTGGCCGTGACGATGGCGGCCTCGCGACCGGCCAGCCCATTCAGCAGGGTGGACTTTCCGGCGTTGGGGGCGCCCACCAGGGCGATGCGGAAGCCGTCGCGGATCCGCTCGCCACGATCCACATCCGCCAGGGCCAGGTGGAGCTCGCCGATGAGCCGCTGCAGATGGGGCCGGGCCCGGTCGGCGACCTCAGCGGGCACCTCCTCGTCGGGAAAGTCCACCGCGGCCTCGAAATTGGCTGAGGCCTCGATCAGATCGGCGCGCCAGCGCAGGTGGGCGCGGCCCAGCGCGCCGCCCACCTGGGCCAGGGCCTGGCGGCGCTGGGCCTCGGTCTCGGCCTCGATGAGGTCTGCGACGCCTTCGGCCTGAGCCAGGTCAAGCTTGCCGTTCTCGAAGGCGCGGCGGGTGAATTCCCCAGGCTCGGCGAGGCGCAGACCCAGGGCGGCCAGGGCCTCAAGCAGGGCCGAGACCACGGCCGGGCCGCCATGCACGTGAAACTCGGCGCTATCCTCGCCGGTATAGCTCCCAGGACCGGGGAACCAGAGCACCAGGGCCTGGTCGATGGGGCCGCTGTCAGATTGCAGGGTCCGCAGGCCCGCCACCCGAGGGCGCGGGACCTTGCCGGCCAAGGCTCTTACAGCCGCCCGAGCGCGCGGCCCCGACACCCGGACGACCGCCACGGCCGCGCGGCCGGCGGCGGTGGCGGCGGCATAGATGGTGTCGGTCATTTCGGGCGGTTGGCGCCGCCCATGCCCATGTCGACCGCTGTGGACATCAGCTTGCGGAACTGTTCCTGGGCGCCGACCCCGAAGGCGGTCCAGTTCTTCATCAGCTCGTCGGGGGACAGCATGTTGATGTTGCTCTCCATCCGCTTCTGCATCTCCTCCACCAGCTTGTCGTTCAAGGCGGTGACGTCGGGCAGGCCCATGAAGCTGCGCGCCTCGACGGGGGTGCAATCAATCTCGATGGTCATCTTCATGGCAGGGCCCTTCCTCAAGCAATAGTTATGGCCGGTTGCGGCCACTGCGCGCTAGAGCGCGATAGCCGAAAGTGGTCTTCCGGTTTCGACGGACATCGCGCGACCCATATGAATACAGGCGGGACGCCTTAGCGTTCCTCCTGTAGCCAACGCATAGCAAGACAAACGGAGGCCCCATGCCTAGCGAAACCATCACCCTTAAGACCGAGGACGGTGACTTCACCGCCTATGTGGCGCGGCCCTCCAAGGACAAGGCCCCGGCGATCGTGGTCATCCAGGAGATCTTCGGGGTCAATGCGGTGATGCGCGAGATCGCCGACGGCCTGGCCGACCAGGGATACCTCGCCATCTGTCCCGACCTGTTCTGGCGGATCGAGCCCGGGATCGACATCACCGACAAGTCCGAGGCCGAGTGGAAAAAGGCCTTCGAGCTGTTCAACGCTTTCGACGCCGACGCCGGCGTCAAGGACATCGCCGCGGTGATCGATCACATCCGTGCCGATCCCGGCTGCTCGGGCAAGGTCGGCGCGGTGGGCTACTGCCTGGGGGGCCTGCTGGCCTTCCTGACCGCCACCCGCACCGACGCCGACGCCAGCGTCGGCTATTACGGCGTGGGCATCGAGAGCCGGGTCGGAGAGGTCGAGAAGCTGGAGCGGCCGCTGATGCTGCATATCGCCGAAGAGGACCAGTTCGTCCCCAAGGAGGCCCAGGCCATCATCCTGCAGGCCCTGAAGAACCACGCCCAGGTCACCGCCTACACCTATCCCGGCTGCGACCACGCCTTTGCCCGCCACGGCGGCGAGCACTTCGATGAGGCCGCCGCCAAGCTGGCCAACGGCCGCAGCCTGACTTTCTTCCAGCAACACCTCGCCTAGGGATTACATTGATGCGCGCCATCCAGATCGACGCCACCGGCGGTCCCGACGTCCTGAAGCTGGTGGAGGTCCCGGCCCCCGAGCCCAAGCCCGGCCAGATTCTGATCCGCAACCAGGCCATCGGCCTGAACTTCATCGACACCTATCACCGCTCCGGCCTCTATCCGCTGAAGCTGCCGTCGGGCCTGGGCATGGAAGGCGCGGGCGTCGTCGAGGCCGTGGGGGAGGGGGTCACCCGCTTTTCCGTCGGCGATCTGGCCGCCTACGCCTCGGGACCGATCGGCGCCTATGCCGAGCTGCACGCGGTCAACGCCGAGCGCGCAGTCAAGCCGCCGGCTGGGATCGACGCCCAGGTCGCCGCCGGGGCCCTGCTGAAGGGGATGACGGCGGAGTTCCTGCTGCGCCGCTGCTATGCGGTGAAGGCCGGCGACCATATCCTGGTTCATGCCGCCGCGGGCGGGGTGGGCTCGATCCTGGTGCAATGGGGTAAGGCGCTGGGCGCCGTGGTCATCGCCACCGCCGGGTCACAGGATAAGGCCGAGCGGGCCAGGTCGCTGGGCGCCGACCACGTCATCCTCTACCGCGACGCCGACGTCGCCGCCGAGGTCCGCAGAATCACCAACGGGGCAGGCGTGCCGGTGGCCTACGACTCTGTGGGCGCCGCCACCTTCGAAGGCACGCTCGCGAGCCTGGCCAAGCGCGGCCTGTTTGTCAGCTTCGGCAACGCCTCGGGACCGCCGCCGGCCATCGCGCCGGCGCGGCTGATGCAGGCGGGCTCGGTCTTCCTCACCCGGCCGACCATGGGCGACTACCTGCTCACCACCGCCGAGCTGGACGCGTCGGCCGCCGCCCTGTTCGAGGTGATCAAGTCGGGCAAGGTGAAGATCGACATCGGCCAGACCTTCCCGCTCGCAGAGGCCCGCAAGGCGCACGAGGCGATGGAAGGCCGCGACACGGTCGGAGCGAGTTTGCTGATTCCGTAGGACTGTGGGGCGGGGAGGGCCCAGCCCCCTCCGTCTCGGCTTCGCCGATCCACCTCCCCCCGATCGCGCTTCGCGCTGGGGGAGGAATGAGGCGTTCCTCCCCCAGGCCGCAGGCCGTGTCGGGGGAGGTGGCGCGCACCGCAGGTGCGTGACGGAGGGGGCTAGGGCCTCTCCGTCAGACCTCCCGCTTCCAGCCCCAGGCCTGGGTGATCCGCGGCAGGCTCATGAAGACCGACGGGTCATCCCGCGCCTTCACGAGGTCGGAGATGTAATCGACCAGGGTTTCACGTGAAACACCCATGGATTCAACAGCTTCGGAGATTCCAGCCAGGGTCAGCGCCGCCATGGCCTTGACCGGACCCGTCAGGGCCGCCGGCTGCACCATCCGGGCCTCAATGCCGATGAACCCGGCGCGGCCGAGGAAGGCCGGCAGCTTGGGGCCGATCTCCGGGTCCGCGCCGCGCTTGTGGGCTGAAGCGACGTACCACTGCACGAAGTGCCGGAAGCTGGCCCGGGTCGGCTCGCAGATGTGGGCGGAAAACTCCACGTCCTCCACCACCAGCAGGCCGTCGGGGACCAGGGCGCGCTCGAAAACCGCCACGGCGTCTGCCGGCCTTGTCAGATGGGAGAGCAGGAAGCGAGCATAGATGACGTCGAAGGGGCCGAGGTGCTCGGCGCGCTCATAGCCGCCCACCTGGAACGCGACATTGGCCGGCGAATCCTGGGCCGCCATGGAGATCTTGATCTCGTCGAGGTCCAGGCCGATCACCTGGCCCGAGGTCCGCGACGCCAGCTCGCGGGTCACGTCGCCCCCACCGCAACCGACATCCAGAATGCGGGCGCCGGCAGGGATGCCCACCCGGTCGAGCAGGCTGCCCGTCGCCTCGGCCATGGCCTGGGACAGGACCGAGAGCCGCGCGGCCCCGGCCATCCCGCCGGAGATGATGTAGCTCTCGCTCACCGCCCCCGCTCCCTCGGGCTCGTTAGGTGTTCATCGACTGGAAGAATTCTTCGTTGTTCTTGTTCTGGCGCAGCTTGTCCAACAGGAACTCGATGGCGTCCTGGGCCCCCATGGGGTTGAGGATGCGGCGCAGGACGTAGGTCTTCTGAAGCTGGTCCTTCGGGGTGATCAGCTCTTCCTTGCGGGTGCCGGACTTCAGCACGTCGATGGCCGGGAAGATGCGCTTGTCGGCGACCTTGCGGTCCAGGATGATTTCCGAGTTACCGGTGCCCTTGAACTCTTCGAAGATGACTTCATCCATCCGGCTGCCCGTGTCGATCAGGGCCGTGGAGATGATGGTCAGCGAGCCGCCTTCCTCGATGTTCCGCGCTGCGCCGAAGAAGCGCTTGGGGCGTTGCAGGGCGTTGGCGTCCACACCACCGGTCAGCACCTTGCCCGAGGAGGGGACCACGGTGTTGTAGGCGCGGCCGAGACGGGTGACGCTATCCAGCAGGATGATGACGTCGCGCTTGTGCTCCACCAGGCGCTTGGCCTTCTCGATCACCATCTCGGCGACCTGGACGTGGCGGGTGGCGGGTTCGTCGAAGGTCGAGGAGATCACCTCGCCCACCACGGTGCGCTGCATGTCGGTGACTTCTTCGGGCCGCTCGTCGATCAGCAGCACGATCAGGTAGCACTCGGGGTGGTTCACCGCGATGGACTTGGCGATGTTCTGCAGCATGACCGTCTTACCCACCCGAGGCGGGGCGACGATCAGGCAGCGCTGGCCCTTCCCGAGCGGGGCGACGATATCGATCAGCCGGCCGGAGCGGTCCTTCAGGGTCGGGTCTTCGATTTCCATCTTCAGCCGCTCGTCGGGATAGAGCGGGGTCAGGTTGTCGAACAGCACCTTGTGGCGGACGTTCTCGGGGTTCTCGAAGTTGGTGAGATCGACCTTGATGAGGGCGAAGTAGCGCTCGCCCTCGCGGGGCGCGCGGATGGCGCCGTCCACGGTGTCGCCGGTGCGCAGGCCGAACTTCCGGATCTGCGAAGGGCTGACATAGATGTCGTCGGGGCCGGGCAGGTAGTTGGCTTCCGGCGAGCGCAGGAAGCCGAAGCCGTCGGACACCACTTCCAGGGTGCCGGAGCCGGAAATCTCGATGCCTTCCTCAGCCAACGTCTTGAGGATCGCGAACATCATGTCCTGCTTGCGCATGGAGTTGGCGTTCTCGATCTCCAGCTTCTCAGCGAAGGCCAGCAGGTCGACGGGCGACTTGTCCTTCAGCTCCTGGAGGGACATCCGGGTGATGCCCAGGGCGGCGATGGCGGCGGAAAGCTCGCCATCATCATCGTCGTCGCCGGTCTCCTGCGCCGCGGCGACCTGGGCGTCCATCGCCTGGTCGAGGGCGGAGTCTTCGGCGTCGAGGGTATCGGAGATGTTTTCTTCGGACATGGGTATTGCCTTGAATACGGCTCGGCGCGCCCTGGACTTGAGACAGTCCTCGGGCGTCGAGCAAACTTGAAACGTCTAGGGCGGGCCTTGAGACTCGCCGGGGTGTTCAGGGGCCGGGACGCAGCAGCTTAAAATTGGGGAAGCGCGCGTCGCCGGAGATAGGGCGGGGCATGACTTCGCGTTGCGCGACGCCATGTGGGTTCAGCGGAACCACATCGCGCGGGTCGGGTCAAGGATTCCCGTCCGGCGCGCGGCAGATGAATCCGCTAGCTGCCGAACTCGGTCGTCACCGCCAGGACCATGATGACTGCGGCGATGAAGGGCAGTTCGTTGGTCATCTTCCAGAAGCGGGCGTTGCGCGTATTGGTCCCGGCGACGAACTTCTTGCGGGCGGCGCCCAGGAAGTGGTGCCAGCCGGTCAGGAAGATAATCCCCGCCAGCTTGGTGATCATCCAGGGCTGCTGGAGATAGTCCCAGCCGCCGCGGATCTGGGTGGCGTTCACATAGATCAGGGCCAGGCCGAACACCCAGGCCGCCACCATCGCCGGACCCATGATGATCCGATAGAGCTTGAGCTCCATGGTCTGGAAGGTCTTGTCCATCTCGCCGCCGGGCAGGGCCTCGGCGTGGTAGGCAAACAGCCGGGGCAGGTACATGATCCCGGCCATCCAGGCGATCACCGAGATGATGTGCAGGCCGCGCAGCAGGTTGTAGTCCACGATCAGGTTCCCTTTACAGACCGGCCGCACTTGCCATAGCGGGCCGGGCAAAGCCATGCCCCCTCCGGCGCGGCCCCGCCGGCCCGCGCCAGGGCGTGGTCGACGGTGTCGACAAGGGCCGTGATGAAGGCCTGTTCGACCCCCAGCGCCGGGGCACGCAGATAGGGGGCCACCCCCTGTTGCACCGCCAGCTCGGCATATTCGTGGTCCAGCTCCACCAGGGTCTCTATGTGTTCGGAGACGAAGGCGATCGGCGTGATCAGCAGGCCCACCCCCTGTTCGCCGGCCACGTGGATCTCATCGACCGTGGAGGGGCCGATCCATTTCAGTGGGCCCACCCGGCTCTGATAGCAGACACGCCAGTCGGTGAGCTCGGGGACCTGGGCGGCCACCGCAGCGGCCGTGGCCTCGATCTGCGCCTGGTAGGGGTCGCCACCCGCGATCACCTTCTCGGGCAGGCCGTGGGCGGAGAACAGCAGGCGGACATTGGCGGGCTTTCCGGCCTTCACCCAGGTGTCGCGGATGGCGGTGGCGTGGCCCTCCACAACCCCCTTGGCGGTGGGATAGCAGCAGACGGTGCGGGCGCGGCCGGGGCCCTTATAGGCCTTGGCCCAGTCCTGCAGGGACGAGGCGGTGGTGGTGGTGGAGTACTGGGGATAGAGCGGCAGCAGGACGATCTCGTCGGGGGCGAAAGCCGCCACCTCCTGGGCCGTCTGGTCAGCGAAGGGCTTCCAATAGCGCATGGCGATGAAGGACTTCACGGTCAGGTCGGGCCGGGCCACGGCGAGCGCGGCATCCAGGGCCGCGGCCTGCTTCTGCGTCTCCGGCAGCAGGGGCGAGGCGCCGCCCATGATGTTGTAGTTGGCCTGGGCGGAGGTCTCGCGACGCGAAGAGATCAGGGCGGCGAGCGGATAGCGCAGGATCGCTGGCACGCTGATGATCGCCGGGTCCTTGAACAGGTTGTACAGGAACGGCCGCACGGCGTCCGGGCCATCCGGACCGCCAAGGTTGAACAGGACGACGGCGACGCGGCTCATTTGCCGGTCACCCGGCGGATCGTGCGCTCGATATGCTCGATGGGGGTGTCGGGCAGGACGCCATGGCCGAGGTTGAAGATGTAGGGGCCGGAGTTCCACTGCTCGATCAGAGCGTCGACCCGGGCGTCCAGCGCCGGGCCGCCGGCCCGCAGCAGCAGGTTGTCGAGCGCGCCCTGGATGGTCTTGCCGCTGTCCTGGATCTTCTGGCCAAGGACAGCCGGGGCCTGGGTGTCGAGGGCGACGCAGTTGACCGGCACGCGGGCGGCATAGTTCTCCACGAGGGCCCCGGCGCTGCGCGGGAAGCCGATGAAGGGCACGTCCACGCCGGCGGCGCGGACCTTCTCGATGATGGCGGTGTGCGGTTTGATGACGATGCGTTCGAAGACATCCTCGGCCAGGCCTTCCGCCCAGCTTTCGAACAGCTTCAGCACCTGGGCGCCGGACTTCGCCTGCATCACCAGGTAGCGGGCGGTGGCGTCCACCAACACCTCAAGCAGCCGGTCCAGCTTCTCCGGATGCTGGTAGGCATAGGTCCGGGCCCCGGAGCGGTCGGAGCCGCGGCCTTCGATCATGTAGGTGGCCACGGTCCAGGGGGCGCCGGCGAAGCCGATCAGGGCGCGGTCCGGCTCCAGCTCGGCGCGGACCCGGGAGAGCGTCTCGCCGATGGCCGAAAGGCGGCCGGTGGAGGCCTCGATCTGGTCAGCCATGCTTTCGATGGAGGGCAGTTCGCCGAGCCTCGGCCCCTCGCCCGTCTCGAACCAGACTTCCTGGCCCAGCGCCTGGGGGATCAGCAGGATGTCGGCGAAGACGATGGCGGCGTCCAGGGGGAAGCGGCGCATCGGCTGCATCGTAGCCTCGGCGGCCATCTCCGGATTGTGGCAGAAGGCGATGAAGTCCTTGGCCCGGGTTCGCAGCTCCCGGTACTCGGGCAGGGAGCGTCCCGCCTGACGCATGAACCAGACCGGCGGGCGATCCAGGGTTTCTCCGGCAAGCGCCCGGAGCAGGCGGGGTTCTGAACTGTTCGGCATGGACGGCGTTAAACCGGCTTCGGGCTCCAACCTCAAGCCCGCCTGTTCTTCCCGACTGCCCTTCTACCTTTCTAAGAAATAGAATCTTGGATGAAGAGGTAGCGGTAGGGCCTGGGCAAGCCGGGGACAAAGCCCGGTGTCGCACCCCGCATCGACTCCCTTTCCCCAGGAGACGCCACCTTCATCCGCAGGCCAGCGGCCACGCTGTGGATTGTGTTAATAGAGTCTTAACGTGCTGATCGGCCTTAACGATTCATTAACCTCAAGGCCCCGCTCGGGGTGAACGAACAGGAGTCGTTCGCCGCCGCCCCCGGTTTGGGGTTGGCGCGTCCACGCCGCAGGGACAGACGGCGGGCGAGCCCGACTCAAACACCCCGAAGGGCGCCCGCTATCCCCGGCCCGCCGGATTGGCGCGGGAAATGGCCGCAGTTCTCCCCAAGCGCGCGCAGCTTCGCTAAGAAGGTATCGACTCCTCTGTCCCCAGATATTTCGACGCACCAGCGTTTCGAGACCCCATGACCTCAGCCTCGCGCTACGCCACCTATTTCCATGTGCACCTGGTCTCCGACTCCACCGGCGAGACCCTCAACGCCATGGCCCGCGCCGTCTGCGCCCGGTTCGAGAATGTCCTGCCCATCGAGCACATCTACGCCCTGGTCCGCTCGCCCCGGCAGCTGGAGCGGGCGCTCACCGATATCGAGGCCGCGCCGGGCGTGGTGATCCACACCATCGTCGATGACGAGCTGCGGGCGGCCCTGGAAGAGGGCTGCCGTAAGCTGGACATGGCCTGCATCCCGGCGCTCGACCCGCTGGTCTCGGCCCTGTCGCGCTATCTGGGCGCGGCCCTGACCCGGCGGGTGGGGGTGCAGCACGCCCTGGACAATGACTATTTCAACCGCATGGACGCGCTGAACTACGCGATCGGCCACGACGACGGCCAGGGCGGCCAGGACCTGGACCAGGCCGATGTGGTGCTGGTGGGGGTCTCGCGGACGTCGAAGACGCCCACCTGCATCTATCTGGCCCACCGCGGGGTCCGCGCCGCCAATGTGCCCCTGGTGCCGGGGCGGCCGCCGACCGAAAAGCTGCTGACCCTGAAGAACGCCCTGATCGTCGGCCTGACCATCTCCCCCGACCGGCTGATCCAGATCCGCCGCAACCGGCTTCTGAGCCTCAAGGAAGACCGCGACTCCAGCTATATCGATATCGAGGCGGTCCGCGAGGAGACGGTGCTGGCCCGCCGGCTGTATGAGCGGATGGAATGGCCGGTGATCGACGTCACCCGCCGCAGCGTCGAGGAGACGGCCGCCGCGGTGCTGAACCTGCTGAACGGCGGCCACGGCCAGATCGAGGTGCTGGGATGAGTGGACCCATTATCCTGGCGTCGAAGAGCGCCGCGCGCACCGCCGTGCTGACCGGGGCGGGTGTCCCCTTCGAAATCCACGTCTCCGGTGTCGACGAGGACGCGGTGAAGACCGCCCTGCTGGGCCAGGGGGGCACGCCCCGCGACGTCGCCGATGCGCTGGCCGAACTGAAGGCGGTGAAGATCTCGCGCGGCCGGCCCGGCTTCGTGATCGGCGCCGACCAGACCCTGGAGTTCGAGGGCGGGCTCTATGACAAGGCCGAGACCGTCGAGGCTGCGCGGGCCCGGCTGAAGCTGCTGCGCGGCAAGCCGCACAAACTGCATTCCGCCGTGGTCGTCGCCAAGGACGGCCAGCCGATCTGGCGCGAGGTCGCCACCTGCACGCTCACCATGCGCGACTTCAGCGACGACTTCCTGGAAGCCTACCTGATCGCCGAGGGTGAGGAAGCGCTGGGCTCGGTGGGCTGCTACCGTCTGGAAAGCCACGGCGCCCAGCTGTTCTCCAAGATCGAGGGCGACTATTTCGCCATCCTGGGCCTGCCGCTGCTGGGCCTGCTGGATCTGCTGCGTAAGCACGGGGCGCTCTCGGTATGACCAGGATCACCGGCGCCACCCGGGTGGCCGGCGTGGTGGGCCAGCCCATCGCCCATTCGATGAGCCCCATCCTGCACAACGCCTGGCTGGCGGCGGCGGGGATCGATGGGGTGTATGCGCCCTTCGCCGTGAGGCCGGAGGCCTTCGAAACCTTCGTCCGGGGCCTGCGGGGCGGTTCGGTGGCAGGCCTGAACGTCACCGTGCCCTTCAAGACCATGGCGCTGTCCCTGGCCGACGAGGTCAGCGATCGGGCCCGTTTGGCCCAGGCGGCGAATGTCCTGGTGTTCCGCGCCGACGGCGCGATCCTGGCCGACAATACCGATGGCCTGGGCCTGCTGGCCGCCTTCGCAGTCCAGGCGCCGGGCTTCGAGCCGGCCGCCGCGCCGGTGGCCATACTCGGCGCGGGCGGGGGCGCGCGGGGCGCGGCCGCGGCCTTTCTCAGCGCCGGGGCGACCGATATCCGCGTTATCAACCGCACCGTGGCGCGGGCCGAGGAGATCGCCGCCGATCTGGGTCCGACCGTGCGCGCCTACGGCCTGGACCAGGCGGGGCTCGCCTTTGCCGGTGTCGGCGCCCTGATCAACGCTACCTCGGCCGGACTGTCCGGAACCGGCAGCCTCGACCTGCCGATCGCCGCCACGCCGGAGACGGCGGTGGTGATGGACATGGTCTACAAGCCGCTGCTCACCCCGTTCCTGGCGCAGGCGCAAGCGCTGGGCCGCCATACCGTGGACGGGCTGGAGATGCTGATCGGCCAGGCCATACCCGCCTTCCACGCCTTCTTCGGCCAGACGCCGCCCACCAGTGTCGATGTCCGAACCCTCGCCAAACAAGCCCTGGGGCTCTGAAACAATGCTGATGATCGGTCTCACCGGCTCCATCGGGATGGGGAAATCCACCACCGCGACCATGTTCCGCGAGGCGGGGATCCCCGTCTATGACGCCGACGCCGTTGTGGCCGACCTCTATCTGAAGGGCGGCGCGGCCGTCGAACCGCTGGAGGCCGCCTTTCCTGGCGTGACCAAGGACGGCGCCGTCGACCGCGAGGCCCTGCGCCAGCGGGTGCTGGGGGACGATGCGGCCATGGCCAAGCTGAATTCGGTGGTCCATCCGCTGATGGGCGCCGACCGCATGGCGTTCTTCGCCCGCGCGGAAGCGGCCAAGGCCGACATGGTGGTGATGGACATCCCCCTGCTGTTCGAGACCGGCGGCCAGGCCAATATGGACGCCGTGGTGGTGGCCTCCGCGCCGGAGGATCAGCAGCGCGCCCGGGTCCTGGCCCGGCCCGGCTGGACCGCCGAACGTCTGGACGACATCCTCAAGCGCCAGCTGCACGACAGCGAAAAGCGTAAGCGGGCGCACTTCATCGTCGAGACCGGTCATGGCCTCGACCACGCCCGGGCCCAGGTGCATGAGATCATCGCCACCCTCCGAGATCCGGCGCGCCGTCCCCAGAAGACCGCGCCCGCGACGTGACGCCTCGGTTGAAACGCCGATCGAAGCGGGTCATCTAAAGCCATGGCCCGCGAAATCGTCATGGACACCGAGACGACCGGATTCGAGCCGCACCTCGGCCACCGGCTGGTGGAAATCGCCTGCCTGGAGATCGACGACTTCCTGCCCACGGGCCGGCATTTCCACGTCTATATCGACCCCGAGCGCGACATGCCGCCGGACGCCGAGCGGGTGCACGGCCTGTCGAGCGCCTTCCTGCGGGGCAAGCCGAAGTTCGCTCATCCCGAGGTCAGCCAGGCTTTTCTCGATTTTGTCGGCGACGCGCCGCTGATCGCCCACAACGCCACCTTCGACCGCGCCTTCATCAACCACGAGCTGGGGGTCTGCGGCCTGCAGATGGTCGAGGAGCCGCGCTGGATCGACACCCTGGCCCTGGCTCGCAAGCGTTTCCCGGGCATGGCCAATTCGCTGGACGCGCTCTGCAAGCGCTTCAAGATCTCGCTGTCGGAGCGGGAAAAGCACGGCGCTCTGATCGACGCCCGCTTGCTGGCCGCGGTCTATCTTGAGCTGAAGGGTGGCCGCGAACGCAGCCTCGAGCTCACCACCCAGGCGCAGGACACCGCGGCCTATGCGGTGGCCAACCCCTCGACCTATGGCGCCCGGCCCCGGCCGCTGGCGTCACGCTCCACCGAGGCGGAACGCGAAATCCACGCCGCCTTCATCCGCGACGTCCTGAAGAACGAAGAGCTCTGGGTGCGTTTCGGGCTTTGAGTTCATTATCCTTCTCCCCTTGCGGGAGAAGGTGGCCGGTCGGAGACCGGTCGGATGAGGGGTCACGCTCCCCTCTCCGTAGTCCCTGCAACGCCCTAGCCCGAGAGGTCTATCGACCCCTCATCCGACCCTGCTCCGCAGGGCCACCTTCTCCCGCAAGGGGAGAAGGGTGTTGGGCTAAGCGTTGCCGACCTGGGTCGCGCCGTCGGCCTGGGCCTTGCGGGCCGCATAGACCCCGGCGAAATCGATGGGGTCGAGCAGGAAGGGCGGGAAGCCGCCGTCCGACGTCACGTCGGCGATCACCCGGCGGGCGAAGGGGAACAGGAACCGCGGGCACTCCACCAGCAGCACCGCTTCCAGCTCCTCGGTGGGGACGCCGGAAATCTCGAAAACCCCGCCATAGAGCAGTTCGACGTGGAAGACCGGGCCGTCCTCGCGGGTCGCGCGGGCCGAAAGCTTCAGGTCCACCTCGAAGAACCCGTCATCACGGCCCCGGGCGTTCATTTCCACGCCCATATCGATGGAGGGCTGGTTGGCGCCGGCGCGCAGGCTGTCGGGGGCCCGCGGGTTCTCGAAGCTGAGATCGCGGATGAATTGGGCGAGAATCCGGATTCCAGGCTCAGGCAGGCCGATATCGGCGCCGTTTTCCTGGCCGGCCGCGTCAGTGTCGCTCATGGTGGCGAAGATTCCGTGCTCTAAGGACGTCCATTCACGCCCTGTTTGGACCGGCGCTGCTATCATGCGACTTTCGCCGATGCAACGTCGCCCCTGACGGAGGCGTTGCAACGTCCTATATTAGGCTCCACCCCCCGTCTCCAACGAAGCGATAGTGTTTTGCCGATCTTAGAGCTGATCATCTTTGCAGGCCTCGCGGTCGTCGTGCTGTTCCAGCTCTATTCGGTGCTGGGCCGCAGGGTTGGCCGTCAGCCGGAGGACAATGCGGGAGATCCAGCCCTGGCCACCGTCAAACCCGCGCGGCTGGAGGGCGAGGAGCCCCAGGCCGCGGAGGCCGCCGAGGGCGTGGCCCTCTCTGGCCTGGCTGCGGTGCGCGCCCGCGACAGCAGTTTCGATCTCTCCCGCTTCCTCGGCGGCGCCAAGAGCGCCTACGAGATGGTGGTCACCGCCTTCGCCGCCGGCGACCGCGACACCCTGCGCAATCTGCTGGCGCCCGGCATCCTGGCCAGCTTCGACGCCGAGATCGCCCGGCGTGAGACCGAAGGCCGCACCGAGGTGGTGGAGTTTTCCCATCCGCCCCGCGCCGACCTGGAGAAGGCCGATGTGACGGGCGACACCGCCCAGGTCACCGTCCGCTTCCTGGCCGAGTTCCGCAGCCGCACCAAGGGCCCCGAGGGCGAGGGGGTCGACGATCGCCGCACAGCCGAACTGTGGACCTTCGAACGCAATCTTAAGAGCCGCGACCCCAACTGGATCCTCGTCCGCGTCGACGCCGCCGAGGCGTAGGACCACCCGCTCACCCCGGCTCGCCGCCGGTCCAGCCTGGAGTCCCCGCTCGTGGCCCCGTTGAAAATCCTCCTGGCTGTGGCCTGCGCCCTGACGCTCGCCGCCTGCGCCACCGCCAGGCCACGCCCCAGCCCCTATCCGGCCCCGCGTCCGACTCCCGCGCCGGCCCCAGCGCCGATCCTGGAACAGTTCAGCGACCTGCCGGGCTGGGCCGCCGAGGATCATGCCGGCGCCTTCGAAGCCTATCGGTCCACCTGCGGCGCCTCGCGCGATGCGGCCATGGGGGAGGTCTGCCGCCGGGCGCGGTCGCGGCCCCTGCTGCCTGAGGCCGAGGCCCGCGCCTTCTTCGAGGACAATTTCCGGCCTGAGGCCCTGCCCGGCGATGGCGTCCTGACCGCCTACTACGCCCCGGAATATGAGGCGCGCGCCAAGCCGGACGCCGAGTTCTCGGCTCCCGTCCGGCCCAAGCCCGCCGACCTGGTGGCCAGCGGCCAAGGCGGCCGAGACGCCCAGCAGCGGGGACCCGACGGCAAGCTCGGCCCCTATCCTGACCGCACCGCCATCGAAACCTCGGCTCCGGCCCAGGTGCTGGCCTGGATGCGGCCCGAGGAGCTGTTCTTCCTGCAGGTCCAGGGCTCGGGGGTGGTCACCTATCCGGACGGCAAGCGGATGAAGGTGCTGTTTTCCGCCACCAACGGCCAGACCTTCACCGGCATCGCCAATCCCATGCGCGACAAGGGTCTGCTGGCGGCCAACAACACCTCGGGCGAAGCTATTCGACAATGGCTGGCCGACCATCGGGGACCGCAGGCCGACGCGGTCATGCGGCTGAACCCGCGCTATGTCTTTTTCACCCTGGCCCCCGACGACGGCCGTCCGCCCACCGGTTCGGCGGGCATCCCTCTGCCCTCCGGCCGCGCCATCGCGGTGGACCCGAGCCGGCATGCCACAGGTGAGCTGTTCTGGATCGACGGGGTCGCACCGATCCTCAATGGCGCCTTCCCCACCTATCGGCGGATGGTGACGGCGCTGGACGTGGGCGGGGCCATCAAGGGTGAGGTCCGCGCCGACCTCTATCTGGGCCAGGGCCAGCGCGCCGGCGCCGAGGCCGGCCGTGTGCGCCACACCCTGCGAATGCACCGCCTGGTTCCCCGGGTCGGTCCCGGGCGGTGAAACGCCCGATCCGGCCCGAGGAGCAAAGGCTCTGGTCCATGGTGGCGGCCACGGTCCACCCCATGCCGGGCCGTGCGGTCTCCAAGGCTGAACGCGACGCGCTCGCCGCCCAGATCGACCACAATGCGCCGGCCGCCCGCATTCCCATTCCGGAGAAGGCGCCCCCCAAGCGCCCGCCGCATCCCTGGCTGGGGCCAGACGAGATCGAGCCGGGCCGCAAGCACCGCATCGCCAAGGCCCGCGAGGAGATCGGCGGCCGCATCGACCTGCACGGCATGGACCAGATGCAGGCCAAGTCGGCGCTGGAGGGTTTTGTCGTCGGCGCCTGGAACCGGGGTGACCGGGCGGTGCTGGTGATCACCGGCAAGGGCGCGCGGGGCGGCGGAGTGCTGCGCAAGATGACCCCGGAATGGCTCTCGGCGCCCGTTCTGCGCGAGGTGGTGGCCGGTATCTCCGAAGCCCACCGCAACCACGGCGGCGAGGGCGCGCTCTATGTGGCGCTGAAGCGGAAGACGCGGACCTAGCCCCGCTCACCCCGGCGAAGGCCGGGGCCGAGGTCGTAAGTCACGATCTCGGATTGGAAACCTGAAAACCGTGAGTGTATCTGGGTCCCGGCCTTCGCCGGGATGAGCGGGTTTTTGGCTAGCGTGCCTGCGCCTGTGCCTGTGCCTGCGCCAGATCCTCGGCGTCCTCCTCCAGGCTCCATTCCGCGGCGATGGTGGTGACCGCCACGTCGGCGGTGACATTGCCGATGGTCCGCGAGATGTCGGGCAGGGTCTCCACCGCCAGCAGCAGGGGTAAGAGCTCCATGGGGACGCCCATGGCCATGGAGATCGGGCCCAGTGTGGTGAAGAAGGTCACGGCGCTGGCGATGCCGACCGCGGCCAGGCTGACCGTGGCGGCCACCAGGACGCCCACCATTAGCACCAGCGGCGTCAGGTGAACGCCGTAGATGTGGGCGACATAGATCACCACGGCCATGTTGCCGGCCGGGCTGGTCATGCGGAACAGGGCCACGGCCATGGGCAGGACCATGCCGCGCACTTTCTCCGGGACGCCGAGCTTCTGGGCGGTGTCGAGCATGGCGGGCATGGAGGCCAGGGACGACTGGGTCGAAATGGCCACCGCCTCCACCGGGATCATGGCGCGGACGAAGGCCATGAGCGGGACCTTGCCGAACACCACCGCCAGGATCGTGGCGATCACCGCCATGCTCAGGCACATGATCGAGACGATGATGACGTAGTGGCCCAGGATGCCGACGGCCCCCAGGCCCGTCCGCGCGCCGGTGACCAGGGCGAGCGCGAACACGCCGAACGGTGCGGCCCACAGCACCCAGTGGACCAGGGTCATCATGGCGTCCTTCACCGCGTCGAAGAACCCGAAGAGGGAGGCGCGCTTTTCGGCGCTGATCCGGGTGGCGGCCAGGCCGAACACCAGGGCGAAGACCACCAGGGGGGCCATGGCCCCGTCGGCGGCGACCTTCACCGGATTGGTGGGGATGAAGCTCTTGATCATCTCCTCGATGGCAGGCGTCGGCGGGATTTCGCCTTGGGCGGCGTGGGCCGAGGCGCGCAGGGCCTGGGCGGCCTCGGCCGGGGCGGGCCAGACGGCCAGCAGGGCCGGGGTGGCGACGGCGGCAAAGGCGGCCGACAGCACCAGCAAGACGGCGAACAGGCCCAGCGTCTTGGCCGCGTCGCCCCCGGCCCGGGCGGTGTCGGCGGCCTGGGCCACCCCGGTCACCAGCAGGGCGAAGACCAGGGGGATGATGGTCATCCGCAGGGCGTCCAGCCAGACTCCGCCGGCCGGCTCGGCCACCGCGATGATCTGCGGTGCGTAGGCCGGGAGGAGGCTGGCGACGGCGGCGCCGGCGGCGAGGCCGGCCATCAGGCCGATGAGAACGCGGGTCGTCAGGGTCATGAGGTCAGATTCACCGGGCTTTCGCCGCCACGCCAGCGAAAACACGCGCCAGGCCGTCGCGGGTCCCTAGTTGGGCAGGGCGAAGGCCACCACCTGGTCGCCGCGCTTGGTGTCGGACTTGGAGTGGCCGCCGGCGGCGATCACCACATATTGCCGGCCCTTCCAGACATAGGTCATGGGGGTGGCCTGCCCACCGGCCGGCAGGCGGCCCTTCCAGAGTTCCTGGCCGGTGCGGGCGTCAAAGGCGCGCAGATAGTTGTCCATGGCCGCGCCGATGAAGACGATCCCGCCGCCGGTGACGATGGGACCACCAAAGTTGGGGGTGCCGGTCCCCTTCATGAACAGCTGCGAGCCGGGCGCCAGGTCCCGCGTGGTCCCCAGCGGCACACGCCACAGCACCCTGCCGTCGTGCATGTCGATGGCCGAGAGCTCGCCCCAGGGCGGTGGATTGCAGGGCAGGCCGAGCGGCGAGCGCAGCAGCTCGCGCTTCATGCCGTAGCGGGCGCCTTCGTTGGGGCCGATCTCCACGTCCGGCTGGGCGGCGCTGGCGGCTTTCACATCCCCGGCCGGGATCAGGGTCACCTTGTGCAGGGCGCTGGAGGTGTTGGCGTAGACGATCTGCCGGCCCGGATCGAAGGCGATGCCGCCCCAGTTCGAGCCGCCGCCGGTGAAGGGATAGATGATCGTCCCCTGGGTGGTGGGCGGCGTGTAGAGCCCCTCGTTGCGAGCGCCCTCCAGCAGCTTGCGGCAGGCGGCGCGATCCCAAGGGGTCAGGCCGAAGGCGTCTTCGGGACGGATTTTGTTGGGCGCCAGGGACTTTGGCGCGAGCGGGAAGGGCTGGGTCGGCGACAGGCTCTCGCCAATGGCGCCGCCCTGGGGTGTGGGCCGCTCCACCACCGGGATCACGGGCGCGCCGGTGTCGCGGTTGAGGGTGAAGAGCAGGCCCTGCTTGGTGGTCTGGATCACGGCCGGCGAGGTGACGCCCTGATAGGTGACGCTCGCCAGGGTCGGCTGGGCCGGCAGGTCATAGTCCCAGACGTCGTGGTGGGTGGTCTGGAAGCCCCAGGCCAGTTCGCCGGTGGCGGCCTTCAGCGCCACAACCGAATTGGCGTGGCCCCCGTCGCCTGGCCGCGCGGCGCCGTAGAAATCCGGGCTGGCGCTGGAGGTGGGCAGGAAAACGAGGCCCCGCGCCTCATCCACCGACATCGGCGCCCAGACATTGGCGGCGCCCGCGCGGACAGCCGGCCGCACGCTGTCCAGGGGATCGAACGTCCACTTGAGCACACCCGTCACCGCGTCGAAGGCGTGGACTGCGCCGGAGGTCTCGTCGACCTTCTGGTTGTCGTCGATAGAGGAGCCGACGATCACCAGGCCTCGCGTCACCACCGGCGGCGAGGTGATCTGGGCGCCGCCCGGGCGTGTCAGGCGCACCCCGGGGATGGCCGCGACCCAGCCCTCCATGCCGAAGCCGGCGCAGGCCCGGCCGGTGGCCGCGTCCAGGGCGAACAGCCGCCGGTCGTTGGTGTTCATGAAGATCCGCTCGGCGCAGGGCGCGTTCGCCGGCGCGGTGGGGTTCTTCCAATAGGCCAGGCCCCGGCAGTTGTAGTCGTTGGGGTAACCGATGTCGGTTTTCAGCTTCGGATCGAAGCGCCACAGGGACTTGCCGGTCGCCGGATCGATGGAGCTGGCCTCGTTGAAGGGCGAGCAGAGGTAGAGGCGTCCCGCCGCCAGGATGGGCGTCACCTCGAAGGCGGCGCGCCGCATGGCGCCGCCCTTGGTGGTCATGTCGCCGGTGGAGAAGGTCCAGACGGGCTTCAGCCGCTTGACGTTCTGCGGCGTGATCTGGGCGGCGGTTGAGTAGCGCTGGCCGCCGGCGTCGCCGCCGTAGTGGGACCAGCCGGCGTCGGGGGCGGGCGCGACGCGGGGCGCGGAGCAGGCGGCGAGGCTGGCGGCGGCGATCAGGGGCAGGGCGTGTCGGGTCATCGGCTCAGGTGAGCGTCAGACCTGGTGGCGGAAAAGCGCTTTGGGACGAGCGGCGGGTCCGCGGGGACGAGCGGCTAGCGCCAGGCCTGGCCGGCGGTATAGGCGGCGGGCTGGCGGGTCAGAGCGCGGACGGACTGATCATCGACCTTGCAGGTCGCGACCGGCAGGCCACCCTCGGCGCCGACGATCTTGCAGGTGATGTTCTGGGCGAAGGCCACGGCCATCAGCGAGCCGCGATTGGCCGGGTAGGCTGAGGTCTTCTGCAGCGGTTCGGGGGCGAGACGGACCTCGACCCACTGGTCGGGGGTGGCGCCCAGAGCGACGCAGAGGCGTTCGGAGTCGAGGACCTGCAGGACCGGGCCGTGGATTTCGACGCCGACCGACGGGGCCGAACCCTGGCAAACGCTCTGGGCGTGGGCGGCGCCCGCGAAGCTCATCAGGGCCAGGGCCCCGACCATTCCGCAGATTTTCTGAACTGTAGACGCCACGACGGCCCCGCCCGATTTAAGATTCTGATAAAACAATCCACAGGGACGGCGTTTGTTCCGGGGTGGACCTGAAGTCGCTCCAGGCCGTTACTAGGGGTCACGTCAGAGGGTCCGTCATGAGCAAGCCCATCACCATCACCATCCCCCACGACCTGGGCGCCGCCGTCGCGCGCCAGCGGATCGAAGAGGGGTTCGGCAAGATCAGCCAGCAGTTCGGAGAGGCCGCCGCCAAGGCGCTCACCAAGACCTGGACCGGCGACCGCATGGACTTCGCCGTCGCCGCCATGGGTCAGCAGATCACCGGCCACCTGGACGTGCAGGAGGCCGCGGTGCTGATGACCATCAACCTGCCCAACGTGCTCGCCCTGCTGGCCGGCAAGATCAAGGGTCGGGTCCAGAAGGAAGGCCAGCTGCTGCTGAAGTAGAGGTGCGCCTGAGCGTTTTCCAGCTCATCCCGGCAAAGGCCGGGACCCAGATTCATCCGGAGCGGAAAGGGGTGATCCAGGACCCGGGTTGCGGACCCTTCTGAGATGGAAGTGGGTTTCACCTGGGTCCCGGCCTTCGCCGGGATGAGCGGCTGTCAGGCTAAGGCCGGTACGGCAAGGCTGCGCCGCCGATACAGCCACTCGACGCAGGCCAGGATCACCGCCGCCAGCACCAGTTCGAAGCCCAGGTCGCTGAGCTTGAGGGTCGTTTCCGGCGCGCCGGGCAGCAGCACCTCGCCGAACATGGCCACGCCGAGATTCTGGGTGGCGTGGGCCCCGATGCCGAATTCCAGCCCGCCCAGCCGCAGGGTCGCCCAGGCGAAGACCATGCCCAGGAGGGCCCGCGCCGCCAGGGCGCCGGGATCGAACTCCAGGTGGAAGAGGGCGAAGACCACGCCGTTGATCAGCAGCACGAGCCAGACCCGGCGGGTGAAGGCGCCCACCTGCTGCAGCAGGTAGCCGCGGAACACCACCTCCTCGGCCCAGCCGGCGATCAGGAACCCGAGGGCCGAGGCCGCTGCATAGGCCAGGCGTTGGGTCAGGGGTTCACCGGCGTCGAGGATCGGCGCCTCGCCGGGCCCCTGCGGCAGGAAGACCGAGAGCAGGTTCAGCACCATGATGGCCACGACTCCCGCCACCGCCCCCCAGGCGAGCAGGGTCCAGCGGAAGCGGGTCGCCACAGTGATCCAGCTGCGCAGGGGCCGCTTGAAGATCAGCCGCGCGGCCAGCAGCAGCCCCGCCGCCGCCGCCGCCAGGCCGATCCCCACCTCGAAGATATAGACCGAGGACTTCAGCAGGCGCGGCATGTCCGACAGGTCGCCGCCGATGACATTGAGCGGCAGGCCCGCGAACTGCCCGCTGGCGAACAGGGCCAGCACCACCAGGAAGCTCATGATGATGGTGGCGAGCGGACCCACCACGGCCATCAGCGCCACCCAGCGCCAATTGCGGTCGCGCGCGGTCGTCTCTGCCAGGAAGGGCGGCGGCGCGCGGCCGGCGAGCAGATCAAGCGCGGTGGTCATGGGGGCGCAGGTTAGCGCGCGCCGCAGAGCTCGACTATGGTGGCCCCATGCGCGCCGTCTCTTTCGCCGTCACCGTCACTCTTTTGTCCGTCGCCGGCGCCGCCCAGGCCGCCGATCGCGGCGTCATGCAGGACAAGGACACCTTCCGCGACGCCGCCATGGCCCCGCTGGAGGACCTGAACCTCAAGCAAAAGGGCATCCCCGATGTCCTGCTGCGCGCCCGCGCCGACCCCTATGACATGGAGGGGCTCGGCCGCTGCGAACCCATCGCCGCCGAGATCGGCAAGCTGGATGGCGCGCTCGGTCCCGATCTCGACGAGGCGCCGGCGCCCGACACCCGCACCCGGGCCCAGAAGGTCGGCGGGGCGCTCAAGGACGCCGGTATTTCGGAAGTCCGCAGTGAGAGCGGCCACCTGCTGCCGTTCCGCGGCTGGATCCGCAAGCTCACCGGCGCCGCGCGCCATGACAAGAAGGTCCAGGCCGCCATCCGCGCCGGCGAAATCCGCCGGGGCTACCTCAAGGGCGTCGGCATGCGCATGAACTGCGCCCCGCCCGCCGCCCCCAGCTGGTTCGTGCCGACCCCGCCGAGGAACGCGGTGGAAAGGGCCGTTGGCCAGTCCTTCGACGGCCTCTGGGCGCGGATCGTCGCCTGGTTCTGGAGCTGGTGGCCCTTCTAGGACCCTTCCGCGCCGAAGTCGTCGGGCAGGCCGATCATGTGGAAACCGGCGTCGACATGGACCACCTCGCCGGTGGTGGAGCGGCCGAGGTCCGACAGCAGCCATAGCGCCGCGCCCGCCACCCCCTCCATGGAGGTGTCCTCTTTCAGGGCCGACATGGCCCGGCCCTGGGACAGTTTCTCCCGGCCCCCGGCGATGCCCGCCAGGGACAGGGTCCGCATGGCGCCCGCCGAGATGGCGTTCACCCGGATCTTGGCTGGCCCGAGGTCGCGGGCGGCGTAGCGGGTCGCGGCCTCCAGGCCCGCCTTGGCGACGCCCATGGTGTTGTAGTTGGGGATCACCCGCTCCGAGCCGAGATAGGTCATGCAGATGATCGAGCCGCCGTTGGGCATCAGCCGCGCGGCGCGGTTGGCGCAGTCGACGAAGCTGAACACCGAGATATCCATGGCCTGGAGGAAGCCCGCCCGGGTGGTGTTCTCCACGAAGGAGCCCTTGATCTCATCCCGGGGCGCGTAGGCGATGGAGTGGACGAAGAAGTCGATGGTCCCGAGGTCGGCCTCGATCGCGGCGAAGGCTGAGTCCATCTGGGCGTCGTCGGTGGCGTCGACGGCCACCACGGTCTTCACGCCGACGCTCTCGGCCAGGGGCTGAACGCGGCGCTCCATGCCCGGCAGGTGCAGGAAGGCCAGTTCGGCGCCCTGGGCCGCCAGCTGGGCGGAAATACCCCAGGCGATGGACTGGTGGTTGGCGACGCCGATGACGACGCCCTTCTTGCCCTTCATCAGGTCGCCCTTGGGCAGCGCGTAGTCGTCGGCCACAGCGGTTCTCCTAGAGTTTGATGCGGTAGCCCACATGGCTCTGCTCGAAACCGAGCCGGTCGTAGAAGCGGTGGGCGTCGGTTCGGGTCTTGTGGGTGAACAGCTCCACCGCCTGGCAGCCGCGGGCTCGGGCGGCGTTCAGGGCCCATTCGATCAACTGGCCGCCCAGACCCTGGCTGCGCAGGGTGGTGTCGACGCGCACGCCCTCGATCAGGGCCAGGTCCGCCCCCTGGTTGGAGAGACCGGGGATGAAGGTCATCTGCAGGCAGCCCACCACGACACCGTCCAACTCGGCGACGGTTAAAACATTACCGTCGCTGGCCTCAATGCGGTCGAAGGCGGCGTAGTAGCTGTCGGGCAACGGGTCTTCGAACCGTTCGCGGCCCGCGCCCAGGGGGTCACCGGCCAGCAGTTCGACGATCCGCGCCACATCCTCGCGGCGGGCGGGCCGAAAGGTCGGCGCGCTCAAGCGCCTAGACCTTGGCCATCACCAGGCAGCCGTTTGTGCCGCCGAAGCCGAAGCTGTTGGACATCACCGTCTCCACCTGCAGGTCGAGGCGCTTCCTCAGGATCGGCAGGTCGGCGAAGGCGGGGTCGAGGTTTTCGATGTGGGCGCTCTCGGCCAGGAAGCCGTTGTTCAGCATCAGCAGGGAGTAGATCGCCTCCTGGGCGCCGGCCGCCCCCAGGCTGTGGCCGGTGAGGGACTTGGTCGAGGAGATGTGGGGCGCCTTGTCCCCGAACACGGAACGCACGGCCTCCATCTCCTTCATGTCGCCGACCGGCGTGGAGGTGCCGTGAGGGTTCAGGTAGTCGATCTTGCGCCCACCCAGGTCAGCCATGGCCAGGTTCATGCAGCGGGCGGCGCCCTCGCCGGAGGGGGCGACCATGTCGAACCCGTCGGAATTTGCGGCGTAGCCGACGATCTCACCGTAGATCTTGGCCCCGCGCGCCTTGGCGTGCTCGTACTCCTCCAGCACCACCAGGCCCGCGCCGCCGGCGATCACGAAACCGTCGCGGGCGGCGTCATAGGCGCGGCTGGCCACGGAGGGCGTGTCGTTGAAGTTGGAGCTCATGGCGCCCATGGCGTCGAAGAGCACGCTGAGGGTCCAGTCGAGTTCCTCCGTGCCGCCGGCGAACACCACGTCCTGCTTGCCCATCGCGATCTGCTCGTAGCCGACCCCGATGCAGTGGGTGGAGGTGGCGCAGGCCGAGGAGATGGAGAAGTTCAGGCCCTTGATCTTGAACCAGGTCGAGAGCGTCGCCGAGGGCCCAGAGCTCATGGCCTTGGGCACCGCGAAGGGCCCCACGCGCTTGGGCCCGCGGGTCTTGGCGGTCTCGGCCGACTCAATGATGGCCCGGGTGGAGGGGCCGCCCGAGCCGACGATCAGGCCGGTGCGCACATTGGAGACCTCGGCTTCTTCCAGGCCGGAGTCGGCGATCGCCTGTTCCATGGCGATGTGGGCGAAACCGGTGCCCTGGGCCAGGAAGCGGGCCGCGCGGCGGTCCACCAGGGATTCCCAGTCGAGCTGGGGCTTGGCTTCGACCTGGCTGCGGAAGCCCAGCTCAGCATATTCCGGCGCGGCCCGGATGCCTGACCTGGCCTCTTGCAGCGAGGCGAGAACCTCATCGGCGTTCACGCCGATTGAGGAGACGATACCGATACCCGTGATAACGACGCGGCGCATGTTTGCTCCCAGATCCGGACGGCTTTTACCGTTTACCGTTGGTAGAGGCCGACCCGCAGGTCAGTCGCCCAATAGATGGGGGTTCCATCGGCTTCCAGCACACCATCACCGATGCCCATGACAAGCCGACGGTTGATGACGCGCTTCATGTCGACCTTGTAGGTGACCTTCTTAATGCTGGGGGTCACTTCGCCGCCGAACTTCACTTCGTTGCAGCCGAGCGCGCGGCCGCGGCCCTTGCCGCCGATCCAGCCCAGATAGAAGCCCACGAGCTGCCAAAGCGCGTCGAGGCCCAGGCTGCCCGGCATGACCGGGTCGCCGATGAAGTGGCAGTCGAAGAACCAGAGGTCGGGATTGATGTCGAACTCGGCCTCGATGTAGCCCTTGCCGTGGGCGCCGCCGTCATCATTGATGGTGATGATGCGGTCGAACAGCAGCATGGGCGGCGACGGCAATTGCGCGTTGCCCGGTCCGAACATGTCTCCGCGGCCGCAGGCCAACAGCTCTTCGAAGCTGTAGTGGTCCTTGGCTTTCACACCCATCGTCATGCAGTTGGCCTTCCGGCTTTCAAAGAGGGTCAGGGCCTATCAGAGCCGGCCGCGTCGCTCAACGGCATTGGGGCCTGTCGTCGGTTCCCCAGAGTTCGGCGGCCGGGGCCCAGCCCGATACGCCGTCCACCCGGAGCTTGCACCAAGCCTTGCTGTCGCACCGCACCAACGCGGCCAGCGACCGGGCGTTCAAAAAGGCGTGTGTGGAGGCGCTCGCCTTGGGCCCGCTATGCAGGGCCAGGGGCGTCGATTGAGTGCGCATCACCATCCGGCGGCCATCGGTGGTGCGCCGATGCACCCAGGCCAGGCCGTGTTCGGGGTCGCAGACCCGGCGCCACTCGCTGTTTTCCGCCACCACCTGCACCGGCAGGCCCTTGACCCGATAGACCCACAGCAGCCGATGGTCGTCGCCGGGGCCGGAGCGGGCGTTCACCTCGCCGAATTTCAGGGTCACATAGCGTGGAACCGGCAATCCGGAGGGGGTCGGTCGGTCCGCCGCGGCCAGGGCAGGCCCTATTCCCAGCGCCCAGACCAGGGCCGCCACAAAGATCGGCGCCCACGCCCGCGCGCTCATCGCCGTTTCCGCCTCGCCTTGGCCGCTCATATGCCCTTTGCTAGAGGTTCATCTCACGACGCGCCAGTCACCGCCGCGCCGCCCGCCCTTTTTCGAGTTCCGCGAATCCGCCCATGCCCGCCCGAAAGCCCAAAGTCATCGTCACGCGCAGGCTCCCCGATCCCGTGGAAACCCGGATGCGTGAGCTGTTCGACACCCAGCTCAACCTCAATGACGAGCCCCTGGATCGCGCGGGCCTGATCGCGGCGGTCTCGAGCGCCGACGTCATCGTCCCCACCATCACCGACAGGATCGACGCTGAACTGCTGAGCCATGCCGGGGAGCAGCTGAAGCTGATCGCCAATTTCGGGGCCGGCGTGGACCATATCGACGTGGCCGCCGCCAATGCGCGGGGCATCGCGGTGACCAATACGCCGGGCGTGCTCACCGAGGACACCGCCGACCTGACGCTGGCCCTGATGATGACGGTGTCGCGCCGCATCGTGGAGGGGGCCAATGTCGCTCAGGCCGGGGGCTTCACCGGCTGGGCGCCCACCTGGATGATGGGCCGCCGGATTTCGGGCAAGCGGCTGGGAATTATCGGCATGGGGCGTATCGGCCAGGCCGTGGCGCGCCGGGCCAAGGCCTTCGGCATGCAGATTCACTACCACAACCGCAAGCCGGTCAGCCCGCGCATCGCCGAGGACCTGGAGGCCACCTACTGGGAGAGTCTCGACCAGATGCTGGCCCGGATGGACATCATCTCGGTCAACTGCCCGCACACCCCGGCCACCTATCACCTGCTGTCGGCCCGCCGGCTGAAGCTGATGCAGCCCCACGCCATCCTGGTGAACACCGCCCGCGGCGAGATCATCGACGAGGGCGCCCTGGCTGATCAGCTGGCCAAAGGCGAGATCGGCGGGGCGGGCCTGGACGTCTTCGAGTTCGAGCCGGCCATCAATCCCAAGCTGCTCAAGCTGCCCAACGCCGTCCTCCTGCCCCACCTGGGTTCGGCCACGGTGGAGGCCCGCACCGAGATGGGCGAGAAGGTGATCATCAACATCAAGACCTGGATGGACGGGCACAAGCCCCCAGACCGGGTGCTGACGTCGATGCTGTAGGGCTCGGGCTTACCACACCGCTCATCCCGGCGACGGCCGGGACCCAGATTCATCCGGAGCGGTTGGTGGGCTTCACCTGGATCCCGGCCTTCGCCGGGACGAGCGGAGAGAAATTATGTCTTCGCGAACGGCTTGGGCCGCCGCGCGCCGCCCTGGCGTTCCAGCATCCAGCCGGGATATTCCGACGGCAGGGCGCTGATCTCGTCGAGGCGGGCGATCTGCTCGGGCGTCAGGACCAGGTCCACGGCCGCAAGGTTGTCCTCCAGCTGTTCGAGGGTCTTGGCGCCGATGATCACGCTCATCACGTGTTGCTTGGAGAGCAGCCAGGCGAGCGCCACGCGGGCGACGGAGACGCCGTGGGCCTCGCCGATCTCGCGCATGGCGGCCACCACCGGCCAGGCGCGGTCGGTATTGACCGGCGGGAAGTCGAAATTGGTGCGCCGCGCGCCGTTCACGGCAGGAGCTCCGGGCCCGAACTTGCCGGAGAGAAGCCCCCCGGCCAGGGGAGACCAGACCATCAGGCCGACCTTTTCCTCGGTCAGCATGGGGACCAGCTCGCGCTCCAGGTCGCGGCCGGCGATGGAGTAGTAGGCCTGCAGGGTCTCGAAGCGGGCATAGTCCTTGGCCGCGCTGATCCCCAGCGCCTTGGCGATCTTCCAGGCCGTCCAGTTGGAGACGCCCACATAGCGCACCAGGCCCTGGCGGGTCAGGTCGTCCAGGGCGCGCAGGGTCTCCTCGATGGGGGTGACCGTGTCGTTGCCGTGGATCTGGTAGAGGTCGATATGGTCGGTCTGCAGGCGATCCAGGCTGCCCTGCACCGAATCCATGATGTGGCCGCGCGACGCGCCCTTGTCGTTGGGGCCAGGCCCCATCTCGCCGAACACCTTGGTGGCCAGGACCACGTCCTTGCGGGCCACGCCCAGGTTCTTCAGGGACTGGCCCAGCAGGGTTTCCGACTGGCCAAAGGAATAGACGTCGGCGGTGTCGATGAAGTTGACCCCGGCCGCCAGGGCCTGGCCGACGATGCCGTCCACCTCGCCCTGGTCCAGGGCCCCGATCATCTTCCAGATTCCCGCGTCGCTGTCGCCGCCGAAGGTCATGGTCCCCAGGCAGATTTCCGAGACGAACAGGCCGGTCCGGCCAAGCTGGTTGTACTTCATGAGGGCGCTCCTTGGGCTTCCCCACAGCTAGGCGCGCCCTGTGACAGGCGCAACGGGCTCAAGCTCGCCCCCCGCAGACCTCGCACTCAGGATCGGGGCCGATCCGCACCGTGCGGGTTTCGCCCGACAGGCCGTCATAGATCAGCAGGCGTCCCGTCAGCGGATCGCCTGCGCCGGTCAGGACCTTGATGGCCTCCAGCGCCATCATCGAGCCGATGACGCCGGCCAACGCGCCCACCACGCCGACGGCCGAGCAGGTCTCGGCGTCCGGCGGAATCTCGGGCACCAGGCAACGGTAGCAGGGGGCGCGGCGGAAGACCCCCACCTGGCCGGTCCAGCGGCCGATGGCGCCCGACACCAGGCTCACATGCTCGGCCACGCAGGCGGCGTTGACGGTGAAGCGGGTGGCGAAGTCATCGGTGCCGTCCAAGACGAGATCACAGCCGCGCACCAGGGCCCGCGCATTGGCTTCTTCCAGGTGGACGGGGACGCGCTCGATATGGACGTGGGGGTTCAGGGCCGTCAGCCGATCGGCGGCGGCCTCCACCTTGCAGCGGCCCACATCGCCCTGCGTATAGATCACCTGCCGCTGCAGGTTGGAGACGTCGACCCTGTCCGGATCGGCCAGCACCAGGGTCCCGACCCCGGCGGCGGCGAGATAGAGGGCGGCGGGCGCCCCCAGGCCCCCGGCTCCCACGATCAGCACGCGGGCGGCCTTCAGCCGCTGCTGGCCCGGACCGCCCACCTCGCGCAGCACCAGATGGCGGGCATAGCGTTCGACCTCGTCGTCGGAAAAACTCATCGACCTTGACCTGGACCCTTCGCCTGCTCACATCGGCGGACATGAGCAATCCTAGCAACTTTCCCGACTGGCACGGCACCACCATCCTGGCCGTGCGCAAGGACGGCCATACCGTCATCGCCGGCGACGGTCAGGTGTCGATGGGCCAGACCATCGTCAAGGGCAACGCCCGCAAGGTCCGCACCCTGGCCGGCGGCAAGGTGATCGCGGGTTTCGCCGGCGCCACCGCCGACGCGCTCACCCTCATCGAGCGGCTGGAGGCCAAGCTGGAACAGTATCCCGACCAGCTGGCCCGGGCCTGTGTCGACCTGGCCAAGGACTGGCGCACCGACCGCTACCTGCGCCGGCTGGAGGCCATGCTGCTGGTGGCCGACAAGGACAACATCTTCACCGTCACCGGGGTCGGCGACGTGCTGGAGCCCGAGACCGGGGTCGCGGCCATCGGCTCGGGGGGCAACTATGCGCTGGCCGCCGCGCTCGCCTTCATGGAGACTGACAAGAGCGCCGAGGCCCTGGCCCGGGACGCCATGGCGATCGCCGCCAGGATCTGCGTCTACACCAACGGCGCCCTGACGGTGGAAGTCCTCTAGGCAGGTAGCGTCACTAACCGCGCGGCGAGGTCGGCGCGGCCGAGCCGTGGCGCCGCTGCGGCGGCGGCCGGAGGATCGTCAGGCCTGGCGCAGGAGGGCTTGAGTATGCGCCGTCCCGCGGCTTAGCTGCAGCCTTGACCCGCCGGGGAGACGCCTCGTTGTCCAGACTGCTGTTGATCGCCGCCCTGACCCTGGCTGTAGGCCCCGTCCTGGCCGCCCCGGCCGCGGTTGATCCCGCCCCTGTGGTGGCCGCCGAGCGGGCCTTCGCCGCCGATGGCCTGGCGCTCGGCATCCGCGACTCCTTCCTCAAGCATTCCGCGCCGGACGCCATCGTCTTCGCCCCCGACGTCCGCAAGGTGCACGAGACCTTCCCGAAGCGGCCCAGCGACCGTGGCGGGCCGCCCCTGGTCTGGTGGCCCCTGTGGGCGGGGATCGCGCGGTCGGGCGATCTGGGCTTCACCACCGGCCCCTCCACCTATGACGGCAAGCCGGGCGCGTATTATTTCACGGTCTGGAAGAAACAGGCGGACGGCACGTGGAAATGGGTGTTCGACGGCGGCGCGCCCTCCAGCACTGCAGGTGCGCCGCCCCAGGGGTCGCGGCCGGTCTATCTGCAGGTCTCGACCACCAAGGGGAAATATCCCGAATCCGCCTTCGCCGACGCGCGCAAGGCCGAGGCGGCCCTGAACGCAGCCGCCAAGACCGGAACGGCGGCGGCCTACAGCGCGGTGCTGGCCGACGATGGCCGGGTCGTGGGCTCGCCGGCCGCCCCCGGCAATGGGCCGGCCGCCCAGGCCGCCGAACTGGCCACCCGCCCGCCCGTCATGACCCTCGGCCCGACCCTTGGGGGTGAGACCTCCAAGGCGGGCGACCTCGCCTGGACCTATGGCGAGGCGGCCTGGACCCGCGACGGCAAGGCGCGCCAGGGCCACTATGTGCGGGTCTGGCGGCTCGATCCCAAGGGCTGGGCCCTGGTGTTCGACGAGATCCTGGCCGCGCCCCCGAAAAGCTGACCCAGGCTTGAACCGGCCGATCCATGCCTATCTAAGGCCGGCATGACTGAATTCTCACCGCGCGAAATCGTCTCCGAACTCGACCGCTTCATCGTCGGTCACCCCGAGGCCAAGAAGGCCGTGGCCGTGGCCCTGCGCAACCGCTGGCGCCGCCGCCGGGTGCCAGAGGCTCTGCGCGACGAGGTGACGCCCAAGAACATCCTGCTGATCGGCCCCACCGGGGTCGGCAAGACCGAGATCGCCCGACGCCTGGCGCGCCTGGCCCAGGCGCCGTTCCTGAAGGTGGAGGCCACCAAGTTCACCGAGGTCGGCTATGTCGGCCGCGACGTCGACCAGATCGTGCGCGATCTGGTGGAGATCTCGCTCTCCATGGTGCGCGAGAAGCGCCGCGCCGCCGTGCGCGCCAAGGCCGAGGCCGCCGCCGAGGAGCGCATCCTCGACGCCCTGACGGGGCCCGGCTCCACCGCCGCCCGCGAAAGCTTCCGCAAGAAGCTGCGCACTGGCGAGCTGGACGACAAGGAGGTGGAGCTGACCCTGGCCGACACCGGCGGCGGGCCGGGCATGTTCGAAATCCCCGGCCAGCCCAACATGGGCATGCTCAATCTCGGCGAGATGATGGGCAAGGCCTTCGGCGGCCGGACCAAGACCCACAAGACCACCGTCGCCGCAGCCCACGCGCCCTTGATCCAGGAAGAAAGCGACAAGCTGCTGGATCAGGAGGCCCTGACCCAGGAGGCCATCGAGCTGGCCGAGAACAACGGGATCGTCTTCCTCGACGAGATCGACAAGGTGGCCACCAGCCGCGAGCGCTCCGGCGGCGCCGATGTCTCCCGCGAGGGGGTGCAGCGCGACCTGCTGCCGCTGATCGAGGGCACCACCGTCTCCACCAAGCACGGGCCGGTGAAGACCGACCATGTGCTGTTCATCGCCTCGGGCGCCTTCCACGTGGCCAAGCCCTCGGACCTGCTGCCCGAACTGCAGGGCCGCCTGCCAATCCGCGTGGAGCTGAAGCCGCTCAGCCGCGACGACATGCGCCGCATCCTCACCGAGCCCGAGGCCAACCTGATCGTCCAGCACCAGGCCCTTCTGGCCACAGAGGGCGTGACCCTTACCTTCACGCCTGAGGCCATCGACGCCCTCGCCGACGCCGCCGTGGCGGTGAACAGCTCGGTGGAGAACATCGGCGCGCGCCGGCTGCAGACCATCCTGGAAAAGGTGCTGGAGGAGATCAGCTTCACCGCCTCGGACCGCTCGGGCGAAACGATCAGCATCGACGCGCCCTACGTGAAGGCCCACGTCGGCGACCTGGCCAAGGACGCCGACCTGTCGCGGTTCATCCTCTAGTCGCGAGCGGCGTCGAGGATCTGGCGCACCCGCTGCAGGGTTGGCAGCAGCTGTTGAAGGTCCGTCTCGGCGATGGACCCCAACAACTCGGCGAACACCGGGTCCAGGGCCGCGATCGCCGCGTCCCGTGCCGCGCAACCGGCGGCGGTGACGCTGACGCCCTTGCCGCGGCCATCGGTCGGGTCTGGCGCAATCGACACCAGGCCCTGGCTCTCCAGCCGCTTGAGGGTTCCGGTTATCGCGCCCCGGGTCACCTGCAGGGCGCTGGCGATCTGCGCCGGGGCGCGGCGCCCATGGTCAAGGCGGATCAGATGGTTCAGCACCGTGAAACCGGCCAGGGACAGACCCCGCGGCAGGACGCGCTCGAAAGCGGTTCGAGACAGGTGCTCGATGATCGCGATCTCGTTGAAGAATACGAAGACCGTCGGCGGCGCCAGGCTCATGGGCGGATATGGGCGGCGAGGCCGCGGCGCGGCGCGGGGCCGGCCGGCTTAGCCCGCCCGATCCGCACCAGCATCTGCAGGGGCGCCAACGGCGTCGCCCCCAGCGCCGACTGGGTGGCGGCGTAGAGCCCCGCCATCTGTGGAAACTCCTGCAGGGACATGCTCCAGGGATGCATCGAAAGCCCCTGGCCCGTCGCCGCCAATTGCGCGCGGACATAGGCCCGGCCCGCGGCGATCTGAGTGGTCCGGCTGTTGTCGCCGCCCTTGAGCCAGAAGAAGGCGGGGGTCGCCCTCAGCATGTCGCGCCACATGTCGGCGCCGCTTTTCGAGGCGAAGGAGTTGGCGTCGGCCAGGCTCTCGCGACTGATCAGCCCCAAGGCCTTCAGCCCCTCAATCATCGGGCCGTCCAGCGCGATGCCGTCCCGGTGCTGGGCGATCTCCGCGGCGCCGATGCGCATCAGCCGCACCGACTCCATGTGGGTGGCGGGGGTCGCTGTCTCCACCTCCCAGGCTTGCCAACCCAGATCGATCAGCCGCGCGCGGGCGCGGTCCTCCGTCACCGCGCCCGCCGCGAGGCCCGGACTCCTGGCGGCCGCGATCACGGCGGTCAGCTCCGCGGGGTTGGGCGGGGCGTCCATCTGGAAGGGCGCGCGGTTGGTGTGGCGATTGAGAATCTGGCCAAACAGCGGGTCGCGGGCGACGGCGGCGTCGGGGACCAGCCGGACCCGTGCGACCGGGCGGGCGTCCAGGGTGGGCTGCGGTTCGCCCTCCGGCCACAGCGCGATCTCGGCGCGATGCCCAGCCTCGGCCGCAGCCTGGCTCAGAAGTTCCAGGAACGCGCCGCAGCCCAGGGTGATCTGACGGTTGGGCGGATCGGTGAAGGGCAGCAGCCGGGCGGTGTCGGCGTAGAAGACGATCTCGTCAGCACCCACCAGGTCCACAAGCCAGGGCTGCCGGTTGTGGGGATTGGGGGCCAGAATTGCGTGGGCCAGGGCGAACCGCCGGGGATCGCGCTCGCCCAGACCCGGAGCTCGCCACGCAGCGGCGGGGTCGGTGGCGGAGGTCGCCGAGCAGCCGGCGGCGGTCAAGGGCGCGGCGGCGGCCAGCCAGTGCAGGATTCCACGGCGGGTGGGCATGGGCTGGCTCCGTTTCGTTGAGATCTCAACTATATAGTTTAGAGCTAAAGCTTCTGCAAGAGGCTCGATTAACCTCGGCGCGCCTTGTAGATCGCGTCTTCCAGGGCCCGGGCGAATTCGGCGCGTTCGGAGGGGCTGAGCGCCGCGGCCACCTGGGCCTCCTTGCCCGACAGCGCCAGGCGCAGATCGACGGCGTGGTCGTCCTCGGTGAGCAGGGTGACGCGGGTGAAGGCCGTGGGGCTTTCCCACATCAGCTTTCGCCAGTTGGGCGTCTCGCGGAACACCTGGACCCGCCGGTCGGTGACCAGGACGCGCTCGATCTGCTTGGCGGCGGCGAAGCTGGCCAGGAAGGCCACGACGATGGCGATCAGGTCCAACCCCAGGAACATCGGCACGAAATAGGCGCCCATGGAGATGAAGACCGCGGCCGAGGCGCAGTTCAGAACCGTCACCACCGTGATCAGCACCATGAACCCCCGCTGCGACAGGCTGCGGTTGGGGCGAATCTCGGCGTCCATGAAGACCAGATCATCCATGACCTCATCAACCTAGGCGATTTGCGGACCTGCAAACAGGCGCCACGTGCGCGGGCTCTTGGCGAAGCAGGCGCCGCCGGGCGATGGTCGGCCATGGCCAAAGCCCCGAAGCCCAGGAAGAAGCGCGTCAGTCCCGCCGAACAGGCCCGCGTGGAGGAAATCTTTCACCGTTTCCTGGCCCTCAGCGACGATCCGCGCACCGAGCTAAACTATGCCAGCCCCTATGAGCTGGTGACCGCCGTTGCCCTGTCGGCCCAGGCCACCGACGTCTCGGTGAACAAGGCCACGACCCGGCTGTTCGCCGTCGCCGACACCCCGCAGAAGATGCTGGCGCTCGGCGAAGAGGGCCTGATCCCTTTCATCGCCTCCATCGGCCTCTTCCGCACCAAGGCCAAGAACGTCATCGCCACGGCCGCGATCCTGATGGAACAGCACGGCGGCGAGGTGCCCCTGGAGCGCGAGGCCCTGATGGCCCTGCCGGGCGTGGGGCGGAAGACCGCCAGCGTGGTGCTCAACGAACTGCGCATCGAGCCGGCGATCGCCGTCGACACCCACGTCTTCCGGGTCTCCCACCGGCTGAAGCTGTCGGCGGGCAAGACTCCGGACCAGGTGGAGGCCGATCTGATGGCCATCGTGCCCGAGCCCTACCTGACCCGCGCCCACCACTGGCTGATCCTGCACGGCCGCTACACCTGCGTGGCGCGAAGGCCCAAGTGCGAGGACTGCCCCATCGACGACCTCTGCCCGTCGAAGAGCCTGTTCGTGGGGCGATGAGCGGTCGGTGGAACCGGTCTAGGGGTCGACCCTGACCGGGACCTCAAGGTCGCAGATCGAGAAGTCCGCACCCCTGGCGATGCGCGTCTGGCGCACCAGGGTGCGGAAGGCGGCGCTGTCCTGGCTGAGCATCGAGAGATGCGGCCGCTCCGCCGCCGGGATGTCGGCCGCCACCCGCACCTTCAGCATCAGGTCGGGCTTGGCCGGCGGTTCTCCCACCGCGATGACGCTGTTGACGTCCGACCCCACCACGATCCGGCCCCAGACCGCATAGTCGCGGTCCAGCCGTCGGCTCGATCCGCGCATGAAGAAGATCTCGCTGTTGCCGGTGTCCTCGCCCGCCTGCCGCCCCATCCCGGCGACGCCGGGGCAATAGGCGCCCCAGGCGCGGACCGTGCCGTCCTTTGAGCGCAGCGCTTCCTGACCCGACACGGTCTGGATCGGAACCGTCCCCAGGAACCCGACAGTGCCGTCCGTTGGCGCGGCCACCGCCCGGTAGCCGGCCATCTTCAGCTTGAAGGTCGCCTCCAGCGGCAGGTCAGGATGGCTGGAGGTTCCGCCGTCCTTGTTGTTGGGATTGCCGGTCTGGTTGACGAAGCCCTCGATGACCCGGTGGAACTGCAGGCCGTCATAGACGCCTTCGCGGGCCAGGAGCGTCACCCGGGCCACGCTTTGCGGCGCCATGGCCGGCGCCATCTCCACGATGATCCGGCCCCTGGTGGTGTCGATGACCAGCAGGTTTTCAGGATCAAGGGGGCGCCAGTCTGGCGCGGGGGCGGCGCCGAGCAGGCCAAACGCGAAAAGGGCGGCGGAGAGCTTACCGATCATGCGATCCAGTGAAGCTTCTCCGCCGCCCCTCGCCAAGCCGATCTTTTCAGACAGGCCCTAACTCAGAGGATTTTGGATCAGGTGATCCGCTTGACGCTGACCGGGTCGCTGCCGGGGAAACTCTCTTCCAGACCCTCGTCCAGCAGGGCTTCCTGACGGTCCTCGGCCTCGTGTTCCTTGTGCGCCAGCTGGTCGGGCTTTTCGCCTTCCTTCAGCGGCGCGACCTTACGGGCGTGCGGGACCTCGGCGTCCTTGATGCTCTGCTTGTCGCTGGCGGCGCGGTTGGCGTCCTTGGTCTTGTCTTGATTGAGAATGCCCATGTGCAGGTCCTCCGAACTGTTGGCGGATGGTCCGCCTTGGGCACCTAACGTGTGGGCGCGTCAGGAGTTGCCGCCCAACCTTGAGCATTGCGCAGGCGGTTTCCGCTGGCGTGCAGGCTGGTGGACCAGACTTCGCGCAGGGGAACCAGACTTTCCACCAGCCGCAATTCCACCCCGTGCGCCGCCATCATGGCCGGCAGATCGGTTAGAGTTTCGACGGCGAGGGGCGTGACGGCTTGGCGCGAGACCCACATGCCGGCGTCGTCCAGATCCTCGAAGGTCTCGGCGGACAACTCGTAGCGGTAAAGGCTTTCGCGGCTCAGCCGGTCGAACCACGCCCACTCCACATGGGCGATCATCCTTGCCGCGCTGGTCCCGAACCATCGGTCCCGATCCTGCGCGGTGGTGGCGGGCGTCGGCCACAGCAGGATGCGCGGGCAGTCGCGAGGGAAGAAGTAGAGCGGCTGGGTCGTCTCATCGATCGCCCAGACCAGCGGGCCGTTCAGCCAGTCGCGACCCGGCGGCCGCGTCGAGGGGACGAGGACCGGCCTGGGGACAAAGCAGGCGATGCCCGGATCGTCGCTGAAGTGAAAAAGCCGCATGCCATACCCTGTCTAAAGCCGTCACCGCGTTGCTCAAGCTTGTCTTTCCCTGTAGTCAGCGCGCCTACGTTTCCCCGGAAAGCCTCATGACCGAACTCTACGACGTCGCCGCCATCGGCAACGCCATCGTCGATGTGATCGCCCCGGCGACCGACGACTTCCTCTCGGCCAACGCGCTGGACAAGGGCGCGATGATGCTGATCGACGAAGCGCGCGGCGTGGAACTGTACGGCAAGATGGCGGCGGGCATCGAGGCTTCGGGCGGTTCGGCGGGCAACACGATCGCCGGCGTCGCCAGCTTCGGCGGCCGCGCGGCCTATCTGGGCAAGGTGGCCAAGGACCAGCTGGGCGATGTCTTCGCCCACGACATGCGCGCCATCGGCGCCCACTTCGACACCCCGCCGCTTACCGGCGGCCCGGCCACGGCCCGCTCGTTGATCAACGTCACCCCCGACGGCGAGCGCACCATGTGCACCTATCTGGGCGCCTCGACCGAGTTCGCCGCCGCTGACGTCGACGCCGCGGTGATCGAGGGCGCCAAGATCGTCTATCTCGAAGGCTACCTGTTCGACGCCGAGGCCGCCCGCCGCGCCTTCGCCAAGGCCGCCGGCCTGGCCCGGGGCGCCGGCCGCATGATGGCCATCACGCTCTCCGACGGCTTTGTGGTCGACCGCCATCGCGAGGCCCTGCTGGGCTTCATCGAGAGCCAGGTCGACCTGGTGTTCGCCAACGACACCGAGCTGATGGCGATGTTCCAGACCACCGATTTCGATGACGCCATGGCCCAGATGCGCGGCAAGGTGAAGATCGCCGCTGTCACCCGGGGCGCGGCCGGCTCCACCATCGCCGCGGCCGGGCAAACCTTCGACGTTCCGGCCTATGCCGTGGAAAAAGTCGTGGACACGACCGGCGCGGGCGACCAATACGCAGCCGGTTTCATGTTCGGTCTCGCCAAGGGCCGGCCGCTGAATGTCTGCGGCCAGCTCGGCTCGCTGGCGGCGTCGGAAGTGATCTCGCACTACGGCCCGCGCCCCCTGGTCAATCTGAAAGACCTGGCGGCGTCGAAAGGACTCTAAGCCCATGGCCCGCACAGCCGAAGTCGTCCGCAACACCAAGGAAACCCAGATCAGCGTCAGTGTCGATCTGGACGGGTCCGGCGTGTCCGATGTCCAGACCGGCATTGGCTTCTTCGACCATATGCTGGACGCCTTCACGCGATTCAGCGGGATCGACCTGAAGGTCCGCACCCAGGGCGACCTGCACATCGACTTCCACCATACGGTGGAGGACACCGGGATCGCGATCGGCCAGGCGATCCGGCAGGCGCTGGATGGCTTCAAGGGCATCTACCGCTTCGGCCACGCCTATGTCCCGATGGACGAAACCCTAACGCGCTGCGCCCTCGACCTCTGCAATCGCCCGTACCTGATCTGGAAGGTCGCGTTCAAGACCCCGAAGATCGGCGAGTTCGACACCGAGTTGTTCAAGGAATTCCACCACGCCTTCGCCATGAACCTGGGCGCCTGCGTGCACCTGGAAACCCTCTATGGCGACAACAGCCACCACATCGCCGAGAGCGGCTTCAAGGCTCTGGCGCGCGCGCTGCGGGCCGCCGTCGAGCTCGACCCCAAGACCCATGGTCACGCTCCGTCGACCAAGGGCGTCCTGTAGGATCTGATCCATGCAGACTGTCGCCCTGATCGACTACGGGTCGGGCAACCTTCGCTCGGCCGAAAAGGCCCTGCGCAAGGCCGCCGATGGCGCGAGCCAGATCGTTGTCACCTGTGATCCCGACATCGTGGCTGCCGCCGACCGCATCGTGCTGCCCGGCGTCGGGGCCTTCCTGGCCTGCATGACCGCGTTGTCGGAACGTCCCGGCCTGATCGAGGCGATGACCGAGGCGGTGCGCGCCAAGGGCCGCCCCTTCCTGGGCATCTGCGTCGGCATGCAGCTCTTGGCCACGCGGGGCCTGGAGTTCGGCGAGACCCGCGGCCTGGACTGGATCGGCGGCGATGTCCGCAAGATCGAGAGCCTCGATCCGGCCATCAAGATCCCGCACATGGGCTGGAACACCCTGGTCGGAGCCAGCGGCCCCGACATGATCGCCAAGATCGGCGATCAGCCCATGTACTTCACCCATTCCTTCGCCTTCTACCCGGACGACGAGAACGACGTCGCCGCCTGGGTCGATCACGGGGGACAATTCCCAGCAGCAGTCGCCAACGGCAACGTCGCGGGCGTACAGTTTCACCCTGAAAAGTCGCAGAGCGCCGGCCTTGCCCTGTTGGCGCGCTTCCTGGAGTGGCGACCTTGATCCTCTATCCCGCGATCGACCTGAAGGACGGCCAGTGCGTCCGCGTCCTGCACGGCGACCTGACCACCGCCACCGTTTTCAATTCCTCGCCCGCCGACCAGGCGCGGCAATTCGTGGAGTCCGGCTTCCACTGGGTCCACGTCGTCGACCTCAACGGCGCCGTGCAGGGCCGGGCGATCAATGAGAAGGCCGTCGAGGCGATCCTCGAGAGCGTCTCCATCCCTGTCCAGCTGGGGGGCGGCATCCGCTCCATGAAGGACATCGAGCGCTGGATCGAGGCCGGGGTCTCTCGCGTCATCCTCGGCACCATCGCCGTCACCGATCCGGAGATCGTCAAGGCCGCGGCCCGCGAATGGCCCGAGCAGATCGCCGTCAGCGTCGATGTGCGGGCCGGCAAGGTGGCGACGCAGGGCTGGACCGAGAGCTCGGACCTGGACGCCGTCACCGTCTCCAAGCGCTTCGAGGATGCCGGCGTCGGCGCCCTGATCATCACCGACATCGACCGCGACGGCACGGTGATGGGCTTCAATGTCGAGGCCTTCGGGGCCATCGCCGACGCCGTCAACATCCCGGTCATCGCCGCCGGCGGCCTGGCCAGCGTCGACGACATCGTCCGCCTGCGGGCCCGCAAGGGCGTGCCGATCGCCGGCGCCGTCCTGGGCCGGGCCCTCTACAACGGCGCCATCACGCCGTCAGAGGCCCTGAAGGTCGCCGCCTGATGCTCAAGGTTCGCGTCATCCCCTGCCTGGACGTCAAGGACGGCCGCGTGGTGAAGGGCGTGAACTTCGTGGCCCTGCGCGACGCCGGCGATCCGGTCGAACAGGCCACGGCCTATGATGCGGCCGGCGCCGACGAGCTGATGTTCCTGGACATCACCGCTAGCCACGAGCGGCGCGGCGCCATCCTCGACGTCATCGCCCGCACCGCCGATGTCTGCTTCATGCCGCTGTCGGTGGGGGGCGGCATCCGCCAGGTGGAGGACGCCCGCCGGCTGCTGCTGGCCGGGGCCGACAAGATTTCCGTCAACACCGCCGCGGTGGAGAACCGCGACCTGATCAGCGCCTGCGCCGACGCCTTCGGGTCCCAGGCCGTGGTGGTGGCCATCGACGCCAAGCACGGCACGGCGCGCGCGGGCTCCGGCGGCCGCAATGACGGCTGGGAGGTCTATACCTATGGCGGCCGCACCGCGACGGGGCTGGACGTGGTGGAATACGCCGTCGAGGCCGTGAAGCGTGGCGCGGGCGAGATCCTGCTGACCTCCATGGACCGCGACGGCGCCAAGACCGGCTACGATATCGACCTGCTGGCCGCCATCACCGGCGCGGTGAACGTGCCGGTGATCGCCTCGGGCGGCGCGGGCAGCGCGGCCCACATGGTCGAGGCGGTGACCAAGGGGGGCGCGGACGCCGTCCTGGCCGCCTCGATCTTCCATTTCGGGGAAGTCTCCATCGGCCAGGTCAAGCGGGCCATGGCCGACGCCCACATTCCTGTTCGCCTGACGGAGGCTGTCGCATGAGCCGCTTTTCCGAGACGATGGAGCGGCTGGCCGCCACCATCGAACAGCGAAAGGGCGCGAGTCCTGAAAGCTCCTACACCGCCAAGCTGCTGGCCGACGGCGTCGAGCGCGCCGCCAAGAAGCTGGGCGAAGAGGCCGTCGAGGTGGTGATCGCCGCCGTCCAGAAGGACCGCGACGGCCTGGCCGCCGAGAGCGCCGACCTGATGTATCACTTCCTGGTGGTGCTGGCCGCGTCGGGGGTCAGCCTGGACGACGTGGCGACCTGGCTGGAAAGCCGAGAGGGCCGCTCGGGCCTGGAAGAAAAGGCCTGGCGCCACAAGTCCGAGACCTAAACCGAATAAGCCCGCATGAAGCGGTGGGCGGCCTTGGCGGCGATGTCGTCGATCTGGTTCTCCGTCAGGCCCCGGTCCACTCCCAGCAGATCGGCCAGCTGGTAGGTGCCCACCACCATGCCGCCGAAGAACTCCGCCGCCATGGCCGCATCGTCCACCGCCAGGCGGCCGTCGGCGGTCTCCTTGGCCAGGAAGGCGGCCAGGCGCAGGCGCGAGGCCTTGGGCCCGGCCTCGAAGACGGCGCGGGCCACGTCCGGCGCGTCGGCTGCTCCCTGGATATAGAGCCGCATCATGGCCGTCGCCCGGGGGCTGACAATGGCCTGCAGCATGGTGCGCGCGAAGCCGGCCAGGGCCTCTTCCGGGTGCTCGTCGGCCCCGGGGGTCTCCAGGGACGCGGTGATGTCGGCGACGCGGCGGTCCACCAGGGCGCGGATCAGCTCGGCCTTGGACCCGTAGTGGTTATAAATTGTCTGTTTGGAGACCCCGGCGCGGCGGGCCACCTCCTCCATGGAGGCCGACAGGCCCCGTTCGCCGAGCACCGCGATGGCGGCGTCGAGGATGGCTTCCCCCTTGGCCAGGTCGATCTGTCCGGCCAGCCTGGGCATCAGTGACCGCCGCCGCCGGGGGGCTGGACCGGCACGGCGGGCGCCGGCCTGGCCAGGAGGGCGAGGCCCACGGCCACGGCGCAGCCGGCGGTCAGGAACATGAAGACGTCGGCGAAGGCCATCACCAGGGCCTGACGCCGCAGCATCATCCCCATCAGCTTGCGCATCCCGCCGTCGGGATCGAGCGCGCCGGAGGCCTGCATCATCCCCGACAGCTGGGTCATCATGCCCTGGGCCTCCAGGCTGCTGCTGTTGAGCGACGCCGACAGCTCGCCAAGGTGCACGGCGCTCTGGTGGGCCAGGATGGTGGTCACCATGGCCAGGCCCACGGCGCCGCCAACGTTGCGGATCAGGTTCAGCAGCCCAGACCCGTCCTTCATCATGCTGAGCGGCAGGGTGGAGATGCTCATCTGGGAGGCGGCGATCATGCCGATCATGGCGCCCAGGCCCCGGCAGACCTGCAGCACCAGGAACTCGTTGAAGCCCCAGTCGGCGCCCACATGCAGGCCTTGACCGAGGCCGATCCCCACCAGGGAAAAGCCCACCACCAGGCCGATCCGCAGGTCCATGGTGCGGATCAGCCGCCCGGCGATGGGCGCGGCCAGGAACATGGTGAGCCCGGAGACCAGCATGGTGGTCCCCACCTGCGCCGGCGAGAAGCCGCGCACCTGGGCCAGATAGAGCGGCAGGACGAAGGTGCCGGAATAGAGGCTCATGCCGGAGACGAAGTTCATCACCGTGCCGAGCGCGAAGTTGCGGTCGGTGAACGGAGCCAGTGAGACGATCGGCTGTCGATAGGTGAGCTGCCGCCAGGCGAAGGCGACGCCGGCCAGCAGGGCCAGCACGCTGAGCCAGAGGATCTTGCCCTCCTTCAGCCAGCCGTCCCCGGCGCCTTCCTCCAGCACGTACTGCATGGAGAGCAGGAAGACCGCCATCAGGGCCAGGCCGATCCAGTCGATGCCCTTGGACAGGCTGGGATCGCCCTTGTCGAAATTGACGTAGCGGCTGACCAGGAACAGCGAGAGCAGGCCCGGAATGACGTTGATGTAGAACAGCCAGCGCCAGCCCAGCGCCTCGGTCAGGTGGCCGCCGATGGTAGGCCCGACGGTGGGGGCCAGGGTGACGATCAGGCCCACCACCACATTGGCCGTCACCCGGCGCTCGGGCGGGAAGACGGTCATGGCCGAGGCGAAGACCTGGGGGATCATGGCCCCGCCCGCCAGGCCCTGCAGGGCGCGGGTGACGATCATCATCTCGAAGGTGGTCGACAGGCCCGTGAGGATAGAGGCGACGATGAAGGTGGCCACCGCGGCCATGAAGAAGGGCCGGGTGCCCCACATCTTCGAGAAATAGGCGGTCAGCGGGATCATCACCACCTCGGCCAGCAGGTAGATGGTCTGCACCCAGCTGATCTCGTCGGAGCTGGCGCCGACCCCGGCCTGGATCTGCGACAGGGACGAGGCGACGATCTGCACGTCGAGCACGGCCATGAACTGGCCGATGACCATGCCGCCAAAGCCCAGGAAGACCTTCAGCCAGTCGATCTCGCCGGCCTGGATGAGATGGCCGCCGGGCGGGGCCTGGGTGAGGGTGGCGTCGGCCACGGCGAGCGCCTAGACCCTTTCCGGATCAGGTTGAATCAACCTGACCGGACAAAAAGGGTCTATCTCCTTGAAGTTAGAGCATGTCCGGGCGGCGAACCGGTTCCCGCTTGCGCCTGACATGCTCTAGCGCGCGATGCCGCGGCGGGCGAGCTCGGCCTGGGGCCCGGCGTCGGCGAAGCCCTGGCCCGAGCGGCCGCGTACATCGACCTTCACCTCCACCGACAGGCCGGGCCGCAGGGCGCCGGCCAGGGGCTCCTTCGGATCGACGGCGATCTTCACCGGCAGGCGCTGGGCGATCTTGGTGAAGTTGCCCACGGCGTTCTCCACCGGGATCAGGGCGAATTCCGAGCCGGTGGCCGGGGCGAACGAGTCGATGTGGCCCTTGATGGTCTGCTTGCCGAAGGCGTCGGCCCGGATCTCCACCGGCTGGCCGATGCGCAGGCGTGAGACCTGGGTCTCCTTGAAATTGGCCACCACATAGGCCTGGCCCAGGGGCACGACGCTCATCAGGGTCGATCCCGGGCGGACATACTGGCCCGGCCGCACGGCGCGGGCCCCCACGACGCCCGCCACGGGCGCGCGGATCTCGGTGCGGGAGACATCGATGCGGGCGGAGTCGACAGCGGCGTGGGCGGCCTGGGCCTGGGCGAAGGTCTGGGCGCGGGCGGAACCCAGGGATTGGGCGGTCTGGCGCTCGGCCTCCAGGGTGGCCTGGGCCTGGGCGACTCCGGCCGCGGCGGCGCCGGCGGCGGCCCTGGCCGACTGGGCCCGCTGCGGCGAGGCCCAGCCCTGCTTGGCCAGCACGCCATAGCGGTCGAGCTCGGCGGCGGCCATCTGGGCCTGGGCATGGGCGGAATCCACGCCGGCGGCCTTCTGGGCGATCATGGCGGTCTCCAGGGCCGACCTGTCGTCGACCCCGCGCACGGCGGCGTCGAGGGCCGCAGCATTGGCTATGGCCTGGGCGAGCTTGGCCTGGGAGGTGGCGGCGTCCAGCCGCACCACGACCTGGCCGGCGGCGACCCGCTGGTTGTCGCTCACCAGGACCTGCGCGACATAGCCGTCCACCTGCGGGGCGACCACCACCTTGTCGGCGGCGATGAAGGCGTTGTCGGTGGCCTCATAGCGCTGTTTGTTGGTCCACCAGAATGCGCCGCCGATGATCAGGGCCAGGGCGACGACGCCCCCGACCAGGATTGGAACGCGTCTGTTGCCCGGCACGCCCGCCATTCGTTCATTCCCCAACCCGCGGGCGCGCAAAACTAGACCCGAGCGTCCAGGAAACAGCGTTCGACGGGGCGCGGCAATGGATAAAATGGACGCAGCCGTCCAAAAATCATCCAGAGCCGGCCGGGGCTGGACGCCAAGCCCGCTTCGTCGGCATATCGCGACATGAGCGAGACCTACGACGCCGATGTCATCATCGCCGGGGCCGGCATGGCCGGGGCGACCCTGGCGCTGGCCCTGAAACAGGGCGGCCTGACCCCGATCTTGATCGACCCGATCATCTTCGACGCCCAGCTGGCGCCCACCTTCGACGGGCGCTCCTCGGCGGTTGCCTTCGCCAGCTTCCGCCAGTGGCGCACCCTGGGCCTGGCCGCCGACATCGAGCCCCACGCCCAGCGGATCGAGCAGATCCTGGTGACCGACGGCCGCAGTCCGGGGGCCTCGGCGGGTAATCCTTCACCGTTCTACCTGCGTTTCGATAGCGCCGAGATCGCCGACCGCTCCGACGGCGAGCCCCTGGGCTACCTGCTGGAGAACCGCCGGTCACGGGCGGCCCTGGCCAAGGCGATCGCCAAGGCGGGGATCACAGTGCTGGCGCCGGCCCGGGTCGCCTCGGTGGACTTCGAGCCGAACTGCGCCCGGGTCACTCTGGAGGACGGCCGCGTCCTGACCGCCCCCCTGGTGGTGGGCGCCGAGGGCCGCAATTCGGTGGTCCGCGCCGCGGCCAAGATCAACGCCATCGGCTGGGACTATCCGCAGACCGGCGTGGTCGCGACGGTGAAACTTTCACGGCCTCACGAGGGCGTGGCCCACGAATTCTTCCTGCCGGGCGGCCCCTTCGCCATCCTGCCGCTCACCGACGACCGCGCCAGCCTGGTGTGGACGGAGACCACGGCCAAGGCCGCGGCGCTTAAGACCGCCCGGCCTGAAATCTTTCACGCCCATATGCAGCGCCGGTTCGGCGCCTTCCTGGGGGAAGCGAACGTCGAGGGGCCGGTCTTCACCTACCCCCTGTCATTGCAGCTGGCCGAACGGCTCTGCGCGCCGCGCGTGGCCCTGCTCGGCGACGCCGCCCACGGCATCCACCCCATCGCCGGCCAAGGGCTGAACCTGGGCCTGAAGGGCGCCGCGGCCCTGGCCGAAGTGCTGGTGGACGCCTCGCGGCTGGGCGAGGACATCGGCTCGGAGCTGGTGCTGCAGCGTTATGCCCGCTGGCGCAGCTTCGACAACACCATGCTGGCGGCGGCCACCGACGTCTTCGTGCGGCTGTTCTCGAACGACAATCCCCTGCTGCGCCTGGTGCGCGGGGCCGGCATGTCGGTGGTCAACCGTATTGGCCCCGCCCGCCGCTTCTTCATGCACGATGCGGGCGGAGCCTCCGGCGACCTGCCCCGGCTGCTGCGGGGCGAGGCGCTTTAGAGCCTGTTCCGATAAGTGGGAACCGGTTATCGGATCGAAACAGGCTCTAACATTTTGAATAAGAGCCCTTTTTATCCCCTTTGGACGAGTCCGTCTAAAGGGAAAGGGCTCTAGCCCGGCCTCCGCGCCGCGAAGTTCAGGATGCCGTCATTCGGCTTGGGCGTGCGTCCGGGCCGGTAGTTGGCGGCGACCTCGATATCGGTGAAACCCGCGACGGCCAGCGCCATCTCGAACTCCTTCCAGCCCCAGACACGGTAGGCGAACAGCTCCAGCTGGCTGTCGATCAGCCGGCCGTCCCGCCAGCGTTCATAGGTGTCGTGGTTGACCCGGCGCTGGCCGATGGGGTCGGTCACCACGCGCTCGGACCGCATCCGCAGCAAATCGCCATTGACCGCCGTCCAGGCCCGCACGCCGCTCGGGGCCTCGAAGAAGCTCAGGGGCGGCAGGTCCACCAGCAGCAGGCCGCCGGGCGCCAGGGCCTCGCGGAACCGCCTCAGCACCGCCAGGGCGTCTGCAAAGTCGTCCACCAGCGTGAAGGAGCTGGTGGGGACGATGACGGCCGTGAAGGCTCGGTCGAGGGCGAAGTCCTGAAACCGCGCCTGGGTCAGCTTCGGGGTCAGGCCACGCGTCTCGGCATTGCGGCGGCAGACCGCCAGCATGTCGGGGGAGTGGTCGAAGCCGGTGACGTCCAGCCCGGCTTCCAGCAGGGGAACGTAGAGCCGGCCCGTGCCGACCCCGGCCTCGAGGACCGGGCCGTCCAATTCCTTCAGGCGGCCTGAATAGTAGGGGATGTCGAACAGTGACCCGACAGGCTTGTCCAGGTCGTAGATCTCCGCGCAGAGGCTTCCGTAGCGGTTGAGAGTTTCAGTCATGATGTCTCGTCGTCGCGAGGTGTCGGGCATGCGCCGGGCCCCGAGAAGGGCGGCCGGGCGCTACGAAAACCTGCGGAGGTCGCATGGGCGCCTAGGCGCGCAGGACAGTCCGCTTGGACGAACGAGCCTTCATGAAACCGCTCCCTGATCGCCATCGAGGTCGGAACGGTGCGCGGGGTCTGGGCGCCTGTCAATTGCGCCAACCCGCCGGCCTGGGTATCGGAAGGCCAGGGGAGGACGATCATGACCGCGGGGCGCATCCACGTCGTCGGGGCCTCGGGCTCGGGGACCACCACCCTCGGCGCGGCCCTGGCCCAGGCGATGGGCGTGCCGCATCAGGATAGCGACCACTTCTTCTGGCTGCCCACCGATCCGCCCTTCACCACCCAGCGGTCGCAGGAGGAGCGGGTGGCGATGCTGAAGGCCGCCCTGCCGGCCGACGAAAGCTGGGTGATCTCCGGCTCCCTGCTCTCCTGGGGGCGGGAGGTTGAGGATCGGTTCGACCTGATTGTCTTCCTCTACCTCGACCCCGAGATCCGCATGGCCCGCAGCATCGCCCGGGAACAGGCCCGATTTGGCGCCCGGATCGCGCCCGGCGGCGACATGCACGAGGCCCACCAGACGTTCATGACCTGGTCGCGGGGCTATGACGACGGCTCCACCGGCGGCCGCAGTCTGGCCAGCCATAGGGCGTGGCTTTCGACCGTGGCCTGTCCGGTGTTGGAAATCAGGGATGCGCCGAGCGTGGAGGCGAGCGTCGCGCGGGTCTTGGCCGCCACCTGACCGGGTCCGGACAAGACTTCAGGTGTCGTGCGTCAAAAGGTCGCTCTATTCTGGGCAGGTGCGCTGCGGTGCGGCTCAGAGCGCGCAACGCCAAGGGGCGCCCTGTTGGTTTGATAAACCACTGGTTTTCAAGGCATCGTGCGAGCGTTTGCACGCCAGTCTACCTGACAGCGGGCGCGGGCGCCTCAAAATCAGGCAAGCAGAAGCAGGAAAAGCCTCCCGGCGATATACTCGTATCGGGTAGGATTACTGACCGCACCGAGGCTCAAGACCTTGCGTTAACCCGTTCTAAACCGTGATTTTGCTCTGGATGCCTGACACAGGATCCGCCGCGCTGACTCGCGCCAGGGATCGCAGAGGCAGCGACATGAAGTTCCTCGATCACTGGAAGATTTCGACAAAAATCCTTTGCGCGCTGCTGGTGGTCTCGATCGCCTTCGCAGCCTCGGCGGCCTTCAGCAGCCTGGAGATGCTGAAGACCGAGAAGGCCTATGAGGCCCTCACCCAGCACAGCGCGCCGTCCGCCCTGGAGATCGCGCGGGCCAACCGCCGGATCAACCAGATCGGCTATGCCGGCTACCGCACCATCGCCTATGACGGCGCCAGCGCCGAGGCCCAGGAGGCCAAGGCCGCCTACGAGGAGTCCGTGACCAAGCTGCGGGACAATCTCGACAAGGCCGCCAAGTTGAAACCCGAGGACGCCGCCAAGATCGCGGAGTTCAGCACCCGCGCCGAAGAGATCATCACCGAGGGCGGCAAGGCCGTGGAGCTCGGCGTGCAGAACCAGGCGGAGGCCGGCAACGCGGTCCTGCGGGCGCTGGATCCCAAGATCGCCGCCCTTACCAAGGACCTGCGGGCCTTCAATGAGACCAGTTCCGCCGCGGACGCTCAGACCACGGCGAAGCTCTCCGCCGCCAATAGGAGGACGCTGACCACGAATATCGTGATGGCGGTCATCGGCATCGGGGCCGGCTTGGGGCTCGGCGTCTGGATCGCCAACGGCAAGATCTCGGTTCCCCTCAACCGCCTGGCCGAGCGCATGGGCCGTCTGGCCGGCGGCGACCTGGAGGTCGACGTCGACGGCCAGGACCGCGGCGACGAGGTGGGGCTGATGGCCAAGGCCGTGCAGGTGTTCAAGGACAATGGCCTGCGGGCGCGCGCCTTGGAGACCGAGGCCACCGAGCTGCGGTCCGCCGCCGAGGGTGAGCGGGTCATGACCGAGGCCGAACGCAAGAAGGTGGAGGCCGAACAAGCCATGGTGGTCTCCACCCTGGCCGCCAACCTGGGCCGCCTGGCCCAGGGGGACCTGACCTCGCGCATCGAGGCCGACTTCACCGGCCAGTACCTGCAGATCAAGACCGACTTCAACGCCGCCGTCGAAAGCCTGGAGCAGGCCATGGCGGCCATCACCACCGCCACCGACGGCATCAAGGGCGGCTCCGACGAGATCGCCACGGCGTCGGACGACCTGTCGCGCCGCACCGAGCAGCAGGCCGCCAGCCTGGAGGAGACCGCCGCGGCCCTGGACCAGATCACCGCCACGGTGCGCCGCAGCGCCGAGGGCGCGAAACTGGCCTCGTCGGCCGCCGCCACCGCCCGCAGTGACGCCGCCCGTTCCGGCGAGGTGGTCACTGAGGCCGTCTCGGCCATGGGCGAGATCGAGGAAAGCTCGGGTCAGATCACCCAGATCATCAGCGTCATCGACGAGATCGCCTTCCAGACCAACCTCCTGGCGCTGAACGCCGGGGTCGAGGCGGCCCGGGCCGGGGACGCCGGCAAGGGCTTTGCGGTGGTCGCCTCCGAGGTTCGCGCCCTGGCCCAGCGCTCCGCCGAGGCCGCCAAGGAGATCAAGACCCTGATCGCCGCCTCCTCCTCCCAGGTGGAGCGAGGGGTCAGGCTGGTGGGCGAGACCGGCGAGGCCCTGACCGCCATCGTCAGCCGGGTGACCGAGATCGACGGCCTGATCTCCGAGATCGCCCTGTCCTCCCAGGAGCAGGCCACCGGCCTGGCCGAGGTCAACACCGCCGTCAACCAGATGGACCAGGTGACCCAGCAGAACGCCGCCATGGTGGAGCAGGCCACCGCCGCAGCCTCCAGCCTCCGCTCGGAGGCTGACGACCTCAACCGGCTTGTGGCGCGCTTCCAGACCGGCAAGCCCACTGTGAGGGCCGCGTCCCGACCGGTGGTCGCCCAGCCCGGCCGCCACGCGCCCGCCGCCAATCCGGTGGCCCGCGCCCAGGGCCGCCTGGCGGCGGCCATGGCGCCGGCGCCCTCGGCCAATGAATGGGAAGAGTTCTGAAGGAGGCCCTGGCGTCCTGCGGGCGCTGATCTCTTGCGAGATCGGCGGCCTGTCCTGCTGACCCGATCACGGGGGTGAGGTCAGGGTGAGGCGCCAAGGTTGATTTGCCTGTTCCCGGCCCGGCACGGGGAGCCAAACAATGCCGGAGAAAGAGTCGTTCATGCTTCACTGTATCGGATATTTGAGCACCTCGCGGGAGCTGCTCACCACGCTCGCGGTCACCGCCCTGGTCGCCCAGGCGTCGCACGCCAACAAGACGCGCCAGGTGACGGGCATGCTCTGCTACCACGATGGCACATTCCTGCAGTTCATCGAGGGCGCGCGGTCGTCCCTCGACGAGTTGATGGGCAAGATCCGAAGGGATGAGCGCCACACCGGAATCATCCAGGTCCACGACAAGCCCATTGAGGCGCGGCTGTTTCCGCAATGGAGCATGTCTCTGGTGCGCACCAGCAGGCTGAATCCCGCGCAGCTGGCGGGGTTTCAGGACCTCCGAACCCTTGACGTCAGAGCCCCCGGCGCGCCGAGCCACGCGGCCAGGGTCGCCGATTTCCTTGAACCCTTCCGCCTCTGGCTGCGGTAGGGCCGCCCCCCAGTGAATTGGACCTAATCGGCGATCTCGCGCGCCTCTTCCGGCAGCATGATCGGCACGCCGTCGCGGATCGGATAGGCCAGGTTGGCGGACTTGGAGACCAGTTCGGCCTTTTCGCGGTCATAGGTCAGCGGCCCGTGGGTCACCGGACAGACCAGAATTTCCAGCAGGCGCGGATCGATGTCGACGGTGAGGGCGGGGAGAGGCTGCGTCATGGGCGCCATCCCTACTGCATGGAATGGCCGGCGTCATCGCCGTCATCCAGGGCGTCGATCTCCAGCAGGGTGGTGAGCGCGTCCACCCGCTCGACCAGCGTGGGGCATTCCAGCAGCGCCTGCTTCTCCAGGGGCTCGAAGGGCAGGCCCATGGCCAGGCTGGTGACCAGGCTCTCCAGGGGCGCGGTCTCGGCGGTGTCCCAGTCGATGTCGAGCTCGCGACGGTTCAGGTACTTCTTCAGGGCCGCGGCGAAGCGCTTGCGGTCGAATTCATCGGGATCGACCTCCTCGTCGGCCAGGTCCCCGAAGAAGGGGGCGAAGCTGGTGCGCACCTGGCGATAGGGGGTCTTCACCGCCAGCTCCTCGCCCGCCTCGAACCGGCAGACCCCGGTCAGCGTAATCAGATAGGTGCCGTCCGAGGTCTCGTTGAAGCTGGTGATGCGGCCCGCGCAGCCGACGTGGGCGAGGTTCGGCCGCGCCCGCTCGCCGCCGGCCCGGGTCTGGACCATGCCGATCATGCGGTCGCCCGCCATCACGTCATCGATCAGGTTCAGGTAGCGCGGCTCGAAGATGCGCAAGGGCAGGTCGCCGCCGGGCAGCAGCAGGGCGCCGTCCAGCGGAAAGACCGGGATCACCTGCGGCAGGTCGCTGGGGCTCTGATAGCCGCCGGGTATGGCCCGCTCGCCCTTCATGAGAACAGGATCGCTGACAGTCGACGCCGGCCGCTGCGGGCCACGTCGGAGCCGGGCCCTGCCGCCTCGAAGATGGTGATCAGCTGCTTGCGGGCCGCCTCGTCGTTCCAGGCGCGGTCGGCCTCGATGATCTTCAGCAGATGATCCGACGCCGCTTCCCAGGCCCCGCGGCCGGCCAGGGCCGCGGCCAGCTCGAACCGGGCCTCATGATCGTTGGCGTCGGCGGCCAGGCGCTTTTCCAGGTCGGAGGTCTCTTCCGGCGCGGCGTCGGCCAGGGCGAGGCCCGCACGCACGCTGTCGAGGTCGGGGTCCTTGGCGCCTTCAGGCGCCATGTCGGCGATCTCGCGGGCCTTCTCGGGCTCGCCGCCCTGCAGGTAGACCCGCGCCAGGCCGCCGAGGGCCTTGAGGTTCTCAGGGTCTCCCTGCAGCACCTGGGCGAAGGCCTGGGCCGCGCCGCCCAGGTCGCCGAGGCCCAGGGACTCCTTGGCCATGGCCAGCAGTTCATCGGTCTCGTTGGCGGGGCCTTGGCCGGCGATGCGGTCGACGAAGGCCTTCACCTGGCTGTCGGGCAGGGCCCCCATGAAGCCGTCGATGGGCTTGCCGCCGGAAAAGGCGAAGACGGCGGGGATCGACTGCACGCGCAGCTGGCCGGCGAACTGCGGATGCTGGTCGATGTCGATCTTCACCAGCCTGACCTTGCCCTTGGCGGCCAGCACCGCCTTTTCGATGGAGGGGCCAAGCTGCTTGCAGGGGCCGCACCAGGGCGCCCAGAAGTCGACGATCACCGGGACGGCGTTGGAGGCCTCAATGACATCGGCCATGAAGCCGGCGTCGCTGCCGTCCTTGATGAGGTCGCCGCCGGGGGTGGGCGCGGTCTCGCCGATCAGGGTCATGGTCTGGGTCTTTCCCGTCTCAGGGGGTTGAACGTCGTGGCGGCTAAAATGGTCCCAAGCGGCGCGGTCTTCAACGGACGAAACCGTCTTCGACCACCGACATCGCCTCGAAATCCACCACGAGGGGCGCAACCCCAAGCGCCGCAAGGAATTTGCGCAGCCCCGCCTGGCTCATGCTGGTGGTGGCGGTGTTGGTCAGGGGGTGAAAATTTACCCGTTCGGACCGGGCCAGGGCCTGATCCAGAACGAAGGTCACCCGCCGGTCAGGGTCATTGATCATGGCGAAGGCGGTGACCGAGCCCGGCGTCACCCCGAGCGTGTCGACCATCAGCTCGGCGCTGCCGAAGGACAGCCGCGCCGCGCCGATCACCGGGTGCAGGCGCTTGAGGTCGATCACCGTGGTGTCCTGGGCCGAGATCAGCCACAGGCGGCCCTTGGCGTCCTTCAGGAACAGGTTCTTGGTGTGGGCGCCGGCGATGCCGTGCTTGATCTCCTCGCCTTCGCCGACCCGGAATACCGCCTCGTGCTCGGTGGTGGCGTGGTCGATGCCGTGGGCGTCGAAAAAGGCGATCAGGTCGGGGCGAGTCTGCATCCCCAATAACTAGCGAACTGGACGCGGGTGCGACAGGCTGGCTAGACCAGGACTCTGGTCATTGCGTTGAGAGCCCGCCATGGAACTTGAGTGCTACCCCACCGCCGAGCGCCCGCCGGAGATCGTGCCGGGCCGCCCGCAACGCGCCTGGATGGACCATTTCGCCGAGCGCCACCCCTATCGCTGCCTGCCGCTGTCCATGGCCAACACCACGGGCTGGGAAATCCTCTGCCCCATGGCCTTCACCGCCGAATGGACCGGGGGCAGCCACCAGGACGACATCAAGCTGCAGACCGACTACCCGCACCCGGATTTCCACAACTTCGTCAAAAGCCATTTCAGCCATGGCGTGGTGACCTTCCACCCGGGCTACCTGTTCCGTACCCCGCCCGGCTGGTCGATGATCGCCCAGGGCCCGCCCAACCACGTCAAGGACGGCATCCAGCCCCTGGCGGGCCTGGTGGAGACCGACTGGCTGCCCTTCCCCTTCACGATGAACTGGATCTTCACCCGGCCGGGCAAGGTGCGCTTCGAGAAGGGCGAGCCGTTCTGCTTCATCACGCTCACCCAGGACAAGGTCCTGGCCGATGTTCAGCCGGTGATCCGGTCGATGGCCCGCAACCCGGAACTGCGCGACCAGTACGACGTCTGGGAGAAGCACCGGGCGGAGTTCAACGCCAAGATTTTCCGCCTGGATCCGGAGGCCACCAAGGAGGCCTGGCAGCGCTATTACTTCAAGGGTGAGTTCCCGCCGGAGATCGAAAACGAGGCCCCCAAGGACCACGTGAACAAGCGCCGGCTGAAGGCCCCGCGCTTCATGGGCTGAGAAAGACGCCAGCCCCGCTTGCCAAGCCCCGGACCCTCTGCCATAAGCCCGCTCTCGAATTTCGGGGCCAATCCTCACGGGGATCGGTTTCACGGAGTGCGGGCGTAGCTCAGTGGTAGAGCACAACCTTGCCAAGGTTGGGGTCGAGAGTTCGAATCTCTTCGCCCGCTCCAGAAATTCGAACGACCCGCAGGCCCGGCGTACCTCCCCATCCGGGGGAAGGGACGGCGAACCGGAACCAGGCCCTGACTAGGAACTTTGAGACCGCATGTTCGAACCTAAAGGCATGAAGCACGCCGACCGGCAGGCCACCTCGGCCGCCGCCAAGAAGGCGCTGCTGGAACGCTTCAAGCCCAAGCCCACCGTCATCGACCCGAATATCGAAGCCCGCAAGGCCGCCGCGGCCGCCGAGCTGGAAAAGGTTCGGGCCGAGCGCAACGCCGAGCGCGAGACCAAGCGCGCCGCCGCCGCCGAGGTCGAACGCCTGCGCGTCGAGGACGAGGCCATCACCCAGGAAGCCCGCGACCTGGATCTGCGCGCCAAGCAGAAAGAAGCCCGCGACCTGCGCTACGCCGCCCGCAAGCAGAAGCGGAAGTAGGCGGGAGCCTCGCCTCCGAGACCACCAGACGCCCTTTCGTTGGGGGGTTCGGCCTCCCGGGTTGCAGCTCGGTTGCACGACGAAATTCAAGGGTTCAGGGCCTGTGACCGCGTCGCACCGACTCCTGGGCCCGCCAGCCTGGCAGGTGAGCCCCCAAGACCGCGTGAAATAGCCGCCCGTGCATTGGTATCTTCAGATGCAGCAGCTCGTGGGCGATCACGAAGTCCTGAAATTCTAGGCTCTGGTCCGACAGGTCGAGCGCCAACGAGATCGTGCCTGATGTGGAGCACGAACCCCATTTCTTCGTCATCTTCTGAACACGCACGGCCCTTGGCTGAACCCCCAGGCGCTGAGCCCATTGCGCAACCTTGGCCTTGAGCTCTTCTACCTCCGGACAGGGCGGCTCGCTCATCGCAGGATCGTTGCAACGATCAAATCGACCAATGCGCTTCGCGCCTCACGTTCCAGCGTCACCAGTGGGCGATAGAGCGCCGCCCGCAACTGCCGCTGTTCGTCTGGATTAACCCGAGCATTCGGGAAACGCTCAAGCAGCTTCTCCACCTCTCTCCCAAGGTCGAGGGGGGCAACATTGGCGGCCTTGAGGTCAGCGTTCTCGCGCACCAGCCAATAGACCGAGAAGCCCTGCGGAGAGAGACCTATGTCCCTTGCCGCCCTTTCCGCCGCTTCCTTCTCGGCCGCCAGCGCGGCCAATAGGTCCATTGCGGCAAGACCAGTGGTGTTTCGCTCCTGAAGGCCCTTTAGGATACGCTCTGCGCGCTCCTTGAGGGGTTGAAGCACCGCGGCGGCGTTCGGGTCTTCGTCGAGCTCACGCCTAAAACCACGAACCAGGTTGAAGACCTTGCCTTCATCGGTGCCCTTCTCGCCTCTGAGCCCCTCCAGGGTTTTCACGTCAAACGTGACGCTCTTCGTCAGGCGGCCAAGGCCATCCTGGGTCGCGTTCTCCTCAACGAGACGCCGGGTTTTGTGGGCGAGGTCGGCGATGAACCCGACCTGTTCCGCAAAGGCGTTGCGAACGGTCGCGTAGAGCTGTGCCAGCCGTTTGAAGGTCGGGATGTGGTCAACCAACTCCTTCGACGGAGAGAGGATTTCCCAGAGGCTCTCGATGTCCTTGTAGGCCTCGAAGAATTCTTTGCGCGCGTCGATCTCAAGAAACCGGCCATACACCAGGCGCTCGAGCCTCTCGTCGGCATCGCCGCCCTCGCCCGCATCGAGATAGTCGGTCTTGGCCTTGGCGGTCTTGCCGAGGAAGTCCTGGAGGAGGAGGTCAAGGTCTTCGATGACCCCGCTGACGTCCTCCGAGTCGAATTGGAGCGCCTTTTTCAGCTCCCGCAAGACGCCTACGAAATCGACGACCAGTCCGATCTTCTTCTGGATGCCTTCAGGGTCGCTGTATGGGCGATTTACGCGCGCGACGGCCTGAAGCAGGACGTGGTCGCGCATCGGCTTGTCGAGATACAGGCAGTAGAGCAACGGCGCGTCGTAGCCGGTCAGCAGCTTGTCGGTGACGATCAGGATCTTGGGGTCCTGATCGGCCTTCTTGAACAGTAGGCGGACGTCCTCTTCGCGCTCATCCGTAAGCTGGAGTTCCGCGACCAGGGGCCGATCGATGACATCGGCGGCGTTCTCCGTGTAGATCGCTTCGGTCCATTCTGGCGGGAGAAGCTTGTCGAGCGCGCGCTTGTATTTCGCACACGCCTCCCGGTCGACCGCGACCACGAAGGCCTTGTAGCCCAGCGGAAGCACGGCCTCCTTGAAGTGGTTGGCGACGAAGGCCGCGACGTTGGCTATCCGGTCGTCCGCTTTGAGGAACGCGCGAAGATTGACCGCGCGTTCCAGAACTCGGTTCAATTCGTCGATGTCGGTCACGTCTTCCGACGCTGCCAAATCGAAGAATTCTTTATCCAGACGATCCACCGGGACCGTCATCTCGCTGGGCGCCAGCACGTGCTTGATGGGGAGGGTTGTCTCGTCCTCGATCGACTCCCGGATCGCGTATTTGTCGAGGTAGCCTCGCTCATCGTCCTGGCCGAAGATTTTGAACGTACCTTCGCCCTGGTGGGTCTTCGCGATTGGGGTGCCGGTGAAGCCGATGATGGTCGCGTTGGGCACGGCCGCCATCAGATAGGACCCCAGGTCCTTCGCGACCGACCGGTGGGCCTCGTCAATGAAAACGAAGACATTGTCCCGCGTAGAGCTGTCCTTCCGGACCGCCTCGAATTTGTGGATCATCGAGATCACGAGGCCTCGGAAATCATCATCCAACAGGCCTTGAAGCACCGCCTTGGTATCGGCGCGCTTCACCGCGATGTCCTGGCGTTGCATCTCTCCAAGCAGCCGCTCGACCCACCCTTTGAGCTGCCCCTCCAGCTCGGTCCGGTCCACCACGAGAATGACGGTGGCGTTCTTGAACCGCTCCTTCTGTTCCAGGATCAACCGGGCAGCCGTCAGAAGGGTAAAGGTCTTGCCTGAGCCCTGGGTGTGCCAGACGAGCCCCCGCGTTTTCACGGGGTCGGCGCAGCGCGCGACGACGGCGTCGATGGCCCTCCGCTGATGTTGGCGCAGGACAGATTTCCGCGTCTCACTGTCCTGAACGTAGAACAGGATCCAGTGCTGGAGGGTGCGTAGGAAGTCGGTGCGCTCAAAGAAAGCTTGGACCGCGAAGCGATAGGTCTCGTCTCTGGTCTCCTTCCAACGCGCCATGTCGCGACGCGAAGCATTCCACGTCACGCCGTACCAGTATTCGAGAAGGTGGGTGACGTTGAACAGCTGTGGCGCGCCGATCAACTCCGGCGTCTCAATCTCATAGCGTCGAAGCTGCTTGATGCCCCGCTCGATGGCATCGCCGTCTTTAGGATTCTTGTGCTCGACGATGCACACGGGCACGCCATTCACCAGAAACATGACGTCCGCCCGATTACCCTTCCGGGCCGGCGGCTTCAATGCCCACTCCCAGGTGACGTGGAACGCGTTGTCCCCGACGTTCTCGAAGTCGACCAGCTGGACAGATCGGTGGCGCTTCTCTTCCTCGTCGTACCAGCCCCGCTCCCCGCGCAACCACATAAGGATTTCGCGATTGCCATCTACCGTCGCCGGGAGGGCGTCGAGGGTCTCGATGATTGAACGAACCGAGTCGGGGCTCAGCCATGGATTGAACTCAACAAGCTTGGCCTCAAGCTCGTCCCGCATCAGCATCCCAGCTTCGCCACCGCGCTTCTGCTTGGCGACCTCAGGAGTGAGCGGCGTCCAGCCGATTTCGATGGCGTGCTTCACCATCGGGAATTGGACCGTGCCGGCTTCGCTTATCTTAAGATCGCTCATGCGGCGGCTCCTTCAAGAGGAGCTTTGGCGAGCGCCGATAAATCGAGATCGGCGATACGGATTTCACCGGTCATAAGTTTGTGCAGCAGCGCCTTAAACAAGCTTTCGAGGACGGTGCGCTTGCGCTTGTGAAGATCAATCTTGCGGTCGAGTGCGTCCAGGATTTCGACGATCTCTCGCTGCTCGTCCAGCGTCGGTGGCAACGGGATTGGAAGGCTGTCGATTGTCCCAGTATTCAGGTTGTATTTGCCATCTGCCGCAGGTGTGGCGCGTCCACCTATTATCTGTGTGCCAGGCTCCGACGCAAAGAATTGAGCTGCAAAGTAGGGGTCAATTCGATCAAGCTTTAATCGGGCGCGGATTAGATAGGACGCAAACAGCGCATCCGCCGGCTGCCCAGAATAAACCGCGCAGGTCCCCAGCCTTTCGATGACACCGTTGGTGCGAATGAAGATCAGATCGCCGTTTGTCAGGCGGTATCGGACGGCTTCCTCCTCTCTGAGGTTACCGTATTTTATGTCACCGGAGTTGACGCGCCCAGTTTGGATGTTTGGAATACGTAGTACAGGAAATGGTGTGTGTTTGTAGGTGCACGGAATTGACGTCCCATACTGGAGCCATTCGCGAACATGTTCGAATTCTACTAGATTCCAACTCTCCGGAATAAGGCCAATTTCAGTTTCCTTTTGTGATTCTTCACGCAAGCCTTTTGTGAATAGGTCACGGACCGCTGCACGTTTCACGGCTTCCACGGCCGTAAGCTCGATACTCGCTTGCTCTGCTTTGTCTTGAAGGAAATCAAGAACATCACCGATGGCAATCCTATCGGCAGTATCTGTCGGAACGGGAATTGAGAAAGTCTCGATGTCATCGAGGTTCAGCGTCATCGTTCCATGTGCGGACGGAACGATCCGCCCGAGTAACCGGGCTCGGTTTTCATATATGGCCGCACGGAGGAATGCACCCGTACCTAGCTCGTTCGGAACAAGTGCCTTAATATCCTGATTGAACGCCATATCGCGTGTCGCGACAGCTATCGGCAGGTCTTTCGCCAAGCCCATGCCTCGAACTAGCAGGAATACTGCTCCGGCGGGCGCGATGCGTGTGCCAGCGCCGACGGCCTCCGGCGAAACATGGTCGATTGAATCGACGAGCCGAGGCGACTTCATGTCCTTGCCAGAAACCCAAGGGATATCTCCGGTCCAGTAGCGGGATTCAGACTTGGGCGGGGTGCCTCCGCTCATAATCCTGCAGAGGTCAGCTAATGGGGTCATTGCCCAGCCGGGAGGAGGCGCCGACGCATCAGGCAGCATCTCGGGCTCCTTTCAGGAGACTCGCCAAGCGAGCAGTCAGTACCGAGGCCTCATCTTCAATTTGGACCAATTCACGAAGCAGTTCGCTCACTGAGCCGAACTCCCTCGCCTCGGTGTGTCCAACCCAACGGCTAGGGCTAAGATTGTAGTCTGCCTCTGCTGCACGCTCGCGGGTGACAACAGCGATCTCTCCGTCCACAGGTTCGCCCTTGAGATAGGCGGCTGCAAGCGGGCGAATGGCGTCGTCGGGGATGTAGTTCTTCGGCTTACCCTTCTTTAGACGCTTACTCGCGTTGAGAAGGAAAATCTTATCCTTCCTGGCGGCCGGCTTGCGTTTATTCAAAATGACAATGACGCCAGCCGCATTCGTGTTGTAGAAAAGATTGTCTGGCAGGAGGATTACTCCGTCGATCAGATCGTGATCGACGAGCCATTTGCGGATATTCCGCTCCTTATCTTCGTTTTTCGATCCCGATCCGCGAGTAACGGCGCCGGTATCGAGCACGACGGCCGCCCGACCGTTGTCGCCCATGCAGGCTAGCGTGTGCTGCAACCAGGCCCAATCGCCCCGGCCTGTGGTGACGCCGCCGGTCGTTCGAAATCGGTCGAAGGGGTCGTTGGCGAAGACCTCTGAGGCAAACGGCTGATTCCACATCGGATTCGCGACCACGATGTCATAGGTTTTTATCTTACCGTCTGACGTTCGGAATTTCGGATTGATCATGGTGTCGCCGCGAGCCATGGCGATCTCCATGTCATGGATGATCCCGTTCATCTGGGCTACGGCGTAGCTCTCGGCCTGGAGTTCCTGGCCGTACAGCTTCAGGGGCACCTTGCTGGTGGGATCCAGTTCGCGCGCTACAAGCTGGAGCTTCACTAGAAGGCCTGCCGAACCGCATGCGTAGTCGTGACACTCCTCGCCCGGCCGAGGCCGCATAATGTGCGCCATGAGAAAACCGACCTCAGTCGGCGTGAAGAACTCGCCCGCGCTCTGGCCCGAGCCCTCGGCAAATTTGCGCAGCAGGTACTCGTAGGCGCGGCCGAGGAAATCTGGCTGCACGTCCGCCAATCCGAGCCGATAGCGGGGACCGGAAAAGGTTTCGACGACGAGCCTCAATTTCGCGGGGTTGACGTCACGCTCGCCGTTACGCTCGGCCGCGAAATCCACAACATCGATAACGCCGGCCAGGTCGGGGTTCTGTTTGACGACAGCGCGCACCGCCTTGGTCAAATGCTCGCCTATGTCCTTGGGTCGGGTGCTCTTGCCATCCTTATCAAGTGGCCATTCGAAATTATCGCGGCCACTGATCACGGCCCAACGGGCTTCGGGCGGCATGTAGAACCTAAGAAGGGAATGGTCGCTCTCAGCGATCTCCAGCGCCGTTTGGAGATCACCATACTCCTCCGACAAGCGGGTGATTTCGTCGTCGAAGACATCTGACAACCGTTTTAGGAAGAGCAGTGGGAGCAGGTAGTCTTTGAACTTTGGGGCGTCCTTCTCCCCGCGGATCGAACAAGCTGCGTCCCAAAGCATCTGCTCCATGGACTTCGTCGATGGCGCGCCCGCTGGTGCGCCTCGTCGGCGGCGTGTGATGTCGGCCGCGCCGTCCGAAACCTCGGCATCAGCGCCAACGTCGATGCCGGCCTCCGCAGCCAGAGTCAGGATGGTTTCTCGCGCCGCTTTCTGAGGCTTGTTGGCCCCGCCCTCCCATCGGTTGACGGTTGCAAATGACACGCCGAGCCGGTCGGCGAGCTGCTCCTGCGTCAGGTCCAGCGCCGAGCGAATGGCGCGCATCAGGTTTGGAACACTTGTTATGTTTGTCATGTTTGCTATATGAGCTGTGAAACTTAGATCGTCAAGGGCGTGACCATGAAGCTGGTTCGAGACGCGAAATCGCTGAAGACGAAGGCGTTGTGCTCCCTGCGTCGCGGTCTGTCCGCCTTCAATTCCTATGAGGAGGACGGACGAACGACGGCGGTCCTCCTCCACCTCCAACACACCTGCGAGATGCTGATCAAGGCGGCTCTGGTCCAGAAGCGGGTCGCCATTTTCGACAAGAAGAGCGCGACGTCGTTGGGGTTCGGCAAATGCCTGGCCCTCGCGCAGGCGCATTGTGGCGTGACGCCCGAAGAGGCCGGGGCGATGCGCGCCGTCGACTCACTCCGAGACGCGGAACAGCACTGGTTCGTCGTCGTCGCAGAACAGCTTCTCTATATGCACGCCCAGGCGCTGGTGACGGTGATCGACACTGTCCTGAAGCGGTCGTTCGACGACGCCCTCATCAACCACCTGCCGACCCGGGTGCTGCCGGTATCCACGACGCCGCCGGTCAATATCGAGGTCCTGATGGACCAGGAATATGCCCAAATCACCGCGCTGCTGGCGCCTGGCCGCCGCGCGCGCGACGAGGCCCGGGGCCGCATCCGTGCGCTCTTGGCGATGGAGGCGCACATTGTTGACGAGGTGAACGTGTCCGAGAAGGACATTGACCGCATCGAGAAGGCGGTCCGCGCCAAGAAAGCATTCCCGGATGTGTTTCCCCGGCTGACCGCATTGGGTACGGCCACGGAGGGTGAGGGGATCGACGTCAAAGTTCATTTCACCAAGAAGCACGGCGCGCCCGTAAAGTTCGTACCGGCGAATGATCCGGGGGATGCGGCTGCGGTTCGCGAACTCGACTTGCAGAAGAAATATCACCTGACGCCGGCGCATCTTGCAAAGGTGGTCGGGCTAACCACGCCTAAGGCTGCAGCGGTCCGGGCGCATTTGAAAATCGACGATGACCAAAATTGCCGGCACGTCTTCAAGTTCGGAAAATCAAAGTTCCCCTGCTTCTCCGACAACGCGGTGACAGCGATGAAGGCGGCCCTGACCGACGTGGGAATGGACGCCATCTGGAAGGCTCGGAAGGGCTGAAATCATGTTCATTGAACGTCGGGTCAACACCTCTACGGGCGCGGTCGAACTCTGGCGCTGCCAGTGGGAAAACCATGAGGGCAGCCCCGCGAAGAAACATTATCTCAGCAAAATCTGCGACGAGCAGCCCATCAACCCAGACGCCGACGGCGGCCTTTCTGAGAAGGCCGCGATCTGCTGGGCGTACGGGCGCACGCTTGGCAATATCGCCGTCTTCTCGCCATCTCTCCTTGGGCACTTCCCCGGAAGGTCGGGCAACGACGCCGTATTGCCGTGCGACTTCGCCCACGCGGGGAAGTTCCGACACGGCGCGGATCGCCTCTGGTGCCGAACCCACCAAACCCATTGGGGCACAAAGGCCGACCTGGAGGCCTACGACCAAGCTGGCGAGATGCGGTGCGCCAACCACGCCCAACAGATGAACTATGTCGTCTCGCCCTTGACGGTGAACGTCAACCAGCATGCTGAAGTGGGTATTTGGTGCTCACTTCCGGCCGCTCTATCGACGGAAGAGATCAAGCCCAGGCCGCCCAAAATCCATGTTCACGTGAGGGAGGTCGCCGGTGAGAAGAAGGTTATCGACAAGGATTTCGACGCCATAGCGACGCTCTACAGCAGCAGCCTTGGCTTGTTCGGCAATCAGGAAATCACCCGCGTAAACATCACGCCCCCGGCGGCGTTTGATTATGTCTACGCGGTCGAGCGCGGCCAGGAGATGGACTGCATCAACTGCTCATCGTGCGGCTACCCTCACCTGGATCTGGCCGACTTCGCGCGAACGCCACACCGCAAGCATTTCTGCGGCAACTGCGGGAGGGACAGCACCTGGAGCAAAGGGCCTATCGTCTCAACGCCCCTGAAGCCGCTCCACGATACCTTTGCGAAGAACCTGAAGTACGAGACGCCGTCTCGGACCCTCGATCTGGATCAGTACAAGGGCTGCCACTACACGGTCTGGGCCTCGACGCCTGCCATCGTCTGGACGGCCGAACGGCCGCAAGAATTCGGCATCCATGTCCACGTCCACGACGGAACCAGCCGGATCGTTGACGATACATTTGGCGAGGTGAAGCTGGACGGTGCGCCGCTTGAGAGGGCCAAGTTGATCGAAGCGATGATCGCGCGGTCGGTGGTCTGACTCTTTGAGGCTTGACCAAGTGGCCCGGCTCGGTCCCGTTGGTCTCTACGCGCGTAAGTGGTGAAGATCGAGGGGCAATTGGCCGCCCAAGAATTGTCGGCACTGGATTTGTTGGGGGCGGCACGGTGGGACCACGCTGCCTTCACGACTTATGCGCTAAGCCTTTCGTTCTTCGAGGCCGTGGCCCTAGACGCGCTGGTGCGCGCCGGATCGGCGCCGCCGCTAATCATCGCAGACGTCATGGGGGTTCGAGGCGCGCTTGCCGAGTATGGTGCGCGGGTCGTCGGCAAGGACTATGATATCGAGCCCGTCAGCGTGAAGCATGGGGTGCTCCACGCGAAGGTGGCCGCGCTTGTGTCGTCGGATGACGCTCATCTCGTTGTCGGATCAGGCAACCTGACCTTCGGTGGGTGGGGCGGAAACCTTGAGGTCGCCGAGCACCTGCACCCTAGCTTTGCGGCCGACGCTTTCGACGACGCGGCGGGCTTCTTTCGCGCTCTCGCCACAACAGATCGCGCAACGCACGACGCGGGTGACCGGCTGGAGCTGCTGGCGACTGCCCTTGAAACCGGGGCAGCCTCTGGCGTTCGCAATGGCGACGTTCGGCTTTTGCACAATCTGACCGAAGACCTCACGCGCCAACTGGTCGCGCGGGCCGACGAACTGGGGGGCGCGACCCGACTGGTTGCCGCATCACCATTTTGGGACGATGGGGCTGCCCTAGCCACCCTATGCAGGCGCCTGCGTCTCTCGGAGGCCTTCGCGCATGCCCACCCTAAGCCCGTGGTGGAAGGCCTGGGCGTGGACAACTGGCCTCGCGGGTGCGCCCTGCCGGTGCATCCGGTGGCCGTGGAATGGCTGGCGGCCGACGAGCGGCACCTTCATGCGAAGGTTTTCGAGATCCAATGTAGGCGCGGGCGGCTGCTATTTTCAGGCAGCGCCAATGGCACAGCAGCTGCGCTGGGTGGTGGGCGTAACATTGAAGCTGGCGTCCTTCGAATGTCGCGCGCTCCCCAGGTTGGGTGGACATGGGTTGCGGCAGCTCCGCCCACGCCACCGACCTCGACAAAGGACGCCGAAGCGGACGAGCAACCGGTCAATGGAGTCCTGCGAGCCCGGCTGAGCGCAGGCCGGGTAGACGGGCGTGTCTTGACCTCATTCCCGACCGGGCCTGCCCACCTTCAGATGTTGGCCGGGGGCGTCGTGCATGAGTTGGGCTTCGCAGACATCGACCCTGAAGGGCGGTTCACCTGGCAGGCTGATGGTTTGGAAGGCCAGGGCTGGGCGGTGGGTCGTGTTGTGCTTCGCTTGGTGAGGGACTCGAAGGTCGCCCAAGGCTTCGTGGCCTTTGCCGATCTGGCCGAGATTCGCCGACGTACTGGATCGGCCGCTGCCAGGCTGCTCGCTGTGCTAGCACATACCGACACCCCCGAAGACGCTGCCGCGCTCATGGCGTGGGTTTGGGACAACCCTCAGGCGCTCTCTCGTGGCCCGGCCAGCGGCGGTGGTTGGGGGCCATCGGAACCACGTGCGCGCCCGCTTGCCAACACCCACGAACTGCTCTCACCGGCCGGATCGCACCTGCCCGGAAGACCGCCGTCAGACGGGTCGCCCGCACACGACGCCGCGTGGAGACGCTTCCTCGACAACATGTTCGCCGCTTTGACGGCCCCCCGCGAAACCTTCGCGGTTCGCGATGATGCCGGTGATGACGATGACAAGGAAGAGACGGGCGACGCGCCTACGACTAAGGAACTTGAAGCGGCACGAAAACGCGCCGAGGACCGGCGGCGACGGCGCGTAGCCTTTGAAAAGAAGGCCTTCGCGAACTTTGAGCGCCACTTCGAGCGCGTGATAGGAAACCCAACCGCTCAAGGCGGCCTCGAGTCCTTAGCTGCAATAACCCAGTATATTTGCGGCGCCCTGGGAGCGAGCGAGGGCCGCACTCGCGGGTATTTGCAGGCGTTAGTGTCGGCCATGGTTCGAGATGGCGATATAGATCGGGATGCCGCCACGGCGGTCGTGGTCGTCGACGCAATAAGCGACGTTGGCCATAGTTGGCCAATTCGTGCCCGGGTCGCGCGGCGCAGGTTGTTGACGCGGGGATGGGTGCCAGAGGTTGCGCCCCCTGACTTGCAGCGGGCTTCAGGATTCCGAGCGCTTCTGTGTCCTGAGACCGACACCGACAAATTTTGGGCGGAGGTGGTTGGCTGTTCTACCACCCAGGAGGAAGTGCGGGCTTTCAAACGGGACATGGAGGCCGGGGGGCTGGCTAACAAATACCCCATCCTCCGCCTGCGACCAGAATGGGCCCGGCTAGAGAGCGCCCTGAAGGGCTCCGCACGTGCCCGGCGTGAAATCTACTTTGTATCGGCAGACGCGCTACGCTGCCCCTGCTCCTACACGGCCCTGCCAAGCGGCGTCCGAATTGAACTCCGCAGCGCCGCGATCGTGACCACGCCTTGCGACCATGTACTCCTCTCGGAGGAGTTCTGAACGTGGCCACCATGGGGGACCTTATCGCCGCGGCGCGCGAGGCAACCGAGGCCCGGCGGACGGCGGCAAGTCAGATAAAGCCAGGCGGCGTGGACCCTCTTGGGCTTCGAGCCATCAACTTTGATCTGATGGACCGCGTGTTCCCCGGCGTGAACAACGTCGCACGACATATACGACCGTTTGTAGTGGTGACCTGGGCCTGGCGGCGTGCAGCGCAGCTGGCCGCGCGATCGGGAATGCATCAGGTCGCCGCCGAGATTTTGCAGGACTTCGTAGACCGTATTGAAGTGATCTTCGTGTGGTCGCAGTTCGCGAGCAATCCCAGCACTGATCTGCCGGGCCGAGATGTACTCGCCCCTATCCTCGCAAATGGCATCTACGAGTTCGGCGGTGCCGAGTGGACGACCCGGCGAAACGTGCGGGAGCTTTCAACCGCGCTGAGCGCGCCAATCAACTACGGCCCCGCAACGCGGAGCCTGGGGTGGCTGACCCCGGACTTGCTCCACAGCGGCGCGTTGAAGCTTGGATCGGGTGTGGCGCGCGCGATCGACGCTTTGGAAGAGCGTCTACGTCCGCACTTGGGCCACGAAGCCTTTTCCCAATTGGGGCCCGTCATCGTGACGGAGTTGGACGTCAAGGCCTGGAGCGGTGCATGGGCGCTTGACGACCTTGCGCCTGATGAGCGGGAGGTGATGGCGGATCTACTTGCCGGCCCGGCCGCGAATGCCGCGCGCCGCAATGGCCTCGAACTCTTGATCCAAACCTGTTCAGCCTCCGCGACGCTGGAAGAGGCAAACGTGCGCCGCGCGATGTGCGCCCTGCCAGGCTCGCTCCCCGCCTCCGAAGGCGTCTCCAGCGCTACTGCCGCGTGGCGCACGCTTCAGGTGCGACAACTCTTCCGCCTCGCTCTTGAGGGGCTCTTCTCCTGGTGCGTCGCCAAACTCGACGCGCCGATGCACACCGAGCGTCTTGTCGCGATGTTTTTGAAATCCGCAGGGGAAGATGACCCCGACGTGCAGACGTGGCTCGACGTGCCGCCAGAGACGGGGCCGGTGGAACTGATGGAGGAGCTACAAGCCTGTGTCTGGTCGGAAGACCGGGAGGCGTTTCCGGCCGTTTTCCGGCGGGCTATGGCCCTGTGTGTCGCAGAAGCGCCAGAGACCCCAGCAGGAGAAAGTCTAGATCGGCTCCCACTAACGGTAGCCGCTCGGGATGTCCGTATGCGCCTAGATGCCTCGTCAGCTTCCCTTATGACCCATGTGATCGAGGCGTGGGTATTTGGTCAGCATGTGTATTGGAGCGTCGGACGCGGCTTGGCGGACGCTCGCTCGGGCCGGCGGCGGCTGCTTCGCCTTAGGGTAGTGCTCGAGGAAGGTGGTTGGGCCAGGTCGCCAGGCGCACAACCGGGCCTTCCGAACGCCACGCCGGATCGCCTCGCTACGATGCTGAGTCTCGCAACAGAAGCTGGCCTGGTCGTCCGCCAATAGCCCCCCTTGCGCAGCACATGTTGCACAACCTGCACAGTCTCCAACGGTCGATGACCTATGTAGGGGGCGGGCTGTATAGGGGGACGGACCCCCACCCCTCTCTGGTCGTCAGGTGGCGCCGGAGGGGTAGATCGGCCGTGCTGGGCGCGCGTCCGGGTCCGACCCGCGCTACGGGCCGCGGGGGGCCTCGTGCGGCGCTCCCACTGCCGCCCAAGTTGGCCCAGTAGCGACCGCTTGTCGGATCTCAATGAGGCGATCCTCTACGACCCCGACCAGCCACAACATGAAGCCCGTGCTCGTGAACGCCAGGCCGAAGGCGAGGCCAGTACCGCCGATGCCTGCCGCCATACTGAACATGGCGAAGGCGACCCCTAGCGCCGTCAGGACAATGCCAACGCGCCGTATTGTCGATCGCTGATGCGCCGCGGATCGCGCCGCGCCTGTGTTGGGCGGCGGGCGCACGACCATCGCCTCCGCGACTTGCCGGTCGGCGGAAAGCCGAACCCGGTGCGCTTCAAAATAGGCCTGGTGCAGGCGCGAAGCCTCAGCGTCATCGCCCGCGTCACGGGCGGCGCTGTAGAGTTCGGCAGCTTGGCGGGCGGGCAGTTTGACGAAGTCGTCGATGTCCACGTGGGTCTCCATTCTGAGTGTTATGCGGCGGCGGCGTTCGGGCCGCTGTAGGCCTCTTGCAGCAGCTCTACGGCCTCGCCCCCGCCCCGAACGGCCTGGGTGTAGTGACCTAGCGTCACGTTGGGGTTGGCGTGGCCGGCGAGCTTGGCCACCAGACCCACCTCCACGCCCTGCGCCTGCAGGGTGGAGATGAAGCTGTGGCGGGCGGTGTGTAGGCCGACATATGGCAGGCCCAGCTCCGCGAAGATCGGGCCCCAGAAGCGGCTTCTGAAGTTCTGGTAGCTCAAGGGCCGCCCACCCATGATCCGCGGCCTGGGCCAGGGCTGAGGACGACCTTGAGACGGGAAGACGCGGTCGGGATACTCCGGGTCCCTGGGGCATCGCCCATGCCAGTCAGCAAGCAACTTACGCAGCATCGGCATCATCGGGATCTCCCGGCTGCCGGCCGCGGTCTTGGTCATATTGCACAGGGAGCCGTCGCGCTCCTGGACACGGCGGATGCGGATCACGCCGACCTTGAAGTCCACGTCCTCCCACAGCAGGCCAAGCTGCTCGCTGGCCCGCGTCCCCGCTAGGAAGGGAAAGGCATAGTAGACGCCCCGCTCGGGGTCCGCCTGGGCGGCCTCCAGCACCGTCGCGATCTGGTCCGACGTCAGGATGGTCTTTCGCGGACGCGACGCCCTGCGCCCCGTCAACGTGGGCATGGAGGGCGGCCGGATGCCGAAATCCTCTTCTCCCAACGCCAGGACGCTCTTCAAGACCGACTTGGCGCGGTTGGCGGTGTAGTAGCCCACCTGATCCTTCAGAAGCGTGTGCCACATGCGTATCTCCGATGTGGTCAGGTCCGTCGCCAAAATGTCGCCCAGCATAGGCTCGAAGACGGCGTCCTTGGCCGTTTCGCCGTAGCGGCTGTAGGCGTAGCGCTCCCTCGGCGTGCCCACGAGTAGCGGACCACTGATGACGTCGCCGACGATCTCGTAGCCCTTCAGGCTGCTGGGCTTGACCCGGCCGGCGCTGAACTTGAGCCAGTGATCGACCAGCATGCGGATGGTCGGCGAGCCGCGCCGGTCGTTGTAGGTGCCGCCGTGGATGGCGGCGACGACCTTGTTCCGCGCGGCCTCGGCGTCCCCGCGCCGCTCGAACGACGGCTGCATGCGGCGGCCGGTCTTGGGGTCGTTGTAGTTCAGGAAGTAGCGGACCTGCTTGACCTTGCCCCCGTCCGCCGTAGGCCGGCGGCGTTCGCGTCTGGTGATGGTGATCTTGAAGTCGTTCATGGGTGCACCGCCTACCGGCTTCCCACCGGCGGGTAGGGCGGAGCCCACGCGGTCTGCAGGCGGGCCGCGGCCTCAGCATGTAGATCCGCGGCGTGCTCGACCTCGCAGTCGAGCGTGGCCGCGTGCAGCTGTTCCAGCCAGTCGGCGTCCATCGAGGCCAGTACGACGGCCGCGCGGCTGAGGCGACGGGCCACTATGACGTCCTCGGGGGCAGCGGCGCGTCCCCAGGCCGCGCAGGCCGCCTCGTGGGCCTCCACGGCCGCCTGACGGGCCTGCTCGAGGTCGCCGCTGGCGGCGCTGGCGGGGTGGGCGATGATCGTCATTTTCAAACTCCGGTTCAGGGACCGGCCGCGCATCACGGGCCACTATCCCATTGAAATTAAAACACATCGAAGGCCGCCACATAATTTCCCCCAATGTTCAGGACGGTTCCGATCTGCAACCAAGGCAGCAACCGGATGGCTCTGCGGGGCGGCGGAACGCGTCTCTCTGGGGCGCGGAGCCCCACCCGGGCCGGCGATTTCAACCTCGCAGGGGGTGAAATCGCGGACGGGACGCGGGGCGGGACGGGCGGCGCAGAGACATGGCGCAGGGTGTGGAGTGCGGCGCGGAGGCATGTAGCCGCTACCCTACTCCCCCCTCTCCACCCCTATGCCTCCGTCCCGTCCCGTCCCCATCAGTAGTCCTCTGTGTTCGGGCGGTAATCGAGGGGCGGCGGGATCAGGTCGAGCGAAAGGCCGACGGCGCGAACCTTTCCTGGCGTGTTCGGGAAACGCATCGGATTCGTTGGGGTGAAGGCCCCTGGAATTTGGCCTAGTGCTCGTATCCACCCGCCATTGGCCCATTTGGTGCCCTGGAAGACCCTGTCGATGGCCGGGGACCCATGGCGGATCATCAACCCCTCACGTTCGCTTTCGGGGCTGAAGCGCATGTCGTGGATCGCGACGATGCGTCCGGGTTCTCCTAGGTCATTCGGCCGTTTGCTCCCTTTGTGGGCGGCAAGGTCGCAAGCGATCCAGTGGCCGAGCGGGAAGGTGATCCCGTTGTTGTCCGAGACCAGGTATCCCAAGAGGTGCGACAAGGCGTCTCCCGCGTCGTCGCGCTCATGAGATTGGGCATGGAGGCGGACCGCGCCTGCCGCATCGGAAACCCATTTCTCAGCCTCTTCAGGCGTGGGCAACCTCCCGTGCAGTGCGACGTAGGCACCAGCCAATAGCGTGGACATATTGGTCCTATGCCGGCTGTTCTCCCTGGCAAGCGCCACCTCGAACGCGGCGATGGCGCCGGCGATGTGCCCAACATTCTTGACCATCCACGAACACCAGAGCGGCCCCATGGACGCGAAGAATTGCCGCTCCCTGGTGATCGTCCGCCCGGCCTCGGGATCGTCGCCGTGAGCCACAAGCTCCAACATGAGCACCCTGGTTTCGTCGGCCGGGCTCATTTTGCCGACGTTGACGGCCGAGAAGAACAGGGATGTGCGCACGCTGTATTGCAGGGCTTGGCCGCTCTGGGTGCCCCGCAAGACTGGAACCTGCGCAGACGATGCGCTTCGGGCGAACCTCATTACGGCCGCCAGCCTTTCTTGGCGGTGGTCGGTTTCAAATTCGTCCAGGATCACCGCTCTGCTGTCGGGTCCCAGGTTCTGCCTGATCCCCGCTTCGGTGCTTTGACCGTCGGCCGGCAGGCCAAGCGGGTACAGGATGTCGCTAACAAGCCCGTGTATGGTCGTCTTGCCGGAATTCGGCGGCCCATAGACGAAACTGTGAGGCCGCCAAGGCAGAGCGCCGCAGATGGCGGCGACCGCCAACCAACCGAACAGAAGCAAGGCGTCTTGAGGGTGGCGCCAGGGGAACTTGCGGAGCAGGGCGAGGAGGCGATCCGCGGGAAAACCCGTCGAAATCGGCACATCAAGCGGCTCGAAGCACAGGTATACGTACTTCGTATCGTCCGGAATCTTGTCGCCGAGATTGACGATGACCCGGTCACTTTCGAGCCATACGCCGCGCCCCCTGACTTTGGCCGGATCGAACGGCCCGCGGGCTTTGCAGGCGGCAATCAACGCCTCCCCCGCCGCTTGGGCATCGTAGCCTCTGCGGTCATGTGGAAAGCTGGCTTCCCAGAAGCCGCGATCGGCGAGGCCGAGCAAGGTGCGGTGATCCAGCAACTGGTTGGCCGATAGCAGCAAGAGAATTTGGCGCTGCTGATCCAGCAAGGCGTAGTCGCCATGGCTGGTGAAGCCCATCGCCACCGGTCCGCGCTCGCCTGCATGATAAGCGCGGCCGAGTTCGATCGGTGAGGTGATCTTCTCCCAAGCGGGGCATTGATCGCAGAACTGTTCGTTTCCGCCATCTCGGACCGCCTGACAGGTTCTAGGTCCGGCTTCGCTAAGGCCTCGCGCATACTTGGCCGTCGCTTCACGCTCGTCATATCCGGGGTGCTGCCGGCTGTATGCGTGGAAGTTCTGCTCGCCGTCGATGGTGCGGCTCGTGATGGAGGCCAGGGCATACCAGTCCGGCTCGGGACAATGCGCCGCCCCGGGGCCGGTGTAGTGCGCATACCAACCGCAACGCTGACGGATGCGATCGTGGCGTGCGGGCGGCGCCTCCCGCCTCGCTCCGGACCTCTTCTCACGGGCGGCGAGCGTCTCGTAGAGCGCAGGATCGATTCGTGCGTTGGGGTCGAAGATGATCGTCTCGACGGGCTTGGGGGGCTTCGATTTGTGGTTGTAGGTACGCGGAATGCGGCACACTCGAGCCAGGTCATAGACGGCGTCGATCTCGTAGCCTTCGGCCTTGAAGGCTCGGCTGAGTTCGCGCGCGAAAGCCCGGCGGCTTGCCTCGTGAGCCTTCCTGCCTCTGGCGTCCTCAAACGAAAGCGGCTGGTTGAATACCCAGTGTGCGTGAAGGCCGTTGCCGGTCCAGAAGACCATCGTGGGTCGGTGCACGAAACCGTCCAAAACGCGCAGGGCGGTCTCTTCGTCAGGGGGATAGGCCTTGTGGCCCTCTTTGCTCGACGCAAAGTCGATGTCAGCGAAGAAGCTCCCCACCGTGACGGTGGTGCTCGCCTTTCCGCGGCTCCTGGGGCCTAGATCCTGCTCCTGCGTCGCTACGCCGACGTAGAGGTCGTTGGTAGGCGCGAGCCTCTCGATCTCCTGCTCCAGTTGCTCCAGTCGAGCGGCGGAGAAGAATTGTGTGGTCTTTCCTTGCCGCTCCCAGAGCGCGATAAAGCCTTCAAAGTTGGGGCCATAGATCATTTCGATCATCGTCCGCGGCGTGATGTTGAGGGTAGCCATTACGCGCGCCCCCGGGTTTGGCCGGCCGTGGCAATGGCGGCTTCGATATCGGGAAGGCGGACGCGCCGCCGGGCGTTGCTGAACTGATAGCTCGGCACGCCGCCGCTGTTCACCGCACGCAGCAGAAGCCAATATTTCAGGCCGGTCAGCTCCGCGGCTTCGCGGATGGTGTAGAGGCGTTGGAATGCATCGGCCGGGGGGCCACCAGCCCCATAGCTGGGCTGATCCTTGCTCAGATCGTGACAGTGTTGGGTGGGTCCCCGGCTCGGGGAGGGCTTAAGGATCGTCGTAGACATTGGAGGCTCCTGTTAGAGGAGCCGACATATCCAACCTGATTCGTTTCGCTTGGGACGGAGGCGCCCTAGGGGGGACTTCCGCTGCCTAGCGAATCGCCCCGTATATCCCCGGTTTCAAATGGCCCTGGGTTACGATCCCCGGCCTCCCATGCCTCTTGGGGCGAATAGCAACGGCGACACCTTTTCCAGCAGCGGTTTGCCAGGCACCGCCTAGATCTCGACGGACCAGACTTGCACGCCGTTCCGCTCGAACTGGGTCAGTCGCTCGGTTAGAACAAAACCTGGCGCACAAAAGAACACGTAGCGGTGCCGCTCCGGCCGGGTGGCCAATTTGGTCAGATCCGCGGCGAGCTTGCCGTTGCTACTCGGGCGGGTGACCGCGAAGGTCTCGGCCCCGACCAACCCGTCTTCCATGCTCATAATGTCCAGCGGAATGGACATGTGAGCGCCAGGGGCCACCTTGAAGCCGCCCGCGTCCGGATGAAGCTCAAGGAGTTTGCGAGTAGCGATTAGGGCGACTGTATAGGTCCACGTCTGGTTCAACTGTTCGACCAAATTGAGCGGGCGATCCTCGATGGGATGGAAGCCGACCGGATGAAACTTCATCTGGCGCAGGAGATCGAGCGCATCACCACGGTGGGATATGACCCATGACTGCGCCCGCGCAGCAGAGGCCCGGATCAAGTCCAACTGCTGATCCACGTCAGCGGCCGACCGCACGACCAGGTACTTTTCCGGCTTGGAGGGGGCTATGGCTGAGAGGGACAAACGGACATTCGCTACCTATAGTCATCAACGAGATGCTACGTATCGTCTGTAGATGTAAAGTCATCATTTCTCGACCGTCCGGAACGTGGACGGGCCCTCAATCAGTCTCAGGAAGGTGTTCGCTGCGAACGTCAGGCGACTTCGCAAAGCCGCCGGCCTGAGCCAGGAAGCCTTCGCCGACGCCTGCGGCCTGCACCGCACCTATATTGGGTCCATCGAGCGCGCAGAGCGAAACGTCTCGATCGACAACATCGAGCGTATCGCGGCCGCTTTGCGAGTCGGTGGCTGGGAACTGCTCCTGGGTCCTGAGCAACTACTGCAGTCTCAGGCGCGATGACCGCTGATAGCTAAGCGCTAGCGACCTGGCAGGCTGACGGGACTGAGGTGGCGAGGACGAGCTTGGCTGCAACCGGGTCGCAGTTTGGCTGCTGCTCAAAATTCCACCTTGGTTGCAGCCTTCACCAATCGTTCAAATCCTGCAACTCCGTTGCGCTGCAAGTGGTCGTCACGACGTGTCCTTGCAATTATCGGTAATTCCCAGCACCCATTTGAAATACCGAGACGTATCGCCCTCTCGATTGCCAAGGTTGGGGTCGAGAGTTCGAATCTCTTCGCCCGCTCCAGAAATTCGAACGACCCGCAGGCCCGGCGTACCTCCCCATCCGGGGGACGGGACGGCGAACCGGAACCGGGCCCTGACTAGGAACTTTAAGACCGCATGTTCGAACCTAAAGGCATGAAGCACGCCGACCGCCAGGCGACCTCCGCCGCGGCCAAGAAGGCGCTGCTGGAACGCTTCAAGCCCAAGCCCACCGTCACCGACCCCAATATCGAAGCCCGCAAGGCCGCCGAGGCCGCCGAGCTCGAAAAGGTCCGCGCCGAACGCAACGCTGAGCGCGAGACCAAGCGCGCCGCCGCCGCCGAGCTGGAACGCCTGCGCATCGAGGACGAAGCCATCACCCAGGAAGCCCGCGACCTGGACCTGCGCGCCAAGCAGAAAGAAGCCCGCGACCTGCGCTACGCCGCCCGCAAGCAAAAGCGGAAGTAGGCGAGGGCCTGCAGCCCCGGACCCCGACGCCCGCCTCCGCAAGGACGCGGGCGTTTTCATTCCGCCGACCCCGCTGGCCCAGACCGGGGGTGCACGGCGTTCACTGTCCACGCGCCATGTCACGCTATGATGGTCGCCTTCACGCCATCGCGCGTTCCGGTATCGCATGTTCGAACGATTGATCGCCTTCAACGCAGGCCAATTCCCTCAACGGGTCGCCTTGGCCCAGGCGCAGGACAGTTTCACCTTCGCGCGGATGGCCGCCGACATTGGCCGTTGCGCCAACTGGCTGGCCACCCTGAACCTGCCACCAGAGGGGCGGGCCTTGCTGCATATTCCCCACCCCTACGCCCATTGGATCGTGACGCTTGGGCTCGAACAGCATGGACTGATTACGGCCTCCACAGCCCTGGCCGGACAGATCGCCGGCGACGCGGCCCTGTTGCGCGCCGACCTGGTGTTCTCCAGCCAGGCGCCGGACAAGCCGTTAGACGTTCCCCTGCACCTCATCGATCAGCCCTGGATCGACGCCTTGGCGGACCAACCGGCCGCCTGGACGCGGAGCCGGCCCCCAGCGCCGCAGGATCCGTGCCGGATCATCGTCACCTCGGGCACCACCGGAGTCCCCAAGAAGATCCTGCTGACCCGGGCGATGATCGACGAGCGCATCCAGAACCTGATCATGGCCCAGATGTACGCCAGCCCCGACCTGGTGGCCGTCTCCACCATCGGGGTCGGCTCGGTGGGGGGCTTCCTCACCCGCCTGCGCTGTTGGGCTCAGGGGGGCGCAATGTACGAGCTCAGTTCCGGATCCAGCTGGGCGCAGGACCTGGCGACCCGCAAGATCACCCTGATCCGCCTGGCGCCCTTCCACCTTCAGGGCCTGCTCCGCGAGCTGCCTGAAGACTTCGCCCCCCAGCCCGGCCTGACCCTGGGCCTGATGGGTGGCTCGCTCTCTCCCGCCCTGGCCGCCGAGGCCCGCCGGCGCCTGACCGCGAATATCGTGGTCAACTACGGGTCCGCGGAGGCCGGCACGGTGGCCATCGGACGGCTGAATGAGCTGGGCGGAGCCGACGACGCGGCGGGCTTCCTCTGCCCCTGGGCTGAGATCGAGGTTCTCGGCCCGGACGGCTCGCGCCTGCCGCCAGGCCAGGTGGGAGAGCTTCGCCTCAGGGCTGGGGACCTTGCCGGCGGCTATCTTGACGATCCGGCGGCCACCGCCGAGATGTTCCGAGACGGCTGGTTCTGGCCGGGAGACCTGGGGGTGCTGTCTCCCGACGGGCTGCTGAAGGTGGTGGGCCGCACCAACGAGTTGCTGAACATCGGCGGCGCGAAATTCCTGGCCTCGCGCCTGGAGGCCCTGGTCTTGCGGGTAGAAGGGGTATCGGACGCTGGGGTGTTCCTTGCGCCCGACGCCGACGGCCTGGACATCCCGCACATTGCCTATGTGGCGGCCGGGGACCTGGACCTAACCCCCTTGAAGATTCTGGTGACCCGCGCGCTGGGAGGGCGTGACCCCCAGCTGATGCGCGTGGCGGAAATCCCCCGCAACGCCATGGCCAAGATCCAACGTGACGCACTCCGAGATCTGCACGCCGCATCGCAATCTGCGCGCAGTTCTGACCCTCGCCCAGGCGCGGAGCGGCCTGACCCTGCCTGACCTGAAGAAGGCTCGCCGCCGAGCCTGGTCAGGCCCGGATCTTGTTGTAGGGATATTGGTCGCGGATCTCGAAGGCGAAGAACTGCCCCTTCGAGTCGGCGTCGACAAAACTGCGGTGCACCTCCCCCGGCACGCCGACATAGACGTATTCGTCTCCATCAAGGAACCTGACGAACAGCTTGGCGCGGCCTTCGTCATAGCGGATATCGCTGATAGCGGCGGATTCGACCTGCATCCGGGACCTCCAAAGTCTCCGTTGACGACCTAAAACACCCCAGCCGTGGGGGATGGTTCCCGCCGACCTCGACGCGTGTCACCCTGAGGGACAAAGGCGGCGCGTCGCGCTGGCCAATTTTCGGGGGAAATCAATGCAACCGCACTACGAAGTCGCCATCGTCACCATCCTGGCCCTGCTCGTCTACCTCTGGATGGGGGTCCGGGTGGGGGGCGCCCGTAAAGTTTCCGGCATCGCCGCGCCGGCCATGCACGGCCATCCGCACCTGGAGCGCAACATCCGGGTCCACTACAACACCCTGGAATGGCTGCCCGTCTTCCTGGCCGGCCTGTGGCTGTTCGCCATCTACTGGGATGATCGCATCGCCGCCGCGGTAGGTCTGGTCTGGATTGTCGGACGCATCGTCTACGCCCTGGGCTATGTGGCCGATCCCGGCAAGCGCGAGGCGGGCTTCATGATCCAGGCCCTGGCCACCGCCGTCCTGCTGTTCGGGGCGCTCGGCCGCATCATCTGGATCATGGCCACCACCGGCACGGTCTAGGCGAAGGCGTCACGCCGGGCGCCCGCACCGCGCGCCCGGCGAATCGCTCTCGCGTACCCCCGAATCGCCCCGTAACGCCTATCCCGAGCCTGACGAAAGCCACCGACCAGGTCGGTGGGCTATACCCGGATCGGGGATATTCTCTCTCAAAATCAGTGGCTTAAGCCCTTTCAGGGGCCCTGCCTGCGCGGGTGCGACACTATGAACCTTCACAGTAGAATTTCACAACAGCGTCAGTTTCGAGCCGTGGCCCTACCCCGGTAGGGCTAGGTCGCCATGCGGCATGAGACCGGCAGCGATTGGAAAGTGGCAGGAGACGAAGCTGCGCCGCGCGTTGGAATTCAGGAAAAACAGCTTCATACCTCTAAGGAAAATAAGTAGTACCAAAAGCTATACTGTAACTTAACCAAATATTCTCGCTAATACATTCAGCAGTCACGGACCGTATCCTTTTACACAAGGGTCATTTTGTCGCAACGACTACCCAAGCGCCGCAAGGTTGCTATCCCCTTCTGTCATTCAGCCCGCCGGGCGAGGGGAGCACCATGTTCAACCGATACAAGAAACTTCTGCCAGCGGGGGCCCTGGTCCTGGCTTTGGCCGCGCCCATGGTCGGCCACGCCGACCCGGCCAAGGACCTGGCCGTCGCCGGCCGGGCCCTGACCTTCCTCGAGAACGGCCCCACGGGTAAGGCGGTCCTGGGCGTGGTCTTCGACCCGTCCAAGCCGGGCTCGGTGGCGGAGAAAAACGCCATCATGGCCACGCTCGGCGCGGGCTACGCGGCCGGGGCCGTGACCCTCACCGGCAAGCCCATCGAAGCCTCCGCTGTCGGGGGCGCCAGCGGCGTCACCGCCCTCTATGTCACCACCGGCGTCAGCTACGGGCCGGTCGGCGCCGCCGCCAAGGCCAAGAAGATCGTCACCATCGGATCAGACCCGGCCTGTGTGACGTCCGGCGCCTGCGTGATGGGCGTCTCCACCGACCCGAAGGTCGACATCACCGTTAACCGCGCGGCCGCCGCCGCCGTCGGCGCCACCTTCAAGGCCGCCTTCCGCATGATGATCAAGGAGGTCTGAGCCGAGCCGGCTTGGAACAAACCCACATGAAGAAGCAAATCCTTCTGGCCGGCGCCGCCGCCGGTCTGGCCCTGGCCGCCACCGCCGCCCAGGCGCAGTCCATCGACTACGGCTCGCTGGAGCAGCTGTTCAACGAACCGGTCACCACCTCGGCCACCGGCTCGCCGCAGCGGTCCACCGAGGCCCCGGTGGATATGACCATCATCAGCGCCGCCGACATCAAGCGCTCGGGCGCCACCGACATCCCGACCATCCTCAGCCGGGTGGCCGGGGTCGATATCCTGCCCTTCGCGGCCGGCGCCTCGGAGATCAGCGTGCGGGGCTATAACCAGTCACGTTCACCGCGCATGCTGGTCCTGATCAATGGCCGCCAGGTCTATCTCGACCACTTCGGCTATACCGACTGGCACACCCTGCCGGTCGCCCTGGAGGAGATCCGCCAGATCGAACTGGTGCGCGGTCCCAACAGCGCCCTGTTCGGGTTCAACGCCGTCTCCGGCGTGGTCAACATCATCACCTACAATCCGAAATTCGACGCCACTGACGTCGTTTCCGTCCAGGCCGGCAACCTTGGCTATAGCGCCGCCACGGTGGTGAAGACCCTCAAGCTCGGCGACAAGATCGCCGTGCGCGTCTCGGCGGGGACCGACAAGCAGGATGAGTGGGCCAACACCAACCCGGCCATCACCGCCGCCCAGCTCTCCGATCCCTGGGGTGTCCGCGCCGCCCTGGACGCCGTGGCCGAACTTTCGCCGAAGGCCGATCTGCGGGTCGAGGCCTCCTGGTCGAACTCGGGCCAGAGCGAGATGCTCTCGGGCTACACCTACGCCCGGCACCGGGTGCAGACCTCCTCGGGCAAGGTTTCCCTGGACGCCGACACCGGCTTTGGGACCATCCAGGCCCAGGCCTATGTGAACAAACTCGATTCCCGGGCCACGCCCCTGCACTACCAGAACACCATCGCCGTGGCCAAGGTGCAGGATCTGATCAAGATCGGCACGGCGCATACCCTCCGGCTTGGCCTCGAGTACCGCGACAACAAGGTCAATACGACGCCCGTCGAGGGCGCCGAGGTCGGGTACTCGGTCTGGGCCCCTTCGGTCATGTGGAACTGGGTGATCAACCCCAAGGTGTCGGTCACCTCCGCTGTGAGGTTCGACAGCCTGACCCTGCGCCGTTCGGGGACGTTCCCAGCCGGGATGCCGCGGAACCGAAATAGCGACTGGGACCGATCGATCGAGGAGGTCAGCCTCAATCTGGGCGCTGTGTTCGCCGCCACCGACCGCGACACCTTCCGGGCCACCTACGCCCGGGGCGTCCAGGCGCCGACCCTGGTGGAGCTGGGCTCGCGCCAGGTCTTCCCTACCACCGCGCCGCCGGTCGGCGTGGCCACGGTCGGCAACCCGACCCTGCAGCCGGCCATAGTCACCAGCTATGAGCTGACCTATGAACGCGCCCTGCCGGAACTCAACGCCCGGATCGGCGTCAAGGCGTTCGCGCAGCGCACCGAGGACGTCAAGAGCGGGGTCAGCAAGTTCCAGATCGACGTGCCGGCCACCGCCACGACCTACGCCGCCCTGACCTATCTCAACATCGGCGACTCGGAGATGAAGGGGGTCGAACTGTCAGCCTCCGGCCAACTTCAGGCGGGCTTCCGCTGGAGCGCCGACACCACCTATACCGACATCACCGACACGCCCGTCGCCGGTTACAGCCCTGTGCGCCGCCTGGTGGCCTTCGGCGACACCAGCCCCAAGTATCGCAGCAACCTGGCCCTTGGCTGGACCCACGGAAGCTGGACGGCGGACGGCTATCTGCATCGCGTCTCCAAGTTCAACTCCTATACCAGCAACCAGACCCTCGAGCCGGTGAAGGGGTACACGACCCTTGCCGGAAGAGTGGCCTATGAACGCGCCGACGGCGTCACCGTCTCGCTCAGCGGGCAGAACCTGCTGCGCGAACGGCAGGTCCTGGCCAAGACCACCGGGCTGCAAAGTGAACGCCGCATCCTGCTGTCCGTCAGCAAGACCTGGTGATCTGACGGCCGCCGCCGCCCTCCCAGGCGGCCGGCAGATCCCCGGCTGGACGCAGCCTCTCGGCCGCGTCCCCAAGGCTCCAGGGCTCCCCGCCCTGGAGCCCTTTTATTGCGCGCCGCGTGGGTTGCGGCCCCCGGACTCGCCGCGCCGGGCTTTCGCGGCGGCGGCGAAGCGGCTAGCTGGGCGCTGAACCCCATCGCCGCCGGCCCCGCCCCATGATCCTTCCCGTCGACCCCGCCCGCTACGCCACCTTCCTGGGGGTGATGGCGGTGATGGCGGTGACGCCGGGGCCCGCCAACGTCTTCGCCATCGCCATCGGGGCCGAGCGCGGCAAGCGCGCCGCCCTGATCGCCGTGGCCGGGATGAACAGCGCCACCCTGGTCTGGTTCGGGGTCGCGGCCCTGGGGCTGGGGGCCGCGGTCCTGGCCTTTCCGCAAGTCTTCCACCTGATCGCCTACGCCGGGGCGGCCTATGTCGCCTGGCTGGGGCTCAAGAGCCTGCTGGCGGCCCGCATCGAGACCCTGGGCGAGCTCAAGCCCGCCTCCATCCAGCCCAGCGCCCGCGCCTGGCGCGACGGGTTCACCGTGCAGATCTCCAATCCCAAGGCGATCCTGTTCTTCACCGCCGTCCTGCCGCCCTTCCTGGACCCGCACAGGCCCTTGGCCCCGCAGCTGGCCTGCTTCGCCTGCGGCACCATCGGCTTCGACGTGATCTCCATGAGCGCCTACGGGCTGGGCGGCGCGGCCCTGGCCCGGAAGATGGCGCAACCGCGCTTCCGGCGGGGCTTCCAGCTCGTCGTGGGGGTGCTGCTGATCACGGCGGCGGCGCTCATGGCCCTGCGCCACTAGAGTCAGACCGCTCCGTCAGGACGTCGGATCCCTAGGGGCGCCGCCACATCCCCGATCCGGGTATATCGCAGGAAATTCAGCGCCTTAAAGGCTGCGACAAACCGCCACCATGGTGGGTGCGACAAAAGGCTCCAAACCAGTAAGGTTAAGCTTCGGCGCCAGTTCTCAAGGGCAGCCCTACCGCGGTAGGGCCAAGGATAAAGACCGCTATCCAAGCTCAATTCCAGAGTTCATCGCAGGAAAAGTCGTATTCAAAATCATGTATTCGATGGTCATCCGCATTAATATTAGCCTCTATTCTGCGGTATTGCCGACTGAACAACACGAGCATATATTATAGTATTGCCGAATTATACACATAACCAGTCTGAATTACGACGCGTTTTGCCGCATCAGGTCAAAGCGCCTTAACTTCTATTTACCATTGAGATGTCCAGAACGGCCCTCGTTCAGCCCACGGTGGGCGAGGGGACGACGATGTCGGAACACGATGAAAACCTGATCGCGACTGGGGCCTTGGCTCCATCGATCCCCGCTGCGCGCTGGGCGGGTTCCGTGCAGGACCCCGCCGCCCGATCCCACACCTCCCCGTTCGGCCTCGCAGCCAAACGGCAGGCGCTGCTCCCGGTCCGCATGGCCGGGTGAAACTCCAAAACCCGCCCGCCGAGTGATCGGCGGCTTCCTTCCCGAACGAACCACCCACCGTCGCCAGAATGGCGCGGGACCAAGACAGAGGGGCTAAATGTCTATTTCAACGAAACACTTGCTGTCGGCGGGGGCCATGACCCTCGTCCTGGCGACGCCGATGGTCGGCCACGCCGACCCGGCCAAGGACCTGGCGGTCGCCGGCCGCGCCCTGACCTTCCTTGAGAACGGCCCCACGGGCCGGGCCGTGCTGGGGGTCGTGTTCGATCCGGGCAAGCCGGGATCCGTCGCCGAGAAGAACGCCATCATGGCGGCTCTGGGCGCGGGCTACGCGGCTGGCGCGGTCACCCTGACGGGTAAGCCCATCGAAGCCTCGGCCGTCGGCGGGGCCAGCGGCGTCGCCGCCCTCTACGTCACCACTGGTGTCGGTTACGGCCCGGTCGGCGCGGCGGGCAAGGCCAAGAAGCTGGTGACTATCGGGTCCGACCCGGCCTGCGTGAATTCCGGCGCCTGCGTCATGGGGGTCTCCACCGACCCGAAGGTCGACATCACCGTCAACCGCGCCGCCGCCGCCGCCGTGGGGGCCACCTTCAAGGCCGCCTTCCGCATGATGATCAAGGAGGTCTGAGCCGAACCGGCTTGGAACAAGCACCCATGAAAAAGCAATTTCTTCTGGCCGGCGCCGCCGCGGGCCTCGCGCTCGCCGCCTCCGCCGCCAACGCCCAGTCCATCGACTACGGCTCCCTGCAGGAGCTGTTCGGCGAGGCCGTCACCACCTCGGCCACCGGTTCGCCGCAGCGCTCCACCGAAGCCCCGGCCGACATGCAGATCATCTCGGCCGACGAGATTCGCCGCTCCGGCGAGACCAGCCTGCCCGGCATCCTGCAGCGGGCCGCCGGCATCGACGTGCTGAACCACTCCGCCGGACAGTCGGACGTGAACGTGCGTGGCTACAATCAGATCAGCTCGCCGCGCCTGCTGGTGCTGGTCAATGGCCGCCAAGTCTATCTCGACCACTACGGCCTGACCCAGTGGGCGGCGATCCCGGTGCAGCTGTCGGAAATCCGGCAGATCGAGGTGGTCAAGGGCCCCAACAGCGCCCTGTTCGGCTTCAACGCCGTCTCCGGCGTCGTCAACATCATCACTTACAATCCGAAGTTCGACGCGACCAACATCGTTACCGCCCATGCCGGCAATGGCGGCGCAACGGGCGGGTCGGCGGTCGCCACCTTCAAGCTGGGCGAGGCGATCTTCGGTCGGCTGTCGGCGGGCGGTGAATCGGCGGACGAATGGCGCGCCACCCGCGCCAGCCCGAAGAAGTCTGAGCTACATGATCCGAAGAGGGCCTCGGCCAACCTGGATCTGGTGGCCCAGCTGAACCCCAAGACCGAGCTGCGGATGGAAGGCTCCTGGTCGAACTCCCAGCAGGATTCGCTGACCGGCGGCGCCTACTACACCATCGCCAAGATGATCACGACCTCCGGCAAGGCGACTCTGACGTCTGAGACCGATTTTGGCTCGATTCAGGCCCAGGTCTACCAGAACAAGCTGAAGGTGAACTACAATCTGGTCGGCGGAATCCGGTGGGACAACACCATCACTGTCGCCAGCCTGCAGGATCTCTTCAAGATCGGCACCGCCCATACGGTGCGGCTGAGCGGGGAATTCCGCCATAACACGCTCAATGTCGCGCCCTATGGCGGCGCCGACGTCAGTTACGACGTCGCCGCCCTGTCAGGCATGTGGAACTGGCAGATCACCGACCAGTTCACCACCACCGCGGCGCTGCGTGTCGACAAGATGTCTCTGGACCGCAGCGGGGTCTTTGCGCCCCGCGCGCCCCAGGCCAACAATGGCCTCTGGAACCGCGACATCACCGAGACCAGCGCCAACGCCACGGCGGCCTGGCGGCCGACCAGCGCCGACACCTTCCGCCTGTCCTACGCCCGCGGCGTCCAGCCCCCGAGCCTGATCGAACTGGGTGGGATCCAGGCCCCCTACGCGATCGCGCCAGGCTTCACCATCGACTTGATCGGCAATCCGAACCTGCGACCGTCGATCGTGACCAATTACGAGTTGGCCTATGACCACGACTTCGCGCCTATCAAGGCCAAGCTGGGCGTGCGGCTGTTCGCCCAGGACTGGAAGGATATCAAGAGCGCCATCTCCACGGCGGGGCTGGATATCATGCCGACAGCCACCACCAATGGCGCGGCGACCTATATCAACGCCTCAGACTCCAAGCTGAAGGGCGCTGAACTGACCGCCTCCGGCCAGGTCACGCCGGAACTCGGCTGGCGGGCCGACTACACCTGGACGGACGTCAAGGACAGCTACTTCCCCGGGATCAATCCGCTGAACCGCCGCGTGGCCTTCGCCCGCACGACCCCTTCGGGCCGCGGCAACCTGGGCATGGATTGGGAAAAGGCCGGCTGGGAAGCCGACGCCAACCTGCACTATGTCGGCGACTATGACGGCTGGGATGTGGTTTCGGGCACGCTGACCCCGGTCAAGGCCTATGCCAGCCTCTCGGCCCGCCTCGGCCGCCAGCTCGACAACGGCCTGACCCTTGCCATCTCGGGCCAGAACCTGACCAGCGCCCGTCAGAAGCAGACCGGCGGCCTTGAAGCCGAGCGCCGGGTTCTCTTCACCGTCAGCAAGACCTGGTGAGCCAAGCCGACCCCGCCGCGCCGCGGCGGGGTCACGCTTCCTTCGGAGAATTGAGATGAAGACCTTCCGCCTCGCCGACCTCTCACTCGTGGTGAAGATGGCGTTCGCTCCTGCCTTCGCCGTGCTCATGCTGGCCCTGGTGGCCGGCGGGGCTGTCTGGAGCCAGCAGCAACAGTCCAGGGCCATCGACCGCATCGTGTCCCAGGACATGGCCGTCAGCCTTGACCTGGCGCGCATCTCCAAGCGCATCACCGCGGTGCACGGCGACCTCTACCTGCTGATGACCCACACGGCGGCCACCCCGGGGACCGACCCCACCGCCCAGCTGCAGAAGCTGATGACCGACGTGGATTCCATCAAGGCCGACCTCGGCAAGCTCAAGGGCAAGATGCCGCCCGCCGAGCAGAAGCGTTTCGACTCGCTGATCAAGGACCTGACCGACTATCGCGGCGGGATCGAGGTTGTGGGCTCCATGCTGGGCATCGACTTCGCCACCGCCGCGGCCTTCGTCGAACCCTTCGAGGTTCAGTACAACCGCATGACCGAGACCCTGGATGGCGCCACGGCGCTCGTCCAGAAGGAAGCCAAGGCGCACGCCAAGGCCAGCGCCGACGAGGCCGCCATGACCGGAAAGCTGGCGATGGGCGGGGCGCTCATCACGCTGCTGGCGGTCGCCGGGATCTCGATCGCCACCATCCTGGGGGTCAAGCGGGCCATTCAGGGCATCGCCGGCGCCACCGAGAAGCTGGCCGCCGGGGACAACCAGCAGGACCTGGACAAGATCGCCCGCGGGGACGAGCTGGGGGCCATTGTCGGCTCCCTGGGGGTCTTCCGCGACAACCAGCTGCGCCTCACCGCCATGCGCGAGGAGCAGGAAGCCATGGCCACCCGTGAACAGGCGACCCGGGCCCAGGCGGAAAAGGAACGGGCCGACACCCAGGCCGCCCAGGCCGCGGTCGTCAGCACCCTGGCCGATGGCCTGTCGCGCCTGAGCCAAGGCGACCTGACCCACTCCATCAACCAGGCCTTCCCCGAGGAATACGAGGCCCTGCGCTCTGACTTCAACGCCGCGGTCGACAAGCTGCGGGAGGCGATGCAGGTCATCGTCGCCACCAGCTCGCAGATCGGCTCCAGCTCCGAGGAGATCGCCGGCGCCTCCGACGACCTCTCGCGGCGCACCGAGCAGCAGGCCGCCAGCCTGGAGGAAACCGCCGCCGCCCTCGACGAGATCACCGCCACGGTGAAGAAGTCCGCGGAAGGCGCCAGCCACGCCCGGGCGGTGGTGCAGACCGCCAAGACCGGCGCGGCGGACGGCGGCGATATCGTCCGCCAGGCCGTCCTGGCCATGGGCGAGATCGAGAAGTCCTCCACCCAGATCAGCCAGATCATCGGGGTGATCGACGAGATCGCCTTCCAGACCAACCTGCTGGCCTTGAACGCCGGGGTCGAGGCCGCCCGGGCCGGGGAAGCCGGCAAGGGCTTCGCCGTCGTCGCCTCCGAGGTCCGGGCGCTCGCCCAGCGCTCGGCGGAAGCGGCCAAGGAGATCAAGGCCCTGATCAGCGCCTCGTCGACCCAGGTCGGCTCAGGAGTACAACTGGTCGGCAAGACCGGTCAGGCCCTGGAGATGCTGGTGGCCCAGGTCGATGAGATCGACGGCCTGGTGGGGGAGATCGCGGCCTCGGCCAAGGAACAGGCTGTCGGCCTCAACGAGGTCAACGCCGCGGTCAACAAGATGGACCAGGTGACCCAGCAGAACGCCGCCATGGTGGAGCAATCCACCGCCGCGGCCCACGCCCTGAACGGCGAGGCCACCGAGCTGCGCCGGCTGATGGGCGACTTCCGCACGGGCGCCGAGAGCGCTCCGCCGCGGGCGTCGCGGCCCCAGGCGGCCGGACCGGGCTCGCGTCCCGCGGCCTCCCCGCCGCGCCGGATGGCCGAGAAGATCCGCGCCAACTTCGGCGGCGCTGCGGCCACCCAGCACAAGACCCAGGACTGGGAGGAATTCTGATCCCTACTTTGAGCAGGAGCCCTTCCAACGGGTCAGATGATTTCATCTGACCCTGAGGCTCTGGTCTGACGAGATCCTGACCCGGCGCTCCCCAGCGTCGGTGCGGGTTTCCTCCCCCGAGGAAAAACCTGGGGCGCGCCTGATTCAAGACAGGCGCGCCCCGACTTTTTCGCATTTCGACTTTGACATCAAACCCTTGGCGGCAACCAAAATAAAGCCCATCTGTTCGGCTGGTATGTTCCAGACGCTTCACTAGGGCCCACAGACATGACCCGCCGATATGCCGCCCTCGCCGCCAGCGCCTTGCTGCTGGCCACGCTCGGGGCCTGCGCCACCGCCACCCCCTACCAGCCCAATGTCCGCGGCCAGGCCACCTCTGGGGGCTTCTCCGAGGTGCGCCTGGAGGCCGACCGCTTCCGGGTGAACTTCGCCGGCAACAGCCTGACCTCGCGCGAGACGGTGGAGGGCTATCTGCTTTACCGCTCGGCCGAGCTGACGGTGGCCCAGGGCTATGACTGGTTCTCGGTGGTGGACCGCCAGACCGACCGCGACGCGCGGACCTATGTCGAGCCCGATCCCTTCTACCGGCCCTGGTACGGCCCCAGCTACGGCTTCTGGCGTCCGTCCTGGCGCTACTACGGCGCGGGCTACGGCTGGCGCTCCTGGGATCCCTTCTTCGGCGACCCCTTCTGGGGCGACCGCATGGACGTCCGCACCGTGGAGAAGTTCGAGGCCAGCGCGGAAGTGGTGATGCACAAGGGCGCCAAGCCCGAAGGCGACACCCACGCCTTCGATGCCCGCGCGGTGATGGACAACCTCGGCCCTAGGGTCCTGCGCCCGGCCCAGCCCTAAGCCACAACGTCATCGTCATCCCCGGGCTTGTCCCGGGGACCCATGATCTCCGCCGCGACGCAGGATTTGCGGCGGGCGTCGTGGAGGCTTGCTGAATCTCGGAGATCATGGATGGCCGGGACAAGCCCGGCCATGACGATCCCAAGGATAGGGGCTAGCCCTTGACGCGCTTGTCCCGCTTGGCGGCGACCCGCAGGCGCAGGGCGTTGAGCTTGATGAAGCCCGAGGCGTCGTTGTGGTCGTAGGCGACCTTGCCCTCCTCGAAGGTGACCAGGTCCTGGTCGTAGAGGGAGTAGGGGCTGGTGCGGCCGATGATGGTGGTGTTGCCCTTGTAGAGCTTCACCGTCACCTGGCCGTTGACCATGGCCTGGCTGTGGTCGATGGCGGCCTGCAGCATCTCGCGCTCCGGCGTGAACCAGAAGCCGTTGTAGATGAGCTCCGCATAGCGCGGCATCAGCTCGTCCTTCAGGTGCATGGACCCGCGGTCCAGGGTGATGGACTCGATGCCCCGGTGGGCGGCCAGCAGGATCGTGCCGCCGGGCGTCTCGTAGACACCGCGAGACTTCATGCCGACATAGCGGTTCTCCACCAGGTCCAGCCGGCCGACGCCGTTGGCGTAGCCCAGCTCGTTGAGCTTGGTGAGCAGGGTAGCGGGGCTCATTTTTACGCCGTCGATGGCGGTGGGGTCGCCCTTCTCGAAGTCCATCGTGAACACGGTGGCCTTATCGGGGGCGTCCTCCGGAGCGATGGTGCGCATATAGACGAACTCGGGCGCCTCGACCGCCGGGTCCTCCAGCACCTTACCTTCGGAGGAGGAGTGCAGCAGGTTGGCGTCGACGCTGAAGGGCGCCTCGCCGCGCTTGTCCTTGGCGATCTGGATCTGGTGCTGCTCGGCGAACTCCAGCAGGGCCTCGCGGCTCTTGAAGTCCCACTCCCGCCAGGGGGCGATCACGTGGATGTCCGGCTCCAGGGCGTAATAGGCCACCTCGTAGCGGACCTGGTCGTTGCCCTTGCCGGTGGAGCCGTGGCTGACGGCGTCGGCCCCCATCTTGCGGGCGATCTCGATCTGCTTCTGGGCGATCAGCGGCCGGGCGATGGAGGTGCCCAGCAGGTACTGGCCCTCATAGACGGTGTTGGCGCGGAACATCGGGAACACGAAGTCGCGCACGAACTCCTCGCGCACGTCCTCGATGAAGATGTTCTCGGGCTTCACCCCGGCGGCCAGCGCCTTGGCCCGCGCGGGTTCCAGTTCCTCGCCCTGGCCGAGATCGGCGGTGAAGGTGATGACCTCCGCCCCGTACTCGGTCTGCAGCCACTTCAGGATGATCGAGGTGTCCAGCCCGCCGGAATAGGCCAGGACGACTTTCTTGATCGCGGGCTTGGACATGGGCGTGCGGACTTTCGGCAGGAAATGGACGTCGCGGGCGTATAGGGGCCAAAGGCCCGCCGTATCAAGGCTTGAGCGCGCCTTCACTCTGCAGCAAGTCCATGGCCGCCTTCAGCCAGCGCAGGTGGCCGATGGTGATCAGGGCCGCGGCGGTCGCCCGCACGCCGAACAGGATCACCGCCTGCTCCATGTTGGCCGCGGCGTTGCGATTGAAGGCCACCAGCCCCAGACCGAGGACAAAGGCCGCCGCGGGGATCAGCAGCAGGGCGATGTTGCGCTTCAGCCGGAAGGTCGGCGCGCCGCTGAGGGCGAACTGCAGGGGCACCCGGGTCTCGGGGTCGATCCGTCGCCAGGCCGCCAGGGTGGCCGAGGCCATGATCGACATGGCGATGATCCACAGGGCGTCGCCGACGAGGGACAGCAGCATCAGACGGTCACCTGGGTTCCGAGCTCGACCACGCGGCCGGGGGGAATCTTGTAGAAGTCGGTAGGGTTGGCGGCGTTGCGCATCAGGAAGATGAACAGCTTGTCCTGCCAGAGCGGCATGCCGCTCTGGGCCGAGGCCACCACCGAGCGGCGGCCGAGGAAGAAGCTGGTGGCCATGATGTCGAACTTCAGGCCGAGCTTGCGGCAGAGACCGAGCGCCTTGGGCAGGTTGGGGCTCTCCATGAAGCCGTAGTTGATCGTGACCCGCTTGAAGTCATCGTTGATCGGCGTGATCTCCACGCGGTTGGCTTCCTTGACCCGCGGGGTCTCGGCGGTGTGGACCGTCAGGATGATGTTCTTCTCGTGCAGCACCTTGTTGTGCTTGAGATTATGCATGAGCGCGACCGGAGCCATGTCGGGGTCTGAGGTCAGGAAGATCGCCGTGCCGGGCGCCCGGTGCGGGGCGCGGGCCTTGAGGATTTCCGACAGTTCCAGCAGCGGCACGGAGTCGCGGCGGGTCTTGTCGGTGAGGATCTGGGCGCCGCGGGTCCAGGTCCACATGATGATCACCAGGGCCAGGCCCAGCACCAGGGGCAGCCAGGCCCCCTGCGGGATCTTCAGCAGGTTCGAGGAGATGAAGGTGACGTCCAGGGCGCCGAAGCCGATGGCCGCCAGCCAGGCCTGCCAGGTCGGCCGCTTCCACATGTGCTTGATGATCACGAAGAACAGCAGGGTGTCGACGAACATCGCCCCGGTCACCGCGATGCCGTAGGCGGCCGCCAGGTTGGAGGAGTTGCGGAAGGTGAACAGCAGCACCAGCACCCCGATCATCAGGATGGTGTTGACCTGGGGCACGAAGATCTGGCCGGCCTGGGTCTCGCTGGTGCGGCGGATGTCGATGCGCGGGAACAGGCCCAGCTGCACCGCCTGCTGGGTCATGGAGAAGGCGCCGGTGATCACCGCCTGGCTGGCGATGACGGTGGCCGCCGTCGCCAGCAGCAGCACCGGCCAGTAGATGACCTCGGGGATCATCGCGAAGAACGGATTGGCCCGGGCCGCCGGATGGGCCAGCACCAGGGCGCCCTGGCCCAGATAGTTCAGCAGCAGGGACGGCAGGACCAGGATCACCCAGGCGGCCTGGATCGGCTTCTTCCCGAAGTGGCCCATGTCGGCATAGAGGGCCTCGGCCCCGGTCACAGCCAGGAAGACGCTGCCCAGGATGATGAAGCCCAGCAGGCCGTTGTCCCACAGGAAGATCAGCCCGTAGTGCGGCAGAAGGGCGCGGAAGATCGAGGGGTCCTCGATGATGTGGTAGATGCCCAGGCCGGCCAGGACCAGGAACCACAGGGCGGTGATCGGCCCGAAGAACTTGGCGATGCTGGTGGTGCCCTTGGCCTGGACCATGAACAGGGCCACCAGGATGGCCGCCGAGATCGGCACCACGAAGGGCGCCATCCTGTGGCCGACGCCCGGCGCGTCCTTCAGGCCCTCGATGGCCGAGAGCACCGACACCGCCGGGGTGATGATGCCGTCGCCATAGAACAGCGCCGCGCCGATCACGCCCAGGAAGAACACCGCCGTCGAACGGCGGCCGAGGGAACGTTGGGCGAGCGCCATCAGGGCGAGCGTCCCGCCCTCGCCCTTGTTGTCGGCGCGCATCAGGAAGACGACGTACTTGATGGTGACGATGAGGATCAGCGCCCAGGTCACCAGGGACACGACGCCCAGCACCGCGATCTCGTTGGAGACGGTGCCCCGGGTGTGGTGCAGCGCCTCGCGCATCGCGTAGAGCGGGCTGGTGCCGATGTCGCCGAACACCACGCCGATCGCCCCCAGCGCCAGGGCGCGGAAGCTCTCCTTGTGGGGGGCGTGCAGCGAATCCTCCGTCGCCTCAGTGGCGACGCTGGCCGGATCAGCCATCCAAAGTCTCCGGGACCGAAAAAGCGGCGCCCTTGGTCGGCACGATGCCGTTGTGCGGCGGGCGCGATACACCCTTTCCCGCCGCCGTTCAATCGCAGCTTGACGCCCTCATGCGGCGGCTGGTCGCGATCTGAACGCCCGCGAGGGTCCACAGGTTCGCCAAAGCTTGCGCATTGCCTGTTCTAACGCCACATCTGGCCCATGTTCATCCAGACCGAACCCACCCCGAACCCCGAGGTCCTGAAGTTCCTGCCCGGACAAACAGTCCTCGCCGAGGGCTCGCGGGACTTCCGCAGTCCGCTTGAGGCCGAGGCCTCGCCGCTGGCCTCAGACCTCTTCGACATCGACGGCGTCGATCGGGTGTTCTTCGGCAACGACTTCGTCACGGTGGGCAAGGCGCCCGACGCCGACTGGCCGCACCTGAAGGCGCCGGTCCTGGCCGCCATCATGGATCACTTCGCCTCGGGCCGGCCGCTGTTCACGGTGGCCGCTGATGCCGAGAGCGGCGGCCATGACGACGAGACCGTCTACGACGCCGACACCGCCCAGGTGGTGGCCGAGATCAAGGATCTACTGGACACTCGAATTCGTCCGGCCGTGGCCCAGGACGGCGGCGACATCCTGTTCAACCGCTTCGAGCCCGACACCGGTGTCGTGTGGCTGCACATGCGCGGCGCCTGCTCGGGCTGTCCGTCCTCCTCGGCCACCCTGAAGGCCGGGGTCGAGAACATGCTCAAGCACTATGTGCCCGAGGTCACCCGGGTCGAGCAGACCCTCTGATCCTGCTGGCTATCGATACCTGCCTGGGCGCCTGCTCGGCCGCCGTCCTCGACGGCGTGCGTGTGCTGGCGTCCCGCGTCGAGCCCATGGCCCGGGGCCACCAGGAACGGCTCGCGCCGCTGGTGGCGGAGGTCATGGCGGAAGCCGGCGTTGAATTTTCCCAGCTTGAACGGGTCGGCGTCACCGTCGGTCCCGGCTCCTTCACCGGCCTGCGGGTCGGTCTCGCCTTCGCCAAGGGCCTGGGCGCGGCGCTCTCTATTCCCGTCATCGGGGTCGGCGTGCTGGAGGCCCTGGCCCAGCCGCTTACCGGAACCGTCTTCGCCGTCCTCGACGCCAAGCGTGACCAGGTCTACCTGCAGGCCTTCGCCGACGGCGTGGCGGTCAGCGCGCCGGACGCCCTGCCGCTGGGAACCGCCGCCGCGCGGCTGGCGGAACTTTTTGGCGCGGGCGACGTGACCCTGGTGGGGTCCGGCGCGGCCCTGGTTTGCGACCTGCTGCCGGGCGCCATCCTTGTCGCGGCCGACCACGCCGATCCGGTGGCTGTGGCCCAGATCGCCGCCGGCCGTCCCGCGGTTCCGCCTCGCCCCCTCTATCTCCGCGCCCCCGACGCCAAGCTGCCGGGCGGCCGTGACCTGCCGGCATGAAGCTCCGCGCCGCCGAAGAGGCCGACCTCGAGGCCCTGTCGGCGGTGCATCGCCGCGCCTTCACCCCCGGCTGGGGGCCTGAGGAGATCGCCGACCTGGCCAGCGGCCCCGGCGCCTTCGGCCTGATCGTGGAAGCCGAAACCCCGCTGGGCATGATCCTCTGTCGAGCCCTGGCCGGGGAGGCCGAGGTCCTGACCCTGGCCGTCGATCCCGCCGCCCGGCGCCAGGGGGTGGCCCGCGCCCTGGTGGCCGCCGCCGCCATTACCGCGCGGGCGGCAGGCGCGGCGGCGATGTTCCTGGAGGTGGCCGTGGACAACGACCCAGCCATCGCCCTGTACGAGGCCCACGGTTTTGTTCGCGCCGGCCGGCGGCCAAGCTATTATGATCGCGGTGGCGGCATCTATGTGGACGCGGCCGTCATGCGTCTCGACCTTGGCGGCACGTCCCTCTAGACCTACCCCTACGGTAGTTGGAAATCAGGAGTCGGTTCGTGGACCGGATCGAAAATCTCTGCGTCGAAAAGGGCATGCGCATGACCGAGCAGCGCCGCGTGATCGCGCGCGTGCTGTCGGCGGCCCATGACCACCCCGACGTGGAAGAACTGTACCGCCGGTCCCACCAGGTGGACCCGCACATCTCCATCGCCACGGTCTACCGCACGGTGCGGCTGTTCGAGGAGGCCGGCATCATCGCCCGCCACGACTTCCGTGACGGCCGCTCGCGCTATGAGGAAGCCACCGAGGTGCACCACGACCACCTCATCGACATGAAGTCGGGCAAGGTCATCGAGTTTGTCGACGACGAGATCGAGGCCCTGCAGGAGGCCATCGCCCGCAAGCTCGGCTACAAGCTGGTGGATCACCGGCTGGAGCTCTACGGCGTCCCGGTCGAGGAATAGGGTCCGGCTGGCGGCTTGCGTGCGTTTTTCCACAGCCGCATAAGCTGACGCCATGTCCGACCCCGCGCCCACCCGGCGTCTCTACATCAAGACCCACGGCTGTCAGATGAACGTCTATGACAGCGAGCGGATGGCTGACCTGCTCAGCCCGCTGGGCTACGCCATGACCGAGCGTCCGGAGGACGCCGACCTGGTGGTGCTCAACACCTGCCATATCCGCGAGAAGGCCACAGAGAAGGTCTATTCCGAGCTCGGCTATCTCAAGCAGATGAAGCTGGCCCGACAGGCGGCCGGCCAGTCCATGACCATCGCCGTGGCCGGCTGCGTGGCCCAGGCCGAGGGCAAGGAGATCATGCATCGCCAGCCGGCGGTGGACCTGGTGATCGGACCCCAGGCCTATCATCAGCTGCCCGAACTGATCGCGCGGGCCCACCGCGCCAAGGGCGAGCGGCTGTCGGCCGACTTCGCCGCCGACGCCAAGTTCGATCGGCTGGGCGCCGTCCGCAATCCCTCCGGGGTCACCGCCTTCCTGACCATCCAGGAGGGCTGCGACAAGTTCTGCACCTTCTGCGTGGTGCCCTATACGCGGGGCGCGGAGTTCTCGCGGCCGGTCGAGGCGATCCTGGCCGAGGCCCGCAGCCTCGCCGACCAGGGTGTGCGCGAGGTCACCCTGCTGGGCCAGAACGTCAACGCCTACTCCGGCGAAGGCGGCCTGGCCGGTCTGGCGCGCAGGCTGGCCAAGATCGAGGGCCTGGACCGCATCCGCTACACCACCAGCCACCCCGCCGACATGGACGACGCCCTGATCGCCGCCCACGGCGAGGTCGAGGCCCTGATGCCCTATCTGCATCTGCCGGTGCAGGCGGGCTCCGACAGAATCCTGCGGGCCATGAACCGCGCCCACACCGCCGACAGCTACCTACGGCTGGTGGAGAAGATCCGCAGCCAGCGGCCCGACATCGCCATGGCCGGGGACTTCATCGTCGGCTTCCCGGGGGAGCGCGACAGCGATTTCGAGGCCACCCTGCAGCTGGTCCGCGAGGTGGGCTATGCCGGCGCCTTCTCGTTCAAATATTCCCGCCGCCCCGGCACGCCGGCCGCCGCCCTGCCGGGCCAGGTGGCCGACGAGGTGAAGGACGCGCGGCTGGCCCGCCTCAACGCCCTGCTGGACGAACAGCAGACCGCCTTCAACGAAAGCCAGGCGGGCAGGACCCTGCCGGTGCTGTTCGAGCGCGCCGGCCGTCACCCGGGTCAACTTTCCGGCCGCAGCCCCTATCTACAGGCGGTGCATGTGAGCGGGCCCGATCATCTGATCGGCCAGATCGTTCCCGTGCGTATCGACAGCGCGGCCAAGATGAGCCTCGCCGGGTCCCTGGCATTGGAGTTTGCGTGAGTAAGGCGCCTGAATTCATTCCCCTGTCCGACATCGCCGTGCGCGCGGTGGGCGGGACGGCCAGCCGGCACGCGGCCCTGATCGAGGACGCCTTCGACGTGCTGATGGAAACCCCCGGCGGCGGGGTTTCCATCACCGGCGAGTCGAAGAACCGCGCCACCGCCCGGCGGGTGGTGGAGCAGATCGCCGAGCGCGCCGACCAGGGCCTCGAGATCACCGAGGCCGATATTCGGGTGGCCATCGGCCAGGGACGGGTGGGTCGCGGCGGCGCCCCCGGCAGCCTGCCCACCGGCAAGCGCGGCCAGGTGGCCCCCAAGACCCCGGGCCAGGCCCGCTATCTCCAGGCGCTGGCCGCCTGCGAGCTGGTCTTCGGCCTCGGCCCCGCCGGCACCGGCAAGACCTTCCTGGCCGTGGCCCATGGCGCAGGCATGCTGCTGCGCGGCGAGGTGGAGCGCCTGATCGTCAGCCGCCCGGCGGTGGAGGCCGGTGAACGCCTCGGCTTCCTGCCCGGCGACCTGTCGGAAAAGGTCGACCCCTATATGGCCCCGGTCTGGGAGGCGCTCACCGATATCCTCGGCGCCGACCAGTTCAAGCGCCGGCGCGAGAAGGGCGAGATCGAGGTGGCGCCCATCGCCTTCCTGCGCGGCCGCACGCTGAGCCACGCCTTCGTCATCGTCGACGAGGCCCAGAACACCACCCGCCTGCAGATGAAGATGGTCCTGACCCGTATCGGCGAAGGCTCACGCATGGCGGTGACCGGCGACCCCAGCCAGATCGACCTGGTGAATTCGTCGGACTCGGGGCTGGCCCACGCCGTGGGTCTGCTGGAGGGGGTCAAGGGCGTGGGCGTCAACCGCTTCACCGCCGACGACGTGGTCCGCCACCCGATGGTGGAGCGCATCGTGCGGGCCTATGACGCCGACGCCGCCAAGCGCGGACGCGCCATTTGATCGAGATCGAGATCGAGGACGAGGCCTGGGCGCGGGACCTACCCGACGCTCAAGCCCTGGTCGCGGCCGCCGCCAACGCCGCCCTCGCCGCCGCTCAGCGCGAAGGCGCCGTCGTGGTGCTGCTGACCGACGATGCCGCTGTCCAGGACCTCAACAGCCGCTTTCGGGGCAAGGACATGGCGACCAACGTGCTGTCCTTCCCTGCTGCGGAGAATCCCGAGGATCATCTCGGCGACGTGGCCCTGGCCCACGGGGTCTGCGTGCGCGAGGCCGCCGCGCAGGGCAAGAGCCTCGCCCACCATCTGCAACACCTTGTGGCGCATGGGGTGCTGCATCTTGTAGGGTACGACCACGAAACCGACGACGAGGCTGAGGACATGGAAGGTCTGGAGCGCGTGGTCATGGCCGGTCTGGGGGCGCCTGATCCCTACGGCGCCGAACAGGGAGACGATGGCTAGTTCCGAAGACCCGCCCGCAGCCGCGCGCAAGAGCCGCGGCATACGGGCCTTCCTGAGACGGCTGCGCGGCACGGGCGGCCTGGAGCCTGCGCCGACCCCGGTGGACCTGGTGGGCGACCGCATGGTCGACCAGGCCCACGCCTTCCAGACCCTGAGGGTCGAGGACGTCATGACCCCCCGCGCCGACATCGTCGCCGTGGAGCTCACCACCTCCTTCGCCGGCGTCATCGAGCGGTTCGTCGAGGCCGAGCACAGCCGCATGCCGATCTATCGCGAGACCCTCGACGACCCGGTCGGCGTGGTCCACGTGAAGGACGTCTTCAAGCTGCTGGCCAGCCCCAAGACCAAGGGCGGCAAGCCGCCGGCGCCTGAGGACGTCATCCTGCAGAAAGTGCGCCGCGACGCCCTCTATGTCCCGGCCTCCATGCGCGCCGCCGACCTGCTGTTGCGCATGCAGACCAGCCGCATCCACATGGCCCTGGTGATCGACGAGTTCGGCGGCACCGACGGCCTGGTGACCCTGGAAGACCTGGTGGAGGCCGTGGTCGGCGAGATCGACGACGAGCACGACGACGCCCAGACGGCCGGCGTGGTCGCCCGCCCAGGCGGGGTGTTCGAGGTCGACGCCCGCGCGCCCCTGGAGGAGCTGGAGGCCGCCGTGGGCGCCGACCTGGCGCCGCCCGACCTTGAGGAAGAGATCGACACCGTGGCCGGCCTGGTCACGGCGCTCGCCGGCCGGGTGCCGCAGCGCGGCGAGGTGATCAGCCATCCGGGCGGCTTTGAGTTCCAGGTCACCGACGCCGATCCGCGCCGGGTGAAGCGGGTGCGGGTGCGCAAGCTGCCCGAGCCGGACATCATCATTTGACCGTGGCCCTGACGGCGGCCTGGCGCGCGCGCATCCTGGCGGTCCTGGCTGGCGTCGGCGCGGGGCTGGCCCATCCGCCCTTCGGCTTGATCGTGGGCGTCGCGGCCTATGGGCTGCTGATGTGGCTGTCGGAGACCGACGGCCCTAAGCCCCTGCGCTCGGCCTTCTTCCGGGGCTGGCTGGCCGGGGTCGGCTATTTCGCGGTCGGCGCCCACTGGATCACCGAGCCCTTTCTGGTGGACGCCGCCAACCAGGGCTGGATGGCGCCCTTCGCCCTGATCGCCATGTCCGGCGGCCTGGCCCTGTTCTGGGGACTGGCGGCCCTGATCTACCGCGCCGCCGGGATCAAGGGGCCGTGGCGGGTGCTGGTGTTCGCCGGCGCCCTGGCGCTCTGCGAATGGCTTCGCGGCCACGTGCTGACCGGCTTCCCCTGGGATCTGCCCGGCGAGACCTGGCGGGCGGGGTCGGCCCCCTCCCAGGCCGCCTCGGTGGTGGGGACCTATGGTCTGTCCTGGATCACCATCGCCCTGGGCGCCGCCGTGGCCCTGCTGTGGGAGGCCGGAAGGACCCGGATCGTCGGCGCCGTGGCCATCGTCGCCATGCTGGCGGGCCTCTATGGTTTCGGCGCCCTGCGGCTGTCGGACGGCGTGGCCGCCCGTCCCGACGCGCCCCTGGTGCGGATCGTCCAGGGCAATATCGACCAGAAGGAAAAGTGGCGGCCGGAGAACCTGGATATGGTGTTCTCCACCTATGTCCGGCTGAGCACGCAAGGTTCCAAGACCCGTCCCGACATCATCGTCTGGCCCGAGGGCGCCCTGCCTGCGGTGATCGATGACCTGCTGGCGCCGGGCAGCCCCTATGCGGTGCGTCTCACCGACGCCCTTGCGCCCGGCCAGACCCTGATGATGGGCGCCAACCGGGTGGAGCCGACGCCCTCTGGCGGGGTCTCCTACTTCAACAGCCTGGTGGTGCTACGCCGCGAGGCGCCGGGCCTGCGGGTGACCGGCTATTACGACAAGCACCGCCTGGTGCCGTTCGGCGAGTTCCTGCCCCTGGGAAACCTGGCGGGGAAGCTCGGCATCCGCAGTCTGGTGCACATGCCCGAGGACTTCACCGCCGGCCCGCCGCCCCGGCCGATCCACCCCTACGGCGTCCCCGCCCTCCAGCCGCTGATCTGTTACGAGGCTCTGTTCCCGGGCTTTGCGTCGGACGCCGCCCGGCGCGGCGGTGGGCGAGCCGAGTGGCTGCTGAACGTGTCCAACGACTCCTGGTTCGGGGCCACCAGCGGACCCTGGCAGCACCTCAATATCGCCTCCTACCGCGCCATCGAGGAGGGCCTGCCGATCGCGCGCGCCACTCCCACTGGGGTGTCGACCATGATCGACGCCTATGGGCGCCCCATTTTGGGCGCCCGCTTAACCCTTGGCGAAGAAGGAAATATCGACGTTCGGCTGCCTTCGGCGCTCGCCCGTACGGTGTATTCGCGTTTCGGCGACGGGGGATTCGCCATCATGTTGCTCTTATCCGCGTCCATCGCAGTGGCGGGACGTATTCGGCGAGCACGTTGAGTTGACGCAGGCGTCATCATTTTTGACGACGGCGATCGACCTCGTCTACTGGGAAGCACATGGCTAAGGAATTCGACGTCGACCGATCCCCCAATCCGGTCGATCTTCACGTGGGACTGCGTATCCGGCTCCGGCGCAAGGAGCTGGGAGTCAGCCAGGAAAAGCTGGCGGATTCGATCGGCCTGACATTTCAGCAGGTCCAGAAATATGAGCGCGCCGCCAATCGGGTGAGCGCCTCGAAGCTGTGGGATATGGCCCGCGCGCTGCAGACCTCCATCTCCTATTTCTTCGACGGCCTGCCGGACGCGGAATTGAATGCGCCGGCCTCCAGCGACGGTCCGTCGCCGGCCCACGCCTTCCTGATGACGCCTGAGGGCATGGAACTGGCCGCGGTGTTCCCCAAGGTGCGCCGCGCCCGCGTGCGCCGCCGCATCCTCGACCTGGTCCGCGCCATGGTCGACGAGGACGACGGCGAACCCGAACCGGCCGCGCCCCGCGAGCCCGCGCAAGCCGCCTGACCATGGCCGCGCGGATCGCCGTCCTGCTGGATGAGAACACCAGCAGCGGCGCGACCCGCTACGAAGCCCACAAGGGCTACTTCCAGGGCCTGCGCAGTGCGGGCGCCGCGCCCTTTGGTCTGCCCTATTTCGCCGAGATGGTCCCGGGCGTCGTCGCCGACTTCGACGGCCTGCTGAGCGTCGGCGGCCGCTTCGCCTATCCGCCGGCGTGGTATCGCGAGGGCGAGGCCTCCTTCGCCCCGGAGTCACCTCGGCTGGCGGTGGAGCAGGCCTTGATGTCGGGCTTCCTGGCGGCGGGCAAGCCGGTGCTGGGGATCTGCGCCGGGATGCAGATGCTGGCCTGCCTGCACGGATCGCGGCTCACCGCCGACGTGAAGACCCTGGGGCAGGTGCTGGACCACGACAACCGCGACGCCCCGCATGACATCACCATTGAATCTGGTTCCCGGCTGGCTGGCCTGATCGGCGCCTCGACCCTGTCGGTGAACAGCTTCCACCGCGAGGCCATCGCCGAGCTCGGGCCCCGTATGCGGGCTGTCGCCCATGCGCCGGATGGCGTCATCGAGGCCGTGGAACTGGAGGGGTCAGGCTTCGCCCTGGGCCTTCAGTGGCATCAGGAACTGTTCGCCGGGACCGACCATCCCGGCAATCGCATCTTCGCGGGCTTCGTGTCCGCCTGCTAGCGGACCTTGAGGGCCAGGATCACCAGCAGGGCCGAGAGCCCCAGGTGGACCAGCATGAACCGCACCAGCACCTGGGTGTTGGACCAGCCCAGCTCCTTGCGGCAGTGGTCGTGCAGGGGGAAGCGGACACCGGCCAGAATCTTCAGGCCGAAGAACCGCAGCAGGGCCACCTTCACCAGGCCTGTGGCCCCGTTCATCAGGATCACCGACCCCACCAGCAGCAGGAACAGCGGGTTGTTGGTGGCCACCACCAGCATGCCGATCAGCAGGCCCAGCGGTCGGGATCCGGCATCTCCCATCAGCACCAGGCTGGGGGCGGCGTTGTACCAGAGATAGCCCGCCACGCAGCCCACCATCAGGAAGGCCATGATCGCCCAGTTGGCGCCCTCGCGGGTGAAGGGGACGTTGAGGTGGCCGGCCACCACCTCGTTGCCGAGAACGGCGTAGAGCAGGCCGCCCAGCAGCAGGATGGCGGTGCCCGTCAGGCTGCCCGAAACCCCATCGACGCCGTCGGAACAGTTGGTGGCGTTGATAGAGAGCCAGATGAGGCCGGTGGCCAGGGGAATGGAGAGCCAGGGGCCGAGCGTCAGGGTCCCCTTCCAGATCGGCAGCCAGATGGTGGTGGGCTCGAAGCCGCAGATCACCATGGCCGCGCCGACCGCGATGACGGCGTCCATCAGGGCCAGCTGGTACTCTGAGAAGCCGCCCCGCCGGTCGTCGAAATAGCCCACCAGCATGGCGGCCAGCATCAGGGGCAGGGTCAGCAGGCAGCGCGCGCCGAAGGGCACGAAGATCAGGCAGGCGAGCACGAAGATGCTGACGAAGATCAGGCCCGCGCTGACCGGCTTGCCGACGCTCAGCTCGGCGTTGACGGCGAAGGCGCGGCCCCGGTCGGTGGGCAGGCGCGACCACAGACGGGGCAGGGCCAGCCAGGTGGCCAGCGCGCTGGTGGCGAAACCGATGGCCGCCAGGAAGAAGAAGGAATCAAACAGGCGCAGCGGTCCCCAGGCCTGTCCCAGGGTCGAGTGAATCCAGCTCAGCATGCGGGGTCGAGGTCCAGGGTGGAGGAAGGCGACCTCCATCTAGCGTGCGCCGAATCCCTCCGACAAAGGGGAAACCGACGGTTTGCCCGAGATTCACCTGCCGGGAAGGCTCTTTGGGTTAAACCGTCGCGCGTTGCGAGGCGCCGCTTGCGGGATATAAAGATTTCTTTATAGGATTTCCGCGACGTTCCAGATCGCCGCCCCTGCCGGTGGCGATCGCGCATTTCCCGGAGCCTTCACTTGAGCCGTTCCTCCTACATCTTCACCTCGGAAAGCGTTTCCGAAGGCCATCCGGACAAGGTCGCCGACCGTATCTCCGACACCGTGGTCGACGCCTTCCTGGCCGCGGAGCCCGAGGCCCGCGTCGCCTGCGAGACGATGGTGACCACCAACCGCATCATCCTGGCCGGTGAAGTCCGCGCCGGTAAGCCGGGCGCCTCCAAGGCCGAGAACAAGCAGATGACCAAGGATATCCTTGGCACGCTGGAGCCCCTGGTGCGCGCCGCGGTCAAGGACATCGGCTACGAACAGAAGGGCTTCCACTGGGCCAAGGCGAAGTTCGCCAACCACCTGCACGCCCAATCGGCCGACATCGCCCAGGGCGTCGACTCGTCCAACAAGAAGGACGAAGGCGCCGGCGACCAGGGCATCATGTTCGGCTACGCCTGCGACGAGACGCCGGAACTGATGCCGGCCACCCTGCAATACTCGCACAACATCCTGAGCAAGCTGGCCCAGGTCCGTCACTCCGGCGAAGCCAAGGGCCTGGAGCCCGACGCCAAGAGCCAGGTGACCCTGCTGTACCAGGACGGCCGCCCGGTCGAGGTGATGCAGATCGTGGTCTCCACCCAGCACGCCAAGAAGATCGGCGAGAATTCCGCCTCGTCCAAGCGCATCCTCGAGCTGATCAAGCCCTATGTGCTCGGCGTCTTCCCTGACGGCCTGGTGACCAAGAAGACCAAGTGGCACGTCAACCCGACCGGCAAGTTCCTGATCGGCGGGCCGGACGGCGACGCGGGCCTGACGGGCCGCAAGATCATCGTCGACACCTACGGCGGGGCCGCGCCCCACGGCGGTGGCGCCTTCTCCGGTAAGGATCCCACCAAGGTGGACCGCTCGGCGGCCTATCTCTGCCGCTACCTGGCCAAGAACGTGGTGGCCGCGGGCCTGGCCCGGAAGTGCACCATCCAGATCAGCTACGCCATCGGCGTCGCCAATCCGCTGTCCTTCTATGTCGACCTGCACGACACCGGCGAAGTCGATGCGGCGAAGCTGGAAAAGATCCTGCCCGAGCTGGTGGGCGGCGCCACGCCGCGCGCCATCCGCGAGCACCTGGGTCTCAACAAGCCGATCTACGCCCGCACTGCCGCCTACGGCCACTTCGGCCGTACGCCCGACAAGGACGGCGGCTTCTCGTGGGAGAAGACCGACCTCGTGGAAAAGCTGAGGGCCGCGCTCTGATCGAGGCGCTCCGGCGCTGGGCGTTCTCGCTGCGGCGGGACGCCCACGCCGTCTGGCTGGCGGCGCGGGACCCGCGCACGCCGCTTGCCGCCAAGCTTCTGGGCCTGGCCGTCGCGGCCTATGCCCTGTCGCCGATCGACCTGATCCCAGACTTCATCCCGGTCCTGGGGTATCTCGACGACCTGATCCTGGTCCCGCTTGGCCTCTGGCTGGCGATCCGCATGATCCCGGAGCAGGTGATGGACGATCACCGCGCCGCCGCCGAGGCCGCGGCGCGTCGCCCGGTGAGTAAGGTCGCGGCCGGCGCTGTGATCCTCATCTGGCTGGCCTTCGCCGTCGGAGGCGGGATGCTGCTGGCTCGCCACCTGCGCCTGGGCTAGAGCCGGAGCAAATGGAAAGTCACCCGCCCCTCCGGTCCTTCGGCCGCCTCAAGTCGCGGCCGATCAAGCCGCGCCAGGCCGCCCTGATGGATAGCCTGCTGCCGTCCATCCGCGCGCCGCTGGATAACTTCGACCCTCAAGCTCTGATGCCGACGGCCCGTGAGGTCTGGCTGGAGGTCGGGTTCGGCGGTGGCGAGCACATGGCCGTCCAGGCCGCCCGCGCGCCCGACACTCTCATCCTCGGCGCCGAACCGTTCCTGAATGGTGTGGCCAGCGCCCTGCGGCACGTCGACGAGGCGGGGCTGAGCAACGTCCGCATCCACGACAATGATGTGCGCGAGCTGATGGCGCGGATGCCCGACGCCTGCCTTACCCGGGTGTTCGTGTTGTTCCCCGATCCCTGGCCCAAGGCGCGGCACAACAAGCGCCGACTGATCCAGGCCGAGACCATCGCCGAGCTGGCCCGCCTGCTCAAACCCGACGGGCGGCTGCGTTTCGCCACCGACTGGGCCGACTATGCCGACTGGACCCTGGAGCGGGTGCTGGCCGGCGGTCAGTTCGCCTGGCCGGCGGAACGCGCGCAGGATTGGCGCGTCCCGCCCGCCGACCACATCACCACGCGCTACGAGGAAAAGCGCCTGGGCGACTGCGCGCCGGTGTTCCTGGACTTCGTGAAGGCCTAGCCGACCCTACTTGAGGAGCTTGGCTGGCTTGGCGGCCTCGGTCTGGTTGTGCAGCTCAATTCCCTGGCGGATCAGCTCGCCGGTTTCTTCCGGATCAGCCCAGCGCAGGATGTCCACCGACTTGCCCTTTTCCAGGTCCTTATAGTGCTGGAAGAAGTGGGCGATCTGCTCGGTGAGGATCGAGGGCAGGCCGCGCCAGCTGTCGAGACCGGCATAGAAGGGGTGCAGCTTGTCCACCGGGACGGCCAGAATCTTCTCGTCGTTGCCGGCCTCGTCCACCATCATCAGGCAGCCGATCGGACGGCAGCGGATGATCGCGCCAGGCACCACCGGGGTCGGGCCCACCACCAGGATGTCCATGGGATCGCCGTCCCCCGACAGGGTGTGGGGGATGAAGCCGTAGTTGCCGGGATAGAACATGGCGGTGTGCAGGAAGCGGTCGACATAGATCGCGCCGCTTTCCTTATCGAGTTCGTACTTCACCGGTTCCCCGCCTTGCGGAATCTCGATGATGGCGTTGACGTCGTAAGGCGGATTGAAGCCCACCGAGATCTTGGAAATGTCCATGGGGAGATGGCCTTTTCACACACGGGAAGAATAGGCGCGGTCTTTGGACTATTCGGCGCGCCGGACCAACCCCTTCCGAGTAAACGCGTACCCGCCAGGGAAAGGACGTATGGCTCGCCTCGTCGTTGTCAGCTTCGCGGCGCTGATCATCACCACCCTGCTGGTCAGCATCTGGTCCAACCGCAAGCCCTGAGCCGGAGTCGCCGGCGCGGATCGCCGCGGAGATGGCGCGCGCCCTGGGGCTGACAAGCTCCTGACGGAGTGCTATAGAAGCGCTCACATCGTCCGTAAGCGCTGGATAGCGCCTATGAGCGGCAGGCTTCGGCCCGGCCGCTTTTTTGTTGCCGGAGAGCCGCCGAGCCCATGCGAGGCAAGACTACAGAAGATAGGACGCTCCTGGAGCTGCTAGACCCCGTCGCGCAGGCCGCGGGCTACGAGATCGTCCGCCTGCGCCTGATGGGCGGCGAGCATGCCCGGCGGCTGCAGATCATGGCCGAGACCCCCGATGGCGAGATGGTGGTCGAGGACTGCGCCAAGCTGTCGCGCGCCATCTCCGAGATCATGGACGCCGCCGATCCGATCACCGGCGAATACACCCTGGAAGTCTCATCCCCCGGCGTCGACCGGCCGCTGACCCGGATGAAGGACTTCGCCAACTACGAGGGCCACGAGGCCCGCCTCGAACTCGACCGCGTCGCCGACGGCCGCAAGCGCTTCCGCGGCCTGCTGGCGGGCGTCGAGGGCGACAATGTCGCCATCGATCTGGAGGGGGAGGCGGAGACCGCCCTGGTCCCCTTCGCCTGGATCGTCGAGGCCAAACTGATCCTGACCGACCAGCTGATGAAGCGCGGCGCCGACGAGCGCGCCGCACGGCTGGCCGACACCCCACAACAGACGCCCGAGTAAGAGGATAAGATCATGAGCCTGACCGGCATTTCAGCCAACCGGCTTGAACTCCTGCAGATCGCCGAGGCCGTGGCCCGCGAGAAGTCGATCGACAAGGAGATCGTCATCGAGGCGATCGAGGAGGCGATCCAGAAGGGCGCCCGCTCGCGCTACGGCGCCGAGCATGACATCCGGGTCCATATCGATCCGAAGACCGGCGAGACCATCATCAAGCGCGTGATCACCGTGATCCCCGACGATCTGGTCTATGAAGCCGAGGACAGCGAGGACGGCCCCAGCGAACCCATGGGCTCGCGCCGCCTGAAGGAAGCCCTCAGCGTCGACAAGGACGCCTTCGTCGGCAAGACCTACGAAGAGGTGCTGCCGCCCTTCGAATTCGGCCGGGTGCAGACCCAGATGGCCCGCCAGGTGGTGACCGGCAAGGTCCGCGAAGCCGAGCGCGAGCGCCAGCACGAGGAGTTCAAGGACCGCGTGGGCGAGATCGTCAACGGCGTGGTCAAGCGGGTCGAGTACGGCAACACCGTCGTCGACCTGGGCCGCGGCGAAGGCATCATGCGCCGCGACCAGTCGATCCCCCGCGAGAACTTCAATATCGGCGACCGCATCCGCTGCTACATCTACGACGTGCGGCGCGAGACCAAGGGCCCGCAGATCCTGCTGTCGCGCGCCCACGGCGGCTTCATGGCCAAGCTGTTCGCCCAGGAAGTTCCTGAAGTGTACGACGGCGTCATCGAGATCCGCGCCGTGGCCCGCGATCCGGGTTCGCGCGCCAAGATGGCGGTGGTCTCCAACGACAGCTCCATCGACCCCGTCGGCGCCTGCGTCGGTATGCGCGGGTCTCGCGTCCAGGCCGTGGTGGCCGAGCTGCAGGGCGAGAAGATCGACATCATCCAGTGGAGCCCGGACGAGGCCACCTTCATCGTCAACGGCCTGGCTCCCGCCGAAGTCTCCAAGGTTGTCATGGACGAGGAGGACGAGCGCGTCGAAGTCGTGGTTCCCGACGAGCAGCTGTCGCTCGCCATCGGCCGCCGCGGCCAGAACGTGCGCCTCGCCAGCCAGCTGACCGGCTGGCAGATCGACATCATGACCGAAAGCCAGGAGAGCGAGCGCCGCCAGCGCGAGTTCTCCGAGCGCACCACCCTGTTCCAGGAAGCCCTGGACGTTGACGAGGTCATCGCCCAGCTGCTGGTCACCGAGGGCTTCGCCACCGTTGAAGATGTTGCGTACGTCGAGAACGCCGAAGTCGCCGCCATCGAGGGCTTCGACGAGGACACCGCCGAGGAAATCCAGGCCCGCGCCCGTGACTTCCTGGAAAAGGAAGCCGCCGAGCTGGACGGCAAGCGCCGCGAATACGGCGTCGAGGACAGCCTGCTGGAGATCGAGGGCGTCACCCTGCCGGTGGCCGTGGCCCTGGGCGCCGGCGACGTGAAGAGCGTCGAGGACCTGGCCGGCCTGATCCCCGACGACCTGCGCGGCTGGTTTGAGAGCAAGGACGGCGAGCGGGTCCGCGAGCCGGGCATCCTGGAAGCCTTCAACATGGACGCGGCCGACGCCGAGGCCCTGATCATGCGCGCCCGCGTGGTGATGGGTTGGGTCGAGGCCCCGCCGGAGCCGGAAGTCCAGGAGGCGCCCGAGGTCGTGCTCTCGGAAGAAGAACAGGTGTTCGGTGTCCGCGGCGCCCATGCCCCGGCCCCGGCTCCTGTGGAAGCCGCCGCCGAGATCGAGGCTGACGCCGAAGCCGAAGCGCCCGCCGCCGACAGCGAGGAGGCGTAAGCCTCAGCGTGACCGCCTCCACCGTCCCCACCACCCTGGCGCAGGTCGCGCGCGAACGGCGCGACATCGTCACGGGCGAGGTGATGGCCGAGGACCGCCTGATCCGCTTCGTGGCGGGTCCAGGCGGGATCGTGGTCCCGGACCTGGCGCGCAAGCTGCCGGGCCGGGGGATCTGGGTCGCCGCCGATCGCGCCTCGGTGGACACCGCGGCGCGCAAGGGCCTGTTCTCCCGCTCCGCCAAGGCCAAGCTCAACGCCAGCCCCGATCTCGCCGACCAGGTGGACAGCCTGTTGCGGCGCCGGGTCCTGGATGGGCTGGGTCTTGCCAAGCGGGCCGGCGATCTTATCTCTGGCTATGAAAAGGTCGCCTCGGCGTTGAACGCCGGCCGCGCGGCCTGGGTGATCGAGGCCGCCGACGGCGCGGCGGACGGTCGCCGCAAGATCCTCAATGTGGCCCGCAAGTCACCGCGGGCGCCCAAGCTTCTCGGACTCTATTCCAATGAGGAATTGGGTTTGGCCTTGGGCGGAGAGAATGTGATACACACCGCCTTCCTTGCGGGGCGCGGCGCCGATCAGTGGACATTCGATGTCCACAGACTCTCTGGCTTCCGCCCGCTCCTTCCCGAGAGTTGGCGCGAGGAGCCCTGAAGAGGCGGGCGGAACGAACTTCGTTCCGCGCGCCTAAAGCTATTGAACGTAGTCGGAACGCCCGACCGGTATGTAAAGCGAGCGCATGAGCGACGAGAACGACAACGGCCGGCCCCCCGCCCCTGGCGGACGCACACCTCTCACCCTGAAGCCGCGTGGCGTCGCAGGCTCGGTGAGCGCGGGTACGGTGAAGCAAAGCTTCAGCCACGGCCGGTCCAAGACCGTGGTCGTCGAGACCAAGCGCGCCCGCACCCACTCCGCGCCCCAGGGTAACCTGGCCGCGCCCTCGCCCGCCGAGAAGCGGGTCTTCACCCCGCCGGCGCCGTCGGCGCCGCGTCCGGCCGGCGGCCCCAGCGCCGACGGCAATCTGTCGGCCGAGGAACAACGCGCCCGTCAGCGCGCCATCGAGCTGGCCCGCGAACATCAGGCCCGTCAGGCCGCCGAGCAGGCGGCCCGTGAGGCCAGCGCTCGCGCCCAGGCCGCCGCGCCCAAGCCGGTGGAAGCCGCGCCCCCGGCCCCCGCCGTCGCCGCACCGACCCCGGCTCCGGTGGCTGAAGCTCCGGCCGCTCCGGCTCCGGCGCCCGTCGTCGCCGCTCCGGCCCCGGTCGCCCCCGTGGCCGCGGCGCCTGCCGCGCCCGTGGCCCCGACCCCTGCGCCCGCCACACCGGCCCCGCAACAGCCGGTGGCGTCAGCCCCCGCGCCGCGTCCGGCCTCGCCGTCGGCTGCTGTCCAGCCCGGTCAGACCCGGACCTACGAGCCGTCGCGCGAACGCCGCGATGACCGGCCCTCGACCACCACCTATCGCCCTGAACGGGCGCCCGGCCGGTTCGAGAACACCAGTTTCGGCCAGCGCGCCCCGCGTCCCGGTCAGGACCGTCCTGCGCAGAACGACCGCCCCGCGGCTACCGCCCGTCCCGGCGGCGACCGTCCCCAGGGTGATCGCGGCCCGCGTCCGGCGGCTCCGGCCCCGGCCGCCGGCGGCGACACCGTCCGCTATTCGGCCCTCGCGCCCCGCCCCGCCGCGCCCCGCGACGGCGCCCGCCCCGGCGGCGCGCGTCCCGGCGCCGGTCGTCCGACCCCCAACGCGCCGCCCGCGACGCCTGAGGTTCAGCGCGCCACCCGCCAGGCCCCGCGGCCCGGCGGCGACACCATCGCCCGCCGTGACGATGAAGAGGATTCCCGCCGCAAGGCCGGCGCCGCGCCGGCCAAGGCCATCTCCCGCGTCAAGGGCGCTCAGCAGCGCCGCGAGGGCCGTCTCACCATCCAGGCCGTGGCCGGGGATGACGAGAGCGCCGTCGAACGCATGCGTTCGCTCGCCTCGGTTCGCCGGGCCCGCGAGCGTGAGCGCGAAAAGCGCAAGGGCGGCGGCCAGGAAGCCGCCCGCGCCGCGCGCGAAGTCATCATTCCCGACGTCATCACCGTGGCGGAACTCGCCAACCGGATGGCGACCCGCGGCGTGGAGATCATCAAGTTCCTGATGCGTCAGGGCGTGATGCTGAAGATCAACGACGTCATCGACAACGACACCGCCGAGCTGGTGGCCACCGAGTTTGGCCACACCGTGCGGCGCGTGTCGGAAGCTGACGTCGAAGAAGGCTTCATCGGCGACGAGGATGTCGACGATCACCTGCTGCCCCGGCCTCCGGTGGTGGCGGTCATGGGTCACGTCGACCACGGCAAGACCTCGCTGCTGGACGCGCTTCGCTCGGCCGACGTGGCCAAGGGCGAGCACGGCGGCATCACCCAGCACATCGGCGCCTATCAGGTGCGCCTGGAAAGCGGCCAGGCCGTCACCTTCCTGGACACCCCTGGCCACGCCGCCTTCTCGGCGATGCGGGCCCGCGGCGCCGACGTCACCGATATCGTCATCCTGGTGGTGGCCGCCGACGACGGCGTCATGCCCCAGACCATCGAGGCCATCCATCACGCCCGGGCTTCCGGCGCGCCGATCATCGTGGCCATCAACAAGATCGATAAGCCCGGCGCCGATCCGCAACGGGTGATCAATGAGCTGCTGCAGCACGAGATCGTCGTGGAAAGCCTGGGCGGCGACACCCAGGCCATCCAGGTCTCGGCGACCCAGAAGCTCGGCCTCGACGACCTGATCGAGGGTATCCTGCTGCAGGCCGAGGTCATGGACCTGCGGGCCAATCCCGACCGCACCGCCGACGGCACCGTCATCGAGGCCAAGCTGGATCGGGGCCGCGGCGCGGTCTCCACCGTGCTGGTCAAGCGCGGCACCCTGAAGCGCGGTGACATCGTCGTGGCCGGCTCCAGCTTCGGCCGGGTCCGCGCGCTGTTCAACGAACGCGACGAGCAACTCGACGCGGCGGGTCCCTCGGTGCCAGTGGAAATCCTCGGCCTCGACGGCACGCCCTCGCCGGGCGAGCCCTTCGCGGTGGTGGAGAGCGAAGCTCGCGCCCGCGAGCTGACCGCCTACCGCACCCGCGTGAAGCGTGAAAAGGCCGGCTCGCCGGTCGCCGGCGGCGTCACCATGGCCGACTTCATGGCCAAGCTGCAGGACAAGAAGATCTCCGAGTTGCCGGTCATCATCAAGGCCGACGTCCAGGGCTCGGCGGAAGCCATCGTGTCCTCGCTGGACAAGCTCGGCACCGACGAGGTCCGCGCGCGGATCATCCTGTCGGGCGCCGGCGCCATCAGCGAGAGCGACGTGATGCTGGCCAAGGGAGCGAACTCGCCGATCCTCGGCTTCAACGTCCGCGCCTCCAGCCAGGCCCGCCAGCTCGCCGAACGTGAAGGCGTGGAGATCCGCTACTATTCGGTGATCTACGACCTGATCGACGACATCAAGGGTGTGCTCTCGGGCATGCTGGCGCCGGAACAGCGCGAAACCTTCCTCGGCAACGCCGAAGTCCTCCAGGTCTTCGACATCACCAAGGTCGGACGCGTCGCCGGTTGCCGCGTCACGGAAGGCACGGTCCGCAAGGGCGCCCGCGTCCGCATCATCCGGGCCGATATCGTGGTCCTCGAACTCGGCACCCTGCAGACGCTCAAGCGCTTCAAGGACGAGGTCAACGAGGTCAACGCCGGCCAGGAGTGCGGGATGTTCTTCCAGGGCTTCCAGGACATCAAGGAAGGCGACACCATCGAGTGCTTCAGCCTCGAAGAGGTCAAGCGCAGCCTCTAGGGCTCGCCGCCGAGCGCCGTTGTCTGGCGTCGCCGCGAATTCATCAGAGCCTCCCTGGCGACGGGGAGGCTTTTTTGATGTTGGCGTGGCCCAGGCTTGATCTACGCCTGTTCAGCGGCGCGCCGCTCAGCGCGCCACCGCTGTCGAAGTTCGCGCGCCTGCGATTAGCCCCTCGCCAAGGCCATCAAGACACCCCATTTTCCGCCCATTCAGCCGGGCCTGCAGAGCGGAGACGACGATGCGCATCTTTCTGGTGATCGCCCTGGCGATGGGACTTTCGGCCTGCGCCACGGCCCAGCGCCTGGACGCCGCCGGCGACGTCCACGCCCTGCTGGTCTCCATCCGCGACGAGGACCAGGCGGCCTTCGACGCCCATGTCGACCGCCCGGCGCTCAAGCAGGAGATTTCCGCCCGCCTGACCGCCGAGGCCCGCAGCCCCAAGGTGGACAAGGGTTGGCAGGCGCTGGGCGCCATCCTGGCGCCCGCCCTGGCCGACATCGCCGGCGACGCGCTCGTTCAGCCCAAGGTCTTCCACAAGGTGGCGGAATCCTACGGCTACAAGGCCGGCCAGCCGATCCCCAACCGGGTGGCCATCGCCGGATCGCTGAAGGCCATGGACGACGGCCGGGTCTGCGCGACCAAGTCCAAGGACGGCCCCTGCGTCCTGGTCTTCACCCAGGAGGAGGGCGTCTGGAAGCTCTCGGGTTTCGAGGGCGATATTTCGTCCCTGCGCCTCAAGCTCTAGCAGGCTAGGCTGTCCCCAACAGGTGGGGGACGCCATGGATTACGACGCCGCGCTGAGCGACTACGAGAAGTTCCAGTTCGGCGACGGTCGTCTGGTCCGTGACGTCTACCGACGCGGCTCCGGCCCCGCCGTCATCGTCATCCACGAGATGCCGGGCCTGCATCCCCTGGTCATCGCCTTCGCCGACCGGGTCGCCGCCGCCGGCATGAGCGTCTATTGCCCCAGCCTGTTCGGTGAGCCCGGCCGCCCCGTCAGCCCAGGCTACGCGCTCTCCACCATCGCCTGGACGATCTGTATCCGTCGCGAGTTCAATGTCTGGGCCACCGACAAGTCGAGCCCCGTCGTCGACTGGCTGCGCGCGCTCGCCCGCCAGGCCCACGCCGACTGCGGCGGCAAGGGGGTGGGGGCCGTGGGCATGTGCTTCACCGGCAATTTCGCGCTCGCCATGATGACCGAGCCGTCGGTCGTGGCCCCGGTCCTGTCGCAGCCCTCCCTGCCGCTCGCGGGCAAGAACGCCAGGCGCGGGGCGGCGATCGGAGTCTCGCCCAAGGAGATCGCCTGCGCCCGGCAGCGGTTCGAGGACGAGGACCTGTCGATGATCGGCCTGCGCTTCACCAGCGACGCCTTTGTCCCTGACGCCCGGTTCGAGACGCTGCGCCGCGAGTTCGGCGACCGGTTCGAGGCTATCGAGCTGGCCGACGAAGACGCCGCTCCCGCCCAGATGGCCCCGCACTCGGTGCTGACCCTGCACCTGCGGCCGGACGGCCCCACGAAGGCCGCCGAGCAGCGGGTGATCGCCTTCTTCAGGGACCGCACAGGGGCCTAGGGCTGGACTTGGCCGCGCCGGACCACTAGAAGCCCGCGCTTCCCTGAGCTCCACGTCCGATCCGTGAGCCAGGCCTGCGAAGGTAGAGCCATGAAACGTCCCGGAAAGCCCTCCGGCCCCAGCCAGCGCCAACTGCGCGCCGGCGAACTCACCCGCCACGCCCTCGTGGAGGTGATGCGCGACCACGAGATCCAGGATCCGGACCTGGCCGGGGTGCCGGTGACGCTCACCCAGGTGCGGATGAGCCCGGACCTGCGTCACGCCATCTGCTTCGTCGAGCCCCTGGGCGGCGAGAAGGCCTCGGTCGTGGTGGACGCCCTGAACCGCCACACCAAGTTCCTGCGCGGCTGCCTGGGCCGCGCCATCGAGATGAAGTTCACGCCGGACCTGAAGTTCGTCCATGACGAGACCTTCAACGAGGCCAGCCGTATCAACGCGCTGTTCGACGACCCCAAGGTCGCCCAGGACCTCGCCGCCGACTCCTCTGACCAGGACTGATTTTACAACATGGCGCGACGCAAGAAGGGGGATCCGGTCTCGGGCTGGATCTGCCTCGACAAGCCCTATGACCTGACGTCCACCAGCGCGGTCGGCCGTGTGCGCCGGCTGTTCAACGCCCAGAAGGCCGGCCACGCCGGCACCCTGGACCCGCTGGCCACCGGCATCCTGCCCATCGCGCTGGGGGAGGCCACCAAGACCGTCCCCTTCCTGATGGACGCCGACAAGACCTACCGCTTCGTCATCGAGTGGGGCCGCACCACCGCCAGCTTCGACCGCGAGGGCGCCACGACGGCGACCTCCGACGTGCGCCCGGCCGTGGCGGAGGTCGAGGCCAGGCTGCCGGCCTTCGTCGGCGAGATCTCGCAGGTGCCCCCGATCTTCTCCGCCATCAAGGTGGACGGCGAGCGCGCCTATGACCTGGCCCGCGCCGGCCTCGAGGTGGAGCTGGCGGCCCGCAAGGTCACCATCCATTCGGCCCGGGTGGTGGAGGCCCCCGATCCCGACCACATCGAGATCGAGGTCAGCTGCGGCAAGGGCACCTATGTGCGCGCCATCGTCCGCGATCTGGCGGAAATGCTGGGGGCCTGCGCCCATGTCAGCGCGCTGCGCCGCACCCGGGTCGGGGCCTTCTCCGAAGACCGGGCGATAACACTGGAATTGCTTGAGGATTTGGGGCATAAGCCCGGCCATCTGGAGGCATTGCTTCCGGTCGAGACCGCCCTGGACGACATCCCGGAGCTGGCCGTGACCGCCGAAGACGCTTTCAGACTTAAGCAGGGACGGCCCATCGTTCTCGTTCCCCGACAGGTTGAAGCCCTGAAAGCCCGGTTCACTCTGGGTTCTCGAACCGTTTCAGTGCTGTCGGAGGGGATGATGGTGGCGCTCTGCGAGATGCGCGCAGGCAAGCTCGAGCCGTCGCGAGTCTTTCATCTGACAAAGAGCGGAGACTAACCGATGTCGATTACGATCGAACGCAAAGCCGAACTCATCAAGACCCACGGCCGCTCCGAGGCGGACACCGGTGGGGCTGAAGTGCAGGTCTCGATCCTCACCGAGCGGATCGCGAACCTGACCGAGCACTTCAAGATGCACAAGAAAGACAACCACTCGCGCCGGGGCCTTCTGAAGATGGTTTCCCAGCGCCGCCGCCTTCTCGATCACCTGAAGTCGACCGATACCGGCCGCTATCAGGCCATCATCGAGAAGCTGGGTCTGCGCCGCTAGGACACCAAGTCCAGCCCCCGCGAAAGCGGGGGCTTTGCGTATCAGGCTCTATCTATTTCCCGCTTCCTCCGCGACAGGCCGGAGGATCAAAAGCGGTCCGGGCCGCCCCTTTCGGTGGGCGCCCAAACACGCCGAGGGTTCCAAAGTGATCCTCACCCCCGCCTGTTTGACTGGAGAGGATTTCGGGACACCCCGCCCTGTCCGCCCCCGCCGGGAATACGCCCGCGGGATGAGAAAGAAACAAAATGTTCGATATCAAACGCAAGACCATCGAGTGGGGCGGCAAGACGCTGACCCTGGAAACCGGCCGCATCGCGCGCCAGGCCGACGGCGCCGTGCTGGCGACCTACGGTGAGACCATGGTTCTGGCCACCGCGGTGTTCGCCAAGAGCGCCAAGCCGGGCCAGGACTTCTTCCCCCTGACCGTGAACTACCAGGAGAAGTTCTACGCCGCGGGCAAGATCCCGGGCTCCTTCCCCCGCCGCGAAGGCGCGCCGTCGCAAAAGGAAACCCTCACCAGCCGCCTGATCGACCGTCCGATCCGCCCGCTGTTCGTCAAGGGCTTCAAGAATGAAGTCCAGGTGGTCTGCACCGTGCTGGCCCACGACCTGGAAAACGATCCCGACATCGTCGCCCTGGTGGCCGCCTCGGCCGCCCTGGTGATCTCCGGCGCCCCCTTCATGGGCCCGATCGGCGCGGCCCGCGTCGGCTACATCAACGGCGAATACGTCCTCAACCCGACCCTCGACGAGATGAAGGAGTCGACCATGGATCTGGTCGTCGCCTCCACCAACGAGGCGGTGATGATGGTTGAGTCCGAGATCCAGGAGCTCAGCGAAGACGAAGTGCTGAAGGGCGTCATGTTCGCCCACGCCGGCATCCAGCCGGTGATCGACGCGATCATCGAACTGGCCGAGCACTCCGCCAAGGAGCCCTTCGACTTCGCCCCCGACGACACCGACGCCATCAAGGCCGAAGTGAAGAAGCTGATCGGCAAGGACCTGGCCGCCGCCTACAAGATCGTGGCCAAGGGCGAACGCCAGGACGCGGTCGGCAAGGCCAAGGCCAAGGCGACGGAAAAGTTCGGCAAGTCCGACACCAATCCCGCCGGCATCGGCCCCGACAAGCTCGGCGGCGTGTTCAAGGAACTGGAAGCCGACGTCGTGCGTCGCAACATCCTCGACACCGGCATCCGCATCGACGGCCGCACCGTCGACAAGGTCCGCCAGATCGTCTCGGAAGTGGGCGTCCTGCCCCGCGCCCACGGTTCGGCCCTGTTCACCCGCGGTGAAACCCAGGCCCTAGTCGTGGCCACCCTGGGCACCGGCGACGACGAGCAGATGATCGACGCCCTGGAAGGCAAGTACTACGAGAAGTTCATGCTGCACTACAATTTCCCCCCCTTCTCGGTGGGTGAAACCGGCCGCATGGGCGCCCCTGGCCGCCGCGAAGTCGGCCACGGCAAGCTCGCCTGGCGGGCGATCCGGCCGATGCTGCCGAGCCAGGAAGACTTCCCCTACACCATCCGCCTGGTCTCCGAGATCACCGAGTCCAACGGCTCGTCCTCGATGGCCTCGGTCTGCGGCTCGTCCCTGGCCCTGATGGACGCCGGCGTGCCCCTGAAGAAGCCGGTCTCCGGCATCGCCATGGGCCTGATCCTCGAAAAGGACGGCTTCGCGGTTCTGTCGGACATCCTGGGTGACGAAGACCACCTCGGCGACATGGACTTCAAGGTCGCCGGCACCGAGGACGGCATCACCTCCCTGCAGATGGACATCAAGATCGCCGGCATCACCGAAGCGATCATGAAGCAGGCGCTGGAACAGGCGAAGGGTGGCCGCAAGCACATCCTCGCCGAAATGGCCAAGGCCATGGAAGCCCCGCGTGAGGAACTCGGCGAGTTCGCCCCGAAGATCGAGACCATGAAGGTCCCGGTCGACAAGATCCGTGAAGTGATCGGGACGGGCGGCAAGGTCATCCGCGAGATCGTCGAAAAGACCGGCGCCAAGGTGGACATCGAGGACGACGGCACCATCAAGGTCTCGGCGTCGGATCAGTCCAAGATCGACGCCGCCAAGGAGTGGATCAAGTCAATCGTCTCCGAGCCCGAGCTGAACGCCATCTACACCGGCAAGGTCGTGAAGATCGTCGACTTCGGCGCCTTCGTGAACTTCTTCGGCGCCAAGGACGGCCTGGTGCACGTCAGCCAGATCTCCAGCGACCGCGTGGCCAAGGTCTCCGACGTCCTCGTCGAAGGCCAGTCCGTGAAGGTCAAGCTCCTGGGCTTTGATGATCGCGGCAAGACCCGTCTGTCCATGAAGGTCGTCGACCAGGAAACCGGCGAAGACCTCTCGCTCAAGCAGGGCGAAGACGCGTAAAGCGCTCTTCACCTGTAGACATCGAAGGGCGGCCGCAGCGATGCGGCCGCCCTTTTTGTTTGGGCGACGTGCAAATGCTCCCTCGTGGCTGGCGTAGAACCTCTCGCCGGGCGGAGATCTTTGTCAGCGCTTCTCGCTATCAGCGAACGAGGGAGATTCCCTCTTCTAAAGGGCTCTCGAATTCCAAATAGGACTCCGAAATCTGGAGCCAGTTTCCTCGCTCCGAATTCGTACGAGTCCTCATGGTCACCGGGCCTGCGAAAGAGCCTGAAATTTGTCGCAGCAGTTTTGAAAACGCAGCGCCTTTAAAGAGACGCTCTTAGAAAGCGACTCTTGACGAAGAGTCCACGAATGTGGGACAGAATTCGCTGTGCATACACCGCACAAAAAAGAAGCGGACTCGTAAACGAATCCGCTTCAGTTAGCTCGGTACGGACTTTGCCGCTGCGAACCACGGCGATCTTGCAGGATCAGCGTGGCCCGGGACGGACGAATCCATCTTCGTCCGTCAACCGCTATTAGATACGGCGCCTCGACCAATCGAGTCCAGCGCCTCATCCACAGTATTCGTCACATAAAGACTTCGTTATGCCCCGCCACGCGAGCGGCGCTCGCATCGTGCCTAGCGCTACCCAAAGCGAAAGGCCCGCCGGGGGTGGCGGGCCTTCGTTTCAACCTCGGAGATCGGGCTGAAGCCTAGCTGCGCAGCTTGCGCAGCAGGGTGTCGAGATCACGCGCCAGGACCGGGTCGTCGGCCTTCAGGGCCTCGATGCGGCGCACGGCGTGCAGGACGGTGGTGTGGTCGCGGCCGCCGAACCTGCGCCCGATGTCGGGCAGGGAGCGGGTGGTGATCTGCTTGGCGATCCACATGGCCGCCTGGCGGGGCCGGGCGACGGCGCGGGCGCGGCGCTCGGAGATCATGTCGGCCTGCTTGAGGCCATAGTGCTCGGCCACGGCCTTCTGGATCTGGTCCACCGTCACCCGCTTCTCGGTGCAGGAGAGGTTGGGGCGCAGGATGGCCTGGGCCTCGTCCAGCGACAGGCGGGCGACCTCGCCGCCCACTCGGGCCACCAGGGTGTTCAGGGCCCCCTCCAGCTCGCGCACGCTGTCGGTGAAGCGGTCGGCGAGGAATTCCAGCACCTCGGCCTTGGCCGAGGGGACGAAGCGGCCCTGACCGGCCAGGGTGGCGAGCTTCCGCTCCAGGATGCCTAGACGCAGGGTGCGGTCGGCGGGCTCGATGCCGCAGACCAGCCCCGCCTGCAGGTGGCTGCGCAGGCGCGGCTCCATCTCCGACAGCTCGGCCGGCGAACGGTCGGCGGTCATCACCACCCGGCGGCCGTCCTCGATGAGGGCCATCAGGGTGTGGAACAGTTCCTCTTGCGTGGAGGTCTTGCCGGCCACGAACTGCACGTCGTCGATCAGCAGCAAATCGGCGTTGCGCAGCTCTTCCTTGAAGGCCGCGGTCTGGCGGTCCTGCACGGCCTTGACGAAGGTGGAGGTGAAGCGCTCGGCGGTCAGATAGACGACCCGCTTGCCCGGCGCCGTGCGCATGGCCTCCCAGGCCATGGCGTTCAGCAGGTGGGTCTTACCGAAGCCGTAGGGGCCGTGGAAGAGCACGGGGTTGAAGTGGCCGTCGGCCCAGGAGGCGACCCGGCGGGCGACCGCGAAGGCGAACTCGTTGGCGGGGCCGGCGACGAAGGTGTCGAAGGAGAAGCGCTCCTGCAGGCCCTGCTGACGCGCCGCCCGGGGCGCGGTCAGGTCGACCTCGATTTCAATGACATTTCCGGTGACACCGGTTTCCACGGGCGTGACGGCGACAGCCGCCGAAAGGCCCGACGCCGTGACCATGGGCGACGCCGGAGCGGCCTGGTCGAATTCCATGCGAGACTTCAGGTCCAGAGCCCGGCCCATGGGGTCGTTCTGGGCCCACAGCTCGCCAATACGGCGCCAGGCATGACGGCGAATCCAGTCGCGCGCCACGCCGGTGGCGGCCACCAGGCAGACGTCATCGCCGCGTTCGCGCAGCGCCGCCTGGCCCAGCCAAGACCCGAAGGTGGCGTCGCCAAGTTCGCGCTTCAGCGCCACGCAGGTCTTAGTCCAGACCGCGCCAGCCGCAGCTTCGGCCATATTGCCCGCAATGCCCCCGGTCGTCATCGTCATCACCAACCATCACCTGCCCGTCCGGATCGAGGCCCCGCGCCTTTCCGGATCTTTGTTCAACAAACACAAGTTCTTACCCGGCGAGAGGGTAGACTCCTCCCGCCGCTGTTTTTCATCCGAGATGGGATGGAAGAACGCGCTTAAGACCTGAACACTAGTCAGCGGGCCGAGGCGGTCAACGCAGATTCTTCGCAGCTCAAGTCGATATTTTCGTTGACTCAAATCGACCCCTCGCGCGGCAAGGGAATCTGGATTTCGACCTTCCGTTAACTGAGAAGATTCGCCGCAGGGCTGTGGATGAAATGCTGCAGCGCACGAAAACACCCGCCGGTCTTTCGACCAGCGGGTGCATTGTAAAATATAGCTATTTCAGGCGCTTAGCGGCCGAGCTAGACGTTCGGCGCCGCAACCTTAAGCAGCGGCCATCTTCTTGAGCTGGGCGGCCAGGCGGGACACTTTCCGCGAGCCGGTGTTCTTGTGAACGACGCCCTTGGTGACGGCGCGCATCAGTTCCGACTGGGCCTCGACGAAGGCGGTCTTGGCGGCGGCGGCGTCGCCCGAGGTCAGAGCCTCTTCGAACTTGCGAAGATAGGTCCGCACGCGCGAGCGGCGGGCCTTGTTGACTTCGGTGCGGCGTTCGATCTTGCGAACGGCCTTCTTGGCGCCAGGCGTATTGGCCATGCTTCAGCTCTCAAAACGGCTCTCGCCCGAACCTTTGCTCGGGCGGGTAAATTGGAGGCGCGGATATACGGGAAGGTTCCTTGCGGGTCAATGCGGTCGCGACGCTATTCGCCACCTTCGATGAAACGTCGCCAGGCGGGGTGGGCGGAGACCAGGTCGGCCATCTGCTGATAGCCCGCCGCGCCGGGGTGCGCGCCGTCCCAGGCGGCGGCTTCCGCCTGCCAGAGACCGCCGGCCTCCAGGGGCTGGAAGACGTCGATGAAGGGCACCTGCAGCCGGGCGCACAGCGCCAGCAGGGCGGCGTTCAGCGCCTCGGTGCGGGCGCAGACCCCGGGATCGGCCACCGGCGGCGGCCCGACCATCAGCACCGGGGCGAAGGCCAGGGCGCCCGTCAGCAGGGCGCGGGCGTTCTTCAGGGTTTCCGCCACCGCCACCCGCGGCGCGCCGTCCTCCAGGTGGCTGTCATTGCAGCCGAAGGAGAAGACGATCCGCATGGGCTCATAGTCCACCCGCCGCAGGCGGGCCTCGCCCTCCCAGCGCGCCAGCAGCTGTGTCGAGGTCTCGCGGCGGATGCCGAGGTTATAGAGGCTGATCTCGCGCCGCCCCGAGATGGCCCGCCCCACCCAGCCCAGATGGTCGGGGTCGCCTGCGCCCTGGACGAAGGACTCTCCGAACGCGATCAGCCGCATGCCGCTATTCCAGGTTCAATCGCGTTCCCCAAAAACCGCTCATCCCGGCGAAGGCCGGGACCCAGATTTATCCTGAGCGGGGGGAGGTGATCCGACATTCCGACATGGCCTCATCTGAAACCGTAGGGGGTTTCACCTGGATCCCGGCCTTCGCCGGGACGAGCGGGGGAGGGTTTAGACTACGATCCCTTGAAGCTGGGCTTCCGCTTCTCGACGAAGGCGGCCATGCCCTCCTTCTGGTCGTCGAAGGCGAAGAGGGAGTGGAACAGGCGCCGCTCCAGGGCCACGCCGGTGGCCAGCGTGGTCTCGTAGGCCGCCTCCACCAGTTCCTTGTTCATCATCACCGCCAGGGGCGACTGGCTGGCGACCTTGGTCGCGGCGCCCATGGCCTCCTCGATCAGCTTGTCGGCAGGGACAACGCGGGAAACCAGGCCCGAACGCTCGGCCTCGGCGGCGTCCATCATCCGGGCGGTGAGGATCATGTCCATGGCCTTGGACTTGCCGACGAAGCGGGTCAGGCGCTGGGTGCCGCCGATGCCCGGCGCGACGCCAAGATTGATCTCAGGCTGGCCGAACTTGGCGGTCTCTGCGGCGATGATGAAGTCGCACAGCATGGCCAGTTCGCAGCCGCCGCCAAGCGCGTAGCCGGCGACGGCGGCGATGATCGGCTTGCGGAACTGCTCCATCCGCCGGGCGAAGGCGCCGAAGAAGTCGGCCGCGAACATCTGGGCGTAGGTCTTGTCCGACATCTCCTTGATGTCGGCGCCGGCGGCGAAGGCGCGGTCCGACCCGGTGAGCACCAGGCAGCGGACGGTCTCGTCGGCCTCGGCGGCGTCCAACGCGGCGGTCAGTTCGGACAGAAGCTGGCTGTTGAGCGCATTCAGCGCCTCGGGCCGGTTCAGCCGGATCAGGGTGACGGCGTCCGTGGTCTCGACGATCAGGGTCTCATAGGCCATGGCCGGCTCCTTGTAAGAGGGTAGAAAGCCGGATTACGGCCCCTCGACGGAATAGCCAAGCGCCCGCAGCCGGGCGGGCACGCCGTCGGCGGTGAGCAGGTGGCCGACGCCCACGACGACGACGGTGTGGCCGTGGCCCTTGAGACGCTCATCCAGCACCTTGGTCCAGGCGGCGTTCCGGTCGCTCACCAGCCGCGCATAGAGCACCGGCGAGGCCGTCTTGAGCGGGGTGAGCGCATCCTTCTCCAGGGCGGCGGTGTCGGCGGCCATCCAGGAGGCGATCAGCCGGTCATAGGCGTCGGGGTCTTTGTCCATTTGCGTCAAGCTGTCCTCCAGCGAGGCGACCTGGGCGGCCACAGGCGCCTCGTCGAACAGGGCGATCTGCTGGGCGGCGGTCTCGAAGGCGCGGCGTTGGGCGGTAGCGGGCGCTGTGCCGTTGATCGACTTCTCGACGCCGGAGTCGGTGTCGGCGCCCTCGGCGCGGAACTGGGCGCCGGCCAGGGCGACCTCGGCGAACCAGGGCTCCAGCCGGTCGAGGAAGCCTGGCATGAGGCCGTAGGTCTGGCCGGCCTTGGCCAGCGCGGCGGCGCCGGCCGGCGACAGCAGGGCGCTGAGGTGCTGGTCAGGGGGCAGGACGCCCTTGGACGCCGCCAGGCCCGCGATCTCCGCCTCTGTGGCCTGGCCCATGGGCAGTTCGAACCACAGGTCGTCGGCGGCGGTCAGGGCTAAGTCCAGCTTGGTGGGCCGCCAGTCCCGACCCGGCGGCAGGACGTGCACCGAGCCAAAGATCAGAACCTCGGAATCGGCGTCGCGCACGATCCACACCGGCGGCTTGGCCAGGGCGGGTCCGGAGACGAGGAACGCCGCCAGGGCGAGCAGGCCAAGCTTGAACATGGGAGGAATCTAGGGGGCTTTCAGACGCAGTGGAATGGCTCGCCGATCACCTTACCCCTCCGCTCGTCCCGGCGAAGGCCGGGATCCAGGTGAGGCCCACGGGCTTTCCGAGACGATCCGACGGGCGGACCTGGGATCACCTCCAGGCGCCTTGGGTGAATCTGGGTCCCGGCCGTCGCCGGGATGAGCGGGGTTATTTCTGGCAAACGGGGCAGAAGAAGGTCGAGCGGCCGGCCTGCACCTCGCGGGCGATGACGCCCGTACAACCCTCGTTCAAGCAGGGCTGCCCTTCTCGGCCATAGGCCCGGAACCGATGCTGGAAATAGCCCAGGGCGCCGTCGGCGGACGCATAGTCGCGCAGGGTGGACCCCCCGGCGGCGATCGCCTCCTCCAGCACCTCACGGATGATGGTGACCAGGCCCGGCAGTTTCCTGGCCGGAATGGAGCCCGCCGGCTTGAAGGGGGAGATCCGCGCCCGGTTCAGCGCCTCGCAGACATAGATGTTGCCCAGTCCCGCCACGACCCGCTGGTCCAGCAGCAGGGTCTTGGGCCCCTGCTTGCGGTTGGCGAAGGCGGCCTTCAGCCGATCCGCATTGAAAGCGTCGGACAACGGCTCAGGGCCGAGGCCGGCGAACCAGGGATGCTCCTGGAGCTTGGCGGTCTCAATCAGCGCCATGTAGCCGAAGCGGCGGGGGTCGTAATAGGTGACCCGCCCCCCGGCCTGCGTCTCGAACACCACATGGGCGTGCTTGGGGTCCGGGTCCTGGGCGTAGACGAATTCACCGGGCCGGATCGTCCCCTCCGGCCGGGCGATCTCGAAGCGGCCGCTCATGCCGAGGTGCATCACCAGGGTCTCGCCGCGGTCCAGCTCCCCCATCAGATATTTCGCCCGGCGGTCCAGGCGCTGGATCGTCGCCCCGGTCAGACGTTGCACGAAGCCCTCGGGGAAGGGAAAGCGCAGGTCGGCGCGGCGGGCCTCGACGCGGGAGAGCCTGGCGCCCTCCAGCACGGGCGCCAGGCCGCGGCGGACGGTCTCGACCTCGGGAAGTTCAGGCATGACGCTGGAGTGGCACGGGTCGCCCTGTGGCTCAAGCGGGAGGCTGGCGCGGGCGGGGCTTGCGGTCTAAGACCCAAGGCCATGACAGGACCTGCCGCCACCTTCGGTTTCCGCGACGTGGACCCCGCCGAGAAGCCGCGTCTGGTGCGCGGAGTCTTCGACAAGGTCGCCAGCCGCTACGACCTGATGAACGACCTGATGAGCGCCGGCGTCCACCGCCTGTGGAAGGACGCTGTCGCCGCGCGCCTGAACCCGCAGCCGGGCGAGGTGATCGTCGACTGCGCCGGGGGCACCGGCGACATGGCCCGCCGTTTCGCCAAGATGGCGCGAGCCGCCCAGCTGCGCCGGGGCGGGGACGACGCGGCCATCCACATCATCGACTACAACGCCGAGATGATCGCCGCGGGCCGTGAGCGCGGCGGGGAGCCGGAGATCACCTGGACCGTCGGCGATGCCCAGCGCCTGCCGCTGCCGGACGCCAGCGCCAACGCCTATGTGATCTCCTTCGGAATCCGCAACGTCACCGACATCTCCGCGGCCCTGCGCGAGGCGCGACGGGTGCTGAAGCCCGGCGGCCGGTTCCTGTGCCTGGAGTTCTCGCAGCCGGCCACCGAGGCCCTGCGCCGCGCCTATGACGCCTATTCTTTCAAGGTGATCCCGGCCATCGGCGAACTGGTGGCCAAGGACCGCGCCTCCTACCAGTATCTGGTGGAGAGCATCCGCCGGTTCCCCGACCAGAAGACCTTCGTCGACCTGATCACCAAGGCCGGGTTCAGCCGCGCCGGCTACACCAACTTCACCGGCGGGGTCGCGGCCCTGCACCACGGTTGGGCTGTCTGATCGGTGGGGACCCTGACGGCCACTTGTCGGCTAATGTCGGCCGGCCTGCTGCTGGCGCGCAATGACGCCCTCCTGCCCCGTGAACTGGCCGCCCTCTATCCGCCGGGCCTGAAATTCCTCGCAAATCTGTCGCGGATCGCCGCCGGTCCGTCCGCCCGCCTCGGCCGCCCGGGGGAACGCCTGGCGCGGTCGCTGGAACGGCTGGGCCCGGTGGCCATCAAGCTGGGTCAACTTCTCTCCACGAGGGCCGACATCTTCGGTGAGACCTTCGCCCTTGACCTCGCCCGCCTGAAGGACAAGCTCGATCCCTTCCCCACCGACCAGGCCCGCCGCGAGGTGGAGCTGACCCTGGGCCGCAAGGTGGAGAGCCTCTATTCCAGCTTCGGTCCGCCGGTGGCCGCCGCCTCCCTCGCCCAGGCCCACCAGGCCACCCTGCTGGACGGTCGCAGGGTCGCCGTGAAGGTGCTGCGGCCGGGCATCGCCCTGCGGGTGGCCCAGGACGCCGAGGTCATGGCCCTGGCCGGCCGGCTGGTGGAGCGCTGGAGCCTGGTGGCGCGAAGGCTTGAACCCAGAGCCCTGGCCGCCACCGTCATCCGCGCCACTGAGCTGGAGCTGGACCTGCGCCTCGAGGCCGCCGGGGCCGACGAACTGGCGGGCGTCATGGCCCGCGACGGCTATATGTCGACGCCGAAGATCGTCTGGGAAGGGGTCGGCAAGCGGGTCCTCACCCAGGAATGGGCGCCGGGCGCGCCGCTCTCCGACGAGGCGGCCCTGACCTTGCCGGGCCTCGACCGCCAGGCCCTGGCCGACAACCTGATCCGCGCCTTCCTGGCCCAGGCTCTGGACCACGGGGTCTTCCACGCCGACCTGCACGAGGGGAACCTGTTCGTCGCCGCGCCGGACAAGGTGATCGCCGTCGACTTCGGGATCATCGGCCGGCTCGGCGCGCCCGAGCGGCGGTATCTGGCCGAGATCCTCTGGGGGTTCCTGGAAAAGGACTACGACCGGGTGGCCCAGGTCCACTTCGAGGCGGGCTATGTGCCGGCCGGTCACAGCCCCGCGGCCTTCGCCCAGGCGCTGCGGGCGGTTGGCGAACAGGTGTTCGGGCGGCCCGCCAACGAGATCTCCATGAGCCGGGTGCTGATCCAGCTGTTCGAGATCACCGCCCTGTTCGACATGAAGCTGCGGCCCGAACTGGTGCTGCTGCAGAAGACCATGATGACCGTGGAGGGCGTCGCCCGCCGCATCTGTCCTGATCACGACATCTGGGCCGCCGCCGATCCGGTGGTGCGCCGCTGGATGCTGCGGGAGCTGTCTCCGGCCGCCAAGGTCAAGCGGTTCGCCGACGAGGGGCTGCAGGCCCTGCGCAACCTCGCCCGCCTGCTGGAAAACCCACCGCAGCCCGCCGTGGCGGTGGTGGAGGTCGAGGCGTCACATCCGGCCCGCTGGTTCGCCTTCGGGGCCTTGACGGCGGCGGCGGTCTTCCTGCTGGCGTCCTGGCTCTTCTAGGGCAGCTTGGTCCGCGCGCCCCATTCCTCGGGGGTCAGTTCCTCGACGCCGCCGTCTCCGAACATCGTGATCCGCCCGGGACGGAAGACCGTGGTCTTGCCGATGCTGGGCATTTCGGCGATCTCCACCCGCGCCCGTTCCCCGGCGGTGAGGTAGAGCAGGTCGCTGGCCCCGGTGTTGCGGAAGCCATGCACCACGCCGTCGGTGGGGAAGCCTACGAAGTCTCCCGGCCCCACCGCATGGGCCTCGCCGTCCAGGGTCACCTCGCCGGTCCCCTCCAGGACGAAGATGAACTCCTCCTCCACGGCGTGGCTATGGGCGATGAAGCTCTCCTTGCCGGGCGGCAGGCGGACCAGGTTGGTCAGCACCCGCTTCATCCCGGTCTGGTCGCCCAGCCGGGCCATCTTCATTTCCGAGTCCGGATTGAACGGATGGCGGCCCGAGGGCAGGGACGACCAGTCCAGGTCGCGGGTGCGGATGATGTGCCTATCCATCGTCGCGGTTTCGGCGGTCGGACTTGGCCGTCTGGCGCTTGGCCTCGCGGGCCTTCTGCTCATCCCAGTAGGCCTGCCCCTCGTCCGGCTTGAACATGGTGCGCGGCGCGCCCTCCTTGTTGGCCACCGCGAAGACATTGCTCTTGGGGTCATAGAAGAGGGTGTCGCCGTTGGACCGCTTCAGCGTCTGGGTCCCGGCCGGAGGATGATCGACGAAGGCGTGGGCCTTCTTCACGAAGGCGTCCAGATTGTCGGCGCCGAAGGCCTCGCCGTTGCGCTCGAAGCTCTTGGCGGCGTTCTCCTGCGCCGTGCCCTTGCGGCTGGAGGACCACATGGGCTTGCCGTCCACCTCTGGCACGGCCTCGTCCCGGCGGTCGGCGCTGACCGTGGTGTTCGCATCTCGCCCGCTGTCGGAGGCGGAAGATGAGGATGTCGAAGATGCGTTGTCCGAGGACTTGCTCGCCACCGCCGAGGGCCGCTCGCAGGCGGCCAGCAAAAGCAGCGCGGCGCCCGCGCTGAACCAGACCTTGAACCCAGCCATCGTGTTCTCTCCCTGCACGGCCAAGTGAAGCTGGAACAAATTAAGAACAGATCGGCGGGTTTGTCCAGCCGGTCTGTTTGGCCTATGACCGGGGACCTTCACCAAGGGGGCGCGAAGCCTTGTCGGAAAAGCGAATTCTCCTGATCGTGGGCGGCGGGATCGCGGCCTATAAGAGCCTCGAACTGGTGCGGCTGCTGCGCAAGGCCGGCGTCGCGGTGCGGCCGATCCTGACCGCCGCCGGCGCCCAGTTCGTTACGCCGCTCAGCCTCTCGGCGCTCTGCGAAGACCGCGTCTATTCCGAACTCTTCTCGCTGGATGACGAGTCGGAGATGGGCCACATCCAGCTCTCCCGCTCCGCTGACCTGGTGGTGGTCGCGCCCGCCACCGCCGACCTGATGGCCAAGGCCGCGAATGGTCTGGCCAACGACTTGGCGTCGACGACCCTATTGGCGACCGACAAGCGGGTGCTGATGGCGCCGGCTATGAACGTGCGCATGTGGAACCACCCGGCCACCCGGCGGAACCTGGCGACCCTGGCCGCCGATGGCGTCGCCTTCGTCGGTCCCGATGAAGGCGCCATGGCCTGCGGCGAGTTCGGGCCCGGCCGTTTGGCCGAGCCGCCGGAGATCTTCGCCGCCATCATGAAGGCCCTGGAGGGCCCCGCGGCGAAGCCGCTCGCGGGACGCAGGGCCATCGTCACCGCCGGCCCCACCGCCGAGCCTATCGACCCGGTCCGCGTGCTCACCAACCGCTCCAGCGGCAAGCAGGGTTTCGCCATCGCCGCCGCCCTGGCCGAACTCGGGGCCGACGTCACCCTGGTGGCGGGTCCGGTGGCGCTCGCGACCCCGCTGGGGGTCAAGCGCGTGGACGTGGAGACGGCCCGCGAGATGCTGGCCGCCTGCGAGGCCGCCCTTCCGGCCGACATCTGTGTCTGCGTGGCGGCGGTCTCCGACTGGCGGCCCGAAACCGAGGCCGGCTCCAAGATGAAGAAGGGGGCCGATGGCCCGCCTGCCCTGACGCTGGTGGAGAACCCCGACATCCTGGCCACCCTCTCCAACGGCTTCCCCCGCCCCAAGCTGGTGGTGGGCTTCGCCGCCGAGACCGACAATGTGGAGGCCTACGCCCAGGCCAAGCTGGCCAAGAAGGGCTGCGACTGGATCGTGGCCAATGACGTCAGCATCACGGGCACGATGGGCGGCGACGACAATGCCGTTTCCATCGTCACGCCCCAGGGAATCGAGCGATGGGAGCGGACCGCAAAGTCCGACGTCGCCCGCAAGCTGGCGACGCGCATGGCCGAGGAGCTCTCTTGAACCTGCCTATCAAGCGCCTGGCGCATAATTTGGAACTGCCGCTGCCGGCCTATGAGACCGCCGATTCCGCCGGCATGGACCTGCGGGCCGCTGTGCCGCAGGGCGAGCCGGTGGTGATCCGCCCGGGCGACCGGTTCGCCGTGCCGACCGGATTGGCCATGGCGATCCCCCGCGGCTTCGAGGGCCAGGTGCGGCCGCGCTCGGGCCTGGCGCTGAAGTCCGGGATCACCTGCCTGAACACGCCCGGCACCGTCGATTCCGACTACCGGGGCGAGGTGAAGGTCATCCTGATCAACCTCGGCGCAGAAGATTTCACCGTTCGCAGAGGCGACCGCATCGCCCAGATGGTCATCGCCCCGGTGATCCAGGCGACGGTGGCCGAGGTCAGCGACCTCGACGAGACGGCGCGCGGCGCTGGCGGGTTCGGGTCTACTGGGGCCGCTTGATCCTCAGAAATCTATCGTCGGCGCGACGAAGCCGCGGATGTTCTCGTCAATGGCCTGGGCGATGGCCAGGGTCTTGGCGTCGCCGCCCTGGGGGCCGATGAGCTGGACGCCCACCGGGAGGCCTGACATGGCGTGGCCGGCCGGGACCGTGGTCACCGGCAGGTAGCAGGCGGTGGCCAGGGCGATCCAGTCCAGCATCGCGGCGTAGGGCAGGGTCTGGCCCGTGGAACAGACCAGCTTACGGCTCGCGAAGGCGCGATGGTTGTGCTGGAAGGCCACCACCGGGCTGACCGGGGCCAGGATCACATCGAACTTGGAGAAGACGGTCTTCAGGCCGTCGCGCAGGCGGCAGCGGACCTCGTCGGCCTCCAGCCACTCGGCGTGGGTGGCGGTATAGGCCCGCACCTGGGCCAGGGAGGAGCGCTCGTCGGCCCCCAGGGTCACGGCCAGCTTGGCGACGCCGCGCATGGACTGCATCTGGCGACGCTGGGCGTCCGGCAGGTCCGAGCCGATGATCGAACCCAGCAGCACCTGGTAGGCGCTCATAAGCTGGTCGGTGGGGACCGGGCTGGAGATAATCTCGATCTCGGCGCCGGCCTCGGCCAGCTGGGTGACGAAGGACTCCAGAACGGTGCGAACTTCACCGTCCAGGGGGAAGCCATCCTCATCGAGCCACACCCCGATCTTGGTCTTGGTAAGGTCGGCGGCGGGCGCCTTGGCCGCCACCGGACCATTGGCGATCAGCGAGAGCAGCAGGCGCAGATCCCGCGCCGAGCGGGCCATGGGCCCGATCACGTTGAGGTCGCGCTCGGCATGGGCGCCGGGATGGGGCGGTACGTGGCCGATCTGCGAGACGAGGCCCCAGGTGGGCTTGTGGGAGAAGACGCCACAGAAATGGGCCGGAACCCGCAGGGAGCCGCCGATATCCGAGCCGATCTCCAGGGGCGTGATGCCGACGGCCAGCGCTGCCGCCGCCCCGCCGGAGGAGCCGCCGCTGGTGCGCTCGGCGTCCCAGGGGTTGTTGGTGGTCCCGTAGAGGTCGTTGAAGCTCTGCCAGTCCCCGGCCATAACCGGCACATTGGTCTTGCCCCAGATCACCGCTCCCGCGCGGCGCGCGCCCGAGACGGCGTCCGCGTCCTCGCAGACCCGGTGGCGGAAGCTGTCGAGCCCCGCCGAGGCCGGCATGCCCGCCACGTCCAGGGTGTCCTTGATGGTCATGGGCAGACCGGCCAGCGGTCCGAGGTGGCCGTCCTTCACCCGGGTGTCGTCGATGGACCGCGCCCGCTCCAGGGCGTGGGAGAGGTCGGCGTTGACCACGGCGTTGAGGCGCTTGTGCAGCTTCTCATGACGGCCGAGCGCCAGCTTCAGCAGTTCCTCCGACGAGATGCGCTTGCTCTGCAGGGCGGCGAGCTGGCTCGTGGCGTCCTGGATCAGGATGTCTCCGGCCATGCGCAATACCCCCTCAAAACGGTTAAAAAGTTTTCGCCTCAGGACTTGAGGACGTCCTGCATGTCGTAGGCGCCGGACGGCTTTCCCGCCGCCCAGAGCGCGGCCTGGACCGCGCCGCGGGCGAACAGGCGCCGGTCGCGGGCCGAGTGGCTGAGGGTGAGGATCTCGTCCTCGGCGGCGAAGATCACTGAGTGCTCGCCGATGATGTCGCCGCCGCGCATGACGGAGAAGCCGATATCGCCGGTGGCGCGCGGACCGTTGAGGCCGTCACGGCCGCGTTGGGCGACATCGTTCAGGTCCACGCCGCGGCCCTCGGCGGCGGCTTCGCCCAGCATCAGGGCGGTGCCGGAGGGGCTATCGACCTTGCGGCGGTGGTGGGCCTCGAAGACCTCGATGTCGTAGTCGCTGGCGGCCAGGGCCTTGGCGGCCTGGGTCACCAGGCTCATCAGCATGTTGACGCCGAGCGAGAAGTTGCGGGCCCGGACGATGGGGATCTTCGCCGCGCAGGCGTCGATGAGGGCGCCGTCCGCCTCGGAAATGCCGGTGGCGCCGATCACCAGGGCCGGGCCGCCGCGCGCGGCGCAGTGCTGGGCCAGGGCCACGGAGGCGGCCGGCGTGGTGAAGTCGATGACCACGTCGCAGGCGGCCAGCGCCTCGTCGCGGCTGACCAGGCCCTCGCCGGCGGCGTCGGGCCGGTCGAAACGGGCGGCCAAGACCACGTCGTCACGGGCCTCAACCACGGCGGCGATCGCCTGACCCATGCGGCCAAGGGCCCCGGCGATGGCGATGCGGATGGGAGCGGTCAGCGGGGTCTCTCCGGGGATGTGCGTTTGACGCACATGCTTGTCCCGCGATGCTGCCGGTTGGGTCAAGGGAGAGCGCCAACCCTCTTGATCGTCATGGCCGGGTTTGTCCCGGCCACCCATGATCTCCGTAGCTCAGGAAGAGACAATGGCGCCGCCGCGACCTGCGGTGAGGCGGAGATCATGGGTCCCCGGGACAAGCCCGGGGATGACGTACTTTGAGGTAGGGGGCCTTACGCCGCCTGAAACAGCCCCATTTCTTCCTGCATCGCGCGCGCGACGTGCGGCCTTGCCGTCACCCGGGCGTAGTAGGCGGCCACGGAGGGCCAGGTCGCCAGGTCGACGCCGACGAACTGCGCCCAGTTCAGCACGGCGGTGAGGTAGGCGTCGGCGACGCTGAAGCGGTCCAGCAGGTAGTCGCGGCCTCGCAGGTGGGCGTCGAGATAGGCCAGGCGGCTGACCGCGGCCTCGCGGGCATAGGTCTTGGCGCCGTCATTGGCCTTGGGGCTTAACAGGGGCGTGAACACGCTCTTGTGCAGCTCCGATCCGATGAAGCTGAGCCATTGGGTCAGGCGCGAACGCTCAATCCCACCCGTCGGCGCCAGGTTCGCCGCCGGGAACTGGTCGGCGAGGAAGGGCAGGATGGCGGCGTTCTCAGTGAGGATGTCGCCGCCGTCTGTGCGCAGGGCCGGGACCATGCCCTTGGCGTTGATGGCGCGGTAGTCGGCGCCGTCGGCGGTCGTCTGGGTCTTGGTGTCCACCTGGCGCAGGGCGACGGAGCCCTCCGCGCCGGCCTCGTAGACCGTGATGCGTGAGGCGAGCGAGCAGGCGAGGGGTGAGAAGTACAGGTCCATGACGTCCTCCGGTCGGTTTATTTACATACCGTCCGATACAAAATAAAAGGCGTCAATTATTTTGTACAAATTGGTACGAAATAGGCTTCGCGCGGGAAGCGATTTCCTCAACCGCTGCAAGGTCGAAATACCCCCTGGCGCCAGGCATTAAAGTCCTTAACGGTAGTAAATTAATCGCCTCGGAGATTTGATTCGAAGTGGTACAGAACCAACCCCGTCCTCGCGGCCGTCCTCGCAGCTACGATCCCGCCGTGGCGCTGGATCAGGCGCGCGCGGCCTTCTGGAACACCGGCTATGCGGCGACCTCCCTGGACGACCTGTCGGCGGCGACCGGCCTGAACCGGCCCAGCCTCTATGGCGCATTCGGGGACAAGAAGGCCATGTATATCCAGGCCTTGGAGAAATCCCGGGCCGAGATCAACGCTGGGCTGGCGGCGGCGATGGCGCCCGAGGAGCATCTGCGGGTGGCTCTGACCCGGGTCTATGAGGCCTCGGCCGGCATCTATATGCGCGGCGACAGCGGGCCGCGCGGCTGCTTCCTGATCGGAACGGCGGTGACCGAGGCGGTGGACGATCCCGATATCCGCGACGTGCTGGCGAGCGCGCTCTCCGAGATCGACGCGGCCTTCGAGGCGCGGATTTCGCGCGCCATGGAGGTGGGAAATCTGCCCGGCTCCAGCGACGCAGCCGGCATGGCGCGGGTGGCCACCGGGGTGCTGAACGGCTTGGCGGTCCGCGCCCGGGCCGGCGGCGACCTGGCGACGCTGAGGGCCATGGGCGCCTCGGTGGTGGACCTGATCTGCGGGCGGGCGGGGCGTTAGGCCAAGCTCTGGTTTCCGGAGCCCGTGGCGACTATGAGTTCCGCCGCAGCGCGCCCGCTTCGAAGAGGCGCGCCGGATCTCGTCAGGAAACGCCATGAAGCTCTATTCCGCCGAACTCTCGCCCTTCGCCTCGCGTCCGCGTGTCGCCATCTACGCCAAGAACCTCCCCGTCGAGATCATGGCCCATCCCGGGGACCTGAAGAGCGCCGAATATCTGGCGATCAATCCGATGGGCAAGCTGCCGGCGCTGGTGCTGGACGACGGCACGGTGATCCCCGAGAGCGACACCATCGTCGAATATCTGGCCGACGCCTTCCCGGAGGCCAAGCTGCGGGCCACCAAGCCCGCCGACATCGCCCGCGGCCGGCTGATCGCCCGGGTGGCGGAACTCTATGTGATGGCCTCGGGCGGCGCGCTGTTTGGCCAGATGAACCCGGCGACCCGGGATGCGGCCGTGGTGGCCGACGCCTTCGAGAAGCTGGAGAGCGGCCTGGAGCACCTCAACGTCTTCATGACCGAAGACAAGTACGCCGTCGGCGACGAGATCACGACGGCCGACTGCGCGCTCGTTCCCATGCTGATGTTCGTGGGGGTGTTCGGCATGGTGTTCGGCAAGGGGGATCTGCTGGCCAAGCACACCAAGGTCGCCGCCTATTGGGGCCGCGTGCAGCAGGAGCCGGGCGCGGCCAAGGTGCTGGCCGAGATGCAGGCCGCATTGGCCGCCCGCCGAGCGGGCTGAGCCTTCCCTGCGCGGGCAAGCCGCGACAGGTTGTTTCAAGGCGCCGGCCTCTGTAGGTTGGCGCCCTTCATTCAAAAGCCCCAGCGCCGCAAGGACACGCCGCCCCTATGAGCGACGAAAAACGCACCTTCACCGATGAGGAAGCCCTCAGCTTCCACAAGTACCCGACGCCCGGGAAGATCGCGATCGTCGCCACCAAGCCGATGGCGACCCAGCGCGACCTGTCCTTAGCCTATTCCCCGGGCGTCGCGGTGCCGGTGCTGGCCATCGCCGAGAATCCCGAGCTGGCCTACGACTATACGTCCAAGGGCAACCTGGTGGCGGTGATCTCCAACGGAACGGCGATCCTGGGCCTGGGCAATCTGGGGGCGCTGGCCGCCAAGCCGGTGATGGAGGGCAAGAGCGTGCTCTTCAAGCGCTTCGCCGACGTGGACTCCATCGACATCGAGGTCTCGGCCACCGATCCGGACGAGGTCATCACGGTGATCAAGAACATCGGCGTGACCTTCGGCGGCATCAATCTTGAGGATATCAAGAGCCCCGAGTGCTTCCGCATCGAGACCGAGCTGCAGGAACTGCTGGATATCCCGGTGTTCCACGACGACCAGCATGGCACGGCGATTATTTCCTGCGCGGGCCTGATCAATGCCTGCCACATCACCGGCCGCGACCTGAAGGACGTGAAGGTGGTGCTGTGCGGGGCCGGCGCGGCGGGGATCGCCAGCCTGGATTTGATGAAGGCCATGGGCGTGCGCAGCGAAAACTGCATCGCCGTGGACAATACCGGGGTGATCTATCGTGGCCGCACCGCCGGCATGAACCAGTGGAAGTCGGCCCACGCCGTCGACACCGACGCCCGGACGCTGGCCGAGGCCCTGGTGGGCGCGGACGTCTTCCTGGGCCTGTCAGCCAAGGGCGTGCTGACCCAAGAGATGATCATGAAGATGGCGCCCAATCCGCTGATCTTCGCCATGGCCAATCCCGACCCTGAGATCCTGCCGGAAGAGGTGCACGCCGTGCGCCCCGACGCCATCGTCGGCACCGGGCGCAGCGACTATCCCAACCAGGTCAACAATGTCCTGGGCTTCCCCTACATCTTCCGCGGCGCCATGGACGTGCGCGCCCGCCGGGTGAACCTTGAGATGAAGATCGCCTGCGCCAATGCGCTGGCCCAGCTCGCCCGCGAGGATGTTCCCGACGAGGTCGCCGCCGCCTATCACGGCGAGCAGTTGAAGTTCGGCCCGCAGTACATCATCCCCTCGCCCTTCGATCCCCGGCTGATCTGGTACATTCCGCCCTTCGTGGCCCAGGCGGCCATGGACACCGGTGTCGCCCGCAAGCCCATCGAGGACATGGACGCCTACCGGGCCTCCCTGGCCCAGCGGCTCGACCCCACGGCGGCCTTCCTGCAGAAGCTGCAGGGGACGGTCCAGGCGGCGCCCAAGAAGCGCATCGTGTTCGCCGAGGGCGAGGAGCCCAGCGTGATCCGGGCGGCCTACGCCTTCGAGAGCGCCGGCCTCGGCCAGGCCGTGCTGGTGGGCCGCGAGGACCTGGTGCGCGAGAACATGACGCTCGCCGGTCTCGACCCCGAGGTCGTGAAGCTGGAGATCATCAATGCCCGGCTGTCGGACAAAAACCCGCAATATGTCGAGTACCTCTACAGCCGTCTGGCGCGGCAGGGCTTCCTGAAGCGCGACGTCCAGCGGCTGATCAACCAGGACCGCAACTCCTTCGCCGCCTCGATGGTGGCGCTGGGCCACGCCGACGGTATGGTCACCGGTGTCACCCGCTCCTACGACCAGGTGCTGGAAGAGGTTCTGCAGGTGATCGACCCGCTGCCGGACGGCCGGGTCATGGGCATGAGCGTGGTCCTGGCCAAGGGTCACACCCTGTTTATCGCCGACACCAACGTCACCGAGATGCCCGAGGCCGACGAACTGGTGGAGATCGCCCTGCAGGCGGCCCGCACCGTGGCGACCCTCGGCTACACCCCGCGCCTGGCCTTCATGTCCTATTCCACCTTCGGCAACCCCATGGGGCAACGGAGCGAGAAGGTGCGCGACGCCGTGGCCATACTCGATGAGATGGACGTCGACTTCGAATACGAGGGCGAGATGCCGCCGGAATTGGCGCTCGATCCCGAGAAGCGGGTCAACTACCCGTTCATGCGCCTGACCGGGCCCGCCAATGTCCTGATCATGCCGGCCATCCACTCGGCCGCCATCTCCACCCAGCTGGTGCAGGCCGTCGGCGGGGCGACGGTGATCGGCCCCCTGCTGCTGGGCCTGTCGAAATCGGTGCAGATCTGCCCGCTCTCGGCTTCGGTCAGCCGCATCCTGCAGATGGCCACCGTGGCCGCCTACGAGCAGGACCTGGTGGAGGCTCAGGCGTAATGCGCCGGGCCGTGCTCACGAACTAAGCGGGTCGCGCGCCGTTGGGTGGGTGGCGATCCGTCGCCTCTCACCCGTTCTAAGGATTGCGCGGCATGGCCGGTACGATCGGCATCGATTTCGGGACCACCAACACGGTCGTCGCCCTGGCGGGTGGCGAGGGTCCGGCCACGCTCGTCAACTTCCCGGCGCCGGAAGGAGAGCTCTTCGCCTTCCGCTCGGCGATCAGCTTCCATGCCCCGGCCGAGCGGCCCAACGACCGCACGGTGGAGGCCGGCCCCTGGGCCATCGACGCCTATGTCGAAGACCCGCTGGAGACCCGCTTCATCCAGTCCTTCAAGAGCTTCGCGGCCTCCGAAAGCTTCACCGAGACCCAGATACTCGGGCGCCGCTACCAGTTCGAGGACCTGCTCTCGGCCTTCCTGTTGAAGCTGCGCGACCATGCGGGGTCAGGCCTGGCGAATATGCCTGACCGCGTGATCGTCGGGCGGCCGGTGACCTTCGCCGGCGGGGCGCCCAATCCGGAGCTCGCCCTGCGCCGCTACGAGACCGCCTTCGCGCGTCTCGGGTTCAAGGACATCCTCTACGCCTACGAGCCGGTGGGGGCGGCCTTCTTCTTCGCCCGTGAACTGAAGGCCGACGCCACCGTGCTGGTGGGCGACTTCGGCGGCGGCACCAGCGACTTCTCGATCATCCGCTTCAGCCGCCAGGACGGCGAGATCCAGTCCACGCCCCTGGGGCGCTCAGGCGTGGGCGTGGCCGGCGACGCCTTCGACTACCGGATCATCGACCACCTGGTCTCGCCGGAACTGGGCAAGGGCTCGAGCTACCGGTCGTTCGGCAAGACCCTGCCGATCCCCAACCGCTACTATTCCACCTTCGCCCGCTGGGACCAGCTGGCCCTGATGCGGGCCAGCCGCGACATGCGGGAGATCCGCAAGCTGGTGCGCGAGGCCGTGGAGCCCGACAAGATCGCCCGGCTGGTGGAGACCCTGGACGAGAACTACGGCTACCTGCTGTACCGCTCGGTGAGCCGGCTGAAGGAGGCCCTGTCGCGGGACGCCTCGGCCCAGTTCCGCTTCCAGGCCGGCAGCATCGAGATCGTCCGCGACGTTGAACGTGCGGAGTTTGAGGGCTGGATTTCGCCGGAGCTCGGCCTGATCGAGACTGCCGTCGACGAGGCCCTGGCCGAGGCTGGGCTGGCGCCCGGCCAGATCGACCGCATCTTCCTGACCGGCGGCTCGTCCCTGGTGCCGGCGGTGCGGGCGATCTTCCACCGGCGGTTCGACTCCGACCGCATCGAGAGCGGCAGCGAGCTGGAGTCCATCGCCTCGGGCCTGGCCCTGATGGGCCGCGAGCGCGACCTCGACCGCTGGTGCCGCCGGGCCGAGCTCTCCGCCTAGCCCTTCTTCTCCACCGTCGCGCTGGCCGCCAGTTCCCGCAGGGCGGCGTTGGCGATGGTGAGTTTGGCGAAGGTCCAGCCGCCGCCGGCCGCCTCGATCTCGGCGATGGATTTGGAGGCGGCCTGGGCGGCGTCGCGGCGTAGGGCGGTCCAGGAGGCGATGGCCTTGCGGGCCGCCTCCGGGGTTTCGCCCGCCTGGGCGCTGGCGGCGAAGGCCATGATCGACCTCGTCAGCACCGCCTGCTCGGCCAGCAGGTCCTCCAGCAGGCGGCGGACCGCGGTGCGCTCGAAGGCGTCGCCGGCCGTGAAGCCCCCCGCCGCCGCGCGAAGGCGGTCGAAGGCGAAGACCGCGCCGGTCTGGTGATAGAGCCTGGCCACATTGGGCAGGGCCCAGGAGGAGGCCTCGGCCAGGTCAACGAGATCCACCGCCGTGGTGAGCGGCTGCAAGTTGGCCACCTGGGCGGCCAGCGCGTCGGGCGCGCCGGCCTCCACCAGCTTGGCGATCTGGCCGAGGGTGCGGGTCTGTTCGACCTCCGACAGCACCTCGGGCCCCAGCTTGCGCAGGATCGCGGTGCCGGGACCATAGCGCTTGATCAAGGCCGCGACGTCGGCGCCGGTTCGGCCTGCGCGCCGGGCCAGCCAGAAGCTTTCCCCGCGCAGGGTGTAGGCCAGGCGGCGGAACAGGGCCATCTGGCCGGCGGCCGGGGTCTGGCCCGGAATCTTGGGGTCGAGGGCTGCGACCGCGTCCCAGAGGGCGGGCAGGTCCAGCACGGCCTTGGCGGCCTCGTAGCCGGTGACGAAGGCCCGCACATCGCAGGAGGCCGCCGCCATCAGGCGTGAGGGGAAGCTCGGGCCGCAACGGTTGATCACGTCATTGGCCACCACGGTGGCGATGATCTCGCGGCGCAGGCGGTGCTTGCGAAGAGCGTCGTCGTACTTGCGAAGCCCCTTGGGGAAGTAGCCCTCCAGCACCGCCTCGAAGTGCGGGTCATCCGGCGCGGACGAGGCCACGAGGTCGTGGGACAGCTCCAGCTTGCCATAGGCCAGCAGCACCGCCTCCTCGGGCCGGGTCATGCCGAGGCCGGCGTCGGTGCGCGCAGTGATGACGGTGGCGTCGGGCAGGCCCTCCACGGCGCGGTCCAGGCGGCCGGCGGCCTCCAGACCGGTCATGAAGCGGGCGTGGGGCTCCAGCTCGCCGACGGAATCCAGGTCCATCAGCGACAGGGCCAGGGTCTGGTCGTAGTTGTGGGCGAGCACATGGGCGGCCACGTCACCGGTCATCGACTTCAGCAGCTTGTCGCGCTTCGGCCGAGTGAGAATTCCTGTTCGTTCAAGAATACCGGTGGCGATCTTGATGTTGACCTCGTGGTCGGAGCTATCGACCCCGGCGGAGTTGTCGATGGCGTCGGTGTTTATCTTGCCGCCCTTGAGGGCGAACTCGATGCGGCCGGCCTGGGTGAGGCCGAGGTTCGCACCTTCGCCCACCACCTTGACCTGCAGGTCCGACCCATTGACCCGCAGGGCGTCGTTGGTCTTGTCGCCCACCTCGAGATGGCCCTCGGTGCGGGCCTTCACATAGGTGCCGATGCCGCCGAGATAGAGCAGCTCGGCCGGCGCCTTGAGGATGGCGCTGAGCAGTTCGGCGGGCGTCGCGGTCTCCGCGGTGATCTCCAGCATGGCCCGCACCTCCTTGGAGAGCGGGATGGACTTCAGGTTTCGCGGGAAGACCCCGCCGCCCTTGGAGATCAGCTTGCGGTCATAGTCGTCCCACGAGGAGCGCGGCAGCTCGAACATGCGCGCCCGCTCGGCATAGCTCTTGGCGGTGTCCGGATCGGGATCGAGGAAGATATGGCGGTGGTCGAAGGCCGCCTGCAGCCTGATCACCGGCGACAGCAGCATGCCGTTGCCGAACACGTCGCCCGACATATCGCCGACGCCGACGACGGTGAAGGGCTGCGTCTGGATGTCCTTGCCGAGTTCGCGGAAGTGGCGCTTGACCGCTTCCCAGGCGCCGCGGGCGGTGATGCCCATGACCTTGTGGTCGTAGCCCGCCGACCCGCCCGAGGCGAAGGCGTCCCCCAGCCAGAAGCCGTAAGACTCGGCGATGCCGTTGGCGATGTCGGAGAAGGTGGCGGTGCCCTTGTCGGCGGCGACGACGAGATAGGGATCGTCGGCGTCGTGGACCACGACGTTCTCGGGATGGATGACCTTGCCGGCCGGGGTCAGGTTGTCGGTGATGTCCAGCAGGCCCTGCAGGAAGGTCGTGTAGGCCCGGATGCCCTCGGTGCGGATGGCTTCCGCCGTCCCGCCCTTCGGCAGCTGCTTGGGATAGAAGCCGCCCTTGGAGCCGACGGGGACGATGACCGCGTTCTTGGTGTTCTGCGCCTTGGCCAGCGCCAGGACCTCGGTGCGGAAGTCGTCGCGCCGATCGCTCCAGCGCAGGCCGCCGCGCGCCACCGGACCGAAGCGCAGGTGGACGCCCTCGACATGGGTGGCCCAGACGAAGATCTCTCGGAACGGCTTGGGCAGGGGCAGGTCGGCCAGCTCGCCCGACGCCACCTTGAAGCTGATGTAGGGCTTGGACGAACCGTCGGGATTGGGCTGGTAGTAGTTGGTGCGCTTGATGGCGCCCACCAGCAGGGCCAGGCGGCGCAGCACCCGGTCGTCGTCCAGGCTTTCCACCAGCTGCAGGGCCTCGACGATCTCGGCCATCACCGCGTCGGCCTGGGTCTTGCGGGCTTCCAGGCTGGCCTTGATGGCCGGATGGAACTTGGTGCGGAACAGATCCAGGATCAGGCGGGCGACGCCGGGATGGGCTGACAGGGCCTCTTCCTGCACCCGCTGGCTGGGATCGAGGCCCGACTGCTGGCGGTGGCGGGCCAGCGCCCGGATCAGGGCGGCGTCGCGCCAGGTGATGGACAGCTCCAGCACCAGGCGGTTGAAGCCGTCGTTCTCGGTCCTGCCGCTCCAGATGGCGACGAAGGCGTATTCGAAGGCGGCCTTCACCTCGGCGAAGACCAGATGCTCGCCGCGTTCGTCGTCCAGCTCGAAGTCGTGGATCCAGACCGGCTGGGCGGCGGCGCGGGTGACCGGGAAGCCGGTCTCCACCATGGCCTTCAGGCCCATGTTCTCCAGGATCGGCAGGACATCGGCGAGCGGCGCGGGGGCCGCTGGCCTATAGAGCTTGAAGCGGAACTGGGTCTTGCCGTCGCTGGCGCGGCGATAGGCGCGGACCCGCACGGGTTCCTCGGGCTCCAGGCTGTCGATCACCGCGAGATCGGCCAGGGCCTCGGCGGCGTCATAGCGGTCGCGATAGCCGGCGGGGAAGGCCCCGGCATAGCGGGTCAACAGGTCGGCGACCTCGGCCGTGGCCCGGCCGCTGGCGCGGACGGCGGCGTCGAAGCGATCCTCCCAGGTGCGGCTGGCGTTGGCGATCTCCGCCTCCACCGCCTTGAGGTCGGGGTGGAGATGGTCTCCCGGCGTGAAGCCGATGATGAAATGGACCCGGGCCAGGGGCGCGTCGGAGAAATAGGGGTAATAGGCCGAGACCCGGCCGCCGTAGGCGCGGGCCAGCAGTTCGCCGGCCTTGGCTCGCAATTCGGAATCGTAGCGCTCGCGGGGCACATACAGCAGGACCGAGGCGAAACGGTCATAGGGGTCGGGGCGCTCAAACAGCCGTACGCGGGGCCGGTCGTAGAGGTGCAGGACGGCAAGCGCGGTGGCCAGCAGGTCGGCCTCGCTGGCCTGGAAGAGCTCATCGCGCGGGTGGTTCTCGACGATGTTGCGCAGCCGTTTTTCGTTGTGGCTGCCCGGGGTCGCTCCAGCCTTGGCAAGCAGATTGGCGACCTTGGCCCGCAGCAGCGGCACGTCGCGGGCTGGCTCGTCATAGGCCTCGGAGGTGAACAGGCCGACGAAGCGGATCTCGCCGCAGGGCTTGCCGTCGGCGCCGTACCGCTTGATCCCCACATAGTCCATGTAGCCGCGACGGTGGACGCGGGAGCGGACATTGGACTTGGCCACCGTCACGGGGGGGTCGGTGAGGCGCGAGCGGATCTGGGCGGTCAGCACGGCCGGCTCGGAGGACCGGCGCAGGACGGTGCGTTCGGGATCACGCAGCACGCCCAGGCCGTCTTCCGGCTGGTATAGGGGTTCTTCCGGCGCGTAGTCGCCGTTCTTGAGGCGCGGGTATTCGTAGACCCGGGCGCCCAGATAGACGAAGTGCTCGTCGTGCAGCCAGGACAGGAAGGCGACGTCCTCGTCGCGGACCTCGCTCTTCGGCGCGGCCTGCAGCTCGGTGATGGCGCGGGCCATCAGGTCCAGCATGGCCGGGAAGTCGTCCACGGAGGCGCGGACGTCGGCGAGCGTGGTCTTCAGGCCGGTCAGCAGGGCGGCCTCGCGGTCCTTGCCCACGGTCTCCAGCACCACCTGGATCATGGATTCCCGGCGCGGCGTCCCGCTTTGCGCGCGCAAACCCTTCTTGTCGCGAGCGACGCTGACGATGGGATGGAACATGGCGCGGACCGACAGGCCCTGGTCGCCGATCTCCCCCATGATGCTGTCCACCAGGAAGGGGGCGTCGTCCTGCACGATCTCCAGCCAGTCGAGGCCGGCCTGCCCATGCACCAGGCGGATAGCTGGGGCCTTGCCCTTGCGGGTTTCGGCGAAGGTCCAGAAATCGGCCAGCGCTGCGGCCAGGTTTTCCGGCGGTAGCTCCGGCAATTCGTCAGGCGCCGCGTCAGCCGCCGCCTGTCCGATGAAGGCGCGGCTGGCCTCGGTCTCGGGGACCAGGGCGAGGAAGGCCTTGATGAGGGCGTTGGCGGACTTGGACCGGCGGGTCATGGGCATGCTCCGGACGCGAGAACGCCGCCGGAGGAGAGTGTCCGGCGGCGCCTGGTTCCGCCAAGGGGGTGTGGCGGAACACTCGGTCCTCGCGTCGCCCGGGGGCTGAGAAAGCGGGCGGTGAGGAGTCGGGTTGGGCCCGAGCCACTCTCAGATAGGCATTGAACGGCCAAGTTTAAGACCCCGGTCTTGCGCCCCGTCTCACGCTTGCGTGACGGCGGGCTTGCGTTTCGGTTTCGGCGTTTCGTCAGGGGCGATCCCGGCCTTCCGGTCTCGCAGTTTCTCGGGCTCCCCGTCGGCGGACAATAGCACTGCGACCCAGCGGGTTCCGTCGAACTGGGCGAGGATGACCATGGCCATCACCGTCAGCGGGGTGGACAGGAACATGCCGGCCACCCCCCAGATGGCGCCCCAGAAGGCCAAGCTGAGCAGCACCACCAGCGGGTCGATGTTCAGGCTCTGTCCCTGCATCCGGGGCAGCACCACATTGCCCACGACGAACTGGATGGTCTGCAGCACCGCCAGCAGGACGATGGCCGGCCAGATGGGCTCGAACTGGATCAGGGCGAAGATCGGGGGCGCCAGGATGCCCACCGCCCCGCCGATGATCGGGATGTAGGAGGCGATGAAGATCAGGAAGGCCCAGAACACCGCGTTGTCGAGGCCCAGAACCGCCATCACCACCCAGGAGCCGACGGCGATCATCAGGCCGGTGACGGTCTGCACCCAGAGGTACTGCTCCACCCCGTCGCGGATCCGGTGGAAAGCCTCCACCGCCTCTCGCCGGGCGGCCCGGTTGGAGGACAGTCCCACCAGCTTGCGCTCGAAGGCGTGCCGCGAGGCGATGATGAAGCCGAGATAGATCAGGATGAAGATGGCGTTGGAGGCGAAGTTCTGGATTCCCCGGGCCACGTCCCCCAGGTACTTCGTCGGGTCGAGACGCCGGAACAGCTGGTCGATGGTGGGGGCGACGTCGACCCCGGCCACATTGGCGACCTGGGCGATCAGCTTGTTCAGCTTGGGGACATAGGTGACCAGCTGGGTGGCGAAGCTGGCCCCGTTATCGGCGATGACGAACAGGGCGCTGCCGAACAGCAGGATGGAGACCACCAGGGCCAGCGGCATGGCGGCCCTGGTGGGCAGCCACTTGAAGCGCCGGTTCAGGACCCGGGCGAAGCCGTCGATGACGATGGCCAGGAACATGGCCATGGCCGGCGGGGTGAGGATGTCGGCCATCCAGTAGATGGTCGCGCCCACGGCGATCACCGCCAGGGTGACCAGGCAGATGCGGGAGACGTTGATGGTCGGTTCGGCGGCGGGCATGGAGCCGACTGTCCTCGGGGTCGAAGGTGGCGTCAATCAACGCTGTCTACGCTGATTTCCGGGAGATGAAGCTGCGTTGTTCGCCGGTTTTGACGTCCGCCGGGCAAGGCTGAGCCACAACGCGCGAGTTTGGCGAAATGAACTCCCACGTGACAATTGTTTACGCTTGCCCGTGGCGACGCAGGCGCGCGGGCGATAGCGTGGCGGCGCAGTTCCACGGAGCATTCTCATGGCCGACGACGGCGTCCTGATCGGGTTTTCCGATCATCCTGAAAGCCTGCGGCTGGACCGCGCCAACCGTCACGGCCTGGTGGCCGGGGCCACCGGCACCGGCAAGACCGTCACCCTGCAGGCCTTGGCCCAGGGACTGTCGGACGCCGGCGTGCCGGTCTTCGCCGCCGATGTGAAGGGCGACCTCTGCGGGATCGCCGCGCCCGGCGCGCCCAACGAAAAGATGCTGGCCCGCGCGGCCGCCATGAACCTGGAACTGCACCCGGCCGCGGCCCCGGTGGTGTTCTGGGATCTGTTCGGCGAGCAGGGCCATCCGATCCGCGCCACGGTCTCGGAGATGGGACCGCTGCTGATCTCCCGCATGCTGGAGCTCAACGACGTGCAGGAGGGCGTGCTGTCGGTGGTGTTCCGCGCCGCCGACGCCGAGGGCCTGCTGCTGCTGGACCTGAAGGATTTGCAGGCCGCACTCACCTACACCTCCGACCACGCCAAGGAACTGGGCGCCCGGTACGGCAACGTCTCGGCCGCCACCGTGGCCACCATCCAGCGCAAGCTGCTGACCCTGGAGGACCAGGGGGGGCCAATCTGTTCGGCGAACCGGCGCTGAAACTTTCCGACCTGATGCGCACGGACGGCGCGGGGCGCGGCTATGTGAACATCCTGGCCGCCGACAAGCTGATCGCCAGCCCCAGGCTCTACGCCACCTTCCTGCTGTGGCTGATGAGCGAGCTGTTCGAGGAGCTGCCCGAGGTCGGCGACCCCGACAAGCCCAAGCTGGCCTTCTTCTTCGACGAGGCCCACCTGTTGTTCCGCGACGCCCCCAAGCCGCTGCTGGAAAAGGTGGAACAGGTGGTTCGCCTGATCCGGTCCAAGGGGGTCGGAGTCTATTTCGTCACCCAGAACCCGGCCGATATTCCCGAGACCGTGCTGGGTCAGCTGGGCAACCGCATCCAGCATGCCTTGCGGGCCTATACCCCCGTTGAGCAGCGGGGCCTGAAGGCCGCCGCCGACAGCTTCCGCGCCAATCCGGCCTTCGACACCGCCGAGGCGATCCAGGCCCTGGGGGTCGGCGAGGCCCTGGTTTCGATGCTGGACGAGAAGGGCGCGCCGACCATGGTGCAGAAGACGATGATCCGGCCGCCCAATTCCCGGCTTGGACCCCTGACCCCGGCGGAGCGCACGGCGGTGATGGCCGCCAGCCCTGTGCACGGGCTCTACGATGAAGCCCAGGACCGGGAATCGGCCTTCGAGAAGCTGGCCGCCCGCGCCACCGCCGCCTCGGAAGCCGCCGCCGCCCCGCCGGTTCAGCAGAGCCGACCCGCGCCGGCGCAGCCCTGGGGCGACGATCCCGCGCCCGCCCGTCGTCCGGCGGCGCGCGCCTCCAGCCGCCAGTCCATGGGTGAGCCCTTCGCCAAACAGCTGCTGCGCACCGTGGCCAGCACGGCGGGCCGCGAGATCATCCGCGGCCTGATGGGCGGCCTGAAGCGTAGCCGCCGATGACCAGCGAACGCCCCCTCGAGGCCATCACCGCCGAGCTCGGCGCCCTGGCCGACCGCCCCTCCACGGCGCTCTCCCTGGCCCTGATCGGCCAGCCGGGCTCGCGGTATCAGATCCCCACCCCAGCCGGTGTCATCGATCTCGACGCCTTCGATCGCAACGTGGCGCGTATGGCGGCGCGGGCGAAGGCGGCGGGTCTGGTCCTGCGGCCCCATGCCAAGTCGCACAAGTGCGCGGCCCTGGCGCGGCGGCAGATCGCGGCCGGCGCGGTCGGGGTCTGCTGCGCCAAGCTGGCCGAGGCCGAGGCCCTGTCGGCGGCGGGCATCCGCGGCATCCTGATCACCTCGTCCCTGGCGGGGCAGCCCTCGGCGGCGCGCGCGGCCAGGCTGGCTGGGATCGACCCGGATTTCGCCATCACCGTCGATCATCCCGATGGCGCGACCGAGATCGGGGAAGCCGCCCAGGCGGCGGGCGTCACCGTGCGCGTGGTCCTCGACGTGGACCTGGGCATGGGCCGGACCGGCGTCGCCAGCGTCGACCAAGGCGTGGCGGTGGGCGCGGCGATCATCGCCCAGCCGTCGCTGAAGCTGTTGGGAATCCAGGGCTATGGCGGTCACTGGCAGCACATGGCCGGCGCCAACGAACGCACCGCCGCTGTGGCCGACGGGATCGGCAAGTTGACGGAGGTCGCCGCAGCGCTGCGGGCCCAGGGCCATGTGTTCAGCCTGATCACGGGCGGTGGCACCGGCACCTTCTCCGCCGACGCGGCGCAGGGGATTCTGAACGAGATCCAGGCCGGCTCCTACGCCTTCATGGACCGCGAGTACCGCGAGGCCCTGGGCGATGACGACGACGGGGCCTTCGAGACGAGCCTGATGGTCCAGGCCCGGGTGATCAGCGCCAACGCCGAACGCTGGGTGACGGTGGACGCGGGGCTAAAGGCCTTCGCCACCGACGGCCCGGAGCCTGAGCCGCTGGGCGAGGCCTGGGCGGGTTCCAAGTATCGGTTCTTCGGCGACGAGCACGGCATGGTCACGCGGCCCCGCCACAGGGCCGTGGCGCGGGGCGAGCGGGTGGAGTTCACGGCGCCGCACTGCGACCCGACGATCGATCGCTATGACCTGCTGCACCTGGTGCGAGGCGACGTGCTGGTGGACCTTGTCCGGGTCGAGGGGCGCGGCGCCTCGCAGTAGGGGGACTATTTCGGCTTGTCGGCCGGGGCGTCCTTGAAGGCTTCCTTCACCTCGTCCTCAGTGATGCGGGCCTTGGGATTACCCGGTTGGCCGAGGTTCTGTTCCTCGGTGCCGTCGCCCATCACGCCGGGCTGGGAGCCGTCGTTCTTCTGCTCTTGGGTCATGGTGCGCCTTTCGGGCTTTCGTTGCCTGAGGAGAACGGCTCCCCTGTCGGTCTGTTCCGGTCAGGCGCTTTGGGTCAGATCAAATCCCGGCGTGAGACCCTAGGTGGAGGCCCGGGCCAGGGCTTCGCGCACGGCGGCGCTGAGCTGCTCGGCCCGGAAGGGCTTGCGGACCACGGGCCAAGTGATCTCCGCGCCGCCTTCGGCAAACTCGTCGCCCGCATAGCCGGTGGTGAGCACGATGGGCAGGCCGGGGCGCTGGCTGCGGGTCCAGCTGGCCAGCTCTACCCCGTTCATGCCGCCGGGCATGACGATATCGGAGATCAGCAGGTCGAAGGCCTGGCCGGTCTTCAGGCGGGCCATGGCCGAGGGCCCGTCGACATCGGTGGTCACGTCGCAGCCCATCTCCTGCAGCAGGCTCTCGGTGACGGCGCGGACGGCGGCGTCGTCCTCCACCAGCAGAATGGAGGTTCCGGCCGCCCAGCTATCGTCGCTGGGTTCGCGCGGCGCTTCAACCGTGGGTGCGGCGTCCACGGCCGGCACGTAGAGGGTGACGGTGGTCCCTTCGCCGGGCCGTGAGTCGATGGCCACGGCCCCGCCGCACTGGCTCATGAAGCCATAGACCTGGGCCAAACCGAGACCCGTGCCCTTGCCCACTTCCTTGGTGGTGAAGAAGGGCTCGAAGGCGCGCCGCAGCACCTCGGCGCTCATGCCTGTACCCGTGTCGGCGACGCTGACGGCCACGTAGTCACCGGGTGTCGCGCCCGAGACCTGACCCTGCGCCAAGGTCAGGCGGCGGGTGAGGATCTCGATCCTGCCGTGGCCTTCCACCGCATCGGCGGCGTTGACCACCAGGTTCAGCAGGGCGGCCTCGAACTGGGCGGGGTCCAGGCGGGTGGCGCCGACGCCGGCCTCGCAGTCCACGGTCAGGTCGATGGATTCGCCGACGGCGCGGCGCACCAGGGGCTCGACCTGCTCAATCAGGGCGCCGACATCCACCACCTCCAGCTTCAGCTCCTGGCGGCGTGAGAAGGCCAGCAACTGCCGGGTCAGGCGTTCGCCGCGACGGCCGGCGGCGAGCGCCGCCTCCGACAGGCGCTTGACCCGGGCGGTGTCGGCCGGGTTCTTCAGGATCATGTCCAGCCCGCCGATAACCACGGTCAGCAGGTTGTTGAAGTCGTGGGCCACGCCGCCCGTCAGACGGCCGACGGTCTCCAGGCGATGGGCCTGGGCGAGCGCGGCCTCGGCCCGGGCGCGTTCCTCCAGGCTGGCTTCCAGTTCGCGGGTGCGTTCGGCGACGCGTTCCTCCAGGTGGCGGCGGGCCTCGACGATCTCGGTGACGTCGGAGGAGGAGCCGAACCAGCGGCGGATCGTGCCGTCCTCCTCGCGGATAGCCGAGGCGCGCGCATTGAACCAGCGCCAGACCCCGTCGTGGCGGCGCAGCCGGTGCTCCAGATCGAAGGGCAGGCCGCCCTTGATGGCCTGGGACCAGGCGCCCTGCAGGTCGTCGCGGTCGTCGGGGTGGACCGCGTCCAGCCACTTGTCCCCCAGGTGCTGGGCGGCGGGGACGCCGGTGAAGTCGATCCACTGGGGGCTGAAGTAATCGAAGTCGCCGTCGGGCCGCGCCGACCACAGCAGCTGGGGCAGGGAGTCTACCAGGGCGCGGACCCGGGCCTCTCCGCCGCGCAGCTGGGTCTCAGCGGTCTTGCGGTCGGTGATGTCGGAGCAGGAGCCGATATAGCCGAGGAACTTGCCATCGCGGTCGAAGCGCGGGGCGGCGGCTTCGTCGATCCAGCGATAGGCGCCGTCGTGGCGCAGGATGCGGTACTCCAGCCGCGCCCGGCTGCGGGCCGCGAAATGCTCGTCATAGGTCGCCAGGACCCGGGCGCGGTCCTCGGGGTGGACTTCTTCAAGCCAGCCTCGAGCCAGTTCTTCCTCCATCCGCCGGCCGGTGAAGGCCAGCCAGGAGGCGTTGAACCAGATGGCGCCCATGCTCGGGCCGCTCATCCAGATCATCACCGGGGCGGCGTTGGCGATGTGCTCGAACTCGTCGCGGCTGCGACGGGCCTCTTCCTCAGCGGCGCGGACCGCCTGGTCGGCGAGGCGCTGGTCTGTGACGTCGTGGAAGCTGACCGCCAGGCCTTCCCCCAGTTTCATGGCGCTGGAGCGTATCCACCGTTCCTGGCCGTCGATGACGCGGCGGACATCCATCTCGTCGGGGACGCCGGCCTCCAGCGCCTTGCGCAGGCGCTCGATCATTTCGATGGTGGTGTCACCGGTGAAGACCTCGCTCACCCGGCGTCCGGCCAAGCCCTGACCGGCCGGCGCCATGCGGTCCGCGGCGGGATTGGCGTAGGCCCAGACGAAGTCGGTCACGCGGCCCGCCTCGCGCACCGGCTCCATGATCACAAAGCCGTCCAGGGCCTGTTCCTGGAAAATGCGGAACCGCGCCTCCACCGTCGCGCCCTCCTGAACCGCCAGGCGCAGCGCCTTGGCGATAGCGACGGTCAAGGCGGCGGTGACGACAAAGAGGAGCAATTGAACATGCTGCTGCCGCCAGGACTCCTCCATCGGCGCCTTGGGCAACCAGAGAATCCAGACCGCGCCGGCGCTCAACGCCGTGGCGAGCAGGCCGCCCCGCAGACCTGCCACAAGGGTGGCGAACAGGACGGCGGGATAGAAGGCCATGTAGTTGGGGGGCAGCGCCATCAGCAGGCCTGCCAATTCGCGCAGGACAACCGCGACGGAGACGGCGGCTGTGGCGGCCAGATAGCCGACGGACGGGCGTTTGATCGCGACTGCGAAACGCTGCGCCCACCGACCAATCATAACGCGAAAATGCCCCCACTCAGGGTTTCGGACACACCGAACCCCTTATCGGAGGGAACGTAAAGCGTGGCCTTACGGTTCCCTCCGCCGCGGGCGGTTCAGATCAGCGCGGAGCCATGCGGATGGCGCCGTCCAGACGGACGTCTTCACCGTTGAAGTAGCCGTTGGTGATCATGGTCAGGGCCAGTTGCGCATAGTCGTCGGCCTGGCCGAGGCGCTTGGGGAAGGGCACGGAATTGGCCAGGGCCTGCTTCACGGCTTCCGGGGCGCCGCGCATCAGCGGGGTGTCGAAGATGCCGGGCAGGATGGTGTTGACCCGGATGCCTTCGCTGGCGAGGTCACGGGCGATGGGCAGGGTCATGCCGACCACGCCGCCCTTGGAGGCCGAATAGGCCGCCTGGCCCATCTGGCCGTCCTCGGCCGCCACCGAGGCGGTGTTGACGATGGCGCCGCGCTCGCCGTCCTCCAGGGGCTCCAGGTCCAGCATGCCCTTCGCCGACTTGGCGATGCAGCGGAAGGTGCCCACCAGGTTGATCTGGATGATCAGGTTGAAGGCGTCGAGGGGGAAGTGCTTGGTGGCGCCAGTGGCCTTGTCGCGGCCGGCGGTCTTGATGGCGTTGCCGGTGCCGGCGCAGTTGACCAGGATGCGTTCCTGGCCGTGGGCGGCGCGGGCCTTGGCGAAGGCCGCGTCGACTTCCTCTTCCGAGGTGACGTTGCACTTGCAGAAGACGCCGCCGACATCTTTTGCGACCGCTTCGCCAGTTGCTTCGTTCATGTCGAAGATGGCCACCTTGACGCCGTGCGCCGCCAGCTGGCGGACCGTGGCTTCGCCGAGGCCCGAGGCGCCGCCGGTGACAACCGCGGCGATAGAGGAATTGAGTTTCATGGACGCGTCGCTCCCGGTTCTGTTTAGATCAGGTCTTGTTTCACCCGAGGCTTTAGCCCGATGAGCGGCAAGTCAAAAGCGTCACCCAACGTCAATGGCGCCGGTTTCGACGCCACCGCGGCGATCGACCCCAAGCACGCCCTGGTCCCGGCGGTGCAGAAGGTCAATGAGCAGCGGGTGGCGCAGGGCTTCTGGCCCAAGTTCCGCAAGGTGGCGGCCAAGATCCCGTTCGCCGACGACGTGCTCTCGGTCTGGTACTGCGCCCGCGACCCCACGACACCCAAGGCGGCCAAGGGGCTGATGATGGCGGCGCTGGCCTATTTCGTCCTGCCGACCGATGCGATCCCCGACATCCTCGGCGTGATCGGCTTCACGGACGATGCGGCGGTGTTCGCCGCCATGTTGGCGCTGGTGGGCAAGAACCTGAAGCCCCGCCACCGCGAGGCGGCCCAAGGCTTTCTGGCGCGGATGAAGGGCGACTAGGCCGGCCGCCCCCGATCCGGTAGCCTTTCAGGATGAGCCTCCCGTCTGCCAAGCGCGCCAAACCTCAGCCGAAGCCGGCGAACGTCGGCGACCTGCTGCGCCTGGACCTGCAGCTCTGCTTCGCCCTCTACAGTTCCGGCAACCTGATGAGCCGGCTCTATCGGCCGCTGCTGGAGCCGCTGGGCCTGACCTATCCGCAGTACCTGGCGATGATGGCCCTGTGGGAGGCCTCGCCCCAGACGGTGGGCGGCCTGGGTCGCAAGCTCAGCCTGGATTCAGGCACTCTGACGCCGCTGTTCAAGCGGCTGGAGAGTGCGGGCCTGGTGACGCGGGACCGCGATCCGCAGGACCAGCGCCGCGTGCTGATCGCTCTGACGGACGCCGGCGCGGCCCTGAAGGCCAAGGCCGCCGACATTCCCTGGACGGTGCTGTGCCAACTGCCGCTTCCCCCGGAGGAGGCCGTGGCCCTGAAGGCCACCCTGACCCGGCTGGCGGCGGGCCTGGCCGAGCTGGTGGCCGACGAGGACTAGATCCCGGCGTACCACTGGTAGCCGCGGTCTTCCCAATAGCCGCCCCGGCCGCGGCCCAGCGCCGCGAAGCTGTCGATGGCCTCGATGCGCATGACGTACTTGGCCATCTTGTAGCCCAGCTGCCGCTCCAGCCGCAGGCGGACGGGCGCGCCGTGCGCCACCGGCAGGGGGGCGTCGTTCATCTCGTAGGCCAGGATGGTCTGGGGGTGGAAGGCGTCGGCGATGGCGATGGTCTCGTAATAGTCGCCGCTGCCGTCCAGGGTCAGCTCCAGGGTGTCGGCGCAGAAGAAGGCGATGTAGCGCGCCTGGGGTTTGAGGCCCGCCCGCTTCAGCAGGGGGCCGAGCCGCGCGCCGCGCCATTGGGCGATGCTGCTCCAGCCCTCGACGCAGTCGTGGCGGGTGATCTGGCTGCGGGCCGGCTGGGCGTGAAGTTCCGCGAGGGACAGGCTGAAGGGCCGCTCCACCAGCCCCCCGATCTGCAAACGCCAGTCCGCGAAGCCCTTGGCCGCCAGGGCCTGGTAGTCCTCGCTGTCGGGATTGGTGGTGCCGTTGGCGCGGAAATCCGGCGAGATGGCGCTGCGGTCGTACTCGCGGGCCAGGGCCGAGCGGCCGACGAACAGGCCGTGCAGGCGCCGGTTCAGGGCCTCGGCGCCGTCCAGGGTGGCGTTGACCTGGGGGGACTGGGTGAGCTTGTCGCAGGCGGCGGCGGTCAGGCCCACGGCGGTGGTGAGGCCGCCGCGCAGCCAGGCTCTGCGGGTGGCGGTCATGGCGCGTCCTTCTCAGGGGTTTCAGGCTTGAGGACGAACCATCCGGTGATCATGGAGCGCAGCTCATTCACCGGCCCGGCCAGGACCACCATCACGACGTGAAGAACCACAAAGGCCAGGATGCCGCTGGTGCTGAGGAAGTGCAGGGTCCGCGCGGTCTGCCGGCCGCCGAGGAGCATCGCCAGGTGCAGGCGCGCGTCCACCGCCGGCGACATGGCCAGGCCCGTCAGCAGCATCAGCGGCAGCAGTCCGAACACGACGGGCAGGTAGGTCAGCTTCTGCAGGACGTTGTAGCGCCGGGCGTCCTCGCCGCGGGGGAATTTCAGGCGGGCGTGGTCGGCGATGGCTCTGGGTAGGTGGGCCAGGTCCTCGCGGGTGGGGACCATCTCCCGCTGCAGCCTGCGGCTGATCAGGCCGGTGGCCAGGTAGAGCGCGCCGTTCAGCACGAACAGCCAGGCGAAGAAGAAGTGCCAGCGCCGCCCGGCCCCGAGGTCGAGCTCGCGAGGCAGGGTGAGCCAGGCGGGGAAGGCCCGCGCGCTCATCGACCCGTCCGCGCTGGCCGACGCGCCCAGCAGGCCGGTGGTGTCGAGGTTGATCCCCGGCGCGATCAGCCGGCCCGTCGGCTCGCCCTGGCTGCCCATCCCGCTGACGATCTGCGCGAAGGGATCGGCGAACCGCGCCGTCTCGCCCCAGTAGAAGGCCGGATGGCTGCAGAGGATCTGCAGGCCGCTGAGCAGCAGCACCACCAGGCTTGCGAGGTTCACCCAATGGGTGATCCGCACCACGGCGGGGTGGCGGTAGACCAGCAGGCCTCCGCCTTCCAGGGGCTTGTCGGGGCGCATGGCGGCCCGCCTTACATCGGCGGAGCCTTGCCGTTCTCGCCGATCGCCACGCTGTTGGTGATCAGGCCGTTCGGGGTCTGGATGGCGGCCATGAACACTTTGGAGCCGGGCTGGACCAGGGTCCGCGCGCCGGGGACGATCTGCACGATGGGGGTCTTGGCCGGCACGACGATCTTGCGCACGCCGGTGGAATAGCTGACGTCGAAGGCGCTGCCGGACTTGCTGGCGACCACCTTGCCGACGGTGCCGTTGGTCATCATCGAGCCCTTCTTCAGGTCCCAGCCGTAGTGGCCCTCGCCCATCTTCACGCCGGGCGGGAAGACGTGCACCTCGAGCGAGCGGCCGGTGCCGTCCTTCTGTGGCATCTCGGCTGTGCCGATGAAGCTGCCGGGCACGATCTGCGCCGCCGTGACGGACTTGGTGATCTGCACGGTCCAGTCCTTGGTCAGGCCGACGGTGAGCTTCTTGCCTTCACGGGAAGTCAGGTTCAGCGAAGTGGGGGTGACGGCGGTGATGACGCCCCGGACGAACTGCGGCGCGGGCGGCGCGGCCGGTTGCGCCAGCGCCGGGGCGGAGGCAAGCAGGGCGGCGGCGATGGAAAGAGCTACGTGCTTCATGACAGCCTCTGGCGGGGCTCGGCCTTGCCGAGCGATGGTGCTTTCATCCGCTCTCCGGCCGAGCAGGTCAAATTCAATTTTACACAAGCGATTCCGCAGTCACGTCAGGCGCGTCCTTGGAGGCGCCTATCGATCCGCATAGGTTGGGTGGATGGCCCTCACCAGTTCCATCCAGGCCTATGATCCCAGGTGGCCGGGGATGTACGCCGAAGAAGCCGCGCGTCTGGCCCAGGTCTTCGGGCGCGACGTGGTTGAGGTGCATCACGTGGGAAGCACCGCGGTCCCAGACCTGGCCGCGAAGCCGGAGATCGACATCCTGGCCGTGGTCAACCTGGTGGATGTTCCGGAGATGTGGGCGAAGGGTTTTGCAGAGCTGGGCTATCGCCGGGGCGGCGACCTGTCCGCGGGGCACCGCTTCTTCAAACGGGACCTGAACGGTGTCCGAACGCACAAGCTCCACATCTGCGACCAGGGTCATCCAAGCATCGCCGACATGCTGAAGTTCAGGGATCACTTGCGCCGGACTCCCGTCGACCGCGCCAGATACCAGGCGTTGAAGCTGCGCCTGGAGCGGGAAAACACCGACGGCATCGGCCAGTATCTGGCCTCCAAGGCGCCCTTCATCGACGCCATCGTGGCCGGGATCAAGCCGTAGCGTCGGCCCGACGTCCGTCGCTAGACAGCCTGCACCAGCGCCGCCGCCGCCATCTTCGCCTTGTTCGCCGCGTGTTCGCGCCAGGTGATGAAGAGGGTGGAGACCACCACCACGCCGGCGCCCACCACGGTCCAGATCCCCGGGACCTCCTGGAACAGGGCGAAGCCGACGATCACCGTGAACACCAGCCGGATATAGTCGATGGGGGCCATGGCGCCGGCGTCGCCGATGGACATGCCCTTGATGTAGCAGCCCTGGGTGATGGTCCCCAGCACACCCATCGCCGCCAGCAGCAGCAGGTCGAAGGGCTCGGGCCAGCGCCAGGCCAGGAAGGCGCCGGGGAGGGCGAGCACAAGGCCCAGGCTCGCCGACCAGACCAGCAGCACCATGGGGGCGTGATCGCGCGTCATCACCTTCATGCCGGTGATGGTGAGCGCGAACAGGAAGGACGAGGCCAGCATGGCCATGGCCGGCAGACCGATGGCGAAGGCGTGGCCCGCGCCCGGCCGCAGCATGATCATCACGCCGACGAAGCCCACTACGGCCGCGCCGATACGCAGGGGTCCCACCGGCTCGCGGACCACGAAGAAGGCCAGGGGCACCAGCCACAGGGTGCGGGTGAAGGACAGGGCATTGGCGTCGGCCAGCGGCATCTTCTGGAAGGCGTAGAAGGAGAGGATCATCCCCACCGTGCCCGCCGCCGAGCGGAAGATCAGGATGCCGGGTCGGGTGGTGGCGAAGGCCGCGCCGCGGTGTTTGAGGATCACCGGCAGCATGATCAGGAAGCCGAAGAACTGCCGGTAGAAGGTCTGCAGCGAGGCCGGATAGTCGTCCCCCAGATACTTGATCAGGGTGGTCATGGCCGTGAAACCGACGGCCGAGGCCACCATCCACAGGGCGCCGTGCAGGTTGGGCGACAGGCCGGGTTTGGCGGGAAGGGCTTCAGCGCTCACGGATCCACCCGGTGATGGAGAACCGCTGCGCGCCGGCGAAGCTCGCCACCTGGGTCACCGCGTGCTGCTGCGGGACGCGGAAGATGTTGAGCGCGTTGAAGGTGGGGGTATAGGCCTCGCTGACATGGCCGTCGGCGTCGTGGAAGGCCAGCAGGCCGCCCCAGTCGGGCCGCCAGGCGGGGGTGAAGTTCAGCACATAGGCATAGAGCCGGTGCTTGCCGGCCACATCGTCGTCATGGGCGGTGAGGAAGTCGCCGGGCCGGTAGCGGGTGGCCTGGGCGTCGGCATAGGCGCAAGCGTCGTCGCCGGTCAGGGTGCGCACGAAACCCAGGAAGGCCTCGCTGTTGAGCAGGTCGTAGACGCCTTCCAGGGGCGCCAGAACGCCGCCGGTCCTCTGGTTCGCCTCCATCAGGTCCGACAGCCGCCAGGCGTCGAACTGATACTGGAAGCCGGTGCGGCCGCCCTCGAGGATCGCCGCCTCCAGCTCCGCCCGGCGCTCAGGCGGCATGGCGGCGAGCGTCTCAAGGGCGATGTCGTAGCTCTTCCCCGAGGCCGTCAGCGAACGATGGTAGGGGGCGGCGACCAGGGCGGCGTGGATGGCTTGCGCGTCCTTGGGTGCGAAGATCCCAGGCAGGTGCAGGCGGCCGAAGCGCTCGAAGGCCGGGCGCAGCTTGGCGGGGTCCAGGCCCCGCGCCAGGTCGGGCGCCCGGCTCACCGGGTCAGCTCGTCGCGCCGGGCAGGGCGTCGCCGAACAGGGCCGCGAAGGGCGAGCCCGCGCTGGCGTCCCAGGCGTGGCGGCCGCCGACGGTGATGCCGCCGTCCACCACGATGTGGGTGCCCGACACGAAGGCTGAGTCCTCCGACGCCAGATAGAGGGCGGCCTTGGCGATGTCGTCGGGCATGCCGGCCTTGGGCACCGGCTGCACCTTGGCGGCGTTGTCGGCGACGCGGGCGGCCATCTGGTCGGCCACCTCGCGCGGCAGGCCCAGGGACGCGCCGAAGATCGAGGTGGCGATCAGGCCCGGGCAGATGGCGTTGACCCGGATCTTCTGCGGCGAGAGCTGGGCTGCGGCGGCGCGGCTCATATGGATGACGCTGGCCTTGGCGCTGGAATAGGCGATCGGCCCCCAGCCGGCCTGCAGGCCCGCGATGGAGGCGGTGTTGATGATCGAGCCGCCGCCGCGCTCCAGCATCAGCGGCACGGCGTGCTTCATCCCCAGCGCCGGCCCGCGCACCAGGACGTCGAAGATCCAGCTCCAGCCGTCGGCGGTGATCTCGGTGATGGAGGTCATCCGGTCGGAGATGCCGGCGTTGTTGAACAGGATGTCGAGGCCGCCGAACGCGCTCTTGGCCAGCTTCATGGCCGCTTCGATCTCGGCTTCCTGGGTCACGTCGCAGTGGGCGTAGGCGACCTTGCCGGGGAAGCGCTTCTCCAGCATGGCGCCCTTTTCATCCTGGATGTCGGCGGCGATGACGGACGCGCCCTCGGCCACGAACAGTTCGACCGTGCCCAGACCAATGCCGGAGGCGGCCCCGGTGATGACCGCGACCTTACCCTGCAGACGTCCCGCCATTTCGTTTCCCCGTTTCTTGTAACTGATCGGCGATCACTAAAGCGGGACGCCCCGTGCGTCGAGGGGCTAGTCGACCGTTACCACGACCTTGCCCATGGCCTTGCGGCTGCCCAGGTGGGCGATGGCGTCGGCGCCCTTAGAAAGCGGGAAGCGCTCCGAGACGTGGGGCTTCACCTTGCCCTTGGCGTAGAGGTCGAGCAGTTCGTCGATGGACTGGGCGAACAGCTCGGGGTTCTTGGTGGTCCAGGTGCCCCAGAACACGCCGACGATGTCGCAGCCCTTCAGCAGCGCCAGGTTCAGCGGGATTTTCGGGATGTCGCCGGCCGCGAAGCCGATCACCAGGTAGCGGCCTTCCCAGGCGATGGAGCGCAGGGCGGGCTCGGCATAGTCACCGCCGACCGCGTCATAGATGACGTCGAAGCCGTCCGCGCCGCCGGCTTCCTTGAAGAGGGCGCCCAGCGTCTTCTGGCCGTCGCGGTCGAAGGGGCCGCGGCCATAGACGACGCCGGCGTCCGCCCCGTGGGCGATGGCCAGGTCGCACTTTTCCTGGCTGGAGCAGGCGGCCACGACGCGGGCGCCCATGGCCTTGCCCAGCTCGACGGCCGAGAGGCCGACGCCGCCGGCCGCGCCCAGGACCAGCATGGTCTCGCCGGCCTTCAGGTGCGCGCGATCCTTCAGGGCGTGATAGCTGGTGCCGTAGGTGAGGATGAAGGCCGCCGCGATATCGTGGGGCATGCTGTCGGGGATGTGCCACAGGCGGTTGGCCGGCAGCAGGACCTCTTCGGCCAGGCCGCCCCAGCCGGTGTTGGCCAGGATCCGGTCGCCGACCTTCACATTGGTGACGCCCTCGCCGATCGCCTTGACCACGCCCGACAGCTCGCCGCCGGGGGAGAAGGGCCGGGGCGGCTTCATCTGGTACTTGTCCTCGATCATCAGCACGTCGGGGAAGTTGATCCCCACGGCCTTGGTGCTGATCACGGCGAAGCCGGGACGGACTTCCGGGGAGGCCACATCCTCATAGGACAGGGTCTCGGGACCCCCGGTGGTCTTGCTCAGCAGCGCCTTCATCGTCGTCTCCCGGACATCGTTTTTCGAAAGTTGGCGGACGCTAGCGCACGGCCTTCGCGGGCGGAAGTCCGGCGTCGAACATTTGTTTGAGTGGCTGCGGCGTCGGCCGATTTGGCGTGCGGGCCCCGTGGCCCTATATTGACGGCCTTCCAGCCAGCGAGTTCCTCCCCTTGGGCGTCACCCTAGATCTTTCGCGCGCCACCGCGACGCGCGCACCCACGAAGCCGAACCTCTGCGGCCTGACCCGCAAGGGGCTGGTGGAGACGCTGATCGCCGCCGACGTGGTCCCGGCCCCCAAGGCCAAGATGCGCGCGGGCCAGATGTGGCGCTGGATCCACCACTACGGGGTCACCGACTTCGAGGCGATGACCGACATCGCCAAGGAGACCCGCGCCGTTCTCGCCGAGGCCTTCAGCCTGACCCGCCCCGAGATCGTCGAACGCCAGGTGTCCAAGGACGGCACCCGCAAGTGGCTGATCCGCATGGCGCCGGGCATCGAGGTGGAGACCGTCTACATCCCCGACGTCGGCCGCGCCGGCGCTCTGTGTGTCTCAAGCCAGGTGGGCTGCACGCTGAACTGCACTTTCTGCCACACCGGCACCCAGGCCCTGGTGCGCAACCTGACCGCCGCCGAGATCGTGGCCCAGGTCCAGGTGGCCCGCGACGACCTGGAGGAATGGCCGTCGCCGAAGGAAGATCGCCGGCTCTCCAACATCGTCTTCATGGGCATGGGCGAGCCGCTCTACAATCTCGACAACGTCGCTGACGCCATCGACATCATCGCCGACGGCGAGGGCATCGCCATCTCGCGCCGGCGGATCACGGTCTCCACCTCTGGCGTGGTTCCGGAACTGGAGGCCTTGGGGAACCGCACCCAGGCGATGCTGGCCATTTCCCTGCACGGCACCAACGACGCCCTGCGCGACGTGCTGGTGCCGCTGAACAAGAAGTACCCGATCGCCCAGCTGATCGAGGGCATCCGTGCTTATCCGGGCCTCTCCAACGCCCGGCGGGTGACCTTCGAATACGTCATGCTGAAGGGCGTCAACGACAGCCCGGCCGAGGCCCTGGCGCTCGTGAAGCTGCTGAAGGGCCTGCCGGCCAAGATCAACCTGATCCCGTTCAATCCCTGGCCGGGGACCGACTATGTCTGTTCCGACTGGGGGGCGATCGAGAAGTTCGCCGCCATCCTCAATCGCGCGGGCTACGCCTCGCCGATCCGCACCCCACGGGGCCGGGACATCCTGGCGGCCTGCGGTCAGCTGAAGAGCGAGAGCGAGAAGGTCCGCGCCAGCGCCCGGCGCAAGGCCGCCGCTGAGCCCGTGGCCGAGGACTCGCCCGCCGCCTGAACGATTTTCGCAGGCGGCCGAGGTCCGTGCTAACGATGCGGACCGACCTTTCCTTGCCCAAGGGTTCCGATGCCGCCCGAACTCCAGTCTCCTGAGATCCAGGCCTTCGCCACCGGCTTCCCCATCACCCTGCTACACGCGGGGATGACGGTCCTGATCCTGTTCCTGGGCAGCGCCCTCTACATCCTGCTGACCCCGCACCGCGAGATCGCCCTGATCCGTGAGGGCAATTCGGCCGCCGCGATTTCCCTGGCCGGCGTGATGGTGGGCCTGTCGATCCCGCTGGCCGTGTCGCTGACCGCGTCGACCTCGCTGATCGAGATCGGCATCTGGGGCGCCTCGACGGTGGTGGTGCAGCTGCTGATCTTCCGGATCGTCGACATGATCCTGCGCGGCCTGCCGCAGCGGATCCAGGAAGGCGAGATGTCGGCCGCCGCCCTGCTGGTGGGCGCCAAGCTCGCCACCGCCCTGATCCTCGCCGCCGCCGTGGCGGGCTGAGCGGACCTATGCATTTCCCCAAGCTGCCGGACTGGCTGGTCTATGCGGCTGTGGTCCTGGCGCTGCTGATCGCGGCCGTGGGCCGGCAGGAGCGGGCCGACGCCCCGCCGCCCCCGCCACCGGTGCCGGGGGAAGAGGGCGTGCCGCTGGGGCCCGCCTCGCCCTTCGACCCCTCGATCGTCGTCGATGTGCCGGCCAAGGCGGAGCCTGGCCTCGGCACCGCCTTCTCCGTCGCCGACCGCGGTGTGTGGGTCACCGCCCGCCACGTGGTGGAGGGCTGCACCCAGGCCGCCATCGTGGTGGCCGAGGGCCGGGGCGTGGCCGCCAAGGTCAATATCTACCAGCGCGGCGAGGCCGCCATCCTCACCACCGAGGGCGGGGCGCCGCCCCTGCCGCTGGGCATCGACCAGAAGCTGCGGCGCGGCGACCGCGCCTATCACCCGGGTTTCCCACAAGGCCATTCGGGCGAGGCCACCTCGCGGCTGCTGGGACGTGAGAACCTGGTGGTGCGTGGCCGCGGCGCGCGCACCGAGCCGGTCCTAGTCTGGGCCGAGACCGGCCGCACCGACGGGCTGAAGGGCACACTGGCGGGCCTTTCGGGCGCGCCGGCGCTGGACCGCGCCGGCCGGGTGATCGGGGTGACCGTGGCCGAGGCCCCGCGCCGGGGCCGCATCTACACCACCGCGCCGGAAACCCTGGGTGCTGCCCTGTCGGAGGCCCACGAACGCCCCGCCAGCTTCGCGGTGGGCGAGAGCGTCACCACCGACAACTACGGCCGCGTCGCCGATGCCCTGCGCCGCGACCTGCGGGTGGCCCAGGTGATCTGCCTGTCGACGACCTAGGCTTCGGCCACGGGCTCCGCGCCACCGGCCGGCATGTCGGCAGTGCGCGCCGCGACGATGAACACCAGCACGATGCCCACCACCCCCAGCAGGGCCGAATAGACGAAGAACACCACGTATCCGGAGCCGAGGGCCGCGGCCGAGACGTGCGACTTCTCCATGGCGCTGGCGAAGGTCTGGGGTGGCAGGCCGGTGAAGAGCGCCTTGAGGCCCGAGAACGCCCCGCCGGTGTCGGCCGCCTTGGCCGCGCCCTCCACGACCTTGCCCGACTGCGACGCCACCAGCTTTCCGAGCAGGGCGTAGAAGGACGAGAACATCGCGTACTGGGTGGCGGTGAAGCCCTGGCCGGTGAGGCTGGACATGTAGGCGATCAGGCAGGTGCCGGCGAAACCCGAGGCGATGTTGTCGATCCCGATGGCGACACTGAGCGCCCAGAGTTGCGGCCCCTGCATCGCCAGCCAGGCGAAGACCAGGTTCGAGATGGGACCGGCGAAGGCGCCGATCACCATGGAGCGCATGAGGCCGAGCCGGGCCACGGAGAAGCCGCCCAGGCCGACGCCGATCACCGACATGACGACGCCCAGCACCTTGCGGACCTCGGCGATCTGCAGCTTGTCGAAGCCGAGGTCGATGTAGAACGGATTCATGATGTTGAGCACGAAGTCGCTCAGCCGGTAGACGCAGATCAGCGCCAGGATCAGGCCGGCGGCCTGCCCATAGCGGCGGAAGAAGTCGATGAAGGGCGCGCCAAGCGCGGTCGACAGGTAGCGGCCGGGCCGGGTCGGAAGGCCGGGGATCGGTAGGGCGGCCACGACGATGAGCGCGACCCCGGTGAGGATGCCGCCGACCTGGGCGAAAACTCCGAAGGGCTTGGCCTCCCACGCGGCCTTGATGGCGTCGCCCACCTGCGGGTGGCCGAGGGTGGCGGTGACCGACTGCAGGACGGTGGCGTTGCCGGCCAGGCCCGAGCCGAAGATCAGGGCACCTAGCAGCACGATGGCTAGGCGCAGGGCCCACTCGATCCCGTCGCGGGCCGGGACAGACCCGACGCCGGCGAAGTCGATGTCGCGCATGATGTGGCTCGCCTCGCGCGGCGCGCCTAGCACGCCTGCGACGCCCACGACCATCAGGCCGGCCATCAAGGCGTAGGACAGACTCCAGCCCACGGCGTCGGACATGGCCAGCGGGACGACCCCGGCCACGATCATGGCGATGCGGTAGCCCCACTGGTAGGCGGCGGCCATGGCGCCCTGCTTTTCAGTGTCGGCGGCCTCGATGCGCCAGGCGTCGATGACGATGTCCTGGGTGGCCGAGGTAAAGCCGACGAAGACGGCGAAGGCGGCCATCAGGCCAAGTCTGGTCTTGGGATCGACCCCGGAGATCAGCCACAGGCCCAGCATGATCAGAATCTGGCAGACCAGCATCCAGGAGCGGCGGTGGCCCAGCCACTTGGTGAGGATCGGCACCGCCGCGCGGTCGATCAGCGGCGCCCAGAGCAACTTCAGGGAATAGGCCAGGGTCGCCAGGCTGAAGAAGGCGATCACCTCCAGCGACAGTCCGGCATCGCGCAGCCAGGCCGACAGCGTGTCGAAGATCAGCAGGTTGGGCAGGCCCGAGGCGAAACCCAGGGACAGCATCACCAGGGCGCGGCGCTCGCCATAGACGGCGATGGCGCTCCAGGCGCTGCGTTTCGGCGTGGCTTCGATGGTCATTGCGGCCTCCCCCGAGATCGGCGCCGGGGGTGGCCCCGGTTCAGCCGACCTTGGCGCGGTCCGTCGTTTCCGTCCAGCCGCCGCGGGTCAGGCGGGCGAGGATCCCGCGCAGGGCGTCGGGCGCCAGCGGCTTGACCAGGAAGTCGTTCATGCCCGCCGCCAGGCAGGCATGGCGGTCGTCCTCGAAGGCGTTGGCGGTCAGCGCCACCACCGGGGTGTCGAGGCCGGCGGCCCGCAGGGCCCGCGTGGCGTCCAGGCCGGACATGCCGGGCATGCGCATGTCCATCAGGATCAGGTCATAGCGGCCGACCTTGAGGGCGGCCATGGCGTCCTCGCCGCCGCCGGCATGGTCGACCTTGCAACCCTCCCGGGCCAGCAGGGTGCGGGCCAGCAGGGCGTTGATGGCGTTGTCCTCCACCAGCAGCACCCGGACGCCAGGGGCCATGGCCGGGGCGATGCGTTCGTCCTCCACCGCGTCCGTGCGCTGGGCGCCTTCGCCCAGGACGGCGAGGACGCGCTCGGCCAGGGAGGCGCGGCGCAGAGGCTTGATCAGGTATCCGGCGAAGCCCTGCGCCCGGTAGGTCTCGATGCGCGCCCGCTCATTGGGCGGCAGCAGGATGATCGCGGGGCGAGAGTCCGGCGGGCAGGAGGGGGCGAGCGCATGGTCCACCAGCAGGACCTGGGCGCTCTTGTCTTCACCTATCACCGCCTTGCCGCCGGCCGCCTCGACTTGGCGGCGGGCGGCCTCGGCGACCACGGGATTGGGGGAGAGCACGCCGACGGTGCGGCCGGCCAGGGGCGCGTCGCCAAGTGCGGTCACCCGCGGGAAGGCGGCCTCGAACCAGAACAGCGCGCCGCCGCCGGGTGCGTCCTCGACGCCGACCTCGCCGTCCATGGCGGCGGCCAGCTTGCGGGCGATGGCCAGGCCGAGGCCCGCGCCGCCCAGCTGGGCGGCGTCATAGGAAGGGTCGGCCTGGGCGAAGGCCTCGAAGATCTTCTCCCGCACCGCCCGGGTGACGCCCGGACCGGTGTCGGAGACGGAAAAACGCAGGCGCGAGCCGTCGCGCTCGGTGACCGTGAGTAGGACGCCGCCGGTTTCGGTGAACTTCACCGCGTTGCCGGCGAAGTTGAGCAGGATCTGGCGCAGCCGGCCTTCGTCGGCCAGGGCTTGGCCGATGCCGGTGGGGGCGGCCCAGGCGATCTCAAGGCCCTTTTCCTGGGCGCGGGGGGAGAGCAGTTCGCTGACCGAGCGCAGCAGGCCCTCGACCTCCATGGTGGCCGGATGCAGCTCGATCTTGTCGGCGCCCAGCTTGGCGAAGTCGAGCACGTCATTGACCAGGCTGAGCAGATGCTCGCCTGAATCGCGCAGGGCGGCGACATAGGCTCGTTGCTCGGCGGTCAGGCTGGTGCCTTCCAGCAATCGCGCCATGCCCAGCACGCCGTTGAGGGGCGTGCGGAATTCGTGGCTGAGCGAGGCGAGCTGCTCGGCGCTGACGCGGGCGTCGGGAACGGTGGGAGTCTTGCGGGCCATGGAACAAGCCTAGGCGCAGGCGGCTTAACAGGCGGTCAAGCGGGGCTCCGATTTCCCACGGAACTGCAACTTTCTGGCGTGGGAGATCGCCGGTCTTCCGGCGTCGACCGAGCACCGCAAACGCCTGAAGCGTAAGCGGAACCCACTTCGGCTTGGCCGTTACGGCTGGACGAAACTCCGCGTGGGCCTTTAACTACCCACCTTATGCGCGAGCACAGGAAATGACCGAAGACCCCGTCGAGCTTCTGACGCCGCGCGAGCGGGAATGTCTTCGCCTGGTGGACAGGCATCTGAGCTCCAAGCAGATCGCCCGCGAGCTGGGCATGTCCAAGACCTCCGTCGACACCTATTGCGACCGTGCGCGGCGCAAGCTCGGCGTCGACGACCGCTACGCCGCCGCGCGGCGTCTGGCCGACCACGACCGTGATTCCGCTGTCCTGATCGCGTCAGGACAGGATGCGATCAGGACAGACAGCCGCCCTCCCGTCCCGCCTTCTCGGGGCGACACGGGAGTACAGGCTGATGGCCGATTGGATGAAAGCGCTGCTCGAGGTGGACCCGTCCCAGCCGGACTGGGAAGGCCAGGAGCAGAGGGCGGCGGTAAACCAGGTGATGCGGTTGCGCCGGGAGGTACAGGACTTCGAAACCCGCTGGCCGGAGATGGCGGACGAGGCGCTGACCGCGCCGGCGTTTACCTGGACCCAGCTGGAACGTCAGCTCGCCGACCTGGCGGGCTGTCCGGTGAAGGCGGAGATGGCCCGGGACCTGGTCTCGGCGACCCGCAAGATGTCGCGGTACAAGCCGCCCGAAATGGTCTTGCGGGAAATACTGTGCATGACCTGGGCGCTCTTGGACGAGGGCTTCCAGCCCGAGCGGCGGGAGGGATCGGCCGAAATGCCCTAAGTCCCGCCACGCGACTGGGGTTGATCGGCCTCATCGCCATCGTATCGGCCCTGGCCTTCGGGGCGATGCTGTCCGGCCTCCACGCCCTGCAAGAGCTCGTCTAGCTCTCACCGACACCGACAATTTTCTCAACAGCAACGCGCCGGGTCCCTCGGCGTGCAGGAGATCCCGCATGCTCAAGCAACGCCGTCTGGTCGCCGATCAAGTCGCCGCCAGCCTCTTCGAAGCAGAAATCGCCATCGACCTGGCGCTCGCCAAGGCCGCCGCCCTGGCCGGGATCATGCCGGGCCTGCGCACCGAGGCGGGCATCTCGGCCCTCATCGGTCAGGGCGCCGTGGAGCGGGCCAGCGAGGCCTTTGCCGCCCTGGCCACAGCGCGGCGCGCCATTTGCGAAACCCATCTGGAGCTCAGCATCGCCCAGAAGCAGATGGGCCTGGGCGCCGTGGCCTTCGGCGATCCGAAGCCGCCACAGCAGATGTCGGACGGCGAGGCGCCCCTCCTGCGCAGCGTTCGCCGCGCGAGCTAGCTGTCGAAGCCGCACCATTCGCGATAGATCGGGTCTCCGGGCAGCCGGGGACCCGATCTGATTCTGGAGCCAAGGGCTTGGTCTGGACCGTCGCCATCATCCTGGTCTGCGCCTTCGCCCTCTGGAAGGGCGGCCGGGTCGAGAAGATCGTGGCCGTGGCCTTCATGGCCGCCTGGCTGATCACCCTGATTGTCGAGGATCGCTGGCATTGGGGGAACACCCAGTGGAATGTCCTGGCCGTGGACATCGCGCTGACCGTGCTGCTCGCCTGGCTGGCCATGACCACTGGCCTCAACTGGCTGCTGTTCGCCGCGGCCTTTCAGGTCCTGGGCGTGGTGACCCACATCGCGGTCATCGTCGATCCGGGCTTCCTGGCCAAGACCTACGTGGCCGGCCTGATCATCTGGAGCTATCTCGCGATCGGCGCCCTGGTCGTGGGGACCTGGATCGATTGGCGCGATCGCGAGAACCGCTAGGCCAGGGCGTTTGGCGCGCCCACCCGGCGGTAGATTAACGCCTCGGCGACATGGACCCGCTTGATCGGTCCTGCGCCCTCCAGGTCGGCGATGGTGCGGGCCAGCCGCAGGGTCCGCGTCCAACCCCGGGCCGTGAGGCCATTGGCCTCGGCGGCCTTGGCCAGCAGGGCGCGGGCGGCGGGGTCGAGATCGGCGATGGTCTCCAGCCACTCCCCCTCGGCGCGGGCGTTGATCGGCTCGGCGCGTTCGTGGCCAGATTTCGCGGCGCGCTCCGAGGCCAGGTCGCGGGCCTGGGCCACCCGAGCGGCGGCCTCGGCGGTCCCTTCCGACGGCGCGGGCAAGGCCAGGTCGGCGGCGCTGACCGGCGGCACGTCGATCTGCAGGTCGATGCGGTCGAGGAACGGCCCCGACACCTTCATCTGATAGTCGGTCTGGCAGCGCGGGGCGCGCCCGCAGGCGCCGCGTCCAGGCCCGCCATGGCCGCATTTGCACGGGTTCTGGGCGGCCACCAGCTGGAAGCGGGCCGGATAGCGCACGTGGGCGTTGGCGCGCGCCACCACCACCTCGCCGGTCTCGAGGGGTTGGCGCAATGAATCCAGGGCCTGCGCGCTGAACTCGGGCAGCTCATCCAGGAACAGCACCCCGTTGTGGGCCAGCGACACCTCGCCGGGCTTGATGCGCACGCCGCCGCCGGTCAAGGCCGCCATGGTGGCCGAATGGTGCGGGGTGCGGAATGGCCGGGCCCGGGTCAGCTCGCCCTTGGCGATCAAGCCGGCCACCGAGTGGATCATCGAGGTTTCCAGCAGCTCAGCCGGCGAGAGCGGCGGCAGCAGGCCCGGCAGGCGGGCGGCCATCATCGACTTGCCTGAGCCCGGCGGCCCGGTGAAGGCCAGGTTGTGACCCCCGGCCGCGGCGATCTCCAGGGCGCGCTTGGCGTTCTCCTGGCCCTTGACGTCCCGCAGGTCCGGAGCCCGCTCGCCGTCGAGAATGGCGCCCGGCTTGGGCGGCCCCAGCATCTGGGTCCCGCGGAAGTGGTTCACCAGCGAGATCAGCGACGGCGCCGCCAGGATCTGGGTGTCGCCGGCCCAGGCGGCTTCCGCGCCGCAGGCCTCCGGGCAGATGAGCCCCAGACCCAGGGCGCCGGCGGCCACGGAAGCCGGCAAGGCGCCAGCCACCTGGACGATACGGCCGTCGAGAGAGAGCTCGCCCATGGCCGCCCACTCGGTCAGCCGGTCGGGCGGGATGATGCCCATGGCGGCCATGATGGCCAGCGCGATGGGCAGGTCGTAGTGGCTGCCCTCCTTGGGCAGGTCGGCGGGGGCCAGGTTGACGATGATGCGCTTGCCGGGCAACGACAGGCCAAGGCCGGAAAACGCGGCCCGCACCCGCTCGCGACTCTCGCCGACGGCCTTGTCGCCGAGGCCGACGACGATGAAGGCGACTTCGCCGCCGGTGAACTGCACCTCGACATCGACGCGGCGGGCCTCAACCCCTTGAAACGCCAGCGTCACGACCCGTGCAGCCATGGCTCATGTCCCCGGTTTGAGCATGTTTTATCCACAACCCCAACACACCGTGTGGGTCGGATCAAGAACAAAAAAGGAACTAATGGAGAAGGTGAGACGTTTCCGTGACCTAGGTCACTCTTCTCATCTAACAAGCTAGACCTTGGCGCGAATCACTTCAACACGTTCCCAGAGTCGGACTGTCGCATCGATTCCAGTGAACTTTTTCAAGGCGACGGCGCCCGTGGGTGACGTGACATTGATCTCGGTGAGGTAGTCGCCGATCACGTCGATGCCGACGAACATCAGGCCGCGGCGTTTCAGTTCCGGGCCGATGATGCCGCAGAGTTCCCGGTCGCGGGCGGTCAGTTCGACCGCCTCGGCGCGGCCGCCGACGGCCAGGTTGGACCGGATCTGGCCGGCGCTGGGCACGCGGTTGATGGCGCCCACCGGCTCGCCGTCCACCAGCAGGATACGTTTGTCGCCCTTCACCACGGCCGGCACGAATTTCTGGGCGATCACCGGCTCGCGGCTGATCATCCGGTGCAGGTCCAGCATGGCGTCGAGATTGGGATCGTCGGCCAGGAGCCGAGCGACGCCCGAACCGCCCGCGCCGTTCAGCGGCTTGAGCACGATGTCGCCCTGGCGGGCGCGGAACTCATAGATCGCCTCGATGTCGGAGGTGATCAGGGTCGGCGGCTGGACGCCGGGGAAGGTGGTGACGAACAGCTTTTCCGGCGCGTTGCGCACCTCGGTGGGATTGTTGACCACCAGGGTCTTCGGATGGATGGCGTCCAGGAAGTGGGTCGAGGTGATGTAGGCCATGTCGAAGGGCGGGTCCTGGCGCAGCAGGACGACGTCGAACTCCGACAGGTCGCGGGTCTCCCACGGGCCGAAGGTCGCGTGGGCGCCCTTCACCGGCTGGACGGTGACCGAGCGGCCCTTGGCGGTGAGCCTGCCGTTCTCCAGGGCCATGCGTTCTGGCGTGTAGACCCAAAGCGTGTGCCCGCGCTCCTGGGCCGACTGCATCATCAGGAAGGTCGTATCGCCTTCGATATTGATCCCCTCCAAGGGGTCCATCTGGACGGCGACCTTCAAAGACATACGGGCTTCCTCACAAGCTGAAGCGCTCAGATAGGTCGGAGACGGCCGATGCGCCAGCGCTGCTTAGTTGAGCTGCAGCCGCACGCGCTCGCGGTGGGCCCGGGCGGCCAGGGCGGCGCCGCCGTCCAGGGTCGAGGCCTGGGCCAGGGCCTGTAGCGCGCCGGCGAGCGCGCCCTGGCCCTCGCGGGCGGCGGCGACGTCCAGCCAGGGGCGGTGGTCGGTGGGGTCGAGCAGGGCTCGGCGCAGAGCGGCGCGCTCGGCGCGGCCAAAGTCGCGGGCCGCCACGGCGCGGGCGAAGATGTTGTTCTGCAGCCGCATCAGCACGGCGCGGTCGGCGGCCGGCGCCATCAGCCGGTCCAGGCGGTCGGCGACATTGGGGGTCAGGCCCGCATGCAGGGCCCGGCGGGTCAGTTCCGACGGCAGCACCACCCGGCCCTCGGCATAGGGGTCCAGGGCCAGCGGCCCCTCCTGGGTCTCGATGCGCAGCAGGAAATGGCCAGGGAAGTCGACGCCCTGGACGGTCAGGCCGCAGCGCCGCGAGACGTGGAGGTAGTAGACACCCAGCGCCACGGGCAGGCCCTTGCGGCGTTCCGCCACCGACAGGATGTCGGCGTTGTCGGGGTGTTCGTAGGTGAAGAGGTCACCGCCAAGCCCCAGGTCGCCGGCCATGGCCTCGGCCAGGGCCTCCTCGGGGCTCTCGGTGGCCAGGCGCTGGGTCAGGTGCTCGACGCCGGCCTCGCCCAGATCCCGAGCCTGTTGGGCGTCGCGGGTCGGATCCTCGTGCAGGGCGCAGGCGATCGCGGCTTCCAGCAGGGGGAAGTCGCCGTCCACGCACTGACCCGCCTGGGCCAGATAGGTCTCAGCGTCCTCGCGACTCATACTTCCTCACGCGCCTCTCCAGGCGTCGGGACTATGTCTCGGAAGTCTGCCCGGCGCGAGTGCGATCAGGTCCAGGCGCACGGCGGCGTTGTGCAGGGCCGGCCGGCGGGCTGCGAGCGTGGCCCCGGCACGGCGCAGGCGGGCCCGCTGGTCGGCGCTGACCGCCTCCATCGCGGCCAACATCGTCGTGCGCGACTTGACCTCCACCACCGCCAGCACCCCGCCGCGATGGGCCAGCAGGTCGATCTCGGCCTGGGGGGTCTTCAGGCGGAAGCCCAAGATGCGGTAGCCCTTCAGCATCAGCCAGACCGCCGCCCAGACCTCGGCGCGGCGGCCGGAGAGCCTGGCCGCAGCGCCGCGGGCCTGGCGGATGGGGTTCACGGCTTGGCGTCCCGGAGCGCCATGGCGCGCTTGTAGAGCTCGCGCCGGGGCAGGCCCAGCGCCTTGGCCACCTCGCTGGCGGCGTCGGCCGTGCCCAGACGCTCCAGGGCCTGGGTGAGGGCGGTGTCGACATCGGCCTCGGTGGCGGCTTCCTCGCGGCCGGGGCCGACCACGATGACGAACTCCCCCTTGGGGGACGCGAAGCGCTTGTCGGTCGCCAGCTGGTCCAGCGGCGCGCGGGTTACGGTCTCGTAGAGCTTGGTCAGTTCCCGGGCCACGGCGGCCTCGCGGGGGCCAAACACGGCGGCCATGTCGGCCAGGCTGGCGGCGACCCGGCTGCCGCCCTCGAAGAACACCAGGGTGGCCCGCAGGCCCGCCAGCTCCTGGAAGAAGGTCTGGCGCGCGGCGCTCTTGGGCGGCGGAAAGCCGGCGAACAGGAACCGGTCGGTGGGCAGGCCCGCCACGGTCAGCCCCGCCAGCAGGGCCGAGGCGCCGGGGATCGGATAGACCGGCAGGCCCTCCGCCATCGCCTCGCGGGCCAGACGGTAGCCGGGGTCGGAGACCAGGGGTGTGCCGGCGTCGGACACCAGGGCGACTCGGCCGCCTTCGCTCAGGATCTGCAGCGCCTTGGGCCCGGCGCGGTCGGCGGAGTGCTCGTCATAGCGTTCGAGCTTCTTGGAGAGGCCATAGGCGGAGAGCAGCTTGCCGGCCACCCGGGTGTCCTCGGCCAGGACCAGGTCGGCGGCCGACAGCACGTCGAGGGCCCGCAGGGTGATGTCCCTCAGGTTCCCGATCGGCGTCGCCACCAGATAGAGGCCCGGCGCCAGCGGGGCTTCGGAGAGGGCAGGCGGCGGGGGGCGGGGGGACATGGGCGGAGGATTCGCCGGTTCGGCCGCCCATGGCAAGCTTGGGCTCAGGCGAGCGCCAGCCGGCTGGTGACCCAGTTGAGCACCAGGCGCCCGGCCGGGGTGGCGCGCAGGCGGTCAGGGTCGGAGGCGATCAGGCCCGCCTGGGCCAGGCTCAGGACCTCGGGGTGGGCGGGTGTGAGGGAAAGCGCCGCAATCTCGTCGAAGCTCACGCCGTCCTCGATGCGCAGGCCGGCCAGCAGGCGTTCCTCGGCCGCCTGCTGCGGGGTGAGGGTCTCCTGGGTGACCCAGCCGAGGCCGGTCTCGGCCACCCGGGCGATGTAGTCGGCGGGTCTGGCGGCGGCGAAGGTGGCGGTGCGAGCCCCGTCGAGCGTCAGGCGGCCGTGGGCGCCGGGGCCCGCGCCGACATAGTCCTGGCCGCGCCAGTAGACGAGGTTGTGGTTGGAGCGGGCGGCTGGCCCCCGGGCGTGGTTGGAGACCTCATAGGCGGTGAAGCCGGCGGCGGTCAGGGTGTCTTGCGTCACATCGAACAGTTCGGCGGCGAGGTCTTCGCCAGGCGGAACCAGAGTTCCGCGCTTCACGGCGCGGTCGAAGGCCGTGCCGGCCTCGATGGTCAGCTGGTAGGGCGACAGGTGCTCGGCGCCGAGGTCGATGGCCTCGGAGAGCTCGGCGCGCCAGGCCTCTGGAGTCTGGCCGGGGCGGGCATAGATCAGGTCCAGCGACAGGCGCGGGAAGACCCTTGCCCCCAGGGCGGCGGCTCGACGCGCCTCGTCGGCCCCGTGGTTGCGGCCCAGCAGGGTCAGGCTGGCGTCGTCCAGGGCCTGGACACCCAGAGACAGGCGCTGCACCCCGGCGCTCGCGAACCCTGAGAACCGGTCGGCCTCGGCGTCGGTGGGGTTGGCCTCCAGGGTGACCTCCAGGTTCGGCATGGGCGTCCAGAGTTGGCGGCAGAGCGCGATCATCTCGCCGGCCCAGTCAGGGTCCATCAGCGAGGGTGTGCCCCCGCCCAGGAAGATGGAGATCAGGTCGCGGGGACCGGTCAGCTCACGATGACGCCTCAGGTCGGCGAGGATCGCGTCTTTCAGGGCGCGCTGCTCGACTTCTCGGCCACGGTCACGCAGGACGTTGAAGTCGCAATAGGGGCAGATGCGCGCGCAGTAGGGCCAGTGGATATAGACCCCGAGCGGCGCCAGCGACGTCAAAGGATGGCGGCCTTGAGCTTGGCGAAGGCCAAGGCCCGGTGGCTCATGGCGTCCTTGGCGGCGGGGTCCATCTCGCCAAAGGTCTGATCGAAGCCCAGCGGCGTGAAGACGGGGTCGTAACCGAAGCCGCGGGTTCCGCGCATGGGGAAGGTGAGGGTCCCGTCGACCCGGCCCTCCACCACCACGGCGGGGCCATGGGGCCAGGCGACGGCCAGGGCCGAGGTGAACCAGCAGGAGAGATCTTCCGACCCTGACTCCTCCAAGCGCTCCTCCACCTTGCCCATGGCCATGGTGAAGTCCTTCGCTGGGCCGGCCCAGCGGGCGGAGAAGATGCCGGGCGCGCCGTCCAGGGCGGCCACCGACAGGCCGGAGTCGTCGGCCAGCGCGATCAGGCCGCTGGCGTCGGCGGCGGCGCGGGCCTTGAGCAGGGCGTTGCCGACGAAGGTGGTCTCGGTCTCGTCGGGTTCGGGCAGGCCAAGCTCGCCCGCGGTCACCAGGGAGAAGCGGTTCTCCAGGATGGCGGCGATCTCGACGACCTTGCCCGGATTGTGGGTCGCCACCACCAGCCGCGCGCCGGGTTCGAGCTTGAGCGCCATGGGAAAACCTCCGGTTCGGCTGCGAGGGCGGACCATAGTCGCGGCGGGCGCGCCCTTCAATTGCAAGGGTTTGCGCAAAGCCAAGCTCAACATTACCAATGTTTCATATCGTTTTTCGATAATTATCTTGATCGAAAAGCGATGCATCCGTATTGACTATCGACATCGGGCGGCGACGGGCCGCCTACCACACCAAGCGCCGCCACGGCGGCGCAAACTGGAGATAAAGTCATGTTTTCGCCTGTGATGAACTGGATGGACCGCGCCCTGATGCAGGTCGTGGTCGTTCTGGCCGCCCTTCCGGTGGTGGCCTTGGTCGCCGGCTCGCTGGTCGGCTAGACTGTGGTGCTCAAGCCAGCCCGCCGCCAGCCGCCGCGTTGGCGGCGGAGCCACACCAGCGGGGAGATACAGTTGATGCGCGCCCTGGGGCCCGGCTCGGTTTCGAGCTTCCTGAAGATCATCCTCGACGTGGTCTATGTGGCCCTGTGGATCGGGATCGGCGTCGTCGGCCTGTTGATGCTGGCCGCCCTGCTCCTGAGCTTCAATCCCGACCTGATCGGCAGTCTGTCGCTGAGCGCCGAGGGCGCTTCGGTGGTCAGCCGAGGTCCTGTCCTGGCCGGCGGTCTGCTGGCCGCGGCCCTCTACATGGCCGGCCTGCAGGTGATCGTGGCGCGGCTGCGCCAGATCTTCGCCACCCTGACGGCCGGGGACCCCTTCCATCCCGACAACGTGCTGCGCCTGCGGGTGATCGGCCTGGCGCTGGGCAGCCTGGAGCTGGTGCGCTATGCGGTCCGCTTCGCCGGCGACTGGCTCGACCTGGCCCAGACCAAGAGCAGCCAGGGCTTCAGCCTCACGGCCTGGTTCTCAGTGCTGGTGGTTTTTGTCCTCGCTGAGGTGTTCCGCGAAGGCGCGCGTCTGCGCCGCGAAGCGGAGCTGACGATCTAATCATGCCCATTCGTGTCCTGCTCGACCGCGTGCTGCTGGAACGCCGCATGTCGCTCACCGAACTCGCCGACCGCGTCGGCGTCACCATCGCCAACCTGTCGATCCTGAAAACCGGCAAGGCCCGCGCCGTGCGCTTCTCCACCCTGGCGGCGCTGTGCCGCGAGCTGGACTGCCAGCCCGGCGACTTGCTGCACTACGAGGCCGGCCCCTCCGACGACCTGCCGGACGACGACGAGGACGGTTGAACACAGCGGCGTGATGACGCACCGCAGCGGAAAACTGTACGCGCCTGTCCAAAAAAGTCGGACTGAGCGGTGTTTAGATATTGCCAGGTAAGGGATTCGCTCCTATATGCGCTGCAACAATTGCTGCATTGCACAAAGGAACTCCCCATGGCTCGCGCCATTGAAAGCCTGATCGACCGCCTGATGGCCCCCTTCGCCGAAGAGCTGGCCCGTCTGCCCGCCTCGGCCTTCCGCCAGCTGCTGAACGGTCTCTAAGAGTTAGTACCCCACGGTCCCCCACCGTGGCTTAGCGTTCGAAACGGGCGGTCCCCTGGGGCCGCCCGTTTTGCGTTCGCAAGCGCGTCAGGCTTAAGTGGAACCCGGTTATGCCGCCCGACACGCGCCCTTCAAGAAAGCCCTATTTGCGCGCGCCGGCCTCGCGCTGCATCACGCAGAGCTCACCGATCCCCTTGCGGGCCAGACCGAACAGGGCCTCGAACTCGCCCTGGCTGAAGCCGCGCTTCTCGCCGGTGGCCTGGATCTCGACGATGTCGCCCGAGCCGGTGAGCACGAAGTTGGCGTCGGCCTCGGCGTTGGAGTCTTCCTCGTACTCAAGGTCGAGGACGGGCGTGCCGTTGTAGATGCCACACGAGATGGCCGCGACCTGGTCGGTGATCGGGTCGGTGGTGATCAGCCCTTCCTCCATCAGGTAGTTCACCGCCTGGCGCAGGGCGACCCAGGCGCCGGTGATGGCGGCCGTGCGGGTGCCGCCGTCAGCCTGGAGGACGTCGCAGTCGATGGAGATCTGACGCTCGCCCAGCAGGGTCGGGTTGATGATGGCGCGCAGGGAGCGGCCGATCAGCCGCTGGATTTCCTGCGTGCGGCCCGACTGCTTGCCCTCAGAGGCCTCGCGGCGGCCGCGGGTGTGGGTGGCCCTGGGCAACATGCCGTACTCGGCGGTGACCCAGCCCTGGCCGCGGCCGCGCATGAAGCCCGGCACCCGGTCCTCGACGCTGGCGGTGATCAGCACCTTGGTGTGGCCAAAGGTGATCAGGGACGAGCCTTCCGCATAGCGATTGACCCCGGTTTCGATGGTCACGTCACGAAGAAGCTCGGGAGTCCGGTCGGAAGGGCGCATGGAAGGGCTCGGATATGAGCGCGACGTCTTGCGCCGCAGAGGGTCGCGCTTATCCTAGAATACAGAGGTTCCGTCCATGGTTCTGACCTGCCTAGCTCCTTGACCAGCTCACTGTTGACCGGTGGGCCCTCGCTCGCCGCTCTGGACGAGCGCGCCCGCGACATCTTCCGCCGCGTCGTGGAAAGCTATCTGGAAACCGGCGACCCGGTGGGCTCGCGCACCCTGTCCAAGGGCGGCGTTCACCTGTCGCCCGCCTCGATCCGCAACACCATGCAGGACCTGACCCAGCTGGGCTTGCTGGGCGCTCCCCATGTCAGCGCCGGACGGCTGCCGACCCATGCGGGCCTGCGGCTGTTCGTCGACGGCCTGATGGAGATCGGTGACGTGGGCGAGGAGGAGCGGCGCTCCATCGAGCACCGGCTCACCGGCCGGGGCCAGACCTTCGACGACGCCCTCAACGAGGCCAGCGCAATCCTTTCTGGTTTGGCCGGCGGCGCAGGCGTTGTCGTGACCCCGGTCCGCGACGCCGGCGTCAAGCATGTGGAGTTCGTCTCGCTGTCGGCCGACCAGGCGCTGGCCGTCATGGTCTTTGACGACGGGGCGGTGGAGAACCGGCTGATGGCGCTGACCGCGGGCGTCACCCCCAGCGCCCTGCAGGAGGCCTCGAACTTCCTCAACACCCGGCTGCGCGGCAAGACCCTGGCCGAGGCGGGGCGTGAGATGCGCACCGAACTGGACACCGCCCGCCAGCAGCTCAACGAGACCGCCGCACGGCTGGTGGAGGACGGCCTGGCCGCCTGGGGCGGGGGCGAGGTGGCCGAGCGGGCCCTGATCGTGCGGGGCCGCGGCAATCTTCTTGCCGACCCTGAGACCCTGGACGACCTCGAGCGCGTTAGAATGCTGTTCGATGATCTGGAGCAAAAGGAACAGCTCATCGGCCTGCTAGACGGGGTCAACGAAGCTCAGGGCGTGCGCATCTTTATCGGGGCCGAAACGCGGCTGTTTTCGCTTTCGGGTTCCGCCGTGATCGCCGCGCCCTATATGACGGGCAAACAGAAGGTGCTGGGGGCGATCGGCGTGATCGGTCCCGCCCGGCTAAACTATGCCCGGGTCATCCCGCTGGTGGACTATACCGCCCGCGTGCTGTCCCAGGTGCGAGAACGCGTGAAGGATTGAACATGTCCGACGATCAAACGCCGGCCGAAGACGTCAACGACATCGCCGATGCGGCGATCGACCATATCGAGGCCCTGACCGCCGAGAACAAGGCGCTGAAGGAACAGGTGCTGCGCTACGCCGCCGAGGCGGAGAACACGCGGCGCCGCGCCGAGCGCGAGGCCAATGACGCGCGCGCCTACGCCATCCAGAAGTTCGGCAAGGACCTGCTGGCGGCCGCCGACAACATGTCGCGCGCGCTCACCGCGGCGCCCGCCGACAGCCCCGACACGGTGGTGAAGAACTTCGTGGTCGGTGTGGAGATGACGGCGAAATCGCTGCAGACCGCCTTCGAGAACAACGGTCTGAAGAAGATCGAGCCCGACAAGGGCGTGAAGTTCGACCCGCACCAGCACCAGGCCATGATGGAGCAGCCCTCCACCGAGGTCGGCGCCGGCGGGGTGATCCAGGTGCTGCAGCCCGGCTACGAACTGCTGGGCCGGCTGATCCGCCCGGCCATGGTGGTGGTGGCGGCCAAGGGCTCCACAGGTCCGGGCGCCGAACCCTCCGGCGGTCCCGCCAACCCCTACGCCGCCAATGACGCCAGCCACGACGCGTCCCACGACGGCGACGCGGTGGACACCAAGGCCTGAGCGGTCTGTTTAGGCCTTCGCCTCGGGCGTCTTCATGCGGATTAGGCCTTCCTGGGTGACCGAGGCCACCAGGTCGCCCTTGGCGTCATAGATCGAGCCGCGCACGAAGCCGCGGCCACCGGAGGCCGAGGGGCTGTCCTGGTGATAGAGGTGCCACTCGTTGAAGTTCGACGGCTTGTGGAACCACATGGCGTGGTCCAAGCTGGCCGACTGCAGGCCCGGGGTCTGCCATTCCACCCGGTGCGGGCGCATGGCGGTCGACAGCATGTTCATGTCCGACGCATAGGCCATGATCACCTGGTGCATGTGCGGATCGGTCCCGATGGGGGCCGCGGCGCGGAACCAGACGCTGTTCTCAGCGGGCTTGGGGCCCTTGGTCCAGGAGGACGGGCCGACCGAGCGCATCTCGATGGGCCGAGGGCGCGACATCATCTTGCGCATCTCCTCCGGGGCCTTCTCCATCATCTTGCGCTGCTTGACGGAGTCGTCCTCGAGGTCGTCAGGGCCGGGAACCTCGGGCATCGGAATCTGGTGCTCGAAGCCGTCCTCCACCACCTGGAAGGAGGCGGCCAGGTTGAAGATCTGCTTGCCGTTCTGGATCGCCACCACCCGGCGGGTGGTGAAGGTGCCGCCGTCGCGCGAGCGGTCGACGTCGAAGACGATGGGCACGCGGGGATCGCCCGGGCGAATGAAGTAGCAGTGCAGGGAATGGCAGACCCGATCCTCGACCGTCTCATAGGCGGCCAACAGGGACTGGGCGATCACCTGGCCCCCGAAGATGCGACCCGGACCCATGGAGGGGCTGACGCCCCGGAACAGGTTCAGCTCCAGGCGTTCCAGCGACAGGGTCTCGGGCAGGCTCTCAGGGGTGTCCATTATGCGTCTCGAAATATGCTGCAAGTGCGAAAGGCGCTGAATTAGGCCCATCGCGGCGCTCGGGCAAGGCGGTAGAATTACGCGCGCCGATGGTCCAAAAGCGCCCGATGTCCTTCGACGCCACCGTCCTGACCATGTTTCCCGAGGCCTTTCCAGGCCCGCTCGGCGTCTCGCTGATCGGCACGGCGTGGCGCGAGCAGGGGCTCTGGTCCTTGGAAACAGTGGACATTCGGGGATTTTCCAAGGATAAGCGCGGCTTCCTCGACGACACCCCTGCGGGTGGCGGCCCGGGACAGGTGATGCGAGCGGACGTCATCGCTTCTGCGCTGGACAGCGTGGAGCGGCGAGGGCGGCCGCTTTTATATATGAGCGCCCGGGGGCAGCCCCTGACCCAGGCGCGAGTCAAGCAATGGGCTGACGGGCCTGGACTGATCGTCCTGGCCGGCCGGTTCGAGGGGGTGGACCAGCGGGTGCTCGACGCGCGCGGGTTCGAGGAGGTCGCCGTCGGCGACGCGGTGCTCGCCGGTGGCGAGGCGGCGGCGCTGGTGACGATCGAGGCGTGCGTACGGCTGGTCCCCGGTGTGTTGGGGCAGGCCGAGAGCTTGAATGAAGAAAGCTTCGAGGACGGGCTCCTTGAAGGTCCGCAATATACGCGACCGCGGACGTTTGAAGGCCTGGATATCCCCGAGGTGCTGCTGAGCGGCCATCACGCCCTGGTGCGGAAATGGCGGTCTGAGCAGCGGGAAGAGACGACGCGGAAGCAGCGGCCGGACTTGTGGGCGCGGCGAACCGCCAATCAACAGCCAAAGGGCGATTAAGCCCGAAGACCTAGAGGACGACCCGATGAACATCATCCAGCAGCTGGAAGACGAAGAGCGCAACCGCCTTCTCGCCACCCGCAAGATCCCTGATTTCCAAGCCGGCGACACCCTTCGCGTCAACGTGAAGATCAAGGAAGGCGAGCGCGAGCGCGTCCAGGCCTATGAAGGTGTCTGCATCGCCCGTCAGGGCGGCGGCATCAACGAGAGCTTCACCGTCCGCAAGATCTCCTTCGGCGAAGGCGTGGAGCGGGTCTTCCCGACCCACTCGCCGATGATCGAGTCCATCGAAGTGAAGCGCCGCGGCGTCGTGCGGCGCGCCAAGCTCTATTATCTGCGCGACCGTCGCGGGAAGTCGGCGCGGATCGCCGAACGTTCCTACACCGGCGGCACGCCCAAGGCTGAAACCGTGGTCCCGGCGGAAACCGTCGAGGACTAGGGTTTTCCGACCTTACGAGTTTCAAGCGGCGGCCCTGGTGACGGGGCCGCCGTTTTCGTTTCAGCCTTCGATCCAGACCTTCCACGCCTGCATCACCGGCGTGAAATCCGTCGGCTGCGTCTCGTACTGCAGGACGTCCGCGTCGAAGGTCATCCAGGGTTGGGCGCTGCTCACCCAAAAGGCCGAGACCGGGTGTAGCCAGCTGGTGTCGTCCAAGGTCCCGGGCCGGACGGTCAGGGCGTGCGGCCCGCCGGGCGGCTCGGTGAACACCCGGGTCCCGCAGTCGGGGCAGAACCGCTGCGGGATCACCGTCCCCGAAGTCGCCTTGCGCGGCCAGTTGGCAGGCTGCCCTTGCGTGATCTCGAAGTCCTTGCGGAAAACCGGCATGGCCATGGAAAAGGCGCTGCCGGTCAGCGACTGGCAGTCGGTGCAGTGGCAGGTATAGACCGCGATTGGCGGAGCGTTCAGCTGGTAGCGGATGGCGCCGCAGGCGCAGCCGCCTTCGACGGGGAAGCTGGGAAGTCGGCTCATGCGGGGGGCCTTTCCAGGTACTGCGGCAGGTCGTCGTCCAGCTTCAGCCAGGCCAGCATGGTGCTCGTGAAGATGTGCATGTCCGGGGCCAGGGCGCCGGGGTCGTCCAGGGTCGGCAGGCCGACGGCGATGCGGGCCGGCAGGTCGTTCGGCTGGCTGAACACCAGGGTCCCGCAGCGCGCGCAGGACCGCCGCATCAGCCGATCGGAGGTGGGATGGTCCAGGGTCTCACCGGTCAGGGTGATGTCGCCCAGGGCGAACATGGCGCGAGCGTAGAACGGCGTCCCGCCCGCCTTCTGGCAAAGCGTGCAGTGGCAGCAGCGCACGTTCAAAGGCTCGCCACGCGCCTCATAGCGGACCTGGCCGCAGAGGCAGCCGCCTGCGAGAGTCACCGGCTCTTGCCCAGATACTCGGCGAACCCCACCGCCAGGTGGTCGAACATCAGCCGCATGCGGCGGCTGCCTTTCAGATTCTCGTGCATGGCGATCCAGCATTCGAGTTCGAAGGAGAAGGCGTTGGCCAGCACGGGCACAAGGCCGTCGCGTTTTGCGATCTGGTGCTGCACCCCGCCGATCCCCATGCCGGCGCGGACGGCGGAGATCTGGGCGGCGTCGTTGTCGGTGCGGAAGGCGAAGACCTCACGGGTGATCGGCCGCGGGAAATCGATGCCGGCCAGGGCCTCCAGGGCCGGGCGCTCGCGGTCGAAGCCGCATAGGGTGTGGTTCTCCAGATCGTCCAGACTCTCGGGCATGCCGCGCCGGTCGATATAGCCCTGGGTGGCGTAGAACCCGATCCCCAGCATGCCGATCTTGCGAGCCACCAGGGCGCCCTGGGTGGGCCTGGCCATGCGCACGGCGATGTCGGCGTCGCGGCGCGACAGGTCCTCGATCTTGTTGGACAGCACAAGTTCGATCGCGATGTCGGGATGCTGCTCCATGAAGCCGGCCAGGATCTGCGGCAGCACCTCGACGCCGACGATCAGGCTGGCGGCGATGCGGATCGAGCCCTTCTCGCTGTCGGCCGAGCCCGAGGCGTCGCGCGCGGCGGCTGAGGCGGCGGCGTGCATCTCCTCCAGGTGGGTCTTCAGGCTGATGGCCAGGTCCGTAGGGGTCAGGCCGCGGGGACTGCGCAGGAACAGCGGCGCGCCGAGCTGCTGCTCGAGGGCTTCGATGTGGCGGCCGATGGTGGGCTGGGTCAGGCCCCGGGCGCGCGACGCCGCTGACAGGCTGCCGGCCTGCAGCACCGCATGCAGGCTCTGATACAGGTCCCAGGTCGGATCGCTCATGCGCTTATGAATAGCTGAGTCACGGATATCCGCAATTTCGTTTGAGCTCCCCGTCGCCGATCTTTGTTCTCTCAGAAGGAGATGGCGACATGGCGACTTCAGACAAGACCGCGTTGGTGATTGGGGCGACGGGATCGGTGGGCGGCGAGGTCGCCGCTGTGCTGCTGGCGCGGGGCTGGACCGTGCGTGGCCTGCATCGTGACCCGGCCCGGGCGGCCCGCGAGGCGGTCGGCCTGGAACGGATCGAATGGGTGAAGGGCGACGCGCTCTCGGCTTCCGACGTCACCGCGGCGGCGCAAGGGGTGAGTGTCATCGTCCACGCCGCCAACCCGCCGGGCTACCGCAACTGGGCGGGCCTGCTCCTGCCGATGATGGAAGCCAGCATCGCGGCGGCAAAGTCGACAGGCGCGCGGATCCTCCTGCCGTGCAATGTCTACAATTACGGCCCCGACGCCTTCCCGACCTTGCGGGAGGATTCGCCGCAGAACCCGAAGACCCGCAAGGGCGTGATCCGGGTGAAGATGGAGCGGCGGCTGGCGACCGCCGGAGTGCGCAGCCTGGTCGTGCGCGCCGGCGACTTCTTTGGCCCCATCAGCGGCTCCTCCTGGCTGACCGAGGGCATCGTGGCGAAGGACAAGCCCCTGCGCAGCGTGAGCTATCCCGGCCCCCGCGCCATCCGCCACACCTGGGCCTACCTGCCGGACCTGGCGGAGACCATGGCGCGGCTGGCGGAAATCGAGGCGACCCTGCCCGACGTCGCGATGTATAACTTCGGCGGCCACCAGCTCTCCGGCGACGAAATGGTCGCAGCCCTGGAGCGGGTCGCGGGCCGCCGGCTGCCGGTGAAGCGGATTCCCTGGCTGGCCATGCGGGCGGTCGCTCCCTTCGTGGAGACCCTGCGGGAGATGCTGGAGATGCGCTACCTCTGGGAAAACGCGGTCCTGTTGGACAATTCCCGCTTGGTGAAAACCCTCGGCGTGGAGCCCCACACCCCCCTGGAAACGGCGCTGAAGACCGCGCTTCAGGGTCAAGGTTGCCTGCCGATGGACCAAAAAGCCGCGGCCTGAGGCAAATCCTTGCGCGGCGCGGCGTGAAAACGTCGCGGGGTGCTGGACTTACAGCCCCCTCCGACCCTACATGCCGCCCATGTCCGGCAAGACCCTCTATGACAAGATCTGGGATGCGCACGTCGTTGCGGAGCAAGACGGCGAGGCGATCCTCTATATCGACCTGCACCTGATCCACGAGGTGACGACGCCCCAGGCCTTCGCTGGCCTTCGGGCCGCCGGCCGTCCCGTGCGCCGGCCTGACCGCACGCTCGCGGTGGCCGATCACAACGTCCCTACCGAAGGCCAGGCGCTGGGCGTCGGCGCGGTGGCCGACGAAGAGGCGCGCCTGCAGCTCCAGACCCTGGAGCGCAACGTCAAGGACGCCGGCATCGAGTTCTTCCCGATGGGTGATATCCGCAACGGCATCGTCCACGTGGTGGGGCCTGAGCAGGGCCGCACCCAGCCGGGCATGACCATCGTCTGCGGCGACAGTCACACCTCGACCCACGGCGCCTTCGGGGCGCTCGCCCAGGGCATCGGCACGTCGGAGGTCGAGCACGTGCTGGCCACCCAGACCCTGCGCCAGAAGAAGTCGAAGAACCTGCGCGTCACCGTCAACGGGACCCGCGGTCCCGGTGTCGGCGCCAAGGACTTCGCGCTGGCCATCGTCGGCGCCATCGGCACGGCGGGCGGCACCGGCTCGGTGATCGAATATGCCGGCGAGGCGATCGCCGGCCTGTCCATGGAAGGCCGCATGACGCTCTGCAACCTGGCCATTGAAGCCGGGGCGCGGGCGGGTCTCGTGGCCCCGGACCAGACCACCTACGACTACATGGTGGGCCGCCCGGCCACGCCGAAGGGCGCGGCCTGGGAGATGGCGCTGGCCCACTGGAAGACCTTCTTCTCCGACGACGATGCGGTGTTCGACCGCGAGGTGGTGCTGGACGCCGCCCAGATCGCGCCCACCGTCACCTGGGGCACCAGTCCGGAGGACGTGGTGGCGGTCACCGGCCACGTGCCGGCGCCGGAAAGCTTCGCCACCCCCGACAAGCGCGCCTCGGCCGAACGGGCGCTCGACTATATGGGCCTCACCGCCGGCCAGCTGATCAGCGACGCCAAGGTCGATGTGGTCTTCATCGGCTCCTGCACCAACAGCCGCATCGAGGACCTGCGCGCCGCCGCAGAGGTCGCCCAGCACGCCTTCCTCAATGGCCGCCTGGTGGCGCCCCACGTGCGGGCCATGGTGGTGCCGGGCTCGGGCCTTGTGAAGGAACAGGCCGAGGAAGAAGGCCTGGACGCCATCTTCAAGGCCGCCGGTTTCGACTGGCGCGAGCCGGGCTGCTCGATGTGCCTGGGCATGAACCCCGACCGCCTAGCGCCGGGGGAACGCTGCGCCTCGACCTCCAACCGCAACTTCGAGGGCCGCCAGGGCCGGGGCGGTCGCACCCACCTGATGAGCCCGGCCATGGCCGCCGCCGCCGCCATCGCCGGCCACATCGTTGATGTCCGCGAGATGATGAAATGATCACCGGACTGGATCACATCGCCCTGGCAGTGAACGATCTGGACGCGGCCGTCGCCGGCTACCGCGCCCTGCTCGGCCGCGAGCCGAACTGGATCGGCGGCGACGGTGGCGCGCGCCACGCCTGGTTCCAGCTGCCCAACATGGCGCTGGACGTCATCACCCCGCACGGCGAAGGCGCCTTCGGCGACACCATCCGCAGGCATCTGGCCGAACACGGCGAGGGCATCTGGGCGTTGGCCTTCACGGTGGAGAACGCCGAGGCCGCCCAGAAGCTGGTGGGGCGCCGGGGCCTGCGGGGCAGCGTCCCCGGCCCCACCCGCTCGACCCACGACGATGGCCGCAAACGCTACTGGACGACCTCGGCGCTCAATGCCGCCGACACCGGGGGCCTCAACATCCTGCTGGTGGACCCGCCCCGCAGCGGTGAGCCGTGGCCGCTGTCGCCCGCCATCGACAGCGAAGCCTCGGCGGTGAGCGAGCTGGACCATGTGGTGATCAACACCCCCAATCCCGACCGGGCCCTGGCGGTCTACGGCGCCAAGCTGGGCCTCGACCTGCGCCTGGACCGGTCCAACGAGCAGTGGGGCGTGCGCCAGCTGTTCTTCCGCTGCGGCACGGCGGTGGTGGAGATGGGCGCCAGCCTCAAGACCCCGGTGTCCGACGCCCCCGACCGCTTCGGCGGCCTGGCCTGGCGGGTGACCGACGCCGACGCCGTTCAGGCCCGCATCGCCGCGGCCGGCTTCGACGTGTCGGAGGTGCGCAAGGGCCGCAAGCCGGGCACCCGCATCTTCACGGCCCGCAACGTGGTCGGCGGCGTGCCGACCGTCCTGATCCAGCAGAACGCCGAAACCGAGACCGCCTAGATGAAAGCCTTCACCAAGCTCGATGCCCGCATGGCCCCCCTGGCCATGGCCAATATCGACACCGACCAGATCATCCCCAAGCAGTTCCTCAAGACCGTGGAACGTGAGGGCCTGGGCAAGGGCCTGTTTTACGACTTCCGCTTCGACGAGCAGGGGGTGGAGAAGACCGATTTCGTCCTGAACCGGCCGGAGTACAAGGGCGTCGGCGTCCTGGTGGCCGGCGACAATTTTGGCTGTGGGTCGAGCCGCGAGCACGCGCCGTGGGCCTTGCTGGATTTCGGGATCAGCTGCGTGATCTCGTCCTCCTTCGCCGACATCTTCTACAACAACTGCTTCCAGAACGGCCTGCTGCCGGTGGTGCTGACCCCCGATCAGGTCCAGGCCCTGATGGAAGAGGCCAAGGGCGGCAACCACGTGGTCACCATCGACCTCGCGGCCCAGACCGTGGTCTCGCCGTCGGGCGCGACCTTCAGTTTCCAGATCGACCCGCAGCGCAAGGCCAAGATGCTGCAGGGCCTGGACGCCATCGGCGAGACCCTGACGGCCGCCATCGACATCGACGTCTATGAGAGCAAGCGGGCTCTGTCGGAGCCCTGGCTGGAACGGGCGTGAGCGTCATCATCGCCGGGACCGTCCGCGTCCCGCCGGAGAACCTGGACGCCTTCCGTCCCCACATGCTGGTCATGCTGAGCGCCAGCCGCGCCGAGGACGGCTGCCTGGAATATTCCTACGCCCAGGACGTGGCCGACCCGGGCCTGATCCGGGTCTACGAAGCCTGGCGCGACCAGGCCGCCATCGACGCCCACTTTCAGACGCCGCATATGGCGGCGTGGCGCAGCCAGTGGCCCCAGTTCGGTGTTGGCGACCGCAGGCTCTTCGCCTACGAGACCGCCTCAGAACGCGCGCTTTAAGTTCTCTCCAAGGCTCCTCCCATGACCGACCTCCTCCTCCTGCCGGGCGACGGCATCGGACCCGAAGTGACCGCCCAGGTGCGTCGTGTGGTGACGGCTCTGGCCCCCGACCTGAAGGTCGAGGAGCGGCTGTTCGGGGGCGCGAGCTATGACGCGCACGGGACGCCGCTGACCGACGAGGCGCTCACCACCGCCAAGGCGTCGCGCGCCGTGCTGATGGGCGCGGTCGGCGGCCCGCAATGGGCGGGCGTGCCCCGCGACAAGCGGCCCGAGGCGGGCCTGCTGGCCCTGCGCGGTGGGATGGAAGTCTTCGCCAACCTGCGCCCGGCCCTGTGCTTCCAGCCGCTCGCCGACGCCTCCAGCCTCAAGCGTGAGGTGGTCGAGGGCCTGGACTTCATGATCGTCCGGGAGCTGACCGGCGGCATCTATTTCGGCAGCCCGCGCTTCATCGAGGACCTGCCCGGCGGCGGCAAGCGCGCTGTCGACACCCAGGTCTACACCACCGCCGAGATCGAGCGGGTGGCGCGCGTGGCCTTCGAGCTGGCCCGTGGCCGCCGCAACAAGGTGACCTCGGCCGAGAAGTCCAACGTGATGGATTCAGGCCTGCTCTGGCGCCAGGTGGTCACCGACCTGCACGCCCGCGACTATGCCGATGTCGAGCTGGAGCACATCCTGGCCGACAACGCCGCCATGCAGATCGTCAAGAACCCCAAGCAGTTCGACGTCATGGTCACCGACAACCTGTTCGGCGACATCCTGTCGGACATCTCGGCCCAGCTCACCGGCTCGCTCGGCATGCTGCCGTCGGCGGCGCTCGGCGTGGCGGGCAAGCCCGGCCTCTACGAGCCGATCCACGGCTCGGCGCCGGACATCGCCGGCCAGGGCCTGGCCAATCCCCTGGCCGCCATCCTGTCGTTCGAGATGGCCCTGCGCTGGTCGCTGGACCGCACCGACCTGGCCGACAAGCTGTTCGCCGCCGTGAACAAGGCCCTGGAAGACGGCGCCCGCACCCGCGACCTGGGCGGGGCGCTCACCACCGTTCAGATGGGCGACGCGGTGCTGACCGCCCTCTAGGGTTTGATCTTGGGATCGAGCCGCCTGGCCTCGGCCATGTCGGCCGCGGCGCCGGCGGTGTCCCCCAGGTCCTGCTTGGCCAGGCTGCGGACCTGCCAGGCGAAGGCCAGCTTCGGATCGGCCTTGATGGCCAGGTCCAGGGTCTCGACGGCCGACAGATGGTCGTCCATCCGGCGATAGGTCTCGCCCTTCTCCGCCAGGATGTCGGGGTCGCCGGGCGTCAAGGTCAGGGCGGCGTTGAAGTCTTTGATGGCTCGGTCGTAGCGCTCCTCGTCCATGGACAACAGGCCGCGGTCGTAGAGGGTGCGGACGGCGTCGGGCTGCAGGGCGATGGCTTGGTCGAAGTCGGCGCGAGCTAGGTCGTAGTGACCCTCGGCGCGATGCACCTCGCCGCGCCGAGTCAGGGCGCCCGACGCCTTGGGCGACAGCTGCAGATAGAGGTCGAGGTCCTTGCGGGCGCCGGCCAGGTCGCCCTGGGCGATCAGCGCGCCGGACCGCAGGTAGAGGAATTCGTTGTCGTCGGGATAGAGGGCCAGGCCCCCGGTGGCCACCTTCACCACCTCGGCGGGGCGGCCCAGGTTTTCCAGGGCCTGCCCCCGGTCCGTCAGGCCGAGCTTGGACTTCGGATCGAGTTTCAGGCCGCGGTCGATGAGCTTGAGAGCTTCGGCGGGGTCGCTCTGCTCCAGACGCACCTCCGCCAGCCAGAACCAGAGGCGGGATTCATCTGGCGCGACCTTGAGCGCCTGCTCATAGGTCTGGGCGGCGCCGGCCAGATCGCCCCGGTCCACCAGCAGGGCGGCGACGGCGGCCAGGGCGTCGACCTCTTTGGGATCGACCCCAAGCGCCTTGCGATAGCTCTCCATCGCCGCGGCCGGGAGGTCGAGCGCGTTCTCTTCGTCGCCCTTAGAGACGAAGGATGCGGCGCTCTTGGGCTCCAGTTCGGCGGCCTTGGTGAAGTCCGCCAGGGCGGCCTTGTGATTGCCGAGCGCCGCATAGGCCAGGCCGCGCATGTGATAGGTCAGGGCGCGGGGCTGGCGGCCGATGGCGATGTCGTATTGGGTCACCGCCTTGCCGAAGTCGCCGCGCTCCCGCCAGACCAGGGCGCGCTGGTAGGGGACCTCGGCGTCCCTGGGCGCGAGGCTTGCGGCGTCGAAGGCTTCGGCGGCGTCGAGGGCGGCGAGGGCCTGGTCGTACTGCTTCTGGAGGCGGCGGGTCCGCGCCAGGGCCAACTGGACCCCGGAGTCCTTGGGCAGAGCGACGGCCGCGGCTTCGTAGCTTGCGGCCGCCTTGTCGATCGCCTGCTCCGCCTCGAAGACGTAGCCTTTGGCGAAGTATGCGGCGCCCCGCTTCGGGGCCAGCGCCACGGCTCGGTTGGCGTCGGCCTCGGCGCCCTTGAAGTCTTCCAGATCCAGCCGGGCGTAGGCGCGGGATATCAGGGCGTCCACATTGTCCGGGTCGAGCTTCAAGGCCGCGTCGTACTGCGCTACGGCCTCCTTGGAACGGTGCAGGTTCTGCAGGGCGTCGGCGCGCGCGATGCGGATCTCCGGATCGTCGGGCTCCAGGACCGCGGCCTTGTTCAGGTCGGGCAGGGCCGCGGCGTCGTCCGGCGCGAGCTTGGCGCGGTAGAAGTAGGACAGGCCATGCCTGGGATCGGCGGCGATGGCTGCGTTATAGTCGGCCAGGGCCTTCTCAGGATCCTTGCGCCCATACTGCCAGTAGGTGCCACGCAGCCACCAGCCGCCTGCACTTTCGGGGTGGGACTTGATCACGTCGGTGGCCGCGGCGATGGCGTCATCCACGCGGTGGAGGGAGCCCAGGGTCTGGGCCCGGGCCACCTGGGCCACCAGATCGCCGGGCGATAGGGCCAGCGCCGTGTCGATGGCATTCAAGGCTTCCTCGTGACGGCCGAGGCCGCCCAGGGCATAGGCCCGCGAGACATTGGCCCGGGTCAAGGTCGAGGCGTCTGCGCCGGCTGCGATCACGGCGGCGCAGGCCGCTTCCCGCGCCCTGTAGCCGGCCTCGTTGTCCTCGCCGCCGTAGCAGTCCTTGCTTCCGGCCAGAGCCTGCGGCGCGGCGGCCAGCAGGGTCAGGGCGGCCAGGCCACCGATGAAATGTCGAGTCATCTTGCGCCTTCCTGTGGGCGGGGAGCCGGGCGGATCACTGCCACGATGGGGTCATGGGCGAGCCAGGTCGCCGCGGCGGCCTTTACCTGCGCCAGCGTCACCGCCTTGATGCGGTCCTCCTGGTGGAGGGCGTCCTGCAGCCACTCGTCGTGGTGGGCTGATCCCGACAGGGCCTCGGCCCACCAGGCGTTGGTGGCCGCCTCGGCCCGCGCCCCCGACAACATCGGGGTGCGGGCGGCCTCCAGCATCTCCGACGTGATCTGGCCCGCCGCCAGCCGCGTGGCCACGGCGCGCATCTCGGCCCGCACCGCCTCCAGGTCGGCGGGATAGGTCTCCACCAGGGCGTCCAGCTCCCCCTGGTCCACATAGTCCGGGGTCGAGGCGAAGACAGTGGGGGAATAGGTCTTGCCCAGGTGCTCGCGGACCTGGTGGCGCAGTTCGTCGCCGAACACCTCGGCCAGCAGCTTCAGGGCGTCCTCCTCCTTGCGCCGCGCTGGGACCGCCACATAGAGCGGCCAGATCATCGCCACCGCCGCCTTGTCCGGCGAGCCGTAGTGGAGGGTGTCGATCTGTGGCGGCGGCGTGGCGGGGAAGCGCAGGCTGAAGGTGTCGGGACGCGGCTTCGGCGGCGGCCCGCGGGGCGGCAGGGCGCCCAGGGTGCGGGCTATCAGGTCGATGGCGGCGGCCTCGTCCATGTCCCCCACCAGGGTCACCTCGATGGGATCGTGGGTCACCGCGGGCCTCAGGACAGCGGCGAGGTCCTTCGAGGTCAGGCGCTCCATGGCGGCCCGGTCGGGGGTCCCCAGCGGTAGGCCTGGCGCGACGGTGTCCATCACCGCCTCCCGCAGCAGGGCCCACAGGTCGCTCTGGCGGTCGCGGAAATTGTTGTCGATCTCGGTCCCGAACTTGGCGTCCAGGGTGTCGCGGAACCCCGGGTCGGTCATGTAGGCGGTCAGCAGCCGCAGCCGGGGGCTCAGCGTGTCGTCCGACACCACGTGCTCCAGCTTGAAGGCGTAGGGGGTGATGTCCAGATCGAAGTCCAGGGCCTCGTCGCCGAAGATGCCCCTCAGTTCGTCATAGCTGTGCTTGCCCAGCGCCCCGTAGGGGAAGACGCCGGTGGCCGATCCGGCGGTGTCGAAATCCTTGGCCGCCACCTCGCCCCGCCCGGTCCCGAACCAGAGGCGGAGCGCAATGGCGCCATTCTCGAAGCTTGTTTTTTTCAGGGTCAGGATCACCCCGTTGCGGAAGGTGACCCGGGTGATCCCGGCGGCCAGGGTCTCGCGCCGCGCGATCTTGCCGGGCTCGCTCAGCGGCCCATAGGCCCACTGGGCGATGACAGCGTCAGCATATTTGGCGGGACCCTCGCCGGCTTCGCCGCGCCGCCAGCTGGCCAGCAGGGCCTCGCGGGTCGGGGGCTTGGGCGCCGTCAGGGTCAGGAAGGGCCCCGAACCCGACCAGTCGGCGGCGAAGGCGGCCTTGACGTCGGCGGGGGTCACCTCCTCCACCGCCTGGTTGAAGGCCCGCAGTGAGGCCCGTGGCTCCATCACCACCCAGCCCTCCGCCAGGGCCTGGGCAAGGTAGGTGGCCAGGGATGATGACAGCTGGGTCGGGGCGGTGGTGACGTCGGAGCGGACGCTGTTGCGCACCTTGGCCACGGCCGCCTCCACCTCCAGCTCGGTGGGGCCGTCGCGGCCGAACCGGCGAAGCTCGTCCTGACCCGCCGCCAGGGCCGCGTCCCAGGCCTCGGCGTTGGGGGCGGCGCTGAAACAGACGGCCTGGCCGCCGTCCAGGTCGGTCACCGTCATGCCGGCGCTCAGCAGGGTCTTGGAGCCGTTGGTCAACTGGGTCAGCCTGGCGTTCAGGGCCGACTGCCAGACCTGGCGCAGGCTGTTGCGGCGCAGGCTGGCGGCGTTGGTGGTGGCCGGGGGCGAGCCGGGCAGGACCTTGCAGGCCGACAGTCCGCTGGCGATCTGCGGTGTGGCTATCACCAGGGCCTCCAGCCCGCGGCCCGCCTCGATCTCGCCCAGCGCCGCGCGGGCCGGCGGCGACCCCTTGCCGGTCCAGCTGCCAAAGGCCTTGGCGATCGCGGTCTCCATGGCCTCGGGCGCCATGTCGCCCACCATCACCACCCAGGCGGTTTCTGGCCGATACCAGCGAGCGTGGAAGGCCTCTAACACCCCGGGCGTCATGGTTCTCAGGCTGGCGTCCGTGCCGATGGGGTCGCGCAGGGTGCTGCGCAGGCGCGGGGCGACGAAGCTGGTGACCTGGTCGCGCACCAGGGCGCCTGGCGCGTCGCGGGCCTCCTTCTCGGCCAGGACCACGCCGCGCTCGCGGTCCATGGCGGCGGGCTCGAAGGTGATCCCGTCGGCCACGTCCCGCAGCCAGCGGAAGGCCAGGTCCAGATGGGCTGGCGCGGTGTCGGTGAGGTCGAGGCGGTAGGAGGTGGAGGCTACCCCGGTGTCGGCGTTGTGGTCGCGCCCGGCCCCGACGCCGATCAAGGCCAGGGCCCGCTCCAACTCCCCGTCCTGGAAATGGCGCGCGCCGCGGAAGGCCATGTGCTCGACGAAGTGGGCTGCGCCGCGCTCGGCCTCCGTCTCCTCGCGGCTGCCCACATCGACATAGAGCCGTAGGGAGACCGCGCCCTTGGGCAGGGCGTTGCGCATCACGGCGTAGCGCAGGCCGTTGGGCAGGACGCCGCGGCGCAGCGCCGGGTCCTGGGGCAGGGAACGCGAATCTGAGGTCGCGGCCGTGGGGGCGGCCGAGGAGCCGAGCGGCGCCAGACTCAGCGCCAGGACCAGACCCAGCGCGGCACGGATAGTCGGCAAGCGTGTCCCCCTGTCGGCGTGACTCAACCTACAGGATCATACGCCGTCGAAAAGAGGGCTCCCGCATCCGGCGATCAGGCGCGCCGGTACTCCAGGGTCGAGCCATCCTTGAGTTTCCCCTTCAGCGCCGTCCAGACGCCGACCTCGTCGTACCAGTCGTCGATCTCGGCCTCGCCGCGCACGGACCACTGGGTCGCGCCGACCTTGCGGGTGGTGACCTTCAGCAGCTTGCCCTCCTGGGGATTGAACAGGGGGCCGGTGAAGACCTCCGGATTCCAGTGGGTGAAGGGCCGCGCGCCGGCCGGGCCGGTGATGCGGCCCTTGGCGGTCTCGATGACGACACCGGTGTCGGTGCGCCGCGCCGAGACCCGCTCGGCCTTGCCGTTGGAATCGGTGGTGGTCTCCAGGCTGGCGAACCGGCCGCCGGTCCAGCGCTCGACGGCGTGGTGGCGATAGCGGAACACCGGGACGGGTCCCAGCTTCACCGCCATGCGCACGTCGGTGGTGACGGTGGGGGAGGCAGGATCGCCCGCGAAACTCATCAGGTGCTCGCCGATCCGCGCGCCGTTGCGCAGGACGTGGAAGGCCAGGCGACGGCTTGGCGGTGTGGCGGCGAGGGTCAGGCCGGGCAGGGCGGCCAGGCCGCCGGCGAGCAGGAGGCGTCGATCGATCATGCCTGAACCTACGCGCGGAACGACCACCCGGATGCGCTCAGAGGGTCAGGCGCCAGGTCTCCGACACCTGCTCAGGCCCCAGATCGGCATGGGTCCAGCTGTCGATCATCTCGAACCCAGCGGCGGCGTAGATGCCGCGCGCGGCTGTCAGCACCGCGTGGGTCCAGAGCACCACCTCGGCGTATCCGGCGGCCTGTGCGAAGGCCACGCACTCGGCCACCAGCCGCTTGCCCAGCCCCAGGCCGCGGGCGGCCGGCGTCAGCATCAGCAGGCGCAGCTTGGCCTGGCCCGGCGCCTCCCCCTTGACCAGGAAGATGGAGCCAAGCCGCTCGCCGCCCCGCTCGGCGATCCAGCAGTGCTCCAGCGTCGGATCGAAATTGGCGAGGAAGTCAGCGCAGACCCGGGCGGTGAGGCTCTCAATGCGGCTATCCCACCCGTACTCCCGCGTATAGACCTCGCCGTGCTGTTCGATGATCCAGCCCATGTCGCCGGGCCGGTGCGGGCGCAGGATCACCTCCGGCGCAGGCCCCGGATCCAGCAGGCTCCGAACCTCGGTCATGGCCCGGGTCAGCCGCCCGCGCTGGCCGTCGTCCAGCCCCGCGATGATCCTTTCCACCACCTGGTTCGACGCCGCGTCCAACCCTGAGAAGATCTCGGCCCCCTTGGCCGCCAGGGTGATGGTGATGCTGCGGCCGTCCTCCGGCGAAGGCGCGCGCGTCGTCAGCGCCTCGCGCTCGAAACGTTTGAGGATGCGCGACAGGTAGCCCGCGTCCAGGCCGGTGACCCCGCTGATGGCCTTGGGCGTCAGGCCCTCCGGCGCCTTGGCGATCTCGTAGAGCACCCGGCCCTCGGCGACGCTCAGCGGCGTGCCCAGATAGGCCTCCTCCAGCACCCCGATCGTGCGGGTGTAGAAGCGGTTGAAGCCGCGGATGGCGGCGATGGGGTCGGGGGTCATCGCGGCTCCTTCCGAGGCGGGAAGGAAAGCCACATATTTGACTGAGTCAACTATATCTGAGGTGCTTGCCAAGCGCCGCCGTGGACGGCGATATCGTGGCGAAGATCTGAGGGAATGCGCCGATGGCCCACTGGCTGATGAAGTCCGAGCCCGAGAAGTTCAGCTATGAGGACCTGGTCCGCGACGGCAAGACTGTCTGGGACGGGGTGCGCAACAACCAGGCCGCCCTCTACCTCAAGGCCATGAAGGTGGGCGACGAGGCCCTCTTCTACCACTCCCAGAAGGGGCTGGAGGTGGTGGGGATCTGCAAGGTGGCGCGCGAGGCCTTCCTCGATCCCAGCGACCCGGCGGGCCGCTTCGTCGCCGTGGAGGTCACCCCGGTGCGCAAGCTGAAGCAGCCTGTCAGCCTGGCGGCGATGAAGGCCAACCCGGCGCTCGCCGAGATGAAGATGTTCAGGCAGTTTCGCCTCTCGGTCTGCCCCGTCGAGTCCGCCGAGTGGAAGGCGATCCTGGCCATGGCCGGCGAGTGATCCGGTTCTGGGCGGCCCTTGGTCTGGGTCTTGGCCTCGCCGGATCTGTCCAAGCCCAGCCGGTTGAGCCCGCGCCGTCGGCGCCGCTGACCGCCCCGCCCATCGCCTGGGCGCAAGGCGCCTCGATCATGACCCGCCTGCTGGAGACCGCCGCCCCGTCGAGCCTGGCGGTCTACACCACCATGGCCGGGGACAAGGACAAGCAGGGCCTGTCGGTCGGCGCCCTGCAATGGAACTTCGGCCAGGGGACCATCGCCGACCTGATCGACCGCGTGCCGGACGCTGACGCCCTGGCCGCCACCGCCATGCCCTTCCATGGCGCGGACTTCGTGAAGTACGCCCGGCTGTCCCGCGATCCCCTGACCCGTCCCGAGGCCCTGGCCTGGGCGCGTTCGGTGCAGAGCGACGGCGTGATCGATCCGGCCTTCGCCATCGAGCTGGCGGGTTTCCTGGGCGACCCGGCCATGGTGGCGGCCCAGGACGCCGGTGAGCAGGTGTTCCGCGCCTCGGCCTGGAACCTTGCCACCAAATGGTCGGCGAACCTGCAGGGACGCCCGTCACCCCACTTCTCTGAATACGCCTTCTTCTACGACATGCGGGTCCAGGCCGGGGCCCGCTACCTCGACGAGATCGAGGCGGTGATGGCCAAGCTCGCCACCTTCAAGGCCGGCGAAACCCGCGACGTCGACTTCGTCTCGCGCGCCCGCACCGGAGCGGCCTTCGTGGCGATGAAGAACGACGTCCCCTGTGTGATCCCCACCGCCAAGCGCCCCAACCTGGCGGCGGGCCACGTCTGGGACGGCCAGGCCAACTGCGCCATCTGGCGCGCGATGATCGCGGGCGGCGAAACCCAGAGCGCCGACCGGGAGCTGCTGGTGCTCGCCTTCCTGCGGGCCTATGTCGGCTCCGACGCGTTCGCGGTGAATCTGTTCAATCGCAAGGGCCTGTTCGCCACGGGCCGCGGCCTGGCCAACGGCCGTTCCTGCGACTTCCGCATCCTCTTCGCGGCCCTGGACGCCGGGGAGAGCGTAACGGCCGATCAGGTCTCGGGCGCCTGTCGCGCGCCCAAGCCCGGCAAGGGTTAGTCGGCGGGCTTTTCGGCCAGGGCCACGGTCATCTGGGTCTGGATGACGATGGCCACCAGCCGGCCGTCCTCGCCCGTGATCCGGGTCTGCCAGACGCTCGAGGACCGGCCGACGTGCAGAGCCGTGGCCTCGCCGGTCACCGTCGTCCCTTCCTTGGCCGAGCCGACGAAGTTGGTCTTGCTCTCGATGGTGGTGGTCCGCGAGCCGACCGGCAGATTCAGAAAGCCGCCGACCGCGCCCAGGGCGTCGGCGAAGGCCATGATCGCTCCGCCGTGCAGGATATGGCCGGAGGTGCAGAGGTCAGCGCGAACCAGGAGCTTGCCGATCACCTTGTCCTTGGAGGGATCGGTGATCGCCACGCCCATCAGGTTGGCGAAGGGCATGCCGGTGTCTTGGGTCATGAAGTTTCCTCGAACGTGTTCGTTTCTTGGGCGCCACCGTAACGTGCTTCGCGGCGATCCAAAGCGCCGTCCAGCTTGCGATTTCGGGCCTGCGAGCGTAACGGAACGCTCCGCTTGAAGATCAGGAGAGACTCCGATGGGCTATCGCGTAGCCGTCGTCGGCGCCACGGGTAATGTGGGCCGCGAAATGTTGAACATCCTTGAGGAGGTTCAATTCCCCATCGACAAGATTCACGCCATCGCCAGCCGCAAGTCGATCGGCGTCGAGGTCTCGTTCGGCGAGAAGATCATCAAGTGCCAGGACGTGGAGCAGTTCGACTTCTCCACCGTCGACGTGGTGCTGATGAGCGTGTCTGGAACCTTCTCCAAGGAATGGTCGCCCAAGATCGGCGCCGCCGGTCCCATCGTCATCGACAACTCCTCGGCCTTCCGGATGGACCCCGACGTCCCCCTGGTGGTGCCGGAGGTGAACCCCGACGACGTGAGCTGGGCGCACAGGAAGAACATCATCGCCAACCCCAACTGCTCGACCGCCCAGCTGGTGGTGGCCCTGAAGCCGCTGCATGACCGGGCCAAGATCAAGCGGGTGGTGGTCTCGACCTACCAGTCGGTCTCCGGGGCCGGCAAGGAAGGCATGGACGAGCTGTTCGACCAGACCAAGAACGTATTCGTCCTGGGGGCGACGCCGCCCAAGAAGTTCCCCAAGCAGATCGCGTTCAATGTCATCCCCTTCATCGGGTCGTTCCAGGACGACGGCTACACCGACGAAGAGCAGAAGATGTGGAACGAGACCCACAAGATGATCGACCCGGCCATCAAGCTGACGGTCACCTGCGTGCGCGTCCCGGTCATGGTCGGCCACTCCGAAGCGGTGAACATCGAGTTCCATGAACACCTCGACGAGGACGAGGCCCGCGACCTGCTGCGCGAGAGCCCGGGCCTGATCGTCATCGATAGCCGCAACGACCAGGGCTACATGACGCCCAAGGAAGCGCAGGGCGAGTTCCCGGTCTTCGTCAGTCGCATCCGCAACGACCCCACCGTCGAGCACGGCCTGAACCTCTGGGTCGTGGCCGACAACCTGCGCAAGGGCGCCGCCCTGAACGCGGTGCAGATCGCCCAGCTCCTGCACGAGCGCGGCCTGATCAAGACCAAGGCCATCGCCAGCGCGTAAGGCGACCCTGACCTTCGGCCCAGGATTCCTGGGCCGAAGGCCGCCAGCTGTTGCGCGATTGGCCCTTCCCCGATCCCCCGATGCTCCTAGAGCATGATCGTTTTAGACGGAACCGCGTAGCGGTCCCGGCTGAAGCGTGAATCATGCTCTCGCTTAAATCTGGAGCCTGATTCACCGCATCGGCGGAATCGCGAAGCGATTCCACCTCAACGGATCAGGCTCTAGGTAGGGAGCCCGCAACCTGCTGACGCTTCGAAAGCCCGCCCGCCGTGACTGAGACCGCCTCGATCAACCGCACGGCGCTCGGCGCAGGCATCCTCTGCTACTTCATCTGGGGCTTCGTGCCGCTCGCCTTCCAGGCCATTGGCCACCTGGGCGTCGGTCCCTGGGAGACGCTCGCCCACCGGACGGTCTGGGGGGCGCCCACCGCCCTGATCTTCGTGCTGCTGGCCAAGCAGTGGGGCCAGGTGGTGGGCGTGTTCCGCCAGCCCAAGGTGTTGGCCTGGCTCGCCCTGTCGGCGAGCCTGATCGCCGTCAACTGGATGGTGTTCATCTGGGCGGTCAATTCCGGTCGGGTGCTGGAATCCAGCCTCGGCTACTACATCACCCCGCTGATCAACATGGCCGCCGGGACCCTGCTGTTCCGCGAGCGCATGGACCGCATCGGCGTCGCCGCCATCTGCCTCGCCGTGGTGGGTTCGGTGATCCAGGCCGTGGCGCTTGGCCATCTGCCCCTGGTCTCCCTGGCCCTGGCCTTCTCCTTCGGCGGCTACGGCGTGGTGCGCAAGCAGGTCCAGGCCGACGCCCAGACGGGCCTGTTCATCGAGTGCCTGCTCCTGGCCATCCCCAGCTTCTTCTTCGTGCTCTGGCTGGAACATCAGGGGGCAGGCCACTTCCTGGCCTCGCCTGCCACCATCGCCTGGCTGATCGCCTCGGGGCCTATCACGGCTGTGCCGCTGGTGCTGTTCGCCTGGGCGGCGCGGCGGATCCCGCTGTCGTTCATGGGCTTCCTGCAGTTCATCGGCCCCACCATCGCCTTCGCGATCGGGGTGCGTCAGGGCGAGGCCTTCACCCCGCTGCGCGCCATCTCCTTCGTCTTCATCTGGGGCGGCGCGGCGGTGTTCACCTACGGCGCCTGGCGTCGTAGCCGGGCCCTGCCGAGCCCGGTGGTCGCCTAGAGCGACCCGTAGGCGGCTGCGATCAGGGCCCTGGGCCGGGGGTCGCCGATCAGGTCGGGCGACTGGCGGTTCATCACATAGGCGCCGGAAAGCCCGGTCTGCGGGTCGGCGAAGACGCAGGAGCCGCCCCAGCCGGAGTGGCCGAAGGTCTGGTCCCCCTGGCCCCAGACCTTCACAGCTGAATTGCGCATGAAGCCCGCGCCCCAGCTCATCTCGAAGGGCAGGACCAGGTCCTGGCCACGGATGCGTTCCCGCGACGCTTCGGCGATGAGGGCTGGCGACAGGATCACCTCGCCGTCCAGCCAGCCGTCATTGGCCAGCGCCCCAAACAGGCGAGCAAGACCCAGCGCCGTGGCGTGGCCATTGGCCGAGGGGATCTCCGCGCGACGCCACTCCGCCTGCCCCCGCCCGCCGGCCGAGGACCAGGGGGTGAGGAAGGCCGCCCGCGTGGCCTCGTTGATCACCCCGAACTTGGCCGGGCCGTTGGGCCGCTGCATGTCGGCGGTGCGGTCGTGCTCGCTGTCGGGCAGGCCGATCCAGATATCCAGGTCGAAGGGGACCGCCAGATCCTGGCGTAGCGCCGCGCCCATGGTGCGCCCGTCCACCCGGCGGAAGATCTCGCCGGCGATGTAGCCGAAGGTCACGGGGTGGTAGCCGCTGGCGGTTCCCGGCGGCCACAGGGGCGCCATGGCTGCCAGCTTGGCGCAGATGGCGTCCCAATCGAACCACAGGGACGGTTCCATGGGATCGGGGAAACCCGACAGCCCCGCCTGGTGGCTCATGGCCTGCTCGATGGTGATCGCGGCCTTCCCGGCCTGCGCGAATTCCGGCCAGACGCTGGCGACGGTCTGGCCGTAGTCCAGCTTTCCGGCGTCCACCAGCCGGGCGATCAGCAGGGCGGCGATGGCCTTGGTGCTGGAGAAGATAGCGGTCAGGGTCTTGTCGTCGAAGGGTTTGGTGCGCTGGCGGTCGGCGTATCCCGCCCAGAGGTCGACCACGACTTCGCCGCCATGGACCAGGGAGAACCGGGCCCCCATTTCCGCGCCCCGCTCGAAATTGGCCTCGAAGGCCTCGCGCACCGCGGAAAACGTGGGCGGGCAGGTTCCGAAGATCGCGGTCAGATCAGCCGCTCCATGCGCACCGTCGGCGAGGCGGCCTTCAGCCGCTGGGACATGGCCACGATGGGCAGTTCGGCGACATTCCAGATCTGGGCGGCGCTGATGGTCTCGGCCACTCCGCCCACGGCGCGGGCCAGGGCATAGGAGGTGGTCAGGCCGTCGATCAGGGCCGCGCCGAACAGGGCCGAGAGCAGGTCGCCGGTGCCCTTGGGGGCGCTATCGGCACGGGGGTGGGCGGCCAGCCAGGCCTCCTTCTTGTCGGCGTAGATCACCCCGATTTCGCCGCCGCGCTGGACGGAGGAGACCATCACCGGGCGGCCCAGCAGCCGGGCGGCGTGCAGGGCCTGGGTGGGATCGCGGGTCTCGGCCCCGGTCATCCTCTGCAGCTCCCAGGCGTTGGGGGCGACGATGTCGGCGCGGGGGACCAGTTCGCCGATCACCGCATCGGCCACATCAGCGGCGACATAGAGCCCCTTGCCGGCGTCGCCTATGGTGGGGTCGACGATGACGATGGGCCTGCGGGCGCCGGCCTCGCGCGGCGCGGCGCGCACGGCGTCGATGGCGCGGGCGGCGGCGCGGACCTGGGCGGCCGTGGCGAAATAGCCGGTGAGCACCAGGTCGGTCTGGGCGAAGAGGCCATTGGCCTCGATGCCGTCCAGCATCCCCTCGATGGCCTCGACAGGCACGGACGCCCCGCCGGGCGCGCCCCAGCCGGGATGGCGGCCATAGAGGACCGTGGGGACGACCATGGTGTCGATGCGGAACGGCGCCAGGGCCTGGGCCTGGGCGGTCCCGCCGACACGGCTGGCGGCGACATGACTGGAGATGACAAGCGCGAGCGGCATGGCCGGTTTGTTAGCCGAGCCCTTAGGGCGGCGCTAGCGGTAGAACGAAAACGTCATCCCCCGGCGCTTGGGGGGCTCGGCGGACTGGAGATACGCCGGCGCCGGGGGATGACGAAGCCTAGGGTTTAGTAACGATAGTGGTCCGGCTTGAACGGGCCGGCGGTGGGCACGCCGATATAGTCGGCCTGGTCCTTGGACAGCACGGTCAGCTTGGCGCCCAGCTTGCCCAGGTGGAGCATGGCCACCTTTTCATCGAGGTGCTTGGGCAGGGTGTAGACCTTGGTTTCGTACTTGGCGCCGTTGGTCCACAGCTCGAGCTGGGCGAGCGTCTGATTGGTGAAGGAGGCGCTCATCACGAAGCTGGGGTGGCCGGTGGCGTTGCCCAGGTTCACCAGGCGGCCTTCCGACAGCAGGATGATCTTCTTGCCGTCCGGGAACTCGACGTGGTGGACCTGATCCTTGATCTTGTCCCACTTGAAGTTCTTCAGGCCGGCGACTTGGATCTCGCTATCGAAGTGGCCGATGTTGCAGACGATGGCGTTGTTCTTCATCGCCCGCATGTGGTCGACGGTGAGAACGTCCTTGTTGCCCGTGGCGGTGACGAAGATGTCGCCCTTGTCGGCGACGTCTTCCATGGTCTGGACCTCGTAGCCCTCCATGGCGGCCTGCAGGGCGCAGATCGGATCGACCTCGGTGACGATGACGCGGGCGCCGCCGTTTCGCAGCGAGGCGGCCGAGCCCTTGCCCACGTCGCCGTAGCCCAGGACCACGGCGACCTTGCCCGAGAGCATGACGTCGGTGCCGCGGCGGATGGCGTCCACCAGGCTTTCACGGCAGCCATAGAGGTTGTCGAACTTGGATTTGGTGACGCTGTCGTTGACGTTGATGGCGGGGAACGGCAGCTCGCCGCGTTCCGACATCTGGTACAGGCGGTGGACGCCCGTGGTGGTCTCTTCCGACACGCCCTTGCAGGCGTCGCGGATGCCCGAATAGAAGCCGGGCTTTTCCTTGATGTAGCGCTTCATCACCGCGAACAGGGCTTCCTCTTCCTCGTTCTGCGGGTTGGCCAGGACGCTGATGTCCTTCTCGGCCTTGGGGCCCAGCACGCAGAGCAGGGTGGCGTCGCCGCCGTCGTCGAGGATCAGGTTCGGGTAGCCGCCGTCATGCCACTCGAAGATGCGGTGGGCGTACTCCCAGTACTCCACCAGGTTCTCGCCCTTGATGGCGAAGACCGGGGTGCCGGCGTCGGCGATGGCCGCGGCGGCGTGGTCCTGGGTGGAGAAGATGTTGCACGAGGCCCAGCGGACTTCCGCGCCCAGGGCTTCGAGGGTCTGGATGAGCACCGCGGTCTGGATGGTCATGTGCAGGGAGCCGGCGATGCGGGCGCCCTTCAGGGGCTGGGCCTTGCCGAACTCGGCGCGCACGGCCATCAGGCCCGGCATCTCGGTCTCGGCGATAGCGATTTCCTTGCGACCGAAGTCGGCGAGGGTGATGTCTTTCACGACATAGTCGGTCATCAGGGCTTCCTGTCGGCGCAAATGCAATTGCGGGCTCTATAGCCGCGCAAGCGGAACCCTGCAACAAACATATAAAGATGTCTTTATATGACGAGGTTTACCGCCAGAAAGGTTTGGCCTGCGCCAGAGCCTTCATCTGCCGGGCGGCGGCCTTCAGCGTCCTGGGTCGCTTGGCCTCCCGGGGGGCCAGCAGGTCGCGGGCGGCGGGCGAGCCCGAGGGTGCGAGCTTCGCCACCAGGGTCGTGGCCACGGCGGCGTCATTGAGAGCGCCCAGGGAGTCCTGCAGAGCCTTCAGGGTCTTGAGGAACCGCCGGCCGGGCTCAGCGGTGAACAGCGGGGCGAAGGCTTCGGCGGCGTAGCGAAGCTTCTTGGCGGCGATCCGCACCTTGTGACGCGCCGGGTCGTCCAGCGCCTGGACGTCGTGGCCCAGTTTGCGCAGCGTCTTCCAGCGCCGGTCCAGGGCCTTGGCGGCGAAATCGCGGGCTGACTTGTGACCGCGCTCAGCCCCGCGCCAGACGCCGGTCTCCACCCAGGCGGTGGTCTCCAGCACCAGGTCGCGGAACCGCTTGGAGGCCACCGCGGCGCAGGCCTTGGCGTGGGCCTGGGCGCGGGCGGCGGCGACCTTCGGGGCCAGGGGGGCCTTGGCGCCGACGATCTCGAGATTGTCCTGGGCGAAGACGTCCAGGTCTCGGGCCTCGTCGCAGGCGCCCGATAGCCACTTCAGCTCGGCCCTCAGATGACGGACGCGGTCGTCCGCCGCCACGGTCTTGAACGTGCTCATGGCGCTGCGCAGGCGGCGCACGGCGACCCGCAGCTGATGCAGGGCGTCCTGGCTATCGGTCTCGCGCAACACCACGCCATTGGCGGCGATTTGAACCAAGGCGTTGCGGGCGATGGTCTGGAACGCCTCGCCGGTGGTCCCGCCGCGCCGCAGTGGCGCCTTGTCGTGCCGGCGCGGCTCATGCCGGGTTCCCGCCATCAGGGCCTGGCCCTGGGACGCCTTGCCGTCAAAGGACAGATAGAGGGGCGCGGTCACCGAAAGTTGACGGGCCAGGGCGAACAGCGCCGCCGGATCGCCGGACTTGAGCTCCAGCTCAAGCTCGCAGAGGTCGCGCCGCTGGTCGCTCGCGGTGATCTCGCCCTGGTCCAGGGCCAGCTCGATCTCGGCGCCACCATAGGAGAAGGTCCGCTGCTGGCGGGTGACGCGGACGGTGAAGACCGGCGCCAAAGCCTTGCGTTGCGCGGGTTTCAGCGCGGCTTTGACCGCCGGCATGGCCAGGTCCAGGGTGTCGCCTGCGACCTTGGCCTCATGCTCCTCGCGGGCGAAACCGTCGCCGCGCTTCAGGGTCTGGACCCGCTTGCCGCCGCTTTCCCGCAGGCGCAGCGAGATGTGGGCCGCCTTCAGGCGCCCGTCCGGCGTGTCGAAATAGACCGCGGTCAGGTGTTTGGTTTCCGCAGCGCCCACCGGGGCGGCGGCCAGCAGGGCGGCGACATCCTGTGGCTCGCACAGGAACTTCAACTCGATCTCGTCGGCGCCCATGCGCTACATGCTCCTCGTCGCCCGACTCAAGATGGGCGCCCAGACCCGAGGAGTGCACCATGAACGCCCCCTTCAACGCCGTCCTTGATGAATCACAACCGCGGCATGATTGGTCGCTCACTGAGGTCGAGGCGCTGTTCGAGCTGCCCTTCATGGACCTGGTGTTCAGGGCCGCGCAAGTCCACCGCATGTGGTTCGACCCCACCGAGGTCCAGCTCTCACAGCTGCTTTCGGTGAAGACCGGCGGCTGCCCCGAGAACTGCGGCTATTGCAGCCAGTCCCAGCGCTTCAAGACCTCCACGGTGGCCTCCAAGCTGCTGGACGCCGACACCGTGATCGCCGCGGCTGTCGAGGCCAAGGCCGGCGGGGCGCAGCGCTTCTGCATGGGCGCGGCCTGGCGCGACCTGAAGGACCGTGACGTGCCCAAGGTGGCCGAGATGATCGCCGGGGTGAAGGCGCTCGGCCTCGAGACCTGCGCCACCCTGGGCATGCTGACCCGCGACCAGGCCCAGTCCCTGAAGGACGCCGGCCTGGACTACTACAATCACAATCTGGATACCGGCCCGGACTACTACGACAAGGTGGTCACCACCCGCACCTACCAGGACCGCCTCGATACGCTGGAGGCCGTGCGCTCGGTGGGGATGAACACGTGCTGCGGCGGTATCGTCGGCATGGGCGAGACGCGCCGCGACCGCGCCGGCCTGCTGCATACCCTGGCGACCCTGCCGGCCCATCCGGACTCGCTGCCCATCAACGACCTGATGCCGATCCCCGGCACGCCGCTAGGGGATTCCACCCCGGTGGACGGGATCGAGTTCGTCCGCATGATCGCCGTGGCCCGCATCCTCTGCCCCAAGACCGTGGTGCGGCTCTCGGCCGGCCGCGAGCACATGAGCCGCGAGTTGCAGGCCCTCTGCTTCCTGGCCGGCGCCAACTCCATGTTCATCGGCGGGCGCCTGCTCACCACCGCCAACCCGGACAAGGACACCGACGCCGCCCTGATGGCCGACCTCGGACTGCGGCCGATGACCATGGGCGTGTCGGCCTAGGACTTTTCGCGCGGCATGGCGGTGCTAGTCTCACCGCCATGCCTACGCCGCACCAACAGGCCGAAGCCGAACTGACCGCCTATGGCCTGAGCCTGCCCGAGACCGACCTGGCGCCCGGCTGGGCCGACACCCGTTACCTGCGGGTGCGGGGCAAGGGCTTCGCGGTGCTGGGCGACAAGGGGCAGGCGCATGACGCCCTGACGCTCACCTTCAAGCTGCCGATCTCCTACGAGATGGTCCAGGACCTGCCCTTTGTCCGGCAGGGCTCGCCCTGGTATCGGCAGCACAGGTGGGCTATCGCGCACTTTGATTCCGAGGATGACATCCTGGCGGAGATGGACACCCTGAAGGGCTGGCTGCGGCAGAGCTACGTGGCCATGGCGCCCAAGGCGCTCTCCCGTCTGCTGACAGAATCCGGCGCCTGAGCCGATTAATCCCTGGTCGATGTCGGGCCGCCGACCCCTAATTCGTCCTCTAGGCTAGCTTGACCACCGCCCCGCGCCTATCTGCGGGGACCTCAACGACCCGGAGCCCGCGTGCAGCCGATCATATCCGTGAAGGGTCTCTCCAAGACCTATGCCGGGGGCTTCCAGGCCCTGAAGACCATCGACCTGGATATCCGCCGGGGCGAGATCTTCGCCCTGCTGGGTCCCAATGGGGCCGGCAAGACGACGCTGATCAGCATCATCTGCGGCATCGTCAATCCGGGCTCGGGCCAGGTGCTGGCCGACGGCCATGACATCGTGAAGGACTATCGCGCCGCCCGCACCAAGATCGGCCTGGTGCCGCAGGAGCTCTCCACCGACGCTTTCGAGAGCGTCTGGGACACGGTGAAGTTCAGCCGCGGCCTGTTCGGCAAGGCCCCCAACCCCGCCTATCTCGAGAGGATCCTTCGTCAGCTCTCCCTGTGGGACAAGAAGAACGAGAAGATCATGGCGCTCTCTGGCGGCATGAAGCGCCGGGTGATGATCGCCAAGGCGCTCAGCCACGAGCCGCAGATCCTGTTCCTCGATGAGCCCTCGGCCGGGGTGGATGTCGAGCTGCGCCGCGACATGTGGGAGATGGTCCGAGGCCTGCGCGACAGCGGCGTCACCATCATCCTCACCACCCACTATATCGAGGAGGCCGAGGAGATGGCCGACCGCATCGGGGTGATCAGCGGCGGCCAGCTGATCCTGGTGGAGGACAAGGACGTCCTCATGCAGAAACTTGGCAAGAAGCAGCTCACCCTGCAGCTCCAGACACCGCTCGCGGCCCTGCCCAAGGAGTTGGCGACCGAGCCGCTGGAGCTGTCGGCCGACGGTGCGCAGCTGGTCTACACCTTTGACACCCAGAGCGAGGAGACCGGCATCGCCGACCTGCTGCGACGGTTGGCGGGGCACGGCATCGACTTCAAGGACCTGCAGACCAGCCAGAGTTCGCTTGAGGAAATCTTCGTCAGCCTGGTGAGGGCCCCGCGATGAACATCCATGCCATCCGCGCCATCTATCAGTTCGAGCTGGCCCGCACCTGGCGCACGGTGCTGCAGTCCATCGCCTCGCCGGTGATCTCCACCTCGCTCTATTTCATCGTCTTCGGCTCAGCGATCGGTTCGCGCATGACCCAGATCGACGGCATCAGCTACGGCGCCTTCATCGTGCCGGGCCTGATCATGCTGTCGATCCTCACCGAGAGCATCTCCAACGCTTCCTTCGGCATCTACATGCCCAAGTGGTCGGGCACGATCTACGAGGTGCTGTCGGCGCCGATCTCGCCGCTGGAGATCGTCATCGGCTATGTGGGGGCTGCGGCCACCAAGTCGGTGATCCTGGGGCTGATCATCCTGGCGACGGCGCGGCTCTTCGTGCCCTTCACCATCGCCCACCCCTTCGTGATGATCGCCTTCCTGGCCCTGACGGCCGTGACCTTCTGCCTGTTCGGCTTCGTGATCGGGGTCTGGGCGGACGGCTGGGAGAAGATGCAGATCGTGCCGATGATGATCGTCACGCCGCTGACCTTCCTGGGCGGCAGCTTCTATTCCATCAGCATGCTGCCGCCGATCTGGCAGAAGATCACCCTGTTCAACCCGGTGGTCTACCTGGTCTCCGGATTCCGCTGGGCCTTCTACGACAAGTCCGACGTCGGCGTCGGCGTCAGCCTGCTCGCCACCTTCGGCTTCATGCTGCTCTGCCTGGCGGCCATCACCTGGATTTTCCGGACCGGCTACAAGCTGAAGACGTAGGGGCGGCAAACCCCCAATGTCATCCCGGTTTCCGCGGCACACGGAAGACCGGGACCCATACACACCGATCCATCCGGCACACCCTGCGCGTCTGGGTCCCGGACAAGCGCTTCGCGCCTTCCGGGATGACACCGACGATCCTACTCGTCCTCGTCGAATCGGTTGGCCACCAGCTGGGCCAGGGCGTCGAGGGCGGGTTCGGCTTCGGAGCCCTCGGCCGCGATCTCGATGCTGCAGCCAGGACCGGCGGCCAGCATCATCAGGCCCATGATCGAGCGCGCGTCCACGGTGGAGCCGTCCTTGGAGACGGTGACCTCGGCGTCGAAGGTCGAGGCCATCTTCACGAACTTGGCCGAGGCCCGCGCGTGCAGGCCCCGCTTATTGACGATCTCGACCGAGCGGGTCTGCGTCATTTCTCGCCGGCCAGCACGTAGGAGGCGACGGAGATATACTTGCGGCCGGCCTCCTGGGCGTGGGCCACGCAGTCCTGCAGCGGCAGCTTGGTGCGCACGCTGGCCAGCTTGATCAGCATCGGCAGGTTCAGGCCCGCGATCACCTCGGCCTTGGTCTGCTCCATAACGGAGATGGCCAGATTCGAAGGCGTGCCGCCGAACATGTCGGTGAGCAGGATGACCCCGTCGCCGGTGTCCACGCGTCCGCAGGCCGCCAGGATGTCCTGGCGACGCTTTTCCATGTCGTCCTCGGGCCCGATGCAGATGGCCGACACCGCGGTCTGCGGGCCCACCACATGCTCCATGGCGAAGACAAATTCCTCGGCCAAGCGCCCGTGCGTGACGATCACGAGGCCGATCATGCCAACTCTCTCAACGGGAATCCCCACCCGGCCGCGGCGAAACGCCGGCCGCGAGGCCGCCTAGATACGCTCCTTATCGACGCTCTCCAAGATGTCGTAACGCGCGACTCAGTTTCGCAGGGGCAGAGGACTCAAGCAGCGCGAGAGTGAGGAGGGGGAGCCTCAACCCGAAGTCGTCGGTGAAGGCCGGTTCGGGGATGCGCTCGGGGGTTCCGGCGCGGACGCAGAGGCTGACGCGGGCCCAGGCCAGGGCGGGCGCGGGCAGCACGTCGATCCCGCGGACCTCGATTCGGCCGGCCAGGGTCTCCGGCGCGCGACCGTAGAGGCGGCCGCCGCTGGTCCAGAGCTCCACCCGGTCGTCGGCCACCAGGGCGAATCCGGAGTCCAGGCAGCGCAGGGCCAGGTCGCTCTTGCCGGCGCCGGAGGGTCCCTGGATCAGGGCGCCGCGCCAGCCGCCGTCCATAAACGCCGCGATCAATCCGGCGTGATGGATCACCGCCGCGCCTCGGGCAGGACCACGGTGAAGCGCGCGCCTTGGACCACGCCATCGGCGCCGGTGCGGTTTTCCGCGTGAATGGTCCCGCCTTGGGCGGCGACGATCTGGCGGGCAATGGACAGGCCCAGGCCGGAATTGCCGCCGAACGCCGCGCCCTTGGGCCGCGAGGTGTAGAACCGCTCGAAGACGGTCTCCAGGTTGTCGGGCGGGATGCCCGGCCCGTCGTCGTCGACGGCGATGGTGGCTTCGCCCTTGCCGCGCTCCAGGCTCACCCGCACCTGGCCGCCCGGCGGGCTGAAGGATCGCGCATTGTCCACAAGGTTGCGGAACACCTGGCCCAGCGGCCCCTCGCGCCCCGAAACCATGATCGGCTCCAGCGCGTCGGGGGCGGCATAGGCCACCGTGGGGTCTCCGGGCTTTCCGGTGTCCTGATAGAGCTGCACCACCTCGCCGATCAGGTGGCCGAGGTCGAAGGCCTTGGGATCCTCCCGCGACAGCTCGGCGTCGAGCCGCGAGGCGTTCGAAATATCGGTGACCAGCCGGTCCAGGCGGGTGACGTCCTGCTGCAGGATGTTCATCAGCCGCGCCTGGGCCACAGGGTCCTTCACCAGCTCCAGGGTCTCCACCGCCGAGCGCAGGGAGGTCAGTGGGTTCTTGATCTCGTGGGCCACGTCGGCGGCGAACCGCTCGATGGCGTCCATCCGCTCCGAGAGCACATGGGTCATGTCCTGCAGGGAGCGGGTCAGATCCCCCAGCTCGTCGTCGCGCTTGGCGATGTCGGGCAGGGAGATGGACCGCGCGCGGCTCAGCCGCACCCGGTCGGCGGCCCGCGCCAGCCGGCGCACCGGCTGGGCGATCAGGTTGTTGAGCAGCAGGGACGAGGCCAGCGTCACGCCGATGGCGATCAGGATGAAGGGGATCAGCGCCACGCGTTCGCGGGCGATGATCTCGTCCACGTCGCTGGCTTCCAGGGTGAGCACCCCCAGCACCGCCTGGACGTGCTGGATGGGGATGGAGACCGAAACCACCCGCTCGCCGTCGTCGCCCTTCCGCATCCCCGACCAGTGCTTGCCGTCCAGGGCCTGGGTGACCTCGAAGGCCAGGGCCTTCTGGACGCCGGACTGCGGGGCCGGCGGCTTGCGGGCCTGGTTCAGCTGCAGAGAGAAGCCCGGGGCGTCGTCGCGGGCGCGGGCCGGCGGCAGCACCTTCCACTCCACCCGGTCGGCCACCCAGTAGCTGTCGGCGATCAGCCGGCCCTTGCTATCAAACAGCCGCGCCCGCTGGGTGCGGGGGTTCGACAGCAGCTGCAGAATCTGGCTGGCATAAGCTCCGTCCATGGCCGGCAGGGGTTCGCCCACCGTGGCCGCCTGGTCGATGATGGTGGCCATCAGCTCGCCCTGGGTGGTCAGGCTGTCGATACGGGCGTTCACCAGCCCGCGCCGCAGCTCGTTCAGCACCAGGGCCCCGGCGATCAGAATCGTCAGGCCCAGCAGGTTGAGCACGATGATGAGCCGCCCCAGGCGCGAGCCTGGCAGCCAACTGAACCATGAGGACAGCCGTCCCGGGTCAGGTCTCGCGGTATCGGTATCCGACGCCATAAAGGGTCTCGATGCCGTCGAACTCAGGGTCGACCTCGCGGAATTTCTTCCGCATCCGCTTGATGTGGCTGTCGATGGTCCGGTCGTCGACATAGACCTGATCGTCGTAGGCGGCGTCCATCAGGTTGTCGCGGCTCTTCACGAAGCCGGGCCGTTGAGCCAGCGACTGCAGCAGCAGGAACTCGGTCACCGTCAGCTTCACCGGTTTGCCTTCCCACAGGCAATCGTGGCGGGCGGGGTCGAGGGTCAGCTTGCCGCGCTTCAGGGCGCGCGCGCTGGCGTCGCCGGGAACGGCCAGGGCCTCCTCGGCGTCCGCGCCGGCTCGGCGCAGCACCGCCTTCACCCGCTCGATCAGCAGGCGCTGGCTGAAGGGCTTGTGCATGTAGTCGTCGGCGCCGAGGTTGAAGCCGAGGATCTCGTCGATCTCCTCGTCCTTGGACGTCAGGATGATCACCGGCAGGTCGGAAGTTCGCCGCAGGCGGCGCAGCACCTCCATGCCGTCCATGCGCGGCATCTTCACGTCGAGGATGGCCAGGTCCGGCGGATCGTTTTCCAGCGCAGCGAGACCCGCGGCGCCGTCAAAATACGCCTTCACGGTATGGCCGTGGCTTTCGAGGGCGAGGCTGACCGACGTGACGATGTTTTCGTCGTCGTCCACCAGGGTGATCTTGGCCATGATCGGAGATGATTTCCTTGCAAGTGCGTCGGTGAAGCTAGTCGGCCCGCAGCGTGGCCTCAATGGGGCAGGCTTGCGGCGAAGCTCCGCCTTGATAACGCGTCAGAGGGCCACAAGCGCCAGATCGTCGCAGTAAACTGTTTTTAGGGTTGTTGCGTCACAGTGTTCTCTCTTGGGGGGACGAATGGACGGCGCGCAGGTTCACTACGAGGTTTTCAGCAAGAAGACCCCCAGCAGCGGCTGGGCGCTCGATCTTGCCACGGAGAACCGCACGGCGGCCCTGGCGACCGCCAACGACATGATGAAAGAGGGCAAGGTGGCCGCGGTGCGCGTCACCAAGGAAACCCTCGACGCCGAGACCCGGGAATTCCAGTCGGTCGGCATCCTCAACCTCGGCAACGCCGAGCCGCCGAAGAAGTCCAAGGTCAAGGAAAACAACGACCCGCTCTGCGTCAGCCCGCAGGACCTCTACACTATCCACGCCCGCGACCGGATCGGCCGCCTGCTGGAGGGGTTCCTGGAGCGCAAGGGCGCGACCCCCTTCGAACTGCTGCACCGCGCCGACCTCGTGGAGGAACTCGAGGCGTCCGGCACCGACCTGCAGCACGCCATCCAGAAGCTGGCTATTCCCGAAGCCCAGGCCCGCGGCCTGTCGGTCCACGAACTGATCCGCGTCTTCCAGAGCCTGGTGGAGCGGGCCATCGAGCGGCTGCTCAAGGACGCCCGCAAGGGCGACCTGCCTGACGTCGACAAGGAAGGCTTCGCCCGCGCCGCCGAACGCGTGGCCCAGCATCCCGAGCGCGCCTACCTGCTGGGCGCGGGCGTGGCGGTCTCCATCGCGCCCGCCCGCAGCTGGACCGAGAAGGTGACCCGCCTGCTGGACCTGGCCGATTCCGCGCCGCTGGCCGGTCCGCCCCGCGGCCTGGCGCTCGCGGTGATCGAACAGCCCCTGGCTGAGATCCTGGGCTCGAAGTCCGGCCTGGACGACATCATCGGCAAGGACTTGGACCTGGGCGCGCGCCTGGCGGCCATGACCCGGCTGGTGGCCTGCGATCCCGTTGACGCCCTGATGCGCATCGAGCCCTCGGTGCAGCGTATGATGCCGCCCCTGTCGGAGACCGGCCAGCGCCTGGCCAAGTGGCTGGCCACCGAGGACTTCGGCGCCGTGCGCCTGGCCATCGCCAAGCGGGTGGTGCGCGAGCTCACGGGGCCCCGCCGCCTGCGGCCCGGCGACTCCGAGGGCGAGATCGCCGTCATGCGGGCCCTGGCCATGGCGCTGACCTGCGCGGCCGGGACCATGATCTCTCTGGACGATGTGCAGGAAGCCTTCGTCACCCGCTCGCGGATGCTGGTGACCGGCGACTTCGTCGAGGCCTATCTCGGAACCAATCGCACCTCCCGCCAGGAGGTCGAGGCCCTGATGTGGTTGGTGGAAAACGTGATCGGCGGCGCCAACAAGCGTCAGGCCGGGCGCTATCTGTCGGCCAATGTCAGCGGCATGCGCTTCGAGAAGGAATTCAGGCTCAGCTCCGACAGCCCCGGGGTGAAGCTGGAGGTGCTGGCCAAGCTGCAGAAGCAGGCGGCCCGCGCGGGCCTCGCGCCAGAGGACTACGGCCCGATCCAGAGCAAGATCGGCGAGGTCGGCGGCCTGGTGGAGGCCGATTCCAAGATCGTCTCCATCGTCGCCAAGTCGTCGCAGGGGCCTGTCCAGCGGCTCATGACCCTGCTGCGCATGGCGATCGGCGACACCGCCCCTATCGGCCCCACCGCCGACCGCGCCCGCGCCGAGGCCCTGAAGCTGGTCCGCCGCGACGACACCCGCGCTGAGCTCGCCCGCGCGCCCGAGCGCATGGGCCAGGTCCGCGAACTGCTGCAGGCCATGACCGCGGCGGCCTAGAGGCCTAAGACCTCTCTCAACGCGCCAACCACCCGATCCACGTCCTCGTCGGCCATGCCGGGATAGAGCGGCAGGGAAAGGCAGGTTTCGTACCAGGTCTGCGCACCCGGAAGCTCGAGCGCGCCGTAGCGCTCGCGGTAGTAGGGCTGGGTGTGGACGGGGATGTAGTGGACCTGGGTCCCCACCCCGCGCGCCTTCAAATCATCCACGACCTGGCGGCGCGTCTTGCCGACGGCGGGGAAATCGATCAGGGCCACCATCAGGTGCAGGACGGGATCGCTCCAGTCGGGCCGGCTGGCGGGGCGCACGATGGGCGCGAGCGGCTTCAAGGCTTCCAGGTAGCGGGCCGCCAGCGCCTTCCGCCGCGCGGCGAAGCGGTCGAGCTTGGCGAGCTGCGAGAGGCCGAGCGCGCAGAGGATGTCGGGCAGGCGGTAGTTGAAACCCGGCTCCGGCATCTCATAGATCCACGGATCGGCCCCCTCCGGCCGCAGCATGCCGTGGGTGCGCAGGGTCTTCAGGCGCTGGGCCAGGCCGTCGTCATTGGTGGTGACCATGCCGCCTTCGCCGGTGGCGATGGTCTTGACGGGGTGGAAGGAGAAGGTGGCCATGGCCGAGTGGCGCACGTCGCCCACCCGCTCGCTTGTATTGCCAAAGCGCATGGTCGACCCCAGGGCATGGGGCGCGTCCTCCACCAGCACCGCCCCGGCGCCTTGGGCGAGGGCCGCGAGGGCCGGGAGTTGCGCGGTGTCGCCCCGCAGGTGGACCGGCAGGACGGCGCGCAACTTTCGATCGCCGACCCGGCTGATCGCTTCGGCCAGGGTGTCGGGCGTCATCAGGCCGGTTAGGGGATCGACGTCGGCGAACACCACCTCGGCGCCGACATAGCGGGCGCAGTTGGCGGTCGCCAGGAAGGTGATGGCCGGCACGATGCAGGCCTCGCCCGGCTGCACGTCCAGGGCCAGCATGGCCAGGTGCAGGGCCGCCGTGCCATTCGCGCAGGCCACCGCGTGGCGCGCGCCGACCTTTTCAGCGAAGGCGGTCTCGAAGGCGTCCACCAACGGCCCAGTGGTCAGGAAGTCGGCGCGCAGAGCCTGCGCGACGGCGGCGATATCGTCGTCCTCGATGGTCTGGCGGCCATAGGGGAGCAGGGGCCCCACCATCAGTCGGTCAGCCGCCGCAGAGGCGGGGCCACGGGGGCGGGATCGTTGATCAGTTCCATCAGCCCCTCGCCGCTCAACCACTCGTCATTGGTGTCGCTGGCGTAGCAGAAGCCGTCGGCGGTGAGCGGGTGGGTCTTGGCGTAGCTTTCGCGGGTGTATTCCACGAAGGCCGGCTCGATGGCGTAGCGGTCGCCCAGATCGACGGTGGTCCGCGCATCGTCAACCGAGATCATCATCTCGTGCAGCTTCTCGCCGGGACGGATGCCGATCACCTTGATGGGCAGGCCCGGCGCCATCGCCTGCGCCAGTTCCGTCATCTTCATCGAGGGAATCTTGGGCACGAAGATCTCGCCGCCGCGCATCAGCGACAGGGACGAGAGCACGAAATCGACCCCCTGGTTCAGGGTGATCCAGAACCGGGTCATGCGCGGATCGGTGATCGGCAGTTCCGTGGCGCCGCGCGCCAGCAGTCGCTGGAAGACTGGGGCTACCGAGCCACGCGACCCCACCACATTGCCGTAGCGGACCACGGAGAACTTGGCGCCGATGTCGCCCGACAGGTTGTTGGCCGCCACGAAGGTCTTGTCGGAGGCCAGTTTGGTGGCGCCGTAGAGGTTGGCGGGGTTGCAGGCCTTGTCGGTGGAGAGCGCGATCACCTGCTGCACGCGGTTGGTCAGGCTGGCCCAGACCACGTTTTCGGCGCCCATGATGTTGGTGTGGATGCACTCCGAGGGATTGTACTCCGCCGCCGGCACCTGCTTGAGGGCCGCGGCGTGGATGACGATGTCGACCCCGCGCAGGGCCAAGGTCAGCCGCTCGCGGTCGCGCACGTCGCCCAGGAAAAACCGCATGCAGGTCAGCTGGTCGGCCGGGAACTTCTCGGCCAGGTCGGTCTGCATCTCGCTCTGCTTCAGCTCGTCGCGGGAATAGACGATCAGCTTGCGCGGCTTGGCCCGAAGCAGGACGGTCTCGATGAAGCGTCTGCCGAAGGACCCCGTGCCGCCGGTGACCAGGATCACCTTGCCGTCGAGGTCGAGAGAGGTTGGCGCGAAACGGCCCAAGGGCGGGCTCCATCAACTAGCTTGTGATTCTTCGCCGCACTGTCGGACGCCGCGCGTAAAGAGACCGCTAACCATAATGCGGCACACCGTCACGTTATGGATCGTCGCCGCCTGCTGAGTCTCGCCGCCCTTGCCGCCGCCCTGCCGGCGGCCGCCCAGGCGTCCGGAGGCGGGGAGAAGACCGAAAAGAAGAAGGGCGGGGGTCTCTCCTACCTGCAGCTGCCGACCCTGACGGCGACCATCATGCGTGTGGATGGCCGGCGCGGCGTGCTGACGGTGGAGACCGGGATCGACATTCCCGACGTCGCCCTGCGCGCCCGGGCCGAACTGCTTGCCCCCCGGTTCAGGGCGGGCTTCGTCCAGGCCCTGCAGATCTACGCCTCGGGCCTGGCGCCCTCCACCGCCCCCAACGCCGAGTTCATCGCGCACGAACTGCAGCGCGAAACCGACCGTGTGTTGGGCGGCCCCGGCGGCAAGCTGCTGCTGGGCACCATCCTGGTGAACTAGTTCTTCAGGCCCGCGTGGTGGGCCGCTTCGTCCATGAAACTGGCCAGGGTCACGTCCAGCTCGGTGACGCCGTCGGCGTCGTGGGTGGCCAGGGTCACCTCGACCCGGTTGTAGACATTGAACCACTCCGGATGGTGATCCAGCTTCTCGGCCATCAGGGCGGCGCGCGCCATGAAGCCGAAGGCGGTGTTGAAGTCGGGGAACAGATAGGTGCGGGTGATGGCGTCGCGGGCGCCGCCCAGCGCGCTCCAGCCGGGCAGTTTGGCCAGGGCCGCGGCCGCCCCGATCTTCCCGGGCCGGCTCACGCGGCGACCGCGTCGAAGGTGAGGCCGGTGGCGGCGGCGAGGTCGGCCAGGGTCTGGTCGACGTCCACCACCTTGATGGCCTTCATGCCCAGCGCCGCGGCCGGCTTGCAGTTGATCCCCAGGTCGTCGAGATAGACGCAAGTCGCGGGTTCGACCGACAGGGCCTCGCACATCATCAGATAGATCTTCGGATCGGGCTTGCGGACGCCGGCCTTGGAGCTTTCGATGATGTGGTCGAACAGCGGCATGATCTGACCCATGGCGCCGGCCGCCCGCTGCGGCGCGTCTGCGCCCGGCGAGTGCATGCTGACCATGTTGTTGGTGATGCAGCCGACCTTGAAGTGCTGCTTGCAGGCCTGCAGCGCCGCCACCATCCGCGGGCGCACCATGCCCGACAGCAGGGGCAGGACGTGGCTACCGGGGATCGGGTGACCCAGGGCGGTGGATTCTTCCAGGAACAGGCTGTCGAACCCCTTGGTGTCGATCTCGTTCCGCTCGAAAAGCGCCCAGGCGTTGGTGTCGGGATTGGTGGAATTGACCCGGCGGATCAGGTCCTTCGGAACCCCGTTCTCGCTCTCATAACGGGCGAAAGCCTCGAAGGGCGAGGAGGTGAACACCCCGCCGAAATCCCAGATCACCGCCTCGACCGCCATTGCCTGCTCCGTCCTTGAAAATCGGCGCGACGCTAGAGAGGCGCGGGCAGACGTGCAAGTTTGGGGGCATGTTTCTTGACCGCCTGCCGCGCCCGCTGCGCCTCGCCCTCTATGCGGCGGCCACCGCCTTCCTGCTGTGGCTGTGCCTGTCGCCGGTGGACGAACTTCCGGAGATCACCCTCTGGGACAAGGTCGAGCACGCCATCGCCTGGTTCGTGCTGACGGCCGCGGGCCTGTTGCTCTCCCACCGCCGGCCCCGAGCCATCGCCGCCTTCGCCATCGGCCTGGGGGCCGCGGTGGAGATCCTGCAGGCGACCATGGGCTTTGGCCGCGATGGCGACTGGCGTGATCTGCTCGCCGACACGATCGGCGTCGCGGTGGCCCTGGCGGTCTACTCGGTCCTCCAGCGGTTGCGCCGCCGATGAGGCGCCGGCCCTGGGAGGAGTCCGCCGATTTCGCCATCGGCCTCGCGCCCATCGATGAGGCCCGCTGGCTGGAGGGCGGCGAGGCCGACCCGGCCGCGCGCAAGGACCCGCTCCATGCCGACCACCGCGACCTGGTTTGGGGGGAGACGCCGGGCTCGCGGCCCGGCCAATTGGAGGTGGCCGCCCTCATAGGTGTGACCTCGTCTGGCGACCTGCCGCCGCTCTACGCCGCCTCACGCACCGTCGCCGATGACCTGGTGCTGGTGGAGAGGACCGGCGGCCACTGGCGGGTCAGCGCCATCAGCCTTTCGGCGCCGACCTTCTTCACCGCCCGTGAGGTGTTGGGGAAAAGCCTCGCGCAGATCCACGGCCCGGTGAACGGCTTCAACGACCGGTTCCTGGTGCGGCTGGTGCGCATCTTCGACGGCCTGCGGCCCGGCCTGATCCTGCAGCGGCGCAACTGGTCGGTGGTCAATTCCAGCGAGCCCTTCACCCCCTTCTCCGCTCCGGTCCGCGCCCGCATCGGCGAGATCGCGCCCGCCGATGTGGGCCAGGCCCTGTTCACCCGGGTGGAGCGCCAGACGGTGCGCCGCCTGCTGCAGACCGGCGGAGTGCTGTTCACCATCCGCGTCTGGCTGACGCCGTTCCAGGCCCTGGCCGAGAGCCCCGAACAGCTTGCCGCCTTCGCTCAGGCCTGGCGCGGGGCCGCCCCGGAGTTCGCCGCCTATAAGGGATTTCACCTCTACGCAGACCTCGTGGAGGGCTTTCTTCGCGCCCACGGTGAAAGTCACAGCGTTAACGGCGCCTGATCTCCAACGATCTTTCCGACCCTCGTTTTCGAGCCGCCGGAAGATCCCAAATGCGCCTGCGCTCCCTCATTCCCGCCCTGGCCTTCCTGGCCCTCGCCGCCTGTGATTCCACCGGCGCGCTGAAGATCGCCCAGGCCCCGGCGGCCAAGCCCGCCGACTGCTGCTGCAAGGCGGTGGCGGCGTCCTGCGCGCCGGCCGCCACCCCTATCACTGCCCAGCCGGCCGCCATGACCCCCGAGCCGGAGCGGGTGGTCTATCGCCCCGCGCCGCATCGCCAGCCTGCGGTCCGCCGTGAAACCGTGCGCCGCGTGGCCCACGTCCAGCGTGACTATGGCCGGCGCGAACAGGTCCGCGAATACGCCTACGCGCAGCAACGGTCCTACCAGGCCGCCCCCGCCTATGACGGCTATGTCGATGTGCCCGACCGCCAGGTCCAGGGCCAGGTCGTTATCGTCGATGACCAGGGCTCGGAGCGCTATTCCCAGCAGTCGGAAGGTTACAGCTCCGGCAGCCGCCGCTACGCCGGCGGCTACGAAGAGCGGGGCGGTTACGAGCAACGCGGCGGTTACGAGCAACCTGGCGGCGGACGCGGCTGCAACACCTGTGGCCCGCGCGAGGCCGCCGGCCGCGACCGCAACGGCTTCCTCACCTGGCCCGGCAAGGTTCCGGCTCGCCCCTGAGGCTGGCCTGCCCCTTGCCCTGACAAAACCTTGGTGTCCCGCCTCGGGACGGCTGGGAGACCAAGATGCGATCGCCGAACGGCCCTCTCTTCAAGCGCTATGAAATCCTGGCGGTGATCCTGTTCCTCACCGCGGCGGCCGCGCTGGCGAGCTTCAACCTGGTCTACTGATCAGGGTCCCCGCTTGCCCTGCGGGGCGGCGCACGGGAAGCTGCGCGCCTCCACGAAAGGCGTTCCATGGCCCAGGCCGCATCGATCTTCCTGGCGACCCCCTGCTATGGCGGTCTCGCCCACATCCACTTCATGCGCTCGGTGCTGGATCTCCAGGCCGCCTGCGCCGCGCGCGGCGTCGGCCTGACCGTGGAACTGGGGGGCGGTGACGCCCTGATCACGCGCGCTCGCGCGGCCATGGCCGACAAGTTCCTCAAGAGCGGCGCCAGCCACCTGCTGTTCGTGGACGCCGATATCGGTTTCAAACCCGAGCAGGTGTTCCGCCTGCTGGATGCCGACCGCGACCTGGTGGGGGGCGTCTATCCCATCAAGAGCATCGACTGGACCAAGGTCCGCCAGGCGGCTGCCGACGGCAAGCGCGACCTGATGGCGGCCTCGGTGGGCTATGTGGTCCGCTTCATCCCCACCCCCGACAGCCGGGTCGAGGTGGACGACGATGGCTTTGGTCCGGTGGCCTATATCGGCACCGGCTTCATGCTGATCAAACGCGCCGTGGTGGAACAGGTCGCCGCGGCCCATCCGGAGCTGAAGGCCAGGCTGGGGGATACCTCCGGCGGCGGAACCTCCCACGCCACCATGATCTTTGAGACCTTCATCGAGGCCGAGACCGGGGAGCACCTCTCGGAGGACTATGCCTTCTGCCGCCGCTGGCGTGACCTTGGGGGGCAGGTGTTCGCCGATTTCCAGACCAGGCTGACCCATGTCGGCCACGCGGCCTATGCCGGCAGTCTGATGGACGCCCAGGCCCGCTGATAGTCCACGTGGCGTCGTCGATGTTGCGTCGCGAAAGTTGACCAAGAGCTAGGCGCCCTCATCCTTTCTCAGGAAAGGCATGCAGTTGTCATTGCATTGCAGCAAATGATGCTCATAACCCTGGTTCTTGCAGGGTCGGCCTGAGACCTTGTGAGCTTGAGCCATAGTGAGGCGATTTCGATGATTATGACTTCGATGCGTGTGTTCCCCAGCCTGTTCATCGGCCGTCGGGACTTGGTGGAAGCCGTTGCGATCGACCTGACGAAGACCCCCGACATCGGCGCGGCCTTCACCTGCGGCGCCTGCGACGAGGTGATCCTCACCGGCGACGACGCGAGCTCCGCCAAGGAAGTCGTCGTGAAGTGCCGCTGCGGCGAATATAACCAGCTCTAGGCAGCCCCGCCTGGCTGGGTGACGGTCCGTCACACTTGCCGTCTAGAGTCATGGGTCTCATGGAAGACCTCATGACCAACCCCCGTATCCTGCCCCTCCAGGGCGTCGAGAATTTCCGCGACTACGGCGGTTACGTCGTGCGTGGGGGACGGATCGCCTCGGGCCAGCTGTTCCGCGCCGCCCATCAGGCCCGCGCCACCCCGGCTGATCTGGCGGCCATGGCGGCGCTGAACCTCGCCACGGTGGTGGATCTGCGCCGGCCCCGCGAGCGGGACAACGATCCCAGCCTGCGCCACGACGGCTTCTCGGCCGAGGTGATCCAGTGCGATCTCGGCGACCAGACCGAAGCGCCGCACGTGGCCTTCCTGCGCGAGACCGACCTGACGCCGGAAAGCGCCCGGGCCTTCTTCCTCGACTATTACGACAAGGCGCCCTTCGAGCCGCGTCATCTTGAGCTGTTCGGCCGCTATTTCGCGGCCCTGGCGGCGGGCGCGGGTCCGGTGCTGATCCATTGCACGGCGGGCAAGGACCGCACCGGTCTGCTGGCGGCGCTCACCCACCACATCCTGGGCGTCCATGCCGACGACCTGCGCGAGGACTACCTGCTGACCAACGTGGCGGCCCGCGTCGATGAGCGGCTGCCGATGATCACCGAGGCGTTGGAGAAGTCCCTGGGCCAGCGGCCCTCGGAGACCGCGGTCCGCGCCTTCCTGGGCGTCGATGCGACCTATCTGGACGCCGCCTTCGCCTCGATCGAGGCCCGAAGCGGCTCAGTCGACGCCTATCTTGATGCGATCGGGGCGGACGCGGCGGCCCGTGAGGCCATCCGCGCCCGCCTCATCAGATAGAGTCTTTGCTTGTCGCGTGACGGGCGCCGTAACCGGTTTCCACTTTCGGCTGTCACGCTCTGCTAAGTCGCCTCAGCCAGCAGCCCGTCCGGCTCCGCACCCGGCTGACCCGCCGGCGTGGCCTGGGCGGCTTTTTCGCGGCGGCGTTCGTGCAGGATGGCCTGGGTGGCGTCGCAGCTCTTCCGGTCGATCCTGAAGCGCCCGGAGGATCGCGCGCCAGTGAGGACGCTTCAGATCCATGCAGGAAAAGGAGGGCGCGCAAACCTTCACAGAGCCTGGTGAGGCTCTAAAACTCCTTGCCGTGCGGACCACGTGCGGACCCGCCACCGGTCGTGGGCCCGGCGCGCCCGACGGGACCTCTATAAGTCTTTGTTCTATGGAAGTCCGTTGGCGCACCCGACACGATTCGAACGTGTGACCTTTGCCTTCGGAGGGCTAAGGAAATCGGATTCCCTGAATTTCCGGGCCTGTCCTGGAATGTCAGAAGCCACTGTTTTACAACAATTTTCCTTGCCTCCAGATTCCTGAGGGGTCACCCATTGTCCGACGCGGTGGTGACTAGGTGGTGACTAGCGCGGCGCTAGTCACCACGGAAAGGAACGAGATGGGAACGGAGCGGCGGGTCGCCAGGATCGGAAGGCGAACAGTGGACGCGGCGGCTCCGGAGGCCGAGGTCTACCGGGTCTGGGACGACAAGCTGAAGGGCTTCGGCCTCAAGGTCGCCACCACCGGGCTAAAGACCTACTTCGTCTGGTATCGGGCCGGCGAGGGCCGCGCGGCGGCGCGCCGCGAGTACACTATCGCGCGTCACGGGGAGATGACCCCGGACGAAGCCCGCACCGAAGCCGGCAAGGTCCTGGGTCGCGTCCGGCTCGGCGAAGACCCCCAGACCAAGCGCCACCGCGCCCGCGACGAAATGAACGTCGCCGCCCTGTGCGACCTCTATCTGGCCGAGGGGGTCGCCACCAAGAAACCCGCGACCCTGATCAGCGACCGGTCGCGCATCCGATCCCACATCAAGCCCTTGCTGGGCAAACGTCCCGCTTCCGCCGTGACCACCGCCGAGGTCGCCAAGTTCATGCGTGACGTCGCCGCCGGCAAGACGGCCGCCTCGCTCAAGCCCTCTCGCAAGGCGCTCAAGGCCAAGGGGCTCAAGGGCAAGGCCCTGGCGGCGGTCGAGACACGCAAGCGGGCCGATCCGGCCGCGCGGGGCGGCAAGGGCACGGCGAGCCGAACCCTGGGCCTGCTAGGCGCCGTCTTCGCCTTCGCGGTTCGGGAGGAAATCCGTGCCGACAATCCCGTGCGCGGCGTCACCAAGTTCAAGGATCGCCAATCTCAACGGTTCCTGTCGGCCGATGAACTCCAGCGCCTGACCGGGGCGCTCAAGGCCGCCGAGGACGCGGGCGTCAACACCCATGGGCTTAACGTCATCCGCCTCCTAACCCTGACCGGGGCCCGCAAGGGTGAGATCGAGGGCCTGCGGTGGTCGGAGGTCGATTTCCAGCGGGCCTGTCTCTATCTGGCGGACTCCAAGACCGGCGCGCGCATGGTGCCCTTGGGCGCGGCGGCGCTCCTTTGCCTCCAGGGCCTGCCCCACCCCAAGGGGGTGGTGTTCATGTTCCCGGCGGCTAGCGATCCCAAGAAGCACTATGTGGGCACACCGAAGGTTTGGGAGGCAGTGCGGACCGCCGCCGACCTGCCGGACGTCCGCCTCCATGACCTGCGCCACACCTTCGCGAGCTTCGGCGCGGCCGGTGGTCTGTCCCTGCCCCTGATCGCCGCCATCCTTGGCCACAAGGACGTCAAGACGACGCAGCAATACGCCCACCTCGCCGACAGCCCAGTGAAGGCGGCGGCGGATCGAACGGCGGCGGCGATTGACGGGGCGATGCGGGGCGACTCCACGCAGAGCAATGTCGTCAGGATCGCCTAGTGGATAGAACCTGACATTGGAGTCCCGTCGAGGACTGCTGGGCGAAGGTCTGCTTCCGGGCCCGAACCCAACGGTGAAGTTCGACCCTGAGCAGACTTTCGACGTTGTCTGCGCCATGTTGTTCCGGGAAAGCGGAAACAGGAAATTCAGTGCCAGAAGAGCCCACGCCTTTGCCTCAAGACGCCTTTAGGCCCTTCCAGACAGCCGTCGTCCCTGGAGTCGATGGTTTGCATCGCGCGATGCGGTCGATCCTCGATACCGAGCTTAGCGCCGGTTCGACGATCCTGGTTGTGGGCGCCGGTGGAGGACGCGAGCTTCAGACCCTTGGCGCGTCGCCAGCCAACTACCGCCTGGTAGGTGTTGATCCCTCTGCCGAGTTGCTCAGCTTGGCCAAGGCCTATGTCGCCGCGGACCACCTTGATCTGAGAACGACCCTGGTGGAGGGCGTCGTGGACAACCTCACAGAGGATCCAGTGTTTGACGCGGCGACGGCCCTCTTCGTGATGCACTTTCTGCCGGACGACGGGTCCAAGCTAGGTTTCCTCACCAGCATCCGTAAGCGGCTCAAGCCGGGCGCACCCTATATTCACGTCGATGTCTGCTTCGACAATGCCGCTATGTATGAGCGAATGGAGCACGCCTATGCGAGGCACGCCATATTGGGCGGCTTAGCCCCTGACGCAGCCGCTGAAGTGGCGTCCAGAGTCGGCGCCATGCCTATCGTCTCCGACACCGTCATCCGTGAGCGCCTGACGCAGAGTGGCTTCAAGATTGTTGCGCCGTTCTATCGAGGGCTTTGGTACGCGGGCTGGTGGGCCGAGGCCCAATAGGACAGCGTCACGTCCGCTACCCACCCGGTGCAGACATTCTGGAGGTCGGCTCTCGGCCATGAGGCTGAAGGTCCGGTGTGGGGCTGAGGTCTGACTTCCGCACCCGACCCTCAACAGACGTTGAGATGGTCAATCAGCCACTCTGCGCCAGCCGACAGCGAGACTCTTGCGACCCGCGACTTCCATACCGACCCCTCTGGCGCTCACCTTTCCGTCGGTAATCCAGGTCACATCGTAGAAATCGCCGGGCGCGTGCCTCTGGATATCGAGATCGTATTCGTCCGAGAACTGACCGTTCTCGAGGAAGTAGCGCACGTGATAGCGCCCCACGAAGCTGCCCGCCTTCGGGCCTCCGGTCGCTTTGCCTGGCCCGCTGTAGGCGTTGGCGTAGTTCCATCTCGCACTCAAGACACCGGGCGTACGGGTCTTGGTGTAGAGGACAAAGCCGATATTCAAAGGCTCGCTGGAATTGGCGGCAGTTGTTGAGTCCGCTGCGTTTCCGGGGACCGGCAGCAGGACCGTTAACGCCAAGGCGGTCAGGAATATCCGAAGCATTTCGCCCTCGCCTGTTGTGAAACAGGCTGACGATAGCACTGGGCGGGCCAGACGCCATCCGGCGACTCTGGTCGCTGGCGACCTGTGGTGCGGTCAGTTTTCCACCCCTTAGCGACGTCTGAAGGGTCTGCTTTGCGCGCGCGTGGCCTAGGTCCGGTTGCGAGCATGGAACTGCCGGCTGAATTCGACCCACAGCGAACATTCGGATAGCCCCCGGGTAGTTGGTCCGGCGCGTGGGCGTTTGGATAGTGGTGCCCCTCCAGGGTGAGCTATCGTGTCCTGCTGGGAGGCGACGTGCCTGAGAAAGTAGACTGGAATAGCCAGACGCGCTGGTGGGTGATCGGTGCCGGCGGATCGGGCAAGAGCACCTTCGCCCGGCGCGTCGGCGCGGCCCTTGGCCTTGCTGCCCACCACCTCGACGATGTCTACCGGGGGCGTGACGGCGAACTGCTGGGCGCGGGCGAGGGCAAGACCCTTGCTGCCGCCATAGCGACCGGCCCCCGCTGGGTCATCGAGGGCGTGGGCGATTACGGGGAACTTGCGCAAGTGGTCCTGAGCCGTGCAACCGCGCTGGTGTGGCTCGACCTCACCTGGGGCGTATGCCGCGAAGGGCTGCTCCAGCGCGGGCCGCACTATGGGTACGATCCTGACGATCCAGTAAACTTGGCAGCCTGGGCAGAAGCGCACCCACAATACGGTGCGGACCATCTAACGCTCTACGGCGCATTCAGCGGCCTCAAGACGCGCCTGACGACGCGGGCGGAGACAGCCGCCTTCTCTATCGGCCCATCGCCAGCACGGCGGTGAAGACCTTCAGCAGCTTCAGGCGCAGATGGAGCTGGAACGTCCGCTCACCACCCTGAACAGCCTTTGGGAGGGTCTGCTATCCGGCACCGAGCCGGAACGTCTGCTTGTTGGCCCGAACCCAACGCGAAAGAACGACCCCAAGCGGACGTCAGCGCGCATCAGGTAAACTCCACGCCCATAGGCAAGGAGTTGCGCAGAAGCTCCATGAATTTCGGTCTGGGCGGACGAAACGTTGGAACCAGTCTTGATCGATTGGGAGGTCGCCCGGAGGCGCTCACCGCTGACTGGAAGGTGATAGTACACGCGCAGGTCGACTGTCGCGCTGAGGCCCCGCTTCAAGATCAGGGATTGCAGCTCTCGCAGCGCCCCGGGTCCGCGGTCTTGGCGCTCGTCGCCTGGCGCTCCTGTCGGCAGTCGCAAGCCTGGCAGGTCAAGATCTCCGCGCGGATCACATGCGTCGGCTCCCCGCACCATTCGCAAGGCAGACCCGCAATGCGTTCGGTGACATCAAATCCGGGGTGTTTGCAGGTAGGGCATTCACTGCGAAACCGGCGAACCAGGTCGCTGGCCGCGCGCTCGATCGCGCGCATCCGCGTTGGATTGCGGTGGGCGCGCATATCCGCTTCGACGAAAGCTGCGCCACATTTGGCGACGACCTGGCCAACAGCTTGTTCCAGAGCGACGTGGTCAACGACGTCCTTGAACAGGGCGAGATCAGGCGCGGGCTTCTCGTCGACACAGCCCATGACTATCAACCCATGTTCGGGAAATTTAGACCGTTCAGCAAAAGCGACCGCTGTTTCCATGTCCGAGACGACCGCCTGGCCATAGTTGGTCTCAGGGCTCGCAAAGTGGCCCGTCAGTTCGAGGCCGCGCTCACGATCGATCAGCAGGACCAGTTCGCGGCCCAAAGCAAGGAAGGGGATATAGGGGTGCGGGCCAAAGCTGCCTTCGCTGGCGATACCCACGCGAGCATAGGGCGCGTACTCGAACCCCGCGGCGATCTTGGCCCTGGCCGCATCAAGTTGGGAGCCGGTCCGCTCGACATCACGGCTGAATGTGCCGAACCGGTCTGTATTCAGGCCGAGCGCCAGAGCGACCCGCAACCCCAGCCCTTCCTTGAGGACCGGCGCGACCACGCGCTCCTTGTCGTGCATCGTCGCGAGCACGGCGATGGTGTCTTTGTAGGGACGATCGTCAGCTGTCATGTTCAGAAATAGCCCTCCCGCTTTTTCTGTTCGAGCGAGCCGCCATCCTCCCCGTCGCTGATCCGCCCCTGCCGCTCGGAGGACGACGCCCGCAGGGTTTCATCGACGACGGCGGCGAGATCGGTCGCTTCGGACTCAACCGCACCGGTGACCGGCCAGCAGCCGAGCGTCCGGAAGCGCACGGTCCTGGTCTGGATTTCGTCGCCGGGCTGGAACCGCATGCGGCTCGTCTCATCAACCACGATGAAGGCCGCGCCGCGTTGAACGACCGGCCGGGGCGCGGCGTAGTAAAGCGGCGCCAGCTCAATCTTGTGGAGCATCGCGTAGGCCCAGATATCCGTCTCGGTCCAGTTGGAGAGCGGAAAGACCCGGGCCGTCTGATCCTTGCCCAAGCGGGTGTTGTAAAGCCGCCAGAGTTCTGGTCGCTGCTGGCGCGGCTCCCAGGTGTGGCCCGCGCCGCGAACGGACATGATACGCTCCTTGGCGCGCGACTTCTCCTCGTCGCGCCGGGCGCCGCCAAAGATGATGTCGTAGCCGCCAAGGTCGAGCGCGGTCTTTAGCGGCTCCGTGCGCATGATCTGGGTGTAGCGGTCTCCATGGTCGAAAGGATTGATGCCCGCCGCGCGCCCTTCTTCATTTGAGTGGGCGATGAGCTCGAAACCATGGCTGACCGCGAAATCGTCGCGGAAAGCGATCAGCGACCTGAACTCCCAGGTCGAGTCGACGTGGAGCAGCGGGAACGGCGGTCTGGAAGGATAGAAGGCCCGCAGCGCCAGGTGCGCCATAATAGTGGAGTCTTTGCCCGCGGAGAAAAGCATGACCGGGTTTCGGGCTTCGGCAACTGCCTCGCGCAGGATGTGGATCGATTCCGACTCCAGCCAGGACAGGTGAGTTCTGACGGATTTCACGATTCAGACCTCCAATTTCAGAGGGACTTCCGGATCAGACACGACCGGTCGCGCCCGCAGATCGCCTCGCAACCCCAGCAGCGACGAAGAGTCCGAGGTACCTAATGACGTCAAACTTTGTCTATTGACGTATCTTGATGCTAAATGATGTTCAACCCACCGAATTCGCGGTTGGGCACTTAGGATTGAGGCTCGCCTGGCCATGCTCCGCAAACCGCTCCTGACCCTGCAAGAGACCGCCGACCTTCTGAAGCTCAGCCACGCTACCTTGAGAGGGCTGATCAAGACCGGCGACGTGCGCGCTATTCGGATCGGGCGGGAGTGGCGGATCGCCGTGCGTGATCTCGAAGAATTCCTCGACGCCCACGCCAATCGGGCGCCTGGAGCGCACCTCTCGGAGCCGCGGCCATGAACGATAAATCCAACGACCCTGTCCCGAATTTTGACGGGGAACCGGATCGGCTGGACAAGTCCCGGCTGCCAAGCCGGCACACGACGGTCGGCCCCGAACGCGCGCCCCACCGGTCATTCCTCTACGCCATGGGACTCTCGAGCCAGGAGATCGCCCAGCCTTTCGTCGGCGTGGTGACGACCTGGAACGAGGCCGCTCCCTGTAACATGACGCTCTCGCGTCAGGCCCAGGCCGCGAAGCGCGGCGTGACCGCTGCCGGCGGCACACCAAGGGAATTCACGACCATCACCGTCACTGACGGCATCGCCATGGGCCACGCCGGTATGAAGGCGTCTCTGGTCAGTCGGGAGGTCATCGCGGACTCGGTGGAACTTTCGGTCCGCGGCCACTGCTATGACGCGCTTGTCGGGCTTGCGGGCTGCGACAAGACTCTGCCGGGGCTCATGATGGCGATGCTTCGCCTCAATGTGCCGTCGGTCTTCCTCTATGGCGGATCGATCCTGCCGGGCCGGTTTCGCGGAAAGGATGTCACGGTGCTCGACGTCTTCGAGGCTGTCGGCGCCCACGCGGCCGGTACGATCTCCGATGCGGATCTCGCCGAACTGGAAACGGTCGCGTGCCCGTCAGCAGGGTCGTGCGGTGGACAATACACCGCCAACAGCATGGCCTATGTCTCTGAGGCGATCGGTCTTGCCCTGCCCGGCTCGGCCGGAACGCCGGCCCCCTATGAATCCCGCGACCGATACGCCGAAGCCGCAGGCCGCGCGGTCATGGAGCTCCTGAAGAGCGGCATTCGGCCGCGAGATATCGTCACCCGCAAGTCTCTGGAAAACGCCGCCGCCGTGGTTGCCGCCACGGGAGGGTCGACCAATGCCGCCTTGCACCTTCCCGCCATGGCGCACGAAGCCGGGCTCGAATTCGATCTGTTCGACGTCGCGGAGGTCTTCAAGAGAACGCCGTTGATCGCCGATTTGAAGCCGGGCGGGCGTTACCTCGCAAAGGACGTCTACGATATCGGCGGCGTTCCCGTGGTTCTGAAAGCCCTGCTCGATGGAGGTTTTCTGCACGGCGACTGCCTGACCGTGACCGGGCGGACTCTGGCGGAAAACCTTGCAGAGGTTCGCGTCCCCGACGATCAGACCGTGGTCTTTCCAACCGACCGCGCCCTTTCGCCCACGGGCGGGTTGACTGGACTGAGGGGCAACCTCGCGCCCGACGGCGCAATTGTGAAGGTCGCCGGGCTTCACAGGTTAACTTTCAGCGGACCGGCCCGTGTCTTTGATCGCGAGGAAGACGCTTTTGCCGCCGTCATGGCCCGCCGCTATGCCGCCGGCGAGGTGATCGTCATTCGCTACGAAGGCCCGCGCGGCGGACCTGGAATGCGGGAAATGCTCGCCACCACCTCCGCCATCTATGGGCAGGGCATGGGCGAGCAGGTGGCGATGATCACCGATGGTCGCTTCTCGGGCGCAACAAGAGGCCTTTGCATCGGCCATGTCGGGCCGGAAGCCGCGACCGGCGGCCCGATCGCCCTGATCGAAGACGGCGACATCATCGATATCGACGCAGACGCCGGCATCCTGTCGATCCGGCTCGCCGATGCGACCCTGGCGGCGCGGCGGGCCAACTGGTCACCACGCAGGCATGGCTTCCAGTCCGGCTCCATCTGGAAGTACGCGCAGACCGTGGGCGCCGCCCGGCATGGTGCGGTCACCCATCCCGGCGCCGCAGCCGAGGACCACGTCTATGCTGACATCTGACATCGACGCCGCGCCCGTTGAGGCCAGAAATGCGGCGACATGCCTGACGCTTCGGCGACCCGACGACTGGCATGTCCATCTTCGCGATGGGCCGATGCTCGCCTCCGTCGTCAACTACACGGCCCGACAGTTTGCACGGGCCATCGTCATGCCTAACCTCAGTCCGCCGATCACCACGATCGCAGCGGCGAAAGCCTATCGTGATCGAATCCTGGCCGCGCTTGAACCAGGACGGGTCTTCCAACCGCTGATGACCTGCTATCTGACCGACACGATCGAGGCCTCTGAAGTCGAGCGTGGTTTTGTCGAAGGCGTGTTCACCGCCTGCAAGCTCTATCCCGCGCACGCCACGACGAATTCGGATCATGGCGTCACCGACGTGCGGAAAATCTATCCTGTGCTTGAGGTCATGCAGAACATCGGGATGCCGCTGCTTCTACATGGCGAGGTGACGGACCGCCATGTCGACATCTTTGACCGGGAAGCGGTCTTTATCGAACGCATCCTCGGCAAGCTGATCCGGGACTTTCCGGGCCTGAAGGTTGTTTTCGAGCACATTACGACGGTCGACGCGGTGGCCTTCGTCGAAGCCGGAGGCCCAAATCTGGCAGCGACCATTACGCCCCACCATCTGGCAATCAACCGAAACGCCATGTTCGAAGGCGGGATTAGACCGCACTTCTATTGCCTGCCGGTCGCCAAGCGAGAGACGCACAGGCTCGCCTTGCGCCGGGCGGCGACCTCTGGCTCCGCCAAGTTCTTCCTGGGCACGGACTCCGCCCCCCATGCGGTCGGCGACAAGGAGTCGGCGTGCGGGTGCGCGGGAATCTTCAACGCTCCCTTCGCGCTGGAAAGCTATGCGACGGTGTTCGATGAAGAGGATGCGCTCGGGTCTCTCGGAGTCTTTGCGTCAGAAAATGGTCCTCGCTTCTACGGCCTGGCACCCAATGAGAGCATGGTCGTTCTGGAGCGATCTCCGAGCCTGGTCCCCTTGACCGTTGCAGCAGCGGCCACTTTGATCGTGCCGTTCGGCGCCGGCGAAACCCTTCCTTGGCGCTTTGTCGGACCAGCGGTGATTTAGACCAACCTGAGTGTGCGGCGGGTCAGGCTGAAAAGGTCCGCTATTTAGGTCACCGTCAGAACTGCTTTCCACCCATCTCAGAGATTCCCAACGTCCGCTAACGGGCCAGGGGTGGCAGCCGCATTGTAGCCCTGCGGGGCCTCCCAATGGGCACCAAGCGTCAGATTCTATCCACTAGGAGAAAGGCCCTCCCCCTTAGGACCTGCGGCGGGCGAGGAGGGCCATCATCTGGCGGAGGGTCTCTTCCGTCGCCGCGTCGGGGTCGGACTTGCGAACCGCGATGTGCGCCATGACGTCGCCCTGTTCCTCGCGGCTCAAGGCGCCATAGCTGCCCAGGCTGGTCAGGGGACTTTCGTGGCCGAGGCTCTGGCTCCAGGCTTTCAACTCGCGCGGCGACAGTTCGAGGTCATAGGCCAGGCGCATGAGGGTGCGGCGCAGGCTGTGCGGATAGAAGTAGGGCAAGCCCGCCGCCTCGAAGGCCTTCCGGAAGATCGCCCGCACCGGATTGGCGAGAGCCCAGTGATCCCGGCCGAAGCCGGTGGCCTGGAATTGGCCCATGGGGTCCAGACCGATCCGGGTGGCGGGGAAGACCGGATCGTCCGGCCCGAACAGATGAGTTTGGGTCAGTTCCTCCACCCATTCGCGGACGATCAACTCAACGTCTTCGCCGACCGGGAAGAAGTGGCTGGCGAAAGTCTTGGCCGCCTTGGTCTTCACGTCACGGGCGTCCTGGGACACTTGCTTGCGGCCGATATCCAGGCGCTTCAGCTTCAGGGAGATGACGGCGGCGTCGCGCATCCCGGTCAGCAGGATGAAGGCGATCAGGGCGCGGTCACGGCGCTCCAGGGTGGTGGTGGTGGGCATGACGCTCAAAACGTGCCGGACCTGTTCCAGGCTCGGCGAGGGGCGCTCACGCGTCGCCGTGGCCACCCGTGCGTCATTGCGGTTGAGGGTGAAGTACTCGGCGTCGGACATGCGGACCGCCTGACGATAGCCCGGTTCCCGCGACAGCCATTCGAAGAAGGCCTGGACCCCCTTCAGCGTGCCGTAGAGGGTCGCCTTACTCAGAGGCTTTCCGGACGCGGGGCTGGTCTGGCGGGAGAGATCAGCCTTGAAGCTCGTCGCCTGTTCGGGGCGAAAGGTCTTGAAGGCCTTGTATCCGGTGTGGGTCTGGAAGCGGTCGATGGCCGCCGCCGCGATGTCCAGGGTCTCTTCGCTGCGGCCCCGCGCTTCACGCATCCAGATGAGGTAGTCGCGCTTCACACGCTCGTTTTCGGCGTTGCGTTTGATCATGATTATTCCTTCCCGTCGAAGTGGGGTTTCACGGAGGGGTTGGGGCTATGGTCTAGGTGCGATTGCGCTGGCCTCATGCCGACACCGGCAAACCCGGATTCCGCCAGTCGGGGGAGGGAGACGCGCCGGTTCATGGATGCCCCGCAATGGGGACAGGGTGCGCGGATATTGCCGGCCGTTCCCATCAGGGGCGTGACCGTGATCTCCTCCAGCGCCGGGCGGCGGGGCACGCGGCACTTCATGCAATAGATCGAGCCGGGCGGGCAGACGGCGCGACGGGCGGCCCGGCGCTTCTCCAGAAAGGCCCGGAGTTCCTCGCCATAGATCAGCAGGTCGCCGGCGATCTTGACCGCCGGCAGGTCGGCCTTGCACCAGGTCCGGACCGCGCCACGGGTGACGCCGAACAGCGCCGCCACCTCGGCGACGCTGTAGCTCCGGTGGATCTTGGCCTTACGGGGGTTGAGCGAGAGGGGCGCCATTTAGGCGAGGCCCTGGCCGGCGTCCGAGGTGGAGCGGCGGCGCTTGGTCGCCAGCCAGGCGTCCAGGTCGGCGAGGTCATAGACCACCCGGCGGCCGAGCTTCAGGAAGACGGGCCCGCCCCCGAAAACGCGAAGCTTGTTGAGGGTGGAGACGGAGAGACCGACGTGCTGAGACGCGGCCCCGACGGGGACGAGGTTGGAGGGGGCGTTCATGGGGAGGATGGCCATTGCATTGTGCGCGCCGGCAAGTCCCGGCGCTTCGACGCCGTTCCAGATACATGGGCGAAACCGGGTAAGAACCAGGGCGACGTCCAAGTCGCTAGCGCGCGGGTCCCAGACGCTAGCGAGCGGTTCCCAAACGCTAGCGCTAAGGCCTAACCCACTCCGGCAGAAATTCCTTCTGGCGCCATTCCCGAACCCAATTCGTCATGGTCTTGATCGATCTTCCGAGCTTCAACGAATCGGCGACTTTTTTGCCGACCTCTTCGTGACTCAAGGTCGGGTTGGTTCCGACGATCTGTATCGCTTTGGCCAGGGCTTGTTCCTTGATGGTCGCCCTCTTAGCGTTGGTGGCGAGCGCTCCAGCCTTACGGCCTTTGCGATCAGTCTGAAGGGCATCGAGCTTGTCCGCCCATCCAAGACGAGTCGCGGTCATGACCATGTCGATCTGTCCGACCAGCATTGCTCGCACGATGACCTCCGCCATCTTGACGGTGATTGGCTCCCCTTCGAGCGGCACGGGCTCATCCAGGGCGGTTCGGAGGTCCGCGATCGCAGTGAACATCCAATTTGCCGTTGCCAACTTGTTGGAGACGTCGTCCCCGCGCTCCCTGCACACCTCTTCAGCCGCTGATGCTAAGCCAAGGATCAATTCGCTTGGCGTTATGTCGCCTGCCGGCTTGGTGAAGGTCACGCCCTCCTCCCGGAACCACCTGATCGACTGGTTCAGAACGCTGGCCGTGAAATCCTGAAACGCGTCCTTGAAGCGCCGGTCATCAAGAGCAGCCTTGCCGCTGTCGCGCAGAGCTTGCTCCTGGGCCTCCTCTTCGGCGCCAATGTTGGTGCGGCTGGTCACCAGACACACAATCGCGTGAGTCGATCAGGCTGGGAATTGTCCGCGTCGGTGGTGACTAGGTGGTGACTAGCTCCATGCCAACCGCTCCCAAAAACCCACTAAGTCTTTGAAAATGTTGGCGCACCCGACACGATTCGAACGTGTGACCTTTGCCTTCGGAGGGCAACGCTCTATCCAGCTGAGCTACGGGTGCGTTTCGGAAACGCGCTTCTAGCCGAAAGCCGCGCGGAACGGAAGGCTCAGGCGTCGATGGGCGCCGGGGCCGAGGTCAGGGACACGAAGACGTCCTCCAGATCAGGGTCTTCGGTGGCGATATCCTTGATGTGCAGACCCGCGGCGCGCACGGCGGCCAGCACCTGTTCCACGCTGGACTGGCCCGTGCGGTAGGAGACGGCGAAGGCGCCGGCGGCGCGCAGCTTGGTGTCGAAGCCCGGCAGGGTCGGGGCTTGCGTCACCGGCTCCTCCGGGGTCACCACCACATTGCGGATGTCCATCCGGGCCAGCAGGGTGGCGGTGGGCTCGCAGGCGACCACCTCGCCACGGTTGACGATGGCGATCTGGTCGCAGAGTTCCTGGGCCTCTTCCAGGTAGTGGGTGGTGAGCACGATGGTCACGCCCTTGCGGTTCAGCTCCACCACATAGGCCCAAAGCTGCTTGCGCAGTTCGACGTCCACCCCGGCGGTGGGCTCGTCGAGGATCAGCACCGGCGGATTGTGGGTCATGGCCTTGGCCACCATCAGGCGGCGCTTCATGCCCCCCGACAGCTGGCGGACATAGGCGTTGGCCTTGTCGCCGAGGCCGAGCGCATTGAGCAGCTCCATGGTGCGGCGCTCACCCGCGGGCACGCCGTACATGCCGGCCTGGACCTCCAGGCTCTCGCGCGGGGTGAAGAAGGGGTCGGCGGCGATTTCCTGCGGCACCACCCCGATGGCGGCCCGGGCATCGCGGGGCCGCTCGTCGATGTCGCGGCCCCAGATGGAGACGGTGCCGGAGGTCTTCTTGCAGAGTCCGGCCAGGATGTTGATGAAGGTCGACTTGCCCGCCCCGTTGGGGCCCAGCAGGCCAAAGATCGAGCCGCGCGGGATGACCAGGTCGATCCCCTTCAGGGCCTGCATCTCGTTGGTGGTCTTGGTGGCGGGATAGGTCTTCACGAGGCCCTTGGCCTCGATGGCGTAGTCGGGAAGGGTCATGCCGGACTTTTCGAAAACAGGCGCGATTGACGCGTAAAGCTATGGTCGCATACCTAGGCGCACGTGGGCGTATCTCCAAGCGCCCGCCGCCGGAGAGTTTGCATATGGCCCGTAAAGCCGTCCCCGTCCCCAACCAGGGCGCCCACGTCGAAACCATGCCCGCCAAGCCGGCCCTGACCGCCAACTTCCCAGCGCCCGAAACGGTGGTGGTGCGGACCGGTCGGATCGCCTGCGACGGCGTCGGCGGGGCGCTGGGCCATCCGCGGGTCTGGCTGGAGATGGGCGAGGCGACCTTCGTCGAATGCCCCTATTGCGACCGCCGCTTCGTGCTGGCCGCCGGAACTGAGGGCCCTGAAGACGAGCGCTTGGCCCCGGGCGTCTATGAAGGCCCGCACGGGCACTAGGATTTCGCGGGCTGTCTGAGTCCGATAACCGCGAGCATCTCACGGCGGCGCTTCCTATATCCTCTGAACGATAAGAGGAGACGTCCATGAGCCAAGCCGCCGCCTTCAAGGCCCTGCACGCCGGTCCCGAAATCCTGGTCCTCCCCAACGCCTGGGACGCCGCCAGCGCCGCGACCATGGAGGACGCCGGCGCCAAGGCCGTGGCCACCTCCAGCGCCGCCGTCGCCTGGGCGCACGGCTATGCCGACGGGGACTTCTTCCCGGTTCCCCTGGTGATCACCGCCATCGCCGAGATCGCCCGGGTCCTGAAGGTCCCACTGACGGCCGACATTGAGGGCGGCTACACCGATGACCTGGCGAAGTTGGCTGAGACCATCAAGGCGGTGGTGGGCGCGGGCGCGGTGGGGATCAACCTGGAGGATGGCCGGCGCGACGCCGACCTCCATGCCCGCAAGATCGAGGCGACCCGCAAGGCCGCCGACCAGGCCGGCGTCGCCCTGTTCATCAACGCCCGCACCGACGTCTATCTGAAGGGCCTGGCGGAGGGCGAGGCCGCCCAGGCCGAGGTGCTCGCGCGCGCCAGGACCTACGCCGCCGCCGGCGCCGACGGCATCTTCATCCCCGGTCCCACCGACCGGGACCTGCTGGCGGTGTTCGCCAAGGAGATCACTCTGCCGGTCAACGCCATGGCGCGAGGCGGCCTGCCCAACGCGGCGGCGCTGCAGGCGGCGGGCATCCGGCGCCTGTCCTCCGGCGGCGGCCTGTTCGCGGCGGCCTATGGGACGCTGGCCCGCGCCACGGCGGCCTACCTGCAGGACGGGGCGTCCGATCCCCTCACGCCGCTGTCGGAAGGCCTGCCCAGCTTCAACAAGCGTTTCGGCTAGGACCTCAGCCCTCGTCGGCGTCGCCGTCGATCTCGGCGGGGCGCACGGCGATCAGCTTACCCTCGGCGAGACGCACTTCCGGCACCGTCTCGCGGGTGAAGGGCAGCCACCAGCTGGCGCCCATGGGGGGCTGGACCTCGATCAGGTCGCCGGCCCCGAAATCCTGGATGGTCTTGACCTTGCCCATCAGCTCGCCCTCGGGGGTCTCGAGGATCAGGCCCAGCAGGTCGGCGTGATAGAATTCGTCGTCATCGGGCGCGGGCAGGGCCTCGCGGGCGATGAACAGCTTGAGGCCGCGCAGGGCCTCGGCCTGGTCGCGGGTGTCGATTCCCGTCGCCCGGGCGATCACCGCCCCCTTCACCGCCCGCGCCGTGGTGATGGTCAGGCCGGGCGAACCGTCCTCGCGGGTCAGGACCCTGTAGGCGGCCAGCGCCAGGGGGTCCTCGGTGAAGGTGGTGATGCGGATCTCCCCGCGCACGCCGAAGGCTCCGGCGACGCGGGCGACCTGGAGGAGGCGGTCAGCCATGGGACTCCCGCCTCCGTCGCAAGGCTTAGGCTTGTTCCGGGGTCGCGTCGGCGGCGGCCTCGGCGGCCGGTTCGACAGCAGCTTCCTCGGCGGCGGCCGGGGCCTCTTCAGCGGCCGGAGCAGCTTCGGCGGCAGGCGCTTCTTCCGCGGCGGGGGCTTCAGCGGCCGGGGCCTCTTCAACCGGAGCAGCCTCGACAACGGGTTCCGGCTCGGGGGCCGGGGCGTTCTTGGCTTCTTCGATGGCCGCGGCCAGGGCGGCGTCGCGTTGGGCGCGCTCTTCGGTGCGCTCGACGGCCTTCTTGCCGGGCTTGCCCTTGTTGGGGTTGTTGCCGTGTTCCCACTTCACGACGCCGGCCTGGGCCAGGAAGCGCGCGACGCGGTCGGTGGGCTGGGCGCCCTTGGCGATCCAGGCCTGGATGCTTTCCAGCTTCAGGGTGACGCGGGTCGGGTCATCGCGCTTCAGCAGCGGGTTGTAGGTGCCCACCTTCTCGATGAAGCGGCCATCGCGGGGCGAATGGCTGTCGGCGACGACGATGGAATAGTAGGGGCGCTTCTTGGCGCCGCCACGGGCGAGACGGATCTTCAGCATAGGTTAGTCCTTGTTATCTCTATGATTTCTTGAAGGGATTGAAGCCGGGGGGCAGGCCGCCGCCCAGGCCGGGAAGTTTTGGGAGCCCGTCGCCGAGGCCGGGCAGCTTGCCCCCGCCCGCGGCCATCTTGCCGAGCTCTTCGAGTTGGTTCTGGTCGGGCGCGGCCAACCTGCCGCCGCCCAGCGACTTCAGCCGGTCCTGGCCGCCGCCGCCGCCCATCATGCCGGCCATGCGGGCGAAGCCCTTGCCGCCGTCCTTGCTCATCGCCTTGAAGGCGTCGGCCATCTGGCGATGCTGCTTCAGCAGACGGTTGACCTCGGAGACGTCGACGCCGGCGCCCTTGGCGATGCGGCGCTTGCGCGAGGCGGCCAGGATGTCGGGCTTCTTGCGCTCCAGCTTGGTCATCGAGGAGATGATGGCCGCCTGCCGGTCGAGGGCCTTGTCCGAGATATTGGCCTCGGCGATCTGCTTCTTCATCTTCTGGACGCCGGGAAGGAAGCCCATCAGCCCCTCCATGCCGCCCATCTTCTTCATCTGGGCGAACTGGTCGGCCATCATGTCCAGGTCGAACTGGCCCTTGGCCAGCTTCTTTGCCATGGCCTCGGCCTTGGCGACGTCCAGGTCGGCGGTGGCCTTCTCCACCAGGGCGACGACGTCCCCCTGGCCCAGGATGCGGCCGGCCACGCGGGCGGCGTCGAAGACGTCCAGGCCGTCGATCTTTTCCGAGACGCCCAGGAACTTGATGGGCAGGCCGGTGACCGCGCGCATGGACAGCGCCGCGCCGCCGCGGCCGTCGCCGTCGGCCCGCGTCAGCACCAGGCCGGTGAGCGGCAGACGCTCGTGGAAGGCCTTGGCGGTGCGCACCGCGTCCTGGCCGGTGAGGCTGTCGGCCACCAGCAGGGTCTCGGAGGGGTTGGCGATCCGCGCGATCTCGGCGGCCTCGCTCATCATCGCCTCGTCGAGCGTCGTGCGCCCGGCGGTGTCGAGGATGAGGATATCGTAGCCCTGCAGCTTGGCCGCGCTCATGGCGCGCCGGGCGATATCCGGCGCGCTCTGGCCAGCCACGATGGGCAGGGAGTCGACGCCGGCCTGAACCGCCAGGGTCGCCAGCTGCTCCATGGCGGCAGGACGCCGCGTGTCCAGGGAGGCCAGCAGGACCTTCTTGCGGTCCTTGCCGAGCTTGAGGCCCAGCTTGGCCGCCGTGGTGGTCTTGCCCGACCCCTGCAGGCCGGCCATCAGGATCACGGTGGGCGGGTTGAGGCTGATGTTCAGCCCTTCGGCGCCGCCTTCGCCGCCCAGCATCTCCACCAGGCCGTCATAGGTGATCTTGACCACCTGGTCGGCGGGCCGGATCGAGCGGATCACGTCCTGGCCGGCGGCCTTTTCCTTGGCCTTGGCGATGAAGTCACGGACGACGGGCAGGGCGACGTCGGCCTCGAGCAGGGCCACGCGGACCTCGCGCAGCGCCTCGTCGATGTCCTTCTCGGACAGCACGCCACGACCGGAAAGCCGGTCGAAGACGGAAGACAGCCGATCTGTTAGCGCGTCGAACAAAAGTCTCTCCTGTGGCCCAAACGCAATCGACCCCCGTGGACGATCACGTCGACGGGGGGCCTCGCCGCTCTCGTCCCAGATAAGACCTGGGGGCCGTAGCGGTAGAGGGCGCGATTGCTCTGCGCCGGAAGGGCGCGCTTATGCGCTCGCAGGGCCGAAAGGTCAAGGAACCCGGGGTATTGGCCCGGGTCGGCCTCAAGTCGTCGGGAAGCCCTTGTCCCGCAGATAGGCCTTCACGTCCGGATCTCGGCCGCGGAAGCTGCGATAGGCCTGAGCCGGATCGACGGTGTTGCCGATGCTCATGACCTTGTCGTGCAGCCGCTTGGCCACGGTCTTGTCGTAGGGGCCCTTGGCCTCTGTGAAGGCTTCGAAGGCGTCGTGGTCCAGCACCTCTGACCAGAGATAGCTGTAGTAGCCCGCCGAATAGCCGTCGCTGGCGAAGACGTGCTGGAACTGGGGCGTGCGGTGGCGCATCGGCAGTTCCTTTGGCATGTCCAGCTTGGCCAGCTCCTCGCGCTCGAAGGCGTCGGGATCGATGTCGGCGTCGCCGGCCAGGTGCAGCTTCATGTCGATCAGGGCCGAGGACAGGTATTCCGTCACGTTGAAACCCTGTCGGAAGGTGTGGGCCTTCTCGATCTTGGCCACCAGGGCCGCGGGGATCGGCTTGCCGGTCTGGTAGTGGACGGCGAAACGGTTGAGCACCTCCGGCGTCGGCAGCCAGTGCTCGTTGAGCTGGCTGGGGAACTCCACATAGTCCCGCGCCACCGCCGTACCCGACAGGGACGGATAGGTGACGTCGGAGTTCAGGCCGTGCAGGGCGTGGCCGAACTCGTGGAACATGGTGATGCCGTCGTCCCAGCTGATCAGCACCGGTTCCCCGGGCGCGCCCTTCACGAAGTTGGCGTTGTTGGAGACGATGGTGGTGATCTTGCCGCGGAACTTTTCCTGGGCGCGGTAGGCGTTCATCCAGGCGCCCGAGCGCTTGCCCTGACGGGCGTAGGGATCGAAGTACCAGAGGCCCACATGTCTCCCGTCGGCGGCCTTCACCTCCCAGACCTTGATGTCGGGATGGGCCACGGGGACGTCGCTGATGGGGACGAAGCTGAAGCCGTACAGCTGGCCGGCGGCCCAGTGCATGCCTTCGCGCAGCTTATCCAGCTGCATGTAGGCCTTCACCTCGTTCATATCGAGGTTGTAGCGCTCGGCGCGCACCTTCTCGGCGTAGAAGCGGTAGTCCCAGGGCTCGATCTTCAGCCCGGCCTTTTCCTTGTCGGCGATGGTCTGCATCTCGGCCACCTCCTGCCGGACCCGGGCGATGGCCGAGGGCCAGACCCGCATCATCAGGGCCATGGCGTTTTCGGGCGTCTTGGCCATGGCGTTCTCCAGCCGCCAGTGGGCGTGGGTCGGATAGCCCAGCAGCTTGGCGCGCTCGACGCGCAGCTTGAGGATCGTCTTGATGGTGGCGTTGTTGTCGTGGGCGTCGCCATTGTCGCCACGGCTGTAGAAGGTGCGCCAGACCTTTTCCCTCAGGTCGCGCCGGGTCGAATAGGTCAGGAACGGATCGATCGAGGAGCGGGTGTTGAGGATGGCGAACTCACCCTTGTGGCCGCGTTCCTCGGCCGCGCCGGCGCAGGCGTCGCGCACGTCGTCGGGCAGGCCCTTCAGCTCGCTCTCGGTGCGCAGGTAGAGGACGTAGTCGGTCTCGTCGGCCAGCAGGTTCTGGCTGAAGGTGGTGAAGTTATTGGCCAGCTCCTGGTTGATCGCCGCCACCCGGGCCTTGGCCTCCGGCGACAGCCGGGCGCCGGCGCGCACGAAGCGGTTCCAGTAGAGCCAGGTCAGCCGCTGCTGTTCGGGCGTCAGACCCGACCTCTCGCGGGCGTCGTAGACCGCCTCGATGCGTTTGAAGAGCGCGCCGTTCTGCAGGATCTTGTCGCCATGGGCCGCGTCCTTGGGGGCCATGACCTTCTCCACCGCCCGCATCTCCGGCGTCGAGAGCGTGCCGCTCCAGATGCCGTAGAGGGTGTCGACGCGGTTCTTGGCGTCGCCGGTGCGTTCCAGGGCCTCGATGGTGTTGCCGAAGGTGGGCGGCTCGCGATTGGCCGCGATGGCGTCGATCTCGGCCAGCTCCGAGGCCATGGCCGCCTCGATGGCCGGGGCGAAGTCGGCGACCTTGACCTTGTCGAAGGGCGGGACCCCGCCATAGGGCCCCGTCCAGGGGGCGGAGAGGAGGTCGGCGTCGGCGGCGAGGCTCATGGTGGGGACCAGGGTTGCGGCGGCCAGGGCGCTGGACGCGGCGAGGAACGTGCGCCGATGCATGAAGGCTCCGAAAAAAACGGCTCAGGGAGGCGCGACCTTAGGCACGATGTAACCGGACGTCACATGACAGGACCGTAATGTCCTAGTTTGGGCGTTGCAGCGCCTGATGGGCCGCCTCGAAGGCGTCGCGGCTGATCTTGCCGGCCTCGCCTGGGGTCAGACCGAAGGCGATCAGCATCAGGGATACCAGATCCACGGCGTGATCGGGGCCGACCTCCCCTAACACCATGTCGCGCTGGCCCATGCGGAAGGCGCCGAAGGCCAGGTTGCGGGCGGCGGCAACATCGCATTGGCGGAAGCGGCCGCTGGCGACGGCGGCGGCATAGATGGCGTCAAAGCGCGCCTCGAACACCGCCTGGCGCGGAATCGCCGTGGCCTCGATCTTCAGGGCCAGCCAGCCGCGCACCGGATCCAGGGTGAAGGCCGCGAAGATGCGGTGGATGACCGTGGAGAGCAGGACCGCTGGATCATCGATCCCGGTCCGGATCGGCTCCAGGGTCTTGTCGAGAGCCTCGGAAATCTCGGTGTTGAGGGCGTGGAGCAGGTCCTCGAAGGTCGGGAAGTAGTTGTAGAAGGTGCCCCGCGAGACGCCGGCGGCGGCGACGAAGTCCTCGATGGACGAGGCCTCCGGGCCCTTTTCGGCGATGACCGTCATCGCCGCCTCGATCAGGCGCGCGCGGGTCTGCGCGCGGCGGTTTTCGGCCGCCGCGGCGCGGGCTTCGTGATTGACCCTCATGGGGCGTCGAGGGGTCAGGCGGCCTCCGGCAGGTATTGCTTGAGGGCCTGTGCGGCGGCCAGGGAAAGCGGATCGCGCTGGATTTCCAGGACGTCGATCTCATGGGCCAGGGCCGCGGCGATTTCGCGGTGGGCCAGGGGAGAGAGTTCCAGCATCGCCTTGGTGGAGGCGCGCGCCAGGGCCAGCGCGGTGGCGAGGTCGACTTCGACCCCGACAATCCAGGTGGACTCAGGGTCGTCCTTGGGAAGTCCGGGACGCGCGGAGAGGGGAATAGCCATAGCTTTGAGTTGATCTCGGGGAGGAGGGACAAGCCAGGCTTGGGGAGGACTGGCCAATTGGGAATGACGCTTATGTCAGGCTGACATTGCTGTCAATAGTGGGTAACCATGTTCAGTGAACCTGTCCGCCAGAGACCGCGCTGGACGCTGCCGCGCCGGAAGGTTAAGCGCGATCCATGGCCATTGGCGTTTTCGATTCCGGGGTGGGCGGGCTGACGGTGCACCGTCGGCTGGTGGACCGCTTCCCGCAGGCAGACCTAATCTACCTCGCCGATCAGGCCAACACGCCCTATGGCGGCCGCGAGGGGGAGGAGATCGTCGATCTTACCCGCGCCGGCTGCGAGGCGCTCTTCGACCGCGGCTGCGATCTGGTGGTCCTGGCCTGCAACACCGCCTCCGGCGTGGCGCTTCGGCGTCTGCAGCAGACCTGGCTGCCGGGCTACCGGAAGGAAAAACAACGCTCGGTGAATGTGCTCGGCATTATCGTGCCCACAATCGAGGCCGCCACCGGCCTGCCGTGGGAGCACGAGGCCGACCGCCGGGGCGACAAGGTGGAGAAGCTGGACGTGCTGGCGGTGTTCGCCACCCCGGCCACCGCCCGTTCCCGGGTCTACGAGATCGAGATCGACAAGCGCCGCCAGGACGTGGCCGTCTTCTCCGAGCCCTGCCCGGACCTTGCCCGCATGATCGAGACGGGCGCCGGCGCCGTGGAGCTGGCCACCCAGGTCGAGGCCCACGTCAAGGCCATCAGCACCCGCATCGGCCGCGCCCCTGACCGCGCGATCCTGGGCTGCACCCACTACGAGATGGTGGCCGACATGTTCCGCGCGGCGTTGACGCCCGGCACCCCGCTGATCCACCAGCCCGAGGCCACCGCCGACGCCCTGGAGGCCTATCTGGCCAAGCATCCGGAATACACCGCCGGCGACACCGGCCGCCGCGTGTTCCTCACCACCGGCAACCCCGGCGCCCAGCACACGCTGGTGGAGACTTTCTGGGGGGCTCCGCTAAGCTTCGAGCAGGCTTAGCAAGGAGTGCTTCCATGAAGACCGTGCTGGTGGCCCTGGCCGCCCTGTCGCTGGCCGGCGCCGCGCGCGCAGAGGTGGCCGACCAATCGTCCCAGGGCTTCGAGGTCCGCCATGTGGTCACCATCGCCGCCCCGCCGGCCAAGGTGCGCGCCGCCGTCCTGCAGCCGGCCGCCTGGTGGAGCTCCGCCCACAGCTGGTCGGGGGACGCCAAGAACCTCTCCATCGACCTGGCGACCGGCTGCTTCTGCGAGACGCTGAAGGGCGGCTTCGTGCGCCATATGACTGTGGTCTATGCCGGCCCCGACGCCCTGCGCCTCTCGGGCGCGCTGGGTCCCCTGCAGTTCACCGGCGCCAGCGGCCACCTGGCCTTCACCTTCAAGCCCGGCGCAGATCCCACAACCACGGTTCTCACCGTCACCTACGACGTCGGCGGCTACGCCAAGGGCGGGCTGGCCGAGCAGTGGGCCAAGCCGGTGGATGGCGTCATCGGCGAGCAGGTGGGCCGACTGAAAAAGCAGATTGAGACCGGCAAGCCGGACTGAGGCGTCTCCCCTCTGCTGCGATGCGGTCGAAACAGCCAAGCTGTTGTTTTGGCGAAGACGTGCGGCGTCCGGCGGGCCGGCCTCAAAAACCCTTGTGCCGCAAAGAAACGCGAACCACTCGCCAGGGATGTATAGATAGATAAAATCTATCCCAATTCCAAAGATTATCAATTTCCCCGATGCTGCGGCGCCGTATAGAACCCGGGCTCCATTCCGAACCAAGGAGCTCGCGTGTCGCTTATCAATACCGAAATCAAGCCGTTCAAGGCCGACGCTTTCCAAGCCGGCAAGTTCATTTCCGTGTCGGACGCCGACCTGAAGGGCAAGTGGTCGGTGGTGTTCTTCTACCCGGCCGACTTCACCTTCGTATGCCCCACCGAGCTTGAGGACCTGGCCGACAACTACGCCGAGTTCAAGAAGCTGGGCGTGGAGATCTACAGCGTCTCCACCGACACCCACTTCGCCCACAAGGCCTGGCACGACACCTCCGAAGCCGTGAAGAAGATCGACTACGTCATGGTGGGCGACCCCACCGGCGTGATCACCCGCAACTTCGACGTCATGATCGAAGAGGCCGGCCTCGCCGACCGCGGCACTTTTGTGGTCGACCCCGACGGCAAGATCCAGATCGTCGAGATCACCGCCGGCGGCATCGGCCGTGACGCCATCGAGCTGCTGCGCAAGGTCAAGGCCGCCCAGTACGTCGCCTCGCACCCCGGCGAGGTCTGCCCCGCCAAGTGGCAGGAAGGCGAGGCCACCCTGGCCCCGTCCCTGGACCTGGTCGGCAAGATCTAAGCCTGCCCGCGTGGCCGCCGTTCATGGGAACGGCGGCCACGCACCCTCTCCCAATTCCCGCGTCCCCACCGGAGTCCGTCATGTTGGATCAAGGCCTGAAGTCCCAGCTCAAGACCTATCTGGAGAACCTGCGCCATCCCGTGGCCCTGGTCGCCAGCCTCGACGCCTCGGCCAAGTCGGCTGAGCTCAAGGCCCTGCTGGCCGACATCGCGGAAGCCTCCGACAAGATCATCCTCCGCGAGGACGGGACCGATGCGCGCGTGCCCTCCTTCACCGTGGGGGCCGAGGGGTCTGAGCCTCGCGTGACCTTCGCGGGCCTGCCCATGGGCCACGAGTTCACCTCGCTCGTCCTGGCCCTGCTGCAGGCCGGCGGCCACCCGCCGCGCGTGGAGGCCGACGTCATCGACCAGGTGAAGGCGCTTGACGCCGACTTCACCTTCGAGACCTATTTCTCGCTCACCTGCCAGAACTGCCCCGACGTGGTGCAGGCGCTCAACCTGATGAGCGTGCTGAACCCGCGCATCCGCCACACCGCCATCGACGGCGGCCTGTTCCAGGACGAGGTCGAGGCCCGCAAGATCATGGCCGTGCCCACCGTCCTGCTGAACGGCCAGCCCTTCGACCAGGGCCGCATGAGCCTGGAGCAGATCCTGGGCAAGCTGGACACCGGCGCGGCGGCCCGTGACGCGGCGAAGATCGGCGCCAAGGGGGTCTTCGACGTGCTGGTGGTGGGCGGCGGCCCGGCCGGCGCGGCGGCGGCGGTCTATGCCGCCCGCAAGGGCATCGTCACGGGCCTGGCGGCCGAGCGTTTCGGCGGCCAAGTGCTGGACACCATGGACATCGAAAACTTCATTTCCGTTCCGTACACCGAAGGCCCGAAGTTCGTCTCCGGCCTGCAGCAGCATGTCGGCGACTACGCCGTCGATGTGATGAACCTGCAGAAGGCGGCCAAGCTGATCCCGGCCCGTGCGGCCGGCGACCTCAATGAGATCGTATTGGAGAACGGCGCGGTGCTGCGCGCCAAGACCCTGATCCTGGCCCCCGGCGCCCGCTGGCGGCAGATGGGCGTCCCTGGTGAGGAGCAGTATCGCAATTCGGGCGTGGCCTATTGCCCGCACTGCGACGGTCCGCTGTTCAAGGGCAAGCGGGTGGCGGTGATCGGCGGCGGCAATTCCGGCGTCGAGGCGGCCATCGACCTGGCCGGCATCGTCGCCCATGTCACCCTGATCGAATACGACAGCCAGCTGCGCGCCGACGCGGTGCTGCAGCGCAAGCTGGCCAGCCTGGGCAATGTCACCATCATCACCTCGGCCCTGACCACCGAGGTGCTGGGCGACGGCGCCAAGGTGAACGGCCTGGTCTATCGCGACCGCGCCACCGAGGCCCTGCACACCGTCGAACTTGAGGGGATCTTCGTGCAGATCGGCCTGGTCCCCAACACCGAGTGGCTGGAGGGCGCCATGGCGCTGTCCCCGCGCGGCGAGATCGAGGTGGATGGCCATGGGGCCACCTCGGTTCCCGGGGTCTTCGCGGCGGGCGACGCCACCACCACGCCCTTCAAGCAGATCGTCATCGCCGCCGGTGACGGCGCCAAGGCCGCGCTGTCAGCCTTCGACTACCTGATCCGCCTGCCCACCGAGGCGACGGAAGCGGTGGCGGCCTAATTCCCTAACCTTTGATCGTCATGGCCGGGCTTGTCCCGGCCACCCATGATCTCCGAGATTCAGCAAGTCGCCACGGCGGCCGCCGCGCTGTCTGCGGACGGGCGGAGATCATGGGTCCCCGTGACAAGCCCGGGGATGACGAATTGGGCTATGCTCTCTCAATCGATGCCGGCCTTTCCATAGATTGACCCCATGCTCCCCACCATCCGCCAGCTGCAGTATCTGAAGTTCCTCGCCGAGCAGGGGGCGTTCGGGAAGGCCGCAGAGGCCGCCCACGTCACCCAGCCCACCCTATCGGCCGGCATCCAGGAACTCGAGCGCACCCTGGGCGCGCCCGTCGTCGACCGCGCCCGCTCCGGCGTGATCCTCACGGCGGTGGGGGAGGCCGCGCTCACCCGCGCCAACACCATCCTCAACGAGGCCGAGGAGCTGATGCATGCGGCCAAGAACGCCAGCCAGCCGCTCACCGGCCGCTTCCGCCTGGGGGTCATCCCCACCATCGCCCCCTTCCTGCTGCCCAAGGCCCTTCCCCTGCTGCGGTCGCGGTTCCCCAAGCTGCGGCTCTATCTGCGCGAGGACCTCACCCAGCGGCTGATCGCGGCGCTCAAGGCCGGTCAGCTCGACGCGGCGCTGATCGCCCTGCCCTTCGATATGCAGGGCCTGGCCCATGCCCACGTTTCGGACGACGAGCTTCTCGCCGCCATTCCCGCCGACCACCCCCTGGCCAACCAGCTGGAATTCCCGCCCTCGGCCATGGAGGGCGAGGACCTGATCCTGCTGGAGGACGGCCACTGCCTGCGCGACCATGTGCTGTCGGCCTGCGGGCTCAAGCCGCCAAAGGCCACCGGCGACGAGGAGGCCTTCGCCGCCACCTCCCTGCCGACCCTGGTGCAGATGGTGGGCTCAGGCCTTGGGGTCACCTACCTGCCGGCCATGGCGGTGGAGGCGGGCCTGACCCAGGCCGCCCACGTCGCCGTCCGCCACCTGCGGGCCGACCATCCCAGCCGCGAGATCGTGGTGGCCTGGCGGTCCGGCTCCAGCCGAGGCGCCGAGGGCCGATTGCTGGCCGAGACCCTCCGCGAGGCTTGAGTGGCCGGCTTGAGCCAGATCATGGCGGGACCGATTGGCTGCGTCAGACGTTCCGGGAAGGACTTTCCATTCATCGGAGCAAGACATGCAACTTCCCAAGGGCGCGACGGTCGCCGTCGCTGACGGCGCCACACTCCACATCTACCGCAATGGCGGCGACGAACTTCACGCCAAGCTGACGCTTCAGCCAGCGGCCGAGCTGGAGCTGGTGGACGGCAGCGCCGGCAGCCATCACGGGTCCAGCGCGGGCAATCCCGATGACAGCACCCAGATCGAGGACGGCTTCGCGGCCTCCACCGCCGGCTGGCTCAACAGCCAGGTGCTGAGCGGCAAGATCGGCGACCTCTTCATCATCGCCGCGCCCAAGACCCTGGGCGAGCTTCGCCGCCACTACCACAAGGCTCTGGAGGCCAAGCTGCTGGGCGAGCTGGCCAAGGACCTGACGGGTCACGCCGTCGGCGATATCGAGACCGCCATAGCCAAGGCCTGAACGCATCCGGGGCGGGCCTCGCCCGTCCCGGATCGCCGATCGCGACCTATTTCGATATATCGCTATTGCATTCCGATCTTGATTAGATATATCTGCAATATCGATATGTCTAAATAGGATCTGAAAATGCATAGACACTTCTCTCACCGACACGAACATCGCAGCCGCCATGGCTTCGGCGGACATCTGCGCGAACACCTTCGCGGCGGGCGCAGCGGCGAACGCGCCGGCCGCATCGGCCGGCTGCTGGAACATGGGGACCTTCGGTTCCTGGTCCTGGCCCTGCTGGCTGAGAAACCCCGCCATGGCTACGAGGTCATGCGCGAACTGGAAGATCGCACCGGCGGCGCCTATCGGCCCTCGCCCGGCGTCATCTACCCCACCCTCTCCCTCCTGGAAGACGAGGGCTTCGTGGTCCCCATCGCCGCCGAAGGCGGACGCAAGGCCTATGAAGCGACGGCCGCCGGCAAGGAGGCTCTCGAAGCCAACCGCGCTTCGGTGGACGCCATCTTCGCCCGCCTGGACGACGCCGCCGAACACTCCTCCGGCGCCCGGCCCAAGCTGCAGCGCGCCATGCAGAACCTCGGAACTGCGCTACGCCTGCGCATGCAGCGCGGCGGCGTGACCGAAGATCAGGTGGACGCCATCGCCGCGGCCATCGACGAGGCCGCCTCGAAGATCGAGCGGATCTAGGACCGGACTATAGGTCCCGGGTGAAGTAGAGCGCCAGGTCGTCGTCCACCATGACCTCCTGCATCGGCGTGACGGTCATGCCGTTCCAGGCGATGCCGCGGCCGTCCGGCAGGTAGCCTCTCAGCACGTAGAGGCGCTGGGCCGGACCGTAGTCGGGATAGAGGCCCACCCCGATCCCGGCGGTCTTGCCCCGGGTGCCGATCAACGCCTCGGCGGCGTCCATCAAGGCCGTGCCGATCCCCTGGCGGCGATAGCGGGGCAGGACGTTGAAGTCCTGGATCTCCGGAATCCCCGCCACCCGGAAGGGCTCGTACTGCGGGACCCAGACCACGGTCAGGTAGCCCGCGAAGTCCCCGTCGACCCGCGCCACCAGCACCGGCCGGTCGCCCGAGGTCTGTTCCTCCAGGTAGCGGACATACTGCCCCTGCGGCTTATCCCAGCCGATGTCGGTGAACGCCTGCGCGATCAGCGGCGGGTCCTCCGGCCGCAGGGGCGTGATTTCCAGCATGGTCAGTCCATCAGCTTCTGGGCCAGGTACACATAGTGCCGGGCCCAGCGGCGGGCGTTCAGCTCGGGATCGGCGTCGTTGGCGTGACCGCCGAAGGTCTGCTCGTAATAGAGATAGGGGATGCCCATGGCCTCCAGCCGGGCGGCGAACTTCCGCGCATGGCCCGGGTGGACCCGGTCATCGCGGGTGTTGGTGGTGATATAGGGCTCGGGATATTTCACCCCGGCCTTGAGGTTCTGGTAGGCCGAGTACTTGGCGATGAAGGCCCGGTCGGCCGGCGCATCGGGGTCGCCATACTCCCCGATCCACGACGCCCCCGCCGACAGCTTGTGATAGCGCAGCATGTCGATCAGCGGGCTCTCCACCACGATGGCGTTCCACAGTTCCGGGCGCTGGGTCATGGAGACGGTGGTCAGCACCCCGCCGTTGGAACGGCCATAGATGCCAAGCCGGCGCGCCGAGGTGATCTTGCGCGCCGCCAGGTCCTGGGCCACGGCCGCGAAGTCGTCGAAGGACAGCTGCCGCTTCTCCCGCAGCACGCTGTCGTGCCAGGCCGGACCGAACTCGCCGCCGCCGCGGATATTGGCGATCACATAGGCGCCGCCCCGCTCCAGCCAGATCTTGCCCATCTCGGGCAGGTAGATCGGCGGCTTGGCCACCTCGAAGCCGCCATAGCCGTACATGATGGTGGGCAGCGACCCGTCGAGCTTGGCCCCCTTCGGCAGAACCACGAAATAGGGGATCTTCGCCCCGTCGGACGAGGTCGCCCAATACTGTTTCACCTCATGGGTCGCGGCGTTGAACCGAGCGGGCAGGGCCTTGACCGGGGCGGCCTTGCCGGTCTCCGCATCGGCCAGCCACAGGCTGGTGGGATCGAGGAAGCCCTCCGCGGCCACGAAGACCTTGTCGTCGTCACCGGAGGTGGAGCGCACCGTGAAGGTGGCGTCCTGGGGCAGGGCCAGCCGCGTGGGGGTCCACTTGCCGTCCTTGCGGTCATAGGTGTCGACCGCCCCCTTCACCTCGTCCAGCAGGTTCACCACCAGCCGGCCGTGGGTCGCATCCACCTCCGTGATCGCCTGGCGCGGGCCAGGCTGGAAAACCAGAACAGGCTTGGCGCTCCCGGCCTTCAGCGCCTTTAGGTCATAGGCGATGAGGGCGCCGGCCCCGAAACCGCCCCAGGTCTCCTTCAGTTGGAAGATCGCCTGGCCGTCGACATAGGCCTGGTATTCCGCCTTTTTCGGCAGGGAGATGGGCAGGGTCTTGCCGCCCTCCAGCAGCACGAACTCGTTCTCGAAGAAGGTCAGGCCCCGCCGCGCCATCAGCCCGTAGGCCTTGCCGCCCGCGCCGCGCAGGACGATGGGAGTGACCCCGACATCGCTCTGCTGGCCGCGATAGATTTCGCGGGCGACGCCGTCGCGGGTCACGGTGCGGACGATGTAGGCATAGCCGGAGGGGGTCTCGTCACCTGGCGTCCAGATGCGGCTGACCAGCAGGGTGTCGCCGTCGATCCAGTCCAGGTTCTGCTTGCCCTGGGAGAAGCGGAAGCCGTGCTCGACGAAGGCCTTCTTGGCCGTATCGAACTCGCGCACTTCCACCGCGTCGCCGCCGCCGTCGGACAGCTCCACCAGGCACAGGGTCTCGGCCGGCTTCAGGCAGGTGGCGCCCTTCCAGATCCAGTTCTTGCCCTCGGCTTTCGACAGGACATCGAGGTCGAGCAGGGTCTCCCACGCGGGGTCCGCGCTGCGGTAGGACGCGAGCGTCGCGTGACGCCAGACGCCATGGGTGTGGGCGTCATCCTGCCAGAGATTGTCCACCCCGCCGGTCCGGAAGGTGGGCCACGGGATGCGGTCCTTGGCGGTGAAGATGGCGCGCGCCTGCGCGAGGAACGTCCCGTAACGGGGATCGGTCTCCAGCCGCTTGGCGGACTTGGCGTTCTGGCCCTCGACCCAGGTCAGGGCCTTGGGACCGTCGACCTCCTCCAGCCACGTGAAGGGGTCGGCGGGGGCTTGGGCATGCGCCATGGGGGCCAGCAACAGGGCGCCGGTCAGCGCGGTCAGAAACACTTTCATGGGCCAAATCTAGGGCCCCGCAGCAGGTCCTGTCTCGCCAAAGGTGATCGGGCGGAGAAACTCCCCTATATAGCCGCCACCATGAGCCGTCCGTTCCTGAAGATGAACGGGCTCGGCAACGACTTTGTCGTCGTCGAGGCCCGATCCGCCCCCTTCGCGCCGAGCGCGGACGAGGTTCGCGCGATCGCTGACCGCGAGCGCGGGATCGGCTGCGACCAGATCGTCTCCATTGATCCTTCGACGCGCGCGGACGCTGCCGTCCGCTTCTGGAACGCCGACGGCGAGGAGGTGGGCGCCTGCGGCAACGCCAGCCGCTGCGTCGGCTGGCTGCTGATGGAAGCCTCAGGGCGCGACGAGGCGAGCTTCGAGACCCAGGCGGGAATCCTCACCGCACGGCGCGCCGGCGAAAAGCGCATCAGCGTCGACATGGGTGAGCCCGGCCTCGACTGGAAGCAGATCCCCCTGGAGGAAGCGATGGACACCCGGGGCGTCGAGCTCCAGGTCGGCCCCATCGACGCGCCGCTGCTGCACACCCCGGGCTGCGTCTCCATGGGCAATCCCCACGTGGTGTTCTTTGTCGAGGACGCGGAGACCGCGCCGGTGCGCGAGGTCGGCCCGATGATCGAGCATCACCGGCTGTTCCCCGAGGGCGTCAATGTCGGCTTCGCCCAGATCAAGGCCCGCGACCGCATCCGCCTGAAGGTCTGGGAACGGGGCGCAGGCCTCACCAAGGCCTGCGGCACCGGCGCCTGCGCGGCCCTGGTGGCGGCGGCCCGCCGTGGCCTCACCGACCGCAAGGCGACCCTGGAACTCGACGGCGGCGACCTCGTCATCGAGTGGCGCGAGAGCGACGGCCACGTGATCATGACCGGCGGCCTGGAACTCGAATTCACCGGGGTCCTGCCATGACCGACAAGGTCGACATCGTCACCTTCGGCTGCCGCCTCAACGCCTACGAGAGCGAGGTCATCCGTGCGCGGGCGGCCGAGGACGGGCTCTCCAACGCCATCGTCTTCAACACCTGCGCGGTGACCGGCGAGGCCGTGCGCCAGGCGCGCCAGGCGATCCGCAAGGCCCGCCGGGAGCGTCCCGACGCCAAGCTGATCGTCACCGGCTGCGCCGCCCAGATCGACCCCGCCGCCTTCGCCGCCATGGCAGAGGTGGACCTGGTGCTCGGCAATGCGGAAAAGTCCGAGGCCGGCGCCTATGCCGCCACCGCGCCCGAGGGCCGGGTGCGGGTCAACGACATCATGAGCGTCCGCGAGACCGCCGGCCACCTGATCGACGGGCTGAAGGATCGCGCCCGGGCCTATGTCGAGGTCCAGAACGGCTGCGACCACCGCTGCACCTTCTGCATCATCCCCTTCGGCCGCGGCAATTCCCGCTCGGCGGCGGCGGGCGAGGTGGTGGAGCAGGTCCGCAAGCTGACCGCCCAGGGCTATCTCGAGGTGGTTCTGACCGGCGTGGACATCACCAGCTGGGGCTCGGACCTGCCCGGCCAGCCGACGCTGGGCCAACTGGTGGCCCGCATCCTCAAGCTGGTTCCGGAGCTGCCGCGCCTGCGGCTGTCCTCCATCGACGCCGCCGAGATCGACCCGGACCTCATGCGCTGCCTCGCCGAAAGCCCGCGCCTCATGCCCTATCTGCACCTGTCGCTACAGGCCGGCGACGACATGATCCTCAAGCGGATGAAGCGCCGCCACAGCCGCGCCGACGCCCTCAAGCTGATCGCCGACGTTCGCGCCGTGCGCCCTGACGTGGCCTTCGGCGCCGACTTCATCGCCGGCTTCCCGACGGAGACGGAGGCGATGTTCGACAACACCCTGCGCCTGGTCGAGGAGGGCGGGCTGTCCTTCCTGCACGTCTTCCCCTTCAGCCCGCGCCCGGGCACGCCCGCCGCGCGGATGCCCCAGCTGCAGCGCCCGGTGATCAAGGACCGCGCCGCCCGCCTGCGCGCCGCCGGCCAGGTCGCCCTGCTTCGCCATCTGGAACGCCAGGTCGGCCGGACCATCACCGGCCTCGTCGAGCGCGACGGCGTCGCCCGCGCCGAGGACTTCACCGAAATCGCCTATGTCGGCGAGGCCGCCGTGGGGTCCATCGTTCCCATGCGGATCACCGGCCATGACGGCGCCCGCGTGCTCGGAACGGTGGCTGTGCTGGAGGCGGCGGAATGAGCGGGTGGTCGGGCGGTTGCCAATGCGGCGCGGTGCGCTTCCACGCGCAAAGCCTGGGCCGCGCCAGCATCTGCCATTGCCGCATGTGCCAAAAGGCCTTCGGCGGCTTCTACGGTCCCTATGTCGACGCCAACGCCTTCGAGTGGACCCGCGGCGCGCCGAAGTATTTCCAGAGCTCCAACCTGATCAAGCGCGGCTTCTGTGGCGACTGCGGCACCCAGCTCTCCTTTGAATCGCCGGACCACCCGATCAACATCGCCATCGGCGCCTTCGACCATCCGCAGACCATCGTCCCGGTTCTCCAGGTCGGCGTGGAATCCATCCTGCCCTATGTGAACGACCTGGAACATCTGCCCCAGCGGACGCCGGAGCAGGCGGAGCGGGTGGCGGAATTCTACGCCGGCATGGTCAGCCACCAGCACCCCGACCACGACACCGAGACCTGGCCGCCCAAGGCCTAGTCTTCGGGCGTGCCGCGGCCCGGGAAACCGGGCAGGGCCCAGCCCTTTAGGATGGCGCCGCTGCGGATGGCGAGGGCTGCGGCGAAACCCGCCAACCCCGCCGGGAACCCCGCAACCTCGAACATCTGCAGGATCACGAAGACACCGGCTCCCACCAGGGCGGCGGTGACGTAGACTTCGCGCTTCAGCAGGATCGAGGGCTCGTGGGCCAGCACGTCGCGGATCACCCCGCCGAAACAGGCCGTCAGCGTCCCCATCACGACGGCGGAGAACGGCGGCGCGCCGAGCGAGGCCGCCTTGGCCGCGCCCACCACGCAGTAGGCGGCCAGACCCAGGGCGTCGAGCCAGAGCAGCACCCGCATCCGACCCTTGCCCGACCCGAACACCCAGACCGCCATGGCCGCGGCCAGGCAGGCCAGGATATAGGCCGGCTTCTGCACCCAGAACACGGGCGCCCCGATCAGCAGGTCGCGCAACGTGCCGCCCCCCACCCCGGTGACCGCGGCGAAGAAGCCGAAGGTGACGATGTCGTGCTTGCGCCGTGCAGCCGCCAGCGCCCCGGTGGCGCCGAACACGGCCACGGCGGCATAGTCCAGCCAGGTCAGGGTGGCGGTGAGCGCGTCCATTCCCCATCCTCTATCGCGCACGCCGAGGAGCCGCTAGAAGCCGCCTATGACTGAACCCAAGAAGGGCTGGCTCCAGCGCCTCGCCGGCGGCCTCACCCGGTCGTCCAAGGCGCTGACCGAACAGGTGACGGCGACCTTCACCAAGGCGCCCCTGGACCAGGCCAAGCTCGACGAGCTGGAAGAGATGCTGATCGAGGCCGATCTCGGCCCGCATTCGGCCGCCCGCATCACCCAGCGCTTCTCCGACGCCAAGTTCGGCAAGAGCGTTGACGAGATGGAGATCAAGGAAGCCCTCGCCGAGGCCATCGGCGATGAGCTTTCCAGCCGCCAGGGCGCCTTCGACCCGCTGTCAGGCCCCAGGCCCTATGTGGTGCTGTTCATCGGGGTCAACGGTTCGGGCAAGACCACGACCCTGGGCAAGATCGCGGCGGATTTGACCGGCAAGGGCGCCAAGGTGCTGGTGGTGGCCGGCGACACCTTCCGCGCCGCCGCCGTCGAGCAGCTCAAGGTCTGGGCCGAGCGCGCCGGGGCCGACTTCATGTCCCGTCCGCCCAATTCCGACGCCGCGGGCCTGGCCTTCGACGCCATCGCCGCAGCCAAGGAGAAGGGCCACGACGTGGTCCTCATCGACACCGCCGGCCGGCTACAGAACAAGCAGGGCCTGATGGACGAGCTGCTCAAGGTCATCCGGGTGGTGAAGAAGATCGATCCGGACGCCCCGCACGAGACCCTGCTGGTGCTCGACGCCACGGTGGGCCGCAATGCGCTGGCCCAGGAAAACATCTTCGGCAACCAGATCGGCGTCACCGGCATCGTCATGACCAAGCTGGACGGCACCGCCCGCGGCGGCGTCCTGGTGCCGGTGGCCCAGGCGTCGGACAGCCCCATCAAGCTTATTGGCGTGGGGGAGGGGATCGAGGATCTTCAGCCCTTCAACGCCCGGGCCTTCGCCCGTTCCCTCGTCGGTCTGGAGGACGCATGACCCTGTCGCCTGGCGCCAAGAAGTTCATCACCGGCTTCGTCGACTACGGCTGGCCGGTGGGCTTCGTCATCGCCTACTTCATCACCCACGACACGGTCCAGGCGACCTGGGGCATGGTGGCCGGCGCGGCGCTCGCCCTCATCATCGGCTATGTGGTGGAGAAGCGCATCGCCCCCATGCCCCTGGTGGCCGGCCTCATCGCCGTGCTGTTCGGCTGCCTGACCCTGTTCTTCCACGATGACCGTTTCATCAAGATCAAGCCGACCGTGACCTCGGTGGCCTTCGGCCTGTTCCTGATCGGCGGCCTGGTGCTGCGCAAGAATCCGCTGAAGATCCTGTTGGGCAAGGCCTTCCAGATGCCCGACGAGGGCTGGCGCAAGCTGACCTGGCGCTACGGGATCTTCTTCCTGTGCGTGGCGGCTCTCAACGAGTTCATCTGGCGGACACAGCCGGACGAGGTCTGGGTGCTGTTCCGCTTCCCGGGCCTCTCTATCATCCACGTCCTGTTCGGCTTCTCGCAGGTGCCGCTGATGATGAAGTACGCCAAGCTCGACGAAATTCCTCCGGTGCCGCCGGTCGAATAGACCGTCCACGGACGTCTGTCGTCAAAACGACGCGATCGGAGTATAGCTTGCCGGCCGATCCAATCGGACGGGCGGGGACGACCTCATGGCGAAATCGAAGTCAGGCGCGAAATCCGGCGGGCTTCCGGCCCTGGACAAGTCCCCAAGCCACCTGCTGCACCGCGCGTTGCAGCTGTCCCTGGACATCTATGCCGACGCCTTCGAGGCCGGCGGCCCGACCCAGCGCCAGTACGCGGTGCTGGCGGCGGTGGAGGCCCATGAGGGCCTGACCCAGACCGACCTGGTCCGCATTACCGGCATCGACCGCTCGACCCTGGCCGACATGGCCGCCCGCATGATCACCAAGGGCCTGCTGGAGCGCCAGCGCTCCGCTTCCGACGCCCGGGCCAACGCCGTCAGTCTGACCGTCGCGGGCCGTGAGTTGCTGGAAGAAGCCAAGCCGAAGATGGCGGCGGCCGACGCCAAGCTGCTGAAGCTGCTCTCCTCCAACAAGCGCGAAGGCCTGGTCAATGTCCTGCGCGACCTGATCGCCGCCGGCGAAGCCGCCGCCGCGCCGCCGGTGGAGAAGGCGCCGAAGAAGCCCAAGGCCGAGAAGCCGGCCAAGGTGAAGAAGCCGAAGGCCGAAAAGGCTCCCAAGGCTGAGAAGGCGGAAAAGGCTCCGAAGGCCGAGAAGCCCAAAAAAGAGAAGAAGGCCAAGAAGGCGGCCTGATCTCCTACCCGCTCATCCCGGCGAAGGCCGGGATCCAGGTAAAGCCCACCAAACGCTCAGAATGTATCTGGGTCCCGGCCTTCGCCGGGATGAGCGGCTGTGGGCTCGTCCCTAGACCTTGATATCCAGCAAAGATCCCGGCCGCAGGAACTTCTCCGGCGGTTCGGCGGGGAGGTCCGCCGGGATGCGGCCCATCGGATGCGGACGGCTGATCGGGTTGGCGATGGCCTGGGCGGCGGCGGCCTGCTGCTGACCGCCCAGCGCCGCCTGGAAGAAGGCGCGCTGGCTCGCATTGCGCGCAGCGTCCGGCCGTTGGATCGGCTGGGTGGTCTGCGGGAAGCCGGGTCTGATGGGAAGCGCCACGGGCGGCCTTATGGTTAATGCGCGAGCCCAGTCCTCGCGCGAATATGGTCAACAGAGGGTTAACGCGCGGCAAGCGCGCCAGGGTTAAGTGGAAGCCGGTTAACCCGTCCGGCGCACTTGAACCCTTTGAGATAAGAGCCTTCTTAAACGGGTCAGATGGTTTCCATCTGACCCTAAAAGGCTCTGGCCCACAGATCCCGGGCGTCCTGCTGCGTCAGCGGCCCGGTGTGCTTGGCCAGGATCATGCCGTCGGCGCCCACGAGGTATGTCTCTGGAACCCCGGTGACGCCGAGCTCGATCCCCGCTCGTCCGTCGCGGTCCACCAGCCGCGCCCGGTAAGGATCGCCGAGCCGGGCCAGGAAGGCCTTGGTGTTGTCGGGCGCGTCCTTGTAGGCGACGCCCACCAGGGGAATTCCCTGCTTCTTCATGGCCACCAGCACCGGCTGCTCGATCTCGCAGGGGGCGCACCAGGAGGCGAAGATGTTGATCAGCACCGGGCCCTTGGCGACCTGGCGCAGCCGCAGCGGTCGGCCGTCGTCGAGGCTGGGCAGGATAAGATCGGGGGTCGGCTTGCCCACCAGGGCCTGGGGCTGGACGTGGGGGTCGTGCTTCAGGGCGAACAGGCCAAACAGCAGGGCCAGGGCCACCAGGGCGATCAGCGGCAGGGCCGCCAGCCAACGGCTCACGCCTCACGGTCCTTGGTCAGGGCTTCGGCCTTCTTCCGCCAGCGCCGCGCGTGGTTCAGACTGGCGGCGATCATGCCCACGAAAGCCAGGGCGGTCAGGCCATAGGCTGGCCAGATGAAGGCGGCATAGGGACCGGGATCGAGGTCAAGCATGGTCAGCCCCTTGCCGCGCGCAGGGCGGCGGCCTCGGCGCGGCGGCGCCAGACCTCGCCACGGATGCGCACCAGCCACAGGGACCCGAAGGCGGCCATATAGGCCAGGCTCAGCAGCAGCAGGGGATACAGATAGTCGACGGTCATGGTCGGTCCGCCCTTGCGGAACACCGAGGCGCCCTGGTGCAGGGTGTTCCACCAGTTCACCGACCAGTGGACGATGGGCAGATTGACGACGCCGACTAGCGCCAGGATGGCGCCTGCGCGGGCCGACTTGGCCTCGTCGTCCAGGGAGGCGCGCAGGGCCATATAGGCCAGATAGAACAGCAGCAGGACCAGGACCGAGGTCAGGCGCGCGTCCCAGACCCACCAGGTCCCCCACATCGGCCGGCCCCACAGCGAACCGGTGGCCAGCGCCAGAACCGTGAAGGCCGCCCCCAGCGGCGCGGCGGCCTGGGCGGCGGCGTCGGCCAGGGCGTGGCGGAACACCAGGGCCAGGAAGCTCGCGCCCCCCAGGCAGGCATAGACAAACATGCTCATCCAGGCGGCGGGCACGTGGATGAACATGATCCGCACGGTGTCGCCCTGCTGGTAGTCCTCCGGGGCGGTGAAGCCCAGCCACAGCCCGGCCAGGGCCAGGACGGCGGCGATCACGCCGAACATCGGCGCGGCCCAGCGCGAGAACGCCATGAAGCGCTCGGGATTCGACAGGAAGGCGGGCGCCGGGAACATGCCCAGGCGAATTAGACCCCGGCGCCGCCTGGGGCAAGTCGGGGTCGCTTCCTTAATTCCTCCCCCAGCGCGCAGCGCGGTTCGGGGGAGGTGGATCGCGGGCGAAGCCCGCGAGACGGAGGGGGCTTGGGCTGTCGGATCGGCACGGTCCTAACCCCCTCCACCGCCTTCGGCGGTCCCCCTCCCCCGGTGGGGGAGGAATTGCCTGGCTTTAGCCGCGATCGCCGCCGAACCGGCCACCGCCGTGACCACGATCGCCATGACCGTTGCCGCCGCCCATGGGGCCCAGCGCGTCGAAGGCCTTCTTCTGGGTGGGCGAGAGTTGGCTGTAGAAGCGCATCGTGGCGTCGGCCCGGCGCGCGAAGGCGACCTGGCGGTCGGCCATGTGGGCCTTCATGCGGTCCAGCCGTTCCGGGGTGGTCAGGTTGGCGCGCTCGTCACGGTTCTCCCGCATCCTTTCGCGCATCCCGGCTGGCGGGGTCATGGACTGCAGGAAGGCGTTCAGCGCCGGCTCCTGGGCCGAGGTCAGCTGCAGGGTGTCGCGCAGGTGCTGGGCGTGCTTGGCGGCCATCTCGGCCGGATCGCGGCGCGGGCGGTCACCGCGGTCGTGGCGCGGTCCGGCGTCCTGGACGCCGGCCATGGGGGCCGAGGCCGGCTGAGCGATCGCCGCGCCGCCGAGGCCAAGGGTCAGGATCGCGCCGCTCAGCAGCAACGGGGTGGTGAATTTCATGGGGTCTCTGAACTCCGGAGTTTGTATCCCTCGGCCGTTCAACGCCGGGTCCCGCCGTTTCCGTCGCCGAAACTACGACAGGGCGTTGCGGCAGGCCGCGGCCATGGCCAGAGGGCCCAGCGCCACCGTGGCTGCGGCATAGGCGCAGAGCAGGGTGAGGCCCGCGTGCCAGGGCAGGCCATTGCCGAAGGCGTCCAGCGCCGCGCCGCCGAAGATCACCGGCGGCACGAACAGCGGCAGGACGATCACGGCGGTCAGCAGGCCGCCGCGCCGGGCCCCCAGGCTCAGCGCCGCCCCGATCCCCCCGGTGAAGGCGAAGGCCAGGCCTCCGACCAGGGCGCAGACCAGGATCAGGGGGGCGAGCTGTGGCTTGGCCCCCAGGGCGATGGCGGCGACCGGGGCGGCGAGCGCTAGGGGGGCAGCCGTCGCGATCCACTGCCCCAGGCACTTGATGGCGCAGATGATCTCCAGCGGCACGGGCGACAGCACGATCAGGTCCAGGGCCCCGTCCTCATAGTCGCGCTCGAACAGCCGCTCCAGCGACAGCAGGGCCGCGAGCGCCAGGGCCACCCAGGCCATGCCGGTGGCGATGGCCGCCAGCCGCGCGGGCTCAGGCCCGGTGGCGAGCGGCAGCAGGGTCGCGGTCCCGGCATAGAAGCCGAGCGACACCAGTGGCCCGCCGCCCTTGCCCCAGGCGAGCGCCACCTCGCGGGCCAGCAGGGCGCCGGCCCGGCTCATGCGCCGATCTCCAGGGTCTTGTGGGGCACGGGCAGGGGGTCGTGGACGGCGGCCACGATCAGGCCGCCGGTGGCCAGGTGGCCAGCCATCACTTGACCGAATCGCTCCCGCCAGACCGCGTCCAGCGGGCTCAGCGGTTCGTCCAGCAGCCACAGAGGCCGGGGAGCGGCGATCAGCCGCGCGAGCGCCAGACGGCGCCTCTGCCCCGCCGACAGCCGCCGGACCTCTAGGTCCATCAGGGTGGAAAGCTCCAGGGTGGCGACAGCCTTGGCGCTCGAGGCGCGGGTTCCGCCGGTCCATTGGGACCAGAATTCGAGTTCCTCGCGGGCGGTTCGGGTCGGCTTGAGGCCGTCCAGATGACCGATCAGGTGCAGGCCCTCAGCCCTTGCCGTGCTTGGATCCAGGTCGCCGAAGGTGATGGCGCCGGCCTCGGTCTGGACGAGGCCTGAGATGGTGCGCAGCAGGCTGGTCTTGCCGGCCCCGTTGCGGCCGGTGAGCGCGGCGGCCTCGCCGGCGGCGAGCGCCAGGTTCAGGCCTTCAAAAAGCAGGCGCCCGCCCCGCCGGACCGACAGGTTTTTGAGGTTCAGACGTGAGATCACGACTCGGAAGTTCCCACCGCATGGACGTAAGCCAAGCCAGGGTCTATGACGCGCGCGGCCGACGCCGCCTTGGGGGGCGTACGCGGCGCTCGGGCGGACGCTGTGTGTCCGCCTCGAAAAGCGCGCGATCCCCGAAGCGGTGATGTAGCGGCCGTGAACAGAGGAAGGATCCCTTATATGGCGTCGATCGACAGCCTGAAGACCCGCCGCGAACTGACGGTGGGCGACAAGACCTACGTCTACTACAGCCTTCCCGCCGCCGAGGAAGCCGGACTTTCGGGCGTTTCGCGCCTGCCGGCCTCCATGAAGGTGCTGCTGGAAAACCTGCTCCGCAACGAAGACGGCGTCTCCGTCGGCGGCGACGACCTAACCGCCCTGGCCGCCTGGCTGGTGAACAAGGGCTCCGTCGAGCACGAGATCAGCTTCCGTCCGGCCCGGGTCCTGATGCAGGACTTCACCGGCGTTCCCGCCGTCGTCGACCTGGCCGCCATGCGCGACGCCATGACGGCGCTGGGCGCCAACCCCGAGAAGATCAACCCGCTGAACCCCGTCGACCTGGTGATCGACCACTCGGTCATGGTCGACCACTTCGGCACCTCCAAGGCCTTCGGCGAGAACGTCGAGCGCGAGTATGAGCGCAACATCGAGCGCTATCGCTTCCTGCGCTGGGGCTCCTCGGCCTTCAACAACTTCCGCGTCGTGCCGCCCGGCACCGGGATCTGCCACCAGGTGAACCTGGAATACCTGGCCCAGACCGTCTGGACCCTGGACGAGGACGGCGCCACCACCGCCTATCCCGACACGGTCGTCGGCACCGACAGCCACACCACCATGATCAACGGCCTGTCGGTCCTGGGCTGGGGCGTCGGCGGCATCGAGGCCGAGGCCGTGATGCTGGGCCAGCCGATCCCGATGCTGATCCCGGAAGTCATCGGCTTCCGCGTCACCGGCGCCATGCCGGAAGGCGCGACCGCCACCGACCTGGTGCTCACCGTCACCCAGATGCTGCGCAAGAAGGGCGTGGTGGGCAAGTTCGTGGAGTTCTACGGCCCGGGCCTCGCCGGCCTGACCCTGGAAGACCAGGCCACCATCGCCAACATGGCTCCGGAATACGGCGCCACCTGCGGCTTCTTCCCGGTGACCAAGGCCACCATCGACTACCTCTCGGCCACCGGCCGTGACGCTCACCGGGTCGCCCTGGTGGAAGCCTATGCGAAGGCGCAAGGGTTGTGGTTCGAGCCCGGCGACGCCGATCCCGAATTCACCGACACCCTCGACCTGGACCTCGGTTCGGTCCTGCCGTCCCTGGCCGGCCCCAAGCGTCCCCAGGACCGCGTCCTGCTCTCCGACGCCGCCGCCGAGTTCAAGCTCGCGCTCGGCAAGGAGTTCGGCAAGGCCGATCCGGAGAGCGCCAATGCGCGTATCCCGGTCCAGGGTGAGAAGTTCGACGTCGGCAACGGCGACGTGGTCATCGCGGCCATCACCTCCTGCACCAACACCTCCAACCCCTCGGTGCTGATCGCCGCGGGCCTGGTGGCCAAGAAGGCCATCGAAAAGGGCCTGAAGGTGAAGCCCTGGGTGAAGACCTCGCTGGCCCCCGGCTCCCAGGTGGTCACCGACTATCTGAAGAGCGCGGGCCTGACCAAGAGCCTCGACGCGCTCGGCTTCAACCTGGTGGGCTACGGCTGCACCACCTGCATCGGCAACTCCGGCCCGCTGCCGGAAGCCATCTCCGACGCGGTGCAAAAGGGTGACCTGGTCGCCTGCTCGGTGCTTTCGGGCAACCGCAACTTCGAAGGCCGGGTGAACCCCGACGTTCGCGCTAACTACCTGGCCTCGCCGCCGCTGGTGGTGGCCTATGCCCTGGCCGGCTCCATGAACATCGACCTGGCCACCGAGCCGCTGGGCGAAGGCAAGGACGGCAAGCCGGTCTACCTGAAGGACATCTGGCCGACCTCGGAAGAGATCGCGACGCTCCAGCGCAAGCACGTCACCCAGAAGATGTTCGCCACCCGCTATTCGGACGTCTTCAAGGGCGACAAGAACTGGCAGGGCATCAAGGTGGCCGGCGGCCAGACCTACGCCTGGGACATGGGCTCCACCTATGTGCAGAACCCGCCCTACTTCCGCGACATGAAGATGGAGCCGACCCCGGTCACCGACATCGTCGAGGCCCGGGTTCTGTCGGTGTTCGGCGACTCGATCACCACCGACCACATCTCGCCCGCCGGCTCCATCAAGGCGACCTCGCCGGCTGGCGTCTATCTGCGTGAACGCCAGGTTCCGACCACGGAATTCAACCAGTACGGCGCGCGCCGTGGCAACCACGAGATCATGATGCGCGGCACCTTCGCCAACATCCGGATCCGCAACAAGATCACCCCGGACATCGAAGGCGGGGTCACCAAGCACTTCCCCTCCGGCGACGTCATGGCGATCTATGACGCCGCTATGCGCTACCAGGGCGAAGGCCGTCCGCTGGTGGTGTTCGCCGGCAAGGAATACGGCACCGGCTCGTCCCGCGACTGGGCGGCCAAGGGCACCAAGCTCCTGGGCGTCCGCGCGGTGATCGCCGAGAGCTTCGAGCGCATCCACCGCTCGAACCTGGTGGGCATGGGCGTCCTGCCCCTGCAGTTCCTGCAGGAAGGCTGGCAGAAGCTGAACCTGACGGGCGAAGAGATCGTCACCATCCGTGGCCTGACCGAGCTTTCGCCGCGCCGTCAGCTGACCATCGAGATGTACCGTCCGTCGGACGGCCGCATCGCGCGCTTCCCGGTCCGCTGCCGGATCGATACGCCCACCGAGCTTGAGTACTTCAAGAACGGTGGCGTGCTGAACTACGTGCTGCGCAACCTCGCCCGCACGGCGGCCTAAGGTGTTCCCGACCAGGCGGCGTTCCGTCGCCTGGTCACACCTTGTTGAAACCCAACCCCCAACGAAGTCCGGTTAAGTGCGCGCCCATGCGTAACGTCGCGCTCTTCAGCCTGCTGGTCTCCGCCCTGCCGCTCTGCGCGCAGGCCAAGTCGCCCGTGGTCGTCGAACTCTATACCGCCCAGGGGTGCGCCTCCTGCGGGCAAGCCAACGCCTATGTCGGCAAGCTGGCCGAGAAGCCGGGCGTGCTCGCGCTCACCTTCTCCGTGGACTACTGGGACTATCTGGGCTGGGAAGACACCTTCGCCAAGCCGGCCTTCGGCGAGCGGCAGAAGGCCTATGTGGCCCGCCTGAACCTGCGCGAACCCTACACCCCCCAGGTGGTCATCGACGGCCGCGCCCAGGTGGGCGGCCTGCAGGACGACAAGATCGACAAGCTGGTCTCCGACGCCGCCCATGCCGGCAAGCGCGGCCCGGACATGGCCTTCATCGGCCAGCGCCGGGTGGATGTCGGCTCAGGCGTTCTGCCGCGTGGCGGGGCCGAGGTCTGGCTGGTGCGCTACGATCCGCGCGAGCAGGACGTCGCTGTCCGCAAGGGCGACAACAAGGGCCAGACCGTGCCTCATCGCAACGTGGTGGTGGAGATCAAGCGCCTGGGCGCCTGGCGCGGCAGGCCCACCGCCTATCGCATGCCCGCCGCCTCGGCCGAGGGCCTGGCCACCGCAGTGATCGTCCAGAGCCCCCACGGCGGCCGGGTGCTGGCCGCGGCGCAAAAGGACTAGCTCTCAAAAACCACCCTGCAGACACGACGAAGCCCGCACGGTGGAGGGGGGGACCGTGCGGGCTCGTCTTGGGGCTCGTTCTCTTGGAGAGAGCAGAGTGTCGGCTGGCCGAAGCCCGCGATCCAGGGGGGCTGGGGGGGCTGTTCAGGATCCGGGACCAGCGGGGTTCCGACCAACCGACAGTGACTTTATCGGGGGCGCATCAGGCGGGGACTGGGCCGGAATAAGGTCTTTTCACGGCGGGACGTTACGGTTGTTTTAGTTTCGGAGCGGGCGTTGCGCGCGCGACACGGCCAAGCCCTGCGCAGGCGATTGTCGAACCGCGACGATTGGGTCTAACCTCAGCCTGCATGGCGTTGGATCAGCCCCACCAGACCCCCGGGGTCGCGAGCGTCTTCTTTGAGCGCCGCGAGTTCCAGCGCATCCTCAACCTCTATGGCCGCATGGTCTCCGCCGGCGAGTGGCGCGACTACGCCATCGACGCCCACACCGAGGCCTGCTCCTTCTCGGTGTTCCGCAAGGCCACCGAGGCGCCGCTCTACCGCATCGAGAAGCGCCCCGCCCTGGCCCAGCGCCAGGGGGCCTGGGCCGTCATCGGCCAGGGCGGGGTGATCCTCAAGCGCGGCCACGACCTGGAGCAGGTGCTGCGGGTCTTCGACAAGGGCCGCTTCAAGGTGGTGGACTAGCTAGCCCCTCTAGGATTGGCCCAAACAAAAACCCCGGCGGTTTCCCGCCGGGGCTTCGTAGATCGTTGCTGCGTCAGGCCTTAGCGGCGGCTGCCGAACAGGGCGAGCAGGAACTGGAACATGTTGATGAAGTCCAGGTACAGCTGCAGCGCGCCGTAGCTGGTGGCCACGCTCATCGCCGACTGGTCGCCGCCCAGCTCGTAATAGGTCATCTTCAGCTTCTGGGTGTCGTAGGCGGTCAGGCCGGCGAAGATCAGCAGGCCGATCACGTTGATCAGCAGGCTCATCATCGAGTTCTGCAGGAACATGTTGATCAGCATGGCGCCGATCAGGCCCCAGAGGCCCATGATCAGGAAGCTGCCCATGCCGGTCAGGTTCTTCTTGGTGGTGTAACCCACCAGCGACAAAGCGCCGAAAGCCGTGGCCGTCAGCAGGAAGGTCGAGGCGATGGAGGCGCCGGTATAACGCAGCACCAGCACGCCCATGGAGGCGCCGATGGCGCTGACCACGGCCCAGTAGGTGATGCCCGCCGCCTTGGGGGTGACGTTCTTGGTGAAAGCGCCGAACAGGATGATCGCCAGCGGGGCGAAGGCCACCACCATGCCCAGGATAGAATAGCCGACCCGGCCATTGGAAACGGTGAACATCAGGTCGCGCACCGGCGCGAAGGACCCCGTCAGGTAACCCAGGCCGGCCGACAGCAGGAGGCCAAGGGCCACCTTGTTGTAGACGCCGAGCATGAAGCTGCGAAGTCCCGCGTCCACCGACATGTCGGCGCGATCCGCGGGGATCGTGCGAGCAGCGCCGCGGTTGAAGTCGCTCATCGGAGGCATAGCCCTCTATTGCAACGCCCCTGGTGGGCGCACCTCGGAATATCGGGTTCCGCGGGCTCAAGCGCAAGCGGGCGCTCGATTACGTTTGCGTCAGGCGATCTTGCCTCTCCTGGCGGGCATTCTAGGCTCGCCATATGATCCGCCTCTTCGTCGCCGTCGCCGTTCCGCCCGAGCTCGCCCCGGGCCTGCAGGCCCGCCAGAGCGGGATCGCCGGCGCCAACTGGCGGCCGGCCGAGGCCTTCCACATCACCCTGCGGTTCGTCGGCGAAGTGCGCGAGGACGTGGCCGACGACCTGCACCTGGAACTGGAGCGCGTCGCCGCGGCCCCCATGACCTTGGAGCTGGAGGGGGTGGGCGCGTTCGGCGAGGGGCCGGAGCTGCACGCCGTCTGGGCCGGGGTGAAGGAAAACGAGCCCTTACGCCGCCTGGCCAAGGCCTGCGAGACCGCCGCTCGACGCTCGGGCCTCAAGGCCGAAGCCCGCGCCTACCGGCCCCACGTGACGCTGGCCTATCTGAAGCGGCCCGATCCCGTGGAGGTCGTGGCCTGGCTGTCGGCCAACGCCCTGCTGAAATCCCCGCCCTTCGAAGTGAAAAGCTTTGGCCTCTATTCCAGCCTGCTGCTCAGCGGCGGCTCCCGCTACCAGCTGGAGCAGATCTACAGGCTGCGGTGAGGCTCAAGCCTTGAACGCGTAGTCCTTCAGGATGCCCAGCGGCACGATGGCCAGGGTCTCCTCGTGGGTCGCCTCCAGCACCAGGTGCGGCGCGGCGCCGGCGTCCAGCGCCTCTTTCCAGCGCGGCGCGCACAGGCACCAGCGGTCGCCAGGCTTCAGGCCCGGGAAGGCGAAGTCGGGAACCGGCGTCGAAAGGTCGTTGCCCATCGACTTCGAATATTCGAGGAAATCGGCGGTCATCACCGCGCAGACCGTGTGGATGCCGGTGTCGGCCGGCCCGGTCTCGCAGCAGCCGTTGCGGAAGAAGCCGGTGACGGGATCCAGCGAACAGGGGATCAGCTCCCCGCCCAGCACGTTTTTTGCATCCTCGTCGTATCGAATGGTCATGGCCCCATCCTAGCTCGTAAGAGGAGGGCCCGCCCATGCAAAACGGAGCCCGCCCGTGATCGCCGTCCGGCCGCGCCGCAGCGCCCTCTACATGCCCGCCGCCAATGCGCGCGCCATCGAAAAGGCCCGCGACCTGGCCTGTGACGTGGTGATCCTCGACCTGGAGGACGCTGTCGCGCCGGACGCCAAGGACCTGGCCCGCACGCAGGCGGTCGAGGCCGTGAAGGCCGGGGGCTTTGGCCGCCGCGAGGTGGTGATCCGGGTCAACGGCCTCGACACCCCCTGGGGCGCGGCCGACCTGGCCGCCGCGTCGGCCGCCCGGCCCGCCGCCATCCTGGCACCCAAGGTCTCCAGCCCTGCCGATGTCGCCGCCTACGATCAGGCGCTGACTGGCGACACCCGCCTGTGGGTGATGATCGAGACCTGCGCCGCCCTCTTCGCCCTGGACGCCATCGCCGCCTCGGCGCGGACCAGCCGCCTGGATACCTTCGTGATCGGGACCAACGACCTGGCCAAGGAGATGCGCTGCCGGCTCACCGTCGACCGCGCGCCGCTCCTGGGCCCGCTTTCACTCAGCGTCGCCGCCGCCCGGGCCCACGGCCTGACCATCCTGGACGGGGTCTACAACAGCATCGAGGACGAGGGTGGCCTGGCTCGCCAGTGCGCGCAGGGGGCGGAGTTCGGGTTTGACGGCAAGACCCTGATCCACCCGAAACAGATCGAAACCGCCAACGCCGCTTTTTCTCCGGCCGCCGACGAGGTGCATTGGGCGCACATAATTGTCGCCGCCTTCGATTCGCCGGAAAACGCGTCTAAGGGCGTGCTTCGAGTCGAGGGACGTATGGTGGAGCGGTTGCATCTGGCGCAGGCGCAGCGTCTGATCGCTGTGTCGGCGGCGATCGCCGCCGCGTGAGGCAGGATTTGGAAACCCGGGTGTCGAGAGTCTGGCGCGTCGCCGCAGCCTTCGCGGGCCTCATTCTGGCCGCGCCGCCGAGCTTGGCCGCCGCCCAGGACGTTGATCCCATCGGCGCCCTGCTGGAGCAGAGCCAGCCGCCGGCCACCCAGGCGCCCGATGGCCCGGTCACCGCCCCGCCGGTCCAGCCCCCGACGCTGGAGGCGCCCACCCCCGCCCAGGCGCCGATCTACAATGCGCCGGTCGCCACCGCGCCGCCTGTCAGCACGTCGCCTCCGCCGGCGGCCTATATCCCGCCGCCGGTCTACAACCGTCCGGCCGCCGTCCAGGCGCCGCTGCCCTACGTCAACACCCCGCCGGTCTACACGCCGCCGCCCTATGTGCCGCCCGCGCCGCGCCGCCAGCTCACCGCCCCGGTCCATATCGATGAGACCGGCAAGACCCCGGAGGGGCCGCCGACCGCGACGGATCTCAACTTCGAGGCCCGCATGCGCTCATCCTTCAATTCCGCCCAGGGGATGCAGGGGCCGCTGGACGGCGCCTGGAGTCTGAAGGCGGGAGGAACCGAACTCTACGACCTGCAGCTGGTGGATACCGGCTCCGGCAGCCTGGAGGGCGCCTGGCGCGACCCCCGCCGCCGCGGCGCCGTCGACGCCTCGGGCTTCATCGACGTCATCAGCCGGGTCGGCGGCCAACTCACCATCCGCATCACCCCTCGCCCCGGCGCCGATCCGTCGATCATCCTGCTCAGCGCCGACGGCAATGGCGGCTGGTCTGGGGAACTGAACGAACGCGGCGAGCACCGGTCGGTGACGCTGCGGCGGAACTAGGGTCCAGGCGCGACCATCGTGAGGGGGCGGGCGTCGGCTCCGAAATTGACCCGCATCGTCGACGTGCGATTCACCGCGTTCAGGATCTGCACGTCAATGATCGCGTCATTCACCTGATCGATCAGCTTGTTGATGTCGTGGGTTCGAGTCTGAAGGTCGGTGAATAGGCTCCTGGCGTCCTGCTTCTGACCGGAGCCTCCCAGCTTCTGCAGGTTCGCGGGCACACCGCTTCCCGGGCTGATCAGGCTGGGAACCTCAAGGCCCTGGACATAGCCTGGACTTGGCAGGCTGCGCAGTTCGAAATCGTAGGGCGCCGCCACGAGGGAAAGATTCCTACCCGAGTAATCCGCCGGGCCGCTTCCGCCGACGAGGTTGGAAGCAAGGTTCAGCGGCGCGCGTAGCACGACACTCAACGTCTCTGACGGCCGAGCCCGAAGTCCGCGATCGAGGCGCGCAATGGTCGCATCAAAATCTGCGATGTCGGTGGCGAGGTTTTGGATGACCCCGCGCTCGCTGGATGACCAAACCTTCTGCGCCCGATGCAACTTGGTTTCCGCGTTTGTCAGGTCACTGCAGCGACTGTCGAGCGTGGAGATCGCCTTGGAGATGTTCAGCACAAAGTCCGCGTCGGCCTTGTAGGCTTTCGGCAGAACACGGAGGCTGTCGAGTTCGCACGCGTCAGCAATCCTGCTCGACAAGCTAAGCTCGTCATCCCCGCCAGCCACGGTGGCCGATAGGGCTTGAGTCGCGGCCTGCAAGGCGGCGGCGCGCAGGACTTGCGCGCGCAACGCCTGGGCCCCGATGCTGTAGAGCCGGCTGCGTGGCTTGGTGGCGGTCAGTTCGTCCCTGATGAGGAATATCGCTCCCAGGCCCTGCCAAAAGCGCAGGGTGTCGGCTGCCGCGTGCCCGGCGCCAAGGACGGCCACGCCAAGAGAAGATGCGGTCCCAAGCGCGTTTATGTCCGAGCTCACCGCCCGGTCGTTCGCCATGGCCTGGTAGGCCAACCCCGCGAAACGGGCAGTCCGCGCGACACACTCGAACTGGCCCTCGTTAAAGGTGGTTACGGGAAGATCAGCTGCGGGGTCGATCACGCCCGGGCTGGACGCAATCTCGAACTGAACCAATTCCGGATTGATCATGCAGTCACTGAGCGCCAGGCCCAGGGGCACCCGCGAAACGCCAGCCGGGGACTTGGAGCGCCCAATCTGGGCGAGCGTTGTGAACCGGCTTCCGACGTTGGCGGCTCCGACGACGATCTGTGCTGGATAACGTTCTTGGTCCGAAGAGTGAGACGACTGAGCCACCGCGGCGCCAGCCCCCACAATCCACGGCAGCGCAACGATCGCGATGGCGCCAAGTCTCATCGTCCGTTGCATGTCAGCCCCCCGACCGGTGTTATCCGAACCTTAACTATAAGACTCAGCTTCCGGGGGTTTTCAACATAATTGCAACTTCAGGGGTCTAGAGCCCCAGGGCCCGCCGCGCGGTCTCCACCGCATAGGCCAACTCGTCTGATGTATAGGGCTCCGCCGGGCTGTGTCCCCAGACCGGGCCTGGCCAGGCCGGATCGTCGTGGCGGCGCCCCACCACATGGACGTGGAGCTGGGGCGTCACATTGCCCAGGGCGCCGACGTTCAGCTTTTCCACCGGGACGCCCAGGGCCTCGCCCAGAACCCGCAAGGCCCGGCCCGCGTGGACGATCTCGTCCATCAGCTGCGCCCGCTCCATCGCCATCAGGTCCTCGATTTCCCGCAAGGCCACGCCCCTGGGAATCAGCACCAGCCAGGGATAGCGGGCGTCGTCCTGCAGCCGGAGCTCGCACAGTGTCAGCTCGCCGAGCGCGTGGGAGGTGGCGACGAAGGCGGGGTCGATCTGGAACATGGCGCAGGATGACCACGCGCCCACGCCCGCGCAAAGGGCCTAAACTCCGCGTGCGGCATTGCAGCAAGGACGTGGTTTGAGCTACGGGGACCCCCGACCTGGCGCACTTGCCGTCCCGCAACAGCTATCGGAGCAGTCCATGACCACCAAGACCCCCATCCGCGTGGCGGTCACCGGCGCGGCCGGCAACATCGGCTACGCCCTCCTCTTCCGCATCGCCTCGGGCGAGATGTTCGGCAAGGATCAGCCGCTGATCCTGCAACTGCTGGAAATCCCGGTCGAAGGCCCGCAGAAGGCCCTGAAGGGCGTGGCCATGGAACTGGAGGACTGCGCCTTCCCGCTGCTCCAGGACATGGTCCTGACCGGCGAGGCCGACGTGGCCTTCAAGGACGTGAATTGGGCCCTGCTGGTGGGCTCCAAACCCCGTGGCCCCGGTATGGAACGGGCCGACCTGCTGAAGGACAACGGCAAGATCTTCATCGCCCAGGGCCAGTCCATCGATAAGGTGGCCGCCGACGACGCCCGCGTGGCCGTGGTGGGCAACCCCTGCAACACCAACGTGATGATCGCCGCCAGCCAGGCCAAGCGCCTGCCCAAGGACCGCTTCACCGCCATGGTCCGCCTCGATGAGAACCGCGGCCGCGCCCAGCTGGCCAAGAAGGCCGGCGTGGACATCGGCCAGGTCTCCGACCTGTTCATCTACGGCAACCACAGCCCGACCATGTTCGCCGACTTCACCCACGCCAAGATCGGCGGCAAGGCCGCCGCCGACGTCATCGGTGACGAAGCCTGGCTGAAGAACGACTTCCTGCCGGCCGTCGGCAAGCGCGGCGCGGCCATCATCGAGGCCCGCGGCGTCTCCTCGGCCGCCTCGGCCGCCAACGCCCTGGTCGACCACGTCCACGACCTGGTGACCCCGGGCAAGATCCACTCGGTGGCCGTGGAAAGCCAAGGCCGCTACGGCTTCGCCGACGGCGTCTGGGCCGGCATGCCGGTGAAGACCACCGCCACCGGCTACGACGTCATCACCACCTACGAGATGGACGACTTCGCCAAGAGCAAGATCGCGCTGACCAACGACGAACTGGTGGGTGAGCGCGACACCGTCAAGGACATGATCGGCTAAGAGGCGGGATGGGCGTTCGCGCCCGACGTTTCCAGAAGCGCTTGTTCACCCCGCTCGGCGCAGGCCGGGCGGGGTTTTCGTTGGGCGATAGCTCGGCGACGCGCCTCAGCGGTCCTCTCCGCCCACCTCGTCCAGTTCCCGGATGCGCTGGTCGTAGAGGTCGGCCACCGCCCCGGGTTCGTTTCGCGCGGCGTCCTCGCGGGCGTCCAGCCAACTCTGCTGCTGGCGGCGCAGACGCCAGGGCGGGACGCCGGACTCCAGGGCCCGGCGGAACGAGGCCGCCAGCCGTCGGTCCTGGGCGGCGAGGCCCGCGTCGTTGCAGACCAACTCCTCCGAGGCGCTGGCGGTGTCGGCGCAATCGAAGCTGGGACCCCGGGTCTGGGGCCGGGCCGGGGTGGGCTCGACATCCTTGATCGGGATCGGTTCGGCGTCCGGCGCGGGGACCGTGACACGGGGCGCCTTCAGGCCGGCCGGCAGCAGCTCCAGCTTGCCGCCCTGGACCGCGGGCAGGGGCTCGTCCCGGTCGATCTGGATCTGCACCTGCTCCACCGGCTTCATCGAGCCTTCGGCGCGGCTGTCGGGCGCCAGCTGCGGCCGGGCCAGCAGGCCGAGCGCCAGGCCCAGGACACAGGCGCCTGCGACCCCCACCAGCAGCATCGGCTTGGCGAAGACGGATTTGGCGGGTGGGCTCACGAGGGTCGAAGCCGGCGGCGGAGTCTCGATGGTCATGGCGCGTGTCCTTGGTCCCTGGCCTCCGCAATCCCCGAGGCGGCCATATCGTTGCGGCGCCCGCCTGAACCGTGACTGAACCGCCATTGCGAAGCCGGGCGGCCAGACGCTATGTCGGCCGTCCGCAAAGGAGGCGTCCATGACCGCCGTCGGCCCCACCCTGGAAACCCCACGCCTGATCCTGCGTCCGCCCAGCGCGGCGGACTTCGAGCCCTGGTGCGCCTTCATGGCCGATGAGGAGGCCAGTCGGCACATCGGCGGACTGCAGACCCCCTCGGTGGTCTGGCGGGCCCTGTGCTCGGTCACCGGCGCCTGGACCATCTCGGGCTTCTCGATGTTCAGCGTCATCGAGAAGGCGACCGGCGACTGGGTCGGCCGCCTGGGCCCCTGGTATCCCGAGGGCTGGCCGGGGACCGAGGTGGGTTGGGGCATCGTCCGCGACCGCTGGGGCAGGGGCTATGCGACGGAGGGGGCCATCGCCTCCACCGACTGGGCCTTCGACAATTTCGACTGGCACGAGGTGGTGCACACCATCGACCCGGCCAACACCGCCTCGGCGGCGGTGGCCAAACGTCTGGGTTCGACGATCCTGCGCCAGGCGCAGATGCCGGCGCCCTACCAGGACCTCACCGTCGATGTCTGGGGCCAGAGCCGCGAGCAGTGGCAGGCGGCTAGGCGGGCGCGCTAGATCCAGCCGGCCTCGCGGATCAGCTTGGCGTAGGTGCGGCTGACCGGGACCTCTGAGCCGTCCTTCAGCTTCAAGGTCGCCCGACCGTCGCCGCGCCGCGCGTCGGCCACGGCGTCGCGGGCCACCCACCAGGAGCGATGCACCTGGGCGCCCTCGATCCCCTCCAGCTCGGCCACGGCGTCGGCCAGCCGCATCAGGATCAGGTCCTGTCCCTTGGAGGTGTGCAGGCGCAGGTAGTGGTCCTCGGCCTCCACCGCCCAGACCTCGGCCCCGCGCAGCTTCAGCGGCAACCGCTCCAGGAATTTGGGTGGGGTCGGGTCTCCGCTGTCGCGCGCGCGGGTCTGGCTCATGAGATAGGCGTGTCGGTTCAGGCCGACGGCCAGGGCGGTGAAGGCCTGACAGCAGACGAAGGTCACCGCGGCATAGGCCGGAAGGTCATCGATCAGAGCGCCGCGGCGGGTGATGACATAGGTCGATCCCCACACGAACGCGCCCATGAACGGGGTCATCACGGTGGCGGAGATCACCCCCTGCAGCCACCGGCGGGCATTCAGGCCCGGCAGCATCCGCACCGTGCCGCGAAAGCATAGCAGACCCAGGACCGAGCCGATCCAGGCCAGGGGCAGGGTGTAGGCCAGTCGCAGGATCAAGGGGGCGCCCATCGTCCCAAAGGCGCCGATGAACGCCAGGAAGCCGCCAACGGCGCTCGATCCGGCGAGCGTTCGCGCGACTGTGGCCCAGGTGACCGGGTCCGCTGGCGAAGCGTGAACGGCGGGGACCGACCTCTGGCGTAGCGGCGCCGTCATCCGACGCATCGGCCTTTGCGCATGGGGGCCACGGTCTCCACACAGCGTGACAGGAACAGGCCGCGCTGAAGCGGCCCGCAAGAGGCGGAGATAAAGGATGTCGCAGGTTTCGCAAATGCCGGGGCTCGACCGGGCGCAGCGCCTACGGGCGATCGTGCTGCCCATCGCGGCCATCGGCCTGTTGGCGGCGCTGGCGCCCGTCGCCCCCCTCATCGTCCGGTTGGCGGCCAAGGGTCATCTGCATGCCCCCGACCTGCCCCTACTGGCCGCCCAGCCCCTGGTGATCAAGCTGCACATCGCCGGCGCGGTCGCCGCCCTGCTGATCGGCGCGATGCTGATGACCCTGCGCAAGGGCGTCACCTTCCACCGCACCGCCGGCTGGCTGTGGGTGGGGGCCATGTCCCTGGTGGCCGGGTCCTCGATCTTCATCACCGGGATCAATGGCGACCACTGGTCCTTCATCCACCTGTTCACCGGCTGGACCCTGATCGCCCTGCCCATCGCGGTGATCGCCGCACGGCGTCACGTGGTGAAGACCCACCGTCGCTTCATGATGGGCCTGTTCTACGGCGGCCTGGTGATCAACGGCTTCATCGCCTTCATCCCCGGCCGGACGATGTGGAACGTGTTTTTCGCCTGAGGCGCTCCCATGCGGCGTCTTGGGTCGGTCAAGCTTCGGCCATGATCGGCGCAGAAGGGAGCGGCGTCCTCTCTCCAGGCGTCCGTCATGGCCGACTTCATCTTCCACGATCCCTCCGGCCGCCGCGCCCGCCGCGCGGACCTCGCGGGGGGGCTGGCTGTGGCCCTGCTGGCGGCGATCATCGCGGCCTTCTTCGCCACCCTGGCCTTTGCGCCCATCCTGCCGGCCCTGCACCTGAAGGACCCGCGCATGCTGCGCGGCCTGCATGTGGAGACCGCCCATCGGCTGAAGGGCCACCGCTCCTGGACCCGTGTGCCCCATCCGCGCCACGCCGGCGCGGTGGGCCCGGTCCGGCCGCTCAGCGTCGGCTTCTACGTCTCCTGGGATGAGAGCTCGCGCGAAAGCCTGTCGCGGCATGTGAACGACCTCGACGTGGTGGCCCCGCAGTGGCTCGCGCTCGACGGCGCCCTGGGCCGCCTGACCCTGACCGCCGATCCCCAGGCCGAGGCCATCATCAAGGGCGCCCGCAAGGCCCCCTCTCTGCTGCCGGTGGTGCACAACGCCCAGGACTCGGTGTGGAACGGCCCGCAGGCCGACGCCCTGATCCTCAACCCCGCCGCCCGCCAGGCCATGGCCGCCAACCTCGTGGCGCTCGCCAAGGCCCACGGCTACGCCGGCTACGTCTTCGACCTGGAGAACCTGTCGCCCCGCGCCGCGGCGGCCTATCCCGGATTCCTGGCGGAGGTCCGCGCCGCGCTCAAGCCGCTGGACCGCGAGCTGTGGGTCACAGTCCCCTTCGCCGACGACAGCTGGCCGCTGAAGCGCCTCCAGGCCTCCACCGACGTCCTGGTTTTGATGGCCTATGACCAGCACTGGGGCACAGGCGACTCCGGTCCCCCCGCCGGCCAGGCCTGGTTCCAGGGCCAGGTGGCGCGGCGGATGGGCGAGCTGGATCCGGCCCGCACCATCCTGGCGCTCGGCGCCTACGGCTATGACTGGACCCTGCCGGCCAGGGGCAAGCCCGGCGTCGCCGAGGCCGTGACCTTCAACGAGGCCACCCAGCTGGCCCACGACGCCGGCGCCTCGGTGGCCATGGATCCAGAGGCCCTGAACCCGCACTTCAACTACGAGGACGACGCCGGCCGCCAGCACGCGGTCTGGTTCCTCGATGCGCCCACCCTCTACAACCAGCTCAAGGTCTCCGATCCCTATCGCCCGCTCGGCTACGCCCTGTGGCGGCTTGGGTCGGAGGATCCGGGGATCTGGCGCCTGCTGCCCCACACCTATGGCCAGGTCTCGCCCCAGGGCCTGGAGGGTCTCAGCCCCGGCCAGGACGTCAATTTCGACGGAACGGGCGAGGTGCTCCACGTCTCGGCCACGCCCCAGGCCGGCAGGCGCACCATCGACGTCGACACCCAGAGCGGCCTGATCGCCGCCGAGGACTACCAGGTCATGCCGACCTCCTATGTGATCCAGCGCTACGGCGCGCGGCCCGGCCTGGTGGCCCTGACCTTCGACGACGGCCCCGACGCCCGCTGGACGCCGAAGATTCTCGACATCCTGGCGGCCAAGCACGCGCCGGCCACCTTCTTCGTGATCGGCAAGAACATGGAGAAGTACCCCGGCCTGGTGCAGCGCGAGGTGCGCGAGGGCCAGACGGTGGGCGGCCACACCTGGACCCATCCCAACATCGCCGAGGTGCCCGCCACCGAGGCGCGGCTGGAGATGAACGCCACCCAGCGGCTGTTCGAGACGCTGACCGGCAAGTCGCTGCGCCTGTTCCGTCCGCCGTTCTTCGGCGACGCCGAGCCTTCGACCCCCAGCGAGGTGGAGCCCCTGCTGATCGCCCAGTCCCTGGGCTATCTGACGGTCGGCCTGCGCATCGATCCCGACGACTGGAAGAAGCCCGACGCCAGGCTGATCGTCTCGCGCACCCTGGACCGGCTGGACGACACCGAGCGCCAGGGCCAGGTGGTCCTGCTGCACGATAGCGGCGGCGACCGCAGCCGCACCGTGGCGGCCCTGCCGGAGCTGATCGACCAGCTCCGCGCCCACGGCTACCGGCTGGTGAGTGTCGCCGAGCTGGCGGGCATGACGCCGTCCGAGGCCCTGCCGCCCACCTCGCGCACCTCGGCCGAGATGCTGCTGGACCGCGTCGGCTTCGGCTTCTTCCATGGCGTGCAGATGACCCTGCGCGTACTGTTCCTGGCCGCGATCGGACTGGGTGTCGCCCGCCTGCTGGTGCTGGGGGTCCTGGCCCTGGTCCACCGCGCCGGCATTGAGCGCCGCACCCCGCCGATGAGCGACGGCGAACTCGGGCCGGCGGTCAGCGTCCTGATCCCCTGCTTTAACGAGGAAAAGGTGATCGCCGCCTCCGTGGCGCGAATTCTAGGGTCAAGATGGCCGCGCCTGGAGGTCATCGTGCTGGACGACGGCTCGGCCGACGCCACCGCCCAGGTGGTGCGCGACGCCTTCGCGGGCGAGCCCCGCGTGACCCTCATGAGCTTCCCCAACGGCGGCAAGGCGCAGGCCCTGAACCGCGGCCTGGCGGTGGCCGCCGGCGAGATCATCGTGGCCCTGGACGCCGACACCCTGTTCCCGCCCGACACCATCGCCCAGCTGGCCCGCTGGTTCGCCGATCCCACGGTGGGGGCCGTCGCCGGCAACGCCATCGTCGGCAACCGCCGCAACCTGATCACCCGCTGGCAGGCCCTGGAATATGTCACGGCCCAGAACCTGGAGCGCCGGGCGCTCGCCGCCGTTGGCGCGGTCACCGTGGTCCCCGGGGCGGTGGGCGCCTGGCGCAAGAGCGCGCTCGCCGCCCTGGGCGGCTATCCCGCCGACACCCTGGCGGAGGACCAGGACCTGACGCTCGCCGTGCAGCGCGCCGGCTGGCGCGTGGAGTTCGATCCGGAGGCGCGGGCCTATACCGAGGCGCCGGAGACGGTCTCGGGCCTGCTGAAGCAGCGGTTCCGCTGGTCCTTCGGCACCCTGCAATGCCTGTGGAAGCACCGGGCCGGCCTGTTCGACGTCAAGCGCCCGGTCCTCGGCTTCATCGCCCTGCCGCAGATCTGGCTGTTCCAGATTCTGCTGACGGTGGTGGCGCCCCTGGTGGACGCAGCCGTGGTCTGGAGCGTGGGCGCCGGCGTCTACGACGCCTTCTACCACCCTGTGCAGTGGTCGCCCGACGACCTAGCCCGCCCGCTGTTCTATTGGGCGGCCTTCATCTTCCTGGACCTGTCGGCGGGCGCGCTCGGCATGGCGATGGAGCGCCGGGCGCCCTGGGGCGACCTCATCTGGCTGCCCGCCCAGCGGTTCGGCTACCGCCAGCTGATGTACTATGTGGTGCTGAAGTCGATCCGCACCGCCGTCCACGGCGCCCGGGTCGGTTGGGGCAAGCTGGAACGTACCGCAACGGCAGCCGTCGAGGCCTCCAGCTAACCATGTTCAACACCAGGGAACGCACCGGCCGGACAATTGCGCGCAGACGTTATTTTTCTGACCGTGGCGCGGTTGCAACGGTCCGGAACGGCGCTTATACCCCGGCTTCTCGCCGCACTGGGCGGGCCCAAACAGCGCGTTTCGCGACCTCATGAATATACACGAGCATCAAGCCAAAGCCGTCCTCTCCGAGTTCGGCGTGGCGGTCCCGCGTGGCTATCCGGCCTTCACCGTCGAAGAGGCCGTCAAGGCCGCCGAGACCCTCGGAGGTCCGGTCTTCGTGGTGAAGTCCCAGATCCACGCCGGTGGGCGCGGCAAGGGCAAGTTCGAGGGCCTCGGCCCCGACGCCAAGGGCGGCGTCCGGGTGGTCAAGTCCGTCGAGGAGGTCCGCACCAACGCGACCGAGATGCTCGGCCGGGTGCTGGTGACCCATCAGACGGGTCCCAAGGGCAAGCAGGTCAACCGCCTCTACATCGAAGAGGGCGCGGCGATCGCCAAGGAATTCTATCTGTCCCTGCTGGTGGACCGCGAAACGAGCCGGGTCTCGGTCGTGGCCTCCACCGAAGGCGGCATGGACATCGAGGACGTCGCCCACTCGACGCCCGAGAAGATCATCACCTTCTCCATCGACCCGGCGACGGGGGTCTGGAACCACCACGGCCTGAAGCTTTCGAAGGCTCTGGGCCTGAAGGGCGACCTCTCCAAGCAGGCCGGCAAGCTGCTGCGCCAGCTCTATACGGCGTTCCTGGCCAAGGACATGGCCATGCTGGAGATCAACCCGCTGATCGTCACCGCCGACGACCAGCTGCGCGTCCTCGACGCCAAGGTGTCCTTCGATAGCAACGCCCTCTACCGCCACCCCGACATCGTCGCCCTGCGCGACGAGACCGAGGAGGACCCGAAAGAGATCGAGGCCTCGAAGTTTGACCTCAGCTACATCGCCCTCGACGGCGAGATCGGCTGCATGGTCAACGGCGCCGGTCTGGCCATGGCCACCATGGACATCATCAAGCTGTACGGCGCCGAGCCCGCCAACTTCCTGGACGTCGGCGGCGGCGCCGACGAGGCCAAGGTGACGGCGGCCTTCAAGATCATCATGGCCGACCCCAATGTGAAGGGCATCCTGGTGAACATCTTCGGCGGCATCGCCCGTTGCGACGTCCTGGCCCAGGGCGTGGTGGCGGCGGTCAAGCAGGTGGGGCTGACGGTTCCCCTGGTGGTTCGCCTGGAAGGCACCAACGCCGAGTTGGGCAAGAAGATCATCAATGAGAGCGGCCTGAACGTGATCGCGGCCAACGACCTCTCCGATGGCGCCGAAAAGATTGTCGCCGCCGTGCGGGGAGCCGCCTGATGTCCATCCTCATCGACAAGAACACCAAGGTGATCTGCCAGGGCCTCACGGGCGCCCAGGGCACCTTCCACTCCGAGCAGGCCATCGCGTTTGGCACCAAGATGGTCGGCGGCGTCACCCCCGGTAAGGGCGGAACCAGTCACATCGGCCTGCCGGTCTTCGACACCGTCGACGAAGCTGTGAAGCAGACCGGCGCCGACGCCAGCGTGATCTATGTGCCGCCGGCCTTCGCCGCCGATAGCATCCTCGAAGCCATCGAGGCCGGCGTTCCTCTGGTTATCTGCATCACCGAGGGCATCCCGGTGCTGGACATGGTGCAGGTCAAGCGCGCCCTGGTCGGCTCAAAAACCAGGCTGATCGGCCCCAACTGCCCCGGCGTCCTGACCCCGGAAGCCTGCAAGATCGGCATCATGCCGGCCAATATCTTCAAGAAGGGCTCGGTGGGTGTTGTCTCGCGCTCGGGCACGCTTACCTACGAAGCCGTGTTCCAGACCACCCAGGTGGGCCTGGGCCAATCCACGGCCGTGGGCATCGGCGGCGACCCGGTGAAGGGCACCGAGTTCATCGACATGCTCGACATGTTCCTGAAGGACCCGGAGACGGAATCGATCATCATGATCGGCGAAATCGGCGGGTCCGCGGAAGAAGACGCGGCTGAGTTCATTAAGAATTCAGCAATCAAGAAGCCTATGGTCGGCTTCATCGCGGGACGCACCGCGCCGCCCGGGCGGCGCATGGGTCACGCGGGCGCGATCATCTCCGGCGGCAAGGGCGGCGCCGAAGACAAGATCGCCGCGATGGAGGCCGCGGGCATACGCGTGTCACCGTCTCCGGCGAAACTGGGCGAAACCCTCCTTGAGGTCCTCAAGAAGGCCTAAGGGCGAATTTAAGCGTAGGGCGGTCCGCGCTCGGCTCCTTTGATGAAGCGCCGCGGCCCCCCGGGAAAGCGGACGAAAATGGCGGACGACGCAGGTCTGATCAACGAGGTGCTCGCCGAGACCTCCTTCCTCTATGGCGGCAACGCCGCCTTCGTGGAGGACCTCTACGCGAAATGGGCGGCTGACCCGGCCCTGGTGGAGCCCTCGTGGCGCGCCTTCTTCGCCTCCCTGCAGGAGCGCGCCGACGAGGTGAAGGCCGCCACGGTCAAGCCCGGCTGGACCCAGAAATCCGCGCCTGCCGCCCGTCCCGACTGGCTCTCGGCCATCGACGGCCTCTGGCCGGCGGTGGAGGCCAAGGTCGGCGCCAAGGTGGCCGAGCGCGCCGCGCCGGCCGCCACGCCGGAATCCGTTCGCGCCGCGACGCTGGATTCCCTGCGCGCCATCATGATGATCCGCGCCTACCGGATGCGCGGTCACCTGCGGGCCAATCTCGACCCGCTGGGCATCGCCATCCCCGAGGGCGACGCCACCGAGCTCGACCCCGCCTCCTACGGCTTCACCGAGGCCGACTACGACCGCCCGATCTTCCTGGACTTCGTGCTGGGCCTTGAGACCGGGACCATCCGCGAGATCCTGGCGATCCTGCGCCGCACCTACTGCAACGACATCGGCGTGCAGTACATGCACATCTCCGACCCGGCCCAGAAGGCCTGGCTGCAGGAGCGCATCGAGGGCCGCGACAAGGAGATCAACTTCACCAAGGAGGGCAAGGTCGCCATCCTCAAGAAGCTGATCGAGGCCGAGGGCTTCGAGAAGTTCCTGCACAAGCGCTTCCCCGGCACCAAGCGGTTCGGCCTGGACGGCGGCGAGGCCATGGTCCCGGCGCTCGAACAGATCATCAAGCGCGGCGGCGCGCTCGGCGTGAAGGACATCGTCATCGGCATGCCCCACCGGGGCCGCCTGAACGTCCTGGCCGCCGTGATGGCCAAGCCCTATCAGGTGATCTTCCACGAGTTCCAGGGCGGCTCCAGCCTGCCCTCGGACGTGGAAGGCTCGGGCGACGTGAAGTACCACATGGGCGCCTCCTCGGACCGCGCCTTCGACGGCAACAACGTCCACCTGTCGCTGACCGCCAACCCCTCCCACCTGGAGATCGTCAACCCGGTGGTGCTGGGCAAGGCCCGCGCCAAGCAGGCCTACACCCTGCGCGACGCTCCGGACTCCGGCCGCAACCACGTCCTGCCCCTGCTGATGCACGGGGACGCGGCCTTCGCCGGACAGGGTGTGATCGCCGAGTGCTTCACCATTTCGGGCGTGAAGGGCTACCGCACCGGCGGCACCATCCACTTCATCGTCAACAACCAGATCGGCTTCACCACCGCGCCGGCCTTCAGCCGCTCCTCGCCCTATCCGTCGGACGTGGCCCTGATGGTGGAGGCCCCGATCTTCCACGTGAACGGCGACGACCCCGAGGCCGTGGTCTTCGTCGCCAAGGTGGCCACCGAGTTCCGCCAGCAGTTCGGCAAGGACGTGGTCATCGACATGTTCTGCTACCGCCGGTTCGGTCACAACGAAGGCGACGACCCGACGATGACCTCGCCCTTGATGTACGCCAAGATCAAGGACCACCCCTCGACCCGCGAGCTCTATTCCCGCCAGCTGATCGGCGAGGGCGTGGCGACCGAGGACGACGTCGCGGCCTGGATGAAGGAGTTCGACGACTTCCTCGACCAGGAGATGGAGTCCGGCAAGACCTACAAGGCCAACAAGGCCGACTGGCTGGACGGCAAGTGGGCGGGCCTGGCTTTGCCCGACGGCGACGACCGCCGCGGCGACACCAGCGTGCCCCTTCAGAAGCTGCTGGACCTGGGCAACCGCATCACCGCGATCCCGGAAACCCTGGACGCCCACAAGACCGTCAAGCGCGCCATCGACAATCGCCGCGCGGCCATCGAAACCGGCGAAGGCCTGGACTGGGCCACCGGCGAGCACCTGGCCTTCGCCACCCTGCTGGACGAGGGCTTCCCCGTCCGCCTGGCCGGCCAGGACAGCGTGCGCGGCACCTTTGTGCAGCGCCACTGCGACCTGATCGACCAGACCACCGAGGCCCACTACCAGCCGCTCTCCAACCTGCGCCCCGGCCAGGCCCATTTCGAGGTGCTCGACTCACCGTTGTCGGAAGAGGCGGTGCTGGGCTTCGAGTACGGTTTCTCCCTGGCCGACCCCAAGACGCTGGTCCTGTGGGAAGGCCAGTTCGGCGACTTCGCCAACGGCGCCCAGGTGGTGATCGACCAGTTCATCTCGTCAGGTGAGCGCAAGTGGCTGCGGATGAGCGGCCTGGTTCTGCTGCTGCCCCACGGCTACGAGGGCCAGGGTCCGGAACACTCCTCGGCCCGTCTGGAGCGCTTCCTGCAGCTCTGCGCCGAGGACAACCTCCAGGTCGTCAACTGCTCGACGCCGGCCAACTACTTCCACGTCCTGCGCCGCCAGATGCGCCGGGAGTTCCGCAAGCCCCTGGTCGTCATGACGCCCAAGTCGCTGCTGCGCCACAAGAAAGCGACGTCGCGGCTGGTGGACATGGCCGAGGGCTCGTCCTTCCACCGCGTGCTGCACGACGACGCCGAGCGCGGGGTCAACACCACCACCAAGCTCGTCGAGCCCGACAAGATCCGCCGCGTCGTGCTGTGCTCGGGCAAGGTCTATTACGACCTGCTGGACGCGCGCGAGGAGAAGGGCGTCGACGACGTCTATCTGATGCGCCTGGAGCAGTTCTATCCGTGGCCGGTGAAGTCACTGTCCACCGAACTGTCGCGCTTCCCCAACGCCGAACTGGTCTGGTGTCAGGAGGAGCCGAAGAACATGGGCGGCTGGACCTTCGTCGACCCGTGGCTGGAACTCACCCTCGACCGCCTGAAGATCAAGGCCAAGCGCGCCCGCTATGTCGGCCGCCCGGCCTCGGCCTCCACCGCGGCCGGCCAGATGAGCCGGCACATGAAGGAGCTTCAGACGTTCCTTGCTGAAGCCTTCGCCTAAACCGACCGCCCGAAAGAACAGGAAGAACCTCCCCAATGGCCGACATCATGACGCCCACGCTCGGCGAATCCGTCACCGAGGCGACAGTGGCGCGCTGGGCCAAGAAGCCCGGGGACGCGGTCCGCAAGGATGAGATCCTCGTCGAACTCGAAACCGACAAGGTCAGCCTCGAAGTCGCCGCCCCCGCTGACGGGGTGCTGGATTCCATCAGCGCCGAGGAAGGCGCCACGGTCGAGCCCGGCGCGGTCCTGGGTCACGTGACCGAGGGCGCTGTCGCCGCCGCGCCCGCCAAGGCCGCGGCCCCGAAGGCCGAAGCGCCCAAGGCCGCCGCGCCTGCGCCTGCGCCCGCTCCGGCCCCCGCGCCCAAGCCCGCCCCTGCCGCCGCCGCCGCTGCGCCGCTGGCCCCCTCGGCCCAGCGTATCGTGGCGGAGAACAACCTCGACGCGGGCGCCATCGCCGGCTCCGGCAAGGACGGCCGGGTAACCAAGGGCGACGCTCTGGCCGCCCTCGAGGCCCGCGCCAATGCGCCCGCCCCCGTGGCCATCGCCGCCGCGCCGCGCGAGGTCCATGCGCGTGAGGAGCGGGTCCGCATGACCCGCCTGCGCCAGACCATCGCGCGCCGGCTGAAGGAAGCCCAGAACGCCGCGGCCATGCTGACGACCTTCAACGAGGTCGACATGACCAACGTCATGGCCCTGCGCACCAAGTACAAGGATGTCTTCGAGAAGACCCATGGGGTGAAGCTCGGCTTCATGAGCTTCTTCGTCGCCGCGGTGGTCCACGCCCTGAAGCAGGTCCCGGAGGTCAACGCCGAGATCGAGGGCCAGGACCTCATCTACAAGAACCACTACGACATCGGCGTCGCCGTCGGCACCGAGCGCGGCCTGGTGGTTCCCGTGGTCCGTGACGCCGACGCGCTTGGCCTGGCGGGCGTTGAAAAGGCCATCGGCGCCCTGGGCAAGAAGGCCCGCGACGGCGCCCTGGCCATGGAAGACCTGCAGGGCGGCACCTTCACCATCTCCAACGGCGGGGTCTACGGCTCGCTGATGTCCACGCCGATCCTCAACGCGCCGCAGTCGGGCATCCTCGGCATGCACAAGATTCAGGACCGCCCGATGGCCATCGGCGGCCAGGTGGTGATCCGTCCGATGATGTACCTGGCGCTCAGCTACGACCACCGCGTGGTGGACGGCCAGGGCGCGGTGACCTTCCTGGTCCACGTCAAGGACGCCATCGAGAACCCCGAGCGCCTGCTGCTGGATATCTAGGGGGCCGCGCCTCCCCATATCCGTCCCAGCATCTCTCAATTCGGAAGACCAGGCTCATGGCCCAATACGACGTCGTCATCATCGGGGGCGGCCCCGCCGGCTACAACGGCGCCATCCGCGCGGGGCAGCTTGGCCTGTCGGTGGCCGTGGTGGAGAAGCGCGAGACCCTGGGCGGCACCTGCCTCAATGTCGGCTGCATGCCGTCGAAGGCCCTGCTGCACGCCTCGGAAATGTATGAGCTGGCGAACAAGGACTTCGCCACCCTGGGCATCGAGGTGACGCCCACCCTCAACCTGCCCCAGATGATGAAGCAGAAGGCCGAGAGCGTGACGGCGCTCACCAAGGGCATCGAGTTCCTGTTCAAGAAGAACAAGGCCGACTGGATCAAGGGCATGGGCAAGATCGCCGGCCCCGGCAAGGTCGAGGTCACCGGCCCCGACGGCTCGGTCACCGTGCTGGAGACCAAGAACATCGTCATCGCCACCGGCTCGGAGCCGTCGGGCCTGCCCGGCGTCACCGTCGACAACAAACGCATCCTCGATTCCACCGGCGCCCTGACCCTGCCGGAAGTTCCCAAGAGCCTGATCGTCATCGGCGCCGGCATCATCGGCCTGGAGCTGGGCTCGGTCTGGCGCCGCCTCGGCGCGGAAGTCACCGTCGTCGAGTTCCTGGACCGCATCACGCCGGGCATGGACGCCGAGACCGCCAAGACCTTCCAGCGCACGCTCACCAAGCAGGGGATGGCCTTCAAGCTCGGGTCGAAAGTCACCGGCGCGAAGTCGTCGAAGACCGGCGTCACGCTGACCGTCGAGCCCGTGGCCGGCGGCGAAATCGAGACCCTGGCCGCCGACTACGTCCTGCTGGCCATCGGCCGGCGTCCCTTCACGCAGGGCCTCGGCCTGGAGAGCGTGGGGATCGTCCCCGACAAGCGCGGCTTCATCGAGACCGACCACTTCAAGACCAGCGCGCCCGGCGTCTGGGCCATCGGCGACGCCATCCACGGCCCCATGCTGGCCCACAAGGCCGAGGAGGACTCAGTCGCGGTGATCGAGACCATCGCCGGCAAGTACGCCCACGTGGACTACAACCTGGTCCCCAGCGTCGTTTACACCTACCCGGAGGTGGCCTGGGTCGGGAAGACCGAGGAGCAGCTGAAGGAGGCCGGCATCGCCTACAAGGCTGGCAAGTTCCCCTTCACCGCCAACAGCCGCGCCAAGATCAACCATGAGACCGACGGCTTTGCGAAAGTCCTGGCGGACGCCAAGACAGACGAGATCCTCGGCGTCCACATCATCGGCCCCCAGGCCGGCGAGATGATCGGCGAGTACTGCGTGGCCATGGCCTTCCGCGCCGCCAGCGAGGACGTGGCCCGCACCGTCCACCCCCACCCGACCCGCTCCGAGGCCGGCCGCCAGGCCGCCATGGGCGTCGAGGGCTGGACCATGCAGGCGTAATGCTGGTCCGCCGGGTCCGCCCGGAGGAGCTGCCCATCGCCGCGGCGATCTACCAGAAGGTCCTGCGCGAGACCTTCACCTGGCTGCCGGGGTCGCGCCACAACGCCCAGGTCTTCCTGCGCGACGCTCGCGACGAGGACGTCTATGTGGCCGTCGCCGACCACCGTATCCTAGGCGTCGCGGCCCTCTATACCGTCGACAGCTTCCTGCACTCGCTCTACGTGGCGCAGCGGGGCCAGGGCGTCGGCAAGGCCCTGCTGGACCACGTCACCGCCGCAGCGCCCGACGCCCTGTCGCTGAAGTGCCAGACCGCGAACCTCCGCGCGCGCGCCTTCTATGCCCGCGAGGGTTTCAAGGAGGTCGGCCAGGGCGATGACGGCGTCCCTTGGGTCAAGATGGCGCGCCCCTCCACCGCCTGGACCTGAGCCCTTGCGGCGGCCGCGAAAACCCGGTCCCCTGGAGGCAAAGCTCAGGGACAGGAAACCGATGGAACTCGTACTCATCCGCCATGGCCTGCCGGTGCGCAGCGACCAGAGCGCCGATCCGCCGCTGCACGACGAGGGCCACGACCAGTCCCGCAAGGTCGCGCAATGGCTGGCGGGTGAGACCTTCGACGCCGTCTATTCCAGCCCCATGCTGCGCGCTATCGAGACCGCCGCACCCTTACTCGCCCACAGCGGCCACGCGCTGCGCCACAAGGACGGCATCGCCGAGTTCGACCGCGACGGCGGGTCCTACGTCCCCATGGAAGAACTGAAGCGCGAGGACTACGCCGCCTGGAAGGCCATGGCCGACGGCGACCACGGTGTCGATATCGGCGTCTTCCAGCAGGCGGTGGTGGGCGCCCTTGAGGAAATCATCGAGAGCCATCCCGGCCAGAAGGTGGCGGTCTTCTGCCACGGCGGGGTGATCAATGTCTGGACCGCCCACGTGCTCGCCATGGCGCCGCGCCTGTTCTTCGAGCCCCGCTACACCAGCCTCCACCGCTACATGTGCGCCCGCAGCGGCCAGCGGAACATCCTCAGCCTCAATGAGACCGCGCATTTGCGGTAAGGCTACACCCCGAAACCGTCATCCTTGTCTGTTGATGGCCTGACGCTGTTAGGCTGATCGGCGGACGGCGCACCGTTGTCATCCTTGGTCTTGGAGACCGTGCCCGAGCAGGGTGCGCCGCCCGCCTTTCGTCAACCACCCCGAACAGTTGCCTGGGAGGCGTTGGAGCGCCGTCCCGTAGGACAAGGATGGGACCATGACCTTACCTCAAACGACGCTGGGGATCGACGTCTCCGGCAAGCGTCTGGACGCCTATGCGCACCCGGCCGGCCGGGTGCGGGATTTCTCCAACGACCCGGCTGGCATCGCCCGGCTGGTCGACTGGGCCCTCACGCTGGAAGCCTTCGTGGTGCTGGAGGCCACCGCCCCCTGGGACCAGGCCCTGCTTCGCGCCCTGGAGACCGCAGGGGTGAGCTTCCATCGCGCCAACCCTGGGCGGGCTCGGGACTTCGCCCGCTCCATGGGCCTGCTGGCCAAGACCGACGCCGTGGACGCCCGGATGCTGGCGCTCTACGGCGCGACCTTGCCGCTGGTCCCTACCCCGTCAGCCGATCCCGCCCGCCTGGCCCTGCAGGGCCTCACCGCCCGCCGCGACCAGCTGGTGGAGATGCGCAAGGCCGAGCGCATCCGGCTGAAGGGCCGGCCAGATCCAGACCTGATCGACAGCATCGGGGCTGTCCTGTCGGTGCTGGACGACCAGATCGCCCAGCTCGACAAGCGCATGCAGGCCCTGATCGCCTCCAGCCCGGACCTGGACCGCCAGCAGGCCATCCTGCGCTCGGCCCCCGGCATCGGCCCGGTCGCATGCTCGGTGCTGCTGAGCTGCCTGCCGGAACTGGGCCAGGTCGACCGCCGGGCCATCGCGGCCCTGGCGGGCCTAGCGCCCATCGCCCGCGACTCCGGCCTGATGCGGGGACGCCGGCATGTCCAGGGTGGTCGAAAGCGCGTCAGGGACGCCCTCTACATGGCCGCCTTGGCCGCCATCAGACGCGGGCCCTGGAAGGACATCTTCGAGGCCATGAAGGCTGCTGGAAAGGCCCCCAAGCTCGCCATCGTCGCCATCGCCAGAAAGCTCCTCGTCGCCCTCAACGCCGCCCTAAAGCATCAAAGGCCCTTCCAAAATCCACAGAACGCTTGACCAGACCCAACACAGTTGCTCGGGCTTGTCCCGAGGATCCATGATCTCCGTCGTTCCGCATAAGGCGCGAGCGTCGCCGCCCAGAGCCGCCTGTGTCTCGGTGTCTATGGATCCTCGGGACAAGCCCGAGGATGACGAGGGGAGGGGGGAGGGGGCTTTTAGGCGTGCGGATGCGCGCTGTTGTACGCGCTCAGTAACGCCGCGGCGTCCACATCGGTATAGCGCTGGGTCGTCGACAGCGAGGCGTGGCCCAGCAGTTCCTGGATGGAGCGCAGGTCGGCGCCGGCCCCCAGCAGGTGGGTGGCGAAGGAGTGGCGCAGGGCATGGGGCGTGGCGCTGGCGGGCAAACCCAGGCGGCCCCGCAGCAGCTGCACGGTGGCCTGCACATGGCGCGGACTGAGCGCCCCGCCCCGCTTGGCGCGGAACAGCGGCTCGTCGGGGGCCAGAGCGAAGGGCGCGGCGGCCACATAGGCGTCGATGGCCTCGCGCACGGCCGGCAGCACCGGCACGATCCGGGTCTTCGAGCCCTTGCCGACGATCCGCAGACTGTCCCCCAGCGGCGCATCCGACCGCTTGAGCGACAGCCCCTCGGAAATCCGCAGGCCGCAGCCATAGAGCAGGGTCAGCACCGCCTCGTCGCGGGCGACTTCCCAGTCTTCCCGATCGGGGTCCATGGAGGGTTCGGCGATCAGGCCGCGGGCCTGGTCCTCGGTGACCGGACGCGGCGCCGACGGCTTCACCCGGGGGCCGCGCACCAGCACCAGGTTCGGATTGGGGGTGTCGTGCCGCCGGTCGAGATAGCGGTGAAAGGTGCGGATCGCCGACAGCGACTGCGACAGGGAGCGCGGCGACAGCGGATGGTCGCCGGACCTCAGGTGGGCCAGCCAGGCCCGGATCTCGCCGGCGGTCAGCTCCCCGCAGGCCTTGAGCGTCAGGGTCTCGCCCCGATAGGCCTCTTGAAAGCTGATGTAGCGGCCGGCGGCGAAGCCATAGGCCTCCACCGTGCGCGGCGAGGCGCGGCGTTCCTGGGCCAGGTGGACCAGCCACGCCGCCAGGACCTGCCGCGCGGTGATCACAGGACCGGCCACCGCTCCGCCGTGCGTTCGACGACCCGGGCCAGGAAGGCCACCAGCTCGGCGCCCATGTCCTGCGTGAAGCCATGCTCATCCGAAGAGCCAAAAGCCAGCAGGCCGGTGCGCGCCGGCTCCCAGATCGCCATTCGGACCATGGCCATGGACTTGATCTCGCCCGCCCGCTCGCCGAACAGGCCCAGCGCCGTCGGCTGGAACCCCATCAGGGCCACACGCTGGTGGCCGATGACCAGGTCGATCTGACCCTCCGCCATCACCCGCCAACCGGCCGGGGTGCGGTCAGGCCCCTCCAGGGCCACCACCCCGGCGGCCAGGCCAAAGCGCAGCTGGGCCAGCTCGTCCACCCGTCGCGCCAGGTCGGCATGGTTGCGGGCGTCCAGCAGGTCCACCACCGCGCCATGGGTCTGGGCCTGGGCGGCGAAGTTCGCCCGCGCCGTGGCCTCCAGGTGCTTGCGGGCCTTGGATTCCTTCTTGTGGGCCTCGTGCACGCGGGCCAGCGCGGCGGGGCCGAAGTCCACCACATTGGCGGCGTCCGGGCGCAGGCCCAGCTCCGCCATCAGGGCGGTGTCGTGCAGCAGGAAGTCGGGGTTACCCGCGAGAAAGTGGCGGACCTCATCGGGGCCCAGCGGATGATCCTTCAGCCCGACCCCGAGATCCATCTATCCGCCCCTGCAGTTCTACAGAATGGACTGACCCGTTTTGGCCCAGTCGCTCATGAACTGTTCAAGACCCTTCTCGGTTAACGGGTGCTTGAAGAGGTCCAAGAAAACCCCTGGCGGTATCGTCGCACAGTCGGCGCCCGACAGGGCCGCGGCGGTCACATGGGCCGGATTGCGGATCGAGGCGGCCAGGATCTCGGTGTCGAACTCGTAGGTGTCGTAGATGGCGCGGATCTCGCGGATCAGGTCCATCCCGTCCATGCCGTAGTCGTCCAGCCGGCCGATGAAGGGCGAGATGTAGGTGGCGCCCGCCTTGGCGGCCAGCAGGGCCTGGGCGGCGGAGAAGCAGAGGGTCACATTGGTGGCGATGCCCTGCACGGCGAACTCGGCCGTGGCGATCAGGCCTTCGCGGGTCAGCGGCAGCTTCACGACGACATTGGTGGCGATGGCCGCCAGCTTGGCGCCCTCCTTCAGCATGCCGTCCACGTCGGTGGCGGCCACCTCGGCGCTCACGGGGCCCTCGACGAGATCGCAAATCTCGGCGATGACCTCCAGCATGGGCCGGCCGGACTTGGCGATCAGGGTCGGATTGGTGGTGACGCCGTCCACCAGGCCGGTCGAGGCCAGGTCCTTCAGGACCGCGGTGTCCGTGGTGTCGAGAAAGAGCTGCATGAAGGGCCTCTGCACAGGAACGTTGGACCCGTCCTTAGCCGTTGTGCTTCTGGCGGACCAGCCTATGTGCGGGGCGTGCTGATCGTGCGCGCGCAGACCCAGCCCCCTCCTTCTCCCCTTGCGGGAGAAGGTGGCCCTGCGGAGCAGGGTCGGATGAGGGGTCGCGCCGGCCTCACTCTACATCCGCTCATCCCGGCGAAGGCCGGGACCCAGATTCATCCTGAGCGGTCAGGATTAGTCCCCGACAGCCTTTCGGATTTCGGTGAGATCGCAGTGGGTCTCACCTGGGTCCCGGCCTTCGCCGGGATGAGCGGCGTTTTCCTGAAAGCGCAGCGCGACCCCTCATCCGACCGGTCTCCGACCGGCCACCTTCTCCCGCAAGGGGAGAAGGGATTCTCCGCATGACCCGCCGCATCGCCTCCATCCTCCTGCCCATGCCCCTGCCCGAGGCCTTCGACTACGAAGAGCCGGAGGGCATGGACCTGATGGTCGGCGACCAGGTGGCCGCCCCGCTCGGGCCCCGCCTGCTGCGCGGCGTGGTCACCGCCCTGCGGGACGGGACCGGCGGCAACCGGCCGCTGAAGGTGGTCGACAGCAAGCTGGACGATCCGCCCCTGCCCCAGCGCGCCATCGACTTCATCCAGTGGGCCGCGCGTTACTCCGTGGACTCGCCGGGCTCGCCGCTCGCCATCACCCTGCGCGGCGCCCGCGCCCAGAAGGCCAAGCCCGAAAAGGTCGTGGAGGCCACCGGCGCCGCCCCCGCCCGGCCCACCGCGGCCCGGACCAAGGTGCTGGAAACGGTCGCCGCCCAGCGCCTCTCCCCGCCGGACCTCGCCCGCGCCGCCGGCGTCTCGTCGGGCGTCATCAAGGGCCTGGTGGACGAGGGCGTGCTGGCGGTCCGGCTCATCGAGGCCCCCGTCGCCTTCGATCCGCCCGACCTCGCCAGAGAGGGCCACCCCCTCAACCCCAGCCAGGACGCCGCCGCCAAGGCCCTGGTTTCCATGATCGGGGAGGGGGGCTTCAACGTCGCCCTGCTGGACGGGGTCACCGGCTCAGGCAAGACCGAGGTCTATCTGGAGGCCGTGGCCGCGGCGCTCGCCGCCGACCCGGACGCCCAGGTGCTGATCCTGCTGCCGGAGATCGCGCTCACCCAGGCGGTCATCGCCCGGGTCGCCGCCCGCTTTGGCTCAGCCCCGGCTGAATGGCACTCCGACATCACCCCGCCCGCGCGCCGCCGCGTCTGGGAAGCCGTCGCCACCAACCAGTGCCGCATCGTCATCGGCGCCCGCTCGGCCCTGTTCCTGCCCTTCGCCAAGCTGGCCCTCATCGTCGTCGATGAGGAGCACGACGCCTCCTACAAGCAGGAGGAGGGCTTCATCTACCAGGCCCGCGACCTGGCCGTGGCCCGCGGCAAGATCGAGGAGGCCGCCGTCATCCTGGCCTCGGCCACGCCGTCCCTGGAGTCCCTGCGCAACGCCGAGACCGGCCGCTATCGCTGGCTGCGCCTGACCTCCCGCCACGGGGTCGCGGTCCTGCCCGACATCACCCTGGTGGACATGCGCGAGACCCCGCCCGACACCGGCCGCTGGCTCTCGCCGCCCCTGGTGAAAGCCATGGGGGAGACCTGGGCGCGGGGCGAGCAGACGCTTCTGTTCCTCAACCGCCGGGGCTACGCCCCCCTGGTGCTCTGCAAGGCCTGCGGCGAGCGGATGACCTCGCCCGACACCGACAGCTGGCTGGTGGAGCACCGCTATTCCGGCCGGCTGGTCTGCCACCTCACCGGCTTCTCCATGCCCAAGCCGTTGGCCTGCCCCCACTGCGGCGCCAAGGACAGCCTGACCTCCATCGGGCCTGGGGTGGAACGGGTGGAGGAGGAGGCGCGGGGGCTGTTCCCCGACGCCCGCATCGCCATCTTCTCGTCCGACACCGTCTGGGACGCCCGCGAAGCCAAGCGCCTGATCCAGGCCATGGAAGAGGGGCAGATCGACATCCTCGTCGCCACCCAGGCCGCCGCCAAGGGCCACAACTTCCCGGGCCTGACCCTGGTGGGGGTGGTGGACGCCGACCTGGGTTTGCGCGGCGGCGACCTGCGCGCCGCCGAGCGCACCTACCAGCTATTGGCCCAGGCCACCGGCCGCGCCGGACGCAAGGACCGCCCTGGCCGCGCCATGCTGCAGACCTACGCCCCGGAGCACCCGGTCATGCAGGCGCTCAAGGCCCAGGACCGCGACGCCTTCACCACCGCAGAGCTGGAGGAGCGCGAGATCGCCGGCCTGCCGCCTTACGGCCGGCTGGCGGCCCTCATCGTCTCGGGGCCGGACGCCGTCCAGCTGGAGGCCTTCGTGGAAAGGATGGCCCAGACCGCGCCCAACGCCGAGGGCGTCGCCGTCTACGGCCCCGCCGACGCGCCGCTGGGCCTGATCCGCGGCCGCCGCCGCAAACGCTTCCTCATCCGCGCCGACCGCACGGTGGATCTCTCCGCCTACCTCGCCGCCTGGCGCGCGAGGTTCCGCCCCCCCGGCATGATCCGCGTGGCCATCGACGTGGACCCGTACAGCTTCCTGTAGGCCCCAAACCCGCTCATCCCGGCGAAGGCCGGGACCCAGATACATCCGCCGCTTTCGGGACTCCTGGCGCAGGTCGTGACCTACGACCTGGATCCCGGCCTTCGCCGGGACGAGCGGAGAGGCGGCGAGTTAGGCCTCCCCCGTCTCCGCGGCGATATCCCCACCAGGTTCGGCCGCCTTGGCCGCCGCGATGGGCCGCTCCCGCAGGGGCGCAACCGGGATGAACAGCATCAGCACGAAGCCGGCGATCAGCGAGCACAGGGCGAAGATCATGCCGTGCACGATGGCGACGGAGAAGCTGGTGCGGATGGTCCGCTCCAGGACCACCTGCTTGGGATCGGCGGCGCGGGCGCCGGCCTGCTCGGGGTGCAGGTTGCGCTCCATGGCCATCTTCTGCAGGTCCGAGAGCTCCAGATGGCGCACCACGGCGCCGGGCTCGGTGGGCGCGTGCCTGGCAAGCTCCGAGGCTAGCCCGGAGGTCAGCAGGGCGCCGAACAGGGCCACCCCCATGGTCGAGCCGATCTGGCGCACGAACTGGCCGGAACTGGTGGCCACCCCGATCTGGTGGAAGGGCAAGGCGTTCTGCACCGCCAGGCCAAACAGGCTCTGGCCGGGGCCCAAGCCCACACCGACGATCAGCAGCCGCCAGGCCAGGTCGAACGTCGAGGTGTCGGGTCCGATGAAGCACATCAGGAAGACGCCGAGGATCAGCACGCAGCCGCCGCCGATCATGAAGGGCTTGTACTGGCCGGTCTTGGTGACCAGCTGGCCGTTGACGGTGGAGGAGACGATCATGCCCCCCATCAGGGCCAGCATGGTCAGGCCGCTGGTGGTGGCCGGGATGCCCTGGCCCACCTGCATGTAGAGCGGCAGGAAGCTGGTGACCCCCATGAAAGCCATGGAATAGACAAAGGCCGCGCCGTTGGCGGTGGTGAAGGTGGGGTTCTTGAACAGCTCCAGCGGGATGATCGGGTCGCGCACCCGCTTTTCCACGAAGACGAAGGCGATGAGGCAGGCGATGGCGAAGATCAACATGCCGAGGATCAGCGGCGAGCCCCAGGGATAGTCGCGCCCGCCCCAGGTGATGGCCAGCAGCAGGGGCACGAAGCCGGCGATGATCAGGCCCGCGCCGGCCCAGTCGATGCGCCCCACACCACGGATCGGCAGGGTCGGCATCTTGATGAGGATCATGGCCACGGCGGCCAGCGCGAAGGGGATGTTGCAGTAGAAGACCCAGCGCCAGCCGGCGATGACGTGGCCGAACAGGGTGACCGTGCCGTGGTCGGTGAAGAAGCCGCCCACGACGGGTCCGAACACGCTGGCGATCCCGAACACCGAGCCGAACAGCCCGGAGAACTTGGCCCGCTCGCGGGGCGCGAACAGGTCGGCGATGATGGCGAAGGCGGTGGTGAACAGCGCCCCGCCCCCCAGGCCCTGGACGGCGCGGAACACGATCAGCTGGGTCATGCCGCCGCCCAGCAGGGGCAGGGTCCCGAACTCGCCGGCCAGCCCCGCCAGCCACGAGCCGGCCAGGAAGATGGCGATGCCGGCCAGCAGGATCGGCTTGCGTCCGTAGAGGTCCCCCAGCTTTCCCCAGATCGGCACCATCACCGTCGAGGCCAGCAGGTAGGCGGTGGTGGCCCAGGCGTACAGATGCAGGCCCGACAGCTCGGCGATGATGCGCGGCATGGCCGTGCCGACGATCGTCTGGCTCATGGCCGACAGCAGGAAGACGATCATGACGGAGATGAGCGTCAGCCGGCGCTCGTCGTCGCTATAGACGTGAGGTTCGTTCAAGGGCCGTTTCCCGGCGGCGAACAGGCCGCCCCTAATGATCTGTTTTTATAATTCGCGACGTCCGGGGGCGGACGGAAATATCGCCGCCCCCTGCCCGTTCCTCACGGAACGCTATCAGACTTTTCCAGCGCGGCCTGCGCCTTGCGCTGCTGAGCGCTGCGCGAGGCCATGTTGAGCCCCTCCACCAGGCCCGAGAAGGCCATGGCCGCGTAGATGTAGCCCTTGGGCACGTGCACCCCGAAGCCGTCGGCGATCAGGGTCGCCCCGATCATCAGCAGGAAGCCCAGCGCCAGCATCACCACGGTGGGGTTGTTGTTGATGAAGTTGGCCAGCGGGGTGGCCGCCACCAGCATGACGCCGACGGCGACGATCACCGCCGTCACCATGATCGGCAGGTGGTCGGTCATGCCCACCGCGGTCAGGATCGAGTCGATGGAGAAGACGATGTCCAGCAGCAGGATCTGCACGATGGCCGCGCCGAAGTTCATGGCGATCGGCGCCTTCTTGTCGAGGACGTCGTGGCTCGGCGTGGGGTCCATGGTGTGGTGGACCTCGGTGGTCGCCTTCCACACCAGGAACAGGCCGCCGGCGATCAGGATCAGGTCGCGCCAGGAGAAGGCCAGCTCGAACACCGGATGACCGTTCTCGCCCATCGGCCCGCTCCAGGGCAGTTCGAAGACCGGGGCGGTGAGGCCGACGATGAAGGCGATGGTCGACAGCAGGGCCAGCCGCATGATCAGGGCCAGGCCGATGCCCAGCCGCCGCGCCTTGGCCTGCTGCTCGGGGGGCAGCTTGTTCGACAGGATGGAGATGAAGACCAGGTTGTCGATGCCCAGCACCACCTCCATGACGATGAGGGTGATCAAGGCGGCCCAGGCGGCCGGATCGGCGGCCAGGGTCAGGATGCTTTGCATGGGGGTCCTCTGAGTGGGATGAGGAAAAGTGGGAACCGGTTTTCCGCCCGCATCCCACTCAACCTCAAAATCGGTGTTTGGTCCCTCAGTTCTAGCCTATCCCCAGATCACGCCTACTGCGAATGGTTCTCAAAGTCGCCTGAGTCGGGCTGAGTCGCCTCGAAGGTGCGCGCGGGGGCGCCGTTTTTCGCGGCGCCGGGCCGGCGATGCCTGAAATGTGACCTGCGGCTGGGGCCGGTGTCTCTTCTTGCGCTGCAGCACGTGAACGGGCGCCGAGGTCTTGGGCGGGCCCCGGTTCGTCTGTTTCGGATTGTTTCACGCCGCCCACGCCAGGGCATCTCGTGAAGGAATTACAGTATCCATGAATGCCGCCGTCATGGCGCGCCAGCTTAACTACAGGAATCTCGCGCCGTGCGCGTGATTAGCTTCCTTTCCGTTAAGGGTTTGACTTCCCTTCGTCTGCGATCAAACTGCCGTCAGGCGGCGTCACGGCTGTGTGAAGCTGTGGATGGCCCTGTGGGCGACTCGGCGACCTTCCGCCGCACGGACCGAAAAGCTCTTTGCTTTCCCGCCGAGGATGAGTATCCCTAATCGCAGTTCGCGTGGGGAGTTCCTCTTAACATGCTGAAACGGACCAGAACCGCCCTCGGTTCCCTGGCCGCCATAGCGGTTATGACGCTCGCGCCCGTTGGCGCGGTGGCCGATACCTACTGGCAGTGCGTGCCCTTCGCGCGCCTGGTTTCCGGCGTCCAGATCTTTGGCGACGCCTGGACCTGGTGGAAGCAGGCCGCCGGCAAGTATGAGACCGGCTTCTCCCCCAAGGCCGGCGCGGTCCTCTGCTTCAAGCCCAACGGCAAGATGAACCTCGGCCACGTCGCCGTGGTCAGCCAGGTGCTCACCGACCGCGTCATCCAGATCACCCACGCCAACTGGTCGCGCATCGGCGGGACCCGCGGCCAGGTCGAGAAGGACGTCACCGTCATCGACGTCTCCCCGGCCGGCGACTGGTCCCAGGTCAAGGTCTGGTACGATCCGGTCCGCGACCTCGGCTCCACCACCTATCCCACCTACGGCTTCATCTACCAGGACGCCGCCGCCCAGCGGGTGGCCAGTTCGGGCCTGAACGCCGCCGGCAACACCGCCATCGCCATGGCCCAGGGCGCCGCCAACCAGATGGCCTCGGCCGTCCGTCCCGGCGCCGGTCCCTTCTCCATGCTGAGCCAGGCCGCCGACTCCACCGACAAGATCGCGGCCCTGATCATGGCCGCGACCTCGCAAGGCTCCAGCGAAGCCAAGTAGGCCCATGCTGAACCTGATCGCCCGCGGCGCTTCGGCCTCCACGACCGAGACGCCCGGCGACGACTGGCTGCTGCCCGCCGACACCATCTGGATCGACCTGCTCAATCCCACCCGCGAGGAGGAGCTGGCGGTCGAACGCGCGCTTGCCGTCGATCTGCCCACCCGGGAGGAGATGGCCCAGATCGAGCCCTCGTCGCGGCTGTATCAGGAGGCCAAGGCCACCTTCCTCACCGCCACCCTGCTGGCCCACAGCCAGCACGACCATCCCACCTCGGTCCCGGTGACCTTCGTGCTGGCCCGTGGTGTCCTGGTGACCATCCGCTACGCCGAGCTGAAGGCCTTCACCATCTTCACCGCCCGGGCCGGCGAGAACCACGACCTCACCAGCGGCTCGGAGGTGATGCTGGAACTGCTGGACGCTATCGTCGAACGCCTGGCCCACGTGCTGGAAGCCGGGTCCACGGCGGTGCATGAAAGCTCGGGCGCCATCTTCGACCGCCCCAGCGGCGGCGCCTTCGAGCCCCTGCTGACGGGCCTGGCCCGCACCCAGTCGGTGACCGCGCTCGCCCGCGCCAGCCTGGTCAGCCTGGGGCGCCTGGCCAGTTTCGCCGGCCTCGCCCACGAGATCGCCGACGCGCCGGCCTGCCGCGCCCACCTGACCTCCGTGCAGCACGACATCGGCTCGCTCACCGAGCACGCCAGCGCCCTGGCCAGCCACATCGCCTTCCTGCTGGACGCGGCGCTCGGCCTGATCAACATCGAGCAGAACGGCATCATCAAGTTCTTCTCGGTGGTCTCCGTGGCCCTGATGCCGCCCACCCTGGTGGCCTCGATCTACGGCATGAATTTCCACCACATGCCCGAGCTCACCTGGAGCTTCGGCTACCCCATGGCGCTGGCCCTGATGGTGATCTCCGGCATCGGCCCCTTCCTGTGGTTCAAGAGGAAGCGCTGGCTCTGACGGAAATCGGCCGCAAAATCGCCCCTGTGGCGCATTGACGCAACGGTTCCTTAAACGCGATCGGCGACGATTGCGGACTCAGGGATTTCCATGCCGCCCGCCGTCCTCGTCCTTCGCCCGCTCGATCTTGATGGCCTGCGCCTGGCGCTGGACAAGCACCGCCGATTCCTTGAGGGCCGCTCGGGCGGCCGCCGCGCCAATCTCGCCTATGTCGACCTTACCAACCGCCAGCTCGACGGCCTGGACCTGCGCGACGCCGACCTGACCGGCGCGCGGCTGAACGGGGCCTCCCTGGTGGGAACCAGGCTCAGCGGCGCGGTGCTGTTCGGCACTGATCTGCGCGACACCGACCTGCGCCGGGCCGATCTCTCCAAGGCCGATCTGCGCGGCGCCTGCCTGCGCGGCGCCAACCTGGCCCATGCCGACCTGTCGGGCTGCGATCTGCGCGAGGGCCGCATCGCCCTGCAGGACAAGGCCGAGGGCTTCCGCGTCCTGCAGCACGAGGAGCGGCCCGGCGAACTGACCTTCGCGGTGCTCTCGGGCGCCAACCTGGCCGGCGCCCATATGCACGGCCTCTCGGCCATGGCCGCCGACTTCACCGACGCCGACCTGTCGGGCGCGACCTTGGGCGGCGCGCGGCTGGTCAAGGCGGTGATGGACGGGGCCAACCTCACCGGCGCGGACCTGGCCGGCGCCGACCTGACCGGCGCCTCGCTCAAGCGCGCCATCCTGGTGCGCTGTGACCTCGCCATGTCCAAGGTCAAGGACACCGACCTCACCGGCGTGCTGAGGGCGCCCCCTTTGGCGGTCTATATCGACGACAAGCCGCTGGAGGCGGTGCTGGCGGCCCACGAGGCCTTCTGCGATTCCGCCGGCAAGAGCGGCCAGCACGTGCGCCTGCCCGACACCGACTTCCGCTCGGCGGCCGGCGGCCTGAAGGGCCGAAGGCTCAGCGGGCTGTCGGCGCCGGGCTCGGTCTTCTTCGGCATGAACCTGCAGGGGGTGCAGCTCCAGGGGGCCGACCTCTCGGGCTGTGACCTGCGCGGCGCCAACCTGAAGCTGGCCGACCTGCGCGGCGCCCGGCTCACCGACGCCCTGCTCACCCGCGCCGATCTGCGTGGCGCCAAGCTGGGGCCGCTCTCCATCGACGACGGCCGCGTGGTCCGCACCGACCTGTCGCGCGCCATCCTGCGCGGCGCCGACCTCACCGGCGCCTCGGCGCCCCGCGCCCGCTTCCTGGACGCCGACCTGGCCGGCGCCAAGCTCGAAGGCTGCAACCTCAAGGGCGCCGAGCTGGAGGCCTAGAAACCCCGCTCGGATTTAGCTCACATCCCGTGCTTCAACGGCTGCAGGTCCTGGAACTGGGCGTCGCGCTTCTCGGCCTTGGCGGTGAAGGCCTCGCCCATATGGGCGCCGGAGAACATACCGGTCTGCCAGACGGCGATATAGTCCAGCCCGTCCTTGATGGTGTGATCGCGCGCATAGTTGATCATCACCTTGGAGCCGGTGACGGCCAGGGGCGCCTTGCCGGCGATCTCGCGGGCGGTGGACAGCGCATGGGCCACGCACTGCTCCTGCGTCTCGAACACCTCATTGACCCAGCCGATCTCCTTGGCCTTCTGCGCCCCCATCCGGCGGCCCGTATAGGCCATCTCGCGCACCCAACCCTCGGGGATGATCTTGCACAGCCGCGGGAAGGTGCCGACGTCGGCGGTCATGCCGATATTGATCTCCTGGATACAGAAGAAGGCGTCGGCGCTGGCATAGCGGATGTCGCAGGCGCTGGTCATGTCGACGGCCCCGCCGATGCAGCCGCCCTGGATCGCCACGATCACCGGGATCCGCGCATCGTCCAGGCAGCCGAAACAGTCCTGCAGCCACGCGATATGATGCCGCTGCTGCTCGGCGTTCAGGTGCCGGTCGCTGACCTGGTTGGCCGAGGTCGAGCCCCCGCCGCCGAACACCGCCAGGTCCATGCCCGCGGAGAAGTGCTTGCCGGTCGAACTGATCACGATGCAGCGGGCGCGCGCATTGTGGTCGATGTCCTTCACGATCACCGGCAGCTCGTTCCAAAACTCCCGGCTCATGGAGTTCATGGCCTCGGGGCGCTTGAGCTGGATATGGGCGACCCCGTCCTCGATGATGACGGCAAAGCAGCTGAAGTCGGCGGTGGTGACATCGGTCATGGCGGTTCCTCTCGTTGGAAACACCATCGCCCCCTGACGCCGTGGAAGGGAAGGGGAAGGAAACGTCCTTCTCCCCTTGCGGGGTCGAGAGCGGCGCTTCGCCAAATCGTTGGTGAAGCGCATAGCCGGGCTTGAGTAGCCCGGCTCGCTCTCGACGGTGGCCCTGCGGAGCAGGGTCGGATGAGGGGTCGGTAGACCTATCCGGCAAACCCACCGCTCATCCCGGCGAAGGCCGGGACCCAGGTGAGACCCACTCCGATCGCATGTGATTCCACAGGCTGGCCAGGGCCCCTTCCTGCCGCTCGGGATGAATCTGGGTCCCGGCCTTCGCCGGGATGAGCGGCGTTCTGAGAGGGGAGCGCGACCCCTCATCCGACCGGTCTCCGACCGGCCACCTTCTCCCGCAAGGGGAGAAGGAGTTGTCCCTACCCGTACCGCATCTTCCCCAGCGCCGCGGCCACGTCCCGTAGCAGGTCCCCGCCCTTCAGCCCCGCCTTCCATTTCTCATAGGCCATGACGTTCTCGATGCGGCTGTCCACGAAGGCCATGGCCTCAGCCTTGCCGCTGGCCAGCCGAATGGCCAGGCCTGAGACCAGGATCCCCGACAGGATCGCCCGCTTGGAATAGTGGTTCTCGTCGGTGGCGGTGTCGCCGGCCCAGCGCCAGAGGCCATCGGCGCTCTCCCACAGCAGCTTGATCGCCAGCGGAATCCGGGTCGGCAGGGCCAGGTAGCCCGCCCAGCGCCGCACCGCGCCCTCATCGGCCGCCGCCGCATCCAGCCGCGTCTCGACGCCGGCCCGAATGCGTTCGCGGATCTTCAGGCTCTTGGGATCGGTCCCCGCCAGCCGTTCCAGCGCGGCCGCATCGTGCCGTCGCGACAGCAGGGCCGCCAGGTCCGCGGGCCCGTGGGGAACCAGCAGCTCGGTCTCCGCCACCGACAGGCCGCAGGCCTTGCCCGCCGCCCGCACCATGGGCCAGGTCCACCCCTGCGCCGGGGCAAGGTTAAGGGCCGCGTCCAGAATCTGTTGTTCGGTGGCCTCAGCCCAGTCGGTTTCGTGCGCCATCACCCACAATAACGCGCTCTTGAGGCCCTGTCCGCCGTGGACATCGCCTCCCGTCTCTGGTATTTCGCCGCCCTCATCCCGGAGGCTCGTGCCTGTGGGTGTAAGGCATTTGTCCGTTCGCCGCCGCCTGACCCCAGGATTGGCCGAGCGGGAACGGGTAATAGGAGAGATAACTCTGGTTCAGATTTTCGTCCGCGACAACAACGTCGATCAGGCTCTCAAGGCGCTGAAGAAGAAGATGCAGCGCGAGGGCTCGTTCCGCGAAATGAAGCGGCACGTGCATTACGAAAAGCCCAGCGAAAAGCGCGCCCGTCAAAAGGCCGAAGCCGTTCGTCGCGCCCGCAAGCTGGCCCGCAAGCGCGCCCAGCGTGAAGGCCTGATCCCGGCCCCGAAGAAGGCTCCCGGCGCGCGGTAGATCGCGTTCCGATCCTGGAGCGCGATAGCCGAAAGTGGATGCCGGTTTCGGCGCCCATCGCGCGACCAAGCAGGGAATCTTCCTTCCAAGCTTAAGTATTTGAAAGGCCGCGCGGATCACCGCGCGGCCTTTTGCTTTTGCAGATTTTTCACGGCGGCGCTGCGATCTTCTGTCCTGTGGCGCCCTGCTTGCTGGTGAAACCGCGTCGGGCCCCCTATCTTGAGGTCTGACGGACACTTTCCGGAACGGTCTGAACCATTATGAACCTGCGCAATCTCGCCATCTGGGGCGTCATCGTCGTCGTCCTGATCGGGCTCTACAGCATGATGACCGGGGGCGGCCACGCGGCCGGCTCGGGCCAGATCACCTACAGCCAGCTGCTGTCCAAGGTGGCCTCGGGCGAGGTGAAGAAGGCCACGATCCGCGGCCCCAGCGTCGAGGTGACCGACGCCGCCGGCAAGACCTTCGGCGCCATGACCCCCAACAACCAGGACGACCTGGTCAAGCGGCTGGAAGGCCAGGGCGCGGACATCGAGGTCAAGCAGATGGGCGGCGGCCTGGTGGGCCTGCTGGTCCAGAGCCTGCCGATCCTGCTGCTGGTGGGCGTCTGGATCTTCTTCATGCGCCAGATGCAGGGCGGCGCCCGCGGGGCCATGGGCTTTGGCAAGTCCAAGGCCAAGATGCTCACCGAGAACAAGAACCGCATCACCTTCGATGATGTGGCCGGGGTCGACGAGGCCAAGGAAGAACTCACCGAGATCGTCGAGTTCCTGAAGGACCCGCAGAAATACCAGCGCCTGGGCGGCAAGATTCCCAAGGGCGCCCTGATGGTTGGCCCCCCCGGCACCGGCAAGACCCTGCTGGGCCGCGCCGTGGCCGGCGAGGCCGGCGTGCCCTTCTTCTATATTTCCGGCTCTGACTTCGTGGAGATGTTCGTCGGCGTCGGCGCCAGCCGTGTGCGCGACATGTTCGAACAGGCCAAGAAGAACAGCCCGTGCATCATCTTCATCGATGAAATCGACGCCGTCGGCCGCCATCGTGGCGCAGGGCTCGGCGGCGGCAACGACGAGCGTGAGCAGACGCTGAACCAGCTGCTGGTGGAGATGGACGGCTTTGATCCGTCCGAAGCCATCATCGTCATCGCCTCGACCAACCGTCCCGACGTGCTGGACCCGGCCCTGCTGCGTCCGGGCCGCTTCGACCGCCAGGTGGTGGTTCCCAATCCCGACGTCGGTGGCCGCGAGCGCATCCTGCGCGTCCACATGAAGAACGTGCCGCTCGCCGCCGACGTCGATGTGAAGACCATCGCCCGCGGCACCCCCGGATTCTCCGGCGCGGACCTCGCCAACCTGGTCAACGAGGCCGCCCTGATGGCCGCGCGCAAGAACCGCCGCATGGTCCTTCAGCGCGATTTCGAGGACGCCAAGGACAAGGTCATGATGGGCGCCGAGCGCAAATCCATGGCCATGACCGAGGACGAAAAGCGCCTGACCGCCTATCACGAGGGCGGCCACGCCCTGCTGGCCCTCACCGTGCCGGCCACCGACCCGGTGCACAAGGCGACCATCATCCCGCGCGGCCGCGCGCTCGGCATGGTGGTGCAGCTGCCGGAACGCGACCAGCTGTCGATGTCCTATGAGCAGATGACCTCGCGCCTGGTCGTGCTGATGGGCGGCCGCATGGCCGAGGAGATCATCTTCGGCAAGGGCAAGATCACCTCCGGCGCGTCGTCGGATATCGACCAGGCCACCCGCCTGGCCCGCGCCATGGTCACCAAGTGGGGCTTCTCCGACAAGCTGGGGGTCGTCTCCTACGGCGAGAACCAGGACGAGGTGTTCCTGGGCCACTCGGTCTCCCGCACCCAGAGCGTCTCGGAGAAGACCGCCAATCTCATCGACGAGGAGGTCAAGACCCTGGTCCAGACCGCCTTCGACGAGGCCCGGCGCATCCTGACCGAGAGGCTGGAGGATCTGCACACCCTGGCCAAGGCTCTGCTGGAATACGAGACCCTGAGCGGCGACGAGATCATCGCCGTCCTGAAGGGCGTCGCCCCCAACCGCGACGACAGCGACTCAAAGCGCCCCACCGGCCCCGTCGCCTCCGTGCCCCTCTCGCCGCGGACCGACCCCTCACCGGCCTGAGGCTCCCCTTTGTCGTTTCCGGGCAAACAAACTCCGCTCATCCCGGCGAAGGCCGGGACCCAGATTCATCCTCAGCGGTAGGCGCTAGTCCTCGTCCGCCCTCCGGACTCGCGAGAGAGCGGAATGGGTTTCACCTGGGTCCCGGCCTTCGCCGGGATGAGCGGATTTGGAAAGGCCTATCGACCCTCATCTGCCCCTGCTCCGCGAGGCCACCCACAAGGGGAGAAGGAACATCTACGCCTTCTCCAGCACCTTCACGGTTTTCTGCAGTACGCGTCGGCCCCAGGAGGTCAGGTTCTCGCGGGCCAGTTTGGCGCGAGCCGCCTCAAGGGCGGCCTCGCCATGACGGCGCTGCAGCATCTCCGCCTCTTTGGCGGCTTCCTGCTGAACCCGGCGCCAGCGATTGTACAGACGCACTGGATTGACGATCATGACGGCCCCACTCGATCCCCGCCATGTTAGCACCTGCGACATGACGAAATGAGGGCTGTCCCCCAAACTGGTGACGGAGACGATGCGGACTCCCCCCAGGCGCCCGTTAATCAAGCGTTGACGCCATCCTAAGGAACAGCGACCAGGTGAGGCCCCGTCCTTGCACCTCGGGACCCGACTGTCCTGATTGGGGAACCGCCATGATCCGTCTCGTCCTTCTGGCCTCGGCCGCCCTCGCCGTCGCGGCGCCGGCCCTGGCCCAGCCCTACGGCGCCGCACGCCTGTTGCCGGTCCGCACCGAGGCCGCGCCGCGCCACGGCTATGAACTGGCCAAGCCCGACCTGCTGGCCACCGCCTCGGGCGTTCGCGCCCACGGCACGATCTGCCGCCAGGCGGGCCACGTCGGCGCTCCGGTCCGCATGATCCAGCTGCAGCATCTCGACCCTGCCGGCCGCGTCCTGGGCGCCGTCCAGGTTCGCGTGGACTTCGACTCTCTGCGCAGGTCTGCTAGCTGCAGCGCCTATGACCTCGCCACCGCCTGGACTCTCGACCCCGCCGACACGGTCCGCGCCACCGCCCTCTAGGGCCGTGCCCGCGGTGCGGGTGATGGGGATCGTCAACGCGACCCCCGACAGCTTCTCCGACGGCGGCCTCTTCGAGGATCCCGACGCCGGTCTCGACCACGCCCTGCGGCTGGTGGGACAGGGCGCCGACATCCTCGACATTGGCGGCGAGTCCTCCCGCCCCGGCGCCGAGCCGGTCTCCGAGGCCGACGAGATCGCCCGTGTCGTCCCGCTGATCACGCAGGTCCGCGCCCGCACCAGCTTCCCCATCTCCATCGATACCGTGAAGCCCGCCGTGGCCCGCGCCGCCATGGCGGCCGGCGCCTCGATCTGGAACGACATTACCGCCCTATCCGCCCCGGGCGCGCTGGAGACCGCCGCCGATCTGGGCTGCGACGTCATCCTCATGCACATGCAGGGCGAGCCCCGCACCATGCAGGCCGCCCCCCACTACGACGACGTGGTGGCCGAGGTCTGCGCCTTCCTGGTCGCCCGTGCCGATGCGGCTAAGGCCGTGGGCGTGGCCCGCGAGCGTATCTGGCTCGATCCCGGCATCGGCTTCGGCAAGACCCTGGAGCACAACCTCGCCCTGCTGGCCGCCCTGGACCAGGTCGTGGCCCTGGGCTTCCCGGTGCTGCTGGGCGCCAGCCGCAAGAGCTTCCTTGCGAAACTCGACCCCGCCGCCAAGGCCCCCGCCCACCGCCTCGGCGGTTCCCTGGCCGCCGCGCTCGCCGGCGCCTCAGCCGGCGTCACAGCCGTCCGCGTCCACGACGTGGCCGAGACGGTGCAGGCGCTGCGGGTGTGGGAGGCTGTGAAGCGCACCTAACACCGCGGGTGTCTACCCCCGCCCGATAAACGGCATCTTGGTGGCCATCACCGTCATGAACTGGACATTGGCCTCCAGCGGCAGGCTCGCCATGAACACCACGGCGTCGGCCACGGCCTTGACGTCCATCATCGGTTCGGGGGCCAGGGTCCCGTCGGCCTGGGGCACGCCCTTGGCCATGGCCGCGGTCATCTCGGTGGCGGCGTTGCCGATGTCGATCTGGCCGCAGACGATGTCGTGCGCGCGGCCGTCCAGCGAGGTGGACTTGGTGAGCCCCGTGATGGCGTGCTTGGTCGCCGTATAGGCCACCGAGCGGGGACGGGGACTGTGGGCCGAGATCGAGCCGTTGTTGATGATCCGCCCGCCCCTGGGGTCCTGGGCCTTCATCAGGCGGATGGCCCCTTGGGTGCACAGGAAGGCGCCGGTCAGGTTGATGTCCACCACCCGCTTCCAATGGGCGAGGCTGAGCTCCTCCATCGGCAGGGGCGGCGCACCGGTTCCCGCGTTGTTGAACAGCAGATCCAGCCTGCCGAACCTGGTTTTCACCGCCTCGAACAGCGCCAGGACCGAGGCCTCGTCAGCGACATCCGTGGCCATCGTCGTGCACATGTCGGCCTTCGCGCGACGGGCCGTCTCTTCCAGCGCGTCAAGTCTGCGGCCGGCCAGGAAAACGTGAAACCCCGCTTCCACAAGGGCTAACGCGCTCGCGCGCCCGATCCCGGAGCCGGCTCCGGTGACGATGGCGGTCTTGATGTCGGTGCTCATGGGGCCAGACCACCCGAGTCTTCCATCCACGACAACCGACGAATCCTGTATTTCCCTCAGGATGGCTCTCTCCCGCGGACGCGTCCTGATCATCGCCGGCTCCGACTCCGGCGGCGGGGCGGGGATCCAGGCCGACATCAAGACGGTCACCGCCTTGGGCGGTTACGCGGCCACCGCCATCACCGCCATCACCGTTCAGAACACGCTGGGCGTCCACGGGGTCCATGGCGTCTCGCCGGCCCTGGTGGAGGCCCAGGCCCGCGCCGTCCTCGACGACATCGGCGCCGACGCGCTGAAGACCGGCATGCTGGGGGACGTCGAGATGGTCGAGCGCGTCGCCGCGATCCTCGACACCGTAAGGGTTCCCGTCGTCGTCGACCCGGTGATGGTGGCCAAGGGGGGCGCGGGCCTGCTCGCCCCCAGCGCCGTTGACGCGGTGCGGTCCCTGATGGTCCCGAGGGCCACGGTCCTCACCCCCAACGCCCCGGAGGCGCAGGCCCTCACCGGCCTCCCGGTCCACACCACCGACGACCTGCGCCGCGCCGGCGAACGCCTGCTGGCCCTGGGCGCCCAGGCGGTGCTGATGAAGGGCGGCCACGTGGAGGGCGCCGCCGTCGTCGACGTCCTGATGACGCCGTCCGGCGAGACCACCTTCGAGGGCGAGCGCCTCGACACCCGCCACACCCACGGCACCGGCTGCACCCTGGCCTCTGCGGTGGCGGCGGGGCTGGCCCAGGGCATGGCCCTGCCGGACGCCGTCGCCCGGGCCTGGGCCTATGTCCACGAGGCCATGCGTCAGGCCCCCGGCTTCGGCGCCGGCCACGGCCCCCTCGACCATGCCTGGCCCTTGCGGGGTAAGGCATGAAGCATCGCGATGAGCTCGAGGCGATCCTGCGGGCCGCCCCCAGCCTGATGGCGGTGATGGAGACCGCGCGCGAGCTGGACCTGCCCGACTGGCTGATCTTCTCCGGGGCCATCTACCAGCGGGTGCTGAACCACCTGACGGGCCGTGATCCGGACCACGGGATCAAGGACTACGACCTGGCCTACTTCGACCCCGACACCTCATGGGACGCCGAGGACGTCGTCATCGCCAGGGTGGCCGCCGCCTTCGCGCCGCCGGTCCGCGAGATGGTGGAGGTCCGTAACCAGGCCCGGGTCCACCTGTGGTTCGAGGCCAAGTTCGGCGAACCCTACGCGCCGCTGTCGTCCAGCGCCGAGGCCCTGCCCCGGTTCGCCAGCCCGCTGAACGCCGTGGCCGCCAGGCTGGAGGCCGACGGTTCGATGACCATCGTCGCCCCCTTCGGCCTGGAGGACCTGTTCTCCATGACCTACCGCGAGAACCCCAATCGCCGCGTCTCGGGCTTCGCCCGCACGGCTGCGGCCGCCAAGTCGCGCTGGCCGGAGATGACCATCATCCCTCAGGCGTAGCTGGCGGCGCTAGGCCGCCGCGGCCACAGCCGCCGCGTCGAGCACCCGCTCGATGGCGCCGAACAGTTCGGCGGCCTCGACGGGCTTCATGACGAAGGCGTTCATGCCGGCGGCCAGGCAGACGTCGATCTCGGTACGCGCCGCCGAGGCGGTCAGCGCGATGACCGGGGTGCGGCGGTTGGGGCCGGTCCCGGCGCGCAGGGCCCGCGTGGCCTCCAGCCCGCCCATCTTCGGCATATTGAGGTCCATCAGGACGATGTCGAAGGCTTCCAGGGCCAGGGTGTCCAGCGCGTCCTGGCCGTTCTCCGCGGTGCTGATGAAGTCCACGGCGTCCCGCAGGATCAGGGTGAAGGCGCGGCGGTTGATCTCGTGGTCGTCGACGATCAGCACCCGCAGGCCAGTGTGTTCCTGGGGCGCGTCCTCGGCTGTGACGTCGGCCTGGCCGACGGCCAGATCCAGCGACAGTCGGAAGGTGGCGCCCTGGCCCGGCGCGCTCTGCGCCACCAGTTCGCCGCCCATCAGGCGGGCCAGCTCGCGGCTGATATTGAGGCCCAGTCCCGTGCCGCCATGCGTGCGGGCGACGCTGTTGCTGAGCTGGCCATAGGCGGTGAACAGGCCGCCGATCTGCTCGTCTGTCATGCCTGGCCCGGTGTCGATCACCTCCAGGGTCAGGCCGCAGATCCCGTCGGCCTGGGGGCTGGCGGCCATGCGCAGGGTGATGGACCCGCTTTCGGTGAACTTCAGCGCGTTGGAGAGCAGGTTGTTGAGGATCTGGCGGATGCGGGTGGGGTCGCCCGCCACCCAGGCCGGCAGGCGGTGAGCGCCCTCCAGGCGGAAGGCCAGCCCGCCGCGCCGGGCCACCGGTCCCCAGAACTGCACGGTCTCCAGCATCAGCTGGCGCAGGTCGAAGGGGGTGACTTCCACGCCCATGCGGCCAGCTTCGATCTTGGACATGTCCAGCAGGTCGTCCAGCAGAGTCCGCATCATGCGGGCCGAGGAGGAGATCAGGTCGAGGTTGGACTGCCGGCCCGAGGGGCTGCGGACGTCATTGGCCTCGACGGCGCCGGCGAGGATGGCGCTGATGGGGGTGCGCAGCTCATGGCTGACCATGGCCACGAAGGCTGACTTGGCGGCGTCGGCGGCCTCGGCCTGGGCGCGAGCCGCGCTCTCCGCGGTTAGCGCGCGGGCGGCGGCGCGCCAGATCATGTGGGTGAAGACCACGATCAGGGCTGCGGAGGCGGCGATGGCGGCGGCCTGACGCGGAGCGGCCCCCAACCACAGGGCGACGAAGGGGGTGGCCGCCAGATAGAGGGCGAAGGGGGTCGAGGCGGCCAGGAAGGCGGCGCGGGACTTCTGACTGGTGAGCGCGCAGTTCAGCTGACCGCCGCACAGCAGGCAGATCCAGCAGGCCAGGCCGAAGACTCCATCGCTGAGCGGCCCCTCGGCGGCGAAGACCCCGAACACCACACTGTTGGTGAAGAGCAGGGTCAGCGCGACCCAGGGTGGGGGGGTGCGCTTGGCAAACACGAAGTACTCGACGGCCTGCAGGCCGCCGTAGCAGGCGAACCAGACGAAGGCCCAAGCCCAGCCGACAATCGTGCCGAAGCCGAGCGTCAGGCCCACCGCCAAACCGACGCGCATGCGGACCTGAGCCCGCCGCGCGGCGATGACCTCCATCAGGTCGGACGAGTAGCTCGCGGCCGACCAGGGCATGCGGGGTTCCGGTGAAGCTTAGGTCGCTCACAGAACATGGTTTGGGATAATTTCGCGTAAACCCGCGACCCGGGGCGGCGCGACCTCTGGCCGCGCCGCCCCGGTTCTAGCGGCGTTCGCCGTAGCCGGCGCCGTAGAGTTTGCTACCATTGGCCTCGACGCGGATGCGGGCCGAGAGCGTGTCGAAACGGCGGTCCGGATCGGCCCTTTCCCAACCCGACAAGCCATTGGCCCGCCAACGAAAACGGCCCCGCCGGGGAGGGCGGGGCCGTTCGATGTCAGGACCGGGTGGACCTAGCGGCGATCGCCGCCGTAGCCGCCGTAGCCCGAACCGTAGTCGCGGTCGTTGCGCTCGTAGCGCAGCTGGATGCGGATGGAGTCGAAGCGGCGGTCAAGGTCGGCGCGCTCCCAGCGGGTCACCACGCCGTCGGCGCGGTAACGCCAGGACAGGCTTTCGGCGATGCGAAGCTGTTCGCGCAGCCGGAAGGCCTCGCGGCGGCTGATCTGGTGGTGGCGCTCGGCGCGGTTGATGCGGACCTGCAGGTCGTCGCCGCGCACGATGCCGCGTTCCGGACCACCCCGGTCGTCCCAGCGGCCGCCATCCTGGTGGCCACGGTCGTAACCCCGGTCATAGGACTGGGCGGCGGCGGGGAGAGCAGCGGCGGCCAGGGCGGAAGCGGCCGCGATCGAGATCAGAATCTTTTTCATCTTCCATCCTCCTTGGATGTCTGGCGCCGCCGGCTGGCGTCGCTTGAGGAGGAGAGAAACACTTCCAACCTGAAACCGAACTGAGCCCGCCGTTGTCTGGCGTTCAGCTTCGCCGTTCAGGAGATCAGGCGGCGGCGCTCTGCGCCGCGGCGGCCGAGGCGGCGTTTTGGGCGGCGTCATTCAGGGCGCGGCCGATGGCCTCGTAGAGCTTGGCGATCTCGATGGGTTTGGCCACGTGGCCGTCCATGCCGGCGGCCAGGTATTCCTCCACCTGGTGCGACAGGGCGTTGGCGGTGAGCGCCACGATGGGGGTGCGCGGGCGGCCCTGCTCGCGCTCGGCGGCGCGGATGGCGCGGGCGGAGTCGATGCCGTCCATCACCGGCATCTGGATATCCATCAGGATCAGGTCGTAGGCCCCGTCGCGCCAGGCCTCGAAGGCCAGTTTGCCGTCGCTGACGATGTCGATGTCGAGGCCGAGCGACCCCATGACCGCGGCCAGGACCTGCTGGTTGGTGGGGTTGTCCTCGGCGGCCAGCAGACGCAGGGAGCCTTCCTCGGCGTTGTCGCCCTGGGGGGCGGGCGCCGGCGCTGCGGCCACGGCCACGCCACGTTCCAAGGGCAGCTCGACGGTGAAGGTCGAGCCCGTGCCTTCGCGGCTGTCTACCCAGATCGCGCCGCCCATCATCTGGGTCAGCTCGCGGCAGATGGCCAGGCCCAGGCCCGTGCCGCCAAAGCGGCGGGTGGCGGAATTGTCGGCCTGGACGAACTTCTCGAACAGGTTGGCCTGCTTCTCGGCGGCGATTCCAAGGCCGGTGTCGCGCACGGTCAGCTTCAGGGCGCCGCTGTCGGGGTTGAGGCCGAAGCTGGCGGAAACTTCGCCGACTTGCGTGAACTTCACGGCGTTGGACAGCAGGTTGCCGACGATCTGGCCCAGGCGGTCGGCGTCGCCGCGCCACGCGCCCTGGGCGGTAGGCTCGACCTCCAGCTTGAAGGCCAGGCCCTTCTTCTCCGCCATCACCGCGAAGCTCTCGCGGGCCGACGAGATGGCGGCCTCCAGATCGAAGTCGTCCACCAGCAGGGTGAGCTTGCCGGCCTCGATCTTGGAGAGGTCCAGCACGTCGTTCAGCACGGCCAACAGCAGGCCGCCGGACTGGCGGATGACCTCCAGGCGCTCGCGCTGGATATCGTCCATCTCGCCCATGGACATGACCTCGGCCATGGCCAGGACGCCGTTCAGCGGCGTGCGGATCTCGTGGCTCATATTGGCCAGGAACTGCGACTTCAAAGTATTGGCGGCATTGGCCGCGTCGCGGGCCTCCATCAGTTCCTGGAGGGTGCGCTGCAGCGCCTGCTCGCGCTCGTCCAGCTTGGCCAGCAGGTGGTTGAAGCTCGCGGTAAGGCTGCGGAACAGGGCGTCCTGCGCCTCCACCTGGACGGGAGCGAAGCTGCCGCTGGCGGCCACGTCGCGCATGGCGTCCGACAGCTTCTGCACCGGCGCGATCACCCTATGGGCGAGTCCGCGGGCCAGAAACAGGGCGACGCCGACCCCGCCGAAGAAAAGCGCGCCGGTCAGGGCGATGAACTGGGGCAGCAGGGCGTCGAGGCGTGGCGGCGCCACATCCACCACCAGTTCGCCCACACGCAGGCCTTGCATCTTCACCGGCGCGTGGATGACGTCGGTCCCGTTGATGGCGGTGTTGGCGCGTCGATAGGTGGCGACGACCCCGCCCGAGGAGTCCAGCAGACGGGCGCCGGTCACCGACTGAGCCTGGGAGAGCGCGGCGATCGCGGACCGCGCCGCCGGAGCGTCCAACTGCGACAGGGCGGGGGCCGCGGCGCTGGCGGTGATCTCCGAGAGGGCCACGTGATTGAGGTGGCTCTGCTCGCGGGCCACCGCCCACTGTTGCAGCATGAAGGTCAGGCAGGCGGCGATCAGCACCACCATCGTGGTGATCAGCGCGATACCCGCCACGCGGGCATGGAAGGTCGCATTGTGAGCCGGGCCCGTCGCGCGAAGATGTTGGGTCATTTGCTTCTGCAGTCCCGTCCAGCATTCGGGAATAGGACAATTCTCCTAACGTTTCGCTTCCAAGTGCTCGCCTGGAAGGCGAATCCGTGGCCTGGCGGACACAGTCGCAACTTGTGCGCGTAGTTGTCGCAGTTAACAGAGTCTGAATCCCGTGGACGGAGCTTAACCTCTGGTTTACCTCTACTACCGTTGAGTTAATTCACTTGGAGAGGGGCTCCCCCATGGAAAAGGCCTTTGTTGCGCAACGCGTCGCGACCAAGTTGTTCACGACGGAAGCCGCGGTTGACGCGGCCATGATCGAAGCTACCGAACTGATGGCGGACCTCCTGCGGGCCCGTTCCGACGTCGGCACCTCGCTGATCTTCGCCGACGACGTTCAGATCAAGATGGTGGAAGCCATCAAGGCCCTGGGCGAAGCGCGCACCGCCATGGTCGGCGTGCACACCGAACTGACCGAAGCCAAGCTGCGCCTCGGCATCCGCACCACCCTCGGCGGTGTGGAAAACAAGCCGCCCTTCATGCGCAAGGCTGACAAGACGGCGATGCGCGACGTCGGCTAACCCCGATTTGATTGCAATAGTTTAACTAGTCCTGCGTCCCTAATGCCTGTTAGGGGCGCAGGAAATGCCGACGACACTCACCACTCAAATCATCTGGGCCGCCATCATCGCGGTCTGCATGTTCGGCCTGCTCAAGGGCGGGCCCGCCGAGCGTTTTGGCGCCGGGCTGACGCTCGCTATCGCCATCGCCTTCCAGATCATCAACATCGCCCTGCCGGCCGAAGCGCGCGCCGTGCCGCACCTGGTCCTGGACGGCGTCCTGGCCCTAAGCTTCCTCGTCCTCGCCGTCCGCTACGCCAGCCTGTGGCTGGGCGGGGTCATGCTGCTGCAGGGCGTCCAGTTCAGCCTGCACGCCTATTTCTTCGTGACCAAGCTGGCGCCTGGCGTGACCTATGCGGTGGTGAACAACCTCGTTACCTGCGGCACCCTGGTGGGCATCGCGCTGGGCACGGTGGCCTACCTGCGCCACGCCCGCGCCGACCGCGACGCCCTGGCCGCCAAGCAGGCTGCGACTTCCGTCTAGGCCGGCAGCTTCTCGCGCGGCTCCAGGGTCGCCAGGGCCACGCCGCTGAGGATGAGGGCCAGGGCCACGAAGGCCGTCCAGCTTGGACGCTCGGCCAGGAAGATCACCCCCACCGCCGTCGCCCAGAGCGGCGCCAGATAGATGGCCATGGACAGGAACAACGGGCCTCGCCGCTGGATCAGATAGACATAGCCGATGGTGGCCAGCGCCGTGGGAAACACCCCCTGGGCGCTCACCGCCAGCACCGAGGACATCGGCGGCCAGGCCGGGAAGGGTCCGGTGAACACCGCCGCAATGGTCGCGAACACCGCGCCCCAGGCGCACATCATCAGGGCGCCGACGCTGGAGGGGACCGGTGGCGCGCGCTTGGTGACCACGTTGGAGACGCCGTAGAGCGCCGCGCCGGCCAGCGCTCCGATCAGGGCGAGGGCCTCGAGGGAGAGGCCGCCGGTCAGCCGTGGGCCCACCAGCACCAGCAGGCCGACGAACCCCAGGGCCACGCCACCGGCCTTGCGGGCGGTGAGTTGCTCGCCGGAGACGAAGGCGTGGGCCAGCAGGGCGGTGAAGATCGGCGAGGCGCCGTTGCAGATGGCGTTGATCGCTGAGGGCAGCCGCTCGGCGGCGAGCGCGAAGAGGGCGAAGGGCACGGCCATCCCCACGAGGCCATTGAAGGCGTAAAATCGCCAGGCCCGGTCGCGCCAGCCCGGCAGGCCCTGACGCTGGATCGCCAGCACGATGGCCAGCGTCGCCACCGCGATCCATAGCCGCAGGGCAGTGTTCCAGAACGGCGGGATGTGGGCGACGGCGATCTTCAGCGCCGCGAAGGCCGATCCCCAGGTGACCACCAGGGCGGCCAACACCAGCCAGTCTATGGGTTTGGGACGGGTCATGACGGCTCCGGCGGCCTGGCCGCAGGGTCAGGAATCACGGCTTGAGGCCAAGGCCAAGCCTTCGTGTCGTCAGCGCCGCTCAATCCGCCTTTCAAAAAATTACGCTTGCCCTCTTCCGCAAACCGGAGTTTTTGCGCGGCGGGCCACGCCCCCCCAACGGGGCGCTGCTCATCTGTAAGGATGGGAGACATCGCTATGAATACCCTCGCCAAGCCGGCCATGCGTCCGGCCCGCCCCGAATTCTCGTCCGGCCCGTGCGCCAAGCGCCCCGGATGGAATCCCCAAAATCTCCAGAACGCCGTCCTCGGACGCTCGCACCGCTCCAAGCTGGGCAAGGCGCGTCTGAAGGAAGCCATCGACCGCACCCGTGAGGTGCTGCAGGTGCCGGACGACTATCTGATCGGCATCGTCGCCGGCTCGGACACCGGCGCCGTGGAAATGGCCCTGTGGTCCATGCTCGGTCCCAAGACCGTCCAGCTGCTGGCCTTCGAAAGCTTCGGCAAGGACTGGGTCACCGACGTGGTCAAGCAGCTGAAGCTGCCGGCCGAGGTGCTGGACGCCCCCTATGGCGAGCTGCCGGACCTGACCAAGGTGCGCAAGGACGCCGACCTGGTCTTCACCTGGAACGGCACCACCTCGGGCGTGAAGGTCCCCAACGCCGACTTCATCGCCGCCGACCGTGAAGGCATCACCATCTGCGACGCCACCAGCGCCGCCTTCGCCCAGGACCTCGACTGGGCCAAGCTCGATGTGGTCACCTTCTCCTGGCAGAAGGCGCTGGGCGGCGAAGGCGCCCACGGGATCCTGATCCTTGGCCCCCGCGCTGTCGTCCGCCTGGAAAGCTACACGCCGGCCTGGCCCATGCCCAAGCTGTTCCGCATGACCAAGGGCGGCAAGGTCAGCCTCGACATCTTCGAGGGCGCCACCATCAACACCCCCTCCATGCTCTGCGTGGAAGACGCCATCGACGCGCTGAAGTGGGGCGCCTCCATCGGCGGCCTGCCCGAGATGCAACGCCGCGCCGACGCCAACCTCGGCGCGCTGGCCGACTGGGTCGCCAAGACCCCGTGGGTGGAGTTCCTGGCCGCCGATCCGGCGATCCGGTCCAACACCTCGGTCTGCCTCAAGGTGGTTGATCCGGCCGTCACCGCCCTGTCCGACGACGCCCAGGCCGACTTCGCCAAGAAGCTGGCCGCCATCCTCGAGAAGGAAGGCGTGGCCCTGGACATCGGCGGCTATCGCGACGCCCCGGCGGGTCTTCGGATCTGGTGCGGCGCCACGGTGGAGACCTCCGACCTGGAGGCCCTGACGCCCTGGCTCGACTGGGCCTTCGCGTCCACCGCCGCCGACCTGCAAGCCGCTTAAAGCCCTTTAGCGCTCCCGCCGCCTGGACCGCCGCGCGCGCCGGCGCCGGGAGCGCACCCCCACATCGCCTAAGGATACCGCCCCATGCCCCGCGTTCTCATCGCCGACAAGCTGAGCCCCGCCGCCATCGACATCTTCAAGCAACGCGGCGTCGACGCCGACGTGAAGACCGGCCTCAGCAAGGAAGAACTGCTCAAGATCATCGACCAGTATGACGGCCTGGCCGTCCGCTCGGCCACCAAGGCCGACAAGGACGTCATCGCCGCCGCCACCAACCTGAAGGTCATCGGCCGCGCCGGCATCGGCGTCGACAATGTCGACATCCCTGCGGCGACCTCCAAGGGGATCGTGGTGATGAACACCCCCTTCGGCAACTCGATCACGACGGCCGAGCACGCCATCGCCCTGATGTTCGCCCTGGCCCGGCAGCTGCCTGCCGCCGACGTCTCCACCCAGGCCGGGAAGTGGGAGAAGAACCGCTTCATGGGCGTGGAGCTCTACGCCAAGACGCTGGGCCTGATCGGCGCCGGCAATATCGGCGGCATCGTCGCCGACCGCGCCAACGGCCTGAAGATGAAGGTCGTGGCCTACGACCCCTTCCTCTCGGCCGAACGCGCCGTGGAGCTGGGCGTGGAGAAGGTCGAGCTCGACGAGCTGCTGGCCCGCGCCGACGTCATCACCCTGCACACCCCGCTCACCGACAAGACCCGCAACATCCTGTCGGCCGAAGCCCTGGCCAAGGCCAAGAAGGGCGTGCTGATCATCAACTGCGCCCGCGGCGGCCTGGTGGATGAAGCCGCCCTGCGCGCCGGTCTCGACAGCGGCCACATCGGCGGCGCGGGCTTCGACGTGTTCGTCGAGGAGCCGGCCAAGGAAAACGTGCTGTTCGGCGCCGAGAACTTCATCGCTACCCCCCACCTGGGCGCCTCGACCATGGAGGCCCAGGAGAACGTGGCCCTGCAGGTCGCCGAGCAGATGAGCGACTACCTGCTCACCGGTGCGGTCTCCAACGCTCTCAACAGCCCCTCGGTCACCGCCGACGAAGCCCCCAAGCTGAAGCCCTTCATCGCGCTGGCCGAACGCCTCGGCGCCTTCGCCGGCCAGATGGTCGACGTCGAGGTCAAGGCCATCGACATCGCCTATGAGGGCGAGGTCGCCAACCTCAACACCCGTCCCCTGACCGCCGCCGCCCTGGCCGGCGTGATGCGGCCCATGCTGGCGGAGATCAACATGGTTTCGGCCCCGGCCGTGGCCCGCGAGCGCGGCATCACCGTCTCGGAAAGCAAGCAGGACGACAGCCCCATCTATGAAAGCCTGGTGCGGATCACCGTCACCACGGCCATGGGCAAGCGCAGCTTCGCCGGTTCGGTGATGGCGGGCACCCCGCGCATCATCGAGGTCAAGGGCATGGACCTGGACGCGCCGTTCGGCTCGACCATGCTCTATGTGAACAACCTCGATAAGCCGGGCTTCATCGGCAATCTGGGCGCCATCCTGGCCGACGCCAACGTCAACATCTCCACCTTCAACCTGGGCCGGGTTTCCGCCGGCGAGGACGCCATCGCCCTGGTGGGCGTCGACCAGGACCCGTCGGACGCGCTGATCACCAAGATCCGCGCCCTGCCGCACGTGAAGGAAGCCCGCACCCTGCGGTTCTAAAAACTTGATAGGCGGCGGCTTCCTCGGGAAGCTGCCGCCATGTCTCGTCCAGAACGACACTCCCACACTGTGCCCGGCGGCCGGGCCTACTGGCTGACGCAGAAGCTGTGGGCGGCGGCCGCCGGCCTGCCGGTGATCTCGGTGGCCATCGCCGACATCCCGGAATTCGACCAGGACTGTTGGTTCCGCGGCCAGGCGCCGACCTTGCGCGACGTGGCCGGCCACACGCGGCGGATCATGGCCGCCGACCTGTCCTATCCGATCATCTTCTCCGCCGACGGCGCCCTGATGGACGGCGGCCACCGCATCGCGCGCGCCTGGATTGAGGGGCGGACGCAGATCGACGCGGTCCGCTTCACGATCGATCCCGAGCCGGAAGAGGTTCGCAGCCTCTAGCTGGAAGCGACTCCACCATGGGGTGATTGACTCTTCCGTTCGCGAGACTAGAACAAAATAGGAACAAAGGAACAGGAAGCCATGTCCGGTTTTCGCGATGAGCGGCTCGCCGCTCTCAAGGCGAAGATCGCCACCCTCGAGGCGGGCGGACGGGCGGACTCTGAATCCCTGCCCTTCGGCGATCCCCGCATCGACAGCTGCTTCCTGACCGGCGGTCTTCCCCTGGGCTGCTGGCACGAGTTCGGCGCCGAGGGGATGGAGGCCGAGACCGCCGCCTGTCCCGCCGCCTTCGCCGCCCTGACAGCCGCGCCGCTCGCCAAGCGGGGCGAGGCGGTGTGGATCCTGCGCCGCGACGACCTCTTCGCGCCCGGCCTGGTGGGGCTGGGCTTTCCCGCCGAGCGGCTGATCCAGGTCTGCGCCCGTGACGAGGCCGAGGCCCTGGCCGTGGCCGAGGACGCCCTGGCCACCCCCGGCGTCACCGCCGTCTTCGCCGAGGTGGAGGCCGTCAGCCTCACCGCCGGCCGACGCTTGCAACTGGCCTGCGAGAAGCGTGGGGCCACCGGTTTCGTGATCCGACGGCGACCCTATGGCGGCAAGGCCAAGGCGGCCAGCGGCTCGGCCGCGGCCAGCCGCTGGCGGGTCACCCCCGCCGCCAGCGAGCCCGGACCGGGGGAATTCGGTCTGGGTCCCCCGCGCTGGGCGGTGACCCTGGAACGCTGCCGCGGCGGCCGCACCGGCGCCTGGCTGTTCGAGGCGGCTGACGCCTACACCTACGAGGCTTCTGATGGCACGCATCCTCTGCGCCTGGTCGCCCCTCTGGGCGATCTCCAACTGGCGCCGGCGCAACCCTTCCGCCGAACCGCCTAGAGCGCTTTCAGGCGAAGTGGGAACCGGTTCGCCGTCCGAAAGCGCGACCAGAAAAGAGTCTTCCCCGTTTGCGCTGATCGAGACGGCCCAGGGCGCCCGCCGCCTCTCGGCCGTGGACCGGACGGGCCGCAAGCTGGGCCTCTATGTGGGGCAGAAGGCCACCGATGCGGCGGCCATCGCGCCCGAGCTGATCACCGTCGAGGCCGAGCCGGAGGCCGACGCCCAGGCCCTGGAGGCCCTGGTGGACTGGTGCGTGCGCTTCTCGCCCGCCGTGGCCGCCGACGAGCCCGACGGCCTGTTCCTCGACATCAGCGGCGTCGCCCATCTGTGGGGCGGGGAGGCCGCCCTGCTGGCCGATTTCCAGGGGCGGCTGACCGCCAATGGCTTGGCCTTCCGCTGCGCCGTCGCCGACACGCCGGGCGCGGCCTGGGCGCTCGCCCACTACGGAGAAGACGGCGCCATCGCCCCGCCCGGCGGGCAGATCGCCTTGCTGGCGCCCCTGCCGCCGGCCGCTCTGCGGCTGGCGCCGGAAACCGCCGCCCAGATCGACCGCCTGGGGTTGAAGGTCCTGGCCCAGCTCTTCGACATCCCCCGCGCGCCGCTGGCCCGCCGGTTCGGGATGGAGACCCTGACCCGTATCGACCAGGCCCTGGGGCGGTCGAAAGAGGCGCTGACCTATCGCCGTCCGGCCAATCCCTGGTTCGCCCGCCTGGCCTTCGCCGAGCCGATCAGCGCGCCGGAGGATATGGCCCGCGTGGCCTACGACGTCGGCCTCCAGCTCTGCGCGCGACTGGAAAAGGAGGGGCGGGGGGCGCGGCGCTTCGAGCTCTGCTTCCATCGGGTCGACGGTCATGTCGCCCCGCTCAATGTCGGCCTGGCGTTGGCCGCTCGCGATCCCGTCCGGATCGCCAAGCTGTTCGCCCCCAAGATCGAGACTATCGACCCCGGCTTCGGGGTGGAGGTGGTGACCCTTGAGGCCGCCGAGGTTGAGCCGGTCTCCGGCCGCCAGGCGCGGCTGGACAGCCTGCTGGAGGCAGGCAGCGCCGAGGGTCTGGCGCCTCTGATCGACCGCCTCACCAACCGCCTGGGGGAGGATCGGGTCTGGAAGGCCCGTCCGGTGGAGAGCCACGTCCCCGAACAATCCGCCGCCCCCGGCGCCCCCATGGCGCCGCCGCTCGCCGGCTGGGACCCGGAGCGGCCCCGGCCCCTGCGCCTGTTCAGCCGGCCCGAGCCCCTGGAACTGGTGATGGCCCCGATCCCCGACGATCCCCCGGTGCAGTTCCGCTGGCGAGGACAGATGTACCGGGTGCGCCGCGCCGAGGGACCCGAACGGATCGGTGAGGAGTGGTGGCGCGGCGAAATCGAGGACGCCCGCACCTCTCACATCCGCGATTACTACCGGGTGGAGGACGAGGTCGGCGCGCGCTTCTGGCTGTTCCGCGCCGGCATCTATGCGCCTGGCGTCGAAGCCAAGTGGTGGCTGCACGGGCTGTTCGCATGACGCGCTATGTGGAGCTCCAGGCCGCCACCAACTTCTCCTTCCTGCGCGGCGCGTCGCATCCGCACGAGTTGGTGCAGACGGCCAAGGCCCTGGGTCTCGACGCCATCGGCATCGTCGACCGCAACAGCCTGGCCGGCGTGGTCCGCGCCTGGTCGGCGGTGAAGGACCTGGGGGCGCCCACGACGTTCCGCGCCTTCACCGGTTGCCGCCTGGACTTCGCCGATGGGACGCCAAGCCTGCTCTGCTATCCCAGCGACCGCGAGGCCTATGGCCGCCTGACCCGCCTGCTCACCGTCGGCCAGCGCCGCTCGATCAAGGGCGAGTGCGAGCTGCACTGGGAAGACTATCTCCAGCATGCGGAGGGCCAGCTCACCCTGGTGGTCCCGCCGTTGCGCCTGGACGCCGCCTTCGAGGCCGACCTGATCAGGATCGCCCAGGCCCTGCGCGGCTCGGTCTGGCTGGCGGCGTCGCGGCCCTATGGCGCGCGGGACCTGCAGCGGCTGTCGAAGCTGGCGGCCCTGGCGCAGGTCAGCGGCGCGCCGATGGTCGCCACCAACGACGTCCTCTATCACGGCCCCGAACGCCGGGCCCTGCAGGACGTGGTCACCTGCATCCGCGAGACCTGCACCATCCACGACGCCGGCCTGCGCCTGGAGGCCAATGCCGAGCGGCACCTGAAGACGCCTGCTGAGATGGCCCGCCTGTTCGCCAAACTCCCCGGCGCGGTGGAGCGCAGCGTCGAGATCGCCGCCCGCATCCAGTTCGACCTCGGCCAGCTCAAATACGAGTATCCCGACGAGCCTGTGCCGCGGGGCAAGACCGCCATCGGCCACCTGCGCGACTTGGTCTGGGAAGGCGCCAAGACCCGGTTCTCCACGGGCATGGGGGAGAAGGAGCGCGCCACGATCCAACACGAGTTGGACCTGATCGAGAAGCTCGGTTTCGCCAACTACTTCCTCACCGTCCACGACATCGTCGCCTGGGCCCGCAGCCAGGACATCCTCTGCCAGGGGCGGGGGTCGGCGGCCAATTCCTGCGTCTGCTTCTGCCTGGGCGTCACGGCGGTGGACCCCACCAAGGCCGACCAGGACCTGCTGTTCTCCCGCTTTATCTCCGAGAAGCGCGGCGAGCCCCCGGACATCGACGTGGATTTCGAGCACGAGCGCCGCGAGGAGGTGATGCAGTACGTCTACCGCCGCTACACCCGCGAACGGGCCGCCATCGTCGCCACCGTCATCCATTACCGCCCGCGCATGGCGATCCGCCAGGTGGGCAAGGCGCTGGGCCTCACCGAGGACGTCACCGCCGCCCTGTCTGGCACGGTCTGGGGCAGCTGGGGCGATATGGTCCCCGACGAGCATATCCGCCAGGCGGGCCTCGACCCCGACAATCCGGAAATCCGCCGCGCCACGGCGCTCGGCCAGGAACTGCTGAAATTCCCCCGCCACCTGTCGCAGCACGTCGGCGGCTATGTGCTCACCCAGCGCCGCCTGGACGAGACCGTGCCCATCGGCAACGCCGCCATGAAGGACCGCACCTTCATCGAGTGGGACAAGGACGACATCGACGCCATCGGCCTGATGAAGGTCGATGTCCTGGCGCTCGGCATGCTGACGGCCCTGAAGCGCAGCTTCGACATGCTGCCGCCCCTGGAGGACGGAACGGTCATCAGCGACATCGCCCACATCCCGCAGGAGGTCCCCGAGGTCTACGACATGCTCTGCAAGGCCGACTCCGTGGGGGTCTTCCAGGTGGAGAGCCGGGCCCAGATGTCGATGCTGCCGAGGCTTAGGCCCCGCAAGTTCTACGACCTGGTGATCGAGGTCGCCATCGTCCGGCCAGGCCCGATCCAGGGCAACATGGTCCATCCCTATCTGAAGCGCCGGGGCGATCCTTCCCAGGTGACCTATCCGCGGCCTTCGGCGGACTTCCCCCAGGACGAACTGGAGAAGATTCTCAAGAAGACCATGGGCGTGCCGCTCTTCCAGGAGCAGGCCATGCGCATCGCCATCGAGGGCGCCCAGTTCAGCGAGAACGACGCCGACGGTCTGCGCCGCGCCATGGCCACCTTCCGCCACCACGGCAATGTCGGGGAGTATGAGATTCAGTTCCGCGAGGGGATGACGGCGCGGGGCTACGATCCGCAGTTCGTCGACGACTGCTTCCACCAGATCGAGGGCTTCGGCTCCTACGGCTTCCCCGAAAGCCACGCCATCAGCTTCGCCCTGCTGGTCTACGCCTCGGCCTGGGTGAAGTGGCGGTGGCCCGACGCCTTCTGCGCCTCCCTGCTCAACAGCCAGCCCATGGGCTTCTATCAGCCGGCCCAGCTGGTCCGCGACGCCCGCGAACATGGGGTGGAGGTGCGGCCCCCCGACGTGATGGCCAGCGACTGGGACTGCACCCTGGAGCCGGTGGAGGGCCAACGCCTGCGGGCCATGCGGCTGGGCCTGCGGCAGATCAAGGGGTTCAAGGAAGACGACGGCGTGGCTCTAATGAAGATGCGCGAGGCGGGCGTGCGCACGGTCGAGGCCTTCGCGCGCGGCCTGTCGCGCCGCGCCATGGAGCTGCTGGCCGAGGCCGACGCCTTCGCGGGCATGGGCCTCTCCCGCCGCCAGGCCCTTTGGGCGGTGAAGGGGCTGCTGGGGGAGACCCGGGTGGAGACCGACGCTCCGCTTTTGGCCATCATGGATCGCCCGGAGGTCCAGGTGCAGCTGCCCCTGATGAGCCTGCCCATGAACGTCACCGAGGACTATCGCACCACGCGCCTGTCCCTGAAGGCCCACCCTTGCGAATTCTTCCGCGGCGAGCTGGCCCAGGCGGGCGCGGTCCCGGCGGCGGCGCTGAAGCATATGCGCGACCGGCGCTGGACCTCGGTGGGGGGCATCGTCCTGGTGCGCCAGCGGCCGGGCACCGCCAAGGGGGTGGTGTTCATGACCCTGGAGGATGAGACGGGCATCGCCAACATCGTCATCTGGAAGGACGCCTTCGAGGCCAACCGCCGGCTGGTGATGACCGCCACCCTGCTGCAAGTCCACGGCCAGCTGCAGATCGAGAGCGACGTGGTCCACCTGGTGGCCAAGAGCTTCACCGACCTCTCTCACCTGACCGCCCGCCTGCGTGACGAGGGACCTGCCGCTGACTCGGGCCGCAAGGCCGGCGGCCTGATCCACAGCCGCGATTTCCACTGAGTTCAGCTTGACCACACAGCACACGCGGCGAATGGTTCGGCCCGACAGATAGAGATGGCCGACCGTATTTCAGGCCGCAGGATTTCGGGGACGAACCCATGAAGCTCGCCGTGCTCTCCGCGATCCTGGCCCTCGCCGCCGCCCCGGCCCTGGCCGACCCGGTGAAGGCCACCGTCGAGGGCGGCGTCATGATGGGAACGCAGACCGCGACGGCGGACATCTATCGCAACATCCCCTACGCCGCCCCGCCGGTCGGCTCCCTGCGCTGGGCGCCGCCGGCCAAAGTCGTTCCCTGGACGGGTGAGCGGGACGGGACCAAGGCGGGCGTCTCCTGCATGCAGACCATGCGCGCCGACGGTGCGCCCAACGTCGGCAGCGCCAACGGACCGATGAGCGAGGACTGCCTGCAGCTCAACGTCTTTACGCCCAAGGGGGCCAAGAAGGCGCCGGTGATGGTCTGGCTGCACGGCGGCTTACACCGCTATGGCGCGGGCTGGATCTATGATGGCTCGAATTTCGCCCGCGACGGGGTGGTGCTGGTGGCCATCAACTACCGCCTGGGCCCGCTCGGTTATTTCGCCCACCCGGCGCTCACCAAGGCCGCGGGGCCCGGCGAGGCGGTCGGCAACTACGGCCTGATGGACCAGATCGCGGCGCTCGAATGGGTGAAGCGCAACATCAAGACCTTCGGCGGCGACCCCTCCAACGTCACCCTGTTCGGTGAGAGCGCCGGGGGCGGCAGCACGCTGGCCCTGCTGGCGACGCCGAAGTCCAAGGGCCTCTACAAGAAGGCCGTCGTGCAGTCAGGCGGCGGCTGGGGCGGCCCCACGACGCTCGCCGACAAGGAGGCCGAGGGGGTAAAGGGCGCCACGGCCCTGGGTCTCACCGACGCCACCGCCGACCAGCTTCGCGCCGCGCCCGCCGCCGACCTGATCGCCAAGGTGGACGGCACTTTCGGGCCCTTCGTCGACGGCAGGCTGATGAAGGAGACCTCGGCCCAGGCCTTCGCCTCGGGCCGCGCCAATGACGTGCCGCTGATCATCGGCTCCAACTCCGGCGAGGATTCGCTGATGGGCGAGTTTGGACTGCCGCCGGCGACAGTGGGCAAGCTCCTGCCGCCCGCGATGCGCGCGGTCTACGCTGAGGAAGCCGCGCAGGGCGACGAGGTCCTGGGCCGCGCGGCCTTTACGGACCGGGCGATGGGTGCGCCGGCCCGCTGGACGGCCGCGCGGGCCGCCAAGGGCAAGCCCGCCTGGCTCTACTACTTCTCCTATGTCGGCTCGCGCTTCCGGCCGATGGTGACGCGATCCTTCCACGCTGCGGAAATCCAGTACGTGTTCGAATACTGGGGCCGCCGCACGCCGCTCAGCATGATCAAGCCCGACGACCAGGCCATGGCTACCCTGATGCACGGCTGCTGGGTGGCCTTCGCCAAGACCGGCAAGCCCGCCTGTGACTGGCCGGCCTATGATCCGAAGTCCGACCAGCTGATGGAGTTCGGCGCCCCGAGCGGCGTCCGCACCCATTTCCGCAAGGCCCGCCTGGACGCCCAGGAGGCCGTCGCCCTGCCGACCCTGGAGTTGCCCAAGTGAGTCAGCGTCCCCCCAACTTCATCGTCATCGTCGCCGACGACCTCGGCTATGGCGACATCGGCTGCGACGGCGGGACCATCATCCGCACGCCGCACCTCGATAAGATGGCCGCCGAGGGCGTACGCTTCACCGACTTCTACGCCTCGGCCAATGTCTGCACGCCGTCGCGGGCGGGCCTGCTCACCGGCCGCTACGCGATCCGCTCAGGGTTAGCCCACGAAGTGATCCAGCCCGCCGACACCACCGGCCTGCCGCTCAGCGAGGTCACTATCCCCAAGGCCCTGGGGGACGCCTACGCCACCGCCCTGATCGGCAAGTGGCACCTGGGCCATGTGGCGCCCCACTGGCCGCCCACCGTCCATGGTTTCGACCGCTTCTATGGCCTGCCCTACAGCCACGACATGAAGCCGCTGGCCCTCTATGCGGGAGAAGGGGCGGCGGTGGACGTCATCGAGGCCCGGCCCGACTTCGCCAAGCTGACCCAGAATTTCTTCGAACAGACCGTGGCCTTCGCCGAGGAGAATCGCCACCGGCCGTTCTTCGCCCTGGTGACCCTGACAGCGCCGCACATCCCGCTGAAGCCCAATCCCGACGACCTCACCGGTTCGCCGGGCGGCGCCTATGGCGAGGTGGTGGAGGAGATCGACCTCAATATCGGCCGCCTGCTGGGCAAGCTGAAAGAGTTCGGAATCGATGAGGACACCCTGGTGATCTTCACCTCCGACAACGGCCCCTGGTTCGAGGGCTCGTCGGGCCCCTTCCGCGACCGAAAGGGCGGCTCGGCCTGGGACGGCGGCTTCCGGGTGCCCTTCATCGCCCGCCAGCCGGGGACCCTGCCGGCCGGTGTGGTCACCGACGCGCTGTCCAGCAACCTGGATATCCTGCCCACCCTGCTGGCCATGGCGGGGATTGATCCGCTTACGGATCGAGAGCTTGACGGCGCCGACCTCAGCGCGGTGATGACCAAGGGCGCGGCCTCGCCGAACGACCAGATCGTGCTGTTCGACAACACCCATGTGGCCGCCGTGCGCACGGCGCGCTGGAAGTATGTGGTGCGCTCCTACTACCGGACCTACGACGTGCCCCTGGACCGCTATCCCCTGCTGTTCGACATGGGCAGCGACCCCGGCGAGACCTACAGCGTGGCGTCCCTGCACCCGCAGGCCCTGGCCGATATGACCGCCCGGGTCGCGGCGGCCCGCGCCAAGTACGGTCCCATCGGGGCGGCCTTCCCGCCCCACGTCGCGCCCGCCAGCGCCGCCGATCACCCTGACTGAGGCCCCATGCTGAACCTCACCCTGATCCGCCAGTGCTTCCGCCAATACGGCCTGGTCTGGCTCGGCGCCTTCGCCCTGGTGCTGGCTGCGGCCTTGATCGCCTGGAAGCTGGCCAAGATGGACTACATCCCGGCCGCCGACCTGCTGCTGACCGGCGCCTTCCCGGTGCTGGGGCTGATCCTGGTGGGGTTCGTGATCTACGCCCTGGCGCTGAAACAGAGCCCGCTCACCAAGGCGGTGCTGATCGTCTTCGCCATGGTGCTGGCCCTGCCCCTGCTGTGGGCGCCGGTGCTCGGCGTGATCGCCGGCGCCTGGGTGGCGCACGTTTCCATCGAGTACTCCAGCGTCTACGCCGCCTTCCGCATCACGGTGGGCAAACTGCTCTATGTGGTGACCGAGCAGGTGTTCGGCAGTCCGCTGGTGGACGCCGCCTGGAAGGCCATGCAGGGCTTCGCCGCCCTGGTGGGCTTCATCTCCGCCGTGGTCCATTCCTGGCGGGTGGTGCAGCGGCTCTCCGACAGCCCGGTCGCGCACTAGAGCCTGATCCGTTGAGGTGGAATCGCTTCGCGATTCCGCCGATGCGGTGAATCAGGCTCCAGATTTAAGCGAGAGCATGATTCACGCTTCAGCCGGGACCGCGACGCGGTTCCGTCTAAAACGATCATGCTCTAGTCGGACTCTAGCTCGCCAGCGCGGTGTAGGTTTCTCGCACGCCCGACAGGGCGCCGACATAGGCGTCGCGCCAGGCGCTGACGTCGTCGCGGGTGACGGTCTCGAACATCTGGGTCCAGCGGGCGATCCGCTCGGGCAGCTCCATGGCCAGGGCCCGCTTCAGGGCCTCGGAGATCTCTTCGGGGCTGTTGGGATTGACCATCAGCGCCTGTTTCAGCTGGTCGGCGGCGCCGGCGAAGCGTGACAGGATGAGCACCCCGGGATCGTCCGGGTCCTGTGCGGCCACGAATTCCTTCGCCACCAGGTTCATGCCGTCCCGCAGGGGCGTCACCAGCCCGACCCGGGCGGCGCGGTAGACGCCCGCCAGCTCGTCGCGGCGGTAGTTCTTGTTCACGTAGCGGACCGGGTTCCAGTCGATGTCGGCATACTCGCCGTTGATGCGGCCCGACAGCGAATCCAGCCGCGCGCGGATCTCCTGATAGGCCTCGACCCCCTCGCGGCTGACCGGGGCGATCTGCAGGAACAGCACCTCGCGGCGCACCTCGGGATTGTCGGCCAGGAAGTGCTCGAAGCCGGCGAACCGCTCCTCCAGCCCCTTGGAATAGTCCAGTCGGTCCACCCCGACGATCAGGCTGCGGAAGGCGGTGTGGGCCATCATCACATTGTAGGTGCGCCAGGCCCGCTCGCTCTTGGCCATCTGCGCGAACTCGGCGGCGTCGACCCCGATCGGGAAGGCGCCCACCTTTACGGTGCGGCCGAAGGCGCGCAGGTCCGAGCCCACCATCACGCCCTGCGCCTCGGTGAGCACATATTCCTCGAAGGCCTGGCGGTAGTCCGGGGTCTGGAAGCCCACCAGGTCGTAATCGAACAGCGACTGCACCAGCTTCTGGTGGCCGGGCAGGGTGACCATCAGCTGGTGAGCGGGCCAGGGGATGTGCAGGAAGAAGCCGATGCGGTTCTTCACCCCCAGCCTGCGCAGCTCCCGGGCCAGCGGGATCAGGTGGTAGTCGTGGACCCACACCAGATCGCCGGGCTCGATTAGCGGGGCGAGGGTCTCGGCGAACCGCTGGTTCACCCGCTCATAGCCCTCGCCATAGGACCGGTCATAGGCCGTCAGGTCCTGGCGGTAGTGGAACAGCGGCCACAGGGTCTTGTTGGCGTAGCCGTTGTAATATTCGTTGAGGTCGGACTCCTCGAGATCCACCGTGGCGACGGTCACTCCGTCGTGGCGCTCGACATTGAGTTCCCCGGTGAAGGTCTCGGTGGTCTTGCCGCTCCAGCCGAACCACAGGCCGGAATATTCCCGCAGCGCCGCCGACAGGGCCATGGCCAGGCCGCCCACGGTCTCGTCGCCCTTGCCGGTGGGCGGATTGACCCGGTTGGAGACGACGATGAGGCGGGTCATCGCGCCGCCTCCAGCCAGGACAGGGCCGCCTCGACGTCGTCCAGGCGCAGGCGCGCGGCGGTGGCGCGCTTGCGGCCGACCAGAACGCCGTACCCGCCCAGCCGCTCGGCGGCGGCGAAGCCGTCCTCGTCGGTGAGATCGTCCCCCAGGAAGATCGGGGTCGCGCCGGCGAAGGGCGCATGGGCCAGGAAGGCCTCGACGCTGTCGCCCTTGGTGGGGCCAGGGGTGCGCAGCTCGGCCACCATGTCGCCGGGCTGAAGCATCAGGCCCGTGCGGGCGGCGATGCGTTCGGCCTCCCTGCGCGCAACCTGGGCGTGCTGGGGATCGCCCCGATAGTGCAGGGTGGCTGACAGACCCTTGTCTTCGACGATCATCCCCGGATGGCCGGCCGCGAACAGCCGTAGGGCCGCCACGGCCTCGGGCAGGGCAGGGTGAGGTTCGGTCTGGGTCACCACGCCGTCGGCGCCCCGGCGCACCAGGCCGTGGACGGCGGCCACCGCCGGAACCCGGCCCTCCAGGATGCGGTCGATGTCGCAAAGCGTGCGGCCGCTGACCACGGCCAGCCGCCCCTCCAGCCCGCGCATCAGGCTTTCGAGAATTCCGGTGCGGCGCGGATCGGCAACCACATCCTGCGGCCGCGCCACGATGGGGGCGAGGGTCCCATCGAGATCCAGGAACAGGGCCGCCTTGGCCAGCGCCAGGGGCGCCGGCGCCGCGTCAGCTGGAATGTCCAGTTCGGTTACAGTCATAAGATCCAACGCCCCGGGCACGGGAACTGAAACGCCCACGGCCACGGTTCGATCCAAATTCCTTTGTTGCGAAGAGAACGAACGAGCGGGCTTGACGTTGCGGGGGCGAACGCCGCTATGCGCGGTTTGCATCTCTAAGGTTCGCGAAAGGTGACGCGATGGCGCAATCTCCCACGGCCGACGTGATCGTCCTGTTCGGCGGCACGGGCGACCTCGCCCAGAGGATGCTGTTCGCGTCGCTCTACTTCCTCGACGCCGATGGTTTCCTCGCCGACGACTTCCGGGTCATCGCCACGGCCCGGGCCGAGATGACAGCCGAGGCCTTCGCCGACCAGGTCCACGAGTCCATCAAGGTCCGGGCCGGTGGCGTGGACGCCAAGGTCTGGAAGCGGTTCTCCGCGCGCCTGGACTATGTCGGCGGCGACGCCACCAAGCCGGCCGGCATGGTCGCCCTGAAGAAATCCCTGGGCGACGCCAAGACCCCGATCTTCTTCCTGGCCCTCTCCCCCAGCCTGTTCGCGCCGGTCTGCGCGGCCCTGGGGGAGGCGGGCCTGGGCGGCCCCAGCTCGCGGATCGTGCTGGAAAAGCCCATCGGTCGGGACCTGCAGAGCTCGATCGTCATCAACGACGCGGTGGGCGCGGTCTTCCCCGAGCAGAGCGTATTCCGTATCGATCACTACCTGGGCAAGGAGACGGTGCAGAACCTGATCGCCCTGCGGTTCGCCAACACCCTGTTCGAGCCGCTGTGGAACAACCTCACCATCGACCACGTGCAGATCACCGTGGCCGAGACCGAGGGGGTGGGCGACCGCTGGCCCTATTACGACGAGTACGGCGCCCTGCGCGACATGGTGCAGAACCACATGCTGCAGCTGCTGTGCCTGGTGGCCATGGAGCCGCCCTCCGACATGGCGCCGGAGTCGCTACGCAACGAGAAGGTCAAGGTGCTGCGCTCCCTGCGGCCCTTCACCCGCGCCGACGTGCAGTCGATCAGCGTGCGAGGCCAGTATACGCCGGGCGTGGTCGGCGGCGGGTCGGCGGCGGGCTATGAGAGCGAGCGCGGCCAGGCCAGCAACACCGAGACCTTCGTCGCCCTGCGCGCCGACATCGACAACTGGCGCTGGGCCGGCGTGCCCTTCTTCCTGCGCACCGGCAAGCGCCTGCCTGAGCGGCGCACCCAGATCGCCATCCAGTTCAAGCCGGTGCCCCACTCGATCTTCGGCGACCACGCCAAGGCCGACCTGGTGGCCAACCGCCTGGTGATCGACCTGCAGCCGGACGAGGATATCGAGCTGACCCTGATGAACCAGGCCCCGGGCCTGACACAGGGCGGCATGCGGCTGCAGTCCCTGCCGCTGTCGCTGTCGCTGCTGCGGGCCTATTCCGGTCCCAATGCGCGGCGCCGCATCGCCTATGAGCGACTGCTGCTGGACGTCATGCACGGCAACGGGACCCTGTTCGTCCGCCGTGACGAGGTGGAGCAGGCCTGGACCTGGATCGACGGCATCGAGGCCGCCTGGGCCGATAGCGGCATGGTGCCCAAGCCCTATGCCGCCGGCAGCTGGGGCCCGGCCGGCGCCTTCGCCCTCATCGAGCGCTCCGAGCGCGCCTGGTACGACTAGGGCCTCGGGCCCTACCCGCAGGCCTGCGCCTCGCCCGACCCCAGGTCGATGCGGAAGCAGTGGCGTTCCCCGGTTTCGGTGTCGGTGACCACCACCTCGACGTCGCCGTCCTCGTCGGGCTGCGGATGCCAGCGGTCGACAAATTCGAAGGCGGCGGTCTCGAAGTCGGGGCCCATCACATCATAGGCGCGCTGCTGGCCCTGGGTGACGGCGCGGGCTGAGAAGTGGCGGTCGGTCATGGGGCGCTCCTTGCCGAGGACCTAACGCCTTCGCCGGAAAAAGGATTCAACGCACGCTGGTCCACGGTCGGCTCAGCATGTTGGCGCAGTTGATCAGGCCCACCAGGGAGTAGGTCTGGGGGTAGTTGCCCCATAGCTCCGCGCCGTCGAGGGTGATGTCCTCCGACAGCAGGCCTGCGGCCGTGCGCCGGCCCAGCATCTCCTCGAACAGGTCGCGGGCCTCCTGGCTGCGGCCCGACATGTGCAGCACCTCGATCAGCCAGAAGGTGCAGATGTTGAAGGCGGTCTTGGGCTCGCCAAAGTCATCGGGGACGGCGTAGCGCAGCATGTAGGGGCCGCGCCTCAGGCCTTCCTCCACCGCCTTGATGGTGGCGGCCATGCGGGGGTCGTCGGGGCTGACGAACCGCACATCCACCAGCTGCAGCAGGGAGGCGTCCAGCTCATCGCCGCCGAAGGTGGCGGCGAAGCGGCCCAGCTTCTCGTTGAAGGCGCCCTTCTCGGTGGTCTCGCGCACCTGGGCGGCGCGGCCGTTCCAGAAGTCGGCCCGCTCCATCAGGCCCAGCTGCTGGGCCGCATTGCCCAACCGGTCGCAGGCCGCCCAGCACATCACCGCTGAATAGGTGTGGACGTTCTCCCGGCCGCGGAACTCCCACAGCGAGGCGTCGGGCTGGTCGTGCAGTTCGAAGGCCCGGTCCCCCACCGGCTCCAGGGCGCGGAAGTCCTCCACCGTGGCTGGCCTAAACAGCCGCTGGTCGAAGAAAGCCTGGACCGTGGAGAGCACGATCTGGCCGTAGACGTCGTGCTGCAGGTGCTCGTGCGCCTGGTTGCCCACCCGCACCGGCCCCATGCCGCGATAGCCGGGCAGATGCTCGGCGAACCGCTCCACCAGGGACGGTTCGAGCCCCACGCCATACAGCGGCTGAACGTGACCGCCCTTGGCCATGTCGATGACGTTGCGCAGATAGACCAGGTAGTTTTCCAGCAGGTCTGCGGCGCCGAGCCGGTTCAGGGCCTGGACCACGTAATAGGCGTCACGCAGCCAGCAGTAGCGATAGTCCCAGTTGCGCTGGCTGCCCTCGTGCTCAGGGATCGAAGTGGTCAGGGCCGCGACGATGGCCCCGGTCTCTTCGTGGGCGCAGAGCTTCAGGGTGATGGCCGCGCGGATCACCGCGTCCTGCCACTCCAGCGGCACCGACAGGGTCCGCACCCAGCCGCGCCAGTACTGGGTTGTCTCGCTCAGCATCCGCGCGGTGGTGGCCGCCACGTCGGTGTCGAACCCCTCGTCGGGGCCCAGGAACATCGAGAAGGGCTCCTCCAGCCGGAACAGCCGCTCGTCGCGGATGTGGGAGACCGGCGCCTCGGTGGTCAGCCGCAGGGTCATCTCGCCGCCCACATAGCGCAGGTGGTTGGAGCCGGTGGTGATGGTCGCACGCGCCTCGCCCCAGTTGACCATCGGCCGCATGCGGATGCGGATGCGAGGCGTGCCGCTGACCGGACGCACCTTCCGCACGAAGGCCATGGGCCGGTAGACTCGGCCGAACTGGCGGTAGCGCGGCGCGAAGTCGGTGATCTCCACCACCGCGCCGGACTTGTCGGTGATCTCGGTGATCAGGATCGGGGTGTTGCGCAGGTAGCTCTGCCGGACGCTGGCCATGTCCTCGACGTCGATGGACCAGAAGCCCTGGTCGTCGGCCCTGTCCCCCGACAGCAGGGCGCAGAAGGCCGGGTCGCCATCCACCCTGGGCGTGCAGGCCCAGACGAATCGCCCGGAACGGTCGATAAGGGCGCTGGCCGCGCAGTTGCCGATGGGAAACAGGTCGAGGGTCTGGGTCATAGGGTCCGAATCCTCGACGGATGTGTTCGGTTCACGACGAGCCCTTATTCGTTGAGCCCTGACCGCAGGGTGGTCTTTTGATAAGCATCGATCTGTTCGACGCAACGCGATTTGGCAGGGAGACCAGATGATCCGCGCTCGACGCGCCCGCATTGTGGCGACCCTCGGTCCCGCCAGCCGTGACGCAGCCCAGATCCGGGCGCTCGCGGAAGCCGGCGCCGACGTGTTCCGGGTCAATTTCAGCCACGGCGGTCACAAGGACCACGCCCGCACCATCGCCAATGTCCGCGCGGTGGAGGCCCAGGTCGGCCGGCCCCTGGCGGTGCTGGCCGACCTGCAAGGACCCAAGCTGCGCCTGGGTGAATTCGCCGACGGCCAGGTGAGGCTGAAGGTGGGCCAGGACTTCCGCCTCGACCGCCACGCCATCGACGGCGACGCGAGCCGTGTTTGCGTGCCCCACGCCGAGATCTTCGCGGCCCTGAAGCCGGGCGCCGATATCCTGCTGGACGACGGCAAGGTGCGGCTCAAGGTGGCCAAGTGCGGCCCCGACTTCGCCGACACTGTGGTGGTGGCCGGCGAGGCGCTCTCCGATCACAAGGGCCTGAACCTGCCGGGCCTGGCCATCCCGATCCCGGCGCTCACCGCCAAGGACCTGGAGGACCTCAACTTCGCGTTGTCGGTCGGGGTCGACTGGGTGGCGCTGTCCTTCGTGCAGCGGGCCTCCGACATGGCCGAGCTGCGCCAGATCGTGCAGGGCCGCGCCGGCGTCCTGGCCAAGATCGAAAAGCCGGCCGCCCTGGAGGCGCTGGATGAGATTCTCGACCTCTGCGAGGCGGTGATGGTGGCGCGCGGCGACCTGGGGGTCGAGCTGAACCCCGAGGACGTGCCGGTGGTGCAGAAGGCCCTGGTCCGCGCCGCACGCACCCGCGGCATCCCGGTGATCGTGGCCACCCAGATGCTGGAGAGCATGATCACCTCGCCGACCCCCACCCGCGCCGAGGCGTCGGATGTGGCCGGCGCGGTCTATGAGGGCGCCGACGCGGTCATGCTGTCGGCGGAGACGGCGGCCGGCCAATATCCGGTGGAGGCGGTGACCATGATGGACCGCATCCTCACCCGCGTGGAGCACGACCCCCGCTGGCCCGAACTGATGCGGGCGGAATACCCGGTGGAGGACGCCGACGCCGACGCCCTGGTGGCCGCCGCGCGCCGCGCCGCCGAGGCCGCCTCGACCGCCTGCCTGGTGGCCTTCACCACCACGGGTCAGACGGCCCTGCGGCTGTCGCGCGAACGCCCGCTGCAGCCGACACTGGCGCTCACCACCCGGCTGGCGACCGCGCGTAGGTTGGCCCTGGCCTGGGGCGTGGAATCCCGGGTGATCGACGAGATATCCGATCCCGAGGACCTGGCCCGGGTCGCGGTCGCCGTGGTGACCGAGATGGGCCTGGCCCCGCCCGGCCACCGGGTGTTGATCCTGGCCGGCCTGCCGATGGGCTCCCCCGGCGCGGCCAATATCCTGCGCCTGGCCCACACGCCCATGAAGCGCTGAGTTGGAATAGTTCAACCTTGAACTACTGGGGACCTAGAGCATTTTCCGATAAGTGTGAAACGGTTGTCGGATCGAAAAGGGCTCTAGCAGATCTTGACCGCGATCGAGCTGTGTCCGCGGGCCTGGACCACGACCTTGCCGCCGACCCGTTCGAACAGCAGGTCGACCTTCTCGTCGCCGACCCGCAGGCCGTCCACCGCTAACACGTCGATGCCGATGGGTAGGCGCGGATCGACGATCTCGATGCCGTCGCCAGACCCGTTCACGCAGATCCCCAGGCAGGCCTGCAGCATCATGAATACCGACCCCGCCGCCCAGGCCTGGGGCAGGCAGGCCACTGGATAGTTCACCGGCGGCTCGCCGGCGTTGCGGCCAAAGCCACAGAACAGTTCCGGCAGCCGCATCTCAAAGCTGGCGGCGGTCTCGAACAGGCCCGAGGTCAGGTTCACCACCCCGTCCCGCTCGCCATAGCGCGACAGGCCCATGGCGCAGACCGCGGTGTCGTGGGGCCAGACCGAACCGTTATGATAGCTCATCGGATTGTAGCGGGCCTCGCCGACCGCCAGGGTCCGCACGCCCCAGCCGCTATCGAACCGCGCCGACAGCAGCTGCTCCGTCACCTTGCGGGCCCGCTCAGGCGACGGCAGGCCGCAGAACAGCAGGTGGCCGGGATTGGAGGTCCGCGTGCGGCACAGCGCCCCGTCGCCGTCGATGGCGATGCCGTAGAACTGCTGGTCCTCCATCCAGAACCGCGCCTCCACCGTCTCCCGGATATGCTCGGCCTTCTCGCCCCAGCGCGTCTTGCTGGCCTCGTCTTCCCGCAGGCCGGCGAAGTGGGCCATGGCCTTGTAGGCGGCGAAGGCATAGCCCTGCACCTCGACGAGCGCGATCGGCCCGTCGGGGAACCGGCCGTCGGCGTGGAAAACGCTGTCCTGGCTGTCCTTCCAGCCCTGATTGGCCAGGCCGCTCTCCTGGCCCCGGGCATAGTCGATCAGCCCGTCGCCATTGGTGTCGCCGAAATGCTCCATCCAGGCGGTGGCGGCCTTCAGGGCCGGCCACAGGTCGTCGATCAGGGCCATGTCGCCGGTCCGCTCGGCGTAGGCGCCGGCCAGGGCCACGAACAGCGGCGTGGTGTCGACCCCACCGTAGTAGCGGCCGAAGGGCACCTCGCCCAAGGCCGGCATCTCGCCCTTGCGGGTCTCGTGCATGATCTTGCCCGGCGCGCTGTCACGGAAGGCCGAGACCTCCTCGGCCTGGTGGGCGGCCAGATAGGTCAGCACCCCTTTGGCCAGGGAGGGCTCGAACCACAGGATCTGCCAGGCGGTGATGATGGCGTCGCGGCCGAAGGCCGTCGAGAACCAGGGAATGCCGGCATAGGGATAGGGGCCGGTCTCCATGCGGGTGGTGAGCAGGGCCAGGTCCGCCCGCGACTTCTCCAGCCATTCGTTGAACAGCCGGCCCGAACTGCGCAGCCGCGCGCCGTGCCGCCGCCGGGCGCGCATATCCCAGCGGGCCCGGGCTGCGCCATCCCGGAAACGTTCGCGGTTGGGGGTGGGGGCATCCTCCGAGCCGATCTCGAGATAGAGCTCCAGGGCGCCCTCGGGCGCCAGGGAATACATGAAGTCGGCCCGCCCCGCGGTCAGCCGGCCCGGCGGGTCGGAGAAGGCGATGACGCTGGTCCGCTCCACCTGATCGAGGCCCACATAGGTGAAGGTCACCCGGCGCCCGTCGATCACCGGCGGCAGCATGTAGCCGCGTCGCGCGCGCTTCATCCCGCGCACCTCGAACATATCGCGGAAGTCGGCGCCGAACTCTATGGCCAGGGGCAGCAGCACCACGTCGCGGCTGTAGTTGGTGCAGGTGATCCGCTCGTAGAGCCGCTCCTCCCACAGGAAGCGCTTCCGCTCGAGGTGCAGGACGCCCGGCGGTCCCACCGGCCCGCCCGGATAGGGCAGTTCCTGGTTGGCGCCGTTGAAGGTGAAGAACACATTGTCCTGGGCGATAGCCGCCGACAGCAGGGACGGTGGCCGGTCGCCCAGCAGCACGCGGAACCGCGACAGGATGCGGGTGTCGTTGTGGAACAGGCCGTCGCCGGCCCCCAGGATGTCGCCATAGGAGTCGGCCACCACGAAGGTGTCCTTGTCCTTCAGGGCGTGCAGACGGTGCGGCGTGCGCGGTTCGACCGACTCGCCCTGTTCGACCGGGGCCTCAGGCGCCGGCGCCAGATCGTCCATGTGTTCTTGCCTCAGGCGTTGGCAGCGAAGGCGAAGTCCTGGCTGAGCGGAGCGCCCAACCGGGCGTAGAGGTCAAGATAGCGCCGCGCCATGGCGGTGGCCGAGTACTTCAGCTCGAACTGCTGGCGCACCTTGCGCCGGTCCAGGCTGGTCGCCCGGCGCGCGGCTTCCACAGCCTCCTCGTCGGTGCGGACGATGAAGCCGGTGACGCCATCCTCGATCACCTCGGGCACCGAGCCGCAGGCATAGGCCACCACCGGCGTTCCGCAGGCCATGGCCTCGATCATCACCAGGCCGAAGGGCTCGGGCCAGTCGATGGGGAAGAGTAGGGCCTCGGCCCCGCCCAGGAACTCTGATTTCTGATCGTCGCCGATCTCGCCGACGAACTCGATCAGAGGGTCGCCGAGGATCAGGGGTTCGATCTTGTCCTGGAAATAGCGCTGGTCGGCGGCGTCCACCTTGGCGGCGATCTTGAGCTTCTTGCCCAGGCGCTTGGCGATGGCGATGGCGCGGTCGGGGCGCTTCTCCGGCGAGATCCGGCCCAGGAAGGCGAGGTAGCCCTCGGACTTCGCGTGGAACTCGTAGATGTCGGTGGTCATGCCGTGGTGGACGGTGCCCGCCCAGCTGGTCGTGGCCAGGGGCCGACGCTGGTCGTCGCTGATGGAGACCAGGGGGTATTGGGGCCAGCGGTCGTAGACGCCTTGCAGGTCCTTCAGGTCCAGCCGTCCGTGCAGGGTGGTGACGGTCTTGCCGGCCATGTCCTCGAAGAACGGGAAATGGATCATGTCGGTGTGGAAGTGGATGACGTCGAAGTCGTCGGCTCGGCGGCGCACCTCGGCGAGCATCGACATGTGGGCGGCCAGGTCGCTCTTCAGCTCGGCGGGATCGAGGCGGATGGCCTGATCGCGCACGGTGACCAACTTGGCCTTGGTCCGCGCATCGGCGCTGGCGAACAGGGTCACGTCGTGTCCCAGCTCCACCAGGGCGTCGGTGAGGTGGGAGACGACCCGCTCGGTGCCGCCGTAGAATCGCGGGGGGACAGCTTCATACAGAGGCGGAACCTGGGCGATCCTCATGGCGCAATCCTTACTGTAAGGGCGAGTCTCAACCGGCGCCCGTGTGACGCCGTTTGCGAAAGGGAAGCTCCCGACCTGCGCCGTGAGTTCCGCATCCGAACGCAGTTTTTTCGATCCGACCGGCCCGCGGTGCGTTATGGGCGGGAGATGATCGAAACCTTCGCAGACGAGGCCGCCCTGGCCGCCGCCGCCGCCGCCGCGACCGTGGAGGCCCTGGCCGCCGGTCTGGCCGCCCGGGGGCATGCCAGCCTGATCGGCACCGGCGGCCGTTCCCCGACGCCCGTCTACGATCTGCTGAGCGGAGCTGACGTGAATTGGGGCCGGGTGACGGTCGGCCTGTCCGACGACCGCTTCGTTCCCATCACTTCTCCGGACTCCAATGAGCGCCTGGTCTGCGAGCGCCTGCTGCGGGGCCGCGCGGCGCCGGCCAGCTTCCTGCCGCTCTATGCCAACGTCCCCAGTCCCGAGGCGGCCGCGGACATCGCCGAGCCCCACCTCCGCGCGCTGGCCCCCTTCGATATGCTGTTCCTTGGCATGGGGGAGGACGGTCACGTCGCCTCTCTGATCCCCGGCAGCCCGGTGATGACGGCCGGTCTCGATCCTGTGGGCGAGCGCTATGTCATCGGCGTTCCAGCCGGCGTCGGCTCGCCGCCGGTGGCCCGCATCAGCCTGACCTTGCCGGCGCTTTTGCAGGCGCGGATCACGCTGCTGCTGATCCGTGGGGCGGTGAAACGCCAGATCGTGGCGCACGGCTCAGGACTGCCGGTGCACGCGCTCCTCAAACAGGCTAAAGCGCCCCTGCGCGTCCTCTGGACGCCGTGAGTTTCCAGAGCGTGACAGCCTGAAGTGGATACCGGTTCAGGCGCCCGTCACGCTCTAAGTGTAAAATGACAGCCTGTCTCTTTGACAGGCTTTAGGAGCAACCCCCATGCATCCGGTCACCGCCGCGGTCACCGCGCGCATCGTCGAGCGCAGCCGCGAGACTCGCGCCGACTACCTGGCGAGAATGGAAGCCGCGCGCCATGCCGGGCCTGGCCGCGCCAAGCTGTCCTGCGCCAACTGGGCCCATGCCTTCGCCGCCTCGCCGGACGGCGACAAGCAGCGGATGCGCAATCCCAATGCGCCGAACGTGGCCATCGTCTCGGCCTACAATGACATGCTCTCGGCCCACCAGCCGCTGGAGCGCTTCCCCGACATCATCAAGGCGGCGGCGGAAGGCGTCGGCGCCACCGCCCAGTTCGCCGGCGGCGTGCCTGCCATGTGCGATGGGGTGACCCAGGGCCGTCCGGGCATGGAGCTGTCGCTGTTCAGCCGCGACGTGATCGCCATGTCGACGGCCGTGGCCCTCACCCACGACGCCTTCGACGCGGCCCTGATGCTGGGGATCTGCGACAAGATTGTGCCGGGCCTGACCATCGGGGCGCTCGCTTTCGGCCACCTGCCGGTGATCTTCGTGCCGGGCGGCCCCATGACCTCTGGCGCTTCCAACGCCGACAAGGCCCGGGTGAGGGCCCTCTACGCCGAGGGCAAGGCCACCCGCGACGAGCTGCTGGACATGGAGATGAAGTCCTACCACGGCCCCGGCACCTGCACCTTCTACGGCACCGCCAACTCCAACCAGATGATGATGGAGATGATGGGCCTGCACCTGCCGGGCGCGGCCTTCGTCACCCCAAATACGCCGCTGCGTGACGCGCTGACCGCCCAGGCCCCGATCCGCGCCATCGAGATCGCCGACGGGACCAACGCCTATGCGCCGATGTCGGCGGTGGTGGACGAGAAATCCATCGTCAACGCCATCGTCGGCCTGCTGGCCACCGGCGGCTCCACCAACCACACCCTGCATATCGTGGCCATGGCCAGGGCCGCCGGGGTTATCGTCGACTGGACCGACTTCGACGAATTGTCGCGGATCACACCCTTGATGGCGCGGGTCTATCCGAACGGCAGCGAGGACGTGAACGCCTTCCACGCCGCCGGCGGCATGGCCTATGTCGTCCGCGAGCTGCTGGACGCAGGGTTGGCCCACGAGGACGTGGTGACCGTGGCCGGCGAAGGCCTGCGCCGCTACCAGCAGGAGCCCTTCCTGGAGGACGGCAAGCTGGTCTGGCGCGACGGCCCCACCGCCTCCCTCAACCCCGACATCCTGCGCCCCGTCAACGATCCCTTCATGCCCGAGGGCGGCATCCGCCTGTTGTCCGGCGGTCTCGGCCGCGCGGTCATCAAGACCTCGGCGGTGAAGGACGAGCACCTGATCATCGAGGCCCCAGCCATTGTCTTCCAGGACCAGGACGAGCTGCTGGAGGCCCACAAGAACGGCGAGCTGAACCGCGACTTCGTGGCCGTGGTCCGCTTCCAGGGGCCACAGGCCAACGGCATGCCCGAACTGCACAGCCTGACCCCCGTCCTGGGCGTCCTGCTGGACAAGGGGTTCAAGGTGGCCCTGGTCACGGACGGCCGCATGTCCGGCGCCTCGGGCAAGGTGCCCGCCGCCATCCACGTCTCGCCCGAGGCGGGTCTGGGCGGACCCCTGGCCTATGTGAAGACCGGCGACCTGGTGCGCCTCAACGCGCACGAAGGCGTGCTGGAGATCCTGGTGGACGCCGCCGAACTCGCCGCCCGGCCCCGGGCGCCCAGGCCGCCGGCCGGCTTCGGCTATGGCCGTGAACTGTTCGGCGCCATGCGCCGCGCCGCCGGACCGGCCGAGGCCGGCGCCTGCACCCTGTTCGGGGACGCCGCGTGAAGACCAACTACACAGGCCTCGTCGGCGACGTCGGCGGCACGAACGCTCGTCTCGCCCTGGTGGACGAGGGCGGCCATATCCGCCATCCCAAGACCTATCCGGCCGCCGACTTCGGCTCCCTGGGCGAGGTGATCGGCCAGTACCTGGAGACCACCGTCGGCCGCCGCTGCCCGCCGCGCGCGGTGCTGGCCGTGGCCGGCCCCGTGGTGGACGGCGAGATCGAATTCACCAACCTGGCCTGGCGGATTTCCGAGGGCGAGCTGGTGGGGACCTTCGCCTTCGAGGCCGCCCAGCTGATCAACGACTTCGCGGCCCAGGCCATGGCTGCTCCGGCCCTGGACGCCGATGACCTCAAGCCCATAGGGCCGGTGCTGAAGGGCGCGCAGGGCGCGCCGATCGTGGTGCTGGGCGCCGGGACCGGCTTTGGTGTGGCGGGTCTCGCCCGCTCCGAGCGCGGCGACGTGCCCATCGCCACCGAGGGCGGCCACGCCGCCTTCGCGCCCTATGACGAGGTCGAGGCCCGGGTGCTGGAGCGCCTGTGGAAGACCCATGGCCGGGTCTCCATCGAGCGCGTCCTGTCGGGCCGCGGCATGTTCGAACTCTACGAGGCGCTGGGAGATATCCGCGGCGTCGACACCGGCCTGGTGGACGAGAAGGCGGTGTTCGCCGCCGGCCAGGCCGGCGATCCGCTTTGCTCCGAAACCCTGGATCGGTTCTGCGGCATCCTTGGCTCGGTGGCCGGCGATCTGGCCCTGACCTTTGGAGCCCGCGCCGGGGTCTATGTCTCGGGCGGCATCGCCCCGCGCATGGTGGATCGGCTCAACAGCGGCGAATTCCGCCGCCGGTTCGAAGACAAGGGGCGGCTGTCGGACTATACCCGCGACATCCCCACCTCGCTGATCGTCCATCCCTATGCGGCGCTGGTGGGCTCGGCCCGGGCGCTGAAACAGTTGGAAGGAAGCCGTCTTTGACCCTCCAGGACATCCTCAAGCTCGCCCCGGTCGTCCCGGTCCTGATCATCGAGGAAGAGGCCCACGCCGTGCCCCTGGCCAAGGCCCTGGTGGCCGGCGGCCTCTACGCCCTGGAAGTCACCCTGCGCACCCCGGTCGCCCTGGACTCCATCCGCCGCATCGCCGGTGAGGTCGAGGGCGCGGTGGTGGGCGCCGGCACCATAACCACCGCCTCGGCCCGCCAGTCGGTGGCCGACGCCGGCGCCAAGTTCGGGGTCAGCCCCGGTTTGATCGAGGGCGAGGGTTTCGACGGCCCCGTGCCCCTGCTGCCGGGCATCGCCACGGCGACGGAACTGATGTGGGGCCTGCGAGCCGGCTACACCCACTTCAAGCTGTTCCCCGCCAATATCGTCGGCGGCGTCGGTGCGCTGAAGGCCTTCGCCAGTCCCTTCCCCCAGGCCACGTTCTGCCCGACCGGCGGGGTCAGCCTGGACAACGCGGCCGACTACCTGGCCCAGCCCAACGTGATCTGCGTCGGTGGCTCCTGGGTCGCGCCGATGGACGCCGTGCGCGCCGGTGACTGGGGCCGGATCACCGAACTGGCGCGCGCCGCGTCGCAGCTCGGCAAGGCCGCCTGACGCCGGTTGCATCGCCGGGCAAACGGCTAAGCAAGGTGGGGTCCTATTTGCCCCGGGCCACGAACCAGCCGTTGCGGAACTTCTCATCGGCCTTGCCGTAGACGAAGACCTCGCCCTCCGGCGTCAGGACGCTGCCCCCCGCCGCCTCCAACACCGCCTGCCCCGCGGCGATGTCCCACTCCATGGTGGGTCCATGGCGGGGGTAGACGTCAGCCGCGCCCTCGGCCAGGCGGCAGAACTTGATGGAGGAATCCATCGCGCTGGTGGCGTTGAAACCGTACTTGTCGGCCAGGGCCTTGAGGGTGTCTTCCTTCATGGTGTGGCTGACCAGGGCCACCGCCGCGCCCTTGGCCCAGGCCCGGGCCTGGACCGGCTTGCCGGCCTCGCCCACCACCCGTTTCATGGCCTGAGACCCTTGCGTGTACCAGGTCTCGCCGCTGGCCGGGGCGCAGACGGCGCCCGCCACGGGACGGCGGCGCTCGATCAGGGCGATGTTGACGGTGAAGTTGGGGTCGCCGCGCACGAAGGCTTTTGTGCCGTCCACCGGGTCCACCAGGAAGAAGCGTTCGCCCACCGCATCGGGTGTGCCGAACTCGCTGGCGTCCTCCTCGGAGATCACGTGGACGCCCGGGAAGTGGGTCTCCAGCCGTTCCAGGATCAGCAGCTCGCCGCGGCGGTCGGCCTCGGTGACCGGACTGTCGTCGGCCTTGGAATGGACGGTCAGGCCCGACTTCCACAGGGGCAGGACCAGACGCCCGGCCTCCTCGACGATGTCGGCGAGCAAGGGCCCGATGTCGGTGTTGAAATCGCTCATCGCTTGCCGCTCCGGGGGTCGTCGCTCACGAAGGTCAGGGGCACGATCGACGTGTCGATCACCTGCTTGCCGCCGTCCTGGAAATTCACCGTCACCTTGCGCCCCGCCACCGACTGCACCTGTCCCGGACCCCAGTCGTCGCAGCCGGGATGACGTACGATGACGCCGGGCTCAAGGAAGGGGTCGGAACCGCTCATAGGCCGGTTACCTATCCGCCCTGCCCGGTTTGCCAAAGCGCCAAATCAGGCCAAGTTCAGGGCCTCATGTCAGACCCAGACCAGACTCCCGCCGCTGAAGTCCCCGTGGAGGCCGCCCCCCCGCCGGCGCCGCGCACCGCCGAGGTGGCCGCCTATCTGGCGGCGCGGATGTGTCACGACTTCATCAGCCCTGCCAGCGCGATCGTCTCAGGCCTGGACTTGCTGGACGACCCCAGCGCCCAGGACATGCGCGAGGACGCCATGAACCTGATCGGCGGCAGCGCGCGAAAGCTGGCCGACCTGCTCTCCTTCACCCGGGTGGCCTTCGGCGCCTCGGCGACCGCCGAGACCTTTGACGCCCGGGAACTGGCTAAGCTGGCCCAGGGCGTGTTTGGCCACATGCGCGCCGAGATGGACTGGCAGGTGGAGCCCGCGTCCCTGAACAAGCCGGCGGCCCGGGCCATCCTCAACCTGGCCCAGATGGCCGGTGCGGCCCTGCCCACCGGCGGTGTCGCCAAGATCCGCGCGGTGGAAGAAGGCGCGACCATCGTGCTGGCCGTGGAGGCCGTCGGTCCCCGCGCCCGCCTGCGCCCGGAAGTTCTGGCCGGCCTGCGCGGCGAGGCCATGGGCGAAGGTCTGCATGGGCACTGGGTCCAGGCCTATTACGTGCATCTGTTCATGACCGACGCCGGTGGCCGCATCTTCGCCGATGTCGCCGAGGAAAAAGTCACCTTCGCGGCCAGCATTCCGGCTTAGAGCCTGATCCGTTGAGGTGGAATCGCTTCGCGATTCCGCCGATGCGGTGAACCAGGCTCCAGATTTAAGCGAGAGCATGATTCACGCTTCAGCCGGGACCGCGACGCGGTTCCGTCTAAAACGATCATGCTCTAGCCAAGACCTGCGACCAAGCCGCGCGAAATGTGAATTTCCGACCGGTTAACACGGCTCCTTAACCAACCGCGCGCGAGAAGACGGTGGAAGGGTGGAGTATCCCGTTGAAGACCTGCCTTGTCGTTGACGACAGCCGGGTGATCCGCAAGGTCGCCCGCCGAATCCTGGAGGACATCGGCTTCGAGATCGCCGAGGCGTCCGACGGGATGGAGGCGCTCGCCTGGTGCCGCGCGGCCATGCCCGACGCGATCCTGCTGGACTGGAACATGCCGGTGATGACGGGGATCGAGTTCCTGCGCCACCTGCGGCTGGAGCCGGGCGGAGACAAGCCCACCGTGGTGTTCTGCACCGTCGAAAACGACCTCGAACGCATCCGCGAGGCGCTGGACTGCGGCGCCAACGAGTACATCATGAAGCCCTTCGACGGCGACATCATCGCCTCGAAATTCGCCGAGGCCGGGCTGGCATGAGGACCGAGGACATCGATCTGGTGGTGCAGCTCTGCGCGGCGCGCGCGGGGCTCTTCGTCGACCCCGACAAGACCTACCTGCTGGAAAGCCGCCTGGGCCCGGTGGCCCGGCGTGAGAACTTCGGTTCCATCGACGACATGATCGCCGCCCTGCGCACCAAGCGCGAGGACCGGCTGGCCTGGGCGATCGTCGAGTGCATGGCCTCCAGCGAGACCGCCTTCTTCCGCGACCGCGCGCCCTTCAACCTGTTCCGCGACGAGATCCTGCCGACGCTCGCCCGGCTGCGCGACGGCGAGCCGATCCGCATCTGGAGCGCGGCCTGCGGGTCGGGGCAGGAAGTCTATTCCCTGGCCATGACCATCGAGGACCAGCGCGCCCTTATCCCCGGCGCCAAGCTGGAGCTGTTCGCCTCGGACCTTTCGGAGCGCGCCCTGGAAAAGGCCCAGAGCGGCCTCTACACCCAGTTCGAGATCCAGCGCGGCCTGCCGATCCGCCAGCTGGTGCGTCACTTCGAGAAGGCCGACGAGATGTGGGCGCTCGCGCCGCGCATCCGCCAGATGGTGCGCTGGCGGCGGATCAACCTGGTGGCCGACCTCTCGGCCGCCGGCCGGTTTGATGTGATCTTCTGCCGCTACGTTCTGAGCGCCCTGGTGGAGCCGATGCGCGCCCGCCTGCTGGAGAACCTCGCCCGCGCGCTGAGCCCTGACGGGTTCCTGTTCCTGGGACTGGGGGAGACCGCCACCGGCCTCTCCGAAGCCTTCCAGCCCGTCAGCGGGCGACCCGGGCTCTATGCCCGAAATCCTTCCTTTCGCGCCGCCGCCTGACAAGCGGAGCCACACCACCTAGGATCAACCCGATCACCCGGGGGATTTCTGATGTCCAAGCGCCTGCTGTCCGCCACCGCCGCCGTTCTGGCCGCCGCCCTGGCGTTGGCCAGTTGCAACAAGCCCAGCCAGGAGGCCAGCGCGCCGGTGTCGCCGGGCCTGCCGACCGCGCCGATCCCGCCGCCCGGGCCTGCGCCGGCGGCCACCCCCGTGGCGCACCTCACCGGCTTCTTCCACGAGCCCGGCCTGAACCTGTTCGGCTATTACTTCGCCAAGGCGCCGGTCCAGTTCGGCAATTTCAAGCTCCGCGAGCTGCACCTGGGCACGGCCGAGGAGTTCGCCAGCTACGAGAAGGGCCAGCGTATTTCGCCCAACTACGCGCCGGTGATGCTGGAGTTCGACGACGTCACCAGCCCGCAGCGGGAAAATGAGCTCGGCCAGCCCTATCACGAGGTCAGCCGCCGGGTTCTGCCCAAGGCCTACAAGGTTACCTCCGAACAGGTGAGTTTCTACGGCCAGGACGACGTGCTGGGCGAGGTCAGCTTCGAGGGCCAGCTGGACGCCAAGGCCCTGGAACGGGTGCGGGGCGGGGCGGCGGAGGAGCCGGTGCTGACCGGGGTGCTGAGCGCCATGGGCCAGAAGCTCAACCGCGCCTTCGTCTGGTTCGGCGGCGACTGAGGTTAGAGCGCGTCTAGGCCACGGAAAACCCCGCCGCGGAGACCGCGACGGGGTTTCGAGACCCTTGGTAGTGGGTCTGAAAGCTTAGTGCTTGGCGTCTTCGGCGGTGGAGGTCACGGCCGAACCGGCGGCCGAAACGTCACGGCCGGCGCCCGACAGGGTGTTGCAGGCGGAAATGGCGAAGGTGGCGGCCACGATGGCCAGCAGAGCGATCTTACGCATTGGGTCTAGTCTCCCCGGGGGATTGTTGAACTTGCGGGAGACGAACGGTCAGGCTGCCGCCTGGTTCCCTGATTGTGGCTCAGGCTTCACTGTATTTTCCACGCCGGGGGTCGGGAACATCAGACGGACGGTCACGCCACCGGCTTCGTTGCGCACCAGCTCGGTCCTGCCGCGCAGCTGACGGGCGAAGGCGGTCATCAGGGTGCGGCCCACGCCCGAGGCGGTGGCGACATCATGGGTGGAGGTTCCGTCGTCGCTGATGTCGAGTTCGGCCTCGTCGCCCCGCACCTTGAAGGTGACGATGAGCGTCCCGCCGCGGCCGGCGAAGGCGTGCTTCTGGGCGTTGGTGATGGCTTCCACGGCGAACAGGGCGAGCGGCGCCAGGCGGTCGGGGTCGATCACCAGGGCGTCGACGTGCATCTCGGTCTTCACCGGGGCGCCGTGCAGGGCGTCGGCGGCCACCAGCTGGGCGGTGAGCTCCTCCAGGAAGGGGCGCAGGTCGACCTTCTTCAGGTCGGGCCCCTGGTAGAGGGCGCGGTAGATCAGGGCCAGGGCCGTGATCCGCTGGCGCGTGTCGGACATGGCGGCCCGGGCGGCGGGGTCGGTCAGCGCCCGTTGCTGCATGTTCAGAAGGGAGGAGATGACCTGCAGGTTGTTCTTCACCCGGTGATGAATCTCGCGCATCAGCGCGTCCTTCTGGGCCAGGTTGTCACGCAGGGTGGCGTCGCGTCCGACGATGGCGTCGGCCATCTGCTCCAGGGTCTCAGCCAGGTCGCGGATTTCCGGCGGCGCCTGCTCGGCCTGGATCGGGCGAACGGTCAGCCGTCCCCGCGCGTAGAGGGCGGCGATCCGCTGCAGATAGGCGATCCAGCGGATCACCACCCGGTCAGTCACCACCAGCACCGCCAGCAGGGCCAGCACGAAGGAAAGGACCGGCAACAGCAGGCCGGTGAGCGGATTAAGCCGCGCCCAGGAGAACAGGCCCTGCGACTTGGCCGACAGGATCACATAGAGATCGTCGCCCACCAGGGGGGCGGCCGAATAGACCCGGCGGTCGCCGCGCCGATCCTTGGCGTACCAGACCACCGAGCCCTTGGCGTTGGCCTTGGCGCGCCAGGCGGGCGGCAGGTCGGGGAAGGCCTGGCCATCGGTGAAGTTCATGTAGCGGCCCTGCTTGTCGGCCAGCGCCACCTCCGCCTCATCGGGCAGGGAGCGGTCGGCCAGACGCGGCGCGAGACTTTGCAGGGAGATCACCGCCACCAGGGCGCCGTCGAAGCCGACCCGGGGATCGGTGGCGCGAACCGCCGCCAGCAAGACAGGCTCCTTGGCGTAGAGCGCGCCGGGATCGCGGGTGACCACCAGGTTGTCGCCGGTCTGCAGTTGCTGGAACCAGGGCCGCTCGCCGCGGACCATATCGATCGGCACGTCGTGGGCGGCGCAGGCCACGCGGCCGCGGCGGTCGAAGCGGATCAGGTTCGAATAGCCGGGAATGCGCCGGGTCACCTCGGCCAGGCGCTGGGCGCACTGGAAGCCGACGGAGGCTGGCGTCAGGGTTTCCAGCAGGATGTCGGCCGCCTCCATGCGGGCGCGCGCCGTGGCGGCGCTGCGCTCAGCCGAGGCGGCGAGGTTCTGGCGCACGATCTCGCCCTCGCGATGAAAGGCCATGGAGGACTGGATGGCGCCAAGGATCAGCACCGGCAACAGGGCGGCGGCGAGCGCGGCGGCGAGGCGCACCCGGATCGTCGATAATGAGCCCCAGGGGGATGTGATCATAGACTTGCCCGTCGCCTACCGGGCGCTTGAGAGCCGCTCCGCATCCGCGAGAATGGAGCGCATGGCGTCGCCGGCGGCTCCACCATCGCGCTCATAGGCGCCGTCGTCGAGGATCGCGTGCAGGGCGCGCCTTGCGCGGCTGACCCGGCTCTTCACGGTGCCGACCGCGCAGTTGCAAATTTCGGCGGCCTCCTCGTAGGCGAAGCCCCCCGCGCCCACCAGCACCAGGGCTTCGCGTTGCTCGGCGGGCAGCATGGCCAGGGACAGGCGCAGTTCGTCCAGGGCGACGGGCGCCTCGGGATCGTCCACCGCCACCAGGGTGCGCTCGGCCGCCTCCTGGTCGAGTTGAATCTGGCGCCAGGACCGACGCTTCTCGGAATAGAACTGGTTGCGCAGGATCATGAAGGTCCAAGCCTTCATGTTGGTGCCCATCTGGAAGCTCTTGCGGGCGTCCCAGGCCTTCATCATGGCGTCCTGCGCCAGATCGTCGGCGCCGGCCGGTTCGCCGGCCAGGGTGCGGGCGAAGGCGCGCAGGTGCGGGATCAGCTTGACCAGCTCACGCTTGAACGCCTCGTCCTCCGCGGGTGAGCGGTCGGCGTTCTTATCGTCCCCCGACATCAGCCGTTCTCCGAGGAACGCTTGTCAGCCTTGCGAAGGATATCGAGGAATTCGTCCGGGACGGGTTCGTTGACCACTTCGTCGAACATCTGGCGCAAACGCGCGCCGATCGCCTGTTGGCGGAGCCTGGCCTCGTCGAGGGCCATGGAGACTTTCCGCCGGTCCTCATTGGGTGTGTGTTCAATCATGTCCTCGGCGCTCCGCTTGCGCGGGGCTTGCCCCCTCGATTGGTCATCGTCGCCCGTCAACGCCCTGCTCCGGTTCCGGTTCCCATGATCTACCCCAGAACCTTTTAGGATCAGATGAAATCTGATCGGTTCGAAAAGGTCCTACTTCCTAGTTAGAGCGCGACGGACGGGTTAACCGGCCTCCAACCAACCCTGACGCGCTCTAGGATGAACAAAACGCACGCCCGCGGGAACCGGTTCCCCACAGCGACGTTTCCGGCGCTATGGTAAGCGCTGTCGGGGAGCCGAGGCGTTCGCGTGTTTCTTACGGGGAGGGTATCACCTTGAGTCTGCTAGCCCGACTGGCGCCGCATCTTCCTTATGTGCGCCGATACGCCCGCGCCCTCACCGGCGATCAGACGACCGGGGACCACTATGTCCGCGTCGCGCTGGAGGCCCTGGCGGCCGGGGAGCGCACTCTGGAGGCGAACCTGACGCCTCGCGTGGCGCTCTACAATGTCTTCCACACCATCTGGCTCAGCACGGGCGCCAAGCTTGAGCCTCGCGACGGCGGCGTCACCGGCGACGACGCCAGCGGCCGCCTGATGCGAATCGCGCCGCGCTCGCGGCAGGCCTTCCTGCTCACCGCCCTGGAGGGCTTCACCCCCTCCGAGGCCGCCCAGATCCTGGGCGCCGACTTCTCCGAGGTGGAGGGCCTGATCAGCCAAGCCCAGCAGGAAATCGACGCCGAACTGGCCACCGATGTCTTGATCATCGAGGATGAACCGGTGATCGCCGCCGACATCGAAGCCCTGGTCACCGAACTGGGTCACACGGTGGTCGACATCGCCGCCACCCGCACCGAGGCGGTGGACGCGGTGAACCGCAAGGTGCCGGGCCTGGTTTTGGCCGATATCCAGCTGGCCGACGGCTCGTCGGGCATCGACGCGGTGAAGGACATCCTGGCCCGCTACGACGTGCCGGTGATCTTCATCACCGCCTTCCCTGAGCGTCTGCTGACCGGTGAGCGTCCGGAACCCACCTTCCTGATCACCAAGCCCTTCCAGCCGGAGACGGTGAAGGCGGCGATCGGCCAGGCGCTGTTCTTCCATCCCCGGAACGCCAAGCAAGCCGCCTAGATATTCGAGCCGACAGCTTGAGCGGAACGCCGGCCTCGCGCCGGCGTTTTCGTTTTCAGGCGTCCGCATCGGGGGCGCATCGTTTCCGGAGTTGATCGCATGCTGGGTTGGGCCTTGACCTTCGCCGTTCTCGCCATCGTGGCGGGCCTCCTGGGCTTCGTGAGCCTGGCGGGTCTGGCCGCCACCGTGGCCAAGGTGCTGTTCGTCGTCTTCCTGGTGCTGCTGGTGGCGAGCTTCGTCATCCGCGCGGTGCGGGGACAGTCGGTTCTCTAGCCGGGCCGGCATCCAGATATGAAAACGGCCGCCCGATGGGGCGGCCGTTTTGCATTGGAGAGGCGATCTATCGCGGGGCGTCAGGCGTCTTCTGTAGAGTGTTCTCGGCCGGGGCGCCGGCGCTGAAGGCCTGGGCGTCGGCGGGCTGCTTGCCGTTGTTCACCTCGGTGGAGGCCAGGTTGTCGGCCTGCCAGGTCCAGGCGCCGAACAGGGCCATGGCGGCGAGCGCCGTGGAGACCAGCAGCACCCAGAAGACGTGACGCCCGAAGCGTCCCTGACGGGCGCGGGTGGCGTTGAGGACGGTATGGTCGGGATTACGATAGAGGACGGCCATCAGGTCGGCTCCTTTTACTAGTTCGGGAAATAGCTGAACGGACCGGGGGGAACCGGCCGGCTGGCGTCTTGGGCGGTGCTGAGCTGACCGATCAGGCCGCCGGCGAAGGCGATGCCGAGGATTACGGCGACGGCGGCCGAGCGGCGGCGCGCCTGGCGCTGGCGCTGGCTTGGCGCGGTGAAGAGGACAACCCCGCCATGGGGCGCTTCAAATCCACGGATCATCTGGGGGGTCCCCGAAATCTGACGCGGACCGGACGCCCGCATCTGGTCAACGCCACAGTCGTGCTGCTGTTCCCGCTCATCGACGGTTCAGGTGGTTTGGCTCAGGATGGTCGCAATGAGGTCACGGCCTCCCCATCTGTTGAGCATCATGATCAAGCCCAGACATATCCTCGTCGCCGGTCTCGCCGCCGGTGTGATGTTGGCCTTCGCCAACCTGGCCTCCGCCCAAGGGGCTTCAGGCCTGGAGGGCCGCGAAGTGCGCGCCGCCGACGGCGCGGTGCTGGGGACGATCGCCAAGGTGATCACCGGCCCCGACGGCCGGCCCCTGCAGGTGCTGGTCCAGCCCAAGGGCGCGCGGGCCGCGGGTCCCCGCAGCCTGCCCTATAAGGCCTTGAGCCCCGAGGGCGACCGCTTCGTGATCCCGCTCAGCAAGGCGGAGTTCGACTCGATGCCCGCGGTCGATCTGGCGGCGAAATAACTTTCGAAAAACTCGCGCGGAACGGGAACCAAGGATTCGCCAGTGAGTTTGATATTTGCGAAGGCGGCGACGCCCCCCCGACTTGAGACCGGCGCACACGCCGGTCTGCCGCCTTCGCACCCCATTCTCGATGTGCACACCTTCAAGGCGGCTCCCCCCAGAGCCGCCCTTCTTTTTGCGCGCTATCCGGTAGTCGCCCCTATTTCCGGGGCGATGAGAGCTTGAGGGTGACATCGGCGCGGCGGCGCAGGGGTCGGTTGTCGCCCGAGGCCGTCACCGAGCCCGACTGGCCTGCTGCGGTCAGGTCGACTTCGCCGGCGGGCAGGCCGGTGGCGCGGAGAGCCTTGGTCACCGAGGCGGCGCGCTGCTTGGAGAGTTCCAAGTTAGCGGCCGGCGCGCCGGCGGCGTCGGCCAGTCCCAGGACCAGCACCTTGTCCACCTGGCAGCCCTTGGCCTGGTCGGCCGCGGCGCGAAGGACAGCGCGGCCCTCCTTGGTGACGGCGGCAGAGTCCGGCTCGAAATAGATATCGACGGTCACGTCGGCGCAGGGAGCCTCGCGCTTGACGATACGGTCGCGGGGGCTGGTCATCGTCGTGCAGCCTGCTCCCAGGATCGCCACCACCAGAACCGCCGCGCCAAGTCCATGAACCGTCGTCATGAGCACACCCTTGAGGAACAAGCCGCCACCATAGCCCAGCGCCGTGGCATAGCCATCCACAGCAGCAACGCACGGCGACGCTTGCCGGTTCTCCGGAACTCCTAACAGCCTCCACCGTTTCGAGAGTCCCATCCGCGACCGGAGACCACGACCATGCTGTGGAAACGCCGCAACGCCATCTCGACTGACACCATGGCCCACGAACAACACGAGGTTCGCGACGCCTATGAGCGCGGCCGCCGCGACGAGCGCCGCGCCCGCAAGCGTCACCCGATCATGATGAGCCTGACCTTCGCCGCCGCCCTGGTGGGCGGGGTGGTGCTGGTGCTGGCCGCCAAGGAAGGGTCCTTCGCCCGTAGCGGCGGGATCGTCGATCATAGCCTGGCTGCCGCCACCAACCGCGCCGAGCCGGTGGTGATGGACGCCGCCCGTGACCTGAAGGCCAAGACCTTCAAAGAAACCGAGAGCTGAGGACCGTCGTGGGGGGCAAGATTCGAAGCATCGAACTGATCGCCAACACCGCCTCGGGCAGTGTCAGCGCGGGCGCGCCTGACGAAGCGCGCGCCATCCTGGCCGAGTTCGGCGGCAAGACGAATGTCTGCGTGCCTGAGAATGGCGACCTCTCGGGCTGCCTGCAGGCCGCTATCGACCGCTCGCCGGACCTGCTGGTGATCCTGGCCGGCGACGGCACGGCCCGCGCCGCGGCTGAGCTGTGCGGCATGAAGGGCCCGATGATCGCGCCACTGCCGGGGGGCACCATGAACATGCTGCCCAAGGCGGTTTATGGGACCACCGATTGGAAACAGGCGCTGCGCGACACCCTGGAACACGGCGAGGAACGCCCCCTGGGCGGCGGTCTGGTGGACGGACGGCTGTTCCTGGTGGCCGCCATCCTGGGTTCCGGCGCCCTGCTGGCGCCCGCCCGCGAGGCGGTGCGCGAGGGCCGGCCGCTGATCGCCTTCCACCGGGCGCGCCGCGCCTGGCGCCGCGCCTTCTCGGGCCGGCTGCGCTATAGCCTCGATGGCGGGCCGCGCGGCAAGGCCGAGGCCATGACCTTCATGTGCCCTATCGCCTCGCGCGCCCTCGATGACGACGACCAGTTCCTGGAGGCCGCGGCCCTGGACCCCGCAGGGGTGGCCGAGGCCCTGCGCATCGGCCTGCACAGCGTGATAGGCGATTGGCGCAACGATCCCGCGGTCCAGGCCATCGCCTGCCGCCAGGCGCGGGTCTGGGCCTCCGACGGAATTCCAGCGGTGCTGGACGGCGAGCCTGCGCGGCTGAAGGCCAATGTTCAGGTGACCTGGAAAAACAAGGTGACCCGCATCCTGGCGCCGCCGAAGGCCGCCAAGCCCGACACCCCCGAGACGTCGGTCGAGAAGACGCTGAAGGTCAGGGCCTGATGCGGATCGCCCACCTCTCCGACATCCACTTCGGCGGGGAGAACGCCGAGGCTGTGGCCGCGGCGACGCAATGCCTGGCCGCCGACCATCTGGATCTGGTGGTGGTCTCCGGCGACCTGACCCGGTTCGGAGAGAAGGGTGAGTTCGCCTCTGCTGCGGCCTGGTTGAAGCAGCTGCCCGAACCCCGGCTGGTGACGCCGGGCAATCACGACGCGCCGTATCTCGCCTGGCACGATCGCCTGTTCACCCCTTTCGCCCGCTATGAGCGGGCCATCGGCCGCGCCCGCTTCCAGACGCACCTCTCGCCCGGTCTGGCGGTCTATGGCGTCAACACCGCGCGCGGCGTGCAGCCCCGGGCCAACTGGTCCAAGGGCCAGATCTCCGAGCATCAGGTGGAGGAGGCCCTGGCCTGGTTCGCCGCGGCGCCGGCCGAGGCCCTGAAGATCGTGGTCTGCCACCACCCGCTCACCGAGATGCTGGGCGGCCCCATGACCGGCAAGGTCTGGCGCGGGGAGGCCGCCGCCAAGGCCTTCGCCGAGGCCGGCGTCGACCTGGTGCTGACCGGCCATATCCACGCCCCCTTCACCTGGCCCTACGGCTATGGCGACGGAAAAACCTATGCGGCCGGCGCCGGCACGCTCTCCATTCGCGAGCGCGGCGTTCCGCCGGGTTTCAATATCATCGAGACCGACGCCGCCGAGATGCGGGTCACGGCGCTGGCCTGGACCGGATCGAAGTTCGAGTCAGAGCGCGTCTGGTCGCTGAGTCGGCGCTAAGCCTTCCCATTCCACACAGTAAAACGCGCCCCCGACCGAGTCAGAGGCGCGTTTGTCATGTTCGTTCCGTAAGCGTAGCTAGAGCATGATCGTTTTAGACGGAACCGCGTAGCGGTCCCGGCTGAAGCGTGAATCATGCTCTCGCTTATATCTGGAGCCTGATTCACCGCATCGGCAGAATCGCGAAGCGATTCCACCTCAACGGATCAGGCTCTAGACGCTTCGCCCGCGGACGAGGTGCATGACGAGGCTGACCACGAACAGCACCAGGAAGACGAAGAACAGAATCTTGGCGACACCCATCGCGGCGCCCGCGATGGAGGTGAAACCGAGGAGGCCGGCGATCAAGGCGACCACCAGGAAGGTCAGGGCCCAGCTCAGCATGGGGGAAGCTCCGGTTGGTTGGCGTACCTAGTTCGAACGTGCGTCAAGCGCAGCCGTTCCCGCCGGTGAATCGACCGGCGCCGGGTGGGCCCAGGCCTTCTCCTCGCCGCGCGCGGCGGCGTACTGGCTCTCGGCGAAGCTCCAGTTGGGCAGGGCGTCGAACCAGGCGGCCAGGAAGCCTTCGCGGTCATTTTTGTGGTCCAGATAGTAGGCGTGTTCCCACAGGTCGCAGACCAGCAGGGGCGTCATGCCCCGGTGGATCAGCAGATCCTCGGCGTCATGGGTGGCCAGCACCTTCAGGGAGTCACCCTCCGCCGCCAGCCAGACCCAGCCGGAGCCGAAGTGCTCATTGCCGGTCTTGACGAAGGCCGCCTTCAGGGCGTCGACGCCGCCAAAGTCGCGGGCCACGGCCTGGATGAGGGCGCCCTCCAGCTTCTGCTTGCGGGCGCTCATGGCGGCCCAGAAGAAGGTGTGGTTCCAGGCCTGGGCGGCGTTGTTGAAGAGCTTTGTCGCCGAGTCGTCGCCGAAGGCGTCGCGGACCACCGCTTCCAGGCACTCGGGCGTGGTCCCGGCCTCGACCAACAGCGCGTTGAGCGTGGTGATGTACTTCTGGTGATGCTTTTCGTGATGCAGATGCATCGTGGCGCGCGAGATCACCGGCTCAAGGGCGGCGTGGTCGTAGGGCAGGGGCGGCAGTTCGAACATGGCGGGGTTCCGGATTTTGGAGGGCGCGATGCGCCCGTCCCTTCCGAAACCCCTCAACCCCGTGTCGGGTTCGCTACTTTTTCTTGGGCGTGCTCGACGGACGCGTCGCCATGGCCGTCGCCAACAGTGTGGCGACGATCTTGGGGTTCTTCAGGGCCACCGCGGCGCCAGCGATGATGGCGCTGGCCGCAACGATGGGCTTGTCCTTTGCAAGATCGATCAGCCGCGTGAGCACGTCGCGCTCCTGCGGCTGTTTGCCGAACTTGGGCGGGTTGACCTTGATCAGCAGGACCAGGGCGCACAGGACCATCAGCCCCGCGGCCGCGCCGGCCACCGAGGCGGCGGCCCAGGCGGGCCCCACCAGCGGCAGGACAGCGGCGTAGAGCGCGAACGCCAGGGCTACGACGACAACGACCGCCGCCGCGGCGAGCGCGGAAACGGCCGAGACGTAGAGAAGCGCTTTCTTGAAGATCAACGGTTACGGCCGCTGGCGAGCAGCAGACCCACCAGCAGGCCGACGCCGAGTGCGGTGCCGGCGGCCATCAGCGGCTTTTCGCGGACCCGCTCGACGACATAGCGCTGGGCTTCGTCCAGATGCTCGCCAGCGTTGTCGGCATAGGTGCGGCTCTGGGCGCGGACCTGTTCCATCCCCTCGGCGACGACCTTCTCGAAGCGCTTGGCGGCTTCGGCGAAGCTGCGTTCGGCCTGGCTGGCCAGCTGGGTTGCGGCCTCGGCCACGGAGTTGGCGGCGGCCTTGGCTTCCTCGGCGGTGCGTTCGACGGCGTTCGCGGGCATTGAAGAATCTCCAGAAAATTAGGACTGACCCCGCAAAGCCTTGCGGACATGGGGAAGCAGAGCCTCAACGCCGACCATCTTAGGCCGGTTCCAGCCTTCGCGCAAAGCGGCTCCGCTTGATCGAGTTGTGTCGCAAAAGCGGAGGCTCAACCCATGGTTCCTGTCGCGTCGGGGCAAACACCGATCTATGATCCCACCCATGAGCGAAAAGGCCAACGGCCTGAACCTGGACCGCAAGCGCCTCGATCTCGCGCTGCAGGCTGCGCGTCTGGGTGAGTTCGAGTGGGACATGGTTCGCGGCGTCTTTGTCGTCAGCGACCGTATGGCGGCGATCACCGGCCTGCCCGCCGGCGAAACCCCGGTCCGCGACGCTGAGGAAATCCAGCAGCTCGTCCATCCCGACGACCGCGACGCCCTGAGCGAGAAAATCCAGCAGGGGCTGCGCACGGAGGGCCGCTACGAGGCCGAGTATCGCCTGCGTCCGGGGCCGAACGGAGAAATCACCTGGCTGCGGGCCGCCGGCATCCAGGTGCTGAACGCCAAGGGCGAGGTGACCTCGATCTGCGGGGTCGTCCAGAACATCACCGACCGCCGTGTCGAGGAGGACCAGCGCCGGACCCTGATGGCCGAGGTGGACCACCGGGTGAAGAACGTGCTCGCCGCGGTCCAGTCGCTCGCCTACCAGACCGCCAAGCGCACAACCTCGCTCGAAAGCTTCCTGTCCAATTTCTCGGGTAGGTTGAAATCCATGGGGTCGGCCAACGAGCTGCTGACCGCCGCCCGTTGGCGGGGTGCGGGGATCGCCCACCTGGCCGCCGCCGAGCTCGGCGGCATCGCGCCCGGCCAGACCCGCTGGGAGGGACCTGAGCTGTTCCTGACGCCGCGGGCCGCCAACGCCCTGTCCCTGGCCCTGCACGAACTGGCCACCAATGCGGTGAAGTTCGGGGCGCTCTCCACCGACACCGGCCGGGTCGACGTGCGCTGGACCCGGTTGCGAGGTGGCGGATTCGAACTGATCTGGAACGAGAGCGGCGGACCGCCGGTGAGCGTTCCCGGGCACAAGGGCTTCGGGTCCACCCTGCTGTCCCAGGTGACGGGGCGCGAGCTGAACGGCGAGGTGGTCCCTGAATTCCGCGCCTCAGGTGTCAGAGTCAGGGTCACGGCCGGCGCCCAGACCCTGGTGGACCGCCCCGACAACGTCCCCGACGCCCCGGCGGTGCGGGTGTTTGAGACCACGCCGGCCACCAACCGTCCCACTGACCTGCGCGGCTCCCGGGTGCTGATCGTCGAGGACGCGGTGTTGCTGGCCCTGGAGTTGGAGACCGGCCTTTCCGACGCCGGCGCCGAGGTGGTGGGACCGGCCTATGAGCTGGCCGAGGCCATGGCCCTGCTGGACGGCCATATCGACGCTGCGGTGCTGGACGCCAACCTCAACGGCCTGTCGGTGCATCCGGTGGCCGAGGCCCTGGCGGCGCGCGGCATTCCCTTCGTCTTCGCCACCGGCTACGGCGACACCGGCGGTGCGCCCCTGGGCTTCGACGCCCCAATCATTCGCAAGCCCTACGACGTCACCCAGGTGGCCGCGGCGGTGTCAGCCTTGCTCCACGCGGCCTAAACCTCTTCGCCGTTCAGGAACTTGATCATGGTCGCCGTCGCCGTGCGGTCCTGGATCATGAACAGGTGGCCGCCCTCGAAGAAGCGCAGGGTCGAGCCCTTGATGCGGCTGGCCAGGTTCTCCTGCGCCTGCGGCAGGGCGATGCCGTCATAGCGGCCGGCGGCGATCAGGGTCGGCGCCTCGATCTGCTTCAGGCGGTCCCAGGTGTCGTGGTGGGCGCGGGCCTCCAGCTGCCGCCGGGCGCCCATCTCGTGGCCGGGTTCGTCGGCATAGGGATCGGCCGAGCTCATCGCGATGATCTGCTTGTAGGTGTCGGGATTGGCCGTCGCCCAGGCGTCATCTCGGCGGGTGTCGGAAATCGGCGTCAGATGCTTGGCGCGGGCCTCGCCCTGCAGGTGGCCGATCTCGTGGAAGGCGAAGGAGGCCCCGCCCGCGCCGCCCGGCGAGGTGCAGGCCAGGACCAGGCGGTCGACCCGGTGCGGGTGCCGCAACACCAGCTCCTGGGCCACCATGCCGCCGAAGGAGACGCCGATCACGTGGGCCTTCTCGATCCCCAGCTCGCCCATCAGGGCGGAGGCGTCGTCGGCATAATCGGCCATGGTGTAGGCGGTGTCGGGTTTGGCCGACCGGCCCAGGCCCCGCTGGTCGTAGGAGACCATGTCGAAGGCTTTCGGGAACGGCCCGTCGAACTGGTTGGGCTTGTTGCGCAGGTCGCCGCCGGTGCCCGAGATGAACAGCAGGGGCGGGCCCGAGCCCGCCTGTTCGTAGTAGAGGTTGATTCCATTGGCCTTCGCGGTGGGCATCAGCTCTTTCCCTGGCTGACGGCGCTGACCAGACGGATCAGGTCGGCGCGGTCCTGCGGCGACAGGCGCGCCAGCATGTTGCGTGAATTGTTCAACTGGGCAGCCCGTAATCGCAGCATCAGGTCCAGACCCTCTGCGGTGAGTTCGACGCGCATCACCCGACGGTCACTGGTGCGACGGCGCCGGGCCACCAGGTCACGGCTCTCCAGCCGGTCCAGCGCCGAGGAAATGGTGGAGTCCGGCGCACTCAATGCCTGGGCCAGACCGCGGACCGTCCAGTCGCCCGCCTCCCCCAGCACCGAGAGCAGGCCGACATCATTGGCGTGCAGATCGCCATAGGCGCTGCCCGCCAACAGTCCGGGCTCCAGCTTGAACTGGCGCATTAGGGCCGCAATGGCGTCGGTCAGGGCCTTGGCTTGCCCATCGTCCTGGGTCACGGCTGCCGGAAGGTCGCGAGTCATCGGCCCAGCCTAATCTGCGAACAGGTCGAGGGGAAACCGCTTCACCTTGACATAAGCTCCGAAAGCCGGATATTCCGATAATCGGAATAATACGGAGGGGGCGCGTTGAAAAGCCAATCGCTGGGAAGCCTGGGGTCGGTCAGTCGCCTGACCCTGGGCGGAGGGGGTATCGGCCAGGTCTGGGGCGAGACCAGTCGCGGTGAGGCCGCCGCCACACTGAGGGCGGCCGTCGACGGCGGCATCGACCTGATCGACACCGCACCGATGTATCTCAACTGCGAACAGATCATCGGCGAGACCTTCCAGGGGGCGCTCCCCGCCCATGTGAGGGTCACCTCCAAGTGCGACCTTGGATCGCCGCCGGCCGCCGAGGTTGCAGCGCGGCTTGAAGCCTCCCTCACCACCAGCCTGGCGGCTATGCGCCTGGAGCGTGCCGACGTCTTCTTCCTGCATTCCAGCATCGCCCCGGACGACTATGCCTATGCCCACGGCGACGCGCGGCGGGCAGCCTTCTCCACCACCTGGTCGCTCTATGTCGATGAGGTGGTTCCGGCATTTGAGCGTCTGGTCGCCCAGGGACGCATCGGGGCCTGGGGCATCACCGGGATCGGTGTCCCTAAGTCGGTGCTGGCCGCCATAGACCACAGTCCGACACCTGCGGTGGTCCAGGTGATCACCAATCTGATGGACTCGGCCGGCGGCATCCGCCGCTTCGCGGAACCTGCAGAGCCCCGCACGGTCCTGGCGGCGGCCAACGCCCGTGGTCTCGGGGTCATGGGAATCCGCGCGGTCCAGGCCGGCGCCTTGACGGCTCAGATGGATCGAGAATTGTCGCCCAACCATCCAGATGCCCGGGACTATCAGCGCGCTGAGCCCTACCGGGTCCTCTGCGCGTCCTGGGGGGCCGACCCAGCGGTCGTCGCCCATCGCTACGCGCTGGGCATGGCCGGCGTCGACACCCTGGTGCTGGGGGTCAAGAACCGGGCGGAACTGACGGCCGCCCTTGCGGCGGAGGCTGCCGGCCCATTGAGTGAGGCCGAAGTCACACAGATTGATCAACTGGGGTTGCGAGCATGAGAAGCGTCGTCGTCACAGGTGTTTCCACCGGCATCGGCTGGGGCGTCACCAAGGTGCTCATTCAACGGGGTGTTCGGGTATTCGGCAGCGTCCGCAAGGCCGCGGACGCCGACCGCCTGAAACAGGAGTTCGGCGACCGCTTCACACCCCTGATCTTCGACGTCACCGACGAGGCCGCCGTGCACGCCGCCGCCGAGCAGGTGCGGGTCGCCCTGGACGGCGAACCGCTGATGGGTCTGGTCAACAATGCCGGCGTGGCCGTGGCCGGCCCCTTGCTGCATCTGCCCATCGCCGACTTCCGTCAGCAGATCGAGGTCAACCTCACGGGGGTTGTGGCCACCACCCAGGCCTTCGCACCCTTGCTGAAGGGCGAACCGGCGGGCCGGATCGTCAATATCAGCTCGGTGGGGGGCAAGAACGGCTCCCCCTTCATGGCCCCCTACAACGCCTCGAAGTTCGCCCTGGAGGGCCTGTCGGAATCCCTGCGCCGCGAGCTGATGCTGTTCGGCGTCGACGTGATCGTGGTGGCGCCGGGCGCGGTGGCCACGCCGATCTGGGGCAAGGCGCGCCCTGAGGATATCGAGCCCTATCGCGACACCCCCTTCTATCCGGCCCTGCAGAAGGTCCACGCCTTCATGACCGCCGGCGGGGCCGCCGGCCTGGCGCCCGAGGTGATCGGCGAGGCGGTGGCCAAGGCCCTGACCACCGCCAAGCCCAAGGTCCGCTACACCGTGGCCCCCAATCCAGTGATGACCTTCATGATGGCCAACCTGCCCCGGCGGATGGTGGACAACATGGTCGGCAAGCGTCTGGGCCTCACCTCCTAGCGCTTTCAGGCGAAGTGGTCGCCGGTTCGCCGTCCGAAAGCGCGCCAAGCAAAAGAGCCCTAGCGCTTGGGCAGCAGGATCTGCTGGGCGGCGGCCCGCGCGATCAGCTCGCCGTCCTCACGGCGGAAGTCGGCCTCCACGGTGATCAGCTGCCGGGTCGAGGCGGTGACCCGGCCCTCGATCACCAGGGGATGGGCGCGGCCGACACGGACGAAGGACATCTGCAGATTGATGGTCCGGAAGTGGTTCTCGTCGGGGACCACGGTCATGGCGGCGAAGGTCAGGATCTGGTCGGCGAGCGCCGCCAGGTAGCCGCCGAACATCGACCCGTCGCCGTTGAGGATCTCCAGCGAGGGCGTCCAGGTCTTGCGCACCCAGCCCGGTCCCCAGTCCTCCAGGGTGCCCATCTTCAGGGTCGCCACCACCGGCGGGACCTCCATGTTCCCCGCCTTCAACGCGTCCAGCCGTTCGATCGCCCAGGTCATCTCGTACACCTCCACTGTTGAGGCGCCGACAATCCGAGCTAAGCTCAGGTTCGGCTACTCGCCTTCGCAGGAGACCCTCACGCCCATGGCGCAATCCCAACGCCGGCAACCGAGACAGGCCCGCGCGGTGGCGACCCAGGCGGCGATCTTCGAGGCCACGGCTCAGATTCTGGAGGGGCAGGGGGAGGGCGCGCTCACCACCAACGCCATCGCCGAGCGGGCGGGGATCAGCATCGGCACCCTCTATCAGTACCACGCCGACAAGCGCTCGATCCTGGTGGCCATGGCGCTCGCCGAAAACGCCAAGGTGCGTGAGGCCCTGATCGCCGCGGCGGGGCCGGAGGGGGTTTCCTCGGCGCGCCTGGCGATCCGCGTCCAGATCGCCATCCTGGCTGATCGCCCGGCGACGCGGCGGGCCTGCCTCAAAGCGATCCTGGCCACCGAGCTCATCCCCGCCGAGGAGAAGACCACCAACCGGCTGATCGAACGCCATCCCGGCGACCGCCTGGACCGCTTCGTGATCAGCCGCGCGGTCATCGGGGTGATCCGCGCCGCGGTGCTGGAGGGCTCGCCGGTGCTCACCGACCCTGGGCTGGAGGACGCCCTGGTGAAACTGGTGGAGAGCTACTCGGCCTAGGTCGGCGCCGGCTCAGCCGGGGGCCTTATGGATCGGGTCGATCCAGGCCACGCCCTGCGGCGTCTCCACCGGCTCGATGTCCAGGTTCACCACCACGGCGTCGCTGTCGCTGCGCACCAGCAGGCACTCCAGGGTCTCGTCGGCCGAGGCGTTGATCTCCTGGTGCGGCACATAGGGCGGCACATAGATGAAGTCGCCGGGGCCGGCCTCTGCGGTGAATTCCAGCTTCTCGCCCCAGCGCATCCGGGCCCGGCCCTTCAGCACATAGATGACGCTCTCCAGCGGCCCGTGGTGATGGGCGCCGGTCTTGGCGTCGGCATGGATGTGAACGGTCCCTGCCCAGAGTTTCTGGGCTCCGACGCGGGCGAAGTTGATCGCGGCGGCCCGGTCCATCCCCGGAGTCTGCGGGGTGTTGGTGTCGAGCTGATCGCCAAGGACGACGCGGACCCCGGTATGCTTCCAGGCGTCCTCGGGAATGTCGGACATCGGCTTGGTCTCCGGCTGAGGCCCTAGACTATGCCCTTGGACCGCAGCTCCGCCACCTTCTCAGCGCCCAGACCCCCCAATCCCGTCAACACCTCGTCGGTGTGCTGGCCGAGCGTGGGCCCCGGCCAGCGAACCTTGCCGGGGGTCTCCGACATCTTGGGGAAGGCGCCCTGCATCTTGATCTTGCCGAACACCGGGTGGTCGGTCTCCACGATGGTGTCGCGGGCCTTGTACTGCTCGTTCTCCAGCATGTCGGGGGCCCGGAAGACCCGGCCGCAGGGGATGCCGTCGGCCTCCAGCAGGGCCAGCAGGTCGGGCAGGGTGAAGCCTCGGGTCCAGTCGGCGATGAGGTCGTCCAGCTCGCCCTGGTTCACGCCGCGAGACGCGTGGTCGATGAACTTGGGGTCCTTGGCCAGGTCGGGACGTCCCATGGTCTCGGCGAGGCGGGCGAAGACCGTGTCGCCATTGCCGCCGATCAGGATCATCTCGCCTTCCGCGCAGGGATAGACGTTCGACGGCGCGATGCCGGGCAGAATCGAGCCTGAGCGTTCGCGGACATAGCCGGTGAGGTCGTACTCGGTGACCAGGTTCTCCATCACCGCCAGCACGCTCTCATAGAGGGCCACGTCCAGCATCTGGCCGCGGCCGGTGTTGGCGCGGTGGTGCAGGGCCATGGTGATGCCCATCACCGCATGCATGGCCGTCAGGCTGTCGCCAATGGAGATGCCGGCTCGGGCCGGGGGGCGGTCGGGCTCGCCGGTGACGTGGCGCAGGCCGCCCATGGCCTCGCCGATCAGGCCGTAGCCGGCGCGGCTGGCATAGGGGCCGGTCTGGCCGAAGCCCGACACGCGGGCCATGATCAGCCCGGGATTGATGGCCGACAGCGCCTCATAGCCCATGCCCCACTTCTCCATGGTGCCGGGCCGGAAGTTCTCGATCAGGATGTCGGCCTTGGCGATCAGGCCCCCGGCGATCTCGCGGCCCTGCGGCGTGCGCAGGTCCAGGGTGACCGACTGCTTGTTGCGCCCGATCACCGGCCACCAGGGCGACAGGCCCTGGGGCAGGCTGCGGCCCCATTGGCGCATCGGGTCGCCGGTCTTGGGATCCTCGATCTTGATCACCCGGGCGCCGAAGTCCCCCAGGATCTGGCCGGCGAAGGGCCCGGCGATCAGGGTGCCCATCTCGATGACCACGAGGTCCTTCAGCGGGCCTTCGGCGGCGGTTTGGGTCATTTGGGGTCTCCGGGCAGGTCGGCTTGGATGGCCGACCCGTTGGACCCGCCTGACCCCGCGTCTGTCAATCTCGCCGACCGGGCTCCCATCGCCCGCCCGCGCGGGGTTCCCTTCCTGCGGGTGGGGGCGTAAGGCGGCTCTCATGACCGAATACGTCCTTGCTCCCGCCGCCCAGGCCTGCGTTCCCGTCGAGGGCTCGAGCGCCCTCTTCCCCGTCCGCCGCATCTATTGCGTGGGCCGCAACTACGCCGCCCACCGCCGCGAGATGGGGGGCGACGACCGCGATCCCCCCTTCTTCTTCGCCAAGCCCGCCGACGCCATAGTCGTCCCCGGCGACGCCGTCCCCTATCCGCCGCGCACCGGCAACCTGCACCACGAGATCGAGCTGGTGGTGGCGCTGAAGGGCGGCGGCTCGAACGTCCCCGTCGAGAGCGCGCTCGACCTGGTCTACGGCTACGCCGTCGGCGTCGACCTCACCCGCCGGGACCTGCAGAACGCCGCCAAGGACAAGGGCCAGCCCTGGGAAGCCGGCAAGGCCTTCGACGCCTCGGCCCCGATCTCCGCCATCAAGCCCTGGACCGGCCCCGCGCCCCAGGGCCGTATCGCCATCTCGGTGAACGGGACGGTGAAACAGGAGGGCGTCGTGGCCGACATGATCTGGAACGTCGCCGAGATCATCAGCGAGGCCTCCAAGCTCTGGACCCTGGCCCCCGGCGACCTGATTTTCACCGGCACCCCTGAAGGCGTCGCGGCCATCGTGGCCGGCGACAAGATCGAGGGCGACGTCGAGGGCGTCGGCGCCCTCAGCTTCACGGTGGGCTGAGATGAGCCTGACCCTCTATTCCCAATGGCGGGCCACCGCCCCCTACCGGGTGCGCATCGGCCTGGCCCTGAAGGGCCTCGACTACGCCTATGAGCCGGTCGATCTGGTGGCCGGCGCCCAGCACAAGCCGGCCTATCGGGCGGTCAATATCCAGCGCCTGGTGCCGACCCTGGACCTGGGCGACGGGACCGACGTCCTGACCCAGAGCCTGGCGATCCTGGAATATCTCGACGAGATCCATCCCGAGCCGGCCCTGATGCCCAAGGACCCGATGGACCGCGCCCGGGTCCGCGCCATGGCCGGGATCATCGCCTGCGACATCCATCCCCTGAACAACATGCGGGTGCAGCGCGCTCTGGAGGCCATGGACGTCGCCGCCCCGCGCCGCGCCAAGTGGACCGAGCGCTGGATCGTCGACGGCTTCAACACGCTCGAACCGATGATCGCCAAGTATGGTCAGGGCTTCTGCTTCGGCGACACGCCCACCATCGCCGACTGCTGCCTGATCCCGCAGATCTATTCCGCCGCCCGCTACAAGGTGGAGCTGGACGCCTGGCCGGCCATCCAGGCCGTCGGTCAGCGCTCGAAGGAACACCCAGCCTTCATCGCCGCCCTCCCCGAGAACCAGCCGGACGCGGTTAGCTAATATGTTCGTCATCCCCGGGCTTGTCCCGGGGACCCATGATCTCCGCCTCGCCGTAGAGCGCGTGGCGGGCGTCGCGGCGACTTGCTGGAGCACCGAGATCATGGGTGGCCGGGACAAGCCCGGCCATGACGATCCTCGGGGTGGGAGTTGTGCGGGCTAGTTCCCCCTGACTCGCACCCTTGCCGTCACCTTCCTCCCCTCGGCGTCGATGACCATCAGGCGGTAGAACCCCGGGCCCTTGGGGCGCCAGACCACGCGGCCGGAGACGGGATCGCGGTCCAGGGGCTCGCCCTCGATGTACCAGGACAGGCCCTCGCCGCCGGCGGCCAGGACCAGGCCGCGAGACCTGGGTCCGAAGCTCTCCACCTGTACGGCCGACCCGTCCGGCGGGAAGATCAGGCGCGGACCTTCGGAGACGGTGTCCAGGCTCTGCAACGCCGTCGGCGCGGCCCTCGGGGCGATGGGGCGCGGGGCGGCGGCAGGCGCGTCCAGCAGGTCGGCGACGTCGAAGAGCAGGGGCAGCGCCGCGTCGCGCCCGGTCAGGCCGCCCCGCGCCCCGCCGTCGGCCCGGCCGGTCCAGACCAGGATCACGTACTTGCCCACCACGCCGGCCGCCACCGCGTCGCGGAAGCCGTAGGAGGTGCCGGTCTTGAAGGCCATCAGCGGCCGGCCCTTGGTCAGCACCGCCGGGCTTGAGCCGGCCGGCGGCGGGGTCTCGCGGAGGATGTCCAGCACCTGGCTGGCCGCCGCCGATCGCATCAGCCGGTCGCCGCCCTGGTGCGGGCGTTTCCTGGCCTCGGCCTCGGTCCAGGCGAGCGGCTTGGCCACGCCGCCGTCGCCCAGCGCCGCGTAGAGGGTCGCCAGGTCGCGCAGGCTGATCCCGACGCCGCCGAGGGCTATGGCCAGGCCCGGCGTGCGGAGCTGGCGGCGCGGGCGCACCAGGGTCACGTCCACCGCCGCCAGCCGGGCCTCGAAGGAGGACGGGCCCACCTTCTCCAGAAGTTCGACGGCCGGCACGTTCAGGGAGTGGGACAAGGCCTCGCGGGCGGTCACCTTGCCGTGGAACACCCGGTCGAAGTTCTCCGGCTGGTAGTCGGCGAAGCGGCGCGGCGCGTCGTTGATCTCGGTGTCGGGCGCGGCGATGCCGTCGTCGAAGGCGAAGCCGTAGATGAAAGGCTTCAGCGACGAACCCGGCGAGCGGATGGCCCGCGTCATGTCGATCCAGCCGCCGGGGCGGTCCAGGCCGCCCGAGCCGACGGCGGCGCGCACGGCGCGGCTCTTGATCTCCACCACCAGGATGGCGGCGGTGTCCTCCGGCCCCTGGGCGCGTGACACGGCGGCGGCGAGCGGCTCCAGCCGCGACTGCAGGCCGGCGTCGATCGTGGAGACCACCGAGGCCTGGGAGGCGGGCGCGGCGCGCGCCAGCTGTCCCGCCACATGCCAGGCCATGGCGGGGAAGGGCGCGCGGCCGGGCAGGGGCTCGCCGTCGGCCTCGCTGGCCTCCACCTCGGTCATGCGGCGGGCGCGGACCATCTTGTCCAGCACCTCGCGTCGGGCGGCGCGGGCCGCGTCGGGGCGGCGGTCGGGGCGGCGGGCCTCCGGCGACTGCGGCAGGGCGATCAGCAGGGCCTGCTCGCTGTCGGTCAGGGTCTCCGGTTCATGGCCGAGATAGGAGAGGCTGGCGGCCCGCACGCCTTCGAGATTACCGCCGTAGGGCGCCAGGGTGAGGTAGAGGGCCAGGATTTCACGCTTGGAATAGCGGGCCTCGATCTGCACGGCCCGGATCATCTCGATCAGCTTGGCGCCGAGCGTCCGGGGCCGGGGCTCCAGCAGGCGTACCGTCTGCATGGTCAGGGTCGAGGCGCCGGAGGTGGCGCGGCCATGGGCGACCGCCGACCCCGTCGCCCGGATCACCGCGATGGGGTCGACGCCAGGGTGCAGCCAGAAGCGGGCGTCCTCCACGGCCACCAGCCGTTTTTGAAAGGTCTTGTCCGTGCGCTGGAGGTCCGCCCGGATCCGCCACCGCCCGTCCTCCACCGGCAGCGCCCGCAGCCAGGCGCCGCGCCGGTCCAGGGCCACTGGCGAGGACCGCTTGGCGCGGGAAAGGTCCGGCGGCAGCAGGGCGTCCAGGGCGACGACCCCCGTCTCCACGGCGAGCAGGGCCATGAGCGCCAGGGTGAGGCGGCGAATCTTCCCCTTCTCCCCTTGCGGGAGAAGGTGGCCCTGCGAAGCAGGGTCGGATGAGGGGTCGCTCAGACCTTTCCGTCGAACCCTCGCCAACAGCGCGTCGAGGGCGGCGCGACCCCTCACCGGACCGTCCTCCGGACGGCCACCGCCGAGGGCGAGCCGGGCCACCTAAGCCCGACTATGCGGTTCGCCAACGATTTGGCGAACCGCCGCCCTCGGCCCCGCAAGGGGAGAGGGCTTACGCTACTGATCGAAACCACTACGGCCCCGGCGAAATCGTCGTCCGGTCCGCCGCCGTGCGGGCGTTCAGCGCGGGACGGTACATATCCTTGGCCTGGGCGCCCGGCAGCAGGAAGTCGCCGGCGGTCACCGCGCGGGCGACATAGGCGAAGGCGAAAGTGCCCTTCCCCGCCAGATCCATGGCCGCGACATAGCGGTCGTCGCGGCTTTCCTGCACATCGGCGGTCGAGAGCGTTCCGAGGAACTTGAACGGCCCGCTCTGGGCGTCGTCGGGTCCCAGCACGGTCTCGATCTCGAAGCCGGCCGGCAGCGGATCGTCGATGACCAGCGCCATGGAGCGGGCCTGGCTGGACCGTCCGCTCACCAGCACGATCACCCGGTCGCCCTGGCGCAGGGCTCGGGGATCGACCGCGCCGCCGGTGAAGCCCACCAGCCGCTTGGACAGCGACAGGCCGCTCTCGCTGGCCGGAGGCGCGGCGATGGGCGTGCCCGTCACCGTCACCGTCCGCCACAGCGCATTGCCGCCGTTGACGAAGCTGGCGCCCGCCAGCTTGCCCACCGCCCAGCGGGGCGCCCCGCCCGCCGAACTCAGCGGGATGGCGCCGGTGGCGGTCACCTTGATCGGCCCCGCCGCCTTCAGCATGAAGTGGGCGGCCTGCAGCAGGCGCGCCTGTTCCTGGGTGTTGAGGCTGTCGGGGTCCTTCACGGCGTTCTCGAGCCGGCCTTGCAGCCCTCGCGCCATGCCGCTCTCGCCCGCCTCGTAGGCCAGCGCGATGACCCCGGCCAGATCCCGCAGCGGGCTCTGATACCAGTCGCTGTCCTCGCGATAGCCGAGACCGGCGATGGCCTGGCGCAGGGCCGAGCGGGCCCGGGCGTGGTCGCCCATCAGGGCGAGCCCCGCGCCCACCTGGGCCTTGGCCAGCGGCGACTTCTCGCTCTTCATCTGCACGTCGTGCCACCAGCGCAGGCGGCCGAGGTCACCGCGTCCACCCTTGGCCAGGACGTAGAGGGCGTAGGCCGAGGCGCGGCTCCGCATGGTCTCGGTGGCCTTCTTGGAGGCCTCGGGCGAGCCCGCCCACCACTCGGGATATTCCGTGCGGTAGGAGATCGACACCCAGCCGTCGGGCCGCGAGACCTGACGCATGGCCGACAGCGCGCGGTCGACGGCCTGCTGCGGCACGGGCACGCCGGCACGCTGGGCCTCGATCAGGAAGTCGGTGGCGTAGGCGCCCAGCCAGGCGTCGGCCTCGCCGTCGCCCACCCGCCAGAGGCCAAAGGCCCCGTCGAGGGTCTGGCGGTCCAGGAGGCGTCCCACGGCGCCGGCGAGCGCCGCCGAGGAGCGCTTCACCTTCGGATCGGCGGTGACCTCTTGGGCGTAGAGCAGGGGATAGGCCGCCGAGATGGTCTGCTCGGTGCAGCCGTAGGGGTAGCGCGACAGGGCCACCGCGATCGGCCCGGGGTCGAAGCCCCGGAAGGGCGAGTAGCTCACCTGCAGGGTTGCATCGCCCGCCGCCAGACCCGACAGCAGGTTGGCCGTGGGGGTGTAGCTGGTCCCCGGCCGTTGCAGCTCGATGGTGGTCCGCGTGATCGGGCTCCAGCCCAGGCGGGTCTGGATCGGATAGTCCCGCGCCGTCGTGAAGCCCGGCCCGGTGACGGTGAACCCGACCTTGCCGATGCCGGCGCGGGTGGGGGCGTCGAAGGGTATCCGCTCGGCGACCCTCTGGTTGTGGGCCAATTGATAGGCCTTCTTGAACGGCGCCAGGATGCCGCCCGACGAGGTGAGCTGGGCGACATATTCGCCGACCTTGCCCTCCAGGTTATGCAGTTCCAGCGTGGCGAAGGCCTTGTCCCCAGGCGCCAGGAAGCGCGGCAGGGACAGTTCGGTCACCACCGGCTCGCGCACGGTCAGTGGCTTGGAGGCCGAGCCCACGGCGGTGTCGGTCCAGGCCACGGCCATCAGCCGCAGTTCGCCGTTGAAGTCGGGCGCCGGGAACTTGATCACCGCCTTGCCGTCGAGGCCCGTCTCCACCACGCCCGACCACAGGGCGACGGTCTTGATGGGGGTGACGGTCAGGCCCTCGCCGCCGATCTCGTCGCCGCCGAAGTTGACGTTGGCCGGGGCGCCCAGGTTGGGATCGAGCATGCGACCGTAGTCGTCGCGGTAGTCGAGGGTCAGCGCCTTCTTGCCGAAGTACCACTTCACGGGGTCGGGGCTGTCGAACTTGGTCAGCCGCAGGATGCCTTCGTCCACGGCCGCGAGCGTCACGTGGGCCCGGCCGCCGAACCCGGCGCCCTTGATGGAGATCGGCACGCTGAGCAGGGTCTTGGAGTCCACCTTGACCGGGGTGTTGAGCTCCACGGTGAGCTTGCGGTCCTTGGGGTCGAGGGGGACATAGACCAGGCCCAGGGCCCGGCGCGGCTTGGGCGCGGCCACCGGATCGCGGGGCTGCACCACGCTCACCAGCACATAGGCCCCGCCGCCCCAGGCGCCGTTGGTCTTGAGGCGCACGGTGGCGCCCTCCTTGCCGACGGTGACGGTCTTGAAGTCGATCAGCCGGTCGGTGGCCACCGCGATCTGGGCCTCCCCCGCATAGGGGGGCTTGAGGGTGATCTCGACGGTGTCGCCCTGGGCGTAGGCCTTGGCCCCGGCGCTGACGCGCACGAAGTCGGGGGCCTCCACGTCCTTGGCGGGCGCGCCCCAGCCCGAAGCGAAGCGGATGACGCTTTTCACGCCCCCCGGCCCGGTGAGTTCCAGCCGATAGTCGCCCCAGCCGAGACGGCGTGCGATGCGGGCCGGAGCCCCGGCGCCGACGTTCAGCGCCCCCTTCTGCACCACGACGTCGCGGCTGGTCCGGCGCCACTGCCAGCGGCCGTCCTGCTGGAACCAGTCATAGTCCCAGTTCTCGGCGATCAGGCTGTAGGCCACGCCGTTCGCGCTTGTGCGCTTGCCGGCCGCGTCGGCGGCGATGATGTTGAGGGCTATGGTGGGATCACCATTGCCGCCGGTGTCGCCCTGGTCGACCTTGACCCCCAGATAGAGGGGCTTGGTGCGGACCTTGAGGTTCAGGCCCTCGCGCACCGGACGGCCGCCGGGTTCGAAGACGCTGGCGGTCATCACCACGGCCAGGGGCTGGGCGGTATCGCCGGCCTCTGCGGCCGACAGTTTCAGGGTCGCGCGGCCCTCGCCGTCGGTGACGGTCTGGCCGAGGTCGAGATACTTCTCCTCGAAGGGGGTGACCTGGTCGCCCCAGGCATAGCCCTCGAACTGCGGGAAGGGATCGGCGTCGACCTTCAGGCGGGCCTCGCCCTGCACCTGCAGGCCGGCGCCCGCCGCGCCATAGAGGAAGCGGGCGTTGACCTCGACATTGCGGATCTCGGCAGTCTTCAGCGGTACCGATTCCTGGCCGACGGTGGTGACGGCCAGCCGTTGCGGGGCGAAGTCCTCGACCGAGAAGCTGAGTTCACCGGCCGGTTTTTCCAGGCCATCGATCTCGATCTTGGCGGTCCAGCGACCGCGCGGCGCGCTCTTGGGCAGCACCACGTCGGCGCCGACCGAGCCCGTCGGGGCGCGGTCGAAGGCGTAGCGCTTGAACTCCACGCCGGACGGACGGCGCACGACGATGGCACCCTTGCGGTCCTTCACGGCCTTGACCTCGCGGTCGCGGAGCAGGGCGTTGAGGTGGACCGTCTCGCCGGGGCGATAGATGCCGCGGTCGCCATAGACATAGGCGTCGACAGCGGTGGCGGTGGCGCGGCCGGCCGTCCCGCCCTGGCTCTCTTCGGAGGTGCGGCCGCCGATCCCTTGCTTGGACAGGTCGACGGGGGCGCGGTCGAGGTCCAGCACGGCCAGGTCGCCGGCCTGGCCATAGGCCATCACCATCTTGGCGTCGGCCGGGCCTTCGCCCTCCAGCAGGGCGTGGTCGAAGTGGACCCGGCCCGAGGCGTCGGCGCTGGCCGCGGCCAGGTCCTCGCCGTTGCGGGCGACCAGGGTGACCTTCACGCCCGGCAGCACCTTGGCGGTCTTCAGGGAGCGGACCACGACATCGAGGGATTCCGAGCCGTCATAGGCCGACAGCGCCATGTCGGTGAACATCACCCAGCGGCGGGCCTGGGCCGGCGGATTGGGATCGAGGTTCTCGCCGTCGTCGCCCTTGATGGCCCGGCCGCCCGAGGCGTCGCGCGCCTTGATGACATAGCCGCCCGGCTTCATGTCCTTGAGCACGGCGCCCAGGGGGAAGACGGTGGTGGTGCGGTCGCCGGCGTTCTGGACGTTGACCGCCACCTCGCCCTTCCAGACTACGCGGCCCTCGTCGTCGGGGCTGTCGGAGCCGTAGTCGTCGGAATACTGGCCCTCCGGCGTGGGATCGGGCGCGCTGATCGACTTGCGGACCAGGTTGCGGTCCACCACGCGCCAGACCTCGACATAGAGGCGGCTGACATTGACGGTCTCGATGCCGATGCCGTCGGCGTCCTCGCGGGGCAGGATCACGCCCTCGCCGGCGAAGCCGACGTAAGGGGGCTTTTCGCCGAAGGTGAAGTCGACGTCGGCGTTGGCGGCCAGCACCTCACCGCCACGGGCGGGCAGGCCCTTGAGCAGGGTCACGCGGCGATCGGTGAAGCCGACGCCCGCGACGCAAAGCTCGGAGCCCTTCACCGAGACGGCGGGGCTGCTTCCCAGGTCGGGCGCCACCAGCACGAAGTCGGCATAGGACTTGGCGGGGTCGAGCGGCCGGGTCAGCTCGACGCAGGCCATGGGTTCGGGCTTGGAGGTGTCGATGCGCGAGCGCCAGACGGCGAAGCCTTCCGGCTTGGGGATGCCCCTGCGCGGCGCGGCGGCGCCCCGGGGCTTGCCGAACAGGGACCAGCCCTGGGCGCCCGGCTCCAGCTTGGCGGCGGGACCGGCCTTGCCGGCGCCGAACAGGGACAGGCCATCCATGCCCTTGGCGGCGATGAAGCCGCCGCCGAAGGCGGCCACCAGCAGGCCTGCGGCCAGCAGGCCTGGCACGCGGCTGGCCCGCGCGCGGTCGGTCCAGCCCTTCAGGCGGTCGCGGAAAGTCGAGGCGGGGCGTTGCGGCGCCGGCTCGGGCCGGGGCATGGGCTCAGGTGCGCCCTCGGTCGGCGTCTCGTCGCTCGGAGCCATCGTGCCCTCCCCAGATGACAGTGTGTCTCGCGCAGAGGGGAGGGCAAAGGCGCGCCAAGGTCAATTGTTGCAACCAGTTGCGGGGGCCTTCGGCGTGGATTTATTGAGGTCCGCCTTCGGGGGTGAGAGCGGGCCCCGATCGCCGCCGTCGCAGGCGTCATCTGGTGACCAGGGGTCTTCCCGTGGACGATTTTTCGCGCAACGCCCGAGCTGGAGGCCGGCGCACCGCCTTTCACAAAAAATCTACATCCACGCTGCGCTGCGTCGCGCGCGCAACCGCTTGACAGCAAGGCGCGTTGGAGTCGTGATCAGGCATTCCTGCTGCAACGCAACAAAGCGAGGCCGCCCATGACAGACCAACCGTTCGCCTACTCGCTGGCCCATGCCGAGCGTGGTTGGTCGTGGTCTGTCTATGACGAGGACGGCGAGACCGTCGCCACCGGCCTCGACCTCAGCCAGTCCGACGCCCAGGCCGCCGTCGAAGCCACCATCCGCCGCGTCTCCTGGAGATACGCGCCTAGCGCTTGACGGTTAACCCCGCGGGAGGTCCCATCGCGGTCATGGCGGCGCAGATGCGTCGCGACCCCCTCCGCGCAAGGACACCCCTCGCATGCGATCCCAACTGCTGGCGGCCACCGCGGTCGCCCTGCTGGCCTTTGGTCCAGCCGCCGCCCAAGACGTGAAACCCACCCCCGCCCAGGCCAAGGCCTTTGTCGACAAGGCCGAGGCCGATCTGGCCGGCTTCAACGAATATGCCTCCAAGGCCTCCTGGGTGCGGGCCACCTACATCACCGAGGACACCCAGTGGCTGGAGGCCAAGTCCAGCGCCGAACAGAACGTGCTGGCCACCGGCTACGCCAAGCAGGCCGCGAAGTATGACGGGGTCGCCGTCGATCCGGTGACGGCGCGCAAGCTGAAGCTGCTGAAGCTGTACCTGACCTCTCCAGCCCCCGACCGGCCGGGCGCGGCGGCGGAACTGGCCGCCCTGCAGTCGAAGCTGGACTCCACCTATTCCACCGGCAAGTTCCCTTACCAGGGCAAGTCGCTCACCCTGAACGACGCCGAGGACATCCTGGCCAGGAGCCGTGATCCGGCCGAGCTGAAGGCGGTCTGGGAGGGCTGGCACTCCATCGCCCCGCCCATGAAGGCCGACTACGCCAAGGCCGCGGCGCTCACCAACGAGGGCGCCAAGGGCCTGGGCTTCGCCGACACCGGCGCGCTTTGGCGCTCCAACTACGACATGGACCCCGACGCCTTCGCCGCCGAGATTGATCGGCTGTGGACCCAGGTGGAGCCCTTCTACCGCAACCTCCACTGCTATGTGCGCGCCCGGCTCAACGACAAGTATGGCGACACCGTCCAGCCCCGCACCGGTCCGATCCGCGCCGACCTGACCGGCAACATGTGGGCCCAGTCCTGGGGCAATATCTATGACGTGGTGGCGCCGAAGACGGCGGCCTCCAGCTACAGCCTCGACGACCTGCTGGTGAAGCACGGCTACACCCCGGTGAAGATGACCCAGACCGGCGAGGCCTTCTATTCGTCGCTCGGGTTCGCGCCCCTGCCCAAGACCTTCTGGGAACGTTCGATGCTGGAGCGGCCCCGGGATCGGGAGGTCACCTGCCACGCCTCGGCCTGGGACGTGAACGACCGCGACGACATCCGCATCAAGGCCTGCCTGAAGGTGAACGCCGAGGACTTCTACACCGTCCACCACGAGCTGGGTCACAACTACTACCAGCGGGCCTATTCGGATCAGCCCTTCCTGTTCAAGGGCTCGGCCAATGACGGCTTCCACGAGGCGGTCGGCGACCTGGCCGGCATGTCGGCGCTCACCCCCACCTACCTCAATCAGATCGGCCTGCTGGACAAGGTCCCGGGCCCGGAGGAGGACATCCCCTATCTGCTGAAGATGGCGCTCGACAAGATCGCCTTCCTGCCCTTCGGCCTGATGATCGACAAGTGGCGCTGGCAGGTGTTCTCAGGCCAGGTTGATCAGGCTCACTACAACGAAGCCTGGTGGAAGCTGCGCAACCAGTACCAGGGCCTGGCCCCGCCTGGCCCGCGCCCGGCCGACGCCTTCGATCCCGCCGCCAAGTACCACATCGCCGCCAGCGTCCCGTACATGCGCTACTTCCTGGCCTTCAATTACGAGTTCCAGTTCCAGCGCGCGGCCTGCAAGCAGATGGGCTGGAAGGGGCCGCTGCACCGTTGCTCGCTCTATGGCCGCAAGGACGTCGGCGAGAAGCTGAACGCGATGCTGGCGCTGGGCAATTCCCAGCCCTGGCAGGACACGCTGAAGGTCTATTCGGGCGAGACCCGCACCGACGGCAGCGCCATCACCGAGTACTTCAAGCCCCTGAATGTCTGGCTGATCCAGCAGAACAAGGGCGAGCACTGCGGGTGGTGATCTGATGGGCCGGCGCCGTGGGAGTCCTTACGGCGCCGTTTACCCTGCACGGCGCCTCTTTCGTTTACGCTGATCTGCGACATTGCCCCGATCTTCCTGCGATCGGGGGCGTGGCGTGCGCGCGAAACTCAACAAAGATGGTGCTCGGCGGATGGGCTGGCGCGTGCGCCTGCTGCGCCGCCTTGTGTCAGGCGCCAAGGACGAGAACGGCGCCGCGGCGGTGTTCTTTGCCGTCTCCTTGATCCTGCTGGCCCCCTTGATGCTGGGCCTGTTCGACATCTACCTGGCCTCGACCCAGCGCAACAACCTGCAGGACGCGCTGGACGCCGCGACCCTGTTCGCGGCCCGCTCGACCGGCACGACCACCGCGGCGGTGGACACCGTGGGCGACGCGGCCCTGACCGCCAACCTGGTGCTGCCGACCGGTGCGACCCTGGTGGCGTCGAACTTCACCCTCGTGGGCGACAAGGTGGTGGGCTACGCCGAGGTCTCACCCCCGGCGCTGGCGCCCGGCGTCTGGACCCACGCCAATGTGAAGGCCAATTCCGAGGTCGTGCGCTCGCTGGACAAGCTGGAGATCGCGCTGGTTCTCGACAACACCGGCTCGATGCAGGGCACCAAGCTCACCACCCTCAAGGACGCCGCGTCGGCCATGGTCGACAAGCTGGTTGAAGCTTCGAGCCGCTCGACCCAGGTCGACCCGCTCAAGATCGCCCTGGTGCCCTTCTCCACCACTGTGCGGGTGCAGAACACCACGGCGCTGACCAGCTACAACATCACCACCCACACGGGCACGGGCATCCCCGCCTGGATCGACCCGATGGGCTCGTCGCACTACGGTACGGGCGTCAACAACGACATCTTCGAGACGGCGGTGGGCAACACCACCACCAAGACCGACCGCTTCGCCATGATGAAGGCCATCGGCCAGTCCTGGAGCGGCTGCGTGGAGGCTCGCGCCCAGCCTTACGACATCAAGGAAGACGCCGCGGTCTCGACGACCCCGGCCTCGATGTTCATCCCCTACTTCTGGCCCGACGAGCCCGACGCCAACCATTACAACAACTATATGGACGACGGCGGCTCGGGCCTGACCGACAGACAGAAGGAACGCCGGACGGCCAAGTACACCGGCGGCTCGATGAAGCGCACCGGAGCCCTGACCCTCGATAGCTCGGGCTACGGCGTCTATGCGCTCGGCCCCAATGCGGGCTGCACGCTCGCGCCCGTCATCCCGCTCACCACCAGCAGCGCCACCATCAAGACCGGCATCACCAGCATGACGGCGGTGGGCGAGACCAACATTCCGCTCGGCCTGGTCTGGGGCTGGCACGCCCTGGCCCCGGCCGGCCCGTTCACCCTGGGTTCGCCCTACGGCACCGCCCACGTCCGCAAGATCATCATTCTGATGACCGACGGCGAGAACACCATGAACAACCCGTCCAGGAGCGGCGAGTCGAACGCCTCGTTCTACGGCGGCCTAGGCTACATCTGGCAGAACATGCTGGGCACCACCTCGACCGACGGCGCGGTTCGGGCCAGCGCCATCGACGACCGCTTGAAGCTGCTCTGCACGGCGGTGAAGAACCGGGACATCGTCATCTACACGGTGCGGGTCGAGGTCACGAGTGGCACGTCGACACTGTTGCAGGACTGCGCGTCGACGCCGGACAAGTTCTACGACGTGCAGAACGTCTCGGATCTGCAGGCCGCTTTCGACGCCATCGCCGGCTCCATCGACAACCTGCGGCTCAGCAAATGACAGCACGCCTTGAGAACTGACCTCCGGAGGCCTATCTTGGTCTCCGGCGGGTCTGCTGCGGATCTCGTCGAAGGCAACAAATCCCAGAGACCTTAATTCTCTCTACGGGAGCTGTCCCTGTCCGGGCTCGTGGGCCCGGGCATATGGCGCCCACCTGGTATACCAGGTCCGAGGGGGTTTTAACCGTCCTTCACGGCTCTCGCGGCGCCGCCACCCGTTTCCCTGTATAGCGGCAGGGTGACCCCGATGATCTCCAAGACCGACCTGCGCGCGCGCCTGCGCACCCTGAGAAAGGCGCTGGCCATCGCCGCGCCCGACGCCGCCGAGCGCGCGGCGGCCCTGTTGCCGCTCGAACGTCTACCGGCCTTCGCCGCCTTCAGCGGCTACCACGCCGTCGGCTCGGAGCTCGACCCCAGTCCGCTGATCCGCCGTCTGTCCGCCACCGGGGCCATGCTGGCCCTGCCCGTGGCGCTGGCCCCCGGGCAGGCCCTGGTGTTCCGCGCCTGGGACCCCCGGGACCTCCTGGTTCCGGACGCGGTGGGCGTTCCGGCCCCGCCGCCCTCCGCGCCTGGCCTGCACCCGGACCTGGTGATCACGCCCCTGCTGGCCTTCGACCGAAAGGGCGGACGCCTGGGCCAGGGCGGAGGCTATTATGACCGGACGCTGGAAACCCTTCGCAGCGGCCGGCGGGTCTTCGTCCTGGGCCTGGCCTATGCCGGCCAGGAGGTCGAACCCATGGACCTTGACCCCCACGACCAGAGGCTGGACGCCATCCTCACCGAAACCGGCTATATGGAGGTCCAGACCAGCTAAGGACTTTCCATGCGTTTTGCTTTCTTCGGGGATGTGGTGGGCCGCGCCGGGCGCGACGGGATTTCCGACCACCTGCCCGCCCTGCGCCGCCGGCTTGGCCTGGATTTCGTGATCATCAACGCCGAGAACGCCGCCTCCGGCTTCGGGATCACCGAGAACACGGCCCGCGAGCTGTTCGACGCCGGCGCCGACTGCCTGACGCTGGGCAACCACTCCTTCGACCAGAAGGAGGCTCTCACCTATATCGTCCGCGAGCCGCGCCTGATCCGACCGGTGAACTATCCGCTGTTCGCCGACACCCCTGGCCGCGGCTCGCAGATGTTCGAGACCGGCAAGGGTCAGCGCATCCTGGTGATCAATGTCCTGGGGCGCGTCCACATGGACAGCCTGGATGACCCCTTCGCCTCTGTGGACAAGGAATTGGAGGCCTGCCCCCTGGGGATGGCCGTGGACGCCATCGTCGTCGACATGCACGCCGAGGCCACCAGCGAGAAGATGGCCATGGGCCATTTCTGCGACGGCCGCGCCAGCCTGGTGGTGGGCACCCACACCCACGTGCCGACCGCCGATTGCCAGATCCTGAACGGCGGCACCGCCTACCAGACCGACGCCGGCGCCTGCGCCGACTATGACAGCGTCATCGGCAACCAGAAGGAAGAGCCCCTGCGCCGCTTCACCACCCGCATCTCCGGCGGCCGCTACAAGCCGGCCGAAGGTCCGGCCACGGTCTGCGGAGTCTATGTGGAGACCGACGACGCCACGGGCCTGGCCCGCCGGGTCGAGCCGATCCGCATCGGCGGCCGGCTTTCGGAAACCGTGCCCGTGCTGGACGCAGTGGCGGCGGAATAACACCCATCATCGTCATCCCCGGGACAAGCCCGGCCATGACGATCTGATTTTAGGCCGCTTCTGTCTTCGCCGCGTCGTCGCGCGGCGCGCAGGCGTCGAGGATGGCGGTGATCAGGGCCAGGGGCTGGATCGGCTTGCCCTGTACGTCGTCGAAGCCCAGGGCCATCAGCTTCTCGTCCTCGCCGGGCATGGCGTCGGCGGTCAGCGCGATCACCGGCTGGCGGCGGTTTCCGGTCTCTCCGGCGCGGATACGGCGCAGGGCCTCGACGCCATCCATGCGCGGCATGTGAACGTCCATCAGCACCAGGTCGAAGCTCTTCTCGCGCAGCATGTCCAAGGCCTCGGCGCCGTCGTTCGCCGTCTCGAGACGCGCGCCGACGGCCTCCAGCACGGCGCGGACCACCGCCTGGTTGATGGGGTTGTCCTCGGCCACCAGGATGCTGAGGTGCATCAGGCCCTCGCTCTCGGCTTCCGGCTCGTCCAGGTCGACGGCATCGGCGCGGGCCAAGTCCAGGATGACGCGGAAGATCGAACCACGGCCGGGCTCGCTCTCCGCGGAGATCTCGCCGCCCATCAGGTCGGTGAGCTGGCGGCAGATGGCCAGGCCCAGCCCCGTGCCGCCGAACTTGCGCGTGGTGGCGGCGTCGGCCTGGCTGAAGGACTGGAAGAGCTTGGCCTGCTGCTCGGGCGTCATGCCGATGCCGGTGTCGAAGACGGCGATCTCGAAGCGCGCGCGGTCCTTGAGATCACTCATCAGCGGCCGCACCGACAGCCGGACCTCGCCGCTGGCGGTGAACTTCAGCGCATTGGACACCAGGTTCAGCATGATCTGGCGCAGGCGGTTGGGGTCGCCCTCCAGCCAGTCGGGCGCGCCGGGCGCCATTTCGAAGCTGAGCGCCACGCCCTTGGCGCTGGCGGTCTCCCGCCACAGGTCCATGACCCGCTCGACGACCTCGCCCAGGTCGAAGGCGATCGCCTCCAGCTCCAGCTTGCCGGCCTCGATCTTGGAGACGTCGAGGATGTCGTTGAGGATGGCCATCAGGCCGTCGCCGGAGCGGACCAGCATCTCCACCTGGGCGGCCTGGCGGTCGTCGAGTTTGGTCTGTTTCAGGGCATGGGCCATGCCCAGCACCCCGTTCATCGGCGTGCGCAGCTCGTGGCTCATCATCGCCAGGAAGGCCGACTTGGCCTGGTTGGCTTCGACGGCCACCGCTTGCGCGCCCTCCAGGGCCTCGGCGTTGCGCATGTTCACGATGGCGCTATTGAAGACGTAGAGCACGGCCAGTCCTACGCTCACCCCCAGGGTCAGCAGCGGTATGCCGTGGAAGCCGCCGTCGAACAGGATCAGGCTCACCAGGAGCGCCGCCGGAATGCCGGCCAGGATTCCCAGGGCCAGCTTCGAGCGGAACGCGAAGCACTGGCCGTGGATCATCTGGCTGGCGGAGATGGCGATGCAGACCAGCTGCAGGGCCTGCGACCCCGTCCGCCAGTACATCCAGGCGGCGGCCGACCACGTCAGGCTGACGGCGATGACGGCGCCGACATAGAGCAGGCGGGTGGCGGTGGAAGGGCGGCGGCCCGCCGCCGCGTCGCGGGTCACCCACCAGGTCCAGGCCTCGCCGGCGAAGACGGCCGCAAGCCAGACGACCGCGGGCGTGGGTCCGAAATTGAAGCCGAACAGCACCGCGCTGATGAAGGTGATGAACAGGCGTATCCACAGGGTCGCCCGCGATTCCGCGGCGACGATGTCGAGCTGTTCGTTGAGCAGGCCGCGCAGCGTCATGGTTCCAGCCGGCCCCCCCTCGGCGCACGTGTGGAATTCCCCGCGGTCAACCTAGGCCAGCAATCGTGAAATCTTCGTTTTTGGCGCCGTGGGACAAATCCACGCCTCAGCGGGGTGGGCGCGGGCCCATGGGCGGGGCGGGCAGAGTGGCCAGGGTCAACTTGCCGTCGCCGTCGGCGTCGAGGATCGCGAACCGCTTGCCGGCCGCCTTGGCCCATTCCTCGGCTGTGACCTTCCAGTCCAGATCGGCGTCGGCGCCGCGCACCGGCTGGGGTTCGTTGAGCAGGCCGTAGCGGGCCGCGCCCTCGCGGGGCGCGCCATGCTGGGGGCCGCCGCTCGGCCGTCGGCCGCTGTCGGGCCCGCCGCCGCCGCGCGGGATGTGGCTGGCGTCGTTATCGCCGCCCATGGGCGGGCCGTGGCGCTCGCCGCCCCCCTCGCCGGGGAAGCTCATGCGGGTGATCTCGGGCGCGATCCTGGTCTCGTAGGCCTGGTTCTCGAAGCCGTCGATCTTGCCGTCGCCATTGGCGTCCAGCACCTTGAAGAAGCCCATGGCGTCGGCGCGGAATTCCGCCAGCGTCAGGGCGCCGTCATGATCGGCGTCGGCGCGGGCGAACCAGGCCTCGCGCCCCTCGCCACCCCGGAACGGTTCGCCCGACGGACTGATGAACAGCCGGCCCCCCTCGGGGGGCTGGGCGAAGGCCGGCGTGGCGATCAGGGCGATCAGCAGGAGCGGCAGGTGTCGCATGGAGGTCCCTTCAGGCGTAGAGACCTAAAGGCCAAGCGCCTGCGACCAAACTAAGCCGTCCCTGTAACCTCGGTGAAACGTCAGGCCTTGTCCCGCGCCGCCAGGCTCTGGCCGCCGACGCCCCAGTGTTCCCGCTCGACCTCGTCGATCACCACGAAGGTGCTGGCGGGATTCTTGTTCAGCACCTTGGCCAGCAGTTCGGTGGTTCCGGCGATCAGCTCTTCCTTCTGGGCCTGGGTGGCCCCAGGCGTGATGCGGATATTGACGTAGGGCATGGCGCGATCCTGGATGGCGGGGCTAAAGAGTCGCCACGTCCTTAAGGCCGGAGTTTCGAGATGTCCCGCTTCCTCCTTCGCATATTGATCGCGGCGCTCGGCCTCTGGCTGGCCGCGGTGCTGCTGCCCGGGGTCTCCTATGCCGGCTGGCTGGATCTGCTGCTGGCCGCCCTGCTGCTGGGGCTGGTCAACGCCATCGTCCGGCCTGTGGTCTTCCTGCTGACCCTGCCGCTCACCATCCTGACGCTGGGGCTGTTCCTGCTGGTGGTGAACGCCGCCATGATCGGGCTGGTGGCCCTGCTGCTGCCGGGCTTCATGGTCTCGGGCCTGATCTCCGGAATCCTCGCCTCGATCATCGTCGGCGTGGTGAGCTGGATCGGCGCGGTCGTGCTCGGCGACGGCAAGGCCGACTGATGGCCACCTTCCTGATCCGTCACAAGGGCGAGCTCGGCGTCGAGTGGGCCTTCATCAAGGCCAAGTCTCCGGGCGCGCTCACCACCGCCTTCCGCGACATCGAGATCATCGAACCCTGGCCGGAGTGGGCCACACCCCAGATGGTCAAGGACGTCGGGGCCTACGAGATCAAGGGCGAGCTCAGCCCCTTGCTCGAGAGGCTGAAGATCAAATAGCGCGCATGAAAAAGGGGCGGGACCTCGCGGCCCCGCCCCCAATTCGTAAGCGCCGGTTGGCTTGGACTTAGAAGTCCATGCCGCCCATGCCGCCCATGCCGCCACCCATGTCGCCGCCGCCCTGGCCGCCCTTCTTGGGCGCCTCGACGATGGCGGCTTCGGTGGTGATCAGCAGGCCGGCCACCGAGGCGGCGTCCTGCAGGGCGGTGCGGACCACCTTGGCCGGGTCGATGACGCCGGCCGCGACCATGTCCACATATTCTTCGGTCTGGGCGTTGAAGCCGAAGGTCGGGGAGGCGTTCTCCATGACCTTGCCGACCACGATCGAGCCTTCGACGCCGGCGTTTTCGGCGATCTGACGGATCGGGGCCTGCAGGGCGCGGCGCACGATGGCGACACCCGCTTCCTGGTCGTCGTTGTCACCCTTGAAGCCGTCCAGAGCCTTGGACGCCTTCAGCAGGGCGACGCCGCCGCCGGGGACGATGCCTTCTTCCACGGCCGCGCGGGTCGCGTTGAGGGCGTCGTCGACGCGGTCCTTCTTTTCCTTCACTTCGACTTCCGTCGAGCCGCCGACGCGGATCACGGCGACGCCGCCGGCCAGCTTGGCCAGACGTTCCTGCAGCTTTTCCTTGTCGTAGTCGCTCGTGGTGTCTTCGATCTGGCGCTTGATCTGGCTGATACGGCCTTCGATCGCGTCCTTGGCGCCGACGCCGTCGACGATGGTGGTGTCGTCCTTGGTGATCGAGACCTTCTTGGCCTTGCCCAGCATTTCCAGGCCGACGTTTTCGAGCTTGATGCCCAGGTCTTCGCTGATCAGCTCACCGCCGGTCAGGATGGCGATGTCTTCCAGCATGGCCTTGCGGCGATCGCCGAAGCCCGGCGCCTTGACGGCGGCGACGCGGAGACCGCCGCGCAGCTTGTTCACCACCAGGGTGGCGAGGGCTTCACCTTCAACGTCCTCGGCGATGATCAGCAGGGGACGGCCCGACTGGACCACGGCTTCCAGGACCGGAAGCAGGGGCTGCAGCGAGGTCAGCTTCTTTTCGTAGAGCAGGATCAGAGGCTCTTCGAGTTCGACCTCCATCTTGTCGGCGTTGGTGATGAAGTAGGGCGACAGGTAGCCGCGGTCGAACTGCATGCCTTCGACGACGTCGAGTTCGGTTTCGGCGGTCTTGGCTTCTTCGACGGTGATGACGCCTTCGTTGCCGACCTTGGCCATGGCCTTGGCGATCATCTCACCGACTTCGGTGTCGCCGTTGGCGGAGATGGTGCCGACCTGGGCGATCTCGGCGTTGGTGGTGACCTTCTTGGCCGAAGCCTTGATCTCGGCCAGCACCTTGGCGACGGCCTTGTCGACGCCGCGCTTCAGGTCCATCGGGTTCATGCCGGCGGCGACCGACTTCAGGCCCTCGACGACGATGGCTTGGGCCAGCACGGTGGCGGTGGTGGTGCCGTCGCCGGCCTTGTCGTTGGTCTTCGACGCGACTTCGCGGATCATCTGCGCGCCGAGGTTCTCGAAGCGGTCAGACAGTTCGATTTCCTTGGCGACCGAGACGCCGTCCTTGGTGGAGCGCGGGGCGCCGAAGGACTTTTCGATGACCACGTTGCGGCCCTTGGGACCCAGGGTCACCTTGACGGCATTGGCCAGGATGTTGACGCCGCGCAGCATGCGGTCGCGCGCGTCGGAGGAGAAATAGACGTCTTTAGCGGCCATTTTTGTTCAGCTCTTTCAGAATGTTAGGGAAGGGAGGAGAGCGGAGGAGGTGGTTATTCGACCACGCCCAGGACGTCGCTTTCCTTCATGATCAGGAGGTCCTGATCGTCGATCTTCACTTCAGTGCCCGACCACTTGCCGAACAGGATCTTGTCGCCCGGCTTGACGTCCAGGGGTTGGATCTTGCCGCTGTCATCACGGGCGCCGGGGCCGACGGCGACGACTTCGCCTTCCTGCGGCTTTTCCTTGGCGGTGTCGGGAATGATGATCCCGCCCTTGGTCTTCTCAACTTCTTCGACGCGCTTGATCAGCACGCGGTCTCCCAGGGGACGAAACGCCATGTCTTTTTCTCTCCGTTCGGGACGGTTGAATGGATTGCGTCGCACGAGGGGCCAGCCGTTAGCAGCCGTAGCCCCTGAGTGCTAACGACGGGCGGGAGTTAGGGTTGCGGGCCCCCAAAGTCAAGCGTGGCTGGAGGCGAAAGGCGTGTCTGGGCGAATCCGCTTGGCCCCCGAGGGACCGCGCCGCTAAGGGTTCTTGAGAGGGAAGAAACTTCAAAGTCCCAGGAGATTATCCATGCGCCTCGCGCTCGCCGCCCTGACCGCCCTGTCCATCGCCGCCACCGCCACCGCCGCCGGGGCCGAGACCTGGAAACCCTACAGCGCCGTCAGTGATAAGAGCCTGCAGTGGTCCTTTGACACCGACTATTCCTACCGCGACGCCGCCAGCGGCATGGTCGTGATCCAGCAGGCCATCGGCAAGGTGGGCGCCAGCCCCCGCATGGGCCCCTCGGCCCCGGGCGCCACCGACGGCGTCGGCAGCGTGGTGGCCATCGACTGCAAGGCCAAGAGCCTGATGATCATCGGCTCCTATTCGCCTTCCAAGCCCCTGGCGATCGCCGACACGTGGCGCGCCGCCAAGGCCGCCAAGGCCAACACCGCCGACGACAAGGCCCTGGTGGCGGCCGCCTGCGACGGCGCCGACAAGCTGCCCACGAAGTAGGGATTGGCAATCTCGCGCGGCGTCCTAACCTCGGGCGACTGAGGAGGGACGCCGATGCTGGACCATGTGAGCCTGAAGGTGGTCGACCACGCCGCCGCCCAGGCCTTCTACGACCAGGCGCTCGCGCCGCTGGGCCTGACCCGCCTGTTTTCCATGGCGGGTTCCTCCGGCTACGGCGACAGCCGCCCGTTCTTCTGGATCGGCCAGGGGGACAAGTCGGGCTATTGCCACGTGGCCTTCACCGCGAGCGACCGCGCCACGGTGGACGCCTTCCACGCCGCGGCCCTGGCCGCCGGCGGCCGCGACAACGGCCCGCCGGGCCTGCGCGCGCATTACCACCCCACCTATTACGGCGCCTTCGTCCTGGATCTGGACGGCCACAACATCGAGGCGGTCTGCCACGCGCCGGCCTGACGCTGTAAATTGAAACGCTTGTTTGGATTTTGACCGAAAGTGCGCCAAAGCTTTCGGCAACCCACAAATTCGCAGGAGAGACCCGATGAGCGAGACCCAGGACAAGGCCCAGTCCAGCTTCAAGCTGAACCCGATGGACGAGCTCAACGACCTGCGAATGTCGGCCAAGGCCCTGCCGTTGCTGGAGCACGTGCGCCGCTTCATCAAGGACACCGTCCAGCCGATGAGCGAGGAGTTCCATCGCCTCGGCGCCGGCAAGGCCGACATCTGGAGCTATGCGCCGGGTCAGCTGGAATGCCTGGAAAAGGCCAAAGACAAGGCCAAGGCCGAAGGTCTCTGGAACTTCTTCCTGCCCAACGCCGAGACCGGCGAAGGCCTGTCCAACCTCGACTACGCCTATATCGCCGTCGAGCTGGGCAAGAACCCGATGGCCTCCGAGACCATGAACTGCGCCGCGCCCGACACCGGCAACATGGAAGTCCTCGAGCGCGTCGGCACCCCTGAGCAGAAGAAGATGTGGCTGGAGCCGCTGCTGGCCGGCAAGATCCGCTCGGCCTTCGCCATGACCGAGGTCAACGCCGCCTCCTCCGACGCCAAGAACGTCAACACCCGCGCCACCCTGGTGGGCGACGAGTACGTCATCAACGGCGAGAAGCACTACATCTCCGGCGCCGGCGACCCGCGCTGCAAGATCATGATCACCATGGTCCAGACCAGCCCGGACGGCCCCCCCAACCTGCGCCAGTCGCAGATCCTGGTCCCCACCGACGCCCCTGGCGTGAAGATCGTCGGCCCCATGAACGTGTTCGGCGATCCCGACGCGCCGCACGGCCACATGCACATCATCTTCGACAACGTCCGCGTGCCGGCGTCGAACATGCTGCTGGGCGAGGGCCGCGGCTTTGAGATCAGCCAGCTGCGCCTCGGCCCCGGCCGGATCCACCACTGCATGCGCGCCATCGGCCAGGCCGAGAAGGCGCTCGACCTGATGGTCACCCGGGGTCTTTCCCGTGAAGCCTTCGGCAAGCCGCTGGTCCAGCTCGGCGGCAACATCGAGAAGATCAGCCGCGCCCGCATCGACATCGAGGCCATGCGCCTGATGGTGCTCAAGGCCGCCAAGGCCATGGACGTCCTGGGCAACCAGGAAGCCCGCGTCTGGATCCACATGGTCAAGGCCATGGTGCCCGAGCGCGTCTGCCAGATCATCGACGAAGCCATCCAGATGCACGGCGCGCTCGGCGTGTCGCAGCACACGCCCCTGGCCCGCATGTACACCTCGACCCGCACCCTGCGGATCGCCGACGGCCCCGATGAAGTCCACCACATGGTCGTGGGCCGCAACGAGCTGCGCCAGTACCGCGAAATGCCGCACGATCCGTCCAACGCGGCCGTCTTCCGGAACTAGTCGCCCCGTCACACGGACGAAATGACGAGAGGCGGGGGCGAAAGTCCCCGCCTCTTTTCGTTAGTGGCCGGCCGCTGGCGGGCTCAGGCGTTTGACGTCCTCGGCCGTCACCGGCTCGGGATAGTTGTTGCCGAAATTGGTCCGCACATAGGTGATCACCGCGGCGGTCTGTTCGGGGCTCAGCATGTCGCTGAACCAGGGCATGCCGCCCCGGCCCTTGGTGACCATCACGATGGGATAGGCCGCCGTCTTCAGCTTGGGATTGTTGGCCAGCGCCGGGAAGGTCCCGGCCCCCACCGCGCCCTTGCCGTCGGCCATGTGGCAGGTCTGGCAGACCATCTGATAGACCTCTTGTCCGGTCTTGGGCACAGGCGGCTTGCTGCCGCCGGGGCCGGGTTCATCGGCCATGGCGGGCGCGGCCAGGACGAAGGCCAGCACCAGGCCCAGCTTCGAAATCATCTTCATGCTCAGGCCTCCAGCGCGCGCTTGTGCAGACGGGTGATGGCGTCCAGCGACGAGAGCAGGGCGCCCTCCATCCAGCAGCCGACATAGGACGCGTGCTCGCCGGCCAGCACCACGCGGCCGTCCAGGGCCACCAGGTCCTGGTAGTGGGCGGCCCGCGTCTCCTCGGTCCAGCGGGCGCAGCAGCCCAGGATCCAGGGCACGCGGTTCCAGGCCACCGAGGCGCCGTTCGAGAACTCCTTGCGATAGCTTTCCGGGTGGAACACCGACCCTTGCGCCAAGGCCGCCTCGATCCGTTCCTCCGGCGTCATGCCAGCCAGGTGGTAGCCCCCCATCCCGCTGGCGAAGGCGCCCAGCAGCACGGCGGGGCCGTCCTTGAAGAAGTTGTTGTTGGGATAGGAGATCAGGCTGATCTCCTGGTTGGTGAAGGAGTGGCCGCCATAGATGGCCGCGTCCTCCTCCCAGAACCGGCGCTTCATCTCCAGACCGATCTTCACCGAGTTGGAGTAGGGCACCGCGGCGATCGCCGCGTTCATCTTCTCCGACATGTTGTTCTCGATCTGGCTCAGCACCGTCAGCGGGATGGTGCAGACGCACCAGTCGGCCTTGGCCTCCGTCACCTTGCCGGTCCCGGTGTCGGTATAGGTGACCGCGACGCCCTTCTTGCCCTGGTCGATCTTGGTGACCTTGGCGTTGTAGGTGATCAGCGGCTGCACCTCACGCGCGAAGGCCTTGCCGATCATGCCCATGCCGCCCACCGGCTGGAACATGGTGGTCTGGAATTCCTCGTTCATGAAGAACGACATGTTCTTCCAGATCTTCGAATCCAGCACGTCCTTCAGGGCGAAGACCTCTGAGGGGCTCGGCGCGCCCCCCACCCCGCCGCCCGGCGAGCGGTCGAACCCGCGGTGCTCGGAGGAGAGCAGGTTCTTGGCGTACTTCATGTCCTTGTCGAGCATGCCCCACTCGCGCAGGGCTTCCTTCAGGCGGGCGGCGTCCTCGGCCGTGACGCTGGCGTCCAGGCCCTTCTGGTCGATGGCCTTGGAGAGCAGTTCGGCGACATTGCCCTCGAAGTCGGCGGCCAGCGCCTTGAACCGCTGCGGCTTGCCGCCGAAGGCGTCGGTGTTGTGCACATAGGCGTTGTGGTTGAACTGGATGAAGGGCTGCAGCTCGACATTGAAGGCCTTGCAATAGTGCAGCAGCGTCCGGTGGTGGTGCGGGATGCGCCAGGGTCCGGGATTGAGGAAATTGCCCTCGGCGAAGCCCACCTTCTGGGTCGCCCCGCCCATCTCGGTGAGGGTGTCGCCGCCGTACAGAGACCAGTTCCGGCCCCCGGCGCGGTCCTGGTATTCCAGCACGGTGACCTTGTAGCCGGCCTTGGTCAGCTCATAGGCCGCCAGCATCCCGGCCAGGCCGGCGCCCAGCACGATCACCGAGGCGCCCTTGCGCGCCCCCGACAGGTTCGGCGGTCCCTTGAAATGGCTCTCGGCGGCGTAACCGAGGGTGGTCATCATGTTGTACATCAGGGCCGATCCGCCCAGCATCCCGATGGTCGACAGCAACTGCCGCCGCGTCGTCTTCCCAGCCTCTTCCATGGGGCGCCCTCCCTGAACTCTTCAACAGCCCCAGGCCTAAGGACGCGGGCTTCTCCGCGCCAACCGCCAGGACCGGCGCGCGAGGGTTTTCGACGACCTGCCTCCGCTTTGGGCGGGCGCTGAAAAACTGGCCACGGATCGGGCATGGGCTATGCTGGCCACATGACCGACAAGGCCTTCCTCGACGGCTATCGCAGCCCGGGCGTCTTCACCGGCCTCGACGGCTTCGAGGACCAGATCGATGCCCTGCCCGCCGAGGTCGGCGCGGTGGCCGCCTTCGTCCACGGCCTGCTGATCCATGAGGGTCTCGCGGCAGCCTATGGCGTCACCCTGGCGCCGGGCCGGTTCGACGAGAAGCAGATCCACGGGACCACCGCCCTGCTGCGCCAGGCGATGCGTCTCCACGACCGCCCCATCACCGAGCCCCGCGCGCCGGAGCATCGGGTGGTGGGCGTCTGCCGCCACTTCGCCGTCCTGTTCGCCGCCGTCATGCGCCGCAAGGGCTTCCCCGCCCGCGTCCGCTGCGGCTTCGCCAACTATTTCGAGCCGGGCAAGCACTTCGACCACTGGGTCGGCGAGTACTGGAACGGGGATCGCTGGGTGCTGGTGGACAGCCAGGTCGACGACCTGCAGCGCAAGCTCTTCAACCTGACCCTCGATCCCCTCGACGTCCCCCGCGACCGCTTCCTCGTCGGCGGCGACGCCTGGCGCGCCTGCCGCCAGGGCGCTGACCCCATGGGCTTCGGGGTCTCAGGCACGCAGATGTGGGGCCTGGTCGAGGTCTATGGCGACATCTTCCAGGACCTCGCCGCCCTCCAGAACATCGAGCTCCTCCCCTGGGGCTGGTACGGCCTGGCCACCGACGAGGCGGGGATGAAAGAGACCGCGCTGATCGACAAGCTGGCCGACACCTCCAGCCGCGCGGACGAGGCGGCGATGGCCGAGCTGGCGGAGTTAGTGGCGGCCGATGAGCGGCTCCGGCCGCCGCACGACCGCGTCGCGGAGACCGCCAAGGCTGAAGCTGCGATCCTATAGCTCCTCCTCCGGGCAGGAGCTTCGATACGTGCATGACCCATCGACTGCGCGGCTTGGCTGATTGCGCGTCGGGACACGTCGACCCCCAAATCGTTCCTAGGACGTTCGCTTTTTGGGGGTAGGTGTGACTCTCCTCTTGTGGGGTGAGGTGTGAGGGCCTACCAAGCGGCATGGATCGCCCTTCGAATCACGCGTCCGAAGTGTTGCTGACTAACGCCGACTTGGTTCGGTGGGAGGCGGAAGCTCTTGAGCTGAGGGCACAGGGCCAAGCCCTGTTTGACCGTAGCGACAGGTTGCTAAGACGCGTCGAGGCCGGGCGCAGTCTCCTGGATGACGTCGCGGCGGACGAAGGCTGGTCGGCTGTTCCCCCCGCGTCGCTCACGCCGGAAGCCCCAAGCCTCCCCCAAGTTGAGGTGCCGGAGCCCGAGACGAACCCGCTGAGCGATGAGTTCATCCTAAGCGCCCCCGTCGAGCCGGGCCGGGGTGTGTGGCGACGGTTCATTCGAGCTGCGGTTTACGCATCGGGAGAAGGGCTGTCCGGACCCCAACTTCGGGCTCTTGTCAATGCTAACCGTGACTTGGGCCCCAAGTTCGCTAGTAGCGACAAGGGATTCTACAACGCATTACTGCGCATTCAGAATACTGGCGAAATTATAAGACACAAGGGCCGCTATTATTCTCCCGGAAGCTTTGAAGACCACAAACGAAAGGTTGACGCCGGAGAGATCAATGAAGCTGCGTTGCCTGAAACAGGCAATGCCTATTCACCGATGGGCGAGGCGATCATGGACCTTGTCCACGCAAACCCCGGAATTGCTGGCGCTGATGTTGTCAGGGCGCTTAGGACCGATGCGGAGTTCAACGCTGCACTCACACCTCACACCACGGGCGCATTCAACGTGATCGCCCGCCTAGCGCGACGTAGGCAGATCGACCGGACGGGGAGTGATTGCTTCCCAGGCCCGAACATGCCCCCGCGCGATCCAGCGAGCCGCTGGAACAAGCCGAAGGAGACCTTCTTGAACTAGGCCCAGACGCGCAAAAGGCCCGACTTGCGCCGGGCCAATCACCGGTCGGACCCCAAGGAATCCAACGCGTCCTAAGCAAGCGCATCCTACGGAATTCGGCTCAAAAATCAACCCCGTCCTAAGGACATGGGCATGAGCCCTCACGACCAATCGCGGGACAAGCATCGCCCGCAGCCGGACCAGCGCAAGCCGCCGCGTCCGTTCAAGCCAACCTCTCGCCCGCCTCATCCGCGCTGTTAGAGGACATTAGCCGCCGCCTTCAGGCGGTGACTTTTCAGTGGGGGCGCCAGGTTCAGGCTTGGCGCCCTTCCGCTTTGTTCAGCAGGTGAATCTGGGGGAGGAATTTCCCGCGTCACCCCGCCCCTCTCGACGGCTCCGCTTGTTCGGGTGTAGAGAACCCGCGCTCTCCAAGAGCCGGGTCGATCCGCCGTTGCGTGATCCCCAGGCTCCGTCCTCGCCGCGACCGGCGGACGTCTGAGAGCACAGCGCCTTCCTCCGGAGGGTGAGCGGGCGGACCCGCACATTCCGCGCACGATGCGCAGCTGTCCGGCGATCGGAGGGGGCCTGTGTCCCTCTCGACGAAGCCGGCGCAACCGGAGGACGACCCCATGAGCGCTCTCGCAGCCCTCTTCATCCTTGTTCTGGCGTTCGTGACCGCCACGCTCTCAGGCGTGTTCGGCATGGCCGGCGGCCTTGTCCTGATGGGAGGGCTGGCCCTGGTCCTCCCCGTCTCGGCGGCCTTCGTCACCCACGGACTGCTGCAGCTGGTCGCCAACGGCTGGCGGGCGATCCTGCATCGCCAGCACGTCAACTGGCGGATCGTGGCGCTCTATGCGGTGGGCTCGCTGATCGCCGGGACCGCCATCTCGCTGATCGCGCTGACGCCCTCCAAGCCCTACCTCTTCCTGTTCATGGGCCTGCTGCCGGGCCTGCTCTGGCTGCCCCAGGACTGGATCAAGCTGGACGCCGCCCGGCCGCTCCAAGCCCTGCTCTCAGGCATCATGGTCACCGGCGTGAACCTGACGGCGGGCGTGGCGGGACCGCTGCTGGACATCTTCTTCGTGCGCACGGCGCTCACCCGCCACGTCATTGTCGCCACCAAGGCCGCCACCCAGGTCTTCGCCCACCTGGCCAAGATCATCGTCTATGGCGGGCTGATGCTGCGCACCCATGACGGCGCCGCCATGCCGCCGGTCTGGCTGTTCGCGGCCGCCATCCCGCTCTCCATGCTGGGAACCGTGGTAGGGGGGCGCATCCTCGACAGGCTCACCGACATCAACTTCAAGCGCTACACCCGGCTGATCGTGACCGCGGTGGGGATCATGTACCTGGTCCAGGCGGGTCAGCTGTTCCTGAGCGGCCGATGACCGCCTGGCTGGGCGCCCTCATCCTGGCGGGCGTCCTGGCCACCGCCACCCTCTCGGGCGTCTTCGGCATGGCGGGCGGGCTGATCCTGATGGGTCTGCTCACCGCCCTGCTGCCGGTGCCCGCCGCCCTGGCCATCCACGGCCTGGTGCAGATGGCCTCCAACGCCTCGCGCATCCTGCTGCATCTCAAGCATGTGGTCTGGCGGGTGGTGGGCTTCTACGCCATCGGCGCAGTGGCCACGATGGGCGCCTTCCTGTTCATCTCCTACGCCCCCACCAAGGCCGTCGTGTACCTGGCGCTGGGCCTCTTACCGATCGTGGTCTGGCTGCCGGAGAGGTACATCCCCCTCGACGCCGCCCGGCCCCCCCACGCGGTGCTGGCGGGGATCCTCTCCACCGCCATGGCGCTGACCTCCGGCGTCTCCGGACCCCTGGCCGACGTCTTCCTGGTGCGCAGCGTCCTGACCCGCCACCAGGTGCTGTCCACCAAGGCCGCCCTGCAGATGTTCAGCCACCTGTCCAAGGTGCTGTTCTACGGCGGGGCGATCCTGATGGCCGGCGGCGGCGGCTTCACCCCACCCTGGCTGCTGGTGACGGCCTGCGCCCTGGCGGTCCTGGGGGTGACCCTCGGCGCCCGGGTGCTCGACAAGCTCACGGACCAGGGCTTCCGGTCCTGGCGGCGATGGATTTTCACCGGCATCGCAGCCATGTACCTCGTCCAGGCCGCGATCCTGTTTGCGAGGGGCTCATGAAAGTCGATCCGACCCGGGTGATGGAGAACCGCTTCGTGCGGCTGGAACCCTTCACGCAGGCCCACAAGGAAGAGCTGCGGGAGGCCTGCGACGCCGACCCCTCAGTCTGGACCGACCTCTATCCCTATTCCATGGCCGGCGAGCACTTCGACCCGATGTGGACCCGGATGCACGCCAACCAGGCCAAGGGCGTCTCGATCCACTGGGCGGTGGTGGTGGAGGGCCGCTGCATCGGCCTGACCTGCTACTCGTCCTACGACCTGCCAAACGCCAGCCTGGAGATCGGGGGCACCTACTATCACCCGGACTATCGCGGCGGAGCGGTCAACCCGGCGGCCAAGCGGTTGATGATGGGCCAGGCCTTCGGCGACGGCGCGCGCCGCGTGGTGTTCCGCGTCGACGCCATCAACGCCCGCTCCCGCGCCGCGGTCCTGAAGCTGGGCGGCGAGCTGGAGGGCATCCTGCGCCAGGACCGCGTCACCTGGACCGGCCGGGTGCGCGACACCTGCATCTTCTCGGTGCTGAAGGACGAATGGCCGGCGGTGCGGGACGGCCTCGACGCGCGGCTGGCGGGGTTTGCGTAGCCTTCCTCCCCCGTGAACGGGGGAGGAATACGCAGTCCTACGCGCTGGCCGCGGTCTTCTCTTCCGCCGCCGGGAAGAACACTTCCTTGGCGTGATCGGCGACGTCCTGAGCGGTGTAGGGCTTGCCCGGGTTGAAGCCGTCGGTCTGCAGCATCTTGATCTCGCGCACGCCGCGCGAGGAGACCCCCAGCACCTTGCCGGTATGGTCGGCGGCGAGGTCGGAGACCATGTAGAGCACGCCTGGCGCAATGTTTTCCGGCAGGCTCATGGCGTCCGGCTCCTTGCCCTGGCGGCCGGGCAGGTCCGACGTCATGCGGGTGAAGGCGCCCGGCGCCAGGCCCATGACCCGGATGCCGTACTTGCGCCCTTCAATGGAGAGCACGCGCATGAAGCCGTAGATGCCGGCCTTGGCCGCCCCGTAGTTGGACTGGCCGAAATTGCCGTAGAGGCCCGAGGTGGAGCTGGTCATGACGATGGCGCCGGGCTTGCCGTTGTCCTTCATCCACTTCCACACCGGCATGGTGCAGCAGTAGGTGCCCTTCAGGTGCACCTTCACCACCAGGTCCCAATCGGCCTCGGTGGTGTTGGCGAAGGTCTTGTCGCGCAGGATGCCGGCGTTGCAGACCAGGATGTCGATCTGGCCGTAGTTATCGAGCGCGGTCTTGGCGATGTTCTCGCCGCCGGCCATCGTCGAGACGTCGTCGCCGTTGGCCACGGCCTTGCCGCCGGCCGCGATGATCTCGTCCACCACCTTCTGGGCCGCGGCGCTGGTTCCATTGCCGGAGCCGTCGCGGGAGCCGCCCAGGTCGTTCACGACGACGCTGGCGCCCTCCGCGGCGAACAGCTTGGCATAGGCCTCGCCCAGACCGCCGCCGGCGCCCGTGACAATCGCCACCTTCCCATCAAGAAGTCCCATGGTCGTTCTCCCTATGATTTAATTATCCCGCATCATCGAACCGCGGCTGCGACCTGACAAGTATTGACCGCCACCGGGGCAGGGGGGTTTCTGGGGCAAAGAGCCGTCAGGTTGGGGGAACACCATGATCCGCGCACTCACCGTCGCCGCCTTCGGCCTGCTGGCCACCGCCGCCTGGGCCGACGAGCCCCCGGCCCGGATCGCGCCGTCGCTGGCCGCCCACACCGCCGAGTTCGCCCCCGCCAAGGTCTATGAGCCGGCCCTCGGCGTCTTTTCCGCCGTCGGCTACGGCATCGCCAACTCGATCATGGTGGTGGGCAAGAGCGGCGTGGTGATCATCGACACCACCGACAGCCTGGAGGAGGCGAAGAAGGTCTGGGCGGAGTTCGAGCCGCGCGCGGGCGGCAAGCCGGTCGTGGCCATCATCTACACCCACAACCACAACGACCACATCAGCGGCGCCTCGGCCTTCCCGCTCGCCAAGGGCGGCAAGGTGATCGCCCAGGCCTCCCTGCTGCGGGAGGCCGCCAAGTGGAACGGCGTCGCCGCCCCCTCCATCGCGGCCCGCGCCGCCCGCATGTACGGGGTCTTCCTGCCCAAGGGGACGCCGGACGGTTTCGTCAGCGTCGGCATCGGGCCATACCTGTCGGCCTTCGGCGGCGGCGGGTCGGGCGGGTTCATCACCCCGAACCTGACCTTCGACCAGGAGCTGAAGATCACCCTCGCCGGCGAGAAGTTCGTCCTGCAGCACGCACCCGGTGAGACCGAGGACCAGCTGTTCGTCTGGATGCCCGACCGCCGCGTGCTGTTCCCCGGCGACAACATCTACAAGGCCTTCCCCAACCTCTACACGATCCGCGGCACCAGCTACCGCGACCCGGTTCAGTGGGCGGCCTCGCTGGACCGCATGCGCGCTCTGCACGCGCAGGTCCTGGTCCCGTCCCACACCCGACCCATCGTCGGCGCGGACGCCATCGCCGCGACCCTGACCGACTATCGCGACGCCATTTCCTTCACCCACGACCAGACGGTCCGCTGGATGAACCAGGGCCTGACGCCGGACGAGATCGTGGAGAAGGTGAAGCTGCCCGCCCGCCTGGCCGCCAACCCCTACCTGTTCGAGCACTACGGCACGGTGGAGTGGTCGGTGCGCTCGATCTTCGCTGGCTATATGGGCTGGTTCAGCGGCGACGCCGCCGAGCTGTCCAGGGACGCGCCCGACCTCCGCGCCAAGGAGATCACCGACCTGGCCGGCGGTCCCGCCGCCGCGCTCGCCAAGGCGCAGGCCGCCTATACCGAGGGGCGCTGGAAGTGGTCGGCGGAACTGGCGACCTATGTCCGCCGCGCCGACCCGTCGCTGAAGGGTGAGGCCGACGCCCTGGAGGCCAAGGCCCTGCGCCAGCTCGGCTTCGACAGCGTCTCGCCCAACGGCCGCAACTACTACCTTGAGCAGGCCGCCGAACTCTCGGGCAAGGCGCCCGGCTGGAAGCAAATCATCGGCGCGCGGCAGGGCGGGGCCCAGGCCGTGGGCCTGCCGGCCAGCGCCATCGTCGCCACCTTCCCGGTTCGCCTCAACGCCGAAAAGGCCGCCGACGCCACGACCGCGCTCGTCCTGCGCATGACCGGAGACGGCGACTGGACCATCCGCGTCCGCCAGGGCGTCGCCGAGACCTCGACGGGCATGGCCCCGGACGCCGCCGTCGTGCTGGCCGGCGCCAAGGCCGACCTCGTCGCCGCCATGGCCTCGCCCGCCGCGATGCAGGGCGCCCTGGCCTCGGGCAAGCTGAAGCTGGAGAAGGGCGCGCCCGCCGACCTGGCCGCGGTGCTCGATCTATTCCGGGGCTAGGACGCGGCTATAGGTCCAGTGCTCGGCGCGCAGCTTGCCGCCGACCATGCCCTCGATCCCGGCGCAGAGGCTCTCGCCGCAGCGGCGGTACATGACCCGCTGGGGGAAATCGTGGGCCTTGTTCTCGAAGACGGCGCTGCCCGGGTCGCTGGGGATCGCCACGAAGGGGGTCGGCGGCTGGCCGTCGACATGGGCGGTGAAGGTCAGGCCGGCGGGCGTCACGGTGATCGTCATGAACTCCGAGCGTGCGGGCTTGCCGGGCCGGTTGGTCTGGCCCGCGCCGGACATCGTCCCGGCGAGCGGCGGCAGCCAGGTTTCCCGCGTCACCACCCCGTCCTGCTCGTGGGTCCAGGACCCGGCCATCCAGGTCAGGTCGGCGGGCGCCGCGATCACCGCCGCCGCCAGCATCGCCAGCATCATGTCGGCTCTCCCTTTTTCCGCCGCGCCCGGAAGAAGCCCTTCAGCATGTCCGAGCTTTCCTCCGCCAGCACCCCGCCCACGACCTCCGGCCGCCAGTGACAGGTGGGCTGTTCGAAGAAGCGGGGGCCATGCACGACGGCCCCGCCCTTGGCGTCGTCGGCGCCGAACACCACCCGGCCGATCCGCGCATGGCTGATGGCCCCGGCGCACATGGCGCAGGGCTCCAGGGTGACCACCAGGGTCAGCCCCGTCAGCCGGTAGTTGCCGAGCTTCTGGGCCGCCGCCCGCAGCGCCACGATCTCGGCATGCGCCGTGGGATCGTGGCTGCCGATGGGCTGGTTGGCGCCCGTGGCGATCACCTCGCCGGTAGCCGGATCGACCACGGCGGCGCCCACCGGGGTCTCGCCCCGGTCGGCTGCGGCTTGCGCCGCTTCGAGCGCGATGCGCATGGTGCGAAGATCATGGTCCACGATCCCCAAGACACCCAGGAGACCCCCGAAGGTCAAGGCGGCGAACGTATCGCCAAGGCGATGGCGCGCGCCGGCGTGGCCTCGCGCCGCGAGGTGGAGCGCCTGATCGAGGCCGGCCGGGTCTTCGTCAACGGGGTGCAGGTGACGACGCCGGCCACCAAGGTCGAGGCCGACGATGTGCTCACCGTCGACGGCGCCCTGGTCCAGGCCGCCGAGCCCGCCCGCCTGTTCCGCTACCACAAGCCCGTCGGCCTGGTGACCACCCACAAGGACACGCAGGAACGCCCCACCGTCTTCGACGCCCTGCCCAAGGCCTTGCCGCGGCTGATCTCGGTGGGCCGCCTCGACCTCAATTCCGAGGGCCTGCTGCTGCTGACCAATGACGGCGGCCTGGCGCGCGCCCTGGAACTGCCGGCCAGCGCCATCGTGCGGCGCTACCGCGCCCGCGCCCGGGGCCGCGTCACCCAGGAAAAGCTCGACAGCCTGAAGAACGGCGTCACCGTCGAGGGCGTCAGCTATGGCGCCATCGAGGCCCATCTGGACAAGGCCAAGGAGGGCGGCCAGGGCGCCAACGTCTGGATCACCGTGACGCTCGCCGAAGGCAAGAACCGCGAGGTTCGCCGCGTGCTTGAGGCGCTCGGCCTCACCGTCAACCGCCTGATCCGCATGTCCTATGGCCCCCTCGCCCTGGGAACCCTGGCCGTCGGGGAGATCGAGGAGGTCGGCCCCCGCGTCATCCGCGAGCAGTTCGCCGACCACATCGCGCCCGGAAACCTGCCCAACGGCGACCGCGCCCAGTTCTCCAAGCCCATCGCCACCCACGCCGGCGGCGACGTCCAGCGCCGCGGCCGCACGGCGCCGGGCGCCGGCCACCACACCGGCCCCGACGACGGCATGCCGGGCAAGCCCAAGACCGTCTACAAGGCCGGCTGGGCCAAGCCCACCATCACGCCGAGCCCGCACCCCAAGCGCAAGGCCAAGCCCAAGCCGGCCGGCCCCGTCGCCCAGGTCCGTCCCACCGCCATCCCCGCCCGCGCCCCGCGTTCCGACGCCCGCCTCGCCGCCCAGCGCGCCGAGCCCCGCGCGCCTCGCCCGGACGCCCCTCGGTCAGAGGCGCCGCGCCCGGATCGCGCCCCGCGCGCCGCCGCGCCTCGCCCCGAGCGCACAGACGCCAGGCCTCCGCGACGCGACGGTCCGTCCGCCGACGCGCCGCGCCCGGTGCGCGCGACGGGCCCCCGCCCCGGCGCCCCGCGTTCCGGTCCTCGCCCCAACCTCGCCAAGCCGGACGCGACGCCCAAGCGCAAGGAAGGCCCCAAGGCCGACTCCCGCCGTCCCGACCGCTTCAAGGGCCCGCGCCCGGACGGCGGCAAGACCCGCGACGCTCGGCCTGCCGCGCAGGACGCGGTCCGCGAGCCTAAGCGTTCTGGATCTCCGCCGGCGGCCGGGCGGCCTTCAGGCCCGCGCGGGCAGACTCCGTCGCCATCACGGCCGCAAAGCTCGCCCGCTCGTCGGCCAGGCCCTCCGCCAAAGGGCGGTCCAAAGCGGCGCGGGTAAGCCGCTTGGCCTAGGCGATCCCTTGCGTTCGACGGTGACGAAAGTCATCAACGGCCCTCCAGTGTCGCGGCGTTCCTGGCCGAGACGTCCAGCCGTCCGGGGTATCCATGCGCATCGTGTCCGGCGACTTCCGCGGCAAGGCCATCGTCACGCCGCAGGGCGACGCCACCCGCCCCACCTCCGACCGCGCCCGCCAGGCGGTGTTCAACATCCTGGAGCACGCCGCCTGGTCCAGGGGCCTGCGGGACCTGCGCGCCATCGACCTGTTCGCGGGCTCAGGGGCCTTGGGTTTTGAAGCCCTCTCCCGCGGCGCGGCCTTCTGCCTGTTCGTGGAGACCGACGAGGCCGCCCGCGGCGCGATCCGCGAGAACGTCGATGCGATGGGCCTGTTTGGCCGCACCCGCGTCCACCGCCGCTCGGCCATCGACCTCGGCCAGCGTCCAGGCGCCGACGGCCCGGCCTTCGACCTCGCCTTCCTCGATCCGCCCTACGCCAAGGGCCTGGGCGAGACCGCGCTGGCCAAGCTGCGGGACGGCGGCTGGCTGGCGCCGGAGGCTCTGATCGTCTTCGAGCGCGGCTCGGCCGAACCGGCCTTCAGCGTCGAAGGCTTCGAGGTGCTGGCCGCGCGCGACTACGGCGCCGCGCGCGTCCATTTTCTCAAGCTCGGAGCGCGACCAGGCGAAGTGGAAACCGGCTCGCCGTCCGGAAGCGCAACCAAGTAAAAGCGTCACCAACCCCGGACTGACGTCCGGTTGTCGAGCTGGGCCCGCAGGTTCACCAGACCGTCGCGGGTCACCCGATAGGGCTGGCCATCGCGGCTGGCGATCAGCCGTCGCTTCTTGAGGCTTTTGAAGACGGCGAGATCGCATTCGTCGAGCCGCCAGCCATCGCGGCTGATGCAGGTGGCCCGGGTCACGTGACCTCGGTCGTCGCGTTCAAGGAGAATCTGGCCGCCTTGGGCCAGGGCGTGCAGCGTGCGTTGCTGCGCTTTGGAAATGTTCAAGGGACTGTCCGGAACTGAGCATGACAAGGCGCGCCCGCGCGCTGGCGCGGACGACGAAGGGCCATGGGCCGATCGGGAGCGTGACAGTCGAAAGTGGACGCCGGTTTCGACGCCCGTCACGCTCAATCCAAGAAGTCTTGGAACCTCGGTCGGCGGTTAGGCCCGGGTCCCGAACACAGTCTCTGACATAATCTCCCCTTGGGTTCAGACCGCCCTATCCTAGGCGACGCGCTCGTCTGCGCAACAATCTAGGCTGCAGGGGCGCGCTCCAATCTATGCATGAATATACTGGCGCGGGATCCAATATGACAAACATATGACAGATCTGAGGCGCCGATATCGAGTCATTCCAAAGTATATCACTGCCCAGATTCACTCTGTGTTAGTTCACGCGACCTAGGACTGGGTGACCCCCAGTACGAGGCCTTGCATGTCCGGCGTCCTCCTCGACCTCGTCCAACGTTCGTTTCCCATCGACCCCGACACCCCAGGCGCCCTGATCTACGAGCGGTTCGAGGCCGAGCCCGATACCCTCGCCATCGCGGTGGTCGGCGCCGACGGCGCGCCGGTGGGGCTGGTGGAGCGCACCGCCTTCTTCCTGGCCATGGCCGGCCAGTTCGGCCGCGCCCTCTATGCCGGCCGCCCGATCTCCCTGCTGATGAACCCCGAGCCCCTGGTGGTGGAGGGCTCTGTCGATGTGGCGGCCTTCTGCGGCGAGGCCCTGGCCGAGCGGCCCTCGGAACTGCTGCGCGGCTTCATCGTCACGCAAGGCGGCCTCTATGCGGGGGTGGGCAGCGCGCTCTGCCTGCTGCAGGCCACCAACGCCGCCAGCCGCGCCCACGCCGACGAAATGACCACCCTGGCTGCAGCCATGGACCAGGCGCGGATGGAGGCCCAGGCGGCGCTCACCGCCAAGTCGCAGTTCCTGGCGGTGATGAGCCACGAGATCCGCACGCCCCTGAACGGCGTCCTGGCCATCGCCGACATCCTGGCGCGCAAGCTCGCCCAGCCCGAGCTCATTCCCTATGTGCGCGGCATCCAGGATTCCGGCGAAACCCTGCTGCGCCTGCTCACCGACGCCCTGGACCTGTCGCGGGCCGACGCCGGCCGGCTGGAGCTGAACGAGGACAGCTTCGCCCTGGCCCGGGTGACCGGCGACCTGTCCACCCTCTGGGGCGCCCGGGCCGAACTGAAGGGCCTCACCCTGAACATCGTCTATGACGGCCCCGCCGACCAGTGGGCCCTGGGTGACGAGATCCGCATCAAGCAGGTGTTCAACAACCTGATCGGCAATGCGCTGAAGTTCACCGAGAGCGGTGGCGTCGAGGTCGCGCTCCGCGTCCGCCGCGACGGCGTCCACCTGGCCGTGGAGGGCGAGGTCTCCGACACCGGCGCGGGCGTACCGGAGGACCGGCTGGCCAGCATCTTCCAGCCCTTCAGCCAGACCGAGTCGGGCCTGAAACAGGGCGGGGCAGGTCTTGGCCTCTCCATCTGCCGCGAGCTGGTGGACCAGATGGGCGGGACCATTGGGGCGGCCGGCAACGCCGCAGGCGGCCTTTGTCTCAGCTTCGCCATCCCGCTGTTCGACCTGCCGGCGCCTTGCGAGATCGCCTTGGCGCAGGAGGCGCAGCGCCTGGAGCAGGGGGGGCTCCACATCCTGATCGCCGACGACAACGCCACCAACCGCCTGGTGGCCGAGACCCTCTGCGACATGTTCGGGGCCACCACCGAGAGCGTCGAGGACGGACTGCAGGCGCTGACCGCCGCCACCGAGCGTCGCTTCGATCTGATCCTGATGGACATCCGCATGCCCAACCTGGACGGGGTCGCCGCCACCCGCGCCATCCGCGCCTTGCCGGGCGTGGCCGGGCAGGTGCCGATCCTGGCGCTCACCGCCAACGCCGATCCGTGGGACGCGGTCAGCTACATGGCCCAGGGCATGAATGGCGTGGTGGAAAAGCCCATCAAGCCAGAACGCCTGATGGTCGCGATCAATGAGGCCCTGGACAACGACCGGCGCGCGGTCGCGGCTTAGGGGCTGAGGGCTTCCACCATAGAGACTCCAAGGGGAGAAGGACATTTTCACCCGCCTCACCCCTTCGTCGTGAACACCACACTGGGCGCCGAGCGCTCCGCCGGGCCGTGGTTCACCGCCTCGATGTTCCGCGCGCGCTACGAGGGACGCGCCGTGGGCTTCACGGAGTATCTCGTGACGGCGATGCGGGCGTATGCCGACAAGGCATTGAGCTAGCCCAAATCCGCTCATCCCGGCGAAGGCCGGGACCCAGATCGTAAGTCACGACCTGAACCACGAATCCGGCACGCGGCGGATGTATCTGGGCCCCGGCCTTCGCCGGGGTGAGCGGTCTATTGTTAGGCCCTCAACGCCCGCGCCTCATCGGCCGCCACGCCGGCTCCGGCCTTCTCCGTCCACACCTGTTCCACCACGCGGAGCAAACCATCGGCGGTGATGGGCTTGGTGATGTGGCCGTCGGCGCCGGCTTCTGACGAGGCCTGGGCGTGCTCGGGCATGGCGTTGGCGGTGAGGGTGTAGATCGGCGTGGGCGCAGCCTTTTCCCGGCCCTCGCGGCGGCGGATGGCGCGGATGGCGGTCAGGCCGTCCATCACCGGCATCTGCATGTCCATCAGGATCAGGTCGAAGTTCGCGCGGGCGGCCTCGTCCACCGCCTCGGCGCCGTTCTCGACGCAGGTCAGGTCGACGCCGGCGGCGCCCAGGATCAGCTCCACGACCCGGCGGTTGGTGGGATGGTCCTCGGCCAGCAGCACCCGCATGCTGTCGAGGTCGGCCTCCTCGCCCTCGGCCGCCTCGTGCTCGCCCCACAGGTCCACCGCCCCGTGCCGGCGTTGCAGTTCCAGGTCGAGCGCGAAGGTGGAGCCCTTGCCGGGCGCCGAGGTGGCCGAGAGGGTTCCGCCCATGGCCTCGGCGAGCGAACGGCTGATGGCGAGCCCGAGGCCTGTGCCGCCGAACCTGCGCGTGATCGAGCCGTCGGCCTGCTGGAAGCGCCCGAACAGCCGCTGGCGGGTCTCCTCGTCGAAGCCGATACCGGTGTCGGAGACCTCGAAGGTCAGGTGGGTGGAGGTCTCGTCGCGCCGCGCCTTGACCGACAGCTTCACCTCGCCGCCGCTCGTGAACTTTACCGCATTGCCCAGCAGGTTGGTGAGGATCTGGCGGATGCGCGGGGCGTCGCCCTGGAAGGACCCCTGCGCGTAGGGATCGACCTCGACGGTCAGCTTCAGGTCCTTGGCCTCCGCGCTCGCATGGAACAGCGAGGCGCAGGCGTTGACCGAGGTGGCCATGTCGAAGGGCTCGGGGCGGATCTCCAGCCGGCCGGCCTCGATGCGGGCCAGGTCCAGGATGTCGGTGAGCAGGGCTTCCAGGGTCTGGGCCGAGGTCTCGATCAGGTTGACCATCTCGGCCTGGCTTGAGGTCAGGTCGGTGCGGGCCAGGGCGCCGGCGATGCCCATCACTCCGTTCAGCGGGGTGCGGATCTCGTGGCTCATATTGGCCAGGAACTCGCTCTTGGCCTTGTTGGCGGTCTCGGCCTCTTCCTTGGCCTTCACCAGCTCCAGTTCGCCGCGCTTTTCCTTGTCGATATTGCGCAGCACCCCCAGCACCCGCACGATGCGGCCGCGCTCGTCGCGGATCGCCTCGCAGGCGGAATAGTGCCACTGGTGGGGGCCATCCATCTGCGGCATGCGGTAGACCTGCCGGAAGGGCGCGCCGCCCTCGATATAGGCGTCCCAGGCGCGGGTCGCCCCTTCGCGGTCGGCGGGATGGACGGCGCGCCAGATGTCGGCGTCCAGCTCCTCATAGGTCGAACCGTCGACCTCGCCGGCCTGCGGCGACTGATAGCCGGCGCCGGTCAGTTCGCGGCGCTTCCAGTCCATCTCCCACATGCGCAGCTCGCCGATCTCCAGGGCGAGCTTCAGGCGTTCCTCGTTGCGCTTGGCCTCTTCCAGGGCCTCGGCGGTGCGGGTGACGTCCACCGACATGATCAGCAGGCCGCCGATTTCGCCGTCGGCCTCGCGCCAGGGATTGATCTCCACCCGCGCCCACAGGTGGCGGCCGTCGGGCAGGTTCACCGGCACCCGGTCATGCTGCACCTGCTGGCCCTTGAGGCAGCGGTTATAGACCGGGGCCCAGCGCTGAGTGTCGGGATAGGCCTCATAGAGGCTCTGGCCGGCGACGTCCTCGCTCTGCCGCTGGGCGCGCCAGCGGGGGCTGGCCTGGATGACCCGCATCTCCTTGTCGACCATGCACAGGGCCACGGGCGCGGCCTGGACGAAGGCGGAGATCATGTTGCGGGCGGCGGCCACCTCGCCGGCCGCCTTGGCCAGGTCCTCGCGGGCGGTGTGGCGCTTCCACTCGTCGGCGGCCAGGGCCGCCAGGTCGATCAGGTAGTCGGCGAAATCCCGGTCAAAGGCGCGGGGCTCGGTGTTGGAGACAATGACAGCCCCCACGCCCCGGCCATCGGCCAGACGGATCGGCGCGCCGGCGCAGAAGCGGATGCCAAGCGCGCCGGTGACGCCCTTGTGGTCCTTGAAGCGTGGATCGGCGCTGGCGTCCTCGATCCACAAAACATCGTCCGATTGCAGGATGACGGCGGCGAAGGACTCCTCGCTGCGCACATTGCTCTTCCAGCCTTCGGGCCGCGAGGCGTGCCAGGTCTGCGCGCCCTCAACCAGGACGATGTCGCAGTTGGGCGACCGGGCATAGGCCTGGGCCAGGCGCGCGATGCGCGCCAGGGTCGGCCTCAATTCGCTGAGATCCAGTCCGCCTGTGGCGGCCAGACGTTCAGCTTCGCTGTGCGAAGCCGCGTCCTTTTTGGCCATGATGCTTCCCCCGATCAGTCGGCGGGGACGATGAGGTCCACAGAGTTAAATCTCCGTGACCGTCAAAAACCGGGCCTTCGAATTTCTACGTGGGGTTTAGGGGGGTGTTTGCGGCTGTCCTTCTCCCCTTGTGGGGTTGAGAGCGGCAGTTCGCGCTTGCGAACCGCATAGCCGAGCATGCTCGGCTCGCTCGCGACGGTGGCCCGGCGGAGCAGGGTCGGATGAGGGGTCGATGGACCTATCCATAAAACACACCGTCATCCTCGGGCTTGTCCCGAGGATCCATGATCTCCGTCTTGCCGCAGATCGCGCGGAAGTCGCCGACGAGACCTATCTTCGCCACGGTGTTTATGGATCCTCGGGACAAGCCCGAGGATGACGGTGCTTGGTGTGCGTTCGACGCGACCTCGACCCGGCAAGGGGAGACGGAAGCTGACCTACAGCAGCTTGATCTCGCGCAGCCGCTCTTTCAGGAACTCATCGGCCGTGATCGGGGTCGGGTACTGGTCCGGGTGCTGCCCATCCACGCACGAGGCCAGGGTCTTGATCTCGTAGTCGGGATTGAAGTGCAGGAAGAACGGCGTCGAATAGCGCGGGAAGCCGCGGCGCTCGGGCGCGGGGTTCACCACCCTGTGGGTCGTCGACGGCAGGCGGTTGTTGGTCAGGCGCTGCAGCATGTCGCCGATGTTGCAGACCACCGAGCCGGCCGGCGGATTGATCGCCAGCCACTGGCCGTCGCGGTCGAGCACCTCCAGCCCCGCCTCTTCAGCGCCGAGCAGCAGGGTGATGACATTGATGTCCTCATGCGCCCCGGCCCGGATATTGGGGCCGTCCTTGGGCACCGGCGGATAGTGCAGCAGGCGCAGCACCGAATTGCCGTCGTTGACCGTCGTATCGAAGAAGTGGCGGTCCAGCTTCAGATAGGTGGCGACAGCCTCCAGCACCTTGACGCCCAGTTCGTCCAGGGCGTCGTACAGCCAGGCCACGTCGGCGACGAAGGTGGGCGTCTCCACCGGCCAGACATTGGGCGGCATCAGGTCCTGATAGGGATGGCCGGGGGGCAGGTCGCGCCCCATGTGCCAGAACTCCTTCAGGTCGAAGTGGGCGGCGTCCTTGGCGGTCTCGATGCCGAAGGGGGTGTAGCCGCGCTGGCCGCCGGTCCCGACGACGTAGCGTTTCTTCACGTCCTCCGGCAGGGCGAAGAAGGCCTTGGTGGCGTCGGTCGCCGCCGTGACGGCCCTATCCGGCAGGCCGTGGTCGCAGATCACCGCGAAGCCGTAGCGTGCGAAGCTGTCGCCCAGCGCCTGGGAGAAGCCTTGGAAGTCGGCGCCGAAGGCCTTGAACGAGACGGGGGTGATGGCGGTCTGGGTCATGTCCGCCTGTTACACCGGCTGGCGATCCTTCTCCACCCGTCTGGCGGGGGCGAGTTTGTCGAGGTCGAGGTCTTCCTCGGCGCCGACCCGCCGCATCTCGGCGTTCAGCAGCCGTTCCATGGTCTCGGTGGAGTCGCGGCTGGCCAGGACGTAATTCTCCTCCTGGCCATAGGCCGGCGCCAGCTTCTCGAACAGCTTGCGGTCCAGTTTGCGGAAGGCGCCGGCCGCGGCGATGGCGCGCCGCTCGCTGAAGCCCAGGCGCATCAGGGCGCGCTTGCCCATGGCCAGACTGCCTTCGAAGCTTTCCCGCTCCACATCGTCGGCGCCGTGGGCCAGCAGGTCATAGGCGTGCCGCCGGTCCCAGGCCCGCGACAGGATGGTCAGGTTGGGGAAGGCCAGCTTGGCGGCTTCCACCAACTCCACGGCCTTGTCCTTGTCGTCGATGGCCACGATCAGCAGGCGGGCCTTGTCGGCGCCGGCGGTGCGCAGGAGGTCGATGCGGCTGGCGTCGCCATAGTGGACCTTGCGCCCGAAGGCCCGCAGCAGCTCGATCTGCTCGATGCTGGAGTCCAGGGTCACCACGTTGAAGTCGTTGGCGATCAGCAGGCGCGCGGCGATCTGGCCGAACCGCCCGAAGCCCGCGACGATCACCTCCGGGTCGCCCTCGTCGAAGGGAATGTGCTCGGGCTCGGCGCCCGGTCCCACTTCGCGGTTCAGCACCAGCTTCTCGTAGGCCAGGAAGGCCAGGGGGGTGAAGGCCATCGACAGGGCCACCACCGCTGACAGCAGCTTGGAAAGCTCCGGATCGATGACGCCGGCCGCCACGGTGAAACCCAGCAGCACGAAGGCGAACTCCCCGCCCTGGGCCAGGGACACCGCCGTGGTGGCCGCCTCGCGGTGGTTCATGCGGAACACCCGGCCGACCCCGAACATGGCCAGCGCCTTGAGGATCATCATCCCTAGCACCAGGCCGATCAGCGCTACGGGCTGGCGGGCGATCACCGAGAAGTCGAGACCCGCCCCCACGGTGATGAAGAACAGGCCCAGCAGCAGGCCGCGGAACGGCTCGATGTCGGTCTCCAGCTCGCGCCGGAACTCGCTCTCGGCCAGCACCACCCCGGCCAGGAAGGCGCCGAGCGCCGGCGACAGGCCCACGGTCTGCATCAGGGCGGCCACCGCCACCACCAGCAGCAGGGCCGAGGCGGTGAAGATCTCCCGCAGGCGGGCCTGGGCGATGAAGCGGAACACCGGCCGCACCAGGTAACGCCCGCCGCCGATCACCACGGCGACCGCGCCCAGGATGGCGAGCGCCTTGGCCCAGCCCGGCAGGCCCAGGGTGTCCAGCAGGCTCGCGCCATGAGCGGCCGCCTCCGCGGCGCCGGCGACCGGCGCCCCCATGGCCAGCAGGGGCAGCAGGGCGAACAGCGGGATCACCGCCAGGTCCTGGAACAGCAGCACCCCGAACACCGCCTCGCCGACTGTTCCCTGGCGCAGGCCCTTTTCCTCAAGATTGGCCAGCACGATGGCCGTCGAGGACAGGGCCAGCACCACGCCGGCCGCCACCGCCGTGCGCCAGTCGAGGCCCAAGGCCAGACCCGCCAGCGCGATGACCCCGGTGGTCAGCGCCAGCTGTCCGCCGCCCAGGCCGAAGATCGCCGTCCGCATCTTCCACAGCAGCGCCGGGCGCACCTCCAGCCCGATCAGGAACAGCAGGATCACCACGCCGAACTCGGCGAACTTCATGACGTCGGCCGCCTCGCCCACCAGGTTCAGCAGGAAGGGCCCGACGATGACGCCGGCGATCAGGTAGCCCAGCACCGAGCCCAGTCCGATCCGCTTGGCGATCGGCACGGAGACGACGCCCGCGGTCAGATAGACCAGGGCCTGGATCAGCAGTCCGTGGCCGTTCATCGGGCGGCCTTGCGTCTTAGGTTCGACATGCCGCGATTATGAACCGGCGTTCCCGGTTTTGTGCACGCGAAATCCGATTGCGCGGTTTCCAAATGTTGCAGTGCGGCGTAATGGGCGTTCATGGCTGACAAGACACAGAAATCCGCCGTCGACGCCCTGGCGGGGCGGCTGTTCGATGGCATGACCATCATGGCCGGAGGTTTCGGCCTCTGCGGCATCCCGGAAAACCTGATCGCGGCGATCCGCGAGGCGGGGACCCGCGACCTCACCGTGGTCTCCAACAACTGCGGGATCGACGGCTTTGGCCTGGGCGTCCTGCTGGAGAGCGGCCAGATCAGGAAGATGATCTCCTCCTATGTGGGCGAGAACAAACTCTTCGAGCAGCTCTACCTGTCGGGCGACCTGGAGCTGGAGTTCAACCCGCAGGGCACCCTGGCCGAACGCATCCGCGCCGGCGGCGCCGGGATCCCGGCCTTCTTCACCAAGACCGGCGTCGGCACCCTGGTGGCCGACGGCAAGGAGGTCCGCGAGTTCGACGGCGAGATGTACGTCATGGAGCGCGGCCTCACCGCCGATCTCTCCATCGTCAAGGCCTGGAAGGGCGACGCGGCGGGCAACCTCGTCTACCGGAAGACCGCGCGGAACTTCAATCCGATGATGGCCACGGCCGGCCGGGTGACCGTCGTCGAGGTCGAGCAGCTGGTGGCCGTCGGCAGCCTCGACAAGGACAACATCCACACGCCGGGCATCTATGTCGACGCCATCGTCGCCGGCGCCAAATTCGAAAAGCGGATCGAGCGCGTCACCACGCGGCCCCGCGAAGAAAAGGCGAGCGCCTGATGGCCTGGACCCGCGAACAGATGGCCGCCCGCGCCGCCATGGAGCTGCGTGACGGCTTCTATGTGAACCTCGGCATCGGCATCCCGACCTTGGTGGCCAATTACATCCCGGCCGGCATGCACGTCACCCTGCAGAGCGAGAACGGCATGCTGGGCATGGGCCCCTTCCCCTATGAGGGGGAGGAGGACGCCGACCTGATCAACGCCGGCAAGCAGACCATCACCGAGCTGCCGGAGAGCTCCTATTTCTCCAGCGCCGACAGCTTCGCCATGATCCGCGGCGGCCATATCGCGCTGTCGATCCTGGGCGGCATGCAGGTCTCGCAGGACGGCGACCTGGCCAACTGGATGGTTCCGGGCAAGGTGGTGAAGGGCATGGGTGGGGCCATGGACCTGGTGGCCGGCGTCAAGCGCGTGGTCGTGGTCATGGACCACGTCGAGAAGTCCGGCGCGCCCAAGCTGCTGACCGCCTGCACCCTGCCGCTCACCGGCGCGAAGGTGGTGGACCACCTGATCACCGACCTCGGCGTCTTCGACGTCAGCCGCGGCAAGTCCCCCCTGACCCTGACGGCGCTCGCCGACGGCGTCACCCTCGACGAGATCAAGGCCAAGACACAGGCCGCGTTCCAGGTAGCCCTTTAATTCCGCTCATCCCGGCGACCCGAAGGGCGGCGCGAAGCCGTCAAGGCCGGGACCCAGATCCGCTCATCCCGGCGAAGGCCGGGACCCAGATACATCCGCCGTCTTCAGGCTTCTTGGCGCCAGCTGTGACCTACGACCTGGGTCCCGGCCTTCGCCGGGATGAGCGGGTTTGGAGGTGGTTGAAACTTCCGCCCCCCGCCTTGCGTATGTCTCATCAGGACAACCAAGGTAGACCCATGAACAAGCCCCTCTTCGCCGCCACGGCCGCCGTGGCCCTGCTGCTGGCCAACGCCGCGCCCGCCGCCGGCGCGCTCAAGACCGCCATCTTCGCCGGCGGCTGCTTCTGGTCGGCCGAGCATGACATCGAGCACGCCAAGGGGGTGAAGTCCGTCGTGGTGGGCTATGCCGGCGGAACCTCCACCACCCCCAGCTACAACAACCACGAGGGGCACCTGGAGGCGATCAAGGTCACCTATGACCCGGCGCAGACCAGCTACTCCCTGCTGGTGGCCAGCTTCTTCCACCACATCGATCCCACCGATCCCAACGGCCAGATCTGCGACCAGGGCCCGTCCTATCGCACCGCGGTGTTCGTGGCCGACCCGGCCGAGCGGGCGGCCGCCGAGGCTGTGAAGGCCCAGGTGGCCAGGGAACTGGGCCAGCCGGTGGCGACCAGGATCCTGCCCGCCGGCCCCTTCTATATGGGCGAGGGCTACCACCAGGACTACGCGAAGAAGAACCCCATGGCCTACAACGCCTACCGCACCGGCTGCGGCCGCGACGCCGCGCTGAAGGCGGTCTGGGGCCACGGGTAAGTCTTCTCCTCTCCCCGTTCAGGGGGAGAGGGTAGGGTGAGGGGGCGCGCAGCAAGGCTGCGCGTCTCTGAGGTGGGGCAATAACGGAAGTTCAGAAAGAACCCTCACCCTACCCTCTCCCACAAGTGGGAGAGGGGGTGGGCCTACTCCGCCCGCACCACCTTCGGCGCCGGCGGCTGCCCGGTCACCGGGTCGCGGGGCAGGGGCGCGAAGCCCTCGCCGATGAACAGCTCCGTCCGCCGCCGGTGCTTCCTGTCCAGCATCACGCTGTGGATCTCGCGGCCCGACACGCTCTTGAAGTCCTGGGCCACCTCGTCGCGGTAGACCAGGTCCAGGCTGGCGGCCAGCACCCGGGCGCCGGTGGCCACGGTGAGCGGATCGGTGGTCTCGGCCTGGTTCTGCGGATGGGCCTCGCGCACCCACATCTTCAACGGCGGCGAATTCACCGCCCCAAAGAACTCGCGGCCGTAATAGGCGCTGGCGTTGAACAGGAACCGGTCGTCCACCACCACGGCGGTTAGGGCCGGCTCGGCGGCGGCCCGCTCGGTGATCGCCCGCACCGTCTGCTCCCAGCCCTTGGCGCGCTTGAAGGCGTTGGAGGCCCCGATCGTCTCGGTGAAGGCCGGGCTGATGACGCAGGCCAGGAACAGCGCCGCGATCAGGGCCTGGCTGGCCACCGCCCCGATCAGCCATCCCCTGGCCCGCCAGCGCATCAGCCAGGCGGCCACCAGGATCGAGCCGGCCACGTAGCCGGCCCCCGACCAGTTGGCGTTGGCGCGGCTGATGAAGGCCTGCAGGGTGACGATCAGCAGCGGCGGGATGGAGAAGCACAGCAGGGTGAGGTCGGCGTCCGTCAGCCGCCTGCGCACCGCCAGCAGCGCCAGGCCCCCGATCAGCACCGCGAAGGGGATCGGTCCGAACACCCCAAACTGCGAGACAGTGAATTCGCCGAGCTCGGCCACGTTGAACAGCTTGCGCCCGCCCCAGGCCGCATTGGCCGCCGTGTGCTGCACCGTGGAAAATCCGTGGGCGGCGTTCCAGGCGAGGTTGGGCGACAGGATCAGCAGGAAGGCGGCGAGCGCCACCCCCGCCGTCCTCCAGTCCCAGACCCGCCGCGCGTCTCTGCTGATCACCAGATGCAGGGCCAGACCAATGATCGCGTAGACCGCCGCGTACTTGCTCAGGAAGGCCAGCCCCACCGCGGCCCCGAACCCGGCCGCCGTCAGCAACCGCCGCCGACCCTCCGCGAACGGCAGCTCCACATAGGCCAGCAAGGCCAGCGACAGGAAGAACAGCAGGATGGCGTCGGTGGCGATGGCCAGGGCCGAGATCTGCACCCCGGGCATGAGAGCATAGAGCGCGCAGGCGGCGAACCCGACGGCGCCCCCATACAGCCGCCGCCCGATCCCGAACACCGCCAGAGTGGCCCCCAGATGGAACAGCGGCGCGGCCAACCGCACCCAGGCCTCGCCGTTCCCGCCGATGTGGGTGGTGGTCCAGATGGTCCAGGCGATCATCGGCGGCTTGGAGAAATACCCCCAGTCCAGGGTGCGCGACCACAGCCAGTATTGAGCCTCGTCGGGGTAGAGCTCCAGGGGCGTGACAAAAAGCGCCACCAGCCGCACCGCGGTCAGTCCAAAGGCCAGCAGCAGGGCGCCTCTCCAGTGGGCATCTGCTCCGGGGGCGGACAAAGCGTTATCAGCCAAGCGTTTCATCCCTGTCTTTGGCGGCGGACGGTGGCGCGGGGCAGGCGCCCTGTAAAGCGAATGCGTGTCTTTAAAGCAGCACTCCGCCGGGGACGCGATGTCGTAACAAATCCGTCACCCAAAGCCACATTTTTGGCGCTATAGGGACTCGCAACGCCGGGGGCCCTGGGCTTGGTGACCCTCGATGACGATGGATAGGGGATTCCAGATGACTTCGATGAAACGCCTCGCCGGTGGCGCGGCCCTGAGCGTACTCGTTTGCGCGATGTCCAGCGCGGTCTATGCGCAGGAAACCACGTCGGCCGTGGGCGGCTCGATCGTCGACCAGAGCGGCGCCCCGGTGCGCGGCGCCAGTGTCGCCATCGTCCACACCCCGTCGGGCACCCGGTCGCAGACCGCCACCGCCACCGACGGCAGCTTCTCCGCCCGCGGCCTGCGCCCCGGCGGCCCCTACACCCTGACCTTCACGGCCCCTGGCTACGACGCCAAGAGCCTCACCGGCGTGAACCTGGTGGTCGGCGCCAACCAGCGCCTCGACGTCAACATGAACGCCCAGGACCTTGTCGACGAATTCGTCGTCACCGCCTCGCGCGACGTCACCGCCAACAACACCGGCCGCAAGACCGTGCTGGACGAAACCGCGGTCGAAAGCGTCGTTTCGGTCAATCGCGACGTCCGAGACCTGGCGCGCCGTAGCGCCCTGGTCAGCCAGAACACCCGCGGCGACGGCGGCATTTCCATCGGCGGCTCCAACCCGCGCCAGAACCGCATCACCATCGACGGCGCCACCGCGGTCGACAACTACGGCCTCAACACCGGCGGCACCCCGACCATCCGCGGCCCGGTCGTGCTGGACGCCGTCCAGCAGTTCACCATCGACGCGGTCCCCACCGACGTGGAGAACGGCGACTTCCAGGGCGGCGCCCTCGACGTGGTGCTCAAGGCCGGCGGCAACGACTTCCACGGCTCGCTGTTCAGCAACTACCTCAACGACGGCATGGTCGGCGACGCGATCCGCAACGCCCCCGTCCGCACCATCATCAGCCAGAGCAACTACGGCGGCTTCCTGTCGGGGCCCATCCTCAAGGACAAGCTGTTCTTCGCGCTCTCCTATGAGCGCTACGAGTCCCTCGACCTCACCTCCACCGGCCCGGTCGGCGGCGGCTTCGGCAACGACGTCAACGGCGTCTCCCAGGCGACCATCGACACCGTCACCAACATCTTCAACACCCAGTATGCGTCCAAGTTCGACGTCGGCACGCTCGCCCGCACCAAGCCGGTCGTGGACGAGAAGTACTCCGCGAAGCTGGACTGGAACATCACCGACCGTCAGCGCCTCAGCCTGACCGCCCGCTACGCCCTGTCAGAACTCTACAGCCGCACCGACCTGTCCCGCACCTCGGCGGGCCTGGACTCCCACTGGTATCTGACCGGTGAGGAAGACTATTCCTATGTCGGCGAACTGAACTCCGACTGGACCGACAACTTCCATACGCAGATCCGCCTGACCTATCGCGACTATGAGCGCCGTCAGCTGCCGCCCTCGGGGCAGGAATTCGCCGACATCAGCGTCTGCACCGCCCCCACCAGCATCAATTCCGGCGGCGACAACCTCACCTCCTGCGGCGCCACCTCGGTGGTCCGCTTCGGCCCGGACGAATTCCGTCAGGCCAACCAGCTCGCCACCGAAACCTTCCAGGTTCAGGCCAAGGGCGAATATTCGCTGGGCGATAATCTGATCAAGTTCGGCTACCAGCTGAAGAAGCAGAACATCAACAACCTGTTCGTGCCCACCAGTGACGGGGTCTACTACTTCGACTCCATCAACGACTTCCAGAACGGCACCGCGGGCCAGCTGCGCTACGCCAACTCGGTCGGCGGCAAGACGGTGGAATCCTCCGCCGCGATCCTCGAATACATGGTCCACAGCCTGTATCTGCAGGACGCTCTGGCGGTCACCCCGGACCTGAACATCACCGCCGGCTTCCGCTACGATTGGTTTGTCAGCGACTCCGTGCCGATCCTCAACCCCAACTTCGTGGCCCGGAACAACTTCAGCAATCAGGCCACCTATGACGGCCGCGGTATCATGATGCCGCGCGTATCCTTCGACTGGAAACCCATCGAAAGCGTCAAGATCAACGGCGGCGCCGGCCTGTTCTCGGGCGGCGTCCCGGACGTGCTGATCGCCAACTCCTTCGGCAATGGCAACGGTATCCAGACGTCCGGTATCCAGATCCAGCGCACCGCCACCGGCTTCCAGGACCTCTCGGGCACCCCGGGCTTCACCCCGGCCATCGGCGCCTCGGCTCTGAACATCAACCGCGCTGATCCTCGCTTCGGCTATGACATCCCGGCCCCCGTCCTGGCCTTCCAGGGGGGCAGCGTCGCTTCGCCGCTCGCCGAAGTCTCGGCCCTCTCGCCCAACTACCAGCTGCCCTCGGACTGGAAGGCCTTCCTCTCGGCCAACTGGGACACCCCGTGGTACGGCGTCCGCCTGGGTCTCGACCTGGTGGGTTCCAAGACCCGCGACGGCATCCTGATCAAGGACACCCGCGCCCAGCCGCTGATCGTCAACGGCGCCATCGCCCGCACCCCGGACGGCCGCATCCGCTACGACGCCATCGGCGCCACCACGGCGGCGACGGCTGCGGCCCGGACGACCTTCAACGTCACCTCGCAAAACCCCGGAGGTTCCACGCGCGATCTGGTGGTGTTCAACGACAGCGCCGGCCGCGGCTTCACCGTTGCGGTCTCGGCGTCGAAGACCTTCGACTTCGGCCTGGACGTCCGCGCCAGCTACACCCACTCCGACATCAAGGACCGGGCGTCCTCGCTGCGCTTCTCCTCGACCCAGAACTCGCTCTACGGCGGCATCTCCGGCGATGACCCGAACGGCGCCGCCTACGGCACGTCCTTCGACTCCATCGATCACGCGTACAAGCTGGACGTCTCCTACGCCCACAAGTTCTTCGGCGACAACGAGACCCGCGTGACCCTGTTCGGCGAGCGCCGCTCGGGCCGCCCGACGTCCTTCGTGATGTCGGACGCCACCTCTGGCCGCGGCCCGGTGTTCGGCGTCAACCGCGGCAACTTCCTGCTCTACGTCCCGCAGATCACCGGTGAAGTGTCGGGCCCTACCGACCTCGACGTTGGCCTGGTCACCTTCGACACCGCCGCCACCCGCGACTCCTTCATCGCGGCGGTGAACAAGTTCGGTCTCACCGAGAACGCGGTGCAGGAAAAGGGCTCCTATACCAACCACGACATCAATCAGGTGGACCTGCAGCTCTCGCAGGAAATCCCCTCGCCGATCGCCGGCCACAAGTTCCGCCTGACCTTTGATGTCCAGAACCTGCTCAACCTGATCAACAACAAGTGGGGCGTGTTCGACGAGTACACCGACACCGACCGCCTGATCAGCGTCGCCTGCGCCGACGCGACCGGCGCCGCCGTCACGGCGACCTCGCCCAACCCCTTCGCCTGCAACCGCTACCGCTACTCCAGCTTCCAGACGACGGGCACGCAGCGCAACCTGCCCCAGGACATCAAGAAGTCGCTCTGGGCCATCCAGGTCGGTCTCCGCTACGAGTTCTAGTCCTCTCAGGCGACCTCGCTTACGGAAAGGGCGGCCCTCCCGGGCCGCCCTTTTTCGTTGTCCAGTTGAGCGAAGGTCTAGCAACCCCACCTCCTCGCCCCCTTCAGGGGGAGAGGGTAGGGTGAGGGGGCGCGCAGCAAGGCTGCGCGTCTCGGCCTGTCAGCTACAACGGGGCTTCAGAAAGAACCCTCACCCTACCCTCTCCCACAAGTGGGAGAGGGGGTGGGCCGCCTCACCGTTCGTGACGTTCGTGTGGTTCGTGGTCCCTCTCCTTCAGCCCCGCTTGACGAACCGCCCCCCACCGCCCATTTCGCGCAGCCAACACAGCGCGTGACAGCCAAAAGTGGATACCGGTTTTGGCGACCGTCACGCGCCACTTTCAAGGCCCGCCAATGACCGTTCTCGTTCCCGCCGAATGGGCGCCCCACAAGGCCATGTGGCTGGGCTTTCCCAGCCATGAAGAGCTCTGGGCCGAGGACCTGGCCCTGGCCCAAGCCCAGGTGGCGGCCCTGGCCCGCGCGCTGGCCGGTCCCGGCCAGGAACGCGTGCGCCTGATGACCGGATCGCCGGAGGGTGAGGCCGCGGCCCGGCGCCTGCTGGGCGACGTCCCCGGCGTCGAGATTTTCCCCGGCCTGTTCGGCGACATCTGGCTGCGCGACACCGGCCCGATCTTCGCCAAGGGGCCCGATGGCGACGAGGCGCGCGGCTTCCGCTTCAACGGCTGGGGCGGCAAGTACGAGATGGCGGGCGACGACACCGTGGCGGCCCAGATCGCCACCGCCTCGCGCGCGCCACTGGTGCGGAACACCCCCATCCTGGAGGGCGGCTCCCTCGACCACGACGGGGCCGGCACGATCCTCACCACCCAGGAGTGCCTGCTCAACCCCAACCGCAATCCCGGTTGGACGCGGGAGATCGCGGCGTCCGAGCTGGCCAGCGCGCTGGGCGCCCGCAAGGTGCTGTGGCTGGGCGAGGGCCTGCGCAACGACCATACCGACGGCCATGTCGACAACCTGGCCCGCTTCGTGGCGCCGGGCGTCGTGGTCTGCCCGGTCGCCTGGGGCCGGGGCGATGTCAACGCCGACCCCTACAACGCCTGCGCCCGCGACCTCGCCGCCATGACCGACGCCGACGACCGTCCGCTGAAGGTGGTGCGCGTCCCCTCGCCGGGCTGGATCGAGAGCCACGAGGGCGGCGCCGCCCCGGCCAGCCACATGAACTTCATCATCGCCAACGGCGCGGTGATCATGCCCACCTATGACGGCGACCCGCGCGCCGCCGAGTTGGCCATGGAGGCGCTCGCCAGCGTCTTCCCCGGCCGCGAGATCATCGGCCTGCCCTCCGACGCCATTCTCACAGGCGGCGGATCCTTCCACTGCATCACCCAGCAGGAGCCCGCCTGATGGCCCGCACGATCAGCGTCGCCGCCCTGCAGACGTCCTACGGGATGGACCTGGCCGCCAATATCAAGAAGACCGAGGGCCTGATCCGCCAGGCCGCCGCGCAGGGCGCCCAGGTGATCCTGCCGTCGGAGCTGTTCCAGGGGCCCTACTTCTGCGTCACGCAGGAAGAGCGCTGGTTCGCGCAGGCCCATCCGTGGCGGGAGCACCCCTGCGTCACCGCGCTCGCGCCGCTCGCCGCCGAACTCGGCGTCGTGCTGCCGATCTCGATCTTCGAGCGCGAAGGGCCGCACTATTTCAACAGCCTGGTGATGGTCGACGCCGACGGGTCGCTGATGGGCGTCTATCGCAAGAGCCACATCCCCGACGGCCCGGGCTATCAGGAGAAGTACTACTTCCGGCCCGGCGACACCGGCTTCAAGGTCTGGGACACGAAGTTCGGCCGGGTCGGCGTCGGCATCTGCTGGGACCAGTGGTATCCGGAGGCCGCGCGGGCCATGACCCTGATGGGGGCCGAGATCCTGCTCTATCCCACCGCCATCGGCAGCGAGCCCCACGACCCCACCCTGGACACCGCCGCCCCCTGGCGGCGCGCCATGCAGGGCCACGCGGTCTCCAATGTCATCCCGGTGGTGGGCGCCAACCGCATCGGCTTCGAGCCCTGGGAGAACTATCCGGGTGGCGGACAGGCCTTCTACGGGTCGTCCTTCATCGCCGACCATCGCGGCGACCTGATCTCGGCGCTCGGCGACCAGGAGGGGATCGTGGCGGCCAGCTTCGACCTGGATTTCCTCGCCACGCACCGCGCCGCCTGGGGCTTCTTCCGCGACCGCCGCACCGATCTCTACGGCGGGCTGGTCACGCCGCGGCCTGTCTGACGGCCACATGTTGGCACATGTTGGTTGGCCTACGGGCCCGCAAACCCTTATGGGGCGGCGTTTGGCGGCCTAGGCGGTGACAAGGCCTTTTCCTCTATCCGCGACCACCAACATGTTGTCAGGCGGGGCAGGTCATCGCCGGCGCCCTGGCCAGTTCCTGGCGCGCCGCGGCCAGATCCCGCTGGAAGTCCGGGTCCCCGTGCAGCCGGGCGACCATGGCCGAAGCCAGGGTCCGGCCGGCCTCGATGTCGCTCTGGAAGTGGACCCCGCAGATCACCCGGCTATCGCCCACCTGCTTGCCCGCCGCCATCAGCCCGTCGGTCTTGGCCGGTTCCAGCTCAGCCAGGATCAGCCCCCAGGACCAGCCCACCATGGCGTGGCCGGAAGGGTAGGAGGCGTTGGTCTTCATCCAGTCCTCGCGGGGGATGCAGATCGGCTGGTCGTTGCCGATCAAGGGACGCAGGCGGCCGTAGTGGTCCTTGGCGGGCTTGCCCACCGTGCGCACGTCCAGCTCCACCCGCTCCAGCAGGCGGTAGAGGTTGGGCGTCGCCTTTGCGCCCACGTCCTTGCCCGCCGCGCAGGCGAAGCTCTTCAGCGCCGTGCCGCCCCAGATGTCGTTGTCCTTGATGGCCTGGGTCCAGCGCGGCGTGCCGGCCAGGGCCCGGGTCTCGTTGTAGAGCTCTCGGTCGGCTTGGCCGCGCAGGCTGGCCTCCGCCGGCGGCGGACCCAGCAGGGCCGCGCCGTCGATGTCGCCGACCTTCAGGTAGCCGGTCAGCCTGGTGGGGAGGGGATTGGTGGCCAGCGAGGCGTCCGCAGGAGCGGTGCGCAACTGGGGAAGCATGGCGCAGGCGGCCAGCGACAGGGCGGCGACGACGCCCAGGAGAGGTCGAAGGTTCATGAGCCCTCTTTAGAGCGGTTCCCGGGCTTCGGGAACCGCTCCGCAGAAGGGTTTTAGGCGCGCAGGACGGTCAGGCCGTTCTTGATCACCGTCGCGCCGCGTTCCTTGACGCGGGCCTCGAAGGAGATGTTCTTGCCGTCCTTCCAGAGGTCCACCGTGATGGTGTCGCCCGGGATCACCGGCGCGGAGAACCGGGCCTGGTGGCTGAGGATCTGGTCGGGATCGAAGCCGGTGATGGCCTGCAGCACGGCGCGGCAGGTGATGCCGTAAGTGGCCAGCCCGTGCAGGATCGGCCGCGGGAAGCCTGAGCGGCGGGCCGACTCAGGATCGGAGTGCAGCGGGTTGCGGTCGCCGTTCAGGCGGTACAGCAGGGCCTGGTCCTCACGGGTGGTGAAGTCCACCGAGAGATCGGCCTTGCGGGTCGGGACCACGTGGGGTTCCGGCGCGCCTTCCGACGGGCCGCCGAAGCCGCCGTCGCCGCGGGCGAAGGTGGAGCCGGTCAGGGTGGCGACCTTTTCGCCTGCGGCGTCGCGCCAGATGGTCTCGTTGATGATCACCGCGCCCTTGCCTTCACCCTTGTCGTAGGCGCCGACGGTGCGGCCCTCGGCGGTGAAGGTTCCGGTGGTGGGCAGGGGCTTGTGCAGCTCGACCTTCTGCTCGCCGTGAACCACCATCAGGAAATTGATCTGGCTCTGGCGGTGGCCCTCGGGCATCACCGGCGCGGGCGCACCGGCCGAGCGCATGTTCGAGGCCAGCACCGTGGCGGCCGTCGGGATGACCTTCAGGTTCTTCTCATAGACGTAGGCCAGCTCGTCCTCGTTCATGGGGTCCTGCCCCATGCCGACGCCCAGGGCGTAGAGCATCACGTCCTTGTCGCGATAGGTGAATTCGCGCGCCGCCGTCTTCTGTTCAAGAATGTCGGGATAAAAGATCGCCATTGAAAATACTTCCTCCGCTATGCGGTCCGTTTCGTATCGGCAGATTGAAGCGGTTCAGCCTGGCCTAGGCAAGCAGCGAGCGAGCGCATTTGCCGCCCCCCGTCTGATCGGGTAGAAGCGCGGACCCTGCGAAGACGGGATTTCGAAAACCCCCGCTCGCACCTTTCTTTCGCGCCCAGGTTCATCGAAGGCATTTCATGGCGACCGACATTCAGCCCGGCACGGGCGGCCAGATCACCGGCAACGTTCTCTTCTATTCCAAGCCGGAACCTCTGACCTCCGACCAACATAAGACCCTCGGCGTCAAGCGCATGGACGGGCCCTTCGGCTTCGCCAAGGCCGGCCACGCGGTGCCGCTTACCGTCACCGAATTCCCCCTGGCCGCCGTGTCTGGCCCGATCATCTTCGTCGGCGACGACAAGATGCCGCTGGCCGTCATGGGCCTGAACGCCGGGGACAACATGTTCGTCCAGGACAACGGCATCTTCGAGCCTGGCGTCTACGTCCCGGCCTATATCCGCCGCTATCCCTTCGTCTTCGCCAATGACGACAAGGCCCAGCAGATGGTGCTCTGCATCGACCGGGCCGCCGAGTTCATCGTCGAGGGCGGCGAGATGGCCTTCTTCGACGAGAAGGGCGAGCCCACCGAATACACCCAGAACTGCATCACCTTCTGCAACGACTACGAGGTCGAGCGGCAGCGGACGCAGGGCTTCATTCAGATCCTGAAAGACAACGACCTGTTCGAGCTGAAGACCGCCCTCCACACGCCGGTCAACGAGGACGGCACGGCCGCCGAGCCGCAGAAGATCGCCGAGTATTTCGGCATCTCGGAAGAGAAGCTGGCCAAGCTGTCGCCGGAAAAGCTGGCCGAACTGCGCGACAACGGCGCGCTGGGCCAGATCTATGCCCACCTGGTCTCCCTGGTGGGATGGGACCGCCTCATCGCGCTGGCGATGTTCCGCGCCTCGCAGCTGCCGCAGGCCGCCAACGCCTGATCCAAGGGGTCAGGTCAGAGTTCGGAGACGGCGGGTCGAAAGGCCCGCCGTTTTCATTGGAGCTAGCGGGCGAAGACGCTGCGGGTCAGGCAGGAAAAGACCAGCCGTCCGGCCTCGTCCAACAGGTCGTGCTGGGCGATGACGATGCCCTTGCCCTCGCCGACCGGATCCTTGCCCATCACTGTCATGCGGCCACGCAGGTTCTCGCCGGCCGGCGGGTTGCGGGCCCAGCGCAGGGCGTCGACGCCGAGGCGCTTGGTCTGGGGCCAGTTGACCACCGCGGCCGAATCCAGCCGGGTCCAGATGGCGAAGACCATGGCGTCGGGCGCGCCGCGCTCAGCCGGCCAGCCGGGGGCGAAGGCGGCGATGAAGGCTTCCAGGGCGTTGGCGTCGACACGGACCTCGCCGAGATAGACCACCTGACCGATCTCGATCTCGTCGAAGGGGGCGGGCACGTAACTCTCCTGGGGTTCGAACCGAACTGATTAGTCGATGATGGCGCGCGCCCATGACAAGTCGAGCGCTTTGCGGATGGGCGTTGGCGGCCCATATAGCGGCCTGAGTGTGGGGATTGGGATAACGGTATGACGCGTTTCATTGCGGGCGTTCTCGCGGCCCTGACCCTGGCGACCGCCTTCGCCCTCCCGGCCGCCGCCGCGCCGGTCCAGACCGGCCATATCGAGGCCGAGCTGGTGGCCCAGGACGCCGGCGTCGCGCCCGGTGGAACGGTCTACGTCGCCCTGCGCCAGAAGATCCAAAAGGGCTGGCATACCTACTGGCGCAACTCCGGCGACTCCGGTGAGGCGACCCAGATCAGTTGGACCCTGCCGGTCGGCTGGAGCGCCGGCGAGATCGTCTGGGCGCCGCCGACCCGCCAGCCCACCGGCCCGCTGATGAACTACGGCTACCAGGGCGAGGTGCTGCTGCCTGTCGCCATCACCGCGCCGAAATCCGCCAAGCCCGGCGACACCATCACGCTGAAGGCCGCCGCCGCCTTCCTGGTCTGCGAGGACATCTGCGTTCCGGAAGACGCCGTCCTCACCCTGGACCTGCCCGTGGTGGCCGCCGCCCCGCAGCCCGACGCCAAATGGGGCGCGGCTGTCACCAAGGCCCTGGAGGCGGCGCCCAAGCCCGCCGGCCTGACGGCTGCGTTCAGCAATATTGACGGGGTTTTGAAACTGGCTATCGCCGGGTCGCCGCTGAAGGGCGCCGACGAGGCCTATTTCTATCCCTTCAAGGCGACGGTCATCGACCACGCCAAACCCCAAACCCTCGATCGCGGTCCTGAAGGCCTGACCCTGACCCTGACCCCCGGCTACGACTTCACCAAGGGCACGGCGCCCGCCGCCCTGGACGGGGTCTTGAGCGTGGGCGGAAAGGCCTATGAGCTCACCGCCGCCGAAGGCCCGCCGCCCGCCGGAACGTCCGGCCTCGGCGCCCCGCCCGCCAAGGCTGTGGCTCCGGTCGCCGGCGCCAGCCTCGGCCTCGCCCTGGCCTTCGTCTACGCCCTGCTGGGCGGGCTGGTGCTGAACCTGATGCCCTGCGTCTTCCCGATCCTGGCCATGAAGGCCACCTCCCTGGCCGGTCACGCCCATGAGCAGGGCGCCGCCCGCGCCCAAGGCCTGGCCTTCCTGGCCGGTGTGCTGGCCACCTTCCTGGCCCTGGCCGGCGCCCTGATCGCCATCCGCGCCGGAGGCTCAGCCGTGGGCTGGGGCTTCCAGTTGCAGTCGCCGGTGGTCGTCGCCGGCCTGGCCCTGCTGATGCTGGCCGTGGCGCTGAACCTCTCGGGCCTGTTCGAAGTCGGGACCTCGCTCCAGGGCGTGGGCACGGGCCTGGCGTCCAAGCAGGGCCTGGCCGGGGCCTTCTTCACCGGGGCCCTGGCCGTCGTGGTGGCCGCCCCCTGCACCGCGCCCTTCATGGGGCCGGCCCTGGGCTGGGCCCTGACCCAAAGCGCGCCGGTCGCCTTGGCGGTCTTCCTGGGTCTTGGCCTCGGTTTCGCCGCCCCGTTCACCCTGGCGGCGTTCGCCCCGGGCCTGCTCGCCCGTCTGCCCAAGCCAGGTCCCTGGATGGAGACCTTTAAGAAGCTGATGGCCTTCCCGATGTACGGGGCCGCGGCCTGGCTGGTCTGGGTGCTGACGGTGCAGGCCGGCGAGATGGGCCTGGCGCGGGTTCTGGCCGCCGCCGTGGTCCTGGCTCTGGCTGCCTGGGTGCTTGGCCTGGCCCAGAAGCGGCAGGCCTCCGGCGGCAAGCCCCTGACCCTGGCGGCCATCGGCGCGGTCCTGGCCGTCGGCGCCTTCGTCCTGGTGCTGGTCCCGGCCTATGGGACGCCCGCGGCGGCTTCAACCGAGGTCGCGGCGGGCTCGATTCCCGAGGCGGTCTACAGTCCCGAGGCCGTCGCCGAGGCCCGCGCGCAAGGCAAGCCGGTGTTCGTGAACTTCACCGCCGCCTGGTGCGTCACCTGCCAGGTGAATGAGAAGGTGGCCTTCGCGACGGCGGAAGCGGCTGACGCCTTCACCCGCACGGGCGCGGTCTATCTGAAGGCCGACTGGACGCGGAAGGACGCGGTGATCGCCGCCGAGCTGGCCAGGCATGGCCGGGCCGGCGTGCCGCTCTATCTGGTCTATGGGGTGAAGAACCCCGATCCCGTCATCCTGCCCCAGTTCCTGACGCCGGCCCTGGTGTCCAAGGCCCTGGACAAGGCCAAGTCCAGCTAGGTCGGGACCTGAGACGTGACCGTCGCCGGGGTGGTGATCACCTCGACATTATCGTTCAGCAGATAGGCCATGTCGCGCAGGGCCAGGTCGCGGTCCTTCGGGGTGGGGGCCGCGGTCACCGCCTCGAGCTTCAGCGGCAGGTCCTGGGAGATGCCGCGCAGGATGCACTTCAGGTCGCCATCGGTGCCCCGCTTGGCCAGCAGGACGTGGCCCTGCATGTCCAGCGCCGCCAATTCACCGATCTGGGTCTTGAAGTCGGCGGCCAGGGTCTTGCCGGCGCGGGCGCCATCGACCTCCGCCTTCAGAGCGCCCGCCCGTTTGACGATGTCGAGGAACAGCGGCTCCTGGGCCACCGCCGAGGGGGGCGTGCTCATCCCCGGTCCGGGGGTGATCGGACCGGTGGCGGCGAGCCAGAGGATGGCGAGAGAGGCGGCGGCGTCGCAGGACATGACGATCCTCGTTGCGCGAACTAAGACAGACGCGAAGGGGCTTCAGATAGCCCGAACATGGTAAACGCGATCCTACCGCGCGCCCGAAGGTAAGCCTTGATGACCACGCCAGACTCCGCCTGGACCAACCTGAAAAAGGCCGCCGTCGCCGCCCGTGATCCGATCGCGGGCCTGTTCGCCATCGAGACGGATCGCCTGGAGAAGCTGGTGGTGGAGGCTGCCGGCCTACGGATCGACCTTTCCAAGCAGCCCTGGTCGCTGGGAGACTTCGACACCGCCCTGACGCTCGCCAAGGTCTGCGACGTGGAGGGCGCGCGCAATCGCCTGTGGGCCGGGGAGCCGGTCAATATCTCGGAGAACCGCGCGGCCCTGCATATGGCTCTGCGCGCGCCGGACGGGGCCGACTTCAAGGCCGACGGGGTTCTGGTCTCCCGCGAGGTGGAAGCTACGCGAAACGCCATGCGCGCCTTCGCCGAGGCGGTGCGCTCGGGCGCCAAGGCCGGCGCGACCGGCAAGCCCTTCAAGGCCATCGTCCACATCGGCATCGGCGGGTCCGACCTCGGGCCCCGGCTGATCTGGGAGGCCCTGCGGCCCCTGAACCCCGAGATCGAGCTGCGCTTCGCCGCCAATGTGGATCCATCGGAGACGGCGCTGGCGCTCGCGGGTCTCGATCCGGCTGAGACTCTGGTGGTCGTCGTCTCCAAGACCTTCACCACCCAGGAGACCCTGGCCAACGCCGAGGTGGTCCGCGCCTGGCTGCGCGCGGCGCTGGGTCCGGCGTCCGACTCACACCTGGTGGCGGTGTCCGCCGCGCCGGCCGTGGCCCAGGCCTTCGGGGTTCCGGCCGACCAGGTGTTCGGCTTCTGGGACTGGGTGGGCGGCCGCTATTCCATCTGGTCGGCGGTGGGCCTCTCCTGCGCCATCGGCCTCGGCTACGACGTCTTCCAGCGCCTGCTCGACGGTGGCGCGGAGATGGACCACCACTTCCGCCACACGCCCCTGCTGTTGAACGCCCCGGTGCTGCTGGCCCTGGCCCACATCTTCAACCGTGACGGCCTGGACCGCCCCCTGCGGGCGGTGATCCCTTATGCGGCGCGGCTGCGGCTGTTCCCCAGCTTCCTGCAGCAGCTGGAGATGGAGTCCAACGGCAAGCGGGTGGACCAGCAGGGCCGGCCCGTCGCCCATGCCACGGCGGCTTCGGTGTTCGGCGACGCCGGCACCAACGGCCAGCACGCCTTCTTCCAGATGCTGCACCAGGGGACCGACGTGATCCCGGTGGACTTCGTGGCGGTCGCCAAGGCCGGCGAGGGCGAGCCCGTCAACCACACCATCCTGCTGGCCAATGTCATCGCCCAGGCCCAGGCCCTGATGACGGGCCGCAGCGAGGCCGACGTGCGCGAGGAACTGACAGCCAAGGGTCTTACGCCCGCCGAGATCGACATCTTGGCCCCCCAGCGCACCTTCCCTGGCGACCGACCCTCGAGTTTCATCCTGATGGACGCCCTGACGCCGGAGGCTCTGGGCGCCCTGATCGTCCTGCATGAGCACAAGGTCTTCGTGGAAGGCGTGCTCTGGGGCATCAATAGTTTCGACCAGTGGGGAGTGGAGCTGGGCAAGAGCCTGGCCACCAGGATCCTCGCCGAACTGCAAGGCGGCGCCTCTGGCGTCCACGACCCGTCCACCGCCGCCCTCGTGGCGCGGCTCAAGTAGCTAAGGAAACCCGATGCGCGACCTGACCGGCAAGACCGCCTTCATCACCGGCGGGGCCAGCGGCCTTGGCCTCGCCATGGCCCATGCCTTTGGTGAGGCCGGCATGAACGTGATGCTGGCCGATATCGAGGAGGCGCCGCTGCTCGCCGCCGTGAAGGAGCTCGAGGAGCGTCAGATCCGCGCCAGCGGCGTGCTCTGCGATGTGGCTGTCCGCAACGCGGTGGAGGCCGCCGCGGCCAAGACCATCGAGACCTTCGGCAAGGTGCACGTGGTCTGCAACAACGCCGGCGTCGGCGCCGGTGGGCCCATCGATCAGGTGCGCCACGCCGACTGGGACTGGATCCTGGCGGTGAACCTGATGGGGGTGGTCTACGGCATGGAGACCTTCCTGCCGCTGATCCGATCGCACGGCGAGGGCGGGACCTTCGTCAACACCGCCTCCATGGCCGGCATGATCTCGCCGCCGGGCATGGAGCCCTACAGCGCCACCAAGTTCGCGGTGGTGGCCATGTCCGAGGGCTGGGCGGGTCAGCTGGCGCCCGAGGGCATCAATGTCTCGGTGCTGTGCCCCGGCTTCGTGAAGACCAAGATCAACCAGTCGGGCCGCACCCGCCAGGCGCAGTTCGGTGGGCCGGTGGACAGCCCCGTGGTCGCCGACTCCATGGTGGAAAACGGTATCGATCCCCAGCGGGTCGGCCGCCGGGTGCTGGAGGCGATCCAGGCCGGCGAGCGCTACATCTTCACCCATCCCGACATGCGGCCCTTCGTCGAGGCCCGGTTCGCCGGCCTGATGAGCGCCTTCGACGCGGCGGCCGCCAGCCCGGCCCTGGCGGGGATGGACTACAAGACCCCCGACCTCTCGGGGATGGCGACGCCCTCGTGACCGTCCTCATCACCGGCGGGACCAAGGGCATCGGCCTGGCCATCGCCCGGCGGCTGGCCCCGGTCCATGGCCGGGTGGTGCTGGCCTATCACAGCGACGAGGCGGCGGCGGACGTCGCACGCGCCGAGATCCTGGCGCTGGGGGCGGCCGTCGAGACCGTGCGGTGCGAGGTCGGCACGCCGGAGGGGGCCGCCGCCCTGATGGCGGAGATCGAGCGGCACGGCCACGGCTTGAGCCACATCGTCCACTCGGCGGCGATGATCTATCCCACCACCCTGCTGGGGGCGGACCTGGTGAAGTTCCGCCAGGCGGTGGAGACCAACGGCCTATCCCTGCTCTACCTGGTCCACGCCGCCCAGGCGCTGTTGGGGCGAGGCTCCAGCGTGGTGTTCATCACCAGCATGGGATCGCGCATCCCCAGCCCCAACTACGGCGCGCTGGGGGTCGGCAAGGCTCTCGCGGAGGCTATTGTCCGCTATCTGGTGGCCGAGCTCGCGCCACGTGGGATCAGGATCAACGGGGTGGCGCCGGGTCTGGTGCACACCACCTCGGTGGCCGCCATGCTGGGCAGCGAGGACGCCGCCCAGGCCGCCGTCGACCGCGCCGCCCGCACCAATCCTTCCGGCCGTGAGAGCCGGGACTCCGACTACGCCGCCCTGGTGGAGTTCCTGCTGGGCCCCGAGGCGGAGTTCATCCAGGGCCAGGTGATCGCCGCCACCGGCGGGACAGGCGTCATCGGCTAGATCACGTTCTCCGCCGGGCCGATCTTTTGGCCCAAAGGGCTGGGGGAGCCGACCTCCAGATCATCACCGCGTGAGGGGACTCGCCATCCATCGAGCGCCGCGCTATAGGCCCGCTCGCATGACGAGCTCGGCGCACCATCACGGCCACCACCATTCGACCCGCCACGGCGGGCTCGGCCGGGGGCGTTTGGCCTAAACCCCGGCTTCGAGCCCCCCGCAGATGCGGATGGGGCTCACGCGAAGATCGCCAGCTCCATCCGTCGACCCCACGCTTTCAGGGATACAGACGATGGAATTCTCCGCCTCCAACCCGCAACGCCTGCGCCCGCGCCTTGCCGCGCGCGCCGCCATCGCTTAAGCGCGCGCCATGACGAATGACCCGACACGTCCGGAAGCCCGCGCGCCGCGCGGCTTCAACGACCGCCGCGCGCGCGATCTCACCGCCGAACGTCAGATCCTGGCCAAGGTCTCGGAGGTCTATGAACGCTACGGCTTCGAGGCCTTCGACACGGGCGCGCTGGAATATGCCGATGCGCTCGGCAAGTTCCTGCCCGACGCCGACCGTCCCAACGAAGGCGTCTTCGCCCTGCAGGACGACGATGAGCAGTGGATGGCCCTGCGCTACGACCTGACCGCGCCGCTGGCCCGGTTCGTGGCCCAGAACTGGGAGACCCTGCCCAAGCCGTTCCGCCGCTACGCCTTCGGCACGGTCTGGCGCAATGAGAAGCCCGGCCCGGGCCGCTTCCGCGAATTCACCCAGTGCGACGCCGACACGGTGGGCTCGTCCCGCCCCGAGGCCGACGCCGAGATCATCGCCATGGCCGCCGACGGCCTGACCGCGGCGGGCCTGCCGGCCGGCGCCTATGTCATCAAGATCAACAACCGCAAGCTCCTGAACGGCCTGCTGGCCACGGCGGGGGTCACGACCGAGGGCCAGAAGCTGGCGGTGCTGCGCGCCGTCGACAAGCTGGACCGCCTGGGTCCCGACGGCGTGCGCCTGCTGCTGGGGGAAGGCCGCAAGGACGAGAGCGGCGCCTTCACCAAGGGGGCAGGGCTGGGGACCGCGGCCGCCGAGGCCGTGCTGGCCTTCACCGCCGCCGGCGCCGAGGGGCGTTCGGAGACTCTCGACCGCATCGCCAACGTCATCGGCGGCTCGCCGGAGGGCGGCGAGGGGCTGGAGGAGCTGTCGCGGATCGACAAGGCGCTGATCGGCATGGGGGTCGCCCAGGACCGGGCGATGTTCGACCCGTCCATCGTGCGCGGCCTGGAATACTATACCGGCCCGGTCTTCGAGGCCGAACTGCTGCTGGCCACCAATGACGAGAACGGCGCCCCGGTGCGGTTCGGCTCGGTGGGCGGCGGGGGCCGCTATGACGACCTGGTGGCCCGCTTCACCGGCGAGCGCACGCCCGCCACCGGCTTCTCCTTCGGGGTCTCGCGCCTGGCCTCGGCCCTGCGCGCGGCGGGCCGGGACCTGGGCGGGCAGGCGCGGGGACCCGTGGTGGTCATCGCCTTCAGCCCCGACGACATGGCCGCCTATTATGGTGTGGTGGGCGAACTGCGCGCCGCCGGCATCGCGGCGGAAGTCTATCTGGGCAGTTCCGGCATGCGGCCGCAGATGAAGTATGCCGACCGCCGGATGTCGCCGGCCGCCATCATGCTGGGCGGGGACGAGATCGCCGCCGGCACGGTGACCATCAAGGACCTGGACCTCGGGCGCGAACTCTCGGCGGGGGTCACCGAAAACGCCGCGTGGCGCGAACAGCGGCCGGGCCAACAGACCATCCCGCGCGCTGAGCTGATCCCGGCCCTGCGCCGTATCCTGGACGCCAGCAAATGAGGGCTGAACCCCGGGTTCCCAACGAGGCGCTCTCCGCCATCCGCGCGCCGCTGAGCGCCGGCGCTTCGAGTGTCGACGCGCCGATCCTGCAGCCGCTGGGCCTGCTGCTGGAACTGGCCGGTGAGGCGATGCGCGCGCGGCTGTTCGTGGTCCAGGCCGAGGGCGGGGAAGAGGCCTGCCTGCGCCCCGACTTCACCGTGCCGGTCACCCGCCTGCACCTGGAGAGCGGCGCCGCCTCCGGCCGTTACTACTACGAGGGCAAGGCCTTCCGCGCCTCTCCCGACCACGCCGACCGGGCCGAGGAATTCGTGCAGATCGGTGTCGAGCGGTTCGACGCTGCGGCGACCGACGCCCTGGAGGCCGACGCCGAGATCGCTGCGCTCGCCTGGACGTCCGCTGTGGCCGGGGGCCGGGACGACCTGCTGCTGTGGCTTGGCGACATCGGCCTGTTCGCCGCCTTCGTGGACGGCCTGGACCTGGCGCCGTCCCTCGCCGCCCGTCTGAAGCGCGCCGCCTCGCGGCCCCGCCTGCTGCAGGCCGAGCTGGCCCGTGCTGGCGCGCAAGCCAAGCCCGTGGAGAGCGGCGGTCTCGCCGACCTGCTGGCCGAGCGCTCCTCCGACGAGGCCGCCGTCCTGCTGGAGGAGGTCTGGGCGCTCGCCGGGATCGAACCCGTCGGCGGCCGGGGTCCCGCCGAGATCGCCCAGCGCCTGATCCGCCGCGCCCAGGCCGCCCGCGCGCCGGCCCTGAGCGTCGAGCAGGCCCAGAGCCTGGGCCGCTTCCTCGGCATCTCCGATACGCCGGCCAAGGCGCTGGCCGCCATCCGGGCCATTCCGGGCGCCAGGGGCAAGGCGCTCACCGCCGCCCTGGCCGATTGGGAGCAGCGCCTGGTGCTGATCACCAAGGCCGGGGTGCCTGAGGGGGCCATGCTGATGGCCACCACGCTCGGCCACGCCTTCGAATATTATGACGGCCTGACCTTCGAGGTCCGCTCCACCGCGCTGGGGGCGGATCGTCCAGTGGCGGTTGGCGGACGCTATGACGGCCTGCCGGCCCGCCTGGAGAGTCCGGCCCACGGCCGCGCCGTGGGTTGCATGGTCCGGCCCTGGCGAGCCTTCAAGGGAGGTGAGGCATGAGCGGGCCCCTGATCATCGCGGTCCCCTCCAAGGGCCGCTTGAAGGAACAGGTCGAGGAATGGCTGGCCGACTGCGGGCTGAGGCTCTCGGTCAGCGGCGGCGCGCGCGGCTACATGGCCGAGATCAAGGGCCTGGCCGGCGCCCAGGTGCGCCTGCTCTCGGCCGGCGACATCGCCGAGGCGCTCGATAGCGGCGAGGTGCACCTGGGCGTCACCGGAGAGGACCTGCTGCGGGAACGTGGCGGCGATCTCGACAGCCGCGCCCTGCTGCTGCGGGCGCTTGGCTTTGGCCGCGCCGACCTGGTGGTGGCTGTGCCCAAGAGCTGGCTCGACGTCGACTCGATGGCCGACCTGGAGGAGGTGGCGCACGACGTGCTGGCCCGCACCGGCCGGCGCATGCGGGTGGCCACCAAGTACCTGGTCCAGACCCGGGCTTTCTTCGCCCGCCACGGGGTGGCCGACTACCGGATCACCGAGTCCAGCGGCGCCACCGAGGGGGCTCCGGCGGCGGGCGCCGCCGAACTGATCGTCGACATCACGACGACCGGGGCGACCCTGACAGCCAACGGCCTGAAGATCCTCGGCGACGGGGTGATCCTGAAGAGCCAGGCCCAGCTCACCGCCTCCCTTCGGGCGACCTGGTCCGACAGCCAACTGGCGGTGGCCGAACACCTGCTGCGGGTGATCGAGGCCCGCGCCCTGGCGCATGAGAGCGCGACTCTGGTCTATCCCGGGGGCGGGGATGACGACGCCCTGACGGAGGAGCTGGTGACCGCCGGTGCGGTCCGACGTCCCCACGGCGTGCTGACGCCGGTGAGTCGCATCGCGGCGATCTCCCTGCTGCTCACCGCGAAAGGCCGTGGGCCTGTCACCGCGTCGCGGCCCGATTTCGTGTTTGAGAACAGTTGTGGACCGTACGAAGCACTCGCAAAACGCGTCAATAATTGACGTTTGAGTCAAAAACAACGCCACGCTGTGGTTGAATCCACCTGGTCGCGAAAATCTGATCAGAATTCCGCCATGAGGCGGGTTTGGGCGCATTGACTCGGGCGAGAAATTGCCGTTTTCTCAGTCCTGCGAGAGACATGGCGACATTAGTTCGACAGTCTCCGGCGTTTCGGGGAGGAAACGCCCGCTTAATAAGAGCTCCGGCTCAAAATAAGGCCCGTTGCGATTATCCCCCGCAACGGGCCAAATTTTTGCCCGACACTATTTTTGACGCAAGAGTCAAAATAATGGAGCCGGATTTCCCCGGCCCCACCTCTCCTCAATCACCAGATGCGGGCGCGCTTGTCCGGGGCGACATACATCTTGTCGCCGGCCTTGACGCCGAACGCCTCGTAGAAGGCGTCGATGTTCCGCACCGGGATATCGGCGCGGTACTGCTCGGGCGAGTGGGGGTCGGAGACCAGCCGCTGGCGCGTGCGATCTTCGCGGGACTTCGACCGCCAGACCTGGGCCCAGCCGAGGAAGACCCGCTGGTCGCCGGTCAGGCCGTCGATCACCGGGGCGGGCTTGCCCTTCAGGGAGGCATGGTAGGCGTCCAACGCCAGCAGCACCCCGCCCAGGTCGGCGATGTTCTCGCCCATGGTCAGGTCGGGATTGATGTGGGACCCCGGCAGGACCTCCACCGCGGCATACTGCGCACCGTAGATCTTGGCCTGGGCGTCGAACTTGGCGGCGTCCTCCGCCGTCCACCAGTCGGTCAGCCGGCCGTCGCCGTCGGACTTGCGGCCCTGGTCGTCGAAGCCGTGGGTGATCTCGTGGCCGATCACCCCGCCGATGCCGCCATAGTTGACCGCCGCGTCGCCGTCCGGATCGAAGAACGGCGGCTGCAGAATGGCGGCTGGGAAGACGATGCCGTTCTTGGTGGGGGAATAGTAGGCGTTGATGGTTGGCGGCGTCATGCCCCACTCCTTCTTGTCCACCTTCTGGTCCAGGCGGTCGACCTGGCGGTTCCACTCGAAGGCGGTGGCCCGGGCCACATTGCCGTAGAGGTCACCGTCCTTCAGGGTCAGGGCCGAATAGTCCCGCCAGGTTTCGGGATAGGCGATCATCACACTGAACTTCGACAGCTTCTCGAGGGCCTTGGCCTTGGTGGGCGGGCTCATCCAGGTCAGCTTCTCGATGCGGCCCTTCATGGCGCCTTTGATGTCGGCCACCAGGGCGTCCATCTTGGCCTTGCTGTCGGCCGGGAAGTAGGCGTCGACATAGAGCTTGCCCAGCGCCTCGCCGACCTGGCTGTCCACCAGGGTCACGCCGCGCTTCCAGCGTTCGGCCTGAACCGGCTGACCCGACAGGGTCTTGCTGCGGAATTCGTACTGGGCCTGGTCGAAGTCCTTGGAGAGATAGGGCGCGGCCTGGTCGGCCAGGTGGAAGGCCTGCCAGGCCTTCAGGGTGTCGATGGGGGTCTTAGCGTAGAGGGCGGCGATCTTGGGGAAGGCGGTGTTTTCGGCCACCACCACCTTGGCCACCTTGCCGAGGCCCGCGCCGGCCATGAAGGCCTTCCAGTCGAAGCCCGGCGCATAGGCCGCCAGGTCCTTCACGGCGAAGGGATTGTAGGTCTTGTCATCGTCGCGGCGCTCGGCCCGGGTCCAGGAGACCTTGGCGATCTCGGTCTCCAGGGCGACGATGGCCTTGGCGTTTGCGGCCGGATCGGCCCAGCCCGACAGGGTCAGCAGCTTGGCGACATAGGCCTCATAGGCGGTCTTCTGAGCCGCGAACTTGTCGTCAAGATAGTAGTCGCGGTCGGGCAGGCCCAGCCCCCCCTGGATCAGGGTGATGACATAGTGGTCGGGGTCCTTGGCGTCGTCGCCCGGATAGGCGCCGAACACCGAACCGCCGAACTTCTTCTGGCTTTCGCCCATCACCTTGGCGACGTCGCTGAGGGTCTTCGACGCCTTGATCTGGGCCAGGTCGCCGGCCATCGGCTTGGCGCCCAGGGCGTTGACGGCGGCCTCGTCCATGAAGCTGCGGTACATCACGCCGATGCGGGCCTGGTCGCCCGTGGCGGCCTTGTCGGCGGCGGCCTTTTCCAGCACCGCGCGCATCCGGTTGACGGACAGCTCATTCAGCTTGTCGAAGGACCCGTAGCGCGAGCGGTCGGCGGGGATCTCCAGGTTTTTGAGGTAGGTCCCGTTGGCGTACTGATAGAGGTCGTCGCGGGGGCTGACGGTCAGGTCCTGGCCGGCGGCGTCGAAGCCCCAGGGCCCCATGCGGGGCGCCTTGGCCATGTCATCGGCGGCGAGGGCGGGGACGGCGCCGAGCGCCAGGGCGGACGCCGCGCAGGCGGCGAGCCAGAAGGTCTTCATCGGGTGTTCAAAGCCTCGGATAGGGATTTGGGCGCGACCATGACTCGGCCGCGCCCTCTGTGGCTCGTTACATTTTAGTTACGTTCAAACCTTGGCGCTCGAACCGCCGAAGGCGGTTCGTTTCCTGTTGAGGGCGCGACGGGCGCCTGAACCGGTGGCCACTTCAGGCTGTCGCGCCCAGCCGATCAACGGCCAGGGCTTTCAGGGTCTTGTAGTCCAGCTTGCCATTCGGAGCGCGGTTGACCGGAGCTAGGACAAGTTCACGCGGCGCCTTGTAGTCGGCCAGCAGCCCTTTCACGTGGGCGGCCAGTTCGGTCAGCGACGGCTTGGTGTCACCGACGGTCTCGACGATGGCGCAGATGCGCTCGCCGAAGCGCGGATCGGGCACACCAAGCACCGCGGCGTCGCGGACACCGGGGAAGCGCTTCAGGGCCTCTTCCACTTCTTCGGGGAAGACCTTCTCGCCGCCGGTATTGATCACCTGGGAGCCGCGGCCCAGCAGGGTGATGGAGCCGTCTTCCTCGATGGTCGCCCAATCGCCGGGCACGCTCCAGCGTTTGCCCTCGAAGGTGCGGAAGGTCTTGGCCGACTTTTCGGGGTCCTTGTAGTAGCCGCTCGGCGTGAAGCCGCCGACCGCCACCAGGCCGCGCACGCCGGAACCTGGCAGGACGCGCTCGCCCTCCTCGGTGAAGACCGCCGCATTGGGGCCGGTGGTGAACTTGGCGGTGCCGGCCGCCGCGCCACCGCCGGAGACCGACGAGGCGAGACCGAGCGCCTCCGACGAGCCCAGGCTGTCCATAAGCATGATGTTGGGCAGGTGCTTCAGCAGGCCCTGCTTGTTCTCCGCCCCCCACATGGCGCCGGAGGAAATGATCCGCTTGAGGCTGGGCATCGTCCAGCGGCCGGGATTGGCGTCCAGGGTCTCCAGCATCGGGGCGGCGAAGGCCGGGCCCACAATGATCAGGCCCGAGACCGCGAGGCGCTCAACCTCGTCGAACAGTTCGACGGGGCTGAACTTGCGTGAGGGCAGGGTGGCGATGGCGCCGCCGGAGACCAGCTGGCCAAAGCCGATGAACTGGCCGGTGGCGTGCATCAAGGGCGCGACCGGGATGGTGATCGGCTGCTCGCCGGAGGCTTCCACCGCCTTGGCGCGCTCGCCGGCCTCGGCGACGCGCTCCAGGGGCGGCAGGCCCAGCAGCAGGTTGGCGCCGCCGCCCAGGCCCTTGAACAGGTCCTCCTGGCGCCACATCACCCCCTTGGGCATGCCGGTGGTGCCGCCGGTGTACATCAGCAGCAGGTCGTCGGTCGAACGGCCCCAGGGCCCTTCGACCCGGTCGGCGCCCTTGGCCACGATGGCGTCGTAGTCGGCGGCCCAGGCCGGGACCGGATGGCCGGGCTCGGCCACGGCGACCCAGGTCTTCACCTTGGGCAGGTTGGCCCGCACCTTGTCGGCCATCTCGGCGAAGGCGGCGTGGAAGACCACGGCCTCGGCGTCGGCGTTGTCGAACAGGTAGGTCAGCTCGTCGCCGCCGTAGCGGTAGTTGGTGTTGAAGGGGGCGAGGCCTCCCTTGAAGGCCGCGAAATAGGTCTCGATGTATTCCGGCGCGTTAAAGAGATAGGCCGCCACCTTCGACTGCTGGGTCAGGCCCGCATCTAGGAAGTGCTGGGCCAGCGCGTTGGCGCGACGGTCGAAGTCGCGCCATTTGACGACGCGCTCACCATGAATAAGCGCAGGGCGTTCGGGGATGGCCGCAGCCACCGACTCCCACAGGTTGGCGTAATTCCAAACCTCCACGGGCAATCCTCCATACTTAAAATATGGAGCGCATAAACGGTCGGTCGGCGTCCGTGTCAACGCCGACCGAACGGTCGTTTTAATGGTTCTTGTGGTCCATCGACATGGCGCCCATCGGTGCGGCGCCGCCCGCCGGACCCATGCCCACGCTGAACTCGATCTTCAGCCGCGCCCCGCTCTTGAACACCAGGGTGGCGGGGACGACATCGCCGGTCTTCTGGGCCTTGGCCAGGCCGATCAGCATGACGTGGTAGCCGGCGGGCGCGAAGGTGATGGCCTTGCCGGGCGGCAGCAGCACGCTGTCGACCTGCTGCATCGTCATCAGGCCGCCCGACATCGAGGAGCGGTGCATCTCCACCTTCTTGGCGGCGGGGCTCTCGATGGCGGTCAGGGTGTCGGGGACCGCGCCCCGGTTGGTCACGGTCATATAGCCCGCGCCGTTGACGCCGGCGGCGGCGGGCCGGCTCCAGGGCTGGGCGACCTCCAGCCCGCCGAGGCGGTAGGTGGCGGCCTGGGCGGCGGTGGCGATGAGGGCGGTGGCGGTGAGGCCGAGGATCAGGGTGCGCATGGGGTCCACTCTATATCAATGCTGATGGGTTTCGGAGGCGGGGCCGGCCGGGAGGATTCTGAACGCCGGGGCGGGATGGCTGAGGCCGGTCTCGCCGGGATCGGGAATCTGCGTCCGCTGGGCCTCGTCGGCGAAGGCCGGCGTGGCCAGGGCGCCGGCGGCGAACAGCAGGACGCGAAGCGAGACGCGTGAAAACATGGGCATGTGAAAAAAATCCAGACTCAAAGACGTCAGGGCGCGCACGGACGGGTCCGGCGCGCGGCGATCGGTCAGAGGTTGTGGGCGGGTGGTCCTTGGCCGAAGGGGCGCGGCGGTGCGCGCGCGCCGCGCAGGACGACCTCGACGGTCGGCGTCTGGACGATACGCTCGTCGGCGTAGGCGATCGGAACGACGGAGAGCTCCGGCGTCGTGGTCATCGCCAGGGTCGCGCCCAGGCAGTCGTGGCAGGGGAGGCCGGCGAAGCCCTTCTGCGCCTGACCATTGTGGTCGAGGACCACGGTCGTGGCGCCTTGCGGGGTGCAGAGCTCGATGCGGACGGCGCCGACGGACTCCGCCGCCAGGGAAGCGGCCGGCAGCAGGGCCTGGATCAGCAGGGCGGCGACGGCGAACAGGACGGCCAGCGGCGTACGCGCCCGCGACCTGCCTCGATGCGCCCCGATTTCCATGGCGGCGGTCATAAGGCCGTGAACGCGGGTTCCGCAAGCCCCCGTCCAGCGGGCATAGTGCCGCCATCAACAAGGAGAGCGTATGGAAGGCCACGTTTCGCCCGGCGAGTATAAAGACGTCATTCTCTTTCTCGCCACCGCCGGCGTGATCGTGCCCCTGTTCCGCCGCTGGCGGATCAGCCCCATCCTCGGTTTCCTCGGCGCGGGCGTGGTCCTGGGCCCGTTCGGCCTGGGCGCGCTGAGCGACACCTTTCCCTGGGTGGGCTATTTCACCATCGACAATCCGCAGGAGGTGGGCCAGCTCGCCGAGTTCGGGGTGGTCTTCCTGCTGTTCATGATCGGGCTGGAGCTCTCGTGGGAGCGCCTGCGGCTGATGCGCCGCTATGTGTTCGGCATGGGCGCCCTGCAGGTGGGGCTCTGCATCGCCGCCATCGCCGGCGTCGCCATCACCTTCGGGGTCGACCCGGTGGCCGCGGTCGCCATCGGCGCGGCCCTGGCCCTGTCGTCCACCGCCGTGGTCATGCCGATCCTCACCGAGCAGAAGCGTCAGCACTCCACCGCCGGCCGCGCCACCTTCTCCGTCCTGCTGTTCCAGGACCTGGCGGTGGCGCCGATCCTGATCACCCTGACGATCCTCGGCCGGAGCGGCGGCGACCAGGCCTTCTCGCCCAAGATCTTCCTGGCCTTCGCGCCGGCGGTGCTGGGCATCGTCGGCCTGGTGGTGTTCGGGCGCCTGCTGCTGCGCCCGATGCTCAAGTCGGTGGCCCGGGCCAAGAGCGAAGAGCTGTTCATGGCCGCGTGCCTGCTGGTGGTGATCGGGGCGGGGCTGGTCAGCGCGCTCACCGGCCTCTCCATGGCGCTGGGCGCCTTCATCGCGGGGCTGCTGCTGGCCGAGACCGAGTACCGCCACGAGGTCGAGGTCACCATCGAGCCGTTCAAGGGCCTGCTGCTCGGCCTATTCTTCCTGTCGGTGGGAATCGGCCTCGACCTCTCCATTCTCGCCGCCCAGCCGCTGCTGGTGCTGGGCATGGCGGTGGGCATGATCGTGCTCAACGCCTCGGTGGTCTTCGGCCTGGCACGGCTGTTTGGCCTGCGCTCGCCGCCGGCCATTGAAGCCGGGCTGTTGCTGGCCGGGGGCGGGGAGTTCGCCTTCGTCATCCTGTCGGCCGCCATGGGGGACGGGATCGTCGACCGGGCCATCGGCCAGACGGTGCTGGTGGCCTCCACCCTCTCGATGATGTGCATCCCCCTGCTGGCGGCGCTCGGCCTCAAGCTCGGAGGCCGGAAGGTGTCGGGCGAAGGCCTCTCGCCGGAGCCGGCCCCCGTGGCGGACGGCGGGACGGCCCGCGTCCTGGTGGTGGGTTATGGCCGGGTCGGCCGGCTGGTGGGCGAGATGCTCAGCCGGCACGACATCCCCTGGGTCGCCGCAGAGCGCGACCCGCGCCTGGTGGAGGCCGCGCGCCGGGCCGGTGAATCCATCTTCTACGGCGACGCGTCACGGCCGGAGTTCCTCAGGCGCTGCGGCCTGGGGACCGCGGCCTCCCTGGTGGTCACCATGGACGCGCCCGAGGGGGTGGAGGTGATCGTCGCCACCGCCCGCCAGATGCGGCCTGACCTGACCATCGTGGCCCGCGCCCGCGACGCCCGGCACGCCCAGAGGCTCTACGAACTGGGCGCCACCGACGCGGTGCCCGAAACCGTGGAGGCCTCGCTACAGCTCTCCGAGGCCGTGCTCGTTGAGATCGGCGTTCCCATGGGCCTGATCATCGCCTCGATCCACGAGCGCCGGGATGAATTCCGAAAATCCCTCAATCGACCCGAGGCCCTCGGCGGGCGTGTGCGCCGATACCGTCGTAACATCGAAGTCTGATGGGGTCAGGAGTTGGCGGCCCTGGGCGCCGTCATATTCCACGGCTGGGCGAACCTGTTTTTCAATCAGTATGATATGCGCCACAGTATGACTTGAAAGAGACACAGACGCCCCATCTTCACCGTCTGAAAGCCTTGTGAAAATTGTCGGGAACCAATCATAGGGGCCGACGTTCAGGGGGTCGGTGCGACAGGGGCGCGCCAGTGGAATAGGGGCAAAGGATGTCTTCTCGGGGGTTGTCGATTGTCGAAACAAACGCTGTTTCACAGTCTCAGCCTGCCTGCGACGTCTCAACGGCTTTACAAGAACAGTCTGGAACTCGGCCGACGCCGACGGGCGCCGATGGCGACCGGTCGATGCGTCGAGGCCAGGTTCAATGTCAAGATTCGACACTTCGACGTGCGCCAGGCGTGTCGAAAGTGGTTCGATGGAGGGCTTTGTCCTCCGCGTCTAAGTTGATCGCTTAGGCGTTTAGTGTAGCGTCCTGGTGTCTAGTTCGCGGGTCGTAGCAGATTGGCGGTTGGTGTGGCTTCGGCGACACTTTCGCCGCGCTTCGGCCTTGTTATAAAGGTGCTGGGTCATAAGGCCGCAGCAGAGGGCAATGAGAGGGCTCTGATATGAAATTCAAACTCCTGGCGGGAGCCGCCCTGGCTGCGGTGTTCGCCGCGTCCGGTGCTTCCGCGCAAGAAGGCTGGTACGGCGCCATCGATCTTGGCTACCACTGGCCCGAAGGCATCGAGGCCACCTCGTCGAATAACGCCGCCAACGGCAAGCCCTACTCCTGGACGTTCGACCAGGAAAAGGATTGGGCTGGTTTTGCGCGTCTCGGCTATCAGCTGAACGACAATTGGCGTGTTGAACTCGAAGGCGGCTACCGTCCCGGCGACATCAAGTCGGTCCGCGGCGGCGCCGGCAATTCGATCCTCGGCCTCTGCACCCCCGGCGTTCTGCGCTCGGTCGCGGCCCCGAACTGCGGCGCTCCGAGCGGCTCGATCGAATCTTGGACCGTCATGGGCAACGTGCTCTATGACTTCGCTCCTGGCGCGATGCTGAACCCCTTCATCGGGGCCGGCGTTGGTATCAACCACGTCAAGCTCGACACGGTTGGCCAATTCTCCACGGTGACCGGTACGATCTCCGCCGCGAACCCCGCCATCCAGAACCTGACCATCGATGACAACGATACGTCGCTCGCGTATCAGCTGATCGCCGGTCTGGCCTGGCAGGCGACCGACAAGCTGAACGTCGACCTGACCTATCGTTGGCTCGGTGGTGCGGACCTCGACTTCGCGTCGACCGGTTCGAACGCTCTGCAACCCGGCGTCTTCTCCGGCGAATACCGCGACCAGTCGGTGACCCTCGGCCTGCGTTACTCCTTCGCTTCGCCGCCGCCGCCCCCGCCGCCCCCCCCGCCCCCGCCGCCCCCGCCGCCTCCCCCGCCCCCGCCTCCTCCGCCCCCGCCGGCGTATGAAGCCAAGCAATTCATCGTCTACTTCCCGTTCGATCAGTACGTCCTGACCCCGGAAGCCCAGACGGTGGTTTCGGAAGCCGCGAACTACGCCAATGCCGGCCACGCGACCCAAGTGGTTGTCGTCGGTCACACCGACTCCTCCGGTTCGCCGGCCTACAACGTCCGCCTGTCGGAACGTCGGGCTAAGGCCGTGGCTGACGCGCTCGTCGGTCAAGGCGTCGGCGCCGGCTCGCTGCAAGTCGATTGGAAGGGCGAAACCATGCTCGCCGTTCCCACCGGCGACGGCGTGAAGGAACCTCTGAACCGCCGTTCGACGATCGACATCAACTTCTAAGATCTCGATCTCGGCAGTTCGCCGAACTAAGCGAGGGGCCCGGTCGCAAGACCGGGCCCTTTTGCTATGGGGATTGCGGGCGCGGACCTGGCTGCGGTCAATTTTCCGCGCCGACCTTGTATTCCCCGCAACGATTTCGCATTTTCGACCCCTGCTTGAGGGCCGGACATGTCTTTCGATGATCTCGATCGGGATAAATTTGTTGATGAGCGTACGGCAGTGGCCGCCCTGCTCGCCAGCCGCCCCCTAGGTCCCGAAGATCGCGAGGAGGTCCGCCAGGAGGCCGAGGCCCTGGTCGCCTTCGCCCGCAAGGGTGCGGCCAAGCAGGGGGTCGTGGAAAGCTTCCTGCAGGAGTTCTCGCTGTCGACCCGCGAGGGGCTGGCCCTGATGTGCCTGGCCGAGGCCCTGCTGCGCACCCCCGATGAGGCAACTCGCGACCGGCTCATCGCCGAAAAGATCGCCTCGGCCGATTGGGCCAGTCATCTCGGCCAATCCGACAGCCTGCTGGTCAACGCCTCGACCTGGAGCCTGATGCTCACCGGCAAGCTGATCGATCCCGACGAGGAGGCCCGCGCTGACCTGCCGGGCTTCATCCGCCGGCTGGCCGGTCGCCTGGGCGAACCGGTGATCCGCCGGGCCGTGGGCGCGGCGGTCAAGATCATGGGGGAACAGTTCGTCCTGGGGCGGACCATCGACCAGGCCATCAAGCGGGCGGGCGCCGACGGCTTTGTCTGCTCCTTCGACATGCTGGGGGAGGGGGCCCGCACCGCCGCCGACGCCGACAAGTACGAGAGAGCCTATGCCGACGCGCTCACCGTGGTGGGCAAACGCGCCAAGGGCGAGGGGCCTGAGGCCGGTCACGGCGTCTCGGTGAAGCTCTCGGCCCTGTCGCCGCGCTATGAGGCGCGCCAGGAAGACCGCGTCTGGGCCGACCTCTATCCGCGCATCCTGCGCCTGGCCAAGATCGCCGCCGACGCCAATATCAACCTGACCCTGGACGCTGAGGAGGCCGACCGCCTGGTCCTCTCCCTGAAGCTGCTGGAGCGCCTGGCCGGCGAACCGGAGCTGGGAACGTGGAAAGGGCTGGGTCTGGCGGTTCAGGCCTATCAGAAGCGAGCGCCCCAGACTGTCGCCGCCGTGGCCGACATCGCGCGCGCGACGGGCCGCCGGCTGATGGTGCGGCTGGTGAAGGGCGCCTATTGGGATTCAGAGATCAAGCGCGCCCAGGTGGGCGGTCTGCCGGGCTACCCCGTCTACACCACCAAGGCCGCCACCGACCTTTCGTACCTCGCCTGCGCCCGCGTGCTGCTGGCCGCCGCCCCGGCCCTCTATCCCCAGTTCGCCACGCACAACGCCCATACCCTGGCCGCCGTGCGCCAGATGGCCCGGCAAGCCAATGTCGAGCCGGAGTTCCAGCGCCTGCACGGCATGGGCGAAGCCCTCTATGCCGGGGCCGTGGACCGCTACGGTCCCATGAAGCTGCGGGTCTACGCGCCTGTGGGCGGGCACGAAGACCTGCTGCCCTATCTGGTCCGCCGCCTGCTGGAGAACGGCGCCAACACCTCCTTCGTCCACGCCCTGCTGGACGAGAAGACCCCGGTGGCCCTGGTCGTCGGCGATCCCATCGCCGCCGTGGAGGCCGCCGGCGGCGCGCCCCACCCGCGCATTCCGCTGCCTGTCGACCTCTACGGCTCGGCGCGCAAGAACTCGACCGGGGTGGATCTCTCCATCGCCGCCGATCGCGAGCGCCTGACCGCCGCTGTCGCCGACCTCGATTTCCTCACCAGCCGCCCGATCGTGGCGGCCAAGGAGACCGGGACCGGCGCCAGCACGCCGCGCCTTTCGCCGGGCGCCCGCAAGCAGACCATCGGCCAGGCCTGGGACGCGAGCGCGTGGGACATCGGCCAGGCCTTCGCCGCGGGCAAGGCGGCGCAACCCGCCTGGGACGCCCGGGGCGGTCACGGCCGCGCCCTGATCCTGCGCGCCATGGCCGATGCCCTTGAGGCCCACCGCGACCGGATGATCGCCATCTGCACGGTGGAGGCCGGCAAGACCTATGCCGACGGCGCCGCCGAGGTGCGCGAGGCCGCCGACTTCTGCCGCTACTACGCCCACCTGGCCGAGCGCCAGTTTTCGGGGCCGGAAACCCTCAAAGGTCCCGTCGGGGAGGTGAATCAGCTTTCCCTGCACGGAAGGGGGGTCTTCGCCTGCATCAGTCCGTGGAACTTCCCGTTGGCTATTTTCACCGGCCAGATCGCCGCGGCGCTCGCCGCCGGCAATGCGGTGGTGGCCAAGCCCGCCGAGCAGACCCCGCTGATCGCCGCCGAGGCCGTCCGGCTTTTCCATCAGGCTGGCCTGCCCGCCGATGTGCTCCATCTGCTGCCCGGCGACGGCGCGGTGGTGGGGGCGGCCATCGTGGCGCACGCCGCCTGCGCGGGCGTGGCCTTCACCGGTGGCACCGACACCGCCTGGGCGATCAACCGGACGCTGGCGGCCCGGCCCGGCCCCATCGTGCCCTTCATCGCCGAGACCGGCGGGCTGAACGCCATGTTCGTCGACACCACCGCCCTGCGTGAGCAGGTGATCGACGACGTCATCAACTCCGCCTTCGGATCGGCCGGCCAGCGCTGCTCGGCCCTGCGCATCCTGTTCGCCCCGCGCGAAACCGCCGACCAGCTGATCGAGGGCCTGGCCGGGGCCATGGACGCTCTGGTGCTGGGGGACCCCGCCGATCCGCATACGGACATCGGCCCGGTGATCGATGAGGACGCGCGGGCCGTGCTGGAGGCGCACCTGGCGCGCTTGACCACCGAGGCCAAGGTGTTGCGCCGGATGACGGCGCCCGACACCGGTGTGTTCTTCGCCCCAACCCTGGCGGAGATCCCGTCCTCGGCCTTCCTGCAGAAGGAGGTGTTCGGGCCGGTCCTGCACGTCGTCCGCTACGACGCCGCCAGGCTGGACGAGGCCGCCGGTCCCCTGGCCGCCGCCGGCTACGGCCTGACCCTCGGAATCCACAGCCGTATCGAGGGCTTCGCCGACCAGGTCCGCGCCGCCGTTCCGGCCGGCAACACCTATGTGAACCGTTCGATGATCGGCGCCGTGGTGGGCGTCCAGCCCTTCGGCGGCGAGGGGCTGTCGGGGACCGGGCCCAAGGCCGGCGGCCCCAACGCCCTGCTGCGCTATGCGGTGGAGCGGGCGGTCAGCGTCAATATCGCCGCCCAGGGCGGTGACCCGGCGCTGCTGAACCTCAACCCCTGACGCGCGTTTCCCGCCCGAGCCTGAGGGCTGGGGGAACGGGATGACGCATCAACAGGCCCTGGCCTTCGGGCTGATCGCCGTGACCATCGGGGCGTTCGTCTGGGGCCGGTTCCGCTATGACCTGATCGCCCTGGTCTCGCTGCTGGCCGGCGTGCTGCTGGGGGTGGTGCCCGCCAAGAACGCCTTTGACGGCTTCTCCAACGACATCACCGTGATCATCGCCAGCGCGCTGGTGGTAAGCGCGGCCTTCGCCAGGTCCGGGATCATCGAGGCCCTGCTGCGGCCTCTGCTGCCGCATCTGAAGACCGAGCGCAGTCAGGTCCCGGTGCTCACCGCCGCCGTCACCCTGCTGTCGACCGCCACCAAGAACGTCGGCGCCCTGGCCATCATGATGCCCGTCGCCCTGCAGGTGGCGCGGCGCACCGGGACCTCGCCTGGCCGCCTGCTGATGCCCATGTCCTTCGGCGCCCTGCTGGGGGGCCTCGTGACCCTGGTGGGGACGGCGCCCAACATCATCGTCTCCCAGGTCCGCGAGGAGATCCTGGGCAAGCCCTTCGGCATGTACGACTACGCGCCCGTCGGCCTGGGGCTGGCGGCGCTGGGGGTGCTGTTCCTGTCCTTCGCCTACCGCATGCTGCCCAAGGGCCGCACGCCGGCGGCCAACATCGATGCCGCCTTGGCGGCCAACGCCTATTTCACCGAGGTCCAGGTCCCCGATGACTGGGCGTATGAGAAGAACCGCGTCGCCGACTTCCACCACATGGCCCACGACGAGGTGCGGGTCATGGCCCTGCTGCGGGACGGCAGGCGCAAGGCCCAGCCCCACCCCAACACCAGGATTCTGCCCGGCGACACCCTGCTGCTGGAGGGCGAGCCCCACGGCCTGGACGACCTGATCACCCGGGCCAAGCTGCGGCTCACCCGCGCCGACAAGCCGCTTTCCATGGAGGCGCCGACCGAGGAGGTGCGGGTGGTGGAGGCCGTGGTGGGCGCCGAATCGGGGCTGATCGGCGAGACCGCCCTGCGCTCGGATCTGCACGGCCAGCACGGCGTGAACCTGCTGGCGGTCAGCCGCTCAGGCTTCCGCCTGAACCAGCACCTCAACCGAGTGCGTCTGCGGGCCGGGGACGTGATCGTCCTTCAGGGCGGCGAGCGCAGCCTGCCGGGCGCGCTGAAGGCGCTGGGTCTGCTGCCGCTGGCGGAGCGGGAGGTGCGGCTGGGGGGCATCCGACATGCGCTCGCCCCGGCGATCATCCTGGCCGCGGCCATGGTGCTGGTGGCGTTCCAGGTGGTCCCGGTAGCCATCGCCTTCTTCGGGGCCGCCGTGGTGATGATCGCCATCGGCTCGATCCGCATGCGCGAGGCCTATGCCGCCCTCGACGGCCCGGTCCTGGTGCTGATCGCCGCCCTGATCCCGGTGTCGGAGGCCATTCAGACCACGGGCGGCGCCGACCTGATCGGCGGCTGGCTCTCGGCGGTCTTCCAGGGTCAGGCGCCCCTGCTGGCCCTGGCCGCCATCATGGCGGTGGCCATGGCCGCCACGCCGTTCCTGAACAACGCCGCCACCGTGCTGATCGTGGCCCCGGTGGGGGCGGCCCTGGCCCTGAAGCTGGGGCTAAACCCCGACCCCTTCCTGATGGCGGTCGCGGTCGGCGCGGCCTGCGACTTCCTCACCCCCATCGGCCACCAGTGCAACACCCTGGTGATGGGTCCGGGCGGCTACAGGTTCAGCGACTATCCTCGGCTGGGGGCGCCGTTGACTCTGCTGGTGCTGGTGGTGGGGACGCCGCTGATCGCCCTGTTCTGGCCTCTGGTCCGGAGTTAGCCCCAGATCAGGATCCACAGGCCGATGGCGGCGAAGGAGGCCGCCGCGGCGATGCGGATGGCCTTCAGCGGCAGCTTGGTGGCCGCCACGTCGCCCAGGAACACCGCCGGCGTATTGGCCAGCATCATCCCGAAGGTGGTGCCCGCGGCCACGATGGCCACCTCATGGAACCGCGCCCCCAGGGCCACGGTGGCCACCTGGGTCTTGTCGCCCATCTCCACGAAGAAGAAGGCCACCACGGTGGTCCAGAAGATCGAGGCGCCGGCCCGCTCCCGCGGGGCGTCCTTGTCCTCGAAGGTGTCGGGAATCAGCGCCCATCCGGCGAAGGCGATGAAGGCCAGGCCTAGGACCCACTTCATCCACGGACCGTCGAAGAAGGATCCGGCCACCGAGCCGATGCTGGCGGCCAGGGCGTGGTTGGCGATGGTGGCCACGAAGATCCCCAGCAGGATGGGGAGGGGCTTGCGGAACCGCGCGGCCAGCAGAATGGCCAGCAGCTGAGTCTTGTCGCCGATTTCGGCGATGGCCACGAGGCCGGTCGAAACGAGGAAGGCTTCCATGGGATAGGCGTCCGGGGCGGGGTCGGGCACAACCAATGGCTTTCCGCGCCGCCGACCCCGCAAAAGGACGGCACACGAAAGCCAAAGGTCTCGCCAAGCTCAATCGCCGGACGCGCCATGCTCGGGGTGGGAAAACCCGTCGCAAGTCTGTTGACGCGTCCCCTGCTGGAACCGCAGGCGGCTACTCCCCAGTGACGGCGTGGGGATAGGTCGAGGGCTGTTTGGGTGCAAGGAGAAACTGCTCGCGCGGCAGGCGGGATCATTTGTCACACTGTCGTGAGCCCACCCTACCCACGGCTCCGGAAAGCCTTGCTGATCAGGACCCAGCAAGCCACGTTAAGACCTCGTTAACGAAAAAGCCTGGGGACGCGTCCATTCCCCCCGTTGACGAGTCATTAGCATCAGCCCCCATATGCTGCGTGTCTTGGGGCAGGCGACCACTAGATGTAGGGCTTGCCGTGTTGGGGCGGTTCTAAGACCGAAGCGCCTGATAGTTATGGATTTTGGAACATGAGCAGCAGCGAAGCGGTATTGCGGACGGTCTCGGAAGCCAGCGCGGCGGCCCCGGAACGGGCCGATCGACCGCAGCTGCAGCTGGTCCGCAAGGTGGAGGTGGACCGGTCGCGGGACGCCCTGCTGACCGACTTCGGCAAGACCACCCTTGAAGACCGCTACCTGCTGCAGGGCGAGAGCTACCAGGACATGTTCGCCCGCGTCGCCACGGCCTATGCCGACGACGCCGACCACGCCCAGCGGGTCTATGACTATATCTCGAACCTCTGGTTCATGCCCTCGACCCCGGTGCTCTCCAATGGCGGCGCCGATCGCGGCCTGCCGATCTCCTGCTTCCTGAACGCGGTCGGTGATTCGCTGGACGGCATCCAGAGCGTCTGGAACGAGAATGTGGCGCTCGCCTCCAACGGCGGCGGCATCGGCACCTACTGGGGCGGCGTCCGTTCCATCGGCGAGAAGGTGAAGGGCGCGGGCCAGACCAGCGGCATCATCCCCTTCATCCGCGTGATGGACTCGCTCACCCTGGCCATCAGCCAGGGCTCCCTGCGCCGCGGCTCGGCGGCGGTGTACCTGGACATCCACCACCCGGAGATCGAGGAGTTCCTGGAAATCCGGAAGCCTTCGGGCGACTTCAACCGCAAGTCCCTGAACCTGCACCACGGCATCTCCATCAGCGACGCCTTCATGGAATGCGTGCGCGACGGCGAGATGTTCGGCCTACGCTCGCCCAAGACCGGCGAGGTGGTCAAAGAAGTCGACGCGCGCAGCCTTTGGCAGAAGATCCTGGAGATCCGCCTGCAGACCGGCGAGCCCTACTTGATCTTCTCCGACACCGTGAACCGCTCCATGCCGCAGCATCAGCGCGACCTGGGCCTGAAGGTCCGCCAGTCGAACCTGTGCTCGGAGATCATGCTGCACACCGGCGTCGATCACCTGGGCAATGACCGCACGGCGGTCTGCTGCCTCTCCTCGGTCAACGCCGAGAAGTTCCTGGAATGGCGTGACCACCCGACCTTCATCGAGGACGTCATGCGCTTCCTCGACAACGTGCTGCAGGACTTCATCAACCGCGCCCCGCCGGAGATGAAGAACGCCGTCTACGCCGCCACCCGCGAGCGTTCGGTGGGTCTCGGCCTCATGGGCTTCCACACCCTGCTCCAGGCCCAAAACGTGCCCTTCGAAAGCGCGCTGGCCAAATCCTGGAACATGCGTCTTTTCAAGCACCTGCGCCGCCAGTGCGACGCCGCCTCCCGCACGCTCGCCGCCGAGCGCGGCCCGTGCCCGGACGCCGCCGACATGGGCGTCATGGAGCGCTTCAGCCACAAGCTGGCCATCGCGCCCACGGCCTCGATCTCGATCATCTGCGGCGGCACCAGCGCCGGCATCGAGCCGATCCCGGCCAATATCTACACCCACAAGACCCTGTCGGGCTCGTTCGCGGTGAAGAACCCCTACCTGGAGCGTCTGCTCGAGGAAAAGGGCCAGAACACCGCGGCCATCTGGGACTCGATCCTGGAGAACGAGGGCTCGGTCCAGCACCTGGACTGCCTCTCGGCCGACGACAAGGACGTCTACAAGACCGCCTTCGAGCTGGACCAGCGCTGGGTGGTGGAACTGGCCGCCGACCGCACGCCGGATATCTGCCAGTCGCAGTCGGTGAACATCTTCCTGGCTGGCGACGTGGATAAGTGGGACCTGCACATGCTGCACTGGCAGGCCTGGGAACGCGGCTGCAAGTCGCTCTACTACATGCGTTCCAAGTCGGTTCAGCGCGCCGCCCACGCCGGTGGCGAGGGGCTGGTCATGGTCGATATGGGGCCCGTCGAAAAGACAGACTACGATGAGTGCCTCGCCTGCCAGTAGAACCCTGGCGTCAAACTCGGCTCACTGCGTTATCGTTAATGAATTGACGGCGCGGCGCCTGGGGTGGGTATGCGGTTCTTGAGCGTGACGGCCGTGGCGATCGGGTGTGCGGCGACCACCGCCGCGCTCGGCGCCGCCGTCTTCCCCGCGCCGAAGGTCGAAACGTCTCCGGGCGATCAGGTCTTCCAGGAGAGCTGGCAGGACCTGAGGACCGCCGTCTTCGCCAAGACCGACGCCGTCGCCGCCGATTTCAGCGCGCCGGCCCCGGCGCTCGCCACCGTGGACCGGCCGACGGTCCAGGCGGGCCTCGAACCCGCCTTCCGCCAGCCGGCCTATACCGGCACGCCGCTGGATCGCACCAATGCGCTCGCCGGCGAGACCTATGTGCCCGGCCAGGGCGTCGCCCGCTGGAAGGTCAGCGAGGTGGCGTTCGCGCGGCCGGCCCAGGGGGCGATCGATGCCCTGCGGGTGTCCGTGGGCCAGATCGCCCGCACGCCCGGCGCCCTGCCGCCTCGGCCGGGGCAGACCGCGGCCGTGGACAACGCCGCCTATGAGGTCAGCTACACCCGCGGCTGGCCGAACCTCCTGGCCGTGGACGCCGGCCAGTTTGACCTGGACGTCACCCCCCACGCCGGGGTCGGCATCTCCAACGCCGGGGGCGAGGCCGAGGCCGGCGCCATGGTCCGCCTGCGCAAGAAGGCGCAGGGCTGGGCCAGCAATCTGGGGGTCAGCGACGGGGCGCGATTCGGCGACCAGGGCCGCTGGTACCTGTTCGCCGCCGCCAGCGGCCGCGCCGTCGGCCTGAACCTCCAGCGCACCAACGGAGACTGGACCAATCGTGGCCTTTCAACAGACGCCTCCAGCGCCCTGATCAACGATATCCAGGCCGGAGTTGGCTGGCGCAAGGGGTCTGTCCAGGCGTCCCTGGCCTGGATGCGGCGCAAGGTGAAGGCGGCCAACACCCTGATGGGGTGGGACCACCGCGACGACTCGATGGTTGCGGTCACCGTGTCCATCAAGCCTAGGCGCTGATCTTGCAGGGAATAATTCAACCAGCTGGGGTGTGGCGGTTAAGCACGGGAACCGAATTTCCCGTTGCGTCCTTCTCCAGGCGTGGAAGGATGTCGCCAGGCCGTTCGCTTGTCGACGCGGCAAGGGGAGTAGGCCTTATGAGGTCGATGGCTGGGCTGGCCACCGTCTTCGGGATTTGCGGCGGGATGTGCGCGACGAGCGCCTTCGCGCAGACGACGTCTCTCACCCTGGATTCCGGCGCCGCGCAACTGATGAACGCGGCCTTCGATCCCAAGGCCTATGCGCCGCGCGGCGACGTCGACGACCCCATCGCCAACCTGCTGGACCGCGAGACCTATACGGCCGCCGGACCGGTGGCCTGGAACAACAGCAAGATCACCCTTGGCGACAACGGCGTGGCGGTCGATTCGCTGCGGTTATCGGTGGGGGGAACCCTGCGCACGCCGGGCGGCCTGCCGATCAATGTCGACCGCGCGGAATTCCAGAACCAGGCCTATGAGATCGCCGTCACCCGCGACTGGCCCGACGCGGTCAGCTTCGCCACCGCCCGCTACGACGTCTCGCTCTCGCCCCACGCCGGGTTGGGAATGTCCAGCACCGGCGGCTCGGCCGAGGCCGGCGCCATGCTCACCCTGGGCCAGAAGGCCTCGGACGGCCTGAAATCCCGCCTGGGCGCCATGGGCGTCCGCGATGGGGCGGCCTTCGGCAATGAGGGCCGCTGGTATCTGTTCGCCGCGGCCAGCGGTCGCGCGGTGGGCCTCAACATGCAGCGCAACAACGGCGACTGGAACGGCGCGGGCTGGTCCACCGACCCCTCCAGCGCCCTCATCGGCGACGCCCAGCTCGGCGTCGGCTGGCGCAAGGGGGCCATGCAGACCTCCTTCGGCTACATCCACCGCGAGGTGAAGGGCCAGCACATGGTCTGGGGCCAGGACACCAAGGACGACTCGATGGTCGCCTTCTCGCTGTCCATCAAACCCCGGCACTAAGCCGAACTAGGCTTTGTCCGTCCCAGCGTCGTGGGAACCCATGCACGCATTCCACAGGGCGCACAGCCAGGATTGATGTCCACTCGACGCACCTTGTCCCCCGTCTTCGGCGCCCCCTCGCAGAACCGCTTGCGGCGGGGCCGTTCGCCACGGTCTATCCCCATGCAATTCACAACATCTTGGGCGCCTGCGTTAACTCGCCGCTAGATGTTGTCGTGGATCGATGGCTAAAGTTACCCCCAACAACGTCCCGTCCGTCGAATCCGTCCTGCTGGAAAGTCCGCCTGTGACCGCCTCTAAAATTGCTCTGCCGGGCCTGCTCACCCCCTCCTACGCCTACAAGCCCTTCCGCTATCCGTGGGCCTATGAGTTCTGGAAGAAGCAGCAGCAGGTCCACTGGATGCCCGAGGAAGTTCCGCTCGGCGAGGACTGCAAGGACTGGGCGACCAAGCTCAACGACCGCGAGCGCAACCTGCTCACCCAGATCTTCCGCTTCTTCACCCAGTCGGACGTCGAGGTGAACGACAACTACATGGAGCGCTACGCCCGCGTCTTCAAACCGACCGAAGTGAAGATGATGATGTCGGCCTTCTCCAACATGGAGACGATCCACATCGCGGCCTATGCCCTGCTGCTCGAAACCATCGGCATGCCCGACAGTGAGTTCACCGCCTTCCTGGATTACCAGGAGATGCGCGACAAGCACGACTACATGCAGAAGTTCGGCGTCGACACCAACGCCGACATCGCCCGGACGCTGGCCATGTTCGGCGGCTTCACCGAGGGCCTGCAGCTGTTCGCCAGCTTCGCCATGCTGATGAACTTCCCGCGCCACAACAAGATGAAGGGCATGGGCCAGATCGTCTCCTGGTCGGTGCGCGACGAGAGCCTGCACTGCGAGGGCATCATCAAGCTCTACCACGCCTTCAACGCCGAGACCGGCGTGGTCACCAAGAGCGTGGCCGACGACATCATCGATTGCTGCAAGACGGTGGTGGGCCTGGAGGACAAGTTCATCGACCTGGCCTTCAGCGCCGGCGAGGTCCAGGGCATGACGCCGGAAGACATCAAGGCCTATATCCGCTTCATCGCCGACTGGCGCCTGCGCCAGCTGCACCTGCCGGAGGTGTTCGGCGGCGTGAAGGAAAACCCGCTGCCCTGGCTGCAGTCGATGCTGTCGGGGGTCGAGCACGCCAACTTCTTCGAGGCCCGCTCCACCGAATATTCCAAGGCCGCCACCAAGGGACAATGGCACGGCGACGCCGGGGTCTGGGCGGAGTTCGACCGCAGCCTGGCCCGCCGCGGCGAGAACGTCCCGGCCGAATAGGGCTCAGGCGGGCCTGACCACCGTGACCTGAAGCCAGGTCCGCTCTTCCTGCTCGTAGCTGTGGCCGGGGCCTTGGAGTATTTCCAGGCCCGCCCAGGGGCCCGCCTCGTCGTAGGCGGTCCTCAGCTCCGCCTCCGACGGGAAGTTGAAATAGCGCCCGAGCGAATCGCGGCCGCCCCCGTCGCCGGCCTTGTAGGTCGCATGGAAGAGGCCGCCGGGCTTCAGGGCGCGGCGCACGCGGGAGAGCGCCCGCGGCAGGCCCACCGTCGGGACGTGCAGCAGGGAGGCGTTCGCCCAGATGCCGTCGAACACCGCCTCGTCCTCCAGATCCTCGAACAGCTGGACCCGGACCGGCCGCCCGAGCCTGTCGCTGGCGATCCGCGCCAGGCCGGCGGACCCATCGATGGGCGTCACCTCGAACCCCTGGGCCAGCATCACCTGGCTGTCCTGCCCACCACCGCAACCGAGGTCGAGAATGTGGGCGCCGGCCGGCAGGGCGGCCAGGAAGGCGGTGAGCCGCGGGGAGATCTCGGGGAGCCGCCGCCCGGCATAGGCCACCGCGTCCCGGTCGTAAAAGGCGAGGGTCTGCGGATCGTGGGTTTCGTCAGCCATCGCTTGCGCTTGCGCTCCCATGGATCGACCTTGCCGCTCTGGCCGTTCAGGTGGCGACATCAAAACAAGCGGAGCGCGTCATGAGCAAGGTAGTCTATGAGATCGTCGAACATGACGGCGGCTGGGCCTATCGGTCTGACGGCGTCTATTCGGAGACCTTCCCCAGCCACGACGCCGCCCGCGCCGCCGCCATTCGCGTCGCCCGCGAGCAGAAGGTCCCCGGGACCGACGCGGCCATCTCCTTCGAGACCTCGGACGGCAAGTGGCACGAGGAACTGGTGGACGGCCATGACCGCCCGATCACCGAGGTGAAGGGCTAGTCCCCGCCGGGCTGAGCGGATTTGTACTAACTGCTCCAGGGACCCCGTTGCGCCGGGCTCACCGGCACGGCCGTGCCCGAGCGGCGTGGGGCCCCGGTGACGGTGGGCGAGCGGCCCGCCAGCTTCATCAGTTCGGCCACCCGGTTCTGGGTCGCCGGGTGGGTGGAGAACAGGTTGTCCGCGCCTTCGCCCGACAGCGGGTTGATGATGAACATGTGGCTGGTGGCGGGATTGCGCTCGGCCTGATGGTTGACCATGCCGCCCCGGGCATAGGCGTCGATCTTCTGCAGGGCTGAGGCGAGCGCCTCGGGATCGCCGCTGATCTCCGCCCCGCCGGCGTCGGCGCCGTATTCGCGGTGGCGGCTGATGGCCATCTGCACCAGGGCCGCGGCGATGGGCGCCAGGATGGCGATGGCGATCACGCCGAGAATGCCGCCGGGCCGATCGCGGTCATTGCCCTGGAAGAAGAAGGCGAAGTTGGCGAGCGCCGAGATCGCCCCGGCGATGGTCGCCGTGACGGTCATGGTCAGGGTGTCGCGGTTGCGCACATGGGCCAGCTCGTGGGCCATGACCCCGCGGATCTCGCGGCGGTCCAGCATCCGCAGCAAGCCGAGATTGGCCGCCACGGCGGCGTGTTCAGGGTCGCGTCCGGTGGCGAAGGCGTTCGGCTGGTCGGAATCGATCAGATAGACCTTGGGGCGCGGCATGTCCGCGCCGTCGGCAAGCGCATGAACGTCGGCGGCGAAGTTCGCGATCAGCCGGTCGGGGTGGGTCTCGTCCACCTCATGGGCGCCGTACATCCGCAGCACGATCTTGTCGGCGTTCCAGTAGCTGACGGCGTTCATGGCTACGGCCAGCAGCAGGGCGATAGCCATGCCGCCGGGCCCGCCGATCAGATAGCCGGCGCCGACGAAGAGGGCGGTCATCGCCGCCAGCAGCATGAAGGTTCGAAGGTGGTTGCGCATGGGTCCCTTGGGGCCGTTGTGGTCCGACGGGATATGGGGACGCCGTGGGCGGGCGGCCAGGGGCTAGACCGCCTTGCGCAGCCGGATCGGGGTGACCGCCGGGGCTAGGGGGCCCGACGCGGCGGCGCTCTCGCGCAGGCGCAGCTCCACCGCCTCGGCGGGCATGGGCCGGGCGAACAGGAAGCCCTGCAGGCGGTCGCAGCCGGCGGCGCGCAGGAACAGGGCCTGGGCCTCGTCCTCCACCCCCTCGGCGACGATGCGGATATCCAGCGAGGTGGCGGCCTGCAGCATGGCGCGCACCAGCTTGGAGACCCGGGGCTCGCGGCCCACGTCGCCGATCAGCGACTGGTCCAGCTTCACCGTGTGGATCGGCAGCTGCATCAGGGCGCGCAGGTTGGAATAGCCGGTGCCGAAGTCGTCCAGGGCCACCCGGATCCCACAGGCGGCCAGCCGCTCGATGTGGCGGCGCGCCAGGTCCAGGTCGTCCACCAGGAAGGTCTCGGTGATCTCGACGGTGAGCGCCCTGGCCGGCAGGTCGGTCTCCCGCAACCTGCGGATCAGGTTGCGGGAAAAGGACGGGTCCAGCAGCTCGCGCGGCGAGACATTGAAGGAGATGGTGTCGATCAGCCCCTCGGCCACCCAGGGCGCGGCGCGCTGGCAGGCGGCGGCGAACACCGCGGCGTCCATCTGTCCGATCAGGCCCACCTCTTCGGCGAGCGGTACGAAGGTCCCGGGCAGCAGCAGGCCCTGTTCCGGGTGGTTCCAGCGCGACAGCACCTCGACGCCGACAATGCGGCTGTCCTGGGCGTTCACCACCGGCTGATACCAGGGGACGATCTCACCGCCGGGAATGGCGCGGCGCAGGTCGGTCTCCAGGCTGTTGCGCCGGTCGCTGGCCTCGCGCAGGTCGCTGTCGAAGACCGAGGCGCGGCGACCGCCGCCGGCCTTGGCGCGATAGAGGGCCATGTCGGCGAAGCGCTGCAGGTCGGTGGCGTCGACAGCGTCATCGGGGAACACCGCCACGCCGATCGAGGCGCCGGGGGCCACGGTGCGGCCATAGATCCAGTAGGGTTGGGCGAGCGCCGTGGTGATCTGCTCGGCGCGCCTGGCGACGTCGGGATGGGCGCTGATCAGGGCGAATTCGTCGCCGCCAAGCCGGGCCACCAGATCGCCGGCCTGGGCCTGGGTCCGCAGCCGCGTGCCGATCTCGTTGAGCAGCAGGTCGCCGGCATGATGGCCGAGCGTGTCGTTGAGATGCTTGAAGCGGTCCAGGTCGATGACGAACAGGGCGATGTGGTCACCGCTTTCGTGGGCGTCCTCCAGCCGCTCGATCAGGGCCGAGGTGAAAGCCCCGCGATTGAGCAGGCCGGTCAGGGCGTCGGTCCGCGCCAGGTGCAGGGTGAGCGACCGCTCGGCCTCCAGCTCGGCGACCCGCACGCCAAGCGCGGTGGTCATCTGCGCGAAATCCTCGCCGGCCTGAGCGAGTTCGGCGGTCCGCGATTCGAGCAGGGCCTGGGCCTCGCGGCGCGCGCGGCGTTCCTGCTCGATCTCGTCTGTCGAGCCTTCGCTCGCCATGGTCCGCCCCCGGGGCTTCATCCCCAGGGCGAGTTTTGACTCAGAAGGCCGGAATCGACCGTTAACGTCGGCTAGGCCACCTTGGGCTCCGGCTCGGGGACTTCGATCTGGCCCTCCCACTTGGCGACCACGGCGGCGGCGACGGAGTTGCCCACCACGTTGGTGGCTGAGCGGCCCATGTCCAGCAGGTGGTCGACGGCCAGGATCAAGATCAGCCCCGCCTCCGGCAGCTTGAAGTAGGAGAGCGTCGCGGCGATCACCACCAGCGAGGCCCGCGGCACCCCGGCCATACCCTTGGAGGTCACCATCAGCAGGGCCAGCATGGTGATCTGCTGGCCGATGGTCAGGTCGATGCCATAGGCCTGGGCGATGAACAGCACCGCGAAGGTGCAGTACATCATCGAGCCGTCCAGGTTGAAGGAGTAGCCGAGCGGCAGGACGAAGCTCGCCACCTTGCGCGACACGCCCCACTTCTGGAGCTCCTCCAGGGTGCGCGGATAGGCGGCTTCCGAGGAGGCGGTGGAGAAGGCCAGCAGGGCCGGCTGGCGGATCGCGCCCACCAGCTTCAGGCCGCGGGCCCCGACGATCAGGACCAGCACCCCGATCAGCAGTCCCCAGAGGATGCCCAGCGAGGCGTAGAAGCCCAGCACGAACTTGGCGTAGGTGGCCAGGATATCCAGGCCCTGCACCGCGATGGTGGCGGCCAGGGCCGCGAAGATGGCCAGCGGCGCGGTCTTCATGACGTAGCCGGTGACCTTTAGCATGATGGCGGCGATCTGCTCCACCAGGGCCAGGACCGCCGGGGCCCGGTCGTCGATGGAGGCCACCGCGGTGCCCACGAAGACCGAGAAGATCACGATCTGCAGGATCTCGTTGTTGGCCATGGCCTCGACGATCGACTTGGGCACCACGTGGGTGATGAATTCCTTCAGGGTGAACTTCGACATGTCCACCGTCGCCCCCGCCGCCAGATCCGGGTTGGGCAGGGCCAGGCCCGATCCCGGATGCAGCAGGTGGGACATGATCAGGCCGATGGTCAGCGAGACGATCGAGGCGGTGATGAACCAGCCCAGGGCCTTGACGCCGACCCGGCCGATGGTGGCGGCGTCCTCCATGTGGGCGATGCCGGCCACCAGGGTGGCGAACACCAGGGGGGCGATGATCATCTTGATCAGCCGCAGGAAGACGTCGGTGATGATGGAGAGGTTGTCGGCCACCGCCTTGGCCTGATCGGCGTCGGCGTACTGGTTCACGCCCCAGCCGACGGCGATCCCCAGAACCATCGCGCCAACGATGAAGGCGGTGAACAGGCGATTCATGGCGACCCCTAGGTAAGACCCTTAGCTGGCCTTTGTCGCCGGGATGGAGCCTTGCGTCCATCCCGCTGCTCACGCCGTCTCGAAACCTTGGCGCGCCTGCGCTAAAGTGCGCCATGAACCACGAGACGCAGGCGGCCGAGATCGTCGAACGGCTGAACGCCGAATACCAGAAGACCGTCGACGCCCTGCGCGACGCCCTGAAGATCTTCCTGGCCGGCGGGCCGCCGCCCGACCCCAAGGTCCGCGCCCGGGGCGCCTTCGTCTATCCCGAGCTGCGCCTGACCTGGCCGCCGGGCCAGAGCTTCCCCAGGCTGAGCCGCGCCTATGCGAGGCTCTCGGCGCCCGGCAAGTATGCGGTGACCGTCACCCGCCCCGACCTGTTTCGCGACTACCTGATCGAACAGATCAGCCTGCTGCTGGCCGACTTCGAGGTGGAGATCAGCGTGGGCCGCTCCACCCAGGAGATGCCCTTCCCCTATGTGCTGGACGGCGCCGTGGACATCGCCATGGCCGATATCGGCTCGGCCGACATCGCCCGCCACTTCCCCACCACCGAGCTCTCCCAGATCGGCGACGAGATCGCCGACGGGTTCTGGAGCCCGGCCCTGGAGGAGGCGCGGCCTCTGGCCCTGTTCGACGGCCTGCGGACAGACTTCTCGCTCGCCCGCCTGACCCACTATACGGGCGCGCCGGCCGAGCACGTGCAGCAGTACATCCTGTTCACCAACTACCACCGCTATGTCGACGAGTTCGTCCGCTGGGGCTGTGAGCAGCTGAAGGTCCCGGGCAGCCCCTTCACCCAGCTCTCGGCCTCAGGCCGGGTGATGGTGACCGCCGACTCTGAGAACCCCGAGCAGCAGATCGCCGACGGCTCCTGGCGCCGCCACCAGATGCCGGCCTATCACCTGATGGCTGAAGGGCGGGCGGGGATCACGCTGGTCAACATCGGGGTCGGGCCCTCCAACGCCAAGACCATCACCGACCACCTGGCGGTGCTGCGGCCCCAGGCCTGGCTGATGATCGGCCACTGCGGCGGCCTGCGCGGCAGCCAGACCATCGGCGACTATGTGCTCGCCCACGCCTATCTGCGCGACGACCACGTGCTGGACGACGTCCTGCCGCCGGCCATCCCGATCCCCCCCATCGCCGAGGTCCAGGTGGCGCTCGGCAAGGCCGCCGAGCAGGTCACCGGAGAGACCGGCGAGGTGCTGAAGAAGCGGCTGCGGACCGGCACCGTGGTCACCACCGACGACCGCAACTGGGAGCTCCGCTACTCGGTCAGCGCCCTGCGGTTCAACCAGTCCCGCGCCGTGGCCATCGACATGGAGAGCGCCACCATCGCGGCCCAGGGCTACCGGTTCCGGGTGCCCTACGGGACCCTGCTGTGCGTCTCCGACAAGCCGCTGCACGGGGAGATCAAGCTGCCCGGCCAGGCCAACGCCTTCTATGAGCGGGCCATCGGCCAGCACCTGCAGATCGGCATCGCGACGATGGCGCTGCTGCGCAAGGAGGGCGCGCGGCTCCACTCCCGCAAGCTGCGGAGCTTCGACGAGCCGCCGTTCCGCTGAATAGGGTGGTGGCCGCGGAGGGCGGAAAACGGGTTCATCGGCGGTGGGCCGCGAGGCCTTGTCTGGTAAGGACGTCCGGCCCGCCATTTCACCAACACGTGCCGATGTTCGACCAACGATGACCGACGAACCCCCTGTTCCGAAACGGCCCAAGAGGCCTGACCCGATGGAGTGCTGCCGGCGCGGCTGCTACCCCTGCATCTTCGACTATTACGACACCGCGACCGAGCGCTGGGAGGCGCGGGTGAGGGCGATGGGGTTGGATCCGGAGGCCATTCCTCCCGATGTGGATTGATCGGGGCCGGTCAAGATTGCCTTCCCCGGGGTTGCGGCGCTAGACGATCCCCATGACCCGGCACATCGCCTTTGACGGCATCGAGAACTTCCGCGACCTCGGCGGCTACGACACCGCCTGCGGGCGCGGCATGAAAGCCGGCGTGGTCTATCGCTCGGCCAACCACGGCCAGGCCACCGAGGCCGACCTCGCCAAGATGCGCGACTTGGGGATCACCACCATCGTCGACCTGCGCCGCCGCCGCGAGCGCGACCGCGAGCCCTCGCGCCGCTGGCCGGGCTTTGCCGGCCAGGTGATCGAGAACGACATCGAGGGCGTGGAGACCGACTGGGTCGAGGGACTCGCCGCGGCCGAGCGCATCGACGCCGACTGGTTCCGGGCCGACAGCATGGGCTTCTACCGCGAGGCGCCGCATCAGCCGCGCCACGTGGACCTGTTCCGCCGCTACTTCCGGGCGCTCGGCGAGACCGACGGCGCCCTGGTGGTGCACTGCGCGGCGGGAAAGGACCGCACCGGCCTGATCTGCGCGCTCACCCACCACATCGCCGGCGTGCATCGCGACGACACCCTGGCCGACTACCTGCTGACCAACAACGAAGACCGGATGTCGGCGCGGATGGATTTCCTGCGGGGCTATATCCTTGACCTGACCGGCCGACATGTGGACGACGCCGGCCTGCGGCAGGCGGTCAGCGTGGACACCGACTATCTCGACCACGGCCTGGCGGCGATCTCCGAAAGCCACGGCGGCATCGACCGCTATCTGGAGGAGGTGCTGGAGGTGGACTCGGGTCTGCGCGGCAAGATCGAGGCGCGGATCCTGCGCTGACGTTGCGCAAGAGGCGCTCGCGGCCTAATCGTCCCGCGCCATCTTGTTCGGGAACACCTCATGCAGAGCTTCCAGCCGCCGCGCCGTATCCTGATGGGGCCTGGCCCCTCCGACGTCAGCCCCCGCGTGCTGGCCGCCCTCGCGCGTCCCACCATCGGCCACCTGGATCCGGCCTTCCAGGACCTCATGGAAGAGATCAAGGCCGGCCTCTCGCGGCTGTTCAATGCCGACGGCTATGCCTGCGTGCCGCTGCCGGCGCCGGGGACGGCGGGGATGGAAGCGGCCATCATGAACCTGCTGGAGCCGGGCGACCGGGCGGTGATCGCCATCAACGGCGCCTTCGGCGGCCGCATGGCCGACATGGCCGACCGGGCCGGCGCCGAGGTGATCAAGGTCGAGTTCGAATGGGGCCAACCCGTCGATCCCGCCAAGGTCGAGGCCGCCCTGGCCGGTGGGCCGGTGAAGGTGCTGGCCTTCGTCCACGCCGAGACCTCCACCGGCGCCAAGAGCGACGCCGCGGCCCTCTGCGCGCTCGCCCGCAAATACGGCGCCCTGTCGGTGGTGGACTGCGTCACCTCGCTGGGCGGCATCACGGTGGACGCCGGCGCCTGGGACGCCGACGTGATCTATTCCGGCACTCAGAAGTGCCTCTCGGCGCCCCCCGGCCTATCGCCGATCTGCCTGTCGCCGCGCGCCCAGACGGCGATCAGCGGCCGGACCACCAAGGTCCGCAACTGGCTTTTGGATTTCAACCTGCTGATGGCCTACTGGGGCGGCGAGGGCGGCCGGACCTATCACCACACGGCGCCGATCAATGCGCTGTATGGCCTGCATGAGAGCCTGGTGGCCCTGTTCGAGGAAGGCCAGCAGGCCGTCCTCGTGCGCCACGCCCGGTCCCACGAGGCCCTGGCCGCCGGGATCGAGGCCGCGGGCCTGAAGTTCCTGGTGGAGCCGGCCCACCGCCTGCCGCAGCTCAACGCCGTGCTCGTCCCCGAGGGCGTCGATGAGGCCGCCGTGCGCGCCTACGTCCTGGCCAAGTGGGACCTGGAACTCGGCGCCGGCCTCGGCCCCCTGAAGGGCAAGATCTGGCGCATCGGACTGATGGGCGCCTCGTCGACCGCGTGGCACGTGCGGCTATGCCTGACGGCGCTGTGCGAGGCGTTGAACGCCCAGGGGTTCAAGGCCGATGGCGCGGCGGCGGTGAGCGCGGCGGACGGGAAGCTCGCCTAGGCTTAGCGATCCGACGGCCCCCTCACCCTACCCTCTCCCCCGCATTGGGGGGAGAGGAGGGGATAGCTTCAGACTCTCGGGGTGATCGCCCCTCGCCCCCCTGGGGGAGAGGGTAGGGTGAGGGGGTCTCTCCGCTGCAGTGTGCCAGGATGACGTCGCAGACCTCGGCGCTGTGTTCGTAGATTTCGTGGTTCCAGAAGCGGATGACGCGGAAGCCCTGGCTTTCGAGGTAAGCTGTGCGGCGGTCGTCATAGACCACGGCTTCGGAATGCTGGCCGCCGTCGAGCTCGACGATCAGGGCCGCGTCCAGGCAGCAGAAGTCGGTGATGTAGCGGCCGACCGGATACTGGCGGCGCCACTTCCAGCCGCTGAGGCGGCGGTTGCGCAGGGATTGCCAGAGTTTTGCCTCGGCGCGGGTCTGAGCTGCGCGGAGTTCTCGGGCCCGGTCGGTTGGCGCGTCGCGGCTCATCGGCCCCCCTGCTGAATTGGGACGGGATGATCGCATATGTTCTATTTTTGTTCCAGATAATGTGCGATCCGACGGCCCCCTCACCCTACCCTCTCCCCCGCATTGGGGGAGAGGAGGCAATAGCTTCAGACTCTCGGGGTGATCGCCCCTCGCCCCCCTGGGGGAGAGGGTAGGGTGAGGGGGTCTCGCCGCCGCAGTGCGCCAGGATGAGGTCGCAGACCCCGGCGCTGTGTTCACCCCCTCAGCCACCTTCGGTGACAGGTCCTCCAGAAGGGGAGCATCTGGCGGGCACGCTTGAACATTAAGCGGTGACCCTGGGAACCGGTTCGAACGCGGAGCGCTTGATAGCGGCCACGATTGCGCTTTTTGAGCGCGGCGAGGCACCGGCGGTGCGTTTCAGGCAGCCCGCGCGACCCAGCGGCAAGACCTCACCGAAGACTGCCTACGGACCCTGGAGGGGGCCGCCATGAAACATATGTTCCTGATCCCGCCGCTGAGCCTCGCGCTCGCGGCTCTGTCCACAATGGCCGTCGCACGCGAGGTGGTGGTGCTGCCGGGCGTGGTGAGCCCCGTGGGCGTCGCCAGCGGGGTCGACACCCAGGGACCTGGAACCCTGACCGTCGGCGCCCAGGACATCAACACCGGCAACGACGCCGGCGGCGCGATCACCAGTTCGGCGGCCAACACGGCCAATATCCGCTTTAACAACAACTCCACCGTGACCGGCTTCGTCGGCTCCACCGGAACCACCTTCCTCAACATCGCCGCCGGGGCCAACGGCAACACCGTCACCTTCAACGGTCCGGTCTACGCCACCACCTTCACCGTGACGGGCAGCGGCACGGTCAACTTCAACCGCGGCTTCACCAGCAACACCGGCTCGACCCTGGACTTCGCCGGGGACGGCTTCCTGAACGTCGGCTCGGGTCAAACCGTCAAGGCGGCCCTCACCAACACCGCCGGGGCCAACACCGGCGCCTTGACCCTCAACAACGGCAGCATCTTCGACGGCGCGGTGGGCGCGGCCAGCGGTCTGAAGCTGGTCCGGGTTTCCGGCGGCAACGCCCTGATCACCGGGCAGGTGAAGGCCGGGACCTATAGCCTCGACACCAACACCCTGAACGTGGCGGGCGCCTTCGCCATTCCGGTGGCGGGCACGATCAACACCACCATCTTCAGCCCCTCGCTCTACGGCAAGATCGTGCCGGTCGGCGCGGCCACCATCGGCGACGGCCTGAAGGTGCTAGTCACCGTCACCGGCCCGATCGCCAACGGCACGAGCTTCAACATCGTCGACGCCACCAGCGGCACCACCGGCAGCACGGTGACCGCCACCAGCAACACCCTGCGCTACGCCTTCTCGGCGGCGCCCACCACGGCGGGCCTGGTGCGGATCACCACCACCCAGATCCCGCTGGTGGATGTGGTGACCCCGGTGGTGACGCCGCCGGTTGTTCCGGGCGTGCCGGTGGTTCCCGGGGTTCCCGTCCCTCCGGCGGTCAGTCCGGTGCTGCCCATCGTCATCGCCCCGGTGATCGACGCCCTGCCGGTGACCCCCACCAATGTGGGGATCCTGACGGCCATCACTCTGCTGCCCAGCGCCCCGGCCATCGCCGCAGCCCTGGCCCAGCTCGGTCCCGGCACCGCCAACCTGGCCTCGCCCCAGGTGGCGTTCCGCGCCACCCAGCGGTTCCAGGACCTGTGGGCCTCTCACATGGAAGGCCAGCAGTCCTGCAGCCAGGACAGCCAGATGCGCGACCGGCAGGCCCGCCGCGCCGCCGACGCCTCGGCCTGTCAGGTCGATGACGACCGTCGCCCGCACCTGTGGATGACCGGGTTCGGATACGAACGCTCGCCGTTCAGCTCCGGCCGCCAGGGCGACGTCGCCGGCTACGAGGGCAACGAGTCCCGCATCGCCGGCGCCATGGTCGCCTACGACGCGCCGATCGGCGACAACGCGCGCGCCGGCCTCGGCCTGCGCTACTCGCTGTCGACCATCGACGGCAACAACGGCGCCTCCGGCGTCAATCCGCCCCGCAGCCATGGGGACATCAGTTCCTATCAGGCGACGGCCTATGTCGGTTACGCCCCGGGTCCCTGGTTCCTCAACGGCTCCATCGCCTACGGCGTCGATGACTATTCGGGCTTCCGCCACGTGGCCTTCACCGGCGTCGACAGCACGGCGGTCGCCGACTACAGCGGCTCCCAGTTCACCGCCTTCGCCACGACGGGCTATCACTTCCGCCTCGGCGACGGTCAGACGGTGATCACCCCCTACGCGACGCTGCAGTACACCGACCTGCGGACCGACGCCTATACCGAGACCGGCGACCCCGCGCTCAATCTGAAGGTGGACGCCCAGCAGTACGACTTCCTGCAGAGCGGCCTGGGGGCGAAGATTTCGCGCGACATTCCGCTGTCGGGGTCTGGGCTGTTCCGCCCCGAGTTCCACGGCAAGTGGCTGCACTCGCTGAGCGAAGAGATGATGAGCAACACCTCGGCCTTCCAAAGCGGCGGCCCGGCCTTCACCGTCACCGGCCTGAAGGCCGACCGCGACACCTTCAATGTCGGGACGGGCTTCACCTACAGGAGCCTCGGCGCCTGGTCGGTCGGGGCGGGCTACGACTATCTGTGGCGCACCCAGAACTACTCGGCCCACCAGGTGATGGTGAGCTTCCTGCTGCGACTCTGACGGCCGATGGAGGGCTCCGCGGCGCGGGGCCCTCCTGACCGCCCAGATCGACCTGCACGGGCAAAGCGCTCACAGCGCCACGGATGTCGTCCCTCACGCCATCGCCCCTTCCTTCACCGCCGCCGCCGTCACCCGCCGCCGCGCCCGGACCCCCTCGGCCAGCCGTTCCAGCACTGCCACCGAGGTTTCCCAGTCGATGCAGCCGTCGGTGATGCTCTGGCCGTAGACCAGGGGCTGTCCCGCCACGAGGTCCTGGCGGCCGGCCTCGATGTGGCTTTCCACCATCACGCCCACGATGCGGCGTTCGCCCCCCGCAAGTTGCCGGGCCACGTCGTCCATCACGCGGGGCTGGTTGGCGGGGTCCTTCGACGAATTGGCGTGGCTGGCGTCGATCATGATCGAGGGGCGCAGACCCGATGTCTCGATCACCGCGGCGGCCGCCGCCACGCTGGCGGCGTCATAGTTGGTGGCCGTCCCGCCCCGCAGCACCACGTGGCAGTCCTCATTGCCGGTGGTGGCGGCGATGGACGAGCGGCCGTCCTTGCTCACCGCCAGGAAATGGTGCGGCGCGCTGGCGGCCTTGCAGGCGTCGACGGCGATCTTCACGTCGCCGCCGGTGCCGTTCTTGAACCCCACGGGGCAGGACAGGCCCGACGCCATCTCACGGTGCACCTGGCTCTCGGTGGTCCGCGCCCCGATCGCCCCCCAGCCCACCAGGTCGGCCAGGTACTGGGGGGTGATCACGTCCAGGAACTCCACCGCCGCCGGCAGCCCCATGTCGTTGATGTCCAGCAGCAGGCCGCGCGCCAGCCGCAGGCCCTCGTTGATCGCGAAGGTCCCGTCCAGATAGGGGTCGTTGATCAAGCCCTTCCACCCGACCGTGGTCCGGGGCTTCTCGAAATAGACGCGCATCAGGATTTCCAGCTCGCCCCCGAACCGCTGCCGCTGCTTCAGCAGCCGGCCCGCATAGTCCATGGCCGCCTCCGGATCGTGGATGGAGCAGGGGCCGATCACCACGGCCAGCCGGTCGTCCTGGCCGTGCAGGATGCGATGCAGGGCATGGCGGGCGGCGGTGACCGTCACGCTGGCGGCAGGCGTGCGGACGAACTCGGCCATCACCTGGGACGGCGGGCTGAGCTCGGTGAGGCTGGTGATGCGAAGGTCGTCGGTGCTGGACATGGGGATCTCCGGGTCGGGGAGGTCACCGTGGCGGGCATAAAAAAACCGCCAGGGTGACTGGCGGTGGGTGGGGGCTTGTCTAGGACGCTGTCACGTCACGCCAAGTCCTTCCTCCGCCAGGGGCGTCGGAAAGCTAAAATACCAGGCTTGGGCGGCGGTGCGGGACATGACAGAAACCGCGATACACCAGCTTTTCCACGGAGTCACCCCGGTGAGCGCGCCTCTCAACACCGCCGTTGGCGTGCCGCCGGCCGAGATCGAGATCGGCGAGGCCCTGGTCCGCGCCCTGCTGGCCGCCCAGCATCCAGACCTCGCTCACCTGTCCATCCGTCGCGTCGCCTCGGGCTGGGACAACGACATGTTCCGGCTGGGGGACGACATGACCGTGCGGATGCCGCGACGGCTGGCTGGCGTCGAGCTGATCGCGAACGAGCAGCGGTGGCTGCCGACCCTGCCGGACCTGCCCCTGCCGATCCCCGCGCCCCTGCGGCTCGGCGTGGCGGGCGAGGGTTATCCCTGGCCCTGGAGCATCCTGCCCTGGATGCCGGGCGGCCCGGCGCACCTCGACCCGCTCACCGCCGACCAGGCGCCGGTGCTGGCCGGCTTCCTCAAGGCCCTGCACCAGCCGGCGCCCACCGACGCGCCGCACAATCCGCATCGTGGCGTGCCGCTGAACGATCGTCTGGACTACCTCACGCCCCGCATCGACCGGTTGGCGGCTGAGACCAATTTGATCACCCCGCGTATCCGTGAGGTCTGGGCCCGCGCCCTGGCCGCCCCCCTCGACGTCGAGGCGACCTGGCTGCACGGCGACCCCCACGCCTGCAACGTGCTGTCGCAGGACGGCCAGCTGACCGCCTTCATCGACTGGGGCGACCTGTGCCAGGGCGACCGCGCCACCGACCTCTCCAGCCTCTGGATGCTGCTGCCCGACATCGCCTCGCGCCACGCCGCCATGGCCGCCTACGGCGCCTCCGACGCCACCTGGGCCCGGGCCGCCGGCTGGGCGGTGAACTACGCCGTGGTCCTGACCGACGCCGGCCGGGTCAATGATCCGCGGCTGCTGGCCATGGGGGCCAAGACGTTCGCCATGGTGGAGGCGGGGGACTGAGGGCGAGGCCCCAGCCCCCTCCGTCTCTTCGCGACGCTCAAATCCACCTCCCCCGAACCGCGCTTCGCGCTGGGGGAGGCGCTAGAGGGATCAGGAGGTGGAGCCGCCGTCGATGACCACGGTCTGGCCGGTCATCCAGGAGCCGGCCTTCGACGCCAGGAACACCGCGGCGCCGGCGATGTCGTCGGGTTCGCCCAGGCGGCGCAGGGGGGTGCCGGAGCTGGCGCGGGCCTCGCCGGCCGGGGTGTCCCACAGGGCCTTGGCGAAGTCGGTCTTCACCAGGCCCGGCGCGATGCAGTTGACCCGGATATTGTGGGGCGACAGTTCCTGGGCGAGGTTGCGGGCCAGCTGCATGTCGGCGGCCTTGGAGATGGCGTAGGCGCCGATCACCGAGGTGCCGCGCAAACCCCCGACCGACGAGATGATGATGATCGCCCCGTCCTTATTGGCCTTCATCTCCTCACTGGTCATGTTGATCAGCCAGTTGTTGGCGATGATGTTGTTCTCGAGGATCTTGCGGAAGGCGTCGTCGGGAATGCCGCTCATCGGCCCGTAATAGGGGTTCGACGCGGCGTTGCAGACCACGATGTCGATCTTGCCGAAGGCCTTGCGGGTCTCGTCCACCAGCCGCTGCAGGTCGTCCTTCGACGAGATGCTGGCGGGGATGGCGATGGCCGCGCCCGGGTGCTTGGCGTTTATCTCGGCGGCCACCTCGTCGCAGGGCCCGGCCTTGCGCGAGGAGATCACCACCTTGGCGCCGTGCTCGGCCATGCGCTGCGCGATGGCCTTGCCGATCCCGCGCGAGGACCCGGTGATGACGGCGACCTTGCCGGTCAGATCAAACAGCTCACCCATGAGCGCAACTCCCTAAAACAGATGTTTGGTTTTATGGGCTGGCATTTGCGGGACGGCGCGACGTGGCGTCAAGGGTAGGTGCGCCCGCTTCTGGATCAGAGCTCAAAGGTCTTTCGCGGACCAACCTGGATGGTTCGAATTGAACCCTCGTCAATCCAGAGCGTGACCCGATGCCGGCCGTTGTCGAACGAGGCCACCATCCTGTTCTCATTGCACCCAAGTCGGACAAGTTCGAGAGGACCCAGAGGCCGCCCGTCAACCCTCCCCGCTTCGCGGTACCCGCAGTACCCGTCCTTCAGACCGCCGAGGTTTTCCTCGAGAAGCCGAAAATCCGGAGCGTCGACGTGGTCCCCCACGCATATCTGACCTGTCGGATCGCATTTCGAAATCTTGTATGGCGCCATCGAAACGACGTCCGGCGCGACAGCGCATCCGAATACAGTTCCGGCCAAAAAGAGAGACACACCAAGCGCGAGTGCTCTGGTTCTTCCCAAGCGAGCCATTCTCCCCCCTACTTATTCTTTCAACCTCGGTCGCGATTTGGCGCCGGAGTTAGGCGCCCACGGCCCCCGAGTTCTTCAAAATGACGCGCGATAGACTTCTGGACTTAGCTGCACCTTATCCTCCAGCGGCGGTCTGAGTTTGAACAGACGCGGCGCTTCCCGGAACTCGAACAGCCGGTAGAGACGGAAGACGTCGGGGCGTTCGCCGGAGAGGTCGTGTTCGTTGCGCGTCAGGTAGAAGGGCGTCGTCCGTGTGCCGGTCGTGGTCTTGACCTCGATAAGCCGCTCCCCGCCGGCGGGATCGAAGGACAGGATGTCATAGCCCGCGCCGTCGCCCTCCTCCTGGGAGACCCAGCGGACTTTGCGGGCCAGGTCGGGCCGATCCAGGCTCTGCAATTTCCGCCGTTCCGCGCCGAGCACCAGTTCCTCGCCGGCCAGACCGAGCGCGCGGTTGCGGGCGTCGCGGGCCGCGGGATCGAACTTGCGGACCAGACGCGCCATGTCGGGGTTCCGCGCCCAGACCGCGTCGGAGCGCGCCGGAGGCGGCTCCTCGTACAGGGCCGCGTCCTCTCTGAGGCTGGCGAGCCGCGGCTTGAAGTCCAGGTCGAACTCGGGATGCGCCGACAGGTGGCGCTCGACGGCGGCGAGCAAGGCGCCCTGATAGTTGGCCTTGGCCTTGTAGCCGCGGATGGTGGGGCGCCCGAGCTCCTGGAGGACCGCCGAGATGTTCATGTGCTTGAACTCGACGGACCGATGGGTTCGACCGATCCGAGCCATCAGCGCGGCGCTGTGGTGGGATTTCACATAGGGCTCGCCGCGCATCTCGGCGCGAAGCATGGCGAAATAATCTTCGAGGATCAGGTCCAGTTCCTGATCCTGCCAGTCTGTGCCGATCTTAGCCTGGTCCGCCACACGCGCTCCCCCGTTGCAGGACCTTGCCTGGTTGGGACGGTGCGCGCCATGACGAAGGCGGGGCCTGTGGCCCCTGGGTGGCTGCTTCGCGCCGCTTCGCGGTCCCGGTTCTCCGCTGCGGCGCAGCCGGGATGACGGGCTGTGGAGAAGGCTCGGCTAGGGAACCGCCGCCAGGAACCCGGTGACCTGTGCCACGAACCAGGCCCGTTGGTCGCGGTGGACATAGTGGCCGCCGGCCGGGGCGGTGCGGTGGACGGCGCCGCGATAGCGGCCGGCGAGGTCGGACTGGGCCTGCGTCCAGAGGCGGTCGAAGGGCTTGGCGCCCGGGGCGCGCGACAGCACCAGGACGGGCTTCCCGACGACGGGGACGAGCGCCTCGACCTGGGCGACGCTGGCGTCAAGGGCGGCGACCTCGGCCTGGGCGCCCTTGGGGGCGAAGGTCATCATGGCCGGGGTGGCGACGCACATGGACAGGCCGGCGGCCTGGCAGCGGCGGGTGAAACCGGCGGGGCGGGACTCCTCCAGGATCAGGCCGGCGACCTCGTCCGGATGGTGGGCTGCGATATACTCCGCATAGAGGCCGCCGATCGAATGGCCGGCCAGGACATAGGGGCCGGCGACACCTGACGCCGCCAGCAGGGCCTGGAGCTCGCGGTCCACGGCCGCGGCGTCGCGAGGGCCGGTGGGGGCGCCGCTGCCGCCATAGCCGGCGCGGTCGTAGAGGATGACGGTGGCGTGGGCGGCGAGGTCCGGCGCCACCTCACGGAACGAGGCCATGCCGTCCCCCAGGCCGGAGATCAGCACCAGGACCGGGCGGCCCTGGCCCTGGACCTGATAGGCGACCGCGTGGCCGTCGGCCTCGACAGCGGCGGGCGCGGCGCTGGCGGCGGTTCCGAACAGGGCGCCGGCGGCCAGGGCGGCGGCGAGGACGCCGTGGCCTGGGGTGGCGACGCGGCGGGTCCGCAGCAGGCGCCGGGCCAGCCAGGCGGCGGCGGTGAGGTCGTAGGTGAGGCAGAAGGCCGGCCACCAGGACGGGACGCCGGGATTGTCCACCAGGCGGGCGTGGAACAGGTCCAGGACCCCGTGGGCGGCCAGGGCCGCGACGATCCACCAGAGATTGGTCCGGAAGCCCAGCACCGCCACGCCCCAGAAGGCGGCCAGGCCCAGGGTCTCGAACCCCAGCGCCGGCAACGACCCGCCCATGACGGCGAAGAGGTCGTGATAGGAGGCGACCACGATCAGGACCACCGGATAGAAGGCCCGTCCGCGGTCAAAGCCCACGAAGGTGGCCATGACGCCGACCGCCAGGCCAAGGCCCGCCCCCACCAGATATTCCATTCGCGTCGTTCCTTGAGGTTCCCAGGCAGCCTAGGGGGCACAGGGCCGTGGCGAAATGTCAGAGATATCGCAGATCACGCCAATTGGGCAGGCCGGGTGTCCTCCCCAGGCGCAGGCCGGTTCGGAGAGTTAAACGGCCTTGCGCAGGATCTCGTTGATCCGGCTCTGCCAGCCGGGGCCCGACTCCCGCAGGCGGTCGATGAGATCACTGTCGAGGCGGAGGGTGATCTGACGCTTGGGGTTTTCGAGCTTCGGACGGCCGCGCTTGGTGAGCGTGCCCTGGGCGGGACGCAGGACCCGGTCGCCCTCCATCAGCGCGGCGCGCTCGAAGAACTCGTCGGTCAGTTCGGGCGCGTCGTCCGGATCAGTCCAGATGGGCGTTTTCTTGTTCCCTGGCATTGCCCGTCCTCATCCGCGGCGCGTGGCCTGTCGGCATTTATTGTAACGACAGAATTTATTGAGCGTGAGCGCAATTCAGGATCGAGGCATACGCCCTTGCCTCCCCGGTTGCGCAGGCGAGGCAAGGGCTCAGTGAATTCCTCCCCCAGCGCGCAGCGCGAGTCGGGGGAGGTGGATCGGGGCTGAAGGCCGCGAGACGGAGGGGGTTTGGGCCCTTGGAGCGGCACGGCCCTAGCCCCCTCCACCGCTTCGCGGTCCCCCTCCCCCGGTGGGGGAGGAATTAGGGGGCCGTTGTCACGGACGGGTCGTGGGCCCTATGAAACTGGCAACAACACACCAACGGGAGGACACCATGTTTTCGCACATCATGATCGGGACCAACGACGTCGAGCGGGCCAAGACCTTCTATGACGCCGTGCTGGGGACGCTGGGGGTGCCGGCGGGCGCCATCGATGGCGGGCGCAGGATCTTCTACCGCACCAAGACCGGGGTGTTCTCGGTGACCAAGCCCATCGATGGCGAGCCGGCCTCGGCGCCCAATGGCGGGACCATCGGGTTTGCCTGTGAGTCGCCCGAACAGGCCGACGCCTGGCATGCGGCCGGCGTCGCCAATGGCGGCACGGCCATCGAGGCGCCGCCCGGCGAGCGCGAGGGTTCGGGGCTGTACCTGGCATATCTGCGCGATCCGGACGGCAACAAGATCTGCGGGCTTTACCGGATGCCGCGAGCCTAGGCGGTGATGGGCTGGGCCAAGAAGATCGGCTGGGCCGACGCCGGCAACGGCGTGGGCCTGGCGCTCTTCGCCCTGCTCTATCTGTGGCGCGAGCCCCCGGGACTGCTGCTGCTGGCGGCGGGCCTGACGCCCGTCGCGGCGGCGATCCTGGCGGCCCGGGGTGTGCTGACCCTGGGCCGGCCGGCGAGCGCCGGGCCTTCGGAGATCGCGCCCCTGCTGTGGCTGGGCCCCTGTTTCGGCCTGGCCTACCGGGCGCAGGCCGACCTCGCCTCTCCGGCCTGGGGGGCCATGCTGCTAGTGGCCGCCGGCCTCGCGGCGGGATGCGCCCTACTGGCCTGGCGCGCCGACCGGGGCATGCCGTGGCCGACCGTGGCGGCGATGGCCGGGGTGCTGACCTTCGGGATCTGGGGCGGCCTCGTCCTGGCCAACCAGAGGCTGGACGGCGATGGTCCGGCCCGGGTGTCGGCCGAGGTGACGGCGCGGCGGCTCGGCGCCCGCGGGCCCACGCCAAGGCTGAGCCTGCGGACCGATGAGGCCCAGCCGCGGCTGTTCAACGGCCTGTGGGTGGACCGACCGATCTATGACGCGGCCCCGCTCGGCGCGCGGGTCTGCCTCGACGCCCAGGACGGGGCCTTGGGCTGGCCCTATGCGCGGATCGTCCCTTGCGCGGGTGGGGGCTGAGGGCGGGCGCGATTGGGACCGGAGCGTCCGGGCCGGATGCCGCGCGGGTAGAGCGACGGCCCATCCGACCCATTCGTCATCCCCGGGCTTGTCCCGGGGACCCATGATCTCCGCCCATCCGCAGATCGCGCGAGGCCGCAGCGAATCTTTGCTGAGCCACGGAGATCATGGGTGGCCGGGACAAGCTCGGCCATGACGATCAAGGGGCTTTGGCTTGGGGCGCGCCTACACCGCCTCCGGCAGATCCTCGTCGAAGACTTCGAGGTCCTGGGGGCGGGGCTGGGTGGCGTCGCCGGCGAGGCGCGCCAGCAGGTAGCCGACGGCGGCGACCATGTCGTCGACGCTGTAGGGCTTGGGCAGGGAGCCCACCGCCGCCGAGCGGGCGGAGACGGCGCGGTCGGGCTGGCCGCTGATGAACAGCACCGGGACGTCCAGGGTCTTGAGTTCGGAGGCGAGCGCGATGCCGTCATTGCTGCCGTAGAGCTTGATGTTCACCAGGGCGAGGTCGGGCTTGCGCGCCCGGGCCGCGGCCAGCGCCTCTCCCGGGCGGCTGGTGAGGTCCATGACCTGGTAGCCGGCGTCCTCCAGGCCTGTCTGGAGTGAGATGGCCGTGAGGATCTCGTCCTCGACGATCAGCAGGGTGGGGGGGGTGTCCATGGCGTGGCTTTCTTCAGGCGCCGGTGGCGGCGTGATCGCCGCGAGACGCCGCGGGGCCGTCGCCGACCAGGGCGATCTGGGTGTGGGTGATGGCGACGCGGGTCCCGGGGTGGGCGGGACCCGTCTCAACCGTGGCGTCAAGCTGCCGGGCGAGGGCCTGGACGATGCTGGTCCCCAGGCCGGTGCGGATCTGGCTGGGGTTGGCCGGCAGGCCGACCCCGTTGTCGGTGACGCTGAGGCTCCAGTTGGGGCCGCGCACCTGGCAGTCGACCACGATCCTGCCCCGGCGGCCCTCCGGGAAGGCGTACTTGAGAGCGTTGATCACCAGCTCGGTGACGATGAGGCCGAGGCTGACGGAGACCCGCGCCGAGACCAGGCCGCCATCACCCGTGACGATCAGCGAGATCTGGTCGGTGTCGGCGATCATCGAGGCGGCGATGCTGTCGCAGAGGCTGACGAAATAGGTCTGGAGCTGCACGTCCTGGTCGGTGGACTCGCTGAGCTGGCGTTCCAGGGCAGCCACCGACATGACCCGGTTGTGGGCGTCCTTCAGGTGGCCGCGGGTCTCCTCCGACTGCGTCTTGCGGGCGTTCTGTAAGAGGACGCTGGCGATGATCTGCAGGCTGTTGGCGACCCGGTGGCGGACCTCGGCCAGCAGCACCAGGTTCTGCGCCAGGGCGTCATCCTTCAGCTTCTGGTCGGCGCGCGCCTCGGTGACGTCGATCACCGACATCAGCAGGCGCTGGTTCTCCAGGTCCAGATAGACCAGCCGCTGGGCGTGGAGGATCAGGTTGCGCGGCGGCCGGCCGGGCCGGTGGAGATCCAGTTCGTAGGCCTCGATCCGCGCCGCGCCCGAGGCGGTGGCGTCCAGCAGGGACCTGATGCGGGGAACGTCCCACTCGCCGGCGCCGAGGCCCGACAGGGGACCGCCGACGGCTGCGCCCGCGTCGATCTCGAAGACCTCGCTGAACGACTGGCTGGCGGCGACGATGTTGAGATCGCCATCCAGCAGCAGCAGCGGGCCGGGCGAGGCGGCCACGATGGCCAGGGTGAGGCTGAGCGCGGCTTCTTCGGAATAGTGCGGGGGTTGGGCCGCCATGGGGCGCCCTTCAAAACAACTGGAGACTCGCGAGGCGCAAGCCTTACCCAGACAGATTATCGCGGAGGTCTTCGCCCGAGATCGGGCGGATTATGTCTGATGTAACACGCAATACTGCACTGCGTTGCATAGCGTCGCGGCGGGGCTAGCCCTCGAAGTCGAACATCACGTCGTCGGGGTTGGGGCGGACGCCGCCGGCGCTGGCGTAGAGGGCCATGGCGGGCGTGTTGGAGGCGTTGGTGAAGACAAACATCTCGTCCCAGCGGCCCTTGCGCCCGAGGTCGGAGAGGGCGCCCAGCATGGCTTTGGCGATCCCCCGCCGCTGGAAGGCCTCGTCGACGTCGACGGCGTAGATGAAGAAGCTGGTCTTCTCGAAGCGGCGCAGGACGTGGCCATAGACGAAGCCGACCGGGACCTGATCCTCCAGGGCGACGACGCTCACCAGGTCGGTGTCGGCCAGGTGGCGGGTGGCCGCTTGCTGGGTCAGCGGGCCTTCCTCGGCCAGGTGGTCGACGGCGGCCATGAGCAGGGCCTCGTCGCCCGCCTTCAGGACGCGGATCTCCATCAGCGGAACGCGAAGCTGAGCTTGGCGCCGAGGAAGCGGCCCTGGCTGTCGAAGCCGTGGGCCGAGCCGATGGCCTCGTCGGCACGGGGCTGCAGGCCGCAGAGGAAGCCCAGGGAGGCCGTGGCTGTCCGTGCGAAGCTGTGGTCCACCGACGTCTTGGCGATGCCCGCCTGTCGCAGGGCGTGGGCCTGTGCGACCTCCGGGGCGATGGAGACGCGGGGGGCTGAGAACACCGCCGAGGTCAGGCTGGTCTGGGCCTGGGCGGCGCCGGCGAGACTGGCGAGGGCGGCGGCGGTGAGCAGCAGGCGGGTCATGGCGGGCTCCTTGGGCGGCTATCAGATCAGTTCGCGCGGCGGCTGGCGAGGTTACGTGCCGCTGAGCTAAAGAGACGCCATGATCCCCTGGGAACACCTGGACACCGCGAGCGTCCCCGACGACGGCGGCGAACTGCGGCTGATGCGGCGGGGCGCCGAGTACTCGATCATGTCCGGCGCCATCGAGCTGATGAACAGCCGGCTGAGCGGATCGGAGGCGGCCCTGGCCACCCTGGCCATCGCCCGCGTGGGAGCCGCCGCCCGCGTGCTGATCGGCGGCTATGGCATGGGCTTCACCCTGAGGGCGGCGCTCGCGGCCCTGGGGCCCAAGGCCAAGGTCGTGGTGGGGGAACTGGTCCCGCAGGTGGTGGACTGGGCCCGGGGGCCGATGGCGCACCTGTCGGCCGGCTGCCTGGAGGACCCACGGGTCAGTGTGGCGCTGGGCGACGTGGGGCTGGCGATCCGCGCCGGGGCCAAGGCCTATGACGCCATCCTGCTGGACGTGGACAATGGGCCCGAGGGGCTGAGCCGCAAGGGCAATGACGCGCTGTACGACCGCCAGGGGCTGGCGGCGGCGCGCGCGGCCCTGAGCAAGGGCGGCGTGCTGGCGGTGTGGTCCTCCGCGGCCAGCGAGGCCTTCACCCGGCGGCTGAAACAGGCGGGGTTCGCCGTGGAGGTGGTCGGCGTCCGCGCCGGCGGCGGCAAGCGCGGCGCGCGGCACGTGATCTGGCTGGCGGTGAATCCGTAACTCCGCTCATCCCGGCGGGAGACCCTTGGGAGCAGGGCCGGACGAGGGGTCGATAGGCCTATCCAATTCAGGATCGTCATCCCCGGGCTTGTCCCGGGGACCCATGATCTCCGACTCGCCGCAGGGCGCACGGCGTTGTCGCGGTTTCTTGCGGCGCCACGGAGATCATGGGTGGCCGGGACAAGCCCGGCCATGACGATCAATTGAGAGTTCAGTGTGACCCCATCCGGCCGGGCCGCCGGAACATTACACGCTCGTTAAGTACTGTTACTCGCGTGTCATGTATGTAGGTTTGGTAATTCCCTTAAATCTCTGTCATTACCTGGTATTCACAAGACTTACGAAGTCGACCCTCGTATCTCGAAGTCATCGGCGGCGCAACGCAGCCACACACATTCGAGACCTAGAGGGACCCCACCATGTTCAAGCTGACCCAGACCGTTTCCGGCATCGCTTCCCTGGCCCTGGCCGCCATTCCGATGCTGGCCCTGACCACCGCCGCCCACGCCGCCCCGATGGCCGTGAGCGTCGGCGACCTCTCCACCGCCGCTGGGGTCGCCGCCTTCGAACAACGCATCGACAAGGTCGCCACCAATGTCTGCCACGACCTCACCCAGGGCGTCGGCGCCCGGATGGTGAAGACCGACGGCTGCCGCGAGGCGGTCCGCGCCGAGGCCATCGGCAAGCTGAGCGCCACCCAGCGCAGCCAGATCGCCGCCAGCGGCGTGTCGGAACTCGCCGTTCGCTGAGGCCCCTCCTTCCTCCCCAGTCAGGAGGCCACAGCCTGGAAGCCCGCCCTCACCGGCGGGCTTCTTTGCGTTCGCACATCGACCGTCATCCCCGGGCCTGTCCCGGGGATCCATGATCTCCGCCCTGCCGCAGGGCGCGCGACGTCGCCGCTGATCCTTGCTGGTCCACGGAGATCATGGGTGGCCGGGACAAGCCCGGCCATGACGATCATGGGTTTCAGCACGCCCGTTACACCCCTGCGCCATTTGTTACCGTGCGTTAAGTAACGTGACATTTGTCACTAATATGTACTTTCCGTAATGATCTTAAATCTCTGTCATTACTTGAACTTCACGGGACATCGGCGAAGCAGGGGTCTATCTCAGCAGTCATCGGCGGCGTGTCGCCGCCCACCACATCGAAGACCTAGAGGGAACCCCACATGTCCAAGCTCACCAGCAAGATCGCTTCGGCCGCCACGCTCGCCCTGGCCGCCATCCCCATGCTCGCCTTGACCACCGCCGCCCACGCCGCCCCCATGACCCTGAAGGTCGGCGACCTCTCCTCGGCCGCCGGCGTCGCGGCCTTCGAGCAGCGCCTCGACAAGATCGCCAACACCATGTGCGCCGCCCAGCGCCAGGGTGTCGGGACCCGCATCGTCAACACCGACGGCTGCGTCGAGGCGGTCCGCGCCGAGGCGATGGACAACCTGACCCAGTCGCAACGCAGCCAGATCGCCGCCTACGGCCGCTCGGTGCTCGCCGCCCGCTGAGGCCCCTCCTTCCTCCCCAGTCAGGAAGCCACAGCCGAAAAGCCCGCCCTCCCCGGCGGGCTTTTTTGCGTTTGGCGGCCGCCCCGTCATGCGCCTAGCGTGACGGTTCAGGAGGACACGCCATGCCCGAGTTCCGCACCCTCGACCTGCCCGACATCTCGCTGCGCGTCGCCATGGAGGGATCGGGCCCCCTGGTGGTCCTGGTCCACGGCTTTCCGGAGAGCTGGTACAGCTGGCGCCACCAGATGGGGCCGATCGCGGCCGCCGGCTTCACCGCCTGCGCCATCGACGTGCGCGGCTATGGCGGCTCGGGCAAGCCCGCCGACATCGCGGCCTATGACATGGAGCACATGGTGGGCGACGTCGCGGCCCTCATCGAACACCTGACGCCGGGCGAGAAGGCGGTGCTGGTGGGCCACGACTGGGGGGCGCCCATCGTCTGGAATTCGGCCCTGATCCGCCCCGACAAGGTCCGCGCCGTGGCCGGCCTGTCGGTGCCCTATACCGGCGTGCCGCGGGCGAGCTTCATGGACCTGGTGGACAAGGTGTTCACGCAGCGCGGCAAGTTCTTCTACCAGGCCTGGTTCCAGGACGTGGGGCCGCCCGAGGCCGAGCTGGAGGCCGATCCGCGCATGAGCATTCGCAAGTTCTACTACGCCATCAGCGGCGACGCCCCGGACGGGACCTGGCCCAACGACAAGGTCCACGGCCAGAGCCTGCTCGACGGGCTGGTGGACCCCGATCCCTTCCCCGCCTGGCTGACCGAGGCCGACCTGGACTATTACGCCGCGGAGTTCGCGGGCTCGGGGTTCTTCGGGCCGCTCAGCCGCTACCGCAACCACCAGCGGGACTTCGAGTACCTGTCGAAATTCGAGGGCCGCAAGATCGAGCAGCCGTCGCTGTTCATCGGCGGGGAGCGCGACCTGGTGCTGTCCATGCTGGGCCGCGGCGACCTGCTGGCGATCATGGGCGAGGAGATGACCGACCTGCGCGGCGCCGACATCCTGGAGGGCTGCGGTCACTGGACCCAGCAGGAACGGCCCGAAGAGGTGAACGCCCGGCTGATCCCCTGGCTGAAGGGCCTCTAGCGGGCGCTCGCCAGGTACTCCTCGGCGATGGCGGCGTGCAGGGCCACGCCGTGGGCCATGGCGTCCTCGTCCATGACCATGCGGTTGGAATGGCAACTGTGGGCGTGGGCGGGCTTCACCTCGGGTGGGGCGACTCCGAGGAAGACCATGCAGCCCGGCAGGCGCTGGAGCACATAGGACCAGTCCTCGGCCCCCATCACCGGGCTTGGCATGTCGCGATAGCCCTTCTCGCCGAGCAAGGCGCTGGTGACGCCCCTCACCCGCTCGACAAAGGCGGCGTTGTTGACGGTGACGGGGTAGCCGGCGGTGATCTCCACATGGCCCTCCATCTCGTGGGCCTCGGCGATCTTGGTGACGATGCGGCGGATGCCCTCGTGGGCCTTGGCGCGCGCGCGTTCGGAGAAGGAGCGCAGGGTGCCCAGCATGTGGGCGCTCTCGGGGATGACGTTGTGGGTGGTGCCGGCCTCGATCTTGGCGATGGTCAGGACCACGGGATCGAAGGCGTCGATGCGCCGGGCCACGAGGGCCTGCAGCGCCATGACCATCTCGGCGGCCACCGGGATCGGGTCGCGGGCCAGGTGGGGCGTGGAGGCGTGGCCGCCCTGGCCCTTGATCGAGATGGCGATCTGGTCGGGCGCAGCCATGAAGGCGCCAGGCTTGCTCGCGATCACCCCACTCGGGATATTGGGGCTGATGTGGATGGCGAAGGCGGCGGTGGGGGCCGGCGCCAGGTCCAGCAGGCCGTCCTCGATCATGTGGCGGGCGCCGAAGTCGCCCTCCTCTCCCGGCTGGAACATGAACTTCACGGTGCCGGCCAGGCGGTCGCGGTGGGCGTGCATCAGGTGGACGGCGGAGACCAGCATCGCAGTGTGGGCGTCGTGACCGCAGGCGTGCATGGCGCCCGGAATCCGCGACTTGAAGGGCACGTCGGTGTCCTCGTCCATGGGCAGGGCGTCCATGTCGCCGCGCAGCAGGATGGTGGCGCCGGCCGGGTCGCCCTTCAAGGTCACGATCAGGCCGGAGTTGGAGGTTCCCTGGACGATGTCGACATCCAGGCCCTGCAGGGCGGTGCGCACCGCCGCCGTCGTTCGGGGCAGGTTCAGGCCCAGCTCCGGGTGCTGGTGGATGTCGCGCCGGAAGGCGACGGTCTTGGATTGAAGCGCGCGGGCGTCTTCCAGCCAGGGGGTGGTCATGGGCGATCCTCCTGGCGGCACGCTCTCACACACAGCGACGCCGCGCACCCCTGATGTCAGGCCGGCATAGCGACCGGGGCGCCGGACAGGGCCGGGGCGGTGTCGCACAACCAGCGTTCGGCCTGGGCGAAGCCCGCCACAGCGCCGCGCACAATGTCGTCTCCGGCCTTTTCCGAGACCGCGGCCTCGCGCTCAAGGACCAGCACGAACTTGCGCCAGCGTTCACCGGTCTCCGCGCCATAGGGGTCGAGGAAGGATAGACCCCTCATATTCTGGCCGCGGGCGGTGACCTGGCGGGCGACGGCCTTCGCGTCCTGGGTCGCAGCCTCCAGGACGTAGAGACGGCCAAGGGCCTCGGCGGCGTTGGCGGGGGCGGCGATGCGGCGTCCGCTCTGGGGCTGGCCGCCGACGACGGCCAGATCGCTGGCCAGTTCCACCGTGCGGCGACGGCCGGCATAGCCCAGGCCGACAATGCCGGCGAGCAGCGGGGCCATCCCCGCCTCGGCCCCGACATGCAGGGCGTGATAGCGCTCCACCAGCCGGCGGCGTTCGTCCGGGATCGCGATGCGCTCGACCAGGTCGAGGCGAGCTTCCAGGCGCTGGTGTGCTTCAGCAGTGGCGGCGCGCAGCCGAGCGAGGACAGTTCCGACCATGTCGTTTTCCATGAGCGCACCCCCCGAGCTAGGACTAGCGAGGGCCCAAATGGCTGTCCGTCCGATGTGCAACGGTCAGCCGGCGGTAAGCGCCGTGGCCAGCCAATCGATGAAAAGGCCAGCAGACGCCGACTGGTAGCGCTCTCCGGAGGGAATAGCCACCAAGCCTTGCGGAAAGGGCGCGAAGCCGCAGGGCGCGCGCAGGCGGCCGTCGGCCAGTTCGGCGGCGATCAGCCGCTGCTCCACCAGGGCGACGCCCAGCCCGGTGAGGGCCGCCTCGATGCAGAGGTGGGTGTGGGGGAAGCTGATTTCGGTGGCTCCGGCGACCCGGCGGCCCGTCGCGTCGCGCCACTGGTCCCAGGCGCTGGAGGTGAAGTCGTGGGCGATGCGGCAGGGCACGACGATGTCGGCGCCCAGCACGTCATCGATCGGATAGCCCGGCGCGCAGACCGGACCGAAGGCCACCGGCGCCAGCGGAATGGCGCGGGCCTGGTCGGCGGCGGGGAAGGCCTTCCAGTCCCAGGCGATCACCAGGTCGGCGCCTTCGTCGCGCATCTCCCGGGCCGAGGTCATGGAGAGGCGGACGCGGATCTCCGGATGGGCGCGGTAGAAGTCGGCCAGGCGCGGGGCCAGCCAGCGGGTGGCGAAGGTGGCGCTGCAGGCCACATGGACGCCGGGACCGCGGGCCTCGTCGCGTACGCGCCGCCAGCCCTGTTCCAGGCGGTCCAGGGCCTCGGACACCACCGCCTGCAGGGCTTGGCCCTGCGCGTTCAGGCGCAGACCGGCGCCGGCCTTGTCGAACAGGGGGACGCCCAGGTGGTCCTGCAGGCTACGGATCTGGCGGCTGACCGCGCCATGGGTGCGGGAGAGCTCCTCGGCGGCGCGGGTCACCGAACCCAGGCGGGCGGTGGCGTCGAAGGACCGGAGGGCCGAGAGGGGCGGAAGCTGGCGCATCTGTGAGAAATTCTCACCGATGGCGGCGGCTTAGTCAATTCTATTGGCTCTGAGACAGGTCCATGGTGACCACCTGGTGATGAAAGCTCACACATGCCCGTCCTGACCACGATCGAAGACCTGGAAGCCCTCTACGGCCAGCCCGGCCCAACCTCCACCCTCAAGGAGCTGGATCACCTGAACGCCGAGTACCGCGCGGTGATCGAGGCCTCGCCCTTCGCGGCGCTCGCGACGGTGGGGCCCGAGGGCCTGGATTGCTCGCCGCGCGGAGACGCCGGCGAGGTGGTGCGGATCGCCGACGCGAGGACCCTGCTGATGCCCGACCGGCGGGGCAACAACCGGGCCGACTCCCTGCGCAATATCGTGCGTGATCCCCGCGTGGCGTTGCTGTTCCTGATCCCCGGCTCGGGCTCGACCCTGCGGGTGAACGGGCGGGCGGAACTGCGGACGGACGCCGATCTGCTGGAGACCTTCCGCATGGAGAGCAAGCCGCCCCGCTGCGTGATCGTGATCACCATCGACACCGTCTTTTTCCAGTGCGCGCGGGCGGTGATCCGGGCCGACCTGTGGAACCGCGCCAAGCAGGTGGACCCGGCGCGGTTGCCCAGCGCCGGCCAGATGCTGAGCGCGGCGAGTTCGGGCGTGCAGGGCGGGGCCGACTACGACGCCGCGTGGCCCGCGCGGGCGGCGGCGAGCCTGTGGTGAGGGACGCGGAGAGGGCCTGATCACAGGGGCCAAGGCGCCCCACCACCATCGTCATCCCCGGGCTTGTCCCGGGGACCCATGATCTCCGCTTGAGCCCAGATGTCGCCAACCTCGCGGCCGCGAGCAGCCTCCGCCACGGAGATCATGGGTGGCCGGGACCGCCTCGTTCCGCGCCAGATCGATCCGGTCGGCCTCTACCCCACCGCGCACCGCTCGACACGCCTTTCGAGCGATGATTGGATTGGCCATGGCTGAGGTTCAGGAGCGAAACGCGGGTTCCGGCAAGTTTCTCGACACCGTGGAGCGGTTGGGCAACGCCCTGCCGGATCCGGTGTTCATCTTCATCGGCATCATCGGCGTTCTGGTGGGGGTCTCGGTTTTCGGGGCCGCCGCGGGTTGGACCGCCGTCAATCCGGTGTCTGGCGAAACGCTCTTTGCACAGAGCCTGCTCTCCCAGGCCAATATCCAGAAGCTCTTCATGGAGATGCCGAAGACCTATACGAGCTTCACGCCGCTCGGCCTGGCTCTGACCATCATGCTGGGGGCGGGGATCGCCGAGCGCAGCGGCCTGTTTTCATCCCTCCTGCGCAGCAGTTTGGCGGGGGTTCCGAAACACTATCTGACCCCCATTGTCTTCCTCATCGGCATGCTGACGACCCACGCGATCGATGCGGGCTATCTGGTCTATGTGCCGCTGGCCGCTGTCATCTATGCCAGCGCGGGTCGCCACCCGGTCCTGGGCCTGGTGGTGGGGTTTTCCGGCGCGGCGGTCGGGCTGTCGGGCAATCTGATCCCGGGTCAGTATGACGTCCTGATCTTTGGCATCACCGAGATCGGGGCCCGGCTGATCGTGCCGGACTGGACGATGAATCCCCTGGGAAACTGGTGGTTCAGTATCGCCGTGGCCGTGCTGTTCACCGGGCTGGCCTGGGTCATCGTCGAAAAGGTGCTGGCGCCGCGCCTGGGACCCTGGACCGGGGGCGTCACCCGCGGCGAACTGGCGGCCACGGTTGTCACGGTCAGCGAGCGCCGCGGCCTGCGGATGGCCGGTCTGGCGGCCCTGGCGGTGATCGGGGGGTTTGCGGCCCTGACGTTCTGGCCGGGATACTCGCCCTTCCTCGACGTCGCGGCCACGGGCAGTCAGCGGCTCTTGCCGTTCTTTCGCAGCCTGCCCGCCGGACTGTTTCTGCTCTTCGCCGCGACGGGCTGGGCCTATGGCGCCTCGACCGGGTCCATCAAATCCCATCGCGACGTGGTGGAGATGATGGTCAAGGGACTGGAGGGCATGCTGCCCTATCTGGTGCTGATCTTCTTTGCCGCCCACTTCGTGGCGATGTTCACCTGGTCCAATCTGGGGCCGATCGCCGCCATCCTCGGCGCGCAGCAACTTCGGGCCCTGCACGCGCCTCCAGCCCTCCTGCTGCCGCTGCTGGCCACCATGTCGGCCTGGCTCGATTTTCTGATCGCCTCCGGCTCAGCCAAGTGGACGGCGATGTCGCCGGTCGCCACGCCGATGATGATGTTGCTGGGCGTGTCGCCGGAAATGACAACCGCGGCCTATCGCCTGGGCGACACCGTGACCAATCTCATCTCGCCCTTGAATCCCTATTTCGTTCTGACCTTCACATTCGCGCGCCGCTGGGCGCCGGACTTCCGCCTGGGATCCCTGCTGGCGCTGACCCTGCCCTTGGCCGCCGCCTTCTATCTGGGCGGGGTCGCCCTGACGGCCGCCTGGGTCGCCCTGGAGATTCCCGTCGGGCCGGGCGCCAGCGTGGCCTATCATCTTCCCACTGCGCCTTAAGGCCGCCCAGCCCCCCCCGCGCCGCGCCTTGCGCGCCCCGCCGCCCCGCGCGATCCTCGCCCAAAGGGGAGCGCCGCCATGGATCCATTCGCCCACGCCTGGGAGCACCTGAGCGTCCGCCGCGAGGGCGCGGTGGCGCAGGTGGCCCTGAACCGTCCCGCCGCCCGCAACGCGCTCAACACCGCCCTGATGACCGAGCTGACCGATTTCGCCCGCGCGGTGCGGCGGCGCAGCGACCTCACAGCCGTCATCCTCACCGGGTCTGAGAGCTATTTCTCCGCCGGCGCCGACCTCGCCGCCCAGGGCGAGCGGCGCAGGCCCACCCTGCTGGAAACCCGCGAGGCGGGGATGGCCGGCCCCGACATGTGCGAGGCCTGGGAGGCCATCGAGGCGGTGACCCTGGTGGCCATCGAGGGGTTCTGCATCGGCGGCGGCTGCGCGCTCGCCGTGGCCTGCGACTTCCGGATCCTGGGGGCCGGCGCCTATCTGCGGCTGCCAGAGGTTCCGCTCGGCATAAACATGAGCTGGCGCAGCCTGCCGCGCATCACGGCCCTGGTGGGGCCAGCCCGGGCCAAGCGCTTCGTGATGTTCGGCGAGGCCACCGACGCGGCCACCTGCCTGGACTGGGGGTTCTGCGACGAGGTGGCGCCGGCCGGCGAGGCCCTGGCCGTGGCGCGGGCCTGGGCCGCCAAGCTGGCGGCCCTGCCGCCCCTGCCGGTGCGCATGACCAAGGAGGCGGTCAACGCTGCGGTGGCCGGCGGCGCGGCGGCCGCCACCTTCATGGACCGCGACCAGTACCTGCTCACCAGCCGCTCGGCCGACTTCCGCGAGGGCGTCGCGGCCTTCTTCGAGAAACGCCCGGGCCGCTTCCAGGGGGATTGAGGGGGACCCTAACCCCCACATGTCGGCGCATGTCGGTCACTCCGCGGGCCAGAAAACCCAGGCGGGGCAAGGGCTGGCGGCGGGCGGCGCGCAGGTGCGTTTTCCTCCATCCGCGGCCACCAACATGTTGGCTATCCGGCGGCCTTCCGCGACAGCTCCCGCGCCTTGGCCAGCCGCTCGATCCCCCCGTCCAGGGTCGCGTCGCCCTTCGAGAAGCAGAGCCGCAGGATGCTGGTGACCGGGTCCTGCTCATAGAGCGCCGAGACCGGGATGGCCGCGACGCCGGCCTCCGTCACCGCCCGCAGCGCGAAGACCCGGTCGGGCTCGCTGACGCCGGAGGCGGCCAGGTCGACATTGAGGAAGTAGGTCCCCTGGCTGGCCAGCACCTTGAACCCTTCCGCCGTCAGCCCCGCCGCCAGCCGGTCTCGCGACCGCGCAAGGCCGGTCGGCATGGCGGTGAACCAGTCGCCGGGATTGTCCAGCCCGAAGGCTACCGCGGCCTGCAGGTTGGGCGGCGTGGTGAAGGTCAGGAACTGGTGGGCGCGGGCCAGGGCGTGGGTCAGTTCGGGCGCCGCGCAGAGGAAGCCCACCTTCCAGCCGGTAAGCCCGAACATCTTCCCCGCCGAGCCGATCTTCACCGTGCGGGCGCGCATATTCGGCAGCGACATCAAGGGGATGTGGGCGGCCCCATCGAACACCACCTGCTCCCAGACCTCGTCGCAGATGGCGATGGCGTCGTGGGCCAGGCAGAACTCCGCCAGCAGCTCCAGGTCCTCCCGGGGCAGGACGACGCCGGCCGGATTGATCGGGTTGTTCAGCACCACGAACCGGGTCTTGTCGGTGAAGGCGGCCTCCAGCATGGCGCGGCTGAACCGCCAGTGGGGCGGCTCCAGCCGCACCAGCCGGGGGATGCCGCCGGCCCGGCGGATCAGCGGCAGGTAGGCGTCATAGACCGGCTGGAACACCACCACCTCGTCGCCCGGCTGGACCAGCGCCAGGAAGGTCGCGGCCAGGGCCTCGGTGGCGCCCGAGGTGATGGTGACCTCGGTCTTCCAGTCCAGGTCCAGGCCCTGGGTGCGGCCATAGTGCCCCGCCACGGCCTGCCGCAGCCCCGGCAGGCCGGCCATGGGCGGGTACTGGTTGTAGCCGTTCAGAACCTCCTCAGCCGCCTTCTGGCGGATCGCCAGGGGGCCGGGGTCATCGGGGAAGCCCTGGCCCAGGTTGATGGCGCCCAGTTCCCGGGCGAGGCCCGACATCTCCTCGAACACGGTGGTCGGAAGGTTGGCGTAGACGGGGTGGGCCATGGCGCGCTCCTGAGCGGGGATTTGCCTAGCACAGCTTCCGCGCCAAGGCGCCAGCCATGCAGCCTTCGAACCTCGTCACGCGCAGGCCTGGAAGCGCCGGCGCTGGTGGTCTATAGCGCCGCGGGGTTCGTGGAGCTGCCGCCCCGGCCCACCCCCTATGCGAGGGCCGACGTCTTCATGGAGTTGGCGTTCTAGGGGCTAGTGGACGGCGGCCAGGGCGTCGCCCAGGGTGCGGCGGGTCACGGGCTTGCCCAGGAACCCGATGGGGTTGATGGCGGCCATGGCCTTGCGGAACTCGTCGGTGATGGAGCCGGAGACGAACAGCGAGCGGACGCCCAGCTGATCATAGAGTTTCTGGGCGAGCTTGCCGCCGTCGGTGTTCTTGGCCAGGCGGATATCCACCAGGGCGAGGTCGGGCTTGTCGTCCTCGGCCAGGTCCCAGGCGGCGCCGGCGTCGGCGGCCTCGGCGATCACCTCGTGGCCCAGGTCTTCCAGCAGACCGCAGATGTCGAGAGCAATCAGGGCGTCGTCTTCAACCACCATAATTCGCATGGTCATACGGTACTCCTCGGGAAGACGACTGCAAAACTCGCGCCGCGATCCACGTCTTCGATTTCGAAGCGCCCCCCGAGCTGTCGGGTCAGCGCATCGATCGCCCTCATGCCCAAGCTCTTGGTTTTCTTCGGATCAAAGCCCTTGGGCAGGCCGTCCCCGTTGTCGGACACACGCAAACGATAGTCGTCCCCGTCGGTTCCGAACGTCACCTGTATGCGGCACGTCTGGTTCTCCGGACAACCATATTTCAGGGAATTGGTAACCAACTCGTTCAGGATCAGCGCCAAAGGCGCCGCCTGCCGCACGTCGAGCGAAATCGGCTCCACCGCGGTCACCAGTTCGATCTCGTCACGGCCCATGGCCTCCACCAACTCGCGGGCCAGGGCCTCGGTATAGGCGCCGGCGTCGAAGCGGTCGATCTGGGCGCCGCTCTTGTAGAGCTGCTCATGCACCCGGCCCACCGCCATGATGCGGCTCAGGGTGTTGTCCAAGGCCTCCTTGGCCTCGGGATGGACCACGGCGCGAGATTGCAGGCGCACGACGCTGGCGATCTGCTGCAGCGAGTTCTTCACCCGGTGGTTCACCTCGTCCAGCAGGAGGGTGCGGTCGGCCAGCAGGGCGCGCAGGCGCTCGGCGGTGTCGGCCTCCACCTCGCGGTCGAGATTGAGGTCGCGCATGGCCCTGGCGAACAGCAGGGCCAGCAGGGCGGCGAAGGCCACCAGGGCCACCAGCACCAGGGCGCGGACCGCCGCGGCGCGCTCGGCGCGCTGGGCCTCAAGGCGCGCCTCGGTGAGGTCCAGCTGCGCCACCAGGCGGCGGATCTCGATCATGGCGGCGATGCCCCGGCCCTCGCGAATGATGCGGATGGCGGCCACCGGCGCGCCGGCGGCGCGGGCGGCCACGGTCTTGTCGATGATCTGCAGGCGGATGGCCATCTGCCCCCGCAGGGTCGCCAGGCGCGTCTGCTGGCCGGGATTGTCCTTGGTCAAGGTTGCGACGTCGGCGAGTTCGGTCTGCGCCCGGGCGCGGGCCTGGGCCAACTGGTCGACAAACATCCGGTCGCCGGTGAGCACATAGCCACGCTGGGCCGACTCGGCGTCGGTCAGGGCCTGCAGGACATTGCTGATGCCGGTCCGCACCTGGTGGGTGTGGCTGACCCAGTTGGCCGAGCTGTCGTACCAGAGAAAGACCCCGCCCAGGGTGGCGAAGGCCAGGAACAGGGCCGCGACCGTGCCGGCCAACAGGCGGAAGGCGCGCTCGCGCGCGCCCTGGCGATCCGCACCGGAAAGCTCGACCGGATCGCGCGCCACCGAGAGGCTACTCTTCTTTGGCGCGGCGCTTGCGGAGGCTCGGGTTCAGGACCTGCTTGCGCAGGCGGATCGACTTCGGCGTCACCTCGACCAGTTCGTCTTCCTCGATATAGGCGATGGCCTGCTCCAGGGTCATCCGGCGCGGCGGCGTCAGGCGCACGGCCTCGTCCTTGCCGGATGCGCGGATGTTGTTGAGCGCCTTGGCCTTCATCGGGTTGACGTCCAGGTCGTCGGCGCGCGAGTTCTCCCCGATGATCATGCCCTGGTAGGTCTTTTCGCCGCCGCCCACGAACATGAAGCCGCGGTCCTCGAGGTTCCACAAGGCGAAGTCGGTCGTCTCGCCGTCGGAGTTGGAGACCAGCACGCCCTTGCGGCCCGCGTCGATGGCGCCCTTGTAGACATCGTAGTGGCTGAACACGCGGTTCAGTACGCCTGACCCCCGGGTGTCGGTGAGGAACTCGCCCTGGTAGCCGATGAGCGAGCGTGACGGGCTCATCAGGCTGATGCGGGTCTTGCCGGCGCCGGACGGGCCCATGTCCTTGAGCTCGGCGCGGCGGGCCGAAAGCTTTTCGATGACGATGCCGGTGAACTCGTCGTCGACGTCGATCATCACATCCTCGATCGGCTCCAGGCGATCGCCCGTCTCCGGGTCGGTCTGGAACACCACGCGGGGACGGCTGATCGACAGTTCGAAGCCCTCGCGTCGCATGCTCTCGATCAGCACGCCCAGCTGCAGTTCGCCGCGACCGGCGACCTCATAGGCGTCCTTGTCGGAGGTCTCGGTCACCCGGATGGCGACGTTGGACTGGGCCTCCTTCAGCAGGCGCGCGGCGATCACGCGGCTCTGCACCTTGTCGCCTTCACGGCCGGCCAGCGGGCTGTTGTTCACCGAGACCGTCATGGAGATGGTGGGCGGGTCGATCGGCTGGGCCGGAAGGGCGTCGCTGACCTCCATGGCGCACAGAGTGTCGGCCACGGTGGCCTTCGACAGGCCGGCGATGGCGACGATGTCGCCGGCTTCGGCGTCCTCGATCGGCTGGCGCTTCAGGCCGCGGAAGGCCAGCACCTTGGTGATGCGGCCGCGTTCGATTTCCGTGCCGTCCAGGGACAGGGCGTGGATCGCCATGCCGGGCGTGGCCTTGCCCGACTGGATGCGGCCGGTCAGCAGGCGGCCCAGGAAGGGGTCGTTCTCGATCAGCACCGACAGGATCTGGAAGGGCTTATCCTTGTTCTCGACCACGGCCGGCTCGGGCACGTGGCGCACGATCAGGTCGAACAGGGGCGCCAGGTTGTCGTTGGGCTTGGCCAGGTCCAGCGTCGCCCAGCCGTTCTTGCCAGAGGCGTAGATGTGCGGGAAGTCCAGTTGCTCGTCCGTCGCGCCCATGGCGGCGAACAGGTCGAAGGCGTCGTTCAGGATGCGGTCGGGATCGGCGTGGGGCCGGTCGACCTTGTTGAGGCAGAGGATCGGCTTGAGGCCCATCTTCAGGGCCTTGCCCAGGACGAACTTGGTCTGGGGCATGACGCCCTCTTCGGCGTCCACCAGGATGACGCAGCCGTCCACCATCCCCAGGATCCGCTCGACCTCGCCGCCGAAGTCGGCGTGGCCGGGGGTGTCGATGATGTTGATGCGGGTGTCGCCCGCCTCGCCATGCCACAGCACGCTGGTGCACTTGGCCAGGATGGTGATCCCGCGCTCGCGCTCCTGGTCGTTGGAGTCCATCGCGCGCTCGACCGTCGCCTCGTTGGCGCGGAAGACGCCGGACTGGGCGAGCAGCTGATCGACGAGCGTGGTCTTGCCATGGTCGACGTGGGCGATGATGGCGATGTTGCGAAGCGACATTTAATTCTTATCTCGGGAAGGGCGCGGGGCTTGTAAGCGAGCGCGGGGGCTTCCGCCAGCGCAATCTCGTCGCGGGCGTCGACCATGTGGGTGAGCTGTTGTGCAATGCAGCAAGTCATATACCCCACATTGCCAAATTTCATATCATTGAATTTTAACGGTAAAATCCGAGTGCGACAAAAAAACTTACAATGTCAGCGCTTTCTTCCTTGAAGAATTGTGCGCCGCACTTTACTTTCATTCCTGTGAGGCGGCCATGTCGCCTCTGCCCTTCCTGGGCGTTTCCTCCCTAATGAACTGCCGGGCCCTCGGGTCCGGCTTTTTTTTGGCCGGACGCCTGGGCGCGCGAAGGTGGGGAAAGAAACAGCGGCTCGCGGCCGCCCTACACGGTCTTCAGGCCGCTCCAGTCAGTCCCCGCCAGCATGGCGGTGAGCTGCTGCAGATCACTCTTGAGCTTGGCGAACCCCTCGGTGGGCTCCAGGCGCGCCTCATCCAGATAGAGCCCGCGGCTGATCTCGATCTGCAGGGCGTGGGTCCGCCGCGCCGGGCGGCCGTAGTGTTCGGTGGTGTAGCCGCCGGCATAGGGGGCGTTGCGGGCGACCCGGTAGCCCATCGCCTCCAAGGCCCGCTCCACCTTATGGGTCACCACAGGCGCGCAGGCCGCGCCGAACCGGTCCCCCAGCACCATGTCGCAGGCGCCGCCGCTGGACCTGGCCGCGGCGGCCGGCATGGAATGCCAGTCCACCAGGATCGCAAAGCCGTGGCCGGCGTGGGCCTCTCCCAACAGACGGGCCAGGGCGGCGTGATAGGGGGCGTGGGCCAGTTCGATGCGGGCTCTGGCCTCCGCGAAGGTCAGCTTCCGGGCGTAGATCTCCTGCCCCTCGGACACCACCCTTGCGATGGCGCCCAGGCCCGCCGCCACCCGCGCCGAGCGGCCACGGGCGAAGTCGGGCAGCTCGTCGGCGAACATGGCCGGGTCAAGTTCAAAGGCTTCGCGGTTGACGTCTATATAGGCGCGCGCGAGGCGGGCGGCGATCACCGTGGCGCCTAGGCCAGGACCCGCCGCGATCAGCTCGTCGACGAAGGCGTCCTCGGAGCGGCGGATGGCGAGGGCGTCCAGCGCCGTGGCCGCCATCATGTCGGCGGGGTAAAGCCGGCCCGAATGGGGGGAGGCGAAGACCAGGGGCGTGGGCGCCGGCTGACCCTCAAGGCCTGCGCGCCAGATGTCGAAGGCCGGCGCCGGCTTGGGCGCGGCGTCCTCGGCGACAAGGGGCTCACAGGCGGTCATTGAAGGTCATATGACGGCGTCGCCCGCGGGCGGTCAAACGATCAGCGCGGCGCGTTCGAGATGGTTCATCGCGAGTTTACATCTCACCCACTATGGTATGGCCTCTAGACCACTCGCGCGGAACACCCATGCCCCGGATCCTGTTGGCCGAAGATGACGATTCCCTGCGTGGCTTCCTCAGCCGCGCCCTGGAGCGCGCCGGTTACGACGTGACCGCCTGCGCCGACGGCGAGGAGGCCGCGGCCGTTCTCGACCAGGACTGGGACCTGCTGCTCACCGACATCGTCATGCCCGGCATGGACGGCATCGAGGTGGCCCGCCTGGCCGCCGCCAAGCATCCGGGCCTGCGCATCATGTTCATCACCGGTTTCGCCGCCGTGGCCCTGGCCGCCGGCGAGAGCGCCCCCCCCGGCGCCAAGGTGCTGTCCAAGCCCATCCACCTGCGCGAGATCGTCACCGAGGTCGAGCGCATGATGGCCGCAGCCTAAAGGCCGCGCTTGCGCCGGAAACGGCGCTCCATTATACCGCCGCCTCCGCTCCCGAAAGGGAGACCTGACGGTCTGGACGTGTAGCTCAGCGGGAGAGCACCTCGTTGACATCGAGGGGGTCACAGGTTCAATCCCTGTCACGTCCACCATCCGTTCCCCCAGACATTCCCCAGAGCTGACAGGCGCCGCGCCGCGGGTCTGAGGGCCGGCGATTCTCACCTGCAATTCCGGCTGAAAGCCGCCGACTGGTGACGCCGCGTCAGGTGGCGTTTCCGCCGTGACGCCTTTTTCCAAAAGGTGCGGCGGTGTTGCAACACTGCCTTTTTTGCCCCCGACACCACCAACCGACCGACTGGCCGGTTTTTTCGAAAAACCGGCACGATGCGAACCTTGTTATCTAAAACCTACCCGCAAAAATTGTGTTTAAAACCAGATGTCTAAATATTTACGACGTCCAGATTTGGGTTTTTTCAACTGCGGGTATGTTGCGGGACATTATATTTGCCAGTTATGTCAAAATCTTAGCGGCTCCAGGCGACCATTTCGAACTGGAAACATTCCAAACCGACCCCTGGCGCTCGCTGACGAGACGCCCGATGATTGCATCACTCTACGGCCGCATGGCTCCCGGGCATTTCAAACCGGGCGCAGGCCGTTGGAGGGGGAAAGGAAACATAGATGTCAAAAAGCAGATATTTCTGCGGTGGATCGATTCTGGCCGTCGCCCTGACCATGGGGCTCGCTGGAAACGCCGCTGCGCAGGACGGGGCCGCCACGGTTGAAGAAGTCGTGGTCACCGGCTCGTTCATCGCGGGCACGCCCGAAGACGCGGCTCTGCCCGTCGACGTGATCGGGGCCAAGGAGCTCGCGAACCGCGGCTCGCCCAGCATGGTTCAGTTCATCAAGACCATCCCGTCGTCCGGCGCGGTGATCGGTGAGAACAACCGCTTCGGCTCCGGCTCAGGCGCGGCCACCATCAACCTTCGCAACCTGAACTCCGCCGTCACCGGCTCTCGGACCCTGGTGCTGTTCAACGGCCGGCGCCTGCCGAACTCGCCGCAGGCCATCGCCTCGGTGGACATCAACCTGCTGCCCACCGCCGCCATCGGCCGCGTGGAAGTCCTGAAGGACGGCGCGGCGGCCACCTACGGTTCCGACGCCATCGGCGGCGTGGTCAACTTCATCACCCGCAACGATCTGCAGGGCTTCGAGCTCAACGCCAACTACCAGGGCATCAAGGGCTCGGCCGGCGACTACGAAGGCAGCATCGCCTACGGTTACAAGGGTGATCGCGCCAACCTGCTGCTGACCGGCGGCTATCGCCACCGTTCGGAAATGTCGGTCAAGGAACGCGACTGGGCCCTGCGCACCGGGACGAGCGGCTACCTCGAAAATCCGCTGGGCGGCTGGGCTGGCACCGGGAACCCCGGCCAGTACAACGTCGCCACGACGCCTCCGGTCGGTTCGCCCAACACCGGCTTCACCGCCGCAAGTTTCGGCGGCGCCCTGCCGGACATCGGCTGCGCGGCCAATGGCGGCGCGCCCTACATCCTGACCACCACCATCGTCAGCGCCACCTCGTGCAACTTCCAGTACACGAGTTTCGACAACCTGGTTGAAGACGAAAATCACTTCCAGCTCTACGGCAAGCTGAACGTCGACATCACCGACAACATCGAAGGTAATGTCGAGGTCCTCTACGCCTCGCACGACACGCCCAACCAGAGCTGGGCCATCACCGGTCCCAACCAGTTCCCGGCGCCCATCCTCGCCTCCGGCGCCTCTGCCGGCGGCGGCGTCTCGCCCTATCCGGCGGCCGGCACCGGCGAACAGTCGCGGTTCTACATCCCCAACACCAACCCCGGCCTCATCGCCCTGCTGGGTCAGATCGGTTCGGCCAGCTGCGCAGGTCCGGTACTGCCCTATGGCGTGGACGCCGCCTCCTGCGCCACCGGTCTCGCGACCGCTCAAGCCGGAGCGACCAACGCCGCCCTCTATGGCGTGACCGGCAGCCAGACCGCCTGGCGTCCTGTCGGCTTCGCGGGCAACCCCTACACCTCCGACCGTCACAGCCACTATTCGTACAAGACCGACACCTTCCGCGTCGCGGGCGGGTTCAAGGGCAAGTTCGAGAACGGCATCGGCTGGGATGCGAGCCTGACCTACCAGGAGCAGGACTTTAACTACAACCTGCAGGACACTTCGGTGAACCGCCTGCAACTCGGCCTTCGCGGCTACGGCAGCCGGGCCGGCGCCGCCGACCAGTGCACCGCGACGGAAACGGTGAACTTCACCACCAACGCCGGCAACGCGGCCCTGGGCTGCTTCTACTTCAACCCCTTCACCAACGCGATTGCGCAAAGCACCTCGAACGTCCCGGCCAACCCCTACTATGTGGCCAGTTCCTCGACGATCGCCGGCCTGAACGACGCCGTCGCCAACCGCGCCGCCGTCTTCGACTGGATGGAGGAAGAACAGCGCAACGAGATCTCCACCAAGCTGTTCGTCGCTGACCTCGTCTTCAACGGCGAGAGCCCGTTCAAGCTCTGGGGTTCGGACAACATCTCCTGGGCGGCCGGCGGTCAGTTCCGCTACGACCGTCAGATCCAGGATCCCGACACCGCCTATGACGCCAACGCCACGCCGTGCGTCGACAGCCCGCCTTACGGCGACGGTTCGCCGTACTGCCCGACGACGGCCAATGGCCCGTTCCTGTTCAACGCCAACCTGCGTCCCTATGACGTGGAGCGGAAGATCGGCTCGGGCTTCTTCGAAGTGCGGCTGCCGATCACCGACAGCCTCGAAGGGTCCGTCGCCGGCCGCTACGAGTACTACCAAGGCCAGGGCGACACCTTCAATCCGAAGGCGGCCCTGCGTTGGCAGGCTCTGGACTGGCTCGCCCTGCGCGGTTCGGTCTCCACCACCTACCGGGCTCCGGCCGCGACCACGACTACGACGAACTTCGCGCGGAACCTCACCAACGCCTCTGGCACCTACCGGGCCAACGACCTCTTCGGCAACCCCGGCCTGTCTCCGGAAACCGCGCTCACCTACAGCGTCGGCGCCGTGGTCAAGATCGGTGGCTTCGACGCCACCGTCGATTACTGGAGCTTTGACTTCCAGGATCAGCTGACCTCGGAAGCCACGCTTGACCTGCTGAACCTGATGTTCCCGACCACCCCGGCCGGCAATCGGATCCAGCCCGGCGTGGCCAACAACTGCGGCGTCGCGGCCCTGGCCGCGCGGTTCACCTTCGACCCCGCCGGCTGCTCGGGCGGCCGTGGGTCGGTTCTCTCCTACCGCACCCAGTACATCAACGGTGGCAAGGTGAAGACCGACGGCATCGACTTCCAGGCCAACCTGGCGGTCGGCGAACTGTTGGGGGGCGACCTGACCACCGGCTTCGACGGCACCTATCTGCTGAGCTACGACGACGAGTCCTACTCCATCGAAGGCTACAAGGTCGCCGATGGCGTCTCGAAGCGGGCGGGCACCTATCGCGCCTCCATCTTCACCGGCTACAACCGCCTGCGGGCCAACGCCTATATGAACTGGGCGATGGGCGGCCAGAACCTGCGCCTCCAGGTTCGGCACGTTTCCTCGACGACGCAGATCGAGCCCAACTCGATCAACATCGCCGCGGCGGTGAAGTCGACGACCAAGATCGCCGAATACTGGCAGACCGACCTGACCTACCGGGCCGAACTGCCTTGGGACACGGCGCTGACCCTTTCGGTGATGAACCTCCTCGACAAGGATCCGCCCTTCGCGATCGGCACCCAGTACAACTACGACCCGGGCAGCGGAAATCCGCTTGGCCGTGTGTGGTCGGTGGGTGTGAAGAAGCGCTTCTAAGACCCGGTCTGGGGCCATCGGCCCCCGCCCAGCGAACGAAGGAACGCCGTCCTCTCACGAGGGCGGCGTTTTCTTTTGGGTCGGCGAGAGGGCTTCCCCAGCCGGCGGCTGAGTCGCCCTCCGTGCCGATCGGCGTGGTTGACGGGGGCGTCATGTTCCGTAGCGGCGCCCTGCCTTTCACTTCTCCGGCCCGGCGCGTCTTTGATGCAACACCGCGGCGGCCCGCCAATGCTGCGGCGCACCCGCCCTCCGCCCACGCGTCGACGGCCGCGCTCAATTTGCACGCTAAGATGGGATATCGTTGGTATCCAAAAACGCAGGAACCCATTCTTGGCGGCAAATTCCGGGGAACGACCGCGCCTCCGGGCCTCGCCAAGTGCACAACCCTCTGTTTCAGAGAAGCCGGCCAAAAATCGCCAATTCCGGGGCTGCACAGTGCGCTGCAACACGTAACGGCGTTATGTTTCCCGCCCGAAAAATTTCTAGCGCCGCGCAGTCCTCCGTTGGATGATCGTTCCTTCACAAGAGTCAAAATTCGCCCACCGCAAAAAGGGCGTTCCTTGAGGGGGAAACCAAGTTGATTTTTAAAAGCAGATATTTCTGCGGCGGCTCCATGCTGTCCCTGGCGCTCGCCATCGGCGCGGCAGGCGCAGCCTCCGCCCAGACCGCGCAGCCCGCAGCGACCACGGTCGAAGAGGTCGTGGTCACCGGCTCATTCATCGCCGGAACATCGGAAAAGGCCGCTCAGCCGGTCGACGTGATCGGTGTGCAGGAACTGGCCAAGCAGGGCGCCCCTAGCGTCGTGCAGTTGGTCAAGACCCTGACCGCGGCGCAGTCCTCGCTTGGCGAAAGCAACCGCTACAACGGCGGCGCCGGCACCGCGTCCATCAACCTTCGCGGCCTCGGCTCGTCGCGCACCCTGGTGCTGATGAACGGTCGACGCCTCGCCGACACCACCGCGGCGGCCTTCCAGGGCGGCGGCCAGGACCTGAACTTCATGCCGACGGCCGCCATCGGCCGTATCGAGATCCTGAAGGACGGCGCGGCCGCCACCTACGGCTCCGACGCCGTGGCCGGGGTGGTGAACTTCATCACCCGCAAGGACCTCGACGGTTTCGAGTTCAACGGCAACTACGCCTTCATCAAGGACTCCGACGGCGACTACGACGCCAGCCTCGCCTACGGCAAGGTGTTCGACAACGGCAACGCCCTGATCACCGTCGGCTACCGCGCACGCGGTCGCCTGGACGCCCAGGATCGCGATTTCGCGGTCCGCCCGTTCGAGTCGGTGTTCTACGGCGGCTGGTCCGGCTCGGCGAGCCCGGGCTCCTACGGCACGGCTACCGGCGGCCCGCTGTTCCGCGACAACGGCTGTAATGTGCTTGGCTCCCAGGAACTGTCCGGCGGCCTCAAGCCGGTGGCCAGCGGCGGCGCGCTGTGCCGCTACCAGTTCAGCAACTTCAACGACCTGGTGAACGAAGAGCATCACTATCAGCTCTACGGCGAGGTCAACTTCGACCTGTCCGACAAGACCAGGTTCCACGCCGAAGTCGCCTGGAACCGCAACGATGTTCCTGATCAGCGCATCTCGCCCGCCAACCTCACCACCCAGTTCCCCACCGCCAACACCTCCGGCGCTCTCGTGGCGCCGGGCTTCAACAACCAGACGCGCTTCTTCGTCCCGGCCAGCAACCCCGGCCTGATCGCCCTGCGCACCAACTGCGCCGCGCCGCTCACCGCGGCCCAGTGCGCCGGCATGGCCGCGGGCGTCACCACCAGCCAGACCAGCTGGCGGCTGATCGGCGTCGAGGGCCATCCGCTCAATCCGGACGGCGCCGACCACCAGCAGGTCGAGCAGACCCAGTATCGGGTGTCCGCCGGCCTGAACGGTCGGTTCGAAGGCGGTCTCCTGGACGGCATCGGCTGGGACACCGCCCTGACCTTCATGGAGAACAAGGGCATCGCCACCACCAACGACCTGTTGGTGAACCGCATCCAGCGGGCCTTCAACGGCCTGGGCGGCGCGAACTGCAACTACACCACCGGCACCCCCGGGGTTGGAAACTGCAAGTATCTGAACCCCTTCAGCAATGGCATCGCCACCAGCGCCATCAACGGGAACACCAACCCGTACTACGTCGCTTCGGTCGCCAATGACCCTGAGATGAAGGCCTGGCTGTACGGCAAGTACACCAACGTCAACACCAACCAGATCCTGGTGTTCGACGCGGTGGTGAATAAGGAAACCGCCATCGCGCTGGCCGGCGGCAACATCGCCTGGGCGGCCGGGGTGCAGTATCGCTTCGATCGCAGCCAGGAAGACTGGTCCGATCTCGGTGACGTGCAGGCCACCCCCTGCGTCGACTCCATCGATGGACAACAGGGCCTTTGCCCCAATCCGGTGGGTCCCTTCGTCTTCTTCGGCGCCCAGAAGGACTTCGATGTTGACCGTCGCGTCGGCGCGACCTTCGCCGAAGTCAAGCTGCCGGTCCTCGACACCCTTGAGGTCAGCGGGGCGGTTCGCTACGAGAACTTCGGCGGCAATGTCGGCTCCACCACCAACCCGCGGATTTCCGCGCGCTGGCAGGCCATGGACTGGCTGGCCTTCCGCGGCTCGGCGGGCACCACCTTCCGTGCCCCGGGCCAGGCGGCCCTGACGCCCGGCAGCACCAAGGGCGTCCGCCAAGTCTCGGGCTCCTATCGCGCCGTGGTGACGGAGAACAACCCCTTCCTCGAGCCCGAAACCGCGACCACCGGCAACCTCGGTGTCCTGATCAGCGCCGGCGGCTTCAGCGCCTCCGTCGACTACTGGACCTTCGACTTCAAGAAGGAACTGATCGTCGAGGACGCGGCTCAACTGGTCGGGGCGATCAACGCCGCCAACTGCGCCAAGCCCGCCTTCGCGGCGCGCTTCGTCTTCATCGGCGGCGTCTGCAGCGGCGCCAACATGCTCCAGGCGACCATCAAGATCGTCAACGGTCAGGATACCAAGACCTCGGGCTATGACCTGCGCGGCCAGTACGAGTTCGACAACTTCTTCGGCATGGACTTGTTCGACACCAAGGTCACCGTGGGCGCCGAAGCCACTCTGACCAAGGAATACAAGCGCGGCGCCACCACCCTGTTTGAAGATCCCTCGATCACGATCGCCCCGGCGCTGGACCGGGCCGGCAAGCACGACCTGTCGGGCGAGTTCTACTCGTTCCCCAAGACCCGCGCCTCGGCCTTCGTCAATGTGGCGGGTGAGAACTGGAACCTGCGTTACCAACTGCTGTATCGCGAAGGCACCACCATCGCCTCGCCCGTTTGTGTGGGTGACGCGGGCGCCGGCGCTACCGCCGACTGCCGCTACAACTACGCCACCGGCGTCTATCAGAGCGTCGGCAAGCTGGATGACTACTTCCAGCACGACGTGAACCTGCAGATCAAACTGCCCTGGGAAACGACGGTCAATCTGAGCGTGCAGAACCTGCTCGATACGGACCCGCCCTTCGCCCAGAGCTTCTACAACTACGACGTCACCAACGGGAACCCGCTGGGCCGCGTCTTCAAGGTCGGCCTGAAGAAGAACTTCTAGTCCAGGCCAGCCCGGCGGCGGCCGACATCCCGCCGCCGGACCTGCCAACGCAACTGAAGGGCGTCGTCCAGCCGGACGGCGCCCTCTTTTTTTGGGTCAGGGACGGTCGCGGGACGGCAGGGCCGCGATTTCCTCGGGGGTCAGCTTGCGCAACCCGCGCACCTCGCACCGCTCGGTTCGTCCGAACGGGCCGCCGGCGATGATGGTGGCGTCCAGGGGCGAGCAGATGAAGGACGCGCCGCGTGACTTGATGGCGATCCTATTCTGGCTGGGCAGATCGGGGCAGACGCCCATCAGGTCCAGTTGATAGACGTCGCGCCCGCCAACCCGAATGTTTAGGGTCCTGTCGTCGACCACCGCGTAGTTGGAGACGTTTCGCGCCGAAAAGCAGGCCTTGGCTGGCTTGGCCGCAGGCGCGGCGCCGGCCGGACCGGCGGCCAGGGCGATCAGGGCGGCTGTCGCCAGCAGAAGGGCGTGGGGCGTCATGGTGTGGGTCCTCTAGAGCCTGATCCGTTGAGGTGGAATCGCTTCGCGATTCCGCCGATGCGGTGAATCAGGCTCCAGATTTAAGCGAGAGCATGATTCACGCTTCAGCCGGGACCGCTACGCGGTGCCGTCTAAAACGATCATGCTCTAGCGGCCGTCCCTTGGGCGACTATGCGTTAACGCCCGGGACGGAATTGCGGCCACGCCGCGCCGCGCGCCGGCTGAAGCGCGCCGGATCAACCAGTTCGGAGAGGCTGGCCGGCAGGGGGGACGGCGCGCCCAGCGCCAGGGCCGCCACATGCTCGGCCAGCAGGGGGGCGAGGCTGAACCCCCGAGACCCGAAGCCGCCCAGCAGGAAGAGCCCCGGCTCGGCCCCCGGCGCCGCGCCCGCCAGGGGCAGGCGGTCGGCGGTGGTGGCGCGTATGGCGGCGCGGCCCTCCAGCGGCGTGTCGGCGATCCGCGCGGCGAGGCTTGGCAAGGCGGCGGCGAGGGCGGCGCGGTTGCGGTCGTGGTCGGCGGCCCGCAGGTCGGTCGCCACATCGTCGCGGTCGTGGGTGGCGCCAAACAGCAGGCCGTCGCGGGTCGGCAGGACATAGCCCCCCCAGGCCGCGGCCGGGGCTTGCTCGCCACCTATTGTCCAGCTGGCCTGGCCGCGCACGGGCCGGATCTCCGGTTCGGGCCACAGAGTCTGGTGGCCGGTGGCGAGGATCACCGCCTCAGCCTCCGCGATGGTCTCGCCCTGAGCGCCGATCAGGCGCCAGACGTCGTCCTGCCAGGTCACGGCCGCGACGGTGGCCCGCCTGACCTCGCCGCACCAGGCGGCGAGCACGGCCGCGGGTTCGACAACCAGGGCGCCGGTGAGATCCAGAGCGGCCGGCGCGGTTTCCCCCATCCGGGCCGTGATCGCCTCGGCGTCGCTGAGGATCAGGGCGCCGGGCTCGAAGAGGTCGGCGGCTGCGATCTTGGCGAACCGCGCCAGGTCCCGGTCGCCGTCGGCCAACTGCAGGACGCCCCGGGTCACGATCGCGCCTGGGACGCCGCCGTACAGAGTCACGGCGCGCGCGTAGGCCTGGGCGAACAGGGCGGCCAGGGGGCCGAGGGCGGCGTCCAGCCGGGGGGTCACCAGGGCGGCGGGGTTGCCCGACGCGCCGGCCCCGGGCTGATCGGCCTCGATCAGCAGCGGCTCGCCGCCGAGCGCTCGCAGGGCGCGGGCCGCGCTGACCCCGGCGATCCCCGCGCCGACGATGGCCACCCGCCGCGCGGGCGCCGGATCGGGTTCGCCGGGCAGGACGGCCTCCAGCCGCTCGCGCTTGCGGCCGTGGCCCGGGCGCTTCTCCACCGTGAAGCCCGCCGCCTGCAGGCCGCGCCGCACGGCGCCGGCCACGGTGAAGGTCGCCGCCCGTGCGCCGGGCGCCGAACGCGCCGCGACAAGGGCCAGCAGCGCCTCGTCCCACATGCCGGGATTGAGAGCCGGGGAGAAGCCGTCGAGGAACCAGGCGTCGGCCTGACCCTGCCAACCCTCCAGGGCCTGGTGGGCGTCCATCACCGCCAGGTCCAGGGTGGCGGAGACCTCCGGCAGGTCGATCCGGTGGAAACCCCGCGCCTGGCCTGGCCAGCGGTCGGTCAGCCACTTCGCGAGATCGGCCAGTTCCGGCCAGGCGTCCAGCGCCCGGCGGGCCTCGTCGGGACGGAGAGGGTGGGCCTCAAGGCTGAAGATGTGCAGATGGGCGCCGGGCTTGGCGCTCGTGCGCCACAGGTGCAGCAGAGCCAGGATGTTAAGGCCGGTGCCGAAGCCCAGTTCTCCCACGACGAACCGATCTCGGGCAGCCCAGGCCTGGGGCATGCCGCAGCCCGCCAGGAAGACGGCGCGCGACTCGGCCAGGCCATCCTCCGTGGAGAAATAGACATCTCCGTACAGCCGCGAGCGCGGCTGGCCGTCATCGGCCCAGACAAGCGGTGAAGGCGTGGTTGGATCGCTCATGGGACCGGGCAACGAAAAGGGCCGCCCCCGGATGGGGACGGCCCTTCGTAAACGCAGATGCGTCGAGAAGCTTAGTGCTTCGCGGCTTCGGCGGCGGCGGCGGCCGGGGCGGCGGCGGCGGCGGCGGCGGGAGCAGCAGCCATGGCGGCGGCGTCAGCAGCGGCCGGAGCAGCGGCGGCGTCGGCGGCGGCGCCGGCGGCGGTGGCGGCGGCGTCGGTCGCGGTGGCGGCGGCGTCAGCAGCGGTGGCGGCCGATTCGGCGGCGGCGGGGGCTTCAGCGGCCTTTTCGGCGGGCTTGGAGCAGGCGGCGGCCGACAGGGCGGCGACGGCGACGGAGGCGACGAGCAGCTTACGAATGATGGAGGTCATGTCCCAGATCCTTAGATAAGTTGTTGAAAGCACCCAACGAGGCGCCCCCCGACGGGAAGGCCCCAACAGAGGGGAATATGCCTGGGTTCTCGGTGAGGGCAAGGCTCAGCTTCACCAGAACTTGATCAGGCGAAAAGAAAAGGACCGCCCCGAGGGACGGCCCTTCGTAGAACGCGGTGCGCTCGAGAAGTCTTACTTCTTCTCGGGAGCGGCCGGCGCCATGGCGGCGTCGGCGGCCGGGGCGGCGGCGGCGGGAGCCATCGCAGCGTCGGCGGCCGGAGCAGCGGCAGCGGCGTCGGTCGAAGCGGCGGCGGCGGCGTCCGTGGCGGTGGCGGCGGCGTCGGTCGCGGTGGCGGCGGCGTCGGTCGCTTCAGCAGCGGCGGCGTCGGCCTTTTCAGCGGGCTTGCCGCAGGCGGCGACGGAGAGGGCGGCGACGGCGGCGCCGGCGACGAGGAGCTTGCGAAGGAGTTCGGAGGTCATGCTGGTCCCCTAGGAAACGGAGTGAAGACGCGCCCGACTCGCCCCCGGATGGGAACGTCGCAAGCGCGAGAGACGAATATGCCGTGGTTCGCGCCGAGGGCAAGACTTTAATTCACGCTCTCGTGATCACTTTTCACCACCAAGCCCTCAACCTCTTGAAATTCCCCAATTTGGCGATCACGGCTCGCGTGAAGGCTTCGGTGTGGCCGGGCCCGTTTCAGCCGCTATATGGAGCCGTCGGAGGAGAACACCCATGACTGTTGCGGTCGCGCGCGAGCCTCGCGCAGTGCGGATCAACCTGCCCAGCCGGGGCGGAGAGATGTCGGCGCTGGAGTTCGGGCCCGCCGAGCGGCCGGTGGATATCGTCTTCACCCACGCCAACGGGTTCAATGCACGCACCTATGCCAGTCTCCTCGCCCCCCTGGCCGCCGACTTCCACATCCTGGCCATCGACCAGCGCGGTCATGGCCGTTCGGGCCTGACGCCGGACATCGAGGGGCGCACCTCCTGGTACGGCCTGCGAGACGACCTGTTGGCCCTGCTGGAGGCGCTGGACCTGAAGAATGTGGTGCTCGCCGGCCACTCCATGGGCGGCACCGCCAGCATCCTGGCCAGCGCCGAGGCGCCGCAACGGGTCAGGAGCCTGGTGATGTTCGACCCCGTTGTCCTGTCGCCTGAGGCGATCACCGCCAATACGGGCGGCGGACCGATCGAATCGCCGTTGGTCCAGGGCGCCCTGCGCCGCCGGGCGGTGTTCCCCAGCCGCGCGGCGGTCATCGAGGCCTATACGGGCCGCGGCGCCTTCAAGAGCTGGACGCCGGCCATGCTGGCCGACTACGTCGCCGACGGCTTCCGCGAGCGCCCCGACGGCGAGGTGGAGCTGACCTGCGCGCCGGAGTGGGAGGCCTCCAACTTCACCTCCCAGGCCCACGACACCTGGGACGCCTTCGCCCGGTCGACGGCGCCCATCACCATCTTCCGCGCCGAGAATGGCTCCACCTGCCGGGTGGAGGGCCATGAGGCGGAGCTCACCGCCTCGGGCCGGATCACCCTGCAGACCGTGCCGGGGACAACCCACTTCCTGCCCATGGAGCGGCCCGAGGTGGTGGAGACCGCGCTCAGGACCGCGGCGTCAAAGCCTTAGGCCGGGGGTGAGCTGGGCGCGGTAGGCCTCCTGGGCCGCCGCGCTGATGTCCACCACCTTGCGGGCGTCGAGGTCGAAGCTGATCACCACGGCCTCGGCGCTGCACCAAGGCCGGCCGCTGACCGGGTCCACCATCCAGTGCATCACGCGGCGGGTGCGCGGCTCGACCGCGGCGAATCCGGACCGTAGCTCGATGGAGTCCCCGGCCCGCGGCCAGCCCAGGTGCAGGACCCGGTATTCCAGAACCGCCCCACCGATGTTTGCAGGGGCCGCGCCGGGCAGGGGCTCCGGCCCAGGCCGGGTCTCGCCGAACAGCCGGTTCACCCCGTCCGACACCCGGCCGATGAACACCTCGCCTCTCATCCGGCCGAACACGTCGCACTCCGCAGGGGCGATTACCCCCAGGCCGATGCGGGTCAGGTTCAGCTCCAGGGCCTTGGCGTGGCTGGCCATGGCGTCGACCGGCGACAGGTCGAGCCCCCGCGCGGCGGCGAAGGTCGGGACCTCGACCAGCAGGGCCTGCGCCGCTTCCCGGATGCGGGCGGGCCAGGGGAAGGGACGCAGGTCGGCGCTGGTGACGTGGGAGACCACCACCTGGAAGCTGGCGGCGGGCTCGCCCGACAGGTGACGGATCACCAGCAGCAGGCGGGCGTCGGTCTCGCCGATCTCCACCACCCCGCCGGTCATGATCAGGCCGGCTCCGGCCCGGGCCTCGCGCAGGAAGCGGATATGCTGCTCTCGAACCACCAGGGTCGACTCGGTCCCGGCGGTGAAGGCGCGCGGCATGCCCAGCCGCGCGGCCAGGCCGGCGAGCCCCTCGAAGGACTTGGCCACCCAGAACCGGACGTTCAGGTGCCCCATCTCGTCGCATTCCCAGGTGTTGACCCCGCCGCCCCAGACCTCGATCACGCGTCCATCCCTTGCTTACCGGCGGCGAACTTATGGGAGGCGCCCTGTAACCAACAGGGGGTGGGCGACGAATTCCCCATTACGCTCAAGCTCTCGGGGTCGTCGCGCGCATCTCGCCGACGTGTCGGCCCTGTGCGAAGCTGAAGGCTGCAGGGAGGAACGCCATATGCCGCCGACGATGAAGGTGCTGGTCTACCGCCACAGCGTGGTCACCCGGGTGACCCACTGGATCAATGTCGTGTCCCTGACCCTGCTGCTGATGAGCGGCCTGCAGATCTTCAACGCCCACCCGGCCCTCTACTGGGGCAAGAAATCCACCTTCGCCGAACCTTGGGTCTCGATGACCTCGCAAGAGCGCGGCGACCGGATGATCGGCCTGACCAAGGTGGGTCCGCTGACCCTGGAGACCACCGGCCTGTTCGGGTTTTCCGGCGGTGAGAAGCGTGGCTTTCCCGCCTGGGCCACGGCGCCCAACTACCGCAGCCTGGCCGACGGGCGGCACTGGCACTTCTTCTTCGCCTGGCTCTTCGTGCTGAACGGCCTGGTCTATCTGTCGGCCAATACGCTCAGCGGCCATATCCGACGCGACCTGGTGCCCACCAAGGACGACTTGGCGCCGCGCAATCTCTGGCACGAGATCATCACCCACGCCCGGCTGCAGTTCCCGAAAGGCGAGGAGGCGCGGTCCTACAACGCCCTGCAGAAGCTGGCCTATGGCGGCATCGTGCTGATCATCCTGCCGCTGATGGTGCTGACGGGACTGACCATGTCGCCGGCCGTCGACGCGGGCCAGCCCTGGCTGCCGGCGGTGTTCGGCGGGCGACAGTCGGCGCGCACCCTCCACTTCATCTGCGCAGGCCTGATCACGGCCTTCGTCCTGGTTCACCTCGCCATGGTCCTGCTGTCAGGGGTCTGGAACAACCTGCGGTCCATGATCACCGGCCGTTACGCCATAGACGTCGAAGGAGACGCCCAATGAGCGCCGACACCCGCCGCGGATGGCTGAAGGGCGTGGCCGCCGGGGCCGCGGGCCTCTGGCTGACGGCCTGCAACAAGGTCAACGACAACAGCCATGTCCAGGCCACCCTGCAGAGCGCCGAGGGCCTGACGCGGCGCGCCCAACGCCTGCTGATCAGCCGCAAGGCCCTGGCCCAGGAGTTCACCGAGGCCGATATCTCCCGCGACTTCCGCGCCAACGGCTCCATCAGTCCGGGCGATCCGGAATACCGCAAGCTGCTGACCAGCGGCTTCGCTGACTATCGGCTGGTGGTGGACGGCCTCGTGGACAGGCCGCTCTCCCTCGACCTCGCCCAGATCCACGCCCTGAAATCCCGCACCCAGATCACCCGCCACGACTGCGTCGAGGGCTGGTCCAGCATCGGCAAGTGGAAGGGCGCGCGCCTGGGCCCCCTGCTGGACATGGCCGGCCTGAAGGAGGGCGCCCGATACATCGTCTTCCACTGCGCCGACAGTCTGGGCGGCGGTGGTCCCACCGGGCGGTATTACGAAAGCATCGACCTGATCGACGCCTACCACCCGCAGACCATCATGGCCTACGAGATGAACGGCGCCGTCCTGCCCGTGGCCCACGGTGCGCCCCTGCGGCTGCGGGTCGAACGGCATCTCGGCTATAAACACGCCAAGTACGTCATGCGCATCGAGGCGGTCGCCGACTTCGCCCACCTGGGCGCGGGCAAGGGCGGCTTCTGGGAAGACCGCGGTTACGAGTGGTACGCGGGGATCTGACCTCGCCTTACCACGGGGTCTTGGCGGTTTGCTCCGCCTCGGCCTTGCACATGGCCGCATCCGGCGTCGCGCCGGTCTTGCGCAGGGCCTCGAGTTCGGCCCGCACGCCCTCCATGTCGGCGCGGAAGGTCGGATTGCCGCGCCAGGTGGCCAGCAGGGCGCCGCCATTGGTCCGGCCGGCTTCGATGGCGCTGACGCTGTGGACGCCGCAGACCACCCGGCTCTCCCCGAAGGCGCGGCCGCGCACCAGGATCGGGGTGGCGCGGTCAGGCGCCATCTCCGCCAGGAACAAGGCCACGGCCCAGCCCCATGTGGCGTGGCCCGAGGGATAGTCGGGGCTGGCGGCCAGGGAGTCGCTCTTGGGCGTGCAGATGTTGCCGTCCCCGGCGATGATGTAGGGCCGCTGGCGCTTGAAGACGTCCTTGACGGCGGAGACCTCGCGGCTGGCGTCGATTCCCATCTTCGACAGCATGGCCATCAGCTTGGGCGTGGCCTCCGGCGACATCGGCGTCCCCACCGCGCAGCTGAAGTCCTTCAGCATGTTGGCGGGCAGGGACGGCACGTCGTTCTGGGCCAGCGACCAGCGCGGACCGCCCTCCAGGGCGCGGGTGGCCTTGAACACCGCCTGGTCCTGGGCCTCCCGGGCAGAGCCGGAGGCGGGCGCGGGCGGCAGGATGAGTGCCGCGTCCGGCCAGGTCTGGGGGTTCAGGTAGCCGGACGGCAGGGGCCTGGGGGCGGGCGCGGAGACGGCCGCCGGCGCGGGGGCGGGCTGGGCGATGGCGACGCCCGTGGCGGCCAGGACGGCCGTCAGGCTCAGTCCGATCAATATGCGCTGCATTTCCGGTCCCTCATGTGTCGACCATCATGTGCATACCCAATGACGGCGCAATGTCGAAGCCTGAGGCGCTTCTGGAAGTGCGTCGCCCGGGCGTCCTGGGGTAGGGTCGGAGAAACGTAAGGCCGACAGGTGGATCCGCTTCCGACCCCAGCCCCGCCCTCCGAGGTGGCCAATCCGCCGCGCGAGACGGCGCCGCGCAGGCTTGCGCTGATGCGCGCGCGGGCAGAACTGCTGCGCTGGCGGATCGTACCGCGGGTGCGAAAGCCCGGTCAGCGGCGGCGGCTCAGCCCCTGGCTACCGTTGCTCCCCGTCCTGGTTCTGCTGTCGCCGGCCCTGCTGCTGGCGGCCGGGATCGCGATCTTCCTGCCCCCGCCCTTCCGCCTCAATCCGGCGACGCTCATGGTGAACATGGGCCGGGTGATGATGGCCCTGAGCGGCGTGGGGTCCGACGAGCGCGCGCCGCCGGGAATAGGCGACCAGCGGCCGTGACGGCCGTCACCGCGCGCGCGACGACGGCCGATCTTGGTCTTACTTCGCGATCTTCTCGAAGAGCTTGGCCCAGCGGGGCTTGGTGCGGGTCTTCCAGGCGCCCCGGTGCCAGGCGTCGGACGCGATCAGCGGCACCACGGTGCTGGCCTCGGCGAACACCATCTGTTCCCAGGTGACGTCGACCTTGCCCCAGGAGCAGGCCTCCTTGAGCGTCGAGGACGAGCAGGCCCCGTCGCGCACGTCGGCCACCGTGATCTGGATGGCGTACTTGTGCATGTCGACCTCGTGGCCGAGGATTTCGGCGCAGACCACGGTGTCCTGGGCGAAGTTCTTGGGGACGCCGCCGCCCACCATGAACAGGCCGGTGGTGCCGGCCGCGATCTTCACATCGGTCAGCTCCCGGAAGTCGGCCACGGAGTCGATGGTCAGGTAGGGCTTGCCCGCCTTCATGTTCTCCACCTGGTGCTTCACCAGGCCAAAGCCGGCGGAAGAGTCGGTGAAGGCCGGGCAGAAGATCGGAATGTCCAGCTCATAGGCCGTCTCGATCAGCGAGCCCTTCTTCTTGGCGTTGCCGTCGGCCAGCCACTTGCCCATCTCCCAGATGAACTCACGGCTGGAATAGGGGCGCGGCTCCAGCATGTTGCAGAGCTGGAAGATCACCTCGTCGCAGTTCTGGAGCTCTTCCTCGTCGATATAGGTGTCGTAGATCCGGTCGATATAGAGGGCGCGCAGGTCGCGGTCGTCGACCGGATCCTGGGGCTTGGACTGGTAGTGCTTGAAGCCCAGGGCCTCGAAGAAATCCATGTCGACGATCGAGGCGCCGGTGGAGACCACGCAGTCGATCAGGCCGAACTTCAGCATGTCCCGGTAGATGTGCATGCAGCCGCCGGCGCTGGTGGAGCCGGCCAGCGTCAGCCAGGTCGAGCAGCCCTCGTCTTCCAGGGCCATGGTCAGGATGTCGGCGGCGCGCGCGGTGTCGCGGCTGGTGAAGCTCATCTGCCGCATCGAGTCGATGATCGGGCGGGCGTCGTACTGGTCGATGGCCACGTGCTCGACGGTGGTCGAGAGCAGCTCGGCCTTGCGGTTCGTGTTCTGAACGTCAGCGTTCATTCTCTTGATCCTTGAGAGTTTGAGCGCCCGTCCATGGAGAAGGGGCCCAGCCGGGACGGAGCGACCGGCTGGACCATCAACACGTAAACGCGACAGTTATTTCCGCCGGCGCTTCTTCCCGCGCGCCTTTGACAGCTTCACGACGTTGGCGGTGTCGGATTTCGGCACCGAGATCGAACGCTTGGCCAGGCCGAACATGGAGGCCATGGGGGCGTCGTTGACCTGGATGGTCTCGGCGTCGCCAAACCCGTTGAAGCGGGTGTTCATCGCCACGCCATAGGCGCCCAACATGCCGATCTCCACATAGTCACCCTCGCGGATGTCTTCCGGCAGCCAGAAGGGGCCCGGCATGTGGTCGAGGCTGTCGCAGGTCGGACCCCAGAAGCGGTAGGGCTTCAGGGCGCCTTCCACCTCCCGGGCCTCGCCGTCCTCGTTGCGGATCAGCTTGACCGGGAAAGGCCACTTGGTGTGGGCGGCGTCGAACAGCGAGCCGTAGGAGCCGTCATTGAGATAGAGCGCGTCGCCCTTGCGCAGCTCGACCTTGGTGAGGATCGAGGAGCCCTCGGCGACCAGCGCCCGGCCGGGTTCGCACCACAGTTCGGTGGTCTCGTGGACCATCATTTCGGCGAAGCCGCGGTCGATGGAGTCGACATAGTCGGCCAGGTCCGGGGGCACCATGCCGGGATAGACCGACGGGAAGCCGCCGCCCACGTCCACAACGTCGGCGAAGACGCCGGCGCGGACCAGGGCGCGGGAGGCCTGGGTCATGGCCGCCTGGTAGGCGGTAGGACGCATGCATTGGCTGCCGACGTGGAAGGAGACGCCCATCAGATCCTGGGTCGCCCGCCGGGCGGCGAGCAACAGGCCCGGCGCCTCGAAGGTGTCGACCCCGAACTTGCCCGACAGGGAATAGGCCGCGCCCTCGGCGGCGACCGCCAGACGGACGATCAGGTTCAGGTCCTTGGCGCCGCCCGTGGCGTCCATGATCTTGGCCAGCTCTTCGTGCGTATCGAGCGCGAAGGTGCGGACGCCGTGATCAAAATAGGCCTGGGAGATCGCCGACCGGCTTTTGACCGGATGCATGAAGGCCATGCGCGAGCCCGGCGCGAACTGGCTGACCAGTTCGATCTCCGGGATCGAAGCCACATCGAAGGAGGTCACCCCATTGGCCGCCAGGGTCTCGATGACCCATGGCGAAGGGTTCGCCTTAACTGCGTAGAAGACGTCGCCGCGAAAATTTTCCTGGAACCAGCGCGCCGCCGTGGCCACCGCGTCCGGTCGCGCTATTGCGACAGGACGTTCGGGGGACCGCTGACGGACCAGGTCCAGGGGTGTGTGATACGTGTGCAATTCACGTAACCCCCATTGGATTGTTGAACCTAGCCGGCGTTAGCAGCGCTTTTGAGGACTTCGGGTCCGCCGGAGCGCGGTGAAATAGGGGCATATCACCCCTGTGTAAAGCGGTTTGATTCCGCTGCGGTAAATCGCGCGCAAACCCTGACCGGGCCAAGGCTTGCAGAGGGGGTTGCGCTGCGAGTTTTGTGACAGTCGGCGGGGGATGGATTTGCCCGCTCCCTACCCATTCCTTGGCTCCCCGCGCCCAAGGCTCACCTCTGCGTTAACGGACGCTAGACCGGACGGCGGGCGCCGTGTCATGAAGTCGTCGCGACGGTCGGCGATGACGCATCTTCGGCCCTGGCCCGCGCCGAACCTGGGAAGCTTCTGCATTCATGTCTGACGCCGCCGTTCTGTCCGTACGGAACGCCTCGAAGAGCTTTGGCCCTCGTAAGGCGCTCGACGGCGTGTCCCTCAATGTTTCCCGCGGCGAGATGATCGCCCTGATCGGGCCCTCGGGTTCGGGCAAGTCGACCCTGCTGCGCTCCATCAGCGGGCTGCAGACCATCGACCAGGGCCCCGGCGTGATCGAGGCCTTCGGCGGTCCCGTGCAGTCCGGCGGCAAGATCAGCCGCAAGGTGCGCGAGACCCGCATCCGGGTCGGCTTCATCTTCCAGCAGTTCAACCTGGTGGGCCGGCTGACTCTGTTCACAAATGTGGCGCTCGGTTCGCTGGGCCGCATCCCCATGCTGCGGGGCACCTTCGGCGCTTGGCCGCAGGAGACCAAGGACGCGGTCATGGCCGCGCTGGCCCGGGTCGGCGTCGCCGACTACGCCGCCCAGCGCGCCAACACCCTTTCGGGCGGCCAGCAGCAGCGCGGCGCCATCGCGCGCGCTCTGGTGCAGAAGGCCAAGATCATCCTGGCCGACGAGCCGGTCGCCTCCCTCGACCCTGTTTCGGCCCGCAAGGTCATGGAACTGCTGGCCGACCTCAACGCCACCGACGGCCTCACCGTCGTCGTCACCCTGCATCAGGTCGACTACGCCCTGCGCTACTGCAAACGGGTGGTGGCCCTGAAGGCCGGCAAGGTGGTCTATGACGGCCCGATCGACGGCCTCGACCGCGCCCGCCTGATCGACATCTACGGTCCCGAATTCGAAGACGCCTTCTGGGAAGGAGCGCCGAAATGATCCGTCGCCATGTTCTTACCGCGCTAGCCGCGGCCCTGGCCCTGGCCGCCTGCGGTGAGAAGCCCGCGCAGAAGGCCGGCCCGCCCAAGGAACTGACCTTCTCGATCCTGTCGGCCGAGAACCAGGCCTCGATGCAGCCCCTATGGCAGCCGATGCTGGACGACATGTCCGAGCAGCTGGGCATCAAGGTGAAGCCCTACTTCGCCACCAACTACACCTCGCTGATCGAGGCCATGCGCTTCAATCAGGTGCAGGTGGGCTGGTTCTCCGCCCTGCCGGCCCTGGAGGCTGTGCGCCGCGCCGATGGCCAGGTGCTGGGCCGGGTCATCGATTCCGGCGGCGTCGACTCCTATGAGTCCGTGCTGATCGTGAAGAAGGGCAGCGGCATCACGCTGGACGACGTGCTGAAGTGCGGCAAGCGCTACTCGTTCGGGATCGGCGACGCCAAGTCGACCTCCGGCACGCTGGCGCCCATGACCTATCTGTTCTCGCCGCGCGGCATCGTGCCGGCCGAGTGCTTCAAGGGTGTTCGCTCCGCCAGCCACCAGACCAATGTCTTCTCGGTCGCCAATGGCGTGCTGGACGTGGCCACCAACAATTCCGTCGGCCTGGTCTTCGCCGGCCGCGAGAACCCCGAGGTCGCCGCCAAGATCGAGGTGATCTGGCGCTCTCCGCCCCTGCCGGAATCCTCCATCGTCGCCCGCAAGGATCTGGACCCCGCGATCCGCGAAAAGCTGCGCCAGTTCTTCCTGACCTATGGGACCGGGACCGGCCCCAAGGCCGACAAGCAGCGCGAGGTCCTCAAGGGCCTGGCCTATGGCGGCTTCCGCCCGGCCGACGACAGCTACCTCGATCCGATCCGCGAGATGGAGGCTTCCGAGGCGCTGGCCGACGCCAAGCATGGCGGCGACGCCGCCAAGATCGCCAAGGCCCAGGCCGCCTATGACGACATCCGCGCCAAGGCCGCTCAGCGCCGCGCCGTCAATCCGGACGTCTGATGACTCTTAAGGATCTCGCCCTGCGGCCGCCGAGCCGCACCCTGGCCCAGCGACTGCCCGACCTGCTGGTCTGGGGCGGGGTGATTGTCTTCCTGGCCATCAGCTTCGGCCCGGTGGAGATCAACCGCCTGCCCATGCTCTGGAGCAATTCGGAGAACATGCAGCAGTTCGGCCGCGACCTTCTGCGGCCCGACTTCACCAACTGGAAGCTTTACGTCGCCCAGATGTGGCTGACGGTGCAGATCGCGCTCTGGGGCACCTGCCTGGCGGTGTTCCTGGCCATTCCCTTCGGCCTGCTCTGCGCCCGCAACATCTCGCCGTCCTGGATTCAGCAGCCCATGCGCCTGCTGATGAACCTGCTGCGCTCGATCCCCGACCTGGTGATCGGCCTGCTGTTCATCGTCGCGGTGGGCCTGGGTCCCTTCGCCGGCGTCATGGCTTTGGCGCTGAACACCGGCGGCGTGCTGGCCAAGCTGTTCTCCGAGGCCGTGGAGTCCATCGACCGCGGACCGGTCGAGGGGGTGCGCGCCACCGGCGCCACACCCCTGCAGGAAGTCATCTGGGGGGTCATTCCACAAGTTGCGCCGTTGTGGAGTTCCTACGCGCTCTACCGGTTCGAATCCAACTCCCGCTCGGCGACCGTGCTGGGCCTGATCGGGGCGGGCGGGATCGGCCAGACCCTGTTTGAATCCCTGAACGGGTTCAACTATCCGCAGGTCTCCGCCATCGCCATCGTCATCGTCGTGGCGGTCACCTTGATCGACATGCTCAGCCAGACGATCCGCGCCCGCCTGCTCTAGGCTCAGGCGCCGGGGATTCCCCCTGCCGCGCTCGCCCGCGATCAGACCGTCCAGACTATAGTGTCAGGTGGCGCGGATTGCCGGCCTTTTTCCCCCGTGAGGGGAAGGGATTGCCGGTTTGCCACAGGTATTGGGCAATTCTGAACTGTCACAAATCCGCGTCCTTGCCGTCATTATCCAACCTTAAGAACTCCCTCGGGCGCTGAGACGTCCTCCGGGCCGGCCGCGCCGGCCCGTGAGCATGTCCGGACGGCCGAGAAATCAAGGGGATAAGTCTATGAAAAATCTGATGTCCACCGTGGCGTGGACCTGTCTCGCAGCCGTCATCGCGGCCCCCGCATTCGCTGCGGAAGCGGCTGACCAGGGACCGACCCTGGAGGAAATCACCGTCACGGCCACCAAGACCGAGACCAATCTGCAGCAGACGCCGATCGCGATCTCCGTCGTGACCGCGGCCTCCATGGACGACCGTCACGCCGACAGCCTGCTCAGCCTCCAGGACGGCGCCATTCCCTCGCTGCGCGTGGCCACCTTTGAGGCCCGTCAATCGGCTCTGACCGTCGGCATTCGGGGCATCGTGCCCTTCGACGCCAACCAGACCGCTCGCGACCAGGGCGTTGGCGTCTATATCGACGGTGTCTATCTCGGCCGTCAGCAGGGCCTGAACGCCGCCCTGTTCGACCTTGAGCGCATTGAAGTTCTGCGCGGTCCTCAGGGCACGCTGTTTGGCCGCAACACCGAAGGCGGCGCTCTGAACATCGTCACGAAGCTCCCGTCGGGCAAGTTCGGCGGTCGTTTCTCCATGGGCGCCGGAAACCTTGGGTCCTACAACGCCGAAGTCCACCAGGACTTCGAGGAGTTCAACGGCATCTCGGTCAAGGTTGACGGCCTGATCCAGCATCAAGGGCCGATCACCAAGAACCCCCTGAGCGGCCAGGCCGGCTGGGGTCAGTATGATCGCCAGGGCGGCCGCATCTCGGTGCTCTATAATCCCACCGACGCCTTCAGCGCTGAGCTCACCGCCGACTATGCTCACGACGCCAACACCCCGATTTTCAGCCAACTGATCAGCTACAACCCCTACGGCAAGCGCGTTCGCACCCTTGCCGAAGTGACGGCTGGCCCGTCCAGCGCTCCCGCCGGCACGATCAACCCGCTTGCGCCCCTGGTGAAGGTCCACACCGATCGCCAGTCCGTGTCCGACATCGGCACGATCCAACAGCCCAGCATCGACGAGACGGGCGGCGCCTCGCTCATCATGAAGTACAAGGTCTCTCCGGACCTGGAGCTTCGCTCGATCACCGCGGGCCGCGCCGTCGGCACCAACCAGTGGGACAACTCGGGCATCGAATCCCGCAACGTCTTCGCGCCCAACGGCAACTTCGGCCGTTACAGCCTGTCGGACCTCTATCAGCGCCAGTTCAGCCAGGAATTCCAGGCCGTCGGCAACTTCGGTGACAATCTCACCTACGTGGGGGGCCTCTACTATTTCAAGGAACACGTGAAGGAATCGGCCGCTACGCCGCTGACCAACACCTGGAACGCCGACGGCACCAACTACGTGATCCGCAACCCCTACGGCACCTCAAAGGCCGGTTCGACCACGGCTGGCTGGGAACGCGGCACGCGGTTCATTCAGCGCGCCAGCTTCGCGGACGCCACCAGCTTCGCGATCTACGGCCAGGGCACCTACACGCCGCCCTCCATGGATGCCCTGCATGTGACGGTCGGTGGCCGTTTCACCAAGGACAAGCGGGATGGCACGCTCTACACCGTCGCCGGCAAGGCGACGAACTTCCCGTTCACCTACGACAAGTCCCGCTTCGACCCGCTGATCAACATCTCCTATGACGCCGCTGACGGCATCAGCCTGTATGCGAAGTACTCCACCGGTTACCGCGCGGGTGGGGCCAACAGCCGCTCGGCCACCTTCCAGGCTTTCGACGCCGAAGAGGTCAAGGCTTACGAGCTCGGCGCCAAGATGGACCTTCTGGACCGTCGCCTTCGCGTGAACCTGGCCGCCTATGCCATGGATCGTGACAACACCCAGATCGACTTCGACAGCGTTGATACAACGCCTGGAAGTCCGACCCAGGGCGCTCACACCGAGGAAACCAAGAATTCGTCGGGCACGTCCAAGATCAAGGGCTTTGAAGCCGACATCACCGCCAGGGTCTCCGAAGCCATGACCATCGGCTTCTCCTATGCCTATACCGACGTGGAAATTCCTTCGGCTCCGTTCCCCTTCGCCGGCAACAACTTCATCGCCCTTGGCGTGCCCTTCCCCGTGAAGGCGGTCTATACGCCCCCGAACGCGGCCTCGGCCTATATCGACTATGAAATGCCGGTGGGTGAAATGACCCTCCGCACCCACCTCGACGCCAACTATGCCGACGCCCAGTACTCCTTCCAGACGGAGTTTGCGGACACCTCCCCGACCGCGGTTCTGTTCCAGAACGTCGCTCAGAAGGGTGACTCCAGCTTCATCGTCAACGCCAGTGCGACCTTGGCGGACATCAATATCGGTGGCAGCGGAGCGACTGCGGCGCTTTCGGTCTGGAGCCGTAACCTGTTTGATACGACCTATGTCTACCGCGTCTCCGTCGCCAACCGCGGCTCGATCGGTGACTACGGCAACCTCAATACGCCCCGTACCTACGGCCTGGAACTGCGCGTAAAGTACTAGGGCCTGACCACGGTCCTGAAATAGCGAAGGGCGGCGCTGCAAGGCGCCGCCCTTTTTTTCGACCTGAGCGCCAGCGCGATAGCTCCGTCACCGGGGAACCTGGCGTGATCGCGCCAAGGCGGAACGTGGACGCCTCCTCAGCCCTTCGGGGGTCGCGGTAACTTCATTGCCTAGAGCCTGATGGCTTCTCTCGAAGCCTGAATCAGGCTCTAAACTATTGAATCTAGAGCACGATTCAACGATCAGACGATTCTGTCTGATCGCATCGTGCTCTAGGCGTCGGACGCTTGCAGGGCGCCGCTCAGAATCGCCGACACCTCCGCCGTAACCCGGCCGTCGGCCTTCCGCTCGCTGTAGCGGTCCACGAGGTAGTCGGAGCGATCACGTGTCAGGAGGGTGAACTTCACAAGTTCCTCCATGACGTCCACCACACGGTCATAATAGGCCGAAGGCTTCATGCGCCCGGCCTCGTCGAACTCCTGATAGGCCTTGGCCACCGAGGACTGGTTCGGGATGGTGATCATCCGCATCCAGCGGCCCAACAAGCGCAGCGTGTTCACTGCGTTGAACGACTGCGAACCCCCGCTCACCTGCATCACGGCCAGGGTGCGGCCCTGGGTCGGGCGGACGCTGCCGATCTCCAGCGGGATCCAGTCGATCTGCGCCTTCATGATACCCGTGATCGCCCCATGCCGCTCAGGGCTGCACCAGACCTGACCCTCCGACCAGAGTGAGAGCGCGCGCAGCTCCTGCACCTTGGGATGGTCGGGCGATACGGCGTCGGGCAGGGGCAGGTCGCGCGGATCGAAAATCCGGGTCTCCGCGCCCAATTGTTGGAGAATGCGCGCGGCTTCCTCGGTCAGGAGCCGACTGAAGGATCGCTCCCTCAGAGAGCCGTAGAGCAGCAGAATTCGTGGCGGATGGCGCGACGGCGCCGGCTCCAGCTTTCGCCAATCAGGAAGGTCAAGAAACTGCGGCTGCAGGGCGGGCAAATCGGTCACTCTGAAAACGGTCCTCTTGTCGGGGTCGCCACGGCGCCCATCTCTTTCAATCGTCGTATATTTCAACTAGGTTGGAAATATGGAACTGAAGTCCGCCACCGCAAGCCTCTCCGCTCTCGGCCATGAGGGAAGGCTTTCGATCTTCCGCATGCTGGTTCAGGCGGGTGCGCCTGGCGTAGCGGCCGGCGACATCGCCCGGCGCATGGAGGTGTCGCCAAGCACCCTCTCGGCCAACCTGAACATCCTCAGCCATGCAGGCCTGATCAATTCGCGGCGGGACGGTCGGTCGATCATCTACACCGCCAACTACGACAACATGCGTGGCCTGCTGGCCTTCCTCATGGAGGATTGTTGCGACGGCTCGCCGGAAATCTGCGGTCCGCTCTCGGAGATCGTGGAGCGAGCCGCCTGCTGCGCGAATGAGAACACCAAAGCCCTGGAGACGCTCTCATGACCCGTCTTGATCCGACCAAACCCTTCAATGTGCTGTTTCTCTGCACCGGGAATTCGGCCCGATCCATTCTCGCGGAATCGATCATGAACCGCGTCGGGGCCGGCAAATTCAAAGCCTACTCGGCAGGCTCGATGCCGGCGGGCAAGGTCAACCCCTTCGCGCTCACCCTGCTTCAGCGCCTGAACTATCCGACCGGCGACCTGCGATCCAAAGCCTGGGAGGAGTTCTCGCGCCCGACCAATCCAGATGCGCCTGATCTCGATTTCGTCTTCACCGTCTGTGACAACGCCGCTGGGGAGGTCTGCCCCATTTGGCCCGGCCAGCCGATGAGCGCCCATTGGGGCCTGCCGGCCCGGCGGCGGTTGAGGGCTCGGATGCGGAGAAGACTATCGCCTTTGCCGATGCATATCGGATGCTGAACAACCGGATCAGCATCTTCGTGAACCTACCGATCACCTCTCTCGACAGCCTCTCGCTGCAAAAGCACCTCGATCAGATCGGAAAGACCCAAGGTGCGCCCGAGCCGAGCGCTGGATGAGCCACCCCGATCCGGCGAACCGAGAGAGCACACCGAGACCGCGCTATGACTGACGCCAGCCTGGAGCCGCCACTGGAGCCCATCAGCATCTCTCGCCGGCTCGTGGCCGAACTGCTCGGCACGGCCCTGCTGTTGGCCATCGTCATCGGTTCCGGGATCATGGGAGAGCGGCTGGCGGGCGGCAATGATGCGATCGCCCTTCTGGGAAACACGCTCTCCACCGGCGCCGGGCTTGTCGTGCTGATCACGGTGTTTGGCCCGCTCTCCGGTGCGCATTTCAATCCGGCCGTGACCCTGGTGTTCGCCGCACGCCGGGAACTGAGTTGGAGTTCCGCAACCGCTTACATCGCCGTCCAGGTGATCGGCGCGATCGCTGGCGCGTGGGTGGCCCATCTGATGTTTGGGGAGCAGGTGCTGCAACTTTCCCAGAAGCTCCGCGACGGCCCTGCCCAGGCTCTGTCGGAGGCTGTCGCAACCTTCGGGCTTGTCGCCACCATACTCGGATCGATCCGGTTCAAGCCGGAGGCGACGCCGATGATGGTCGGGCTCTACATCACCTCGGCCTATTGGTTCACCGCCTCGACCTCCTTCGCCAATCCGGCGGTCACCGTGGCGCGCAGCCTGTCCAACACCTTCGCGGGCATCGCGCCAAGCTCCGCCCCCGCATTCATCGCCGCTCAGCTTGTTGGCGCGGCCCTTGCCGCCCTCCTGTTCGGGTGGCTTCTCAATGAGACGAAACGGCCGTGACCGACGATTTCCCGATCACCATCTTCCACAATCCGGCGTGCGGAACGTCCCGCAACGCTCTGGCGATGATCCGCTCGGCTGGATACGAGCCCACGGTGGTGGAGTATCTGGACGCGGGCTGGACGCGGTCGCAGCTGCTTGACCTGTTTCATCGCGCCGGATCTCAGGTCCGCGCTTTCATTCGCGAGAAGGGCACGCCCGCCGCTGAACTCGGGCTTCTTGGCCAAGACGTCCCGGAAGAGACCATTCTCCAAGCGATGATCGATCATCCGGTGGTGGTGAACCGCCCGATCGTCGTCACCCCCAAGGGGGTGAAGCTCTGCCGACCGTCCGAGGTCGTGCTCGATCTCCTAGAAAATCAGCCCGACAGCTTCACCAAGGAGGACGGCGAGATCGTGCGCCTGAAGCCTTCGGCCTAGATCAGGCCGCCTCGGGCCTGCGCCGCCGCACCCGCGCCAGACGGCGCAGCCGTCGCCAGAACCGGGTCTTCTCGGGCTCGGGGTAGGGCTGGAGGTTGCGCACGAAGTCCTCGGCGCAGGCGCGCCAGGAGAAGCCCTCTGCGAAGGCGCGGACCTTTTTGCGGTCCAGCTTCAGGGCTTCGAGACAGGCCTCGCGCAGGCCCTCGGTGGCGCTGCCGGCCAGGACGCCGGCGTTGCTGCCCGGGATGATGTCGATAGGCCCCGGCGCCGGATAGGCCGCCACGGGCGTGCCGGCGCCCATGGCCTCCAGGATCACCAGGCCGAAGGTGTCGGTGAGCGAGGGGAAGACAAAGCAGTCGGCGCAGGCGAAGTGGGCGGCCAGTTCCTCGCCCATCTTGAAGCCGCGGAACACCACCTCCGGGTACTTGGCCTTCAGCTCCTCGGTCTGCGGGCCATCACCCACCACCACCTTGGTGCCGGGCAGGTCCAGGCCCAGGAAGGCCTCGATGTTCTTCTCCACCGCCACCCGGCCCACCGACAGGAAGACCGGCCGCGCGAGACCCTCGTAGACGTCGGGTTCCCCCTCGCCCCGCGGGCGGAAGGCCTCGGTGTCGACGCCGCGCGACCAGGCGGTGATGTTGCGGAAGCCATGATGCTCCAGCTCGTCGCGCATGGTCGGCGTGGCCACCATCAGGCGGCCCGACGGCTTGTGGAACCACCTCATGTAGGCGTAGCCGGCGGCCAGGGGCAGCGGCAGGCGGGCCGAGACATATTCCGGGAACCGGGTGTGGTAGCTGGTGGTGAAGGGCAGCTTCCATTCCACGCAAATTCGGCGCGCCGCCAGGCCCAGGGGCCCCTCGGTGGCGATGTGGATGGCCTCGGGCTCGAAGGCCTTGAAACGCTCCTGCACCGGCTCGTAGGTGCCCACGGCCACCTTGATCTCGGCATAGGTGGGCAGGGGGAAGGTCTTGAACTGGTCGGGGCTGATCACCTCGACCGAGTGGCCCATCTCCCGCATCTCCTTGATGACGCGGGTGAGGGTGCGGACCACGCCGTTCACCTGCGGCTCCCAGGCGTCGGTCACCACCATGATGCGCATGGGCTTGAGGCTATCGCGCGGGGCGGTGATGGCGTCGCGGACCCGGGTGCGCGACGGCCTGGGCGGGGTGAGCGCCTGGGTCTGCAGCCAGGCCCAAAAGGCGCCCATCAAGGCTTCGCGGGTGGGGAAGTGGCGATAGACCGTGCGTTCGCCCACCTTCGCCTCGGCGGCGATCTCGGCGAAGCTCAGCTCCTCCAGCCCGCCGGACTCCAGCCGGGTGGCCACGGCGCGCAGGATCTGGTCGTGGGTCTCGGCCTTCTGGCGATCGCGCAGATTGGAGACGTATCGCGTGGGGGGCATGGTCATGACAGCGGCACTGTCGTCAGTTCGGGCGAGCTGTCAAGAAAACGCCGTTACGCCGCCGCCGCCGCAGGGGAGGGCAGCATATCCGGCAGGGTCCGGTCTATCGCCGACCAGGAGCGGATCTTGGCCCACTCCAGGATCTCCAGCCGGCCGTCGCTGTGTTCCACCAGCGCCGTGCAGCTTTCCACCCAGTCGCCATCATTGATGTAGGCGATGCCGTCGATGTCGCGCATCTCGGCCTTGTGGATATGGCCGCAGATCACCCCGTCCACACCGCGCCGCCGGGCCTCGTCGGCCACGGCGGCCTCGAAGTTCTCGACGAACTGCAGGGCGTTTTTCACCCGGGTCTTCAGGAAGGCCGAGAGGCTCCAGTAGCCGAAGCCCAGCCGCCGGCGGACGCGGTTGAAGATCGTATTGACCGCGATCAACGTCCGGTAGGCATAGTCGCCGACGAAGGCCAGCCAGCGGGCGTGCTGCACCACGCCGTCGAACTCGTCGCCGTGCAGAACCAGGAAGCGTTTGCCGTCGGCGGTTTCATGGATCACGTCGCGGGCCACCACCACGCCGCCGAAGTGGACGCCGATGAACTCGCGGGCGCCCTCGTCATGGTTGCCGGGGACATAGGTGACGTTCACGCCCTTGCGGGCCATGCGCAGCACCTTCTGGACCACGTCGTTGTGGCTCTGCGGCCAGTGCCACCCCGACTTCAGCTTCCAGCCGTCAATGATGTCGCCCACCAGGAACAGGTGGTCGCACTCGATGTGACGGATGAAATCGAGCAGCAGCTCCGCCTGACACCCCTTGGTCCCGAGATGGACATCGGAAATGAACACGGTGCGATAACGCCGGATTCCGAATTCGGACATCAAGGGCCTCATGGCGAGCAACCAACGCATGCCGGTTAGGCTGATTGCATGTCAGTCTCATGAAACCGATCGCGCCCCTTTCGAAGCGGGGCCTTTCGGGGTAAGGGATTCCCAGGCCGACCCTCCCCAGGTCACCCCAAAATCAGGTCCCGATGGACGCCCGTACCTATCCTGCGAAGGAGACGCCGAAGTCCCGGCGTACCCGAGCACGCATCCTCGACGCCGCCATGCGGTTGTTCGCAGAGGTCGGCTATCACGCCGCCACCAACGCCATGATCGCGGACGCCGCGAACCTGACGCGGGGCGCGATGCTCTATCATTTCGCGAGCCGTGAAGAGCTGGTGGAATCGGCCGTCACCTATATCGAGGTCGAACGCGCCCGGCTGTTCGAGCAGGCGGCCTCGGCGCCCGCCGCGCCCGGGGTCGACGCCTCGGAACACGCCATCGACGCCTACTGGGCGTTGCTGCACGAAATCCCGTTCGTCGCCTTCGCCGAGCTGGAAACCGCCGCGCGCACCGAGTCCATGCTGAAGATCCGGCTGGCCGCCGCCCAGAGCGCTTTCGACCGCGCCCAGGTGGGCGACCGGTTCCTGGCGCTCGCCCAGGCCGGCGCGGATCCGCGCTTTCAGACCAGCCGTGATCTGGGACGCTTCCTGCTGGAGGGCCTGGCCAAGGGCGCGATGACCTATGACGAGCCGGCGCGCATGGAGCGCCTGCTGACCGTGGTCAAGCGGGCCGTGCGGGTGCTGAACCGCAAGGGCGACGTGCAGGAACTTTGGCCGGACTAGGCCTGAGACCTAGAGGGTCGCGAGCAGACTCACGAAGGCGACCGCCTTGATGGCCAGATACCAGAAGACCGCGTTTAGGCTCAGGAAGCCCGCGATCAGGACCATCCTGTAAAGACTCGGTCGACCCTTCCGGCTCATGGAGCCAAGGGAAGCTACGGGCATACTCGTTTCCTCCGCTGCTGCCTTTGGTTCGGGGGGAGGCAGCTAGGCTTGGACATTGCGCGATTCATTGTGAATGAACCGATGACGAAGTGTCGCCCATCCAACGTAGGTCCGAAACAAAAAGTTTCATCTGGACTGTTCTGTTTTCACCCACAGGTTGATCCGGGTTTCCAGCAGGTCGAGGGGGAGGGGGCCGGCCAGCAGGACCGCATCGTGGAAGCGGCGGATGTCGAACCGGTCGCCGAGCCGCGCCTGGGCCTTGGTCCGCAGCTGGACGATCTTCATCTCGCCCACCTTGTAGGCCAGAGCCTGGCCTGGCCAGGAGACGTAGCGGGCCAGCTCCACCTCGATATTCAGGGGCGAGAGCGCGGTATTGTCGGTGAAGCAGGCCCGCGCCTCGTCCAGGCTCCAGCCCTTCCAGTGGATACCGGTGTCCGCCACCAGCCGGCAGGCGCGCCACATCTCATAGGACAGCCGCCCGAACCGCTCATAAGGGTCCTGATAGACGCCCATCTCGCCCCCCAGCTTCTCGGCATAGAGGCCCCAGCCCTCGGTGAAGGCGGTTACCCCGGCGTTGCGGCGGAAGGCCGGCACGCCTTGCAGTTCCTGGGCGAGCGCGATCTGCAGGTGATGGCCCGGGACGGCCTCGTGCAGAGTCAGGGCCGGCAGTTCGTAAAGCGGCCGCTGGTCGAGCTTGGACGTGTTGACCATGTAGCCGCCCGCCACGCCCTGGGCCGGACTGCCGGAGAAATAGCGGCCGGTGGTGTAGTTGGCCTCGATGTCGGCAGGGACGGGGCGCACGCCATAGGTCAGGCGGGGCAGGGTGGCGAACCAGGCCGGCAGCTTGTCGTCGATCCGCTTGGCGATCCGCGAGGCCTTCTCCAGCAGGTCCTCCCGCGAGGTGGCGTAGAAACGAGGATCGGTGCGCAGCATGGCCAGGAAGGCCTTGAAGTCCCCCTTGAACCCGGTCTGCGCGATCACCCCGTCCATCTCTGCTCGGATGCGGGCGACCTCCGTCAGACCCGCGGCGTGGATCTCGTCCGGGGTCATCGTCGTCGTCGTGTGGTCGGCGACCAGCCAGCTGTAGTAGCGCTCCCCGTCCGGCAGGCTGCGGGCGGCCAGGGATTTGCGGCTGGCGGGCAGGTAGTCCCTCTCTAGGAAGGTCACGAAATCCCGCTGCGCGGGGCGCACCTTGTCGCGCACGATCGCCGTGGCCTGGGCCCGCAAGGCCGCCTGCTCGGCCGCCGGGATCGTGGGCGGTAGGTCGCGGAATGGGGTCAGCAGGACGTCGGCCTCCACCGGGGCGGCGACCATCTCCTGAGCGCGGGCCAGGACCTGGTCGTTGGTGCTGCGCGGCTGGGTGAAGCCGGTCTTCACGCCGCGCCGGGCGTTTGCGATGTTGGCGGCGTAGTAGGCGGGGATGGCGTTCAGCCGGTCGATCCAGGCGTGCGCGTCGGCGCTTGAGCGGATCGGCGTGGTGGCCGCCAGGTAGCCCAGGGTCGAATGGAAGCCGCCGTCGGAATTGAACGGCATGCGCGCCTCGTCGAAGGCGAGGCTCTGAACCTGACGGTCCAGGGTCCAGGCCAGGAAGGCGCGGTTCAGGGCGGCCTCCTCCGACAAGCCGGCCGCAGCAATGCCGGCCAGCCTGACCTGGAACGCCTTCAGCGCCTTGGCGCGGCCGGCGTCGGCGGCCGGCGTCACATCGGGTAGGCGCGACAGGGCGGCGCGGTCGCCCTCGCCGCCGGCGGTGATGGGATCGTCGGCCAGGGCATAGGCCTCATAGTCCGCCACCAGGGTGTTCAGCGGCCTGTCGTCGGCGAGCGCGGGCCCCGCGAACATCAGGACGGCGAGAGCAATCAGCAGGCGGCGCATGGCGGATTGTCCTTCCGACGGGCGCTCAGGCTGGCGCCCGGCGCGGCCCCTGCCAAGCCCTTGCCGCTAACCGGCGATCCGCGTCATGGTCGGGGCGCTGTTCAGGTCAGGGGACCCCCCATGAGCTTCGTCACCCGCCGCAAGGCGATCACCCCGGAATTGGCCCATAACGACGGCCATCACCGGCTGAAGGCGACGCTGAGCTGGCCCCACCTGATGGCTCTGGGCATCGGGGCCATCATCGGCACCGGCATCTACACCCTGACCGGGGTGGCGGCGGGGCTGGCGGGTCCGGCGGTGATCCTGTCCTTCGCGGTGGCGGGCGCGGTCTGCGCCTGCGCGGCGCTCTGCTACGCCGAGATGGCCAGCCTGATGCCCCAGGCCGGCAGCGCCTATGCCTATTCCTACACGACGCTCGGCGAGGGCGTGGCCTGGGTCATCGGATGGAGCCTGATCCTCGAATACACGCTGGTCTGCAGCGCGGTCTCGGTGGGTTGGTCGGGCTACGCTACCGGCCTGATCCAGCAGGCGCATTGGGCGATCCCGCAATACCTGCTGGCCGGGCCTGAGGCGGGGGGCCTGGTGAATCTGCCGGCGGTGTTCATCACCCTGGTGGTCACCGCCATGCTGCTGGTGGGCACCCGCGAGAGCGCCACCGTTAATTTCGTGCTGGTCTGCGTGAAGCTGGTGGCGCTCGCGGTCTTCGTGGCCCTGACCCTGCCGCACTTCGAGGCCAGCCACTTCCACCCCTTCGCCCCCTTCGGCTACGGGGCCGAGGAAATCGACGGCAAGAAGGTGGGGGTGATGGGCGCGGCAGCGATCATCTTCTTCGCCTTCTACGGCTTTGACGCCATTTCCACGGCGGCCGAGGAGGCCAAGAACCCCGGCCGCGACCTGACCATCGGCATCGTCGGCTCGATGGTGATCTGCACCCTGATCTACATGGTGGTGGCGGCCTGCGCGCTGGGCGCCTCGCCCTATGACGTCTTCTCCAGGGACCCGGCGCCGCTGGCCTTCGTGCTCAAGGAGATCGGCCAGGGTCAGGCCGCGGCCTGGGTGGCGGGCGCCGCGGTGCTGGCCATGCCGACGGTGATCATGGTCTTCATGTTCGGCCAGAGCCGGGTGTTCTTCGCCATGGCCCGGGACGGACTGCTGCCCCGCTGGCTGGCGGCGGTGACCCCGCGCGGGGTTCCAGGCCGGGTGACGATCCTGACCGGCGTGATCGCCGCAGTGATCGCGGGCGTCATGCCCCTGTCGGAGATCGCGTCCCTGGCCAATGCCGGGACGCTCGCGGCCTTCATCGCCACCATCATCGCGGTCCTGGCCCTGCGCCGCTCGGCGCCGGCCTTGGCGCGCAGCTTCAGGACGCCGCTGGTGTGGGTGATCGGCCCGGCGGGGGTGGTAGGCTGCCTCTACCTGTTCACCAGCCTGTCGGCCAAGACGATGATCTTCTTCGCCGTCTGGAACGCGGCCGGGGTCGTGGTCTACCTGCTCTATGGGCGAGTTAAGAGTCGCTTGGCCTAGCTATTCGGCCGGTTCTTCAAAGCCCTGAGGCCGATCGGCCAGCTGGCGTAGGTACTGGCCATATTCGCTCTTGGCCAGCCGGTCGGCGAGTTTCAGCAGCTGGGTCCGGTCGATCCAGCCCTGGTGGAAGGCGATCTCTTCCAGGCAGCCGATGCGCAGGCCCTGACGCTGCTCGAAGGTGCGGATCAGTTCGCCGGCCTGGATCAGGCTGTCGTGGGTGCCGGCGTCTTCCCAGGCAAACCCCCGGCCCAGCAGCTCGACATGCAGGTCGCCCTTGTCGAGATAGATCTGGTTCAGCGCGGTGATCTCCAGCTCGCCGCGCGCCGACCGCTCCAGGGTCTTGGCGAAGGTCGAGGCGCGGCCGTCGTAGAAATAGAGGCCGGTCACCGCGTAGTTGGATTTCGGATGGGTGGGCTTTTCCTCGATGCCCAGGGCCCGGCCATCGGCGCCCAGCTCCACCACGCCGTAGCGCTCGGGATCCTGCACATTGTAGCCGAACACCGTGGCCCCCTGGGTCCGGGCGTCGGCCGAGCGCAGCATCTGGCTGAAGTTCTGGCCGAAGAAGATGTTGTCGCCGAGGATCATCACGCTGGGCTCGCCGCCCACGAAGTCCTCGCCCAGGATATAGGCTTCGGCCAGGCCGCCCGGCGTCGGCTGGACGACATATTCGAACCGCACGCCGAGCTGCGAGCCGTCCCCCAGCAGGCGCTGGAAGCCCGACTGGTCCTCGGGCGTGGTGATGATCAGGATTTCGCGCACGCCCGCCAGCAGCAGGACCGACAGCGGATAGTAGATCATCGGCTTGTCGTAGACCGGCAGCAGCTGCTTGGAGACCGCCAGTGTCAGCGGGTGCAGGCGCGTGCCCGACCCGCCGGCCAGGATGATGCCGCGCCTCATGCGTTCACCGCCGCAGCGTTCAGGTCTTCGATGGTGTCCTCCAGCGCCTCGCGCCACGGCCGCAGCGTCAGACCAAAGACCCCCTTGAGCTTCACCGTGTCCAGTTCGCAATTCAACGCACGCCGCGCCGGGGTGGGGAAGGCGCTGGTGGGGACGGGCGCCATGGTGGGCAGGGGCTGGTCTGGGCGGGCCAGTTCGAAGATCGCCTGGGCCATCTGGAAGCGGGTGGCGACGCCGGCATTGACCAGGTGCAGCAGGCCCCATTCCGGCGCGCCGGCCGGCAGGCGCGACAGCCGTTGGGCCTGGCTGAGCATGAAGCCGGCCACGTCGCCGCTGGCGGTGGGCCGGGCGCGCTGGTCGTCGACGATCTTCAGCAGGGGCTGGGTGTCGGCGAGTTTCAGCATCATCTGCAGGAAGTTCTGCCCGAAGGCCGAGAACAGCCAGGAGACCCGGGCCACCAGGGCGCGGTCGCAATGTTCCAGCACCGCCTGCTCGCCGGCCAGCTTGGAGGCGCCGTAGACATGCAGCGGGTTGGTGGCGTCGGTCTCGACGTAGGGACCGCTCTTCTCGCCGTCGAACACCATGTCGGTGGAGATGTGGATCATCGGCACGCCGCGGGCCTGGCAGGCCTTGGCCATGGCCTCGGGGCCCCTGGCGTTCACGGCATAGGCGAGGTCCGGCTCACTTTCGGCCTTGTCGACGGCGGCATAGGCGGTGGCGTTGAACACCAGGTCGACGTCGAGCGCCTCGCCGATGGCGCGGGCCACGGCGTCAGTGTCGGTGACGTCGACGTCCGCGCGCGACAGGGCCTTGATCGTCACTCCGCCGCTGGAGCGGAGCAGCATCTCCCGGGCCAGCTGCCCGGTGGCGCCGAACTGCAGGATCGTCGTGGTCATGCGGTGGCGAGGCCCAGGCGCTCGGACTCAAAGCCGCGTTCGCGGATGGCTTCCCACCAGGCGCGGTTCTCGACGTACCAGCGCACGGTGTCCTCCAGGCCCGCGGCCAGGTCGGTCTTCGGTTCCCAGCCCAGTTCGCGCATCAGCTTGGAAGCGTCGATGGAATAGCGGAAGTCGTGGCCTGGACGGTCGGCCACGAAGGCGATCCGTTCGGCGTGCGGGACGTTGGCCGGGGCCAGCCTGTCCAGGTGGGCGCAGAGGATCTTGATGACCTCGATGTTACGCAGGTTCGAGTCGCCGCCCACACAATAGGTCTCCCCCAGCCGGCCCTTCTGCAGGACGGTCAGCAGAGCGTCGGCGTGGTCGTCCACGTGCAGCCAGTCGCGGACCTGGCGACCGTCGCCATAGACCGGGATGGTCTTGCCCTCCATGGCGCGCAGCACCACGGTCGGGATCAGCTTTTCCGGAAACTGGAAGGGGCCGTAGTTGTTGGCGCAGTTGGTGATCACCACCGGCAGGCCGAAGGTGCGGTTCCAGGCGCGCACCAGGTGGTCGGCGCCGGCCTTGCTGGCCGAATAGGGCGAGTTGGGATCGTAGGGCGTCTCTTCGGTGAAGGCGCCGCTCTCACCCAGGGCCCCGAACACCTCGTCGGTGGAGACATGGTGAAAGCGGAAGCCAGCCTTCTTGGTGGGCTCCAGGTCCATCCAGTAGGCGCGGGCGGCCTCCAACAGGACGGCGGTGCCCATGACATTGGTGCGCACAAAGTCCAGCGGCCCGTCGATGGCGCGATCGTTGTGGCTCTCGGCGGCCAGGTGCATCACCGCGTCGGGCTGGTGACGGGCGAAGATCGCCTTCACCGCCGGGGCGTCGCAGATGTCGGCCTGCTCGAAGGCGTAGAGCGGCGAGGCCGAGACCTCGGCCACATTCTCCAGATTGGCCGAGTAGGCCAGGACGTCGAGGTTGACCACCTCATGGCCGTCCGCCACGGCTCGTCTCACGACCGCCGACCCGATGAACCCGGCGCCGCCCGTAACAAGGATTTTCATGGAGTCTTTCGTAAGCGATGGCGGCGGTCTTGCCACGTCAATTCCCGCAGGACGTGCCTCTAACAGGAGATCGCGTCGGGCTCAATTCGTGTGGGCCGTGACGCTTTTTCGCAAGGGCCGCGCTTGAGGCGCGGGGATGGGGCGCCTAATGTCTCCTCAACTCGCTCCCTGGCATTTTCGGGGATCACGCCGCGCCTCCGCATTTTCGGGGACCAGTCGATGGCGGGCGGCGCGCGTCGCGCCTTGGGGATGGCCGTGGTTTCGAGTTCAAGCGATGGGCCTGTTGCGGCCCCCTCAGGTGGGGCGCGGCCCGGCTTCCCGCCCGGCGGCCCTCGCGGTCCCGGCGGTCCGGGCGGGCGCTTCGGCGGCAAGGACCTGACCACCGGCCCCATCGGTCCGACCCTGATCGCCTTCGCCCTGCCGGTGATGGGCTCCAACATCCTGCAATCCCTGAACGGCTCGGCCAACGCCATCTGGGTCAGCCATGTCCTGGGGGAGGCGGCGCTGACCGCCACCTCCAACGCCAACATCATCTTCTTCCTGATGCTGGGGGCGGCCTTCGGGGTCAGCATGTCGGCCAACCTGCTGATCGGCCAGTCGATCGGGGCCGGCGACATGCCGATGGTCAAGCGGGTGATCGGCACGGCCGTCACCTTCTTCCTCGTGCTGTCGATCGCGGTCGGAGTAGGGGGCTACACGCTCACGCCCACCATCCTGCGCGCCATGGGCACGCCGGCGGACGCGGTCCAGGACGCGATCACCTATCTGCGGGTGATCTTCCTGGCGATGCCGTTCATGTATTTCTTCTCCTTCGTCATGATGGCCCAGCGCGGGGCCGGCGACAGTCGCACACCCTTCTATTTCTCGCTGTTCGCGGTGGGGATGGACGTCATCCTCAACCCCATCCTGATCACCGGCTTCGGGCCCGCCCCGCGCATGGGGATCGCCGGCTCGGCCATGTCGACCCTCACCAGCCAGACCATCACCCTGGGGATCATCCTGGTCTATCTTTACCGCACCAACTCGGTGCTGGTGCTGCGCCGCGACGAGTGGCGGCTGCTGAAGCCCGAGTGGGAGATCCTCAAGACCATCGTGGTCAAGGGCATGCCCATGGCCTTCCAGATGCTGGTGATATCGGGCTCGGCGGTGCTGATGATCAGCATGGTCAACACCTACGGCTCGCATACGGCCGCGGCCTATGGGGCGGCGACCCAGCTTTGGACCTATGTGCAGATGCCGGCCATGGCGCTGGGGGCCGCGGTCTCCTCCATGGCCGCCCAGAACGTGGGCGCGGGTCGGATGGACCGGGTCGACAAGATCGCCGGGATCGGCTCGCTCTACGCGGCCCTGCTCAGCGCCGGGCCGGTGCTGGTGATCTACCTGATCGAGCCGATCATCCTGCACCTGTTCCTGCCGGTGGGCAGTCCGTCCCACGCTATTGCCATGCGGATCAACATGTTCGCGCTCTGGGGCTTCATCCCCTTCGGCGTGTCCTTCGTGCTGTCGGGGATCGTGCGGGCCACGGGGTCGGTCTGGCCGCCGCTGTTCGCCATGATCATCTCGATGTGGATCGTGCGCGTGCCCTTCGCCCACACCCTGATGCCCTACATCGGCGCGGACGCCATCTGGTGGAGCTTCCCGCTGGGCAGCATCACCTCCTGCGTCCTGGCCGCGTCCTGGTATCGCTGGGGCCCCTGGCGCAGTGCGCGGCTGATGAAGTTCAGCCCGCACGGCGACGCGCCTTCGACAGGCCTCAGCCCTCCTGGCGGCCTGGAGGAGAGCGAAGCCTCCGAGGCCGTGGCCGAGGCCGGGCAGCCGCTGGCGCCCTCCAAGGCTTAGGGTTCGACGAGCGCCGAATAGACCAGGGTCCGCAGTTCGCGGCGGATCGGGTAGGCGCTGGACGGCAGCACCTGGGTCATGAACACCACCTGGATGTCCTCCACCGGATCGATCCAGAAGGCCGTCGAGGCCGCGCCGCCCCAGTAGTACTCGCCGGGGCTTGAGGTCAGCATCGCCTTCACCGGATCGAAGGTGACCGCGAAGCCCAGGCCAAAGCCGACCCCGGCGTTGGTGGCCTCCGAGAACAGCGAGCGCGACAGGGCCGTGAGGTCCTGGCCGCCGGGCAGGTGGTTGGAGGCCATCAGCTTCAGGGTCTTGGGCGCCAGCAGGCGCTGACCGTCCAGCACCCCGCCGTTCCCCAGCATGCGGCAGAAGGCCATGTAGTCCTTGGACGTCGACACCAGGCCGCCGCCGCCGGAATGGAAGTTAGGGGCGGTCAGATAGGGGCTGGTCTCCGGATCGTCCTGCAGGGTCAAGGCCCCGGTGGGGGTGGCGTTGTAGCAGGCGGCGAAGCGGGCGCGCTGCTCCTCGCGGACCTGGAAGCCGGTGTCGGTCATCTTCAGCGGATCGAAGATGCGAGTCTGGAGGAATTTCTGGAACGGCATGCCGGAGATGCGCTCCACCAGGACGCCCAGGACATCGGTGGAGATCGAATAGTTCCAGGCCTCGCCGGGCGAGAACTCCAGGGGCAGCTTGGCCAGTTCGGCGACGAAGCCGTCGAAGTCCAGGCCGTGGGTGTCGGCGATCTTCAGCTTGCGGTAGGCGGCGTCCACATTGCCGCGGTTCTGGAAGCCGTAGGTGAGGCCAGAGGTGTGGCGCAGCAGATCGATCATCTGCATCGGCCGGGTCGGGGGCGTGGTCATGAACTGCGGGGTCATGCCGGCGGCGAAGACGCCCAGGTTCTTCCACTCCGGGATGAAGCGGCTGACCGGATCGTCGAGGGCCACCAGGCCTTCCTCCACCAGCATCATGAAGGCGACGCTCGTGATCGGCTTGGTCATCGAATAGATGCGGAAGACGGTGTCGGTGGCGAGCGCCTTGCCGCGCTCGCGGTCGGCCTGGCCCAGCAGGGTCTCGTGGACCAGCTCGCCCCGACGGCTGATCTGCACCTGGGCGCAGGGGATGCGGCCCGGCTCGATGTAGCGGGTGGCCAGGAAGCGATCGAGCTTGCCGAGGCGTTCGCTGGAGAAGCCGAGTTTTTCGGGCCGGGTCATGGGCAGGTCCTTCATGCGGGTTACGCCCCCACCGTGCCCGCAGCGGCGCCCCGGTTTCAACATCAAGTTCGCCGAACCTCGCCATAGACCAGTCGCCGCCAGGAGGGTAGGGCCAAGAATTTCCTGTGTTTGACGCAAAGGCGACGTTGCGTAACCCGAACAAGCGTTTGATAATGGCGACCAGACCGGCAGCCTAAGGGCCTGTCGCGTCGCGGATTTTTGGTCGGGCGTCGGTCTACGCCATACCGGATTTAGGAAAAACAACCCGCAATCGGCGGCGCCATGGGAGGCCATAGATGGCTTGGGATTTTGAAACCGACCCGGAGTTCCAGAAGAAGCTGGACTGGATTGAGGACTTCATGCGCGAGGAGGTCGAACCTCTGAGCCACCTGGGCCTGGCGGTCCACGGTCCGCTCGGCCGCGAGAAGTTCATCAAGCCGCTGCAGCAGAAGGTGAAGGATGAGGGCCTGTGGGCCTGCCACCTGGGTCCCGAACTGGGCGGACAGGGCTTCGGCCAACTGAAACTCGGCCTCATGAACGAGAAGCTCGGCCGCAACGGCCTGGCCCCCACCATCTTCGGCTGCCAGGCGCCCGACACCGGCAACGCCGAGATCATCGCCCACTACGGCACCGACAAGCAGAAGGAGCAGTATCTCTGGCCGCTCTTGAACGGCGAGATTCGCTCGGCCTTCTCGATGTCCGAGCCCACCGGCGGGTCTGATCCCCTGACCTTCAAGACCCGCGCGGTCCTGGACGGCAACGAGTGGGTGATCAACGGCGAGAAGTGGTACTCCACCAACGCCCGCTACGCCAAGGTGCTGGTGGTCTACGCCATCACCGACCCCGACGCGAAAGACCCCTATCGGCGCACCTCCATCTTCCTTGTGCCCACCGACACCCCCGGCGTGCGGATCATCCGCAATGTGGCGGTCGGCGGCGGCGGGGAGATTGGCGGCGGTAACGAAGGCTACATGGAATATAAGGACGTGCGGGTGCCTTATGACGCCCTGCTGGGCGAGCGCGGGGCGGCCTTCGTGATCGCCCAGGTTCGCCTGGGCGGCGGCCGGGTCCACCACGCCATGCGCACGGTGGGCTCCTGCAAGCACGCCCTGGATCTGATGTGCCAACGCGCCGCCTCGCGGAACACCCGCGACGGCAAACTTGCCGACCTGCAGCTGGTGCAGGCCGACATCGCCGACAGCTGGATCGCCCTCGAAAGCTTCCGCCTGCTGGTGCTGCGCACCGCCTGGCTGATCGACAAGCACAAGGACTACAACCTGGTGCGCAAGGATATCGCGGCCATCAAGGTCCTGATGCCCAAGGTCTATAACGACATCGCCACCAAGGCCGCCCACCTGCACGGGGCGCTCGGCGTCTCCAACGAAATGCCCTTCATGCACATGGTCACGAGCTCGCTGGTGATGGGCATCGCCGACGGCCCCACCGAGGTCCACAAGGTGACCTTGGCCAAGCAGGTTATGAAGGACTACACGCCCGACAACGATCTGTTCCCGAAGTACCACATCCCCCGCCTCCGCGAGGAAGCCCAGGAGAAGTACGCCGACGAGCTTGCCGACCTGAAGAAGGGCTACGACGCCCTGCGCGGCGCCCGGGAAACCGAGAAGGCCTAAGGCCTTCCGACGACCAGGGCCTTTCCGGTGTCGGAAAGGCGCGACATTGTGGGGGCGGCTCCTTTGCGGGAGCCGCCCTTCGCATATCCAGACATTTCAAAGCTTCCATTTCCAAGACCTTCGAGGATTTCCATGACCGACGCGCCCGTTTGGCCCGTGATGACCGTTGCCGAAGCCCACGCCCAGCTGACGGCGCCTGGCCAACGGTTCGAGATGGAGGAGAAGGTCATCCGGGGTGTGCTTACCCGCACCTGGAAGAACGCCCCGCCGACCCTGCGCGACGTCTTACTCAGTGGGAGAACCTTCGGCGAGCGCGAGTTCCTGATCAACGAGAACGAGCGGGTGACCTACGAGGCCTATGCCCGGGCCACCCTCACCCTGGCGCACCGGCTAGCAGCCGATGGGGTGAAGAAGGGCGACCGGGTCGCGGTGATCATGCGCAACCTGCCGGAATGGCCGGTGACCTTCTGGGCCGGGATCCTGCTGGGCGCTATCGTCACCCCGCTGAACGCCTGGTGGACCGGGGCGGAGCTGGAATACGGCCTGGCCGATTCCGGGACCAAGGTGGCCTTTGTCGACGACGAGCGGCTGGAGCGCCTGGCCGACCATCTGAAGAATTTGCCCGACCTGGAGAGGGTCTATGTCTCCCGCCTATCGGAGGCCCGCGGCGACGGCCGGGTCAGCCGGCTCGAGGACGTGATCGGCAAGCCCAACGCCTGGAAGGCGCTCGCCGACCTGCCGATGCCCGACGTCGCCATCGATCCCGAGGACGACGCCACCATCCTCTACACCTCCGGCACCACAGGAAAGCCGAAGGGCGCGCTGGGCACGCACCGCAACATGACGTCCAACATCATGGCCAGCGGCATCGCCGCGGCCCGCAACTTCCTGCGGGCCGGCCAGCCTCTGCCGGAGAGCGACCCGCACAAGCTGCCGCAGCGCTGCACCCTGCTGGTGGTGCCGATGTTCCACGCCACGGGCCTGTCGGCCAATCTCAGCCCCAGCATGAACGCCGGCGGCAAGATTGTGATGATGCGTCGCTGGGAGCCCGAGGCGGCGATGAGGCTGATCGAGGCCGAGAAGGTTGGCTCCACCGGCGGCGTCCCCACCATCGCCTGGCAGCTCATCGAGCACCCGGCGCGCGAGAAGTACGACCTGTCCTCCCTGACGGCGGTGTCCTACGGCGGCGCCCCCTCGGCGCCGGAGCTGGTGCGCAAGATCGTTGAGGTCTTCCCGGCCTCCCAGCCCGGCAACGGCTGGGGCATGACCGAGACCACGGCGACCTTCACCAGCCACCTGGGCAAGGACTATTCGGTCCGCCCCGAGAGCGCCGGCCCCGCCGCCCCGGTGGGGGAGATGCAGATCCGTGACGCCGCCGACGGGGTGACGATCCTGCCCGAGGGGGCGGTCGGCGAACTGTGGGTCAAGGGCCCGCAGGTGGTGAAGCTCTACTGGAATAAGCCCGAAGCCACGGCTGAGACCTTCGTCGACGGCTGGCTGCGCACGGGTGACCTGGCGCGGATCGACGAGGAGGGCTTTCTGTTCATCATCGACCGCGCCAAGGACATGCTCATTCGCGGCGGCGAAAACATCTACTGTGTCGAAGTCGAAAATGTTTTGTATGACCATCCCGACGTCATGGACGCGGCTCTGGTCGGTGTTCCGCACAAGACGCTCGGTGAGGAACCGGCGGCCATCGTGCATCTGAAACCCGGGGGAACGGCGACGCAAGCCGACCTGCGGGCCTGGGTGCGGGAACGGCTGGCGGGGTTCAAGGTCCCGGTGAAGGTCGTGTTCTGGCCCGAAACCCTGCCCCGGAACGCCAACGGCAAGATCCTCAAGACCGAGCTGAAGAAGGTGTTTGAGGAGTAGGCATGGGTTCTCTGGCGCGTAAGCCGCTGATCGTCGGGATCGGCGGCACCATCCGCCCCAACTCCTCCACCGAGAAGGCGCTCAAGGTGGCGCTGGCGGCGGCCGAGGCGGGCGGGGGCGAGACGCGCCTGCTGGGTGGCGAGTTCCTGGCCACCCTGCCCATCTACAACCCCCAGCCAGGCGGTCCGACCCCGGAGCAGCAGGTCCTGATCGACGCGGTGCGCGAGGCCGATGGGGTGATCGTCGCCAGCCCCGGCTATCACGGCTCGATTTCCGGGGTGGTGAAGAATGCGCTCGACACCTTGGAGGGTCTGCGCGATGACGCCCGCCCCTACTTCACCGGCCGCGCCGTGGGCTGTGTCGTCACCGCCGAGGGCGCCCAGGCCGCCGGCACGACATTGACCACGCTGAGATCCATCATACATGCCCTGAGGGGCTGGCCGACGCCGTTCGGCGCGGCCCTGAACGCCAATTCCGGTTCCTTCGACGCCGAAGGGGCCTGCGTGGACCCGAAGGACGCCTGGCAACTCGCCACGGTGGGAGAACAGGTCCTGGAATTCGCCCTGCTGAAAGCCGCCCGATGAAGCGCCCCTATCTCGTCCAGCCCGGTTCCTCCGCCTCCGATGGCGGCGATGGCGGCAGCACTGAGGCCCACGAATCCGCGATCTCGCCGATCGAGGACATCATCGAGGACGCCCGCAACGGCCGCCCCTACATCCTGGTGGACGCCGAGGACCGGGAGAACGAGGGCGATGTGATCATCCCGGCCCAGTTCGCCACGCCCGACCAGATTAACTTCATGGCCAAGCACGCGCGGGGCCTGATCTGCCTGTCGATCACCAGCGACCGCGCCCGCCAGTTGCGCCTGCCGCCCATGGCCGCCGAGAACCGCGAGGGCATGGGCACCGCCTTCACCGTCTCCATCGAGGCCGCCGAGGGGGTCACCACCGGCATCTCGGCCCATGACCGCGCCCACACCGTGGCCGTGGCCATCGACCCCACCAAGGGCATGGACGACATCGTCTCGCCCGGCCACGTCTTCCCGCTGGTGGCCCGCGACGGCGGGGTGCTGGTCCGCGCCGGCCACACCGAGGCTGCGGTCGACATCTCGCGGATGGCGGGCCTCAACCCGGCGGGCGTGATCTGCGAGATCATGAAGGACGACGGGTCCATGGCCCGGCTTCCCGACCTGGTGGGCTTCGCGCAGCTGCACGGCCTGAAGATCGGCACCATCGCCGATCTGATCGCCTATCGCCGCCGCACCGAGCGCCAGGTGGAGCGGGTGCTGGAGACGCCCTTCGATTCAGCCTTCGGCGGCCGCTTCCGGATGCTGATCTACCGCAACATCCTCGACGGCACTGAGCATGTGGTGCTGACCAAGGGCAAGATCGACGCCGACAAGCCGACCCTGGTGCGCATGCACCGCGTGGACTTCGCCGCCGACATGCTGGGCCATACCGAGGCGCGCCGGGACTATGTGCCCCGCGCCCTGCAGGCCATCGCCGACTATGACGGGGCGGGCGTGGCGGTGTTCATCCGCGACTCCAACCCGGCCTGGCTGTCGGAGCGCTACGGCGCCGAGCCCGGGACCGATCACGGCGCCAACGTCCTGCGCGACTACGGGGTCGGCGCCCAGATCCTGCTGGATCTCGGCGTGCGCGACATGACTCTGCTGTCCAACTCCGCGACCGTGCTGCCGGGCTCCGGCGGCTACGGCCTGCGCATCGTTGGCCGCAAGGCGCTGGACTAGGCTTCCCTCCTTTGATCGTCATGGCCGGGCTTGTCCCGGCCACCCATGATCGCCGCGGTCCAGCAAGGATCCGCGGCGACGTCGCGCGCCCTGCGGTGAGACGGAGATCATGGGTCCCCGGGACAAGCCCGGGGATGACGACTGAGTTGAATCTATCAGGCTAACGCCGTCACCAGCACCAGCTTGCCCGTCAGGTGGCGAGCCTCGGCCACCCGGTGGGCCTCGGCGGCGTCGCGCAGGTCGTAGCGGACGATGTTGGGCGGCCAGACGGCGCCCTCTTCCAGCAAGGCCAGCATGCGCTCCAGGTGGGCGCGGTCGCGGGTGACGGCCGGGCGCAGGGTCTCGACGTCCTGGCGCGGGGTGAAGTCCTTCTTCGGCGGGGCGATGAACACCAGCCGGCCGCCGGGCTTGAGCACATCGTAGGAGCGGGCCTGGACGTCGCCGCCGACGGTGTCAAACACCACATCGCAGTCGCGGGCGATCTTCGTGAAGTCCTCGGTGTTGTAGTTGATCACCTGATCGGCCCCGAGCCCGCGCACATAGTCGGCGTTGCCGGCGCTGGCGGTGGTGATCACGGTCGCGCCGATGTGCTTGGCCAGCTGGATCGCAAAGCCGGCCACCCCGCCCGCACCGCCCTGGATCAGGATGGTCTCGCCGGGCTTCAGCCTGGCGGTGTCCTCCAGCGCCCAGAGTGCGGTGAGGCTGCTGAGGCCCATGGCGGCGGCAGCCTCATGGCTCAGGCTCGCGGGCTTCTTCGCAATGATCGCGGCCTTGATGGTGATCTTCTCGGCATAGGCCCCGTCGCGCCCCTGGTCGGCGACCCCGAACACCGCATCGCCGATTTTCAGATCCTCGACGCCGTCTCCCACCGCGCTGACCACGCCGGAGAAGTCGCGACCGAGGATGTAGGGAAAGGTCAGCTTGAAGTAGCCGCCTTGGCGAACCTTGTAGTCGGCGGCGTTGACGCTGGCGGCGTGGATGTCCACCACCACCTCGCCGGGTCCCGCGACCGGATCGGGCGCGTCGCCATACTGCAGGGTCTCAGGCCCGCCGTGACCCGTGAGCAAAACCGCCTTCATGCCGTTCCCCTGTCAGACATCGCCACGCCGTCGATCGGCGGCGGCGAAGGTCGGCGACTGTCTGAGGCCAGTTCAGGGCGGTGTCAAAACCCGGGTGCTAGGCCGCGACGTGATGGGCGGCGGCCTCCCCGGTCCAGGCGTCGGGCTGGACCTTCAGCCGCCAATGGCCGCGTTCGAGCACCACGGTGTTGGCGGCCGACAGGCGCCGTAGTTCGTCCACCACGCGGGATTCCTGGAAGCTGCGGTTCCAGCGCCGCTCCAGGGATTCCAGGATCGAGCCCGTGTCGGCGCCCTCGTCGTGGGCGCGCAGGGCGGCCAGGATCATGTCCTCAAGGCTGCGCTTGATACGGCCACGGCCAAGGCCGCTCTTGCGGGCCGGCTCGGCCTTGGGGGCCGGCGCGGCGTCGTGCTCTACCTCGATCAGCGGGGCGCCGTCCAGGGCCGCCAGCGCGATATTGACCGCGCGCAGCTCCTCCTCGAAGGGCTCGGCGGCCTTGGCTCGGGCAGCAACCATCTGAGCTTGGACTTCGGCTCGGTGCTGCAAAAGCAGTTTGCGGATAACGTTCATAGGTTGTTTTCGGCGCGCCCGGGGGGGCAATAGTGACGCGGCGCCTCGGTTGTGGGGTTTGCGACAGATCGTCTCATCTAGACGATATTTATGCTCTTAAATTATTTCGGAAACCGTACTTTTTCGACCCGATTTGGGTTTTTTATAGTTAACAGAATTTAGGATTCCCGGTTGTTGCTGTTGATCTGCCGGGCGTTTCTCGGGCGCCGCCCGGAGCGGGTCCATGTTTTCGCTTGGGAAATCATGGTTATGCAAAACCTAACGCCTCGCGTCTAAGTGTGGCGGAGCGGTCTGGGCCTTCCAACCGTGTCAAGAAAAGCCATCCCCCAACCTGTGGTGATCCAGGCGCGACATAAGAGCTCAGTTTTCGGCCAAAAGGTCCCCACAATGGGGGCATGCACGTCTGGGCTGTAACCTGCGTGACGTCACGCGCGCGCGCCAAACGTCTCTCGGGGACAGCTGGCGGCCGTCGGGTCTGGCGCATCGGCGAAGGCCCTGATTCGAAAGGGACTCGCGCGCGCCCAAGCTCGCGATTGTCGTTTTCTTGGGCGAGGAACACGCCTATATGACGCTCTGCTACTTATGCACCGCCCGGCCGAAAGGCCGGGCGCCGTCATTTTCGGAGTCCGTCATGACCGACATTCTGATGCCGAAGGCGACCGCCGTCTGGCTGGTCGACAACACCTCGCTCACCTTCGAACAGATCGCCGACTTCTGCGGCCTTCACCCCCTGGAAGTGAAGGGAATCGCCGACGGCGAAGTGGCGCGCGACATCCGCGGCGCCGACCCGATCGCCAATGGCCAGCTTTCCCGTGAGCAGCTCGACTCAGCCCAGGCCAGCGACAAGTACCGCATGGTCGCCCAGAAGAGCCGCCACGCCGAACTGCTGAAGCCGGTGAAGAAGGCCCCGCGCTACACTCCGGTGTCGCGCCGTCAGGACCGTCCGGACGCCATCGCCTGGTTCATCCGCAACCACCCGGAAGTGGCCGACAGCCAGATCGCCCGCCTGCTGGGCACGACCAAGGCCACCATCGATCAGGTGCGCAACCGCCAGCACTGGAACGCCGCCAACATCAAGCCGGTGGATCCGGTGACGCTGGGTCTCTCAACTCAGCTTGAGTTGGACGCGGTGGTTCGCAAGGCGGCCGACAAAAAGGCCAAGGACGACGCCAAGCGCGGCATCGTCGAACCGGACGGCGCGACCCTGGAGCCGGCCTCGGTTACGGGCTCGGCCCAGGTGGAAGACGTCGCAGACGCCGCCGACGACAGTTACGACGACGACGACACGGAAGACTAGAGATCAGACGGAGCCCTGGGCGAACGCAACCGCGCGCCCAGGGCGTCCCTTCGAGACGTGTGGAGTCTCAGACCTCTAGTGAGGCTGGGACCGCAGGGCCTCCATCTCTTCCTTCAGCTTGAGCTTCTTGCGCTTGAGTTCCTTGAGGCGGACTTCGTCGGATGCTGGTCGGTTAAGCTCGTCCTGGATCGCCTGATCAAGCGAGTGGTGGCGGGATCCAAGTTCACGGATGCGGGCTTCAACGGCCATGACGGGTCGTCTCCTTGTGTTGGAACGATACCCGTACTCAACACCCGCTGGTCTGGTCTGTCAGATCACATATGTTTGCACGTAAGCGGACGGAACAGGCGCCTTGAAGTCAGGCGCGGGGACCCAAGGGCATGACAAAAACTGATCGTCCGCGCCTTGTGGTGGGCATCTCCGGGGCCAGCGGCGTCGCCTATGGCCTGCGCGTGCTGGACGCCTGCCGCGAGCTTGGCGTCGAGAGCCACCTGATCCTCAGCCGCGCCGCCGCGCTCACCATCGCCCAGGAGACCGAGCTCTCGGTCACCGACGTCCAGGCCCGGGCCGATGTGGCCCACAAGGTCGGAGATGTGGGGGCTTCCATCGCCTCGGGGTCATTCCCGACGCTCGGCATGATCGTCGCCCCCTGTTCGGTGCGGACCATGAGCGAGGTGGCCACCGGGGTCACCTCGTCCCTGCTGACCCGGGCCGCCGACGTGACGCTGAAGGAACGCCGCACCCTGGTGCTGATGGTGCGCGAGACGCCGCTGCATCTGGGCCATCTGCGCACCATGGTGAAGCTGGCCGAGATGGGGGCGGTCATCGCCCCGCCGCTGCCGGCCTTCTATGCCAAGCCCGCCAGCCTGGAAGAGATGGTAGACCAGTCCGTCGGCCGGGCGCTGGACCTGTTTGGTCTGGCCTGGCGGCCGGTGAAGCGCTGGGGCCAGGATGTCGGCCCGCTGTCGGGAGACGCGTAATTGTCGCTCTGGGACTGGACTCTTGAGGCCTATGGCCAGGCGGGTGTGCCGCAGGCGACGCTGGCCCTGCAGGACGCGCACGGCCAAAACACTTCCTTTCTGCTGTGGGCGGTCTGGGCTGAAGGGCCGGGGCCTGAGGCGCTCAGCCAGGCGGTCGCCGCGGCCAAGTCCTGGGACGCCGCGGTACTGGTCCCGATCCGTGACGTGCGGCGCACTCTGAAGGCTGCCATGCCGCCGGTGGACGACGGGGCTCGCGAAGGCCTGCGCGAGGACGTGAAGGCCGCTGAGCTAAGGGCCGAACGGGTGCTGATGGAGACCCTGGAGGGCATCGCCGGCGCCTCCAGCGGCGGCCACGGGGCGCTCGCCGCCCTGCAGGCCGCCTCGGCCGCCTGGGGCCGGCCCGCCCCCGACGACGCGCTGGCGGTCCTCGCCCGCGCCTTGACCTAGACGAACACGCCGACGATGCGCATCATCGCCCGCGATGGGTTCGGGGCGTGCGTATGAACGATCATGAAGGCGAAGACCCGGAAGAGGAGGGCGTCCGCGCCCGCCTTGCCATCGTCAGCCTGGACCACTCCGACCTCGACGCCGCCATCCAGGCGCTGATGCTCTCGCCCCTGCCCGACATGATGGTGATCAGCCGCCTGAAGCGGAAGAAGCTGTTGCTCAAGGACGAGATCGAGCGCCTGCGCGATCAGCTGACCCCGGACATCATCGCCTAGCCGGTGGCTTCGCCCGTCGCGATGGGCGGGGCGGCGGTCCGTGCGCGTTTGGCGGCGAACATGGCCGCGTCGGCCTCGGCCACCAGGGTCTCGGGCTCGACGTCCGGGGTGATCTCGCGGACGCCATAGGAGATGTGCAGCGGCGCCGACCAGTCGCCGAACTCGATGGGGGAGGCCTCGATGGCCTGGGCGAGCGATTCGGCCTTCGCCCGGGCCGTGGCTTCGTCGGCCTGGACCAGGATCACCCCGAACTCGTCGCCGCCCATGCGGCCGATGATGTCGCTGTCGCGGACATTGGCCGCCAGCCGCTCGGCCACCGCCTGCAGGGCGGCGTCTCCGGCGGCATGGCCGAAGCGGTCGTTGACGCTCTTGAAGCCGTCCAGGTCGAAATAGACCACGCTGGCCGGCGAACCGTAGCGCTGGGCGAAGGTGCGGATGCGTCCCAGCTCCCGAACGAAGGCCCGGCGGTTCAGCAGGGGCGTCAAAGGGTCGCGGTCGGCCAGGGCCTCCGCCTCCGAAAGCTTCGACTTCAGGCGGGCAACCTCGCCACGCAGATCGTCGATTTCGGTGAGCAGGGTCTTCACGGCGTTCTGAACGGCGGGCGTCAGGTCGGCCTCGCTGAGGCCCAGAAACGCGGTCTTGTCGGCCGGTGCGGCGGTTCCGGCGGTGAAATGGGCTCCGGCCTGGGCCAGGGCGCGCTTTCGGATGGCCGAAAACGGTTCGTTGCGGGCGCCCGTGATCTTCATGCGACTTTCAGCGAACTCGAATCGCCGACGCCTTGTCGACGTTAAGAATCCTAAACGTCCTCGGTTGCGGGCGCAAAGGCGGCGCCTATACTCCGCGCCTTCTCGTCGCAGGGGCCTTAAGTTCCATGAGCGCCACGTCAGCGCCCGTCGCCATCATCATGGGCAGTCGTTCCGACTGGCCAACCCTCAAGGGGGCGGCCGAAAGCCTGGACGCCCTGGGGGTCGCCTATGAGGCCAAGGTGATCTCCGCCCACCGCACGCCCGACCGGATGTACGCCTTCGCCAAGGGCGCCAAGGCGGCCGGATTCAAGGTGATCATCGCCGGGGCCGGCGGCGCGGCGCACCTGCCCGGCATGACCGCCTCGCTGACCGAACTGCCGGTGCTGGGCGTGCCGGTGCAGTCCAAGGCGCTGAGCGGCCTCGACTCGCTGCTCTCCATCGTCCAGATGCCTGCCGGCATCGCGGTGGGGACCATGGCCATCGGCGAGGCTGGCGCCAAGAACGCCGGCCTGATGGCCGCCCAGATCCTGGCGCTGTCCGATCCGGCCCTGGCCCAGCGCCTAGCCGATCACCGGGCGCGCCACAGCCAGGCCGTTTCCGAAACCGTCGAGGACTAGTTTTCCATGGCCATCCTCCCCCTGGCGCCGGGCGAAACCATCGGGATTCTCGGCGGGGGCCAGCTGGGCCGGATGCTGGCGCAGGCCGCGGCCAGGCTGGGCTTCGACGTCGCGATCCTGGAGCCCGCCCCCGACGCGCCGGCCGGTCGGGTCGCAGCCCACACTGTGCGCGGCGCCTATGATGAGCCCCGCGCCCTGGAGGCCCTGGCCGCCGTGGCCAGCCTGGTCACCTTCGAGTTCGAGAACGTACCGGCCTCAGCCGTCGCCCACCTGACCGCTCAGGACGTGGAGGTGGCCCCCAATGCGCGCGCGCTCGCCGTCGCCCAGGACCGGGTGGAGGAGAAGAGCTTCCTCAATTCCATCGGAGTCGCCACCGTCGCCTTCGCCGCCGCCGACAGTCCCGAGGGCGCCGTGGCCGCCATGGCCCAGATCGGCGCGCCGGCCCTGATGAAGACACGGCGCGAGGGCTATGACGGCAAGGGACAGCGCTGGGTGGAACACGCCGCCGAGGCCGCCGCGGTCTTCGAATCGCTCGGCGGCAAGCCGGTGATCCTTGAGGCCCCCGCCGACTTCGTACGCGAACTGTCGGTGATCGCCGCGCGCGGCCGCGACGGGGAGCTGGCCATCTATCCCATGGCCGAGAACCATCACGAGAACGGCGTCCTGCGCCGCTCGGTGGCGCCCGCCGCCGTCAGTCCGGCCCTAGCCGAACAGGCCGAGCGGATCGCCGCCCAGGTGCTGACCGGCCTGGACTATATCGGCGTGATCGGGATCGAGCTCTTCGAGCTTTCCGACGGCAGGCTGCTGGTCAACGAGATCGCGCCCCGGGTGCACAACACCGGCCACTGGACCATGGACGGCTGCGAGGTCGACCAGTTCGAACAGCACATCCGCGCCATCGCCGGCTGGCCGCTGGGCCCCACCGCCGCCATCGCCCGCGTGGAGATGCTGAACCTGCTGGGGGACGAGGTGGACGCCTGGCTGAAATATGCCGGCGAGCCGGAGACGAGGCTACACCTCTACGGCAAGCGCGACGCCAAGCCCGGCCGCAAGATGGGCCACGTGAACCGGGTGAGCCCGCTCGGACCCGAGCGGCGCTAAGCCTACCGAATCAGGCTTCGTTCGGGATCGCCGAGAGCGCTTCTTCCAGTTCCAGGAAGCTGGGCTGGGCGCCGGAGGGGACGCTGCCGCGGCCGATTTCCACCGAGATCTGGGCGGCGTTGCCGTGCAGGTGGGCCACCAGCACCGACTGGATGATGCGGTAGTAGGAGGCTTCCTCCTCGATGATCTCCTTGAGGCGGGTCGCGAAGGGACCCACCAGGCCATAGGCCAGGAACACGCCGAGGAAGGTGCCCACCAGGGCGCCGCCGATCATCTCGCCCAGGATTTCCGGGGGTTCGGTGATGGCGCCCATGGTCTTGATGACGCCCAGCACGGCGGCGACGATGCCGAGCGCGGGCAGGGCGTCGGCCAGGCTCTGCAGGGCTCCGGCCGGGGCGATCGATTCGTGGTGGTGCTTCTCCAGCTGCTTTTCCATGGCGTCCTCGACCTGGTGCGGGTCTTCGAGGTTCATGGTCATCATCCGCAGGGTGTCGCAGATGAAGTCGACGGCGAAGTGGTCCTTCGTCACCTTCGGGAAGCGCGAGAAAATCGAGGAGTCCTTGGGGTTCTCGATGTGGCTTTCCAGGGCGATCACGCCCTTGGACTTCATGGTCTTGGTCAGCAAGAACAGCAGGGACAGCAGGTCGCGGTAGTCCGAGGCCTTCCACTTGGGTCCGGCGAACACCTTGGCCAGGCCAGACCCAGAGGCCTTCACCACGGTCATCGAGTTGGAGATCAGGAAGCTGGCGACGCCCGCGCCGCCGATGGCCATCATCTCGTGCGGCGCGGCGTGCAGGATGACGCCCATATTGCCGCCCGACATGATGTAGCTGCCGAACACCAGGCCGAAGAGCAACACGATGCCGATGATCTGAAACATGCGAGACGGTCCTAGGGCGAATTGCCCGGAGCATCCCCGTTAATGCTTAATGCCCGGTGAGGATTTCGAGCGCGCCAGGGTTAAGTGGCCGCCGGTTAACCCGTCCGGCGCGCTCTCACTTTTGAATCGAGAGCCTTTTTGAACGGGTCAGATGAATTCATCCGACCCTAAAAGGCTCTTCGGGGTTTCGCGCTCAAGCGGCGCGGCGTAACAGCCGATTATGCCCAAGACAGCGTCTGTGCCCGTCAGCCTGCCCAAGTCGTCGTTCGCGATCATCTTCGGCGTGTCCCTCGTCACCGCCATGGGCAATACGGGCATGATCTCGGTGCTGCCGGCCATCGGCCGCTCCATCGGCATCCCCGACTTCCTGGTGGCCGGGGTGTTCTCGCTGTCGGCCCTGCTGTGGGCGGGATCCTCGCCCTACTGGGCCCGGACCTCGGACCGCTATGGCCGCAAGCCGCTGATGCTGGTGGGGCTGACCGGGTTCGCGATCTCGATGGCCGCCTGCGCCCTGGTGGTCAGCGCGGGCCTGCACAAGCTGGCCGCGCCGATGGTGATCTTCGTCCTCTTCCTGTTCGCCCGCGCCCTGTTCGGGCTGTTCGGTGCGGCGTCCAATCCGGCCACCCAGGCCTATGTGGCCGAGCATACCCCGGTGGCCGAGCGGACCACGGCCATGTCCAGCCTGGCCGGCGCCTTTGGCCTGGGCACCGTCATCGGGCCCTTCCTCGCGCCGCTGTTCATCCTGCCCTTCATCGGTCTGGCCGGCCCCATGGCGATGTTCTCGCTGATCGCCATCTCGATGCTGGTGGTGGTGTGGAAGCTGCTGCCGGAGAGCCAGCACATGCCCGTCCAGCCGGTGAAGATGGCGCCGACCATGGACGCCAAGGCCGACGCGGAGGGCAGGGAGACGCCCATGTGGCGTGACCCGCGCCTGAAGCCCTTCCTGATCTACGGCTTCATCGTCGCGGTGTGCCAGACCGCCCAGGGCCAGACCCTGGGCTTCCTGATAATCGACAAGCTCGGCAAGTCGCCGACCGAGGCGCAGGGGTTCATCGCCATCGCCATGATGTTCGGCGCCATGGCGGGCCTGCTCTCCCAGTGGGGCATCATCCGCATGTTCGAGATGACCCCGCGCCAGCTGCTCCGCTGGGGTGTGGCGGTGGCGGCGCTCGGCAACCTGATCGTCGCCTTCCAACCCAGCTACGCCGCCGTGGTGGCGGGCTACGCCATCTCAAGCCTGGGGTTCGGCTTGGCGCGGCCGGGGTTCACCGCGGGCTCGTCCCTGGCCGTGGGCATGCATGAACAGGCCCGGGCGGCCGGCGCCATCGCCGCGGTCAACGGGGTCAACGTGGTGCTGGCGCCGCTGTTCGTGCTGCTTTACGAGCGCATCCACGCCGCGCCCTTCGTGCTGAACATGGTCATGATGCTGGCGATGCTGGTCTACGCCTTCCAGAACAAGCAGCTGGCCAACGCCGACCCCAAGCCGGCGACCCAGGCCGATTCGGCCATGGCGACCCTGGAGAAGAGCGACGAGGGGTCGCTCTAGCGCGGACTTCAATCGCTAGAGAATGTTGGCCTCGGTCTTCAGGCGGCGAACCATGTCCTGGGAAAGGTAGCCGTCGGCCGTCAGCCCGCGCGACTTCTGCCAGGTGCGGAGCGCATTGCGGGTATTGACCCCCACCACCCCGTCCGGTTGGCCCGGATCGAAGCCGAGCTGGGCCAGCGCCCGCTGGGTGACGATGCGGTCGCCGATGGAGAGCGCGCTCTCATAGGGCCAGGGCTTTATCACGCCGCCCATGCCGCCGAACCGGTCGGCCAGCAGGCCCACGCCGAGCGCATAGGTGGTGGCGTTGTTGTACTTGCGGATCACGAAATGGTTGGGGAACAGCAGGAAGGCGGGCCCCTGTGCGCCGGTGGGCGCGATCAGCATGGCCTTGGCGGCCTGGTCGGCGCCGCTCCAGGGCAGGCCGTCGGTGCGGCGCACGCCCTGCTGGGCCCACCAGTCAGGAACCTCGCGGGGGCCCTCGGTCAGGCTGTAGTCGAAGCCGTCGGGTACGGTGACCTCACGGGCCCAGCCCTGGCCGCGCTGCCAGCCGCCCTTGGCCAGCAGATTGGCGGCCGAGGCCAGCGCGTCGGCGCTGGAGCCCCACACGTCGCGCCGACCGTCCCCGTCGCCGTCCACGGCGGTAGAGAGGAAGCTCGTCGGGATGAACTGGGTCTGGCCCATGGCGCCAGCCCAGGAGCCGCGCAGCTGGGCCCGCGAGAACTCTCCGGAGCCGATGATCCGCAGGGCGGCCATCAGCTGGTCTTCGGCGAACTGCTGGCGGCGGCCTTCAGAGGCCAGGGTCGCCATGGAGCGGATGACGTCGAAGTCGCCCATCACCGCACCGAAGCCGGTCTCCATGGCCCAGATGGCCATCAGGATGTCACCAGGCACGCCGTAGCGGGCCTCGATGCCGGACAGAGTGGTGGCGATGGCGGGCTTGCGGCGGGCGGCGATGGCCACCCGGTCCTCGCTGACCACGCCCTTGATATAGTCGCCGAAGGGCTTGGCGAATTCCGGCTGGCGGGTGTCGAGGCTCTCGACCCGCGGATCGGGGACCAGGCCGGCCAGTTCGCGGTCGAGCAGGCTGGCCGGCAGGCCCGCCTTCACCGCGCGGCTGTAGAAGTCGCTGGCCCACTCATCGAAGCTGCGGTTTCCCGACTGGGTCGGCGGCGCCACAGGCGTGGGCGCCTGGGGCGTGGGGGCCGGCGGGATGGGCGTCACCGTCGGCACCAGATTGGCGGACGGGTCGGCGCAGCCGGCCAGGAGCAAGACGAGGAAGACGCGACGATCCATCCTGCAAACCTAACGGTGTGCGTAGCTGCAACTCAATCACAAGCCCGTCAGGCGCGAAATGTTTGGCCGATCCGGTCGCCTTGATCAGGGTCAAGGTGGGCCTCCGCCGCCCGGCGGCATAAAAATCGGAGAAACCCCAGGGCCGCGGTGTCTGGAGGAAAAGCAGGTTGGAAACAGACATGACCATTCCCTCCGAGATCGCCCAGACCATCATCGATCCGCGAGCCTATGCCGACGGCAAGGCGGTCGATGAGGCCTTCACCTGGCTGCGCCGTGAGGCGCCCCTGGAACAGGCCCAGCCCGAGGGCTTTGATCGGTTCTGGGTGGTCACCCGCCACGCCGATATCCTGGAGGTCGAGCGTCAGAACGAGCTGTTCCACAATGGCGATCGCTCCACGGTCCTGACCACCATCGAGGCCGACAAGAAGGTCCGCGAGATGATGGGGGGCAGCCCGCATCTGGTCCGCTCTCTGGTGCAGATGGATAACCCCGACCACATGGCCTACCGGCGCCTGACCCAAGGGTCGTTCGTGCCGCAGAACCTGCGGCCCCTGGAGGCCCGGATCCGCGAGATCGCCAGGGGCTTCATCGATCGGATGGCGGCCCAGGGCGACCGCTGCGATTTCGCCCGCGACGTGGCCTTCCTCTATCCCCTGCACGTGATCATGGAGGTGATCGGCGTGCCGGAGTCCGACGAGCCGCGGATGCTGAAACTGACCCAGGAACTGTTCGGCAGCGCCGATCCCGAACTGAGCCGCAGTGGTGGTGCGGCCCAGACCACCGACGAGGGCATCGACTCCATCCAGTCGGTGGTGATGGACTTCATGCTCTATTTCAACGCCATCACCGAGGACCGCAGGGTCAGTCCGCGCAATGACCTGGCCAGCGTGATCGCCAACGGGACCGTCAACGGCCAGCCCCTCGGCCACCTGGAGGCCATGAGCTACTACATCATCGCCGCCACAGCCGGCCACGACACCACCTCGTCGACCACCGCCGGCGCCCTATGGGCGCTGGCCGAGAACCCCGACCAATTTGCCAAGGTGAAGACCAACCCGGCCCTGATCCCCGGCCTGATCGAGGAGTCGATCCGCTGGGTGACGCCGGTCAAGCACTTCATGCGCACGGCCACCGCCGACGCCGAGCTGGCGGGCAAGAAGATCGCCAAGGGCGACTGGATGATGTTGTCCTATCCCTCCGGCAACCGCGACGAGGCGGTGTTCGATGACCCCTTCAAGTTCAATGTCGAGCGCACCCCCAACAAGCACGTGGCCTTTGGCTATGGCGCGCATGTCTGCCTGGGGCAGCACCTGGCCCGGATGGAGATGCGGATCCTCTGGGAGGAGCTGTTCGCGCGGCTGGAGTCGGTGGAACTCGACGGGGCGCCGCGCAACATGGCGGCCAGTTTCGTCTGTGGACCGAAGTCGGTTCCGATCCGCTTCAAGATGCACTGAGGACACCGCGTGGCCGAGCCCTTCAAGACCTGGCAGTGCCGCACCTGCGGCTACATCTATGAGGAAGAGTTCGGCGACCCCGGCGAGGGCCTGGCGGCGGGGACCCGCTGGGCCGACATTCCCGCGACCTGGGTCTGTCCCCTCTGCGGGACGGCCAAGGCCGAGTTCGACATGATCGAACTCTGAGCCCCGCCCGACGTTGACTCAAGGCGAGCCGCCTCGTATATGCGCCGGCTCTTGTAGACACCCCCGGGCGAAAGCCTGGTCTTTAAGAAGATACGGTCATGAAGGTTCGAAGCTCGCTCAAGTCGCTCAAGACGCGTCACCGCGACTGCAAGCTCGTGCGCCGCAAGGGCGTCGTCTACATCATCAACAAGACCAACCCGCGCTTCAAAGCCAAGCAAGGCTAAGGCGCCGGGTCCCAGATGCCTAAGGCGGTCATCTGGGATGTTGGTAATGTGGTCGTGCGCTGGAATCCGCGCACGCTCTACTCTCAGATCTTCCCAGAGCCGGTCGCTTGCGACCGGTTTTTGTCGTCGGTCTGCACGATGATCTGGCACGTGAACCACGACCTGGGCGTCACCTTCGCCGAGAATCGCGTCGCCCTGGTCGCCCAGTTCCCGGAGTACCGCGACGAGATCGAGGCCTGGGAGACCCGCTGGTGGGACATGTTCTCCGGGACCATCCCCGAGAGCGAGGCGGCCATAGAGGCCCTGCATTCGGCCGGCGTGCCGCAATACGGCCTGACCAACATGTCGGACGAGACCTTCGAGGGCACCATGGCCATGAGCCCGGCCTTCGGGCGGCTGCGCGACATCGTGGTCTCCGGCCGCGAGGGCCTGATAAAGCCCGACCCGCGCATCTATGCCCTGACCTGCGAACGCTTCGGCCTGGCGCCGGAGGACATCTTCTTCGTCGACGACAGCCTGGCCAATGTGACCAGCGCGCGCGCCTTCGGTATCGACACCCTGCACTTCACCGATCCGGCTGACCTGCGTCCGGCGCTCGAGGCTCGGGGCCTGCTTTAGGTCGGAACCCTCTGTCTCGACGCATGTTGTGCAGCGGTCCCACCCCAAGGAGATCGCCAATGAGCACCCCAGCCGAACACGCCGTGAAGGTTCTGAACAGCCTGATCGAAACCACCCTCGACAGCGCCAGAGGTTACAAGGAAGCCGCCCACAGTTCCGAGGACGCGCAGTACAAGACCATGTTCAGTGAGCGCTCGCTGAAGCGCATGAAGATCACCGGCGACCTGCAGCAGGAGGTCCGCACCTTCGGGGGCGAGCCCGAGGACGATCAGTCCGTGCTGGGCAAGGCGCACAACATGTTTGTGGATCTGAAGGCCGCCGTCATGGGCCACGACGAGAAGGCGATCATCAACGAGGTCGAGCGCGGAGAGGACTTCATCAAGGCGAAGTTCGAGAAGGCTCTGGCCGAAGATGACTTGCCGGCCACGGTCCGTGAGCTGGTCAGCCGCGCGTTTGCCGATATCAAGGCCGACCACGACACCATCAGCGCCCTGAAGAAGACCCTGAACTAGAACCAGGCGGCCCCCGCCGCGACCGCGACGGGGGCCGTTCTGCTACTTGGTCTTGGCGGCCGCATCGGCGGCGGCGTCGGCCTTACGGGCGGCCGTCCCGGCGGCGGCTTCGGTATTGGCAGCGGCGTTGTCCACCGCCACGGCGGTGTTGGTGGCCGCAGCGTCGGCGTTGGCGGCCGTGTCACTGGCGGCGGACGCGGCGGCGGCTCCGGCATGGTCGGCGGCGGCGGCGGCGTGGTCTTCGGTCTTTTGCGAGCAGGCGGCCAGGGCAAGGCTGGCGACAGCCGCCGAGACGATCAGGGTAGTGCGCATATAGGTCTCCATTTCCAGGTTACGGCGCCGTTGGTTTCCCCCAGGCGAGCCAACAAGCTCAACCGCTCAGCTGCATTTTGGATGCATGCGGAGCTTGCCTGGAGCCAATTTGGATCAGCGCTGGGAAGCGCCTTGGCCTCGAAGGATCGCGCGCCGTGACGGCTGAGAGCGGATGACAGGGCGGGGCCGCAAGGCTAGTGTCCGCCGCTTTCCAGCCTCCTATCCGCGAGCTCCCATGGCCGACGACGCTTCCCACGCCGACATCCTGAACCAGACGGCCCAGGGCCAGCTGAAGAGCATCATCGAGCGCATCGAGCGCCTCGAGCAGGAGAAGTCGGAGATCGCCGAGCAGATCAAGGAGGTCTTCGCCGAGGCCAAGGGCAACGGATTCGACGTGAAGATCCTGCGCAAGGTGATCCGCATCCGTAAGCAGGACGCCGCCAAGCGCCAGGAAGAAGATGCGATCCTGGATCTCTACCTCTCCGCGCTCGGAGTGATTTGAAGACCGGCCCGCCAGATCGGAAGGCGCAGGCCCAGCGGGCCGCGCTGAACGCCCTGCGCCGCGCCCAGCGCGCGGCCGACAAGGCGGGCGTCAAGCTCTCCGACTGGGAGGGCGAATTCCTGGAGTCCGTCACCGAGCGGGTGAAGACCTACGGCCGCGCCTTCGCCGACCCCGAGAAGGGCGGCGCGGGCGAGGCCTTCTCGGTGATGCAGCACATCAAGCTGAAAGAGATCGTCGCCAAGGCCAAGGGCGAGCCCCGGTTTCCGCCCAAGCGCGGCGGCGGCTTCAAACGGCGCGGCGCGGCCAAGCCCGAGCCCGACGCTGAATGACGTCGGTGATCGACGAGGACTCCCTGCCAGCCTTAGTGGCCAAGGCGCGCCGGGCGGCCCTGACGCTCAAGGCTGTGACCCACCGGCAGGGGCGGGCCAAGCACGCCCTCCATGTGGTGCTGCTGGAGGACCGCCGCCGGTCCCCGCCCTGGGGCTTTTATGTCGGCGAGACCTCGCGCGATCCCGACCTGCGCTTCGACCAGCACAAGACCGGCTACAAGGCGAGCCGCTACGTGAACCGCTTCGGCGTGCGCCTGCTGCCTGACGTGGTGGAACACCTCAATCCCCTCCGGCGCTGGGAGGCCAAGGAACTGGAAGCCGCCGTGGCCGAGGCGTTCCGCGAGGCCGGCCTGCCCTGGGTCGAGGGCGGGCACTAGGGGACCCTTCTCCCCTTGCGGGAGAAGGTGGCCCTGCGGAGCAGGGTCGGATGAGGGGTCGATAGACCTGTCCGTAAATCACACCGTCATCCTCGGGCTTGTCCCGAGGACCCATGATCTCCGTCTTTCCGGAGAAGGCGCGAACGTCGCCACCGCGGGCCGACTGCGCCACGGTGTTTATGGGTCCTCGGGACAAGCCCGAGGATGACGGAAATTGTTGAAAGCGGAGCGCGACCCCTCATCCGTCAGCTTCGCTGACACCTTCTCCCGCAAAGGGAGAAGGAAGAACTACAACGCCTTCGCCGCCGCCATGGTCTGGGCGCGGCGGGCGGCGAGCTTGGCGGTGCGGATCAGATCAGGCGGCTGCAGTGGCAGAATCATCACCCTCGCCCTTCTCCAGAATGCCCTCCAGCCCCTGTTCGCGGACCTTGCGGTAGAGGGTGGAGCGGCCGATCCCGAGGCGGCGGGCCACCTCGCTCATGTGGCCGGCATAGATCTCGATGGCCAGCTGGATGAGGTCGCGTTCGATCTCCTCCAGGGTGCGCAGGTGGCCGCGTCCGTCGAGGATGCGTACGGGCGCGTCCTTGGGCATCTCGGCGATCAGCTGCTCGGCGGTGGGCAGCGTCGGCGGGGCGGCCATCAGCGAGGTCGGAGACACGGCTTCCGGCGGCGGGGCGGCGACGCCCGAGATCGCCGGGAAGTCGTAGGGTTGCAGATAGGGGGCGTCGGCCAGGACGATGGCGCGATAGACCGCGTTCTCCAGCTGGCGGACATTGCCGGGCCAGTCGAAGGCGGTGAGGAAGGCCAGCGTCTCGGCCGAGGCGCCGGTGACCGACTTGCCCTCTTCGATGTTGAAGCGGCGGATGAAGTGCTCCACCAGGGCCGGGATGTCCTCGCGCCGTTCGCGCAGGGCCGGAGCCTCGATGGGGAAAACGTTCAGGCGGTAGAACAGATCCTCGCGGAACAGCCCGTCCTTCACCGCCTGGGCGGGGTCGCGATTGGTGGCCGAGACGATGCGGACATCGACCTTGAGCGAGCGCTTGGAGCCGATGGCGTCCACCTCGCCCTCCTGCAGCACCCGCAGCAGCTTGACCTGCATGTCGAGGGGGAGTTCGCCCACCTCATCCAGGAACAACGTCCCGCCGTTGGCCTCCTGGAACTTGCCCAGGTGCTTGTCGGTGGCGCCGGTGAAGCTGCCCTTCTCGTGACCGAACAGGATGCTCTCGATCAGGTTCTCGGGAATGGCGCCGCAGTTCACCGCCACGAAGGCCTTGCCGGCGCGGTCGGACGAGCCGTGCACGGCGCGCGCGATCACTTCCTTGCCGACCCCGCTCTCGCCGGTGATCAGGATGGGGATGGAGGACTTGGCGGCCCGCTCGCCCAGGCGCTTGACCATGGTCATGGCCGGCGAATTGCCCACCATGTCGGCGAAGCTGGCGCGGCCGGTGGTGTGCTTCTTCAGCCGCTCGACCTCGCTCTTCAGCGATCCCAGGTTCAGGGCGTTGCGGATCGAGACGATGATCCGCTCGGGTGAGGCGGGCTTGACGAAGAAGTCGCTGGCGCCGGCCTGCATGGCGGCCACCACGGTGTCGATGCCACCGGTGGCGGTGATCACGATGACGGGCTGGTTGTGACCCCGGGCCCGCATCTCCTTCAGCGTATCCTGGCCGGTGATGCCGGGCATCACCAGGTCCAGCAGCACCAGGTCGGTCGCAGCCCCCGACTGCAGCCGGGCGATCGCCTGGTCGCCGTTCTCGGCGTGGACCGCGACAAAGCCCTCCCGCTCCAGGACCGCCTGGATCAGCCTGCGCTGTGTCGGGTCGTCATCGACGACTAGGACCGTCTTGGTCATTTGAAAACACCCACCAGAACCGGACGCCGCCGCATGGACGAGGCCTCTTGTTGACCCGGATTGATACAGGCCTTGGGTAAAGGACGCGTTTCGGAGTCCTGAGTCGGGGGTTAACGCCGGGGCCTCTCAAGCCGGCCATTCGCGAACGCATAGCTGACCTTCGGACAGCGCGGATTTGCTTGCGCCCCGCCTAGCTCTACCGCTCTCCTCAATGAAAAGCGGGAGAGAACGGTCATGTTCGTTGGACACTACGCGGCGGCTCTGGCCGCCAAGAGCGCCGAACCTCGGGGACCGCTCTGGACCTATGTTCTGGGCTGCCAGTTGATCGACGTCGCCTGGGGCGGGCTGATCATGACCGGAGCCGAGCGGCTGACCGTCGATCCCAGCCTGCCAGGCAGCGCGCTCGTCCTGGAGCACATGCCCTATACCCACAGCCTGCCCGGCGCGCTGGCCTGGGCGGTGGGGGCGGCGATCCTCGCCAAGCTGATCCTGCGCCTCCCCTGGCGGGTGGCCGCCATGATCGGCCTGACTGTGTTTTCCCACTGGATCGCCGACCTCCTGGTGCACCGCCCCGACCTGGAGCTGTGGTTCGGGGGACAGAAGGTGGGCCTCGGCCTCTGGAACTATCCGGTGGCCGAACAGGCCGTGGAGATCGGGCTGGTGGCGCTCGCTGCGTCGGCCTGGGCCTGGCGGCGCGCGACCCTGAACCAGTCCCTGTGGCCGGTCCTGGCCTTCGTCAGCTTCCTGTTGGCCCTGCAGATCGTGGGCCTGCTGGTCCCGGCCACGGCCGATCCGGTGGGCATGGGCGGCATGGCCATCGCCGCCTATCTCGTGGCCACCGCGTTGGCGGCCCTGTTGGACCGCCGCAGGGCGGCCTGACGCGAGGTCACCGGTTGCGACTTGGCTCGGCGCGCGCATACTGGCGCAAAGGCCGGAACACACGGCCGGGAGGACATCATGAAGCTCGCCAAGTTCGCCGTCGCATTGGCGTTCGCCGCCCTGGTCACCGCCTGCGGACCCACCAAGCCCGGAAATGTGGACGCCAAGCGGCTGACCGCCGCCTCGGGCAACGGCGACTGGATGTCCGTCGGCCGGACCTATGACGAGCAGCGCTTCAGCCCGCTCACCAAGATCGACACCAAGAACGTCGGGACCCTGGGCCTGGCCTGGTACCACGAGTTCGACACCGACCGCGGCCAGGAGGCCACCCCGGTGGTGGTCGACGGCGTCATGTACACCACCACCGCCTGGTCCAAGGTCTATGCCTTCGACGCCAAGACCGGCGAGCAGAAGTGGGCCTTCGATCCCAAGGTCGACGGCTCCAAGGGCTTCGACGCCTGCTGCGACGTTGTCAATCGCGGCGTCGCGGTCTGGAAGGGTCGGGTCTATTTCGGCACCCTCGACGGCCGGCTGATCGCGCTCGACGCCGCCACCGGCAAGCCGGTCTGGAGCACCCAGACCACCGACAATTCCCAGCCCTATACGATCACAGGCGCGCCCAGGATCATCAAGGACAAGGTGATGATCGGCAACGGCGGGGCCGAGTATGGGGTGCGCGGCTACCTCTCGGCCTACGATGCCGGGACGGGGAAGATGGCCTGGCGCTTCTACACGACGCCCAACGCCAAGGGTGAGCCGGACGGTGCGGCCAGCGACAAGATCATGAAGGAAAAGGCCGGCGCCACTTGGTTCGGCGAGGGCTGGAAGGAAACCGGCGGCGGCGGCACGGTCTGGGATTCCATGGCCTATGACCCCGACCTCGACATCCTCTATGTCGGCGTCGGCAACGGCTCGCCCTGGAACCGGCTGAAGCGGTCGGACGGCAAGGGCGATAATCTCTTCCTGTCCTCGATCCTGGCGCTCAAGCCCGACACCGGCGCGTACGTCTGGCACTATCAGACCACCCCGGGCGAGAGCTGGGACTACACCGCCACCCAGCACATCATCCTGGCCGACCTGACCGTCGGCGGCGCGCCACGCAAGGTGCTGATGCAGGCGCCGAAGAACGGCTTCTTCTATGTCCTGGACCGGGCGACCGGAGAGCTGCTCTCGGCCAACAACTACATCCCGGTGACCTGGGCCACGGGGATCGATCCCAAGACCGGGCGGCCCATCGAGAACCCCGCGGCCCGTTATGAAAAGGCGCCGTCCCTGCAGTTCCCGGGACCGCTCGGCGGCCACAACTGGCACCCGATGAGCTTCAGCCCAAAGACCGGCCTGGTCTATATCCCGGCCCAGCTGGACCCCTTCGCCTACACCAACGAAAAGGACTACAAGCACCGCCAGGGCGCCTGGAACCTCGGGACCGATTTCCTGGCCAACGCCTTCCCGTCGGACAAGGCGGCACTGGCCGGCCTGAAGTCGATGTTCAAGGGCCAGCTGATCGCCTGGGACCCGGTGGCCGGCAAGGCCCGTTGGACCGTCCAGCACCCCTATTTCTGGAACGCCGGCATCATGTCGACGGCGGGCGGCCTGGTGTTCCAGGGCGACGGGGTAGGCGAGTTCGTCGCCTATGACGCCGCCAACGGAACCAAGCTGTGGAGCTACAAGACCGAGAACGGCGTGGTGGCCGCGCCCTCCACCTACGAGATCGACGGCCAGCAGTATGTGGCCCTGATGGTGGGCTATGGCGGCGGGGCGCCGGTCTCGGCCTCGGCGGTGCTGCGCGACCGGCCCCGGCTGCCGGGCCGGCTGATGGTCTTCAAGCTGGGGGGCAAGGCTGTCGCCAAGCCCTACGACATCCCGGTGGTCCCGAACCTGGATCTGGCCGGCGTGACCTCGGCGGGCGACGTGAAGGCGGGCTTCGCGCTCTTCCACAACAACTGCCAAGTCTGCCACGGGCCCAGCGCCTCGGGCGCCTTCCTCCCCGACCTGAAGAAGTCCCAGATGCTGCTCTCGGCCGACGCCTTCAAGTCGGTGGTGATCGACGGCGCCCTGAAGGCCAACGGCATGGCCAGCTTCGCCCGCTTCCTGACCCCCAAGGACGCCGAGGACATCCGCGCCTATGTCATCACCGAGGCCCGCAGCGCCCAGGCGGGTGTGCCCCCCGCTAAGACGCAGGGGGTGAAGTAGCCCACCAGCGCGCGGGATCGCCACGGCGGCGATCCCGCGCTAGCCTGGGGTTATGAGACCGGTGTCGCACGGCCCGCCGTTGGCAGCCTGTGACGGGGGCCGCATGCCTAACGCGCTCTTAGGGGCGTTCTTTCACCGGGAATTCACGGCGGATCATCAGAGTGCGCCTCTTCCGGGGGCTCCATGCAGATCGCCAACACCCTGGCGGGCCCGTCGCCCGTCTTGCCAGACACGGTCGCCGCCGCGGCCCTGGTGCTGCACGACCGCAGCGGGGCGTCGAGTCTCGACCAGCAGCTCTCGGCCTATCAGGACCTGGCCAGCCGCTGGCGCGCCGCCCCCTCCAGTGACCGTCAGGCGCTGGCCAAGGCGCTCACCGAATCCCCGTTCGGCCAGCGGGTGCAGTCGACCCTGAACGCCTTCACCCGCGCCGCCTGGGCCGGACCGCGGGCTGTGCCGCCCGAGCCCCAGGCCAAGCTGCTGAGCGCCTTCGACGGCCTGTCGGAAGACGACCAGCAGATCGTCGCGGGCTTGCAGGTGGATGGCTCGGGCGCCCCGGCCTTTGGCTCGCCGGCGGAATACCGTCAGCGCCTGAAGGCCGATCTCGACGCCGCCCAGCCGCGCAAGACCGACAGCGTAAGCCTGTCGCCGGAAGCCCGCGCTCACCTGGCCGGCGCCACCCCGCCCGTGCCGGCGGCCGAGCCGGAGATGTCCCCCGCCCGCGCCGCGGCCCTGTCGGCCTATACGCGGCTCTCGCGCTAACCTCCCACCTCTCCACCGTCATCCCCGGGCTTGTCCCGAGGACCCATGATCTCCGTCCGTCCGCAGATCGCACGGCCCGCGCCGGGGAGGCTTGCTGCGTCACAGAGGTGGCCGGGACAAGCCCGGCCATGACGATCAGGGGGAGGGTCTGTCGCGCTAAGCCGGTTCGTTCTCGCGGAAGGTCTGGAGCTGGTCCTCCAGCGCCTTGGCGAAGGCGCGCCGCGCCAGGCAGCGGGCGCGGTAGGCGTCGAGGTTGGGAAATTTCTTCAGCGCCCCGCACTCTTCCAGCTCTCGCAGCACGGTGGCCATCAGGATGTCCCCGGCGGTGAAGCGGCCCTCCAGGTAATCCTTGTCGCCAAGCGCATTGCTGAGCGAGGTCAGGCGGGCGTCGAGGTTCGCCTGGGCCGAGGGCCTGCGCCCTTCGGTCCAGGCCTGGCCGGCATAGAAGCCGTCCAGCTGAACCAGGGTCTGGGCCTGGGGCTCGATGGAGTTCAGGGCCGCGAAGATCCAGGTGCTGACCCGGGCCAGGCCCGCCTCGGTGCGGGGCGCCAGTTTCTCCGACATCGCCGCCAGGCGCAGGACGATGGCGCCGGATTCAAACATCTCCACCTCGTCGTCGCGATAGGCGGGCACCTGACCGAAGGGCTGCCAGTCGCGGTAGTTCTGGGTCTCGCCGTCGACGAGGATCACCTCATAGGGCAGGCCCGCCTCCTCCAGGGCCCAGCGGATGCGCAGGTCGCGGACCCACCCTTGCGCGAAGGAAGGAACCCAGCGGAAGGCGGTGAACTGGATGGTCATGGGCGGCTCCTTCAGGCGTCGCAGGTCGAGCCGCGCCCGGTCGAGTCAAGAACGCCGCTGCTGACGCGGACTGTCAGCAGGCCGTGGCAGAAAGGCAAGACAAGGGAGACGATCATGATCCAGGGAAGCTGCTGCTGCGGCGCGGTGCGGTTCGAGCTGACCGCCCCGCCCACCATGATGGCCACCTGCCACTGCACCCGGTGCCGCAAGGTGGGGCTCAGCACGTTCGTGTTCGTGGACCGGGCCTCGTTCCGATGGGTCGAGGGCCAGGACATGGTGGAGAGCTACCAGCCCGATCCGCCCTATCAATTCGCCCGCTGCTTCTGCCGACGATGTGGCACGGCGCTCGGCGAACCGCTGTCGCCGGCCGACGACTTCCCCATCGCCGCCAACTGCCTGGACAGCGACCCCGGCGTCAGGAACCGCTTCCACGAATTCGTGGCCGAGAAGCCCGCCTGGTATGAGATCTGCGACGGGGCCAAGCAGTTCGCGGGGCATCCCGTACGGGCGCCCTAGTCCCGCCCCGACCCTCGCGCTAAACCCCTATCCATGAACGCGCCCGTGAAACTTGACGCCCTGCCCGAGTGGCAGCTCTCCGACCTCTATGCCGGGCGCGACGACCCGAAGATCGAAGCCGACCTGGCCGGCGCCAAGGCGGCCAATGACGAGCTGGTGAAGCTGAAGGGGCGGTTCGTGCAGCTGCGCAGCGACTCGCTGCACCTGGGCGAGCTGCTGGACCACGGGATCGGGCTCTATGAGACCGCGGTGAACGGGCTGTGGTCGGTGGGCGCCTATGCGGGCCTGGCCAGTTCGGTGGCCAAGGACGACCCGGCCTGGGCAAAGTTCGAGGGCGATCTGCGCACCCGGTCCTCGCAGATCGGCGCCGAGAGCCTGTTCTTCACGCTCGAGCTCAACCAGCTCGAGGACAACGAGATCGAGATGGCCTTCAAGGCCCATCCGCCGGCGGCGCGCTGGCGCTCCTGGATGCGCCGCGTGCGGCTGTCGCGGCCGCACGAGCTGTCGCCCGACCTGGAGCGTCTGCTGATCGACCGCTCGCCGGCGGTGGCCAACTGGGTGCGGCTGTATGACGAGACCCTGGCCCGGCTGACCGCCAAGGTAGGCAAGGAGAGCCTGAGCCTGCCCGAGGTGCTGAACCGCCTGTCGGACCCCGACGTGGCCAAGCGCAAGGCGGCCGCCCAAGCGCTGGCCAAGGCGCTGGAGGAGCGCACGCCGGAGCTGGCGCTCTCCATGAACACGCTCGCCTTCGAGAAGCAGGTGGAGGACCGCTGGCGGAAATACCCGACCCCGGCGGCGTCGCGCCACATCGCCAACGAGGTTGACGCCGACGCCGTGGAGGCCCTGGAGGCCGCGGTGGTGGAGGCCTATCCGCGGGTCAGCCACCGCTATTATGCGCTCAAGGCCAAGCTGATGGGCCGCAAGACCCTGGACTACTGGGACCGCAACGCGCCGCTCGATACCGCTGCGCCGCGCGCCTACGACTGGAAGCAGGCGCAAGGGATGGTGCTGGAGAGCTTCGCCGACCTGGCCCCCAAGTTCGCCGACACCGCCAAGACCTTCTTCGACAAGCCGTGGATCGACGCGCGGCCCCGGGCCGGCAAGCAGTCGGGGGCCTACAGCCATCCGGTGACCGCCGACCGCCACCCCTATGTGTTCATGAACTATATGGGCGAGCGCCGCGACGTGCTCACCCTGGCCCACGAACTGGGCCACGCCGTGCACCAGACCCTGTGCCAGCCGCTCGGCACACTGCTGGCCGACACCCCCCTGACGCTGGCCGAGACCGCCTCCATTTTCGGCGAGGGTCTGGTGTTCGAGCGACTCCTGGCCGGGGCCTCCAAGGCCGAGCGCCTGGGCCTGCTGGCCGGCCAGATCGAGGACGGCATCAATACAGTCGTGCGCCAGATCGCCTTCCACCGCTTCGAAAGTCGTTTTCACGCGGCGCGTTTTGAAGGTGAGCTGGCTCCAGAACAGATCGGCGCGATCTGGCTGGAGACCATGGGCGAGAGCCTGGGCCCGGCTATCAAGCTGAACAAGGGCTACGAGCACTACTGGGCCTATGTCAGCCACTTCGCCCACGCGCCGTTCTACGTCTATGCCTACGCCTTCGGCGACCTGCTGGTGCGCGGCCTGATGGAGAAGCGCCGCGAGGATCCCGTGGCCTTCGCGCCGCTCTATGAGGACCTGCTGGCCGCCGGGGGCACCCGGACCTATGTTGAGGCCTTGCGCCCCTTCGGTCTCAATCCCCGCGAGAAGGCCTTCTGGACCGCCGGCATGGCTCAGATGGAACGGCTGGTGGACGCTTTCGAGGAGTTGGTCTGATCCAACGGCGGAGCTGCGCGTTCCTGCGCACATGACCACGCCTGACGCCCCGCCCGTCCGCAAGTCCGTCCTGCGGCGGATCGAGACCCGCGCCCTGCTGATCTGGCTGGCCTGCGCGGCTGCGATCTGGGGGTTCTTCAACATCGCCAGCGAGATGGTGGAGGGCGACACCACGGCGATGGATCAGCACCTGCTGCTGATGCTTCGGCAGCCGGGCAATCTCAGCGACCCCATCGGGCCGCGCTGGGTCGAGGAGTCCATGCGCGATGTCACCGCGCTGGGCGGCTTCACCTTCCTGACCCTGGCGACGATCGTGGCGGTGCTGCTGTTCAGTTTCCACGGCAAACGCAGGCAAGCCTGGATCCTGGCCGGCACGGTGCTGGCGGCCCAGGTTTCCAGTGAGGTGCTGAAGACCTTCTACGACCGGCCGCGGCCGACCCTCGTGCCGCACGGCAGCTTCGTCTACACCCAGAGCTTCCCCAGCGGGCACTCAGCCCTGTCGGCGGCGGTGTTCCTGACGCTGGCCACCCTGATCGCCAGTGTCGAGAAGCGGGCGAGTTCCAAGATCCTGATCTATGTCCTGGCCCTGCTGGTGACAGTCGCGGTCGGGTTCAGCCGGGTCTATCTGGGGGTGCACTGGCCCAGCGACGTGCTGGCCGGTTGGAGCCTGGGCGCCACCTGGGCCTTCGGCGCCTGGATCGTGCTGGAGTGGATGCGGTCGAGGGACGTCAGCCGGGAGAGCCGGGGTTAGGCCGGTAGGCGATCCCCACGCGGGCCAGATCCTTGAGGTAGGCCTCTGTCAGGGCCACGAGATACAACATGCCCTCCAGCACGTCGGGACGCGTGACCACGTCGGGGCTGACAAACAGGCCCTTCGGGCCGCGCTGCACCAGGCCGCGCTCCTCCAGGCGAATGACCGCGCGGCGCGCGGTTTCATAGGGCAGATGCAGGAACCGCCCAACGGAATAGACGCTGGTGGGCTGGCGCGCCTCGTGGGGCAGAATCTCTTCCATGCCGGCATAGGTCACGGCGAGGGCCGGGTCATGGGTCACGTGGCTGATATTGGCCATGTTGATGGCCCGCAGCACCAGAACCGCTACCACGTCAACTTTCATGCCCTTGGCGGTGAAGGTCGTGGCGTCGAGGAAGTAGTTCATGGCCAGGCGGATGATCTGCTTGGGCAGGTCGGCGGTGGGCGGCCGGTAGTGCTGGGCGGCGGTGACCCCGAAGCGGCCGGCCTCGGCGACGAACTTTTCCGTCGCGATCTGGGTTTCGGCGATGAGGTCCAGGTTGCTCTGGCGGACCACCGTGGCGCCGGGGATCACCACGCCGCCGTCGACGGTGATGCACACCCCTGCGTCCAGCAGCTTCTTCACCCGGCGGCGGATGTTCTCGTAGGGCAGGCCCAGGTCCTTGGCGAGCGCATAGACGCTGACCGGGATGCGCAGGCCGTCGGCGGGGACCCCGGCCACCCCCTCATAGGTGTAGGCCACGGGCTCGGGTGACGCGGTGATCTGGCGGACATTGGCCCGCGTGATGGCCAGGATGGTCATGTCCGTGACGATGTCGCGGCTCATGAAGGTGGCGGCGCGGCGGGCGGTCTGGACATGGTAGTCGCCGGCCAGACGCGAGAGCAGGCGGCGGCGGTCGGCGGTCTCAATCTGTTCGCGCATGCCGCCCTCCTGTCCAACCACCCCCCGGCGGCGACCGGGAGGTGCCCTGATTTGGCCGATGTCCCAACGTTTTTTGATAACGTCGATATGCGACCTAAAGTCCCAGCACCGCCTTGGCCATGATGTTGCGCTGGATCTCGTTGGTGCCGGCATAGATCGAGCCGGCGCGGTCGTTCAGGTACTTGGCCGCCACCGTCAGGCTGTGGTCGGGGCCGACGTGGCCCTGGTCGGCGGGCGGGGTGAACAGTGGGGTCGGTCCGCCCGGCGCGGTGGCGTGGGGCTGGTAGGGCGCGCCATAGGCGCCGGCGGCCTCCAGGGCCAGTTCGGTGAGTTTCTGGCTGAGTTCGGTCCCGACGGTCTTCATCATGGAGGACTTGGCGCCGGGCGCTTCGCCCGAGGTGAGGTTGGCCAGGATCTGCAGCTCGACGGCCTCCAGGGCGTCGATCTCGATGGCCGCAGCGGCCAGGCGCCTCGCAAAGCTGCGGGTGTCGGCGAGATGGTCCTCGGCCGCCGCCAGGGTGCGGATGCGCTCCAGGCGGGCCTTCAGCCCCGGCGCGCTGACGCCGCCGCCGCGCTCGAACTCCATCAGGTACTTGGCCACCGTCCAGCCCTCGCCGACCTTGCCCACCACATTGGCGCGGGGGACGCGGACGTCGGTGAAGAACACGTCGTTCTGGATGTGCTCCCCCGACAGCATCAGGATCGGGCGGACCTCGACGCCGGGTGTGGTCATGTCGATCAGCAGGAAGGTGATCCCCTGCTGGCGGATGCCCTCGCTGGAGGTGCGCACCAGGCAGAAGATCCAGTTGGCGACATTGGCGTGGGTCGTCCACAGCTTGTGGCCGTTGCAGATGAAGTCGTCGCCGTCGGCCACGGCGCTCATCTGCAGGGAGGCGAGGTCGGAGCCTGAGGCCGGCTCTGAGTAGCCCTGACACCATTGGTGCTCGCCGCTCAGCATGCGGGGCAGGTAGTGGGCCTTCTGTTCGGGGCTGCCGTGGCCGATCAGCACCGGGCCGCACATGCCGATGCCCATAGGGGACAGCGGCGGGGCGCCGGCCTGGGCCATCTCGCTGGCGAAGATGTAGCGCTGGGCCGCGCTCCAGCCGCAGCCGCCGTATTCCACTGGCCACGCCGGCGCCGCCCAGCCGCGGGCATGCAGGATGGCCTGCCAGGCGACGGCCAGGTCGTGCGGAGCGTAGACGCTGGTCATCAGCCGGGTGGTATGGCGCATTTCCGGCGTCAGCCCGGCGTTGAGGAAGTCCCGCACCTCGTCGCGGAAGGCCAGATCGCTCGGGCTCCAGGTCACATGCATCGGCCGCCTCCCATGGTTCTTTGCCGGGGAGGATGCACAGGTGACGGCCCGGCAACCTAGTCTCTGATGAGCAGGGCGATGAGGGCGTCGGCGTGCCGCTCGATCTCGGCGTCGTCGGACATGTCGACGCCATAGGCGTGGCGCACCTCGCCGGCCAGGGTGAAGGGCGACTGGGCGGCGGCCGACAGCATGTAGATCAAGTTGCGCATCGGCAGGCGGGGCAGGTGGCCTTGGTCCATCAGGGTCTTCAGCAGGCGCGCCATGCCCCGGTGCTGGGGTCCGACGATGTTGTCGGCGATCCAGGCGACGCGGTCGGACTCGCCCATGGCCTCCTGCACCATGATGCGGGCATGCTCGGGATGGCGGGCGCAGTAGCGGACGTAGTCGCGCAGGGTGGCCTTGAACCGGTCCAGCGGCGGCAGGCCCGCCGTGGCCCGCCAGCCGGCGGCCATGTGGGCGTTCATGTCGACGATCAGCCGGGCGAGCGCGGCGCGCCAGAGGGTAGCCTTGTCGGAATAATGGTAGCGGAGCGCGCTGTGCTCGACGCCGGCCAGGGCCGCGATGTCGCGCATGGCCGCGCCCTGGAAGCCGCGCTGGGAGAACAGCTTCAGGGCCGCCTCCAGGATGACGCTGCGGGTCTCCTCCACCGGCCGCGCGGTGCGGGCCGGGCGGCCTCGGGGACGGGTTGCGAGCGCGGTCATGCGATGATTATTGCCCAGGTGGACTAAAATAAATAGGGTCGCGCCAACAACGCGGGAGGACGCATCGATGACCCAGACCTGGATGGACAAATCCCTGTCGCCGGACAATCGCGCCAAGCTGCTGATCGCCCAGCTGACCCTGGATGAGATGATCACCCTGGTGCATGGGCCGATGCCCGCCATGGTCACCCCGCCGCCGGCCGACGCGGCCATGGGGGCAGGCTACATCCCCGGGATCGAACGCCTGGGCATCCCGCCGTTGAACGAGACCGACGCCAGCCTGGGCATCGCCAACCCGCGCCAGGTGCGCAAGGGCGACGGCGCCACGGGCCTGCCGTCGGGCCTGTCGCTTGCCTCCAGCTGGGACCCCGAGCTAGCCCATGCGGCGGGCGTGATGGTGGGCGCCGAGGCCCGCGACAAGGGCTTCAACGTCCTGCTGGGGGGCGGCGCCAACCTGACCCGTGAGCCCCGCTGCGGGCGCAATTTCGAATATCTCGGCGAGGATCCGCTGCTGGCCGGGGTGCTGGTGGGGGAGGCGATCAAGGGCGCCCAGTCTAATGACATCGTCTGCACCCTGAAGCACTTCGCCCTGAACGATCAGGAGACCTGCCGCCACGTGGTGGACGCCCGCATCGACGAGGGCGCCCTGCGCGAGAGCGACCTGCTGGCCTTCCAGATCGCCATCGAGCGCGGCGATCCCGGCTCGGTGATGTGCGCCTACAACAAGGTCAATGGCGAGTGGGCCGGCGAGAACGACTTCCTGCTGAACCAGGTGCTCAAGCGCGACTGGGGATACCGCGGCTGGGTGATGAGCGACTGGGGGGCGGTCCACTCCACGGCCAAGGCGGTGATGGCGGGCCTGGACCAGGAGAGCGGCGAGCAGCTCGACAAGCAGGTCTATTTCGGCGCGCCTCTGAAGGAGGCCGTTGAGCAGGGGGAGGTGCCCTTCGAGCGCCTGACCGACATGGTCCACCGCATCCTGCGCAGCCTGTTCGACAAGGGGGTGTTCGATAACCCCACCGCCCGCCGCGAGACCGACTACGAGGCTAACGCCAAGCTGGCTCAAACAGCCGCCGAGGCCGGAACGGTTCTGCTGAAGAACGACGGCGTCCTGCCGCTGGCCGCCTCGATCCGCAAGATCGCGGTGATCGGCGCCCATGCCGACAAGGGGGTGATGTCCGGCGGCGGCTCGTCGCAGGTGATTCCGGTGGGCGGACCCGGCCATGAGATCGAGGTGGCCGGCCTGGCCGGCGCCTTCGCCAAGGTCACCTATCACCCGTCGTCGCCTGTCGCGGCGATCCGCGAGATGACCCGCAACACCGCCCTGACCTTCGTCTCCGGCGAGGACCCGGCCGAGGCGGCGGCGGCCGCCAAGGACGCCGACGTCGCCATCGTCTTCGCCGACCAATGGGCGACGGAGGCCGAGGACCTGCCCAGCCTGTCGCTGCCGGGCGACCAGGACGCGCTGATCGCCGCCGTGGCCGCCGCCAATCCCAAGACGGTGGTGGTGCTGGAGACCGGGACCCCGGTGCTGATGCCCTGGCTGGACGACGTCAACGCCGTGCTGGAGGCCTGGTATCCTGGCACCCGCGGCGGCGAGGCCATCGCCAACATCCTGTTCGGGGCGGTCAATCCGTCTGGCCGCCTGCCCATGAGTTTCCCGCGCGGAGTGGAGGATCTGGTCCGTCCGGAAATCCCCGGCCAGATCTTCGGGCCCCCGGTGGAGGGCGCCACCCTGCCCACCACCCGCCCCGACGTGCAGCAGCACAAGGGCCGCTTCTCAGTGGAGCACCCGGAGGGCGCCGACGTCGGCTACCGCTGGTTCGCCAAGACCAGGGCGGCGACCCTGTTCCCGTTCGGCTTCGGGCTTTGCTACACGCACTTCGAGTACGCGAAGCTCGAAGTCGCGGGCGGTGAGACCCTGACGGCCAGCTTCGACGTCAAGAACGCCGGCCCGGTGGCCGGGACCGACACCCCCCAGGTCTATGCGACCGTGACCGGTTCGGACGGCAAGCCCTCTCAGCGCCTGATCGGCTGGGCCAAGGTGGCCCTGGCCCCCGGCGAAACCCGCCGCGTGACGGTGACCGCCGACGCCCGCCTCCTGGCCAACTATGATGCGAGCCTGCCGGGCTGGCGGATCGCAGCCGGTTCGGTGGGCGTAGGCTTGGCCAGCTCCGCGGAGGACGTCATCCTGCACGGCTCGGCGGACCTCACCGCGCGGACGATGAAGCCCTGACCATGTCCCTCGCCGGCCTGACCCTGCGCATTGCGCGGCCCACCGACCAGTTGGGCGCCGTGGCCGCCTTCTACCGGGAGGGGCTGGGGTTGCTGGAGCTGGCGAGCTTCCGGGGTCATGCCGGGTTCGACGGGGTGATCCTGGGCTTCCCCGGCGCGCCCTGGCATCTGGAACTGACCCAGGCCCACGGGCACGAGGTGGGCCCCGCGCCGAATCCCGACCACCTGCTGACCTTCTATTTCCCGGAGGAGACGGCGCGGGCGGCGGCGATCGCGCGGCTGGAGGCGGCCGGCCACAGCCCGGTGGAATCCTTCAACCCCTATTGGGACGATCACGGGATCAGCTTTGCGGACCCCGACGGCTATCGCGTGGTGCTGCACCGAGGCGCTTGGGGCCGCTGAACCCGCCGCAGCGTCATCAAGGGCTTGCCAATCCGCGACCGGGGGTTATTTCCCTGCGCGATGTCCGATGATCTGACCGAAGTCCAGACCGCCATCGTCCCAGATGGTTTTGTCATCAACCTCTGGAACCGGGGGTTCGGCCGCACGGTCGGGCCGTTCTATTCCCGCCGCGACACGGTGACCGGCGACGAGGTGATGGCCTTCCGCGTGGAAGAGCACCACGCCAACGGCATGAACAACTGCCACGGCGGCATGCTGATGAGCTTCGCCGACATGGCCTGGGGCCGGGTGATCTCCAACAAGCGCGAGATCGGCTGGGTGACGGTGCGGCTGACCACCGACTTCCTCTCCGGCGCCCACATGGGCGACTGGGTGGAGGGGACCAGCGATGTCATCACCGAGCAGGACGACGTGTTCACGGTCCGGGGCCGGATCTGGTGCGGTGACCGCACCCTGATCACCGGCACGGGGATCTACAAGGGTATCCGCTCGATCTCCCGCAAGGCGGGCGAGCGGGAAGCGCGGGGAGTCGCCTGATGGCATTGGATCCGGCGATCAAGGAAGGTGCGCCCGTCGGCTACGACGACCGTCCCATCCATTCCGAACCCGGCAGCCTGCCGCCCCAGGTCCAGGCGCCCCTGGCGCCGTTCCGCGGCCGCCATCCCGATGCGCCCGAGTGGTTCCTGGACGCCATCGCCCAGGAGCCGGAGCGGACCTTCGTCACCTCGCTGGGCACTCAGATCGAAGCCCTGAGCTGGGGCGAACTGGGCAAGCCGGGTTTGCTGCTGGTGCACGGCAACTCCGCCCACGCCGACTGGTGGAGCTTCATCGCGCCCTTCCTGGCCCAGGACTATCGGGTCACCTCGATGTCGCTGGCCGGCATGGGCGCCTCGGACTGGCGCGAGAGCTACGCTTTCCAGGACTTCGCCGAGGACGCCGAGGCCGTGGCCCGGGCCACCGGCCTCTATGACGGCGGCGCCCTGCCGATCTACATCGGCCATTCCTTCGGCGGCAGTCAGGTGTTCTTCGCCGCCGCCGCTCACCCCGAGCGCATGCGCGCCGCGGTTCTGGTGGACACCGGCTTCGGCGGCCCGCCGCCCAACTCGCCGGAAGCCAAGCGCATGATGGAACAGCAGGTGCGCAACATCCCCACCGGCGACCGCGCCGCCCGAGTCTATCCGACTGAAGAGGCGGCGCTGGCCCGCTTCCGCTTCATGCCGCCGCAGGTGGCCGGCAACCTGTTCATCGCCGACTTCATCGCCCGCCGCTCGCTCAAGCGCGCGCCGCTGCCGGATGGTGGCGGCGAGGGCTGGACCTGGCGGTTCGACCCGGCCATGTGGAACAAGCTCGACCGCACGGTGATGATGGGCATGACCGCCGAAGGCCCGCCCAAGGTGACCGTGCCCCTGGTGCACATCTATGGCGACCGGTCGGTGGTGAAGTCGCGCATCAGCGACGATCGGCCCTCGCCCCTGCCCAGGGACATGCTGGAAATCGCCATCCCCGATTCGGCCCACCACATCATGGTCGATCAGCCCCTGGCGCTGATCGCGGCGTTGCGCGGCCTTTTGGCCCGCTGGCCGGGCTGAGACATAAGGCGCGCTTGAGCCATCGCGGCCGACGGTGTAGGTCAGCCCCCTTCCATCTCCTCCCCAGTCTGAGAGACGCCCTTCTATGGCTTCCGAATATCACCGCGGCGACATGGACATTTCCGAGCAGGTCGCCACGTTCAACCTGTTCAACGGCTTGACCAAGTGGGGCTCGCTGGCGATCGCATCCATGCTGCTGCTGCTGGTCCTGTGGTTCTGCACCCCGGCCGGCTTCCTGGCGGGCTTCATCAGCGCTGTGGTCATGTTCGGCCTGGGCGTCGTCTTCCTGCGCGAAAAGCCCGCCGCCGACCACTAGGGCGGTTGGCGCGCGCTGGCCGCGCGCTCTGCTGACAGATCTATCGGGCGCGTCGAATCCTCGGCGCGCCCGATGTCGTCTGTGTGATTCAAACAAACGTTCGAATCCGTCCCGTCCATAGCTGGACAAGCTCACGCTGCCCCCCGTATGGTCCGGCCAATATTGACTTGGGGGAAACAGGCGCATGGCCGTCATAGCCGTCACCATCGAACGCCGCGCCGGCGAGACCCGGGTCGCCGCCGTCCCCGAGACGGTGAAGAAGCTGATCGTCGCCGGGTTCTCGGTGGTGATCGAGAGCGGCGCCGGAACGGCCGCCGCCTATCCCGACGCCGACTATCAGGCCGCCGGCGCTGAGATCGCCAAGGACGCCAAGGCCGCCATCGGCAAGGCCGATATCCTGTTCAAGGTCCGCGCCCCCGAGGCCGCCGAGATCGCGGCCCTGAAGGCCGGCGCCATCGTCGTGGCCCTGCTCAACCCGCACATGGACAAGGACGCGCTCACGGCGCTGGCCGCCAAGGGCGCCACCGGCTTTGCCATGGAGTTCGTGCCGCGCATCACCCGCGCCCAGGTGATGGACGCCCTGTCGTCCCAGGCCAACCTGGCCGGCTACCGCGCGGTGATCGAGGCCGCCGAGGCCTATGGCCGGGCCATGCCCATGATGATGACCGCGGCGGGCACCGTCGCCGCGGCCAAGGTCTTCGTGATGGGGGTCGGCGTCGCCGGCCTGCAAGCCATCGCCACGGCGCGGCGCCTCGGCGCGGTCGTGACCGCTACCGATGTGCGTCCCGCCACCAAGGAACAGGTCGAGAGCCTCGGCGCCAAGTTCCTGGCGGTCGAGGACGAGGAGTTCAAGAACGCCCAGACCGCCGGCGGCTACGCCAAGGAGATGAGCGCCGAGTACCAGGCCAAGCAGGCGGCCCTGGTCTCCAGCCACATCGCCAAGCAGGACATCGTCATCACCACCGCCCTGATCCCCGGCCGGCCCGCGCCCAAGCTGGTGAGCGCTGAACAGGTGGCCTCCATGCGTCCGGGCTCGATCCTGGTGGACCTGGCCATCGAGCAGGGCGGCAACGTCGTCGGCGCCAAGCTGGGCGAGGTGGCGGTCACCGCCAATGGCGCGAAGATTCTCGGCGTCGCCAACCTGCCCGGCCGCATCGCCACCGACGCCTCGGCCCTCTATGCCCGCAACCTGATGGCCTTCGCCGGCCTGTTGCTGGACAAGGAGGGCAAGCTCGCCCCCGACCTGGAGGACGAGATCCTCAAGGCGGCACTGGTCACCCAGGGCGGCAAGGTCGTCCACCCCTCGCTGAACAGCTAGATCCCAAGGAGGAACCGATGGAAGCCGTCGACCCCACAGTCTTCCGCCTGGCGATCTTCGTGCTGGCGATCTTCGTCGGCTACTATGTCGTCTGGAGCGTGACGCCCGCCCTGCACACCCCGCTGATGGCCGTGACCAACGCCATCTCCTCGGTGATCATCGTCGGCGCCCTGCTGGCCGCCGCGGCCCATGGCGCCCCGGACGCGGGCCTGACCCAGAACGTCCTGATCTCCAAGGGGGCCGGCGCCATCGCCGCGGCCTTCGCGGCGGTCAACATCTTCGGCGGCTTCCTGGTCACCCAGCGGATGCTGGCCATGTACAAGAAGAAAGACCCCGTGAAGAAGGAAGCCGCGAAGTGAACGCCAATCTCGCGGCCATCGCCTATATCGTCTCGGGCGTTCTCTTCATCCTGGCCCTGCGCGGCCTGTCGAGCCCCACCACCAGCCAGGCGGGCAACCGCAACGGCATGATCGGCATGGCCATCGCGGTCACCACCACCCTGCTGACCCTCTGGGGGCAACAGGCGCTGGACACCCTGACGCTGGGCCTCATCGTCGGCGGCGTCGCCATCGGCGGCACCGTGGGCGCGGTGATCGCCCGCAAGGTCGCCATGACCTCGATGCCGCAGCTGGTGGCCACCTTCCACAGCCTGGTGGGCGCCGCAGCCTGTCTGGTGGCCATCGCCGCCATCTATACGCCCGCCGCCTACGGCATCCTGGATAAGGCCACCGGCCAGATCCACCTCAACTCCCTGGTGGAGCTGAGCCTGGGCCTGGCCATCGGGGCCGTGACCCTGACCGGCTCGATCATCGCGGCCCTGAAGCTGAACGGCAACATGAGCGGCGCGCCGATCATGCTGCCCGCCCGCCACCTGCTGAACATCGTCATCGCCCTGGCCATCGTCGCCCTGGTGGTGGTGCTGGTGATGAGCGGCGGCCAGGCGATCTGGGCCTTCTGGGCCATCGCGGGCCTCAGCCTGCTGATCGGCGTCACCCTGATCATCCCCATCGGCGGCGCCGACATGCCCGTCGTGGTCTCCATGCTGAACTCCTATTCCGGCTGGGCGGCGGCGGCCCTGGGCTTCACGCTGGAGAACGTGACGCTGATCATCACCGGGGCCCTGGTGGGCTCGTCGGGCGCGATCCTCAGCTACATCATGTGCAAGGCGATGAACCGCAGCTTCATCTCCGTGATCCTCGGCGGCTTCGGCGCCGACGACACGGCTGCCGCAGCCGGCGGCAAGGTCGAGACCCGGCCGGTCAAGCAGGGTTCCGCCGAGGACGCGGCCTTTATCATGAAGAATGCGTCCAAGGTGATCATCGTCCCCGGCTACGGCATGGCCGTCAGCCAGGCCCAGCATGCCCTGCGCGAAATGGGCGACAAGCTGAAGGAAGAGGGCGTGGAGGTGAAGTACGCCATCCACCCGGTCGCCGGTCGGATGCCCGGCCACATGAACGTGCTGCTGGCCGAGGCCAACGTCTCCTATGACGAGGTCTTCGAGCTGGAGGACATCAACGCCGAGTTCGCCAGCGCCGACGTGGCCTTTGTGATCGGCGCCAACGACGTCACCAATCCGGCCGCCAAGACCGACCCCACCAGCGCCATCTACGGCATGCCGATCCTGGACGTCGAAAAGGCCCGCACCGTGCTGTTCGTGAAGCGCGGCATGAGCTCCGGCTATGCCGGGGTCGAGAACGAACTCTTCTTCCGCGACAACACCATGATGCTGTTCGGCGACGCCAAGAAGATGGTCGAGGGGATCCTGAAGGGGCTGTAGGGGCTGCTTCAATCGTGGCGCGCCCTTCTCCCCTTGCGGGAGAAGGTGGCCGGTCGGAGACCGGTCGGATGAGGGGTCGCGCTCCGTTGGACGAGTGAGCTCCTCATTCGTGTGGTTCGTGTGGTTCGTGGACAATCTTGTCCGGCTCGCAGCGTCACCACCGTAAGACTTGGAACCACGAACCACACGAACGGTTGGTCAGGCCTCATGCTCGTGTTGAACGGCCCGGCTCTGCCGGGAAGGGCTTTCCGGATAGGCCTATCGACCCCTCATCCGACCCTGTTCCGCAGGGCTACCTTCTCCCGCAAGGGGAGAAGGCAAAGCAGAGGGGCGATGCCTTCCCGTACGGCTTCCAGGTCCTCACGAGTCTCGCCGGCGATTTTGTCGCAGCCCGGCTAGGAGAACCTTTACCAGTTGAATCTATGGTCGAGCTTCATCCGGCTCTGCGACAATAGGTTCAAAGCTAATCCTTAACGCCGTCAATTTTTGGTCTTAAAGCCACGGCACTTAGCCGCCGCATACCCGTGGCGATTGGTCGAAGCTGTTCCGCACAACCTCTAGCGGACGAATTTTAAGCTCGACTATACTGGAAGAGGTTCCGTTTGTTTTCGAAGTTCTCATCGACGACCGATCGCGTGCGCCATTTCGGGCTGGAAGCCGCCTTTGCTGGGGCCCTGGCCCTGGGCGTCGCCACGGTCGCCTATGCGGCCCTGCCCACCGACAAGAAACCCGCCCCGCCCGTGGTCGCCGATGCGCCCGCCGAGGCGGCTGAGCCGCCCGCCCCGCCGCCGGTCTTCGACTGCGGCAATCCGGTCCCCGGCGAGAAGATCAATTCCCCCTTCGGCCTGCGACGCCTGCCCTGGGAAGACCATGGCCGCCTGCATGAGGGCGTCGACATCGCCGGCCCCACCGGCACCAAGGTGCTGGCCGTGTCCGACGGCATCGTGAAGCGGGCCGGCGAGAGCCCCTCCTATGGCCGCTATGTCGAGGTTGAGCACGGTGTCGGCCTCACCAGCTTCTACGCCCACCTCGGCAAGATCGAGCGCGGCGTGAAGCGGGGCGCCTATGTGGAGGCCGGCGAGAGCGTGGGCCGTATGGGCTCCAGTGGCACGTCGACGGGCCCTCACGTCCACTTCGAGATCCGCCAGGACGGCAAGCCGTTGAACCCGCTGGTGTTCATGAACCGTGAGTTCGCCACCGCCGCCGACCTGCCGTTGAAACTCGGCGCCTATGTCTCGCCCCGGGTGCGCATCGCCACGGTCTCCGAGATTCCGGAGAGCAAGAGGGCCCTGATGGAGGCCAAGCTGGCCAAGGGCAAGCACGGGAAGAAGGGCAAGGGCGGTCGCGTCCGCCAGACCCTGACCTTCGCGGCTAATTCCTAGGCCTCCCCGAGGCCCGATCGGCGGCCACGGCGGCAATCAGCACCGCGATCAGCCCCACCCGCGTCCACAGCGGATAGGCCGTCGTGGCCATCGTCCAGGCGGCGAAAGCCAGGAACAGGCCGCTGACGATGCGGCCCGCCAGGGCTCGGCGACCGGCGATCAGGTTGGCGCTCCAGGCTCCGGCAAGCGCCCCCAGCAGCCAGGCCAGGATGGTCCCCACCTGGGCGCCGAAGGGCAGGATGGCGGTGGCCGAGCGGATGGCGGCCGGATCGGTGAGGTTCACACCGGGCGGCGGCGGGAAGATCATGTTGGCCGCCCCGTCGATGGCGCCCAGCACCACCAGCCCGATCAGGGGCCCGAGAATCACCGCCAGAATCAGTCGCAGCATGGTCGAATCCCCTCATCGTCAGGTGCGCGAACCTAACCCCAGCAAGGCTCCGGCGCACGGCCTTGTGGCATGGCCAAGCTTGTGCCCATCCTCGTGTCATAAAAACGAGGAAACGACCCATGCGTTCAGGCTTTAGCGGGCTTGCGCTCGCGTCCGTGCTTCTACTGAGTTCATCCCTCGCCGCCTGCGGGAAGAGCGAACCCGCGGCCCCGGCGGCGCCGGCGGGTCTGGCGCTTTCGACCGAGGAGGGCGCTCACGGCATCCTTCCGGTCCAGAGCACGCAGATCAAGACCAAGGGCTCCGACGCCACGGTGGCCATGACCCCGAACTGGCGGGTGGGCGGCAAGCAGCTCAACATCATGTGGTACGCCGGCGCCAGCCAGACCAAGCGGTTCTTCGTGGTTACCGAGAAGGGCGCGGCCGCTGACCAGCCCAAATACCTGGCCAATCCCGAACTGGGGGTGCGCATGGTCCGCGTCAGCTTCGACGGCGCGGCGCCCGTGACGCTGAAGCCCACCCTGGCGCGGGCGCCCTTCGATGTGCCCGCCGGCGCCAAGGCGGTGACCCGGGTGGAGATCGACTACGGGTCTTCCGAGGCGCCGCAGACGGTCGTCTGGAAATAGCCGTAAATCAGCCTTGCGTGGGACCTAGGCGACTCCTAGGTCTCGCCCATGGCCAAGGCCGGATTCCACCCCACGCGCGGACAGCTCGTCGACATCGGCGGGCGCCGCCTGCGCATGGTCCGGGCGGGGCCGCAGGCGGCCGAGCCGCTGATCCTCCTGGAATGCGGCGCCTTCGGCTGCGCCGCCGACTGGGCGGTGGTGCAGCAGCGCCTGGCCGACAAGGGCCTGCGGAGTCTCGCCTATGACCGGGCCGGACTCGGCTATTCCGATCCGGGCCCCAAACCCCGCGACGGCCGCGCCATCGCCGCCGATCTCGAGGCCCTGCTCCGCCATCTGGGCGAGGAGGGGCCGCTGATCGTGGTGGGCCACTCCATGGCCGGGCTGATGTTGCGGATCTTCGTGGGCCGCAACCGTGAACGGGTCAGCGGTGTCGTTCTGGTGGACGCCGTGACGCCGGAGACCATCAATGCGCCGGCCGCGGCGCGGGCCATCAACGGCTTCCGTCGGGCCATGAAGCTGGTGAACCGCTGGGCCGGGATCGGCTTCATGAAGCCGTTCGCCCTGGTGGTGGGCGACAAGATAGGTCTGGAGGGCGAGGCCTCCACCGAGAAGCGCCGCATCTATGGCCTGGCCAGCCATGCCCGCTGGTCGGCGGAGGAGGTGCTGCACTGGTCGGCGACCTCAGCCCAGGGGCGCGAGATCGGCCACTATCATCCGGACCTGCCGGTGGCGGTGGTCAATGCCGGCGGCACGCGACTGCCGCAGCGGCTGAAGACGATCCAGAACGCCCCGGCCCATGCCTCGACGCGGGGCTATCTCGCCAACATCGTCGGCGCCAACCACTCCACCCTGCTCGGAAAACGCTTCGCCGACCCGATCATCGTCGGGATCGAGCATGTGATGGCGGAAGGTTAGCCCGCGGCCATTCGGCCGCGGGCCTTTAGGTCCTCAGTCGAGGGGGTCTTCGACCCCGACGTCCTTTTGCAGATGGTTCGAAAGTCGTCCGGAGAGCCGGCGTCGCAGGAGAGCGGCGTCTCGCCCGTTTGGCGCATGAGGGCGCCTAGGCGCGGAGAAGACCCGCGCCAGCCATTTGATGAGGTGCATTGAAACCCGAAATTGAAGGTTGAAGGTCGGCGGTCTGACGCATGACGATCTCCTTCCGTGGCTCGGGTTCAGGCCGGTGGCGGCCGCTCACGGCGCGTCCATAGCAGAGAACGCAGGTCTGCGGCTAGGCCGGTTCCCCCTCCACCAGGCCGCAGGCGGCGCGCAGCCGATCCAGGGCCAGGGGGCGGCTGGACACGCCTGGGATCGCGCCAATCACCGGCGAGCCCGCGCTGACGATGAACGGCAAGGTCCCCCGCGCGCCGGCCGGCAGGCGCTTGAGGTCCGCGCGCTGGGCCGCCGGAAGCCCGGCGGCATGGCCGGTCAGCGGTTGGATCGTGACGTCGCGATCCGTGTTGATTTCGAACCGGCCATCCCAGACGCCGGTTTCCCCGGCCGCCAGGGTCAGGGGCGCCACGCCCCTGCGGCCCGCATCCCGCAGGAACCGCACCTGGCTGTCGTCGGCCTCGATCCGCGACCCGGCCAGGGTGGCGACGAGGGGCGCGTCGCCCCGCAAAGCCTCCGCCAAGCGCGCCAGGGCGTCGGCACGCGGCGGGCGGGCGGTTCCGGCGGCGCAGAGGCAGGCGGCGGCCAGGAAGGCGCCTGGGGCGTCCTGGAGGGCCGAGCGGGGAACAGCGAGGCCTCCGGCCAGGTCGGTGGTGGCGCGGGCCAGGTCGGCGAGGTCGCGAGGTGGCGCGAGATCGTCTGTCTCTCCGCCGCTCATTCTGGCCCGCGCGCGGGCGCGGGCGAAGCTGTGATCCTCGTTGGCCGGGTCCTCGATCCAGGTCTCGCCCCGTCCGGCCAGCCAGGCGCGGATGTCGGCGCGGGTCTGGGTCAGCATGGGCCGCAGCAGGAACACACCCCGGCCCTCGGGCCAGGCGGGCGAGGGGCCCCACGCCCGGGGGCTCGGCGTCGTCGATCCCGTGTCCCGCATGGCCACAGCCTCAAGCCGGTCGCTGGCGGTGTGGCCCATCAGCACGACCTTCGCCCCCGCCTCTCGCGCGGCGTCGGCGATCAGGCGGTGGCGGGCCGCACGGGCGGCGGCGGGCAGGCCGGTGGTGGGCTTCTCGCCCTCCCAGGCCAGGGCCCGGAAATCAGCGCGCAGTCGCGCGGCGGTGGCGGCGCAGGCCTGCGTCCAGGCGGCGCTCTCCTCGCGCAGGCGATGATCGACAGTGAGGATCAACAGGCGCCGGCCATGGGCGTGGGCCCAGTCGGCGGCGATCAAGGCGAGCGCCAGGGAGTCCCCGCCGCCGGAAAGCGCCACAGCGATCGGCGCGGGGGAGGCGCTCCGCAGGCGGCGGTCGAGATCTTGTTGGACAGCCGCGGCTAGGCCGCGCACTTGGCCTGGGTCCGGGCGGCGGCGGCGCGGCCCTTCACGGCGGCCACGGCCTTGGGGTAGCGGCGGTCGAACTCGCCCAGGATCTGGCAGGCGTCGGTGGGCTTCTTGAGGACGATCAGGGCGCGGGCCAGCTCCACCGTGGCGTCGGGCGCCCAGCCGGTGGCGGGCCAGCCGCGGATGGCGCCGATATAGGCCTGGGCCGCGTCTGAATTGGCGCCGCGGGCCACCAGGGTCTTGCCCAGCCAGTAGCGGGCCTCCGGGGCCTTGGCGCTGTCATCATAGCGCTCGACATAGTCGCGGAAGGCGCCCTCGGCCCCGGTATAGTCGCCGCTGAGCATCAGCTGGCGGGCGGCGGTGAAGGCCTCCGAGGCTGTCTGGACCGGCGCGGCCGCATTGGGGGAGCCGCCGGCGAGGTCCGGCGCGGGCGCGGCCTCGGCCACGGGCGCCGCCTGCTTCTGCTCGACACCGCCCAGGCGGTCGGCCAGGGCCTTGTTGTCGCGCTTCAGGGTCTCAGTGTCGCGCCGCGCCAGTTCCAGGTCGTGGTTGGTCGTCTCCAGCTGGCCGTTCACCCGGGTGAGCGCCTGTTCCAGATCGGCGATCCGGCGGGTCAGTTCCTGGAGCTGGTAGTCGGTCTCGGCGGGCTGAACGACCACTGGCTTGCCGGAGTCGCGGCCCTGGAAGACGATGGAGCGCAGCTCGCGCATCACCTGTTCCATGCGGTCCAGGCGGCGCGCATCGCGGGCGTCCAGGGGATCGATGGGGGTCTGGGCGAAGGCGGGCGCCGTGCTGACCAGGGTGAGCACGGCAGCGGAGGCGAGGGCGAGGCGGCGAAGGGTCATGCGGTCATCATCTTCAGGTCGGGTGGGCCAAATTGGGGCCCGTCCATAGGAATAGTCCAGAACGCAAAGAGGGGTCCCGTTGCCGGGACCCCTCTCGCACTCTCCTCGAACTGGTACTTAGCGCGACTTAGCGCGCGCCGCCGGTGATGGCGGTGTGGCCGTTCCGGTTGCGCTGATAGGCGTCCTCGCTGGTGCCCGGATCGATCGGGCGTTCCTTGCCGAAGGACACGGTGGAGATCCGCGCCGGCGACACGCCGCGGCTCACCAGATATTCCCGGACCGAGTTGGCGCGACGGGCGCCGAGGGCCAGGTTGTACTCACGGGTGCCGCGTTCGTCGGCGTTGCCTTCGATGCGAACCTGGACGCTGGGATAACGCATCAGCCACTGGGACTGGGCGTCCAGAACCGGGCCGGCGTCGGAGCGGATGTCGTACTGGTCGAAGTCGAAATAGACCCGGTCGCCGATGTTGACGACGAAGTCCTGGATCGAGCCCGGGACCACGTTGCCCATGCCCGGGCCGGGACCCGGTTGAGACGGATAGCCGGGGCCGGGGCCAGGGCCGACGCCCGGACCGGGCTTGGGCTTGCTGGCGCAGGCGGCCATGGACAGAGCCGCGGTGGTGACAAGCGCCAGTCGAAGGGCGTGCTTGGTGCTGAAGCTCATGTTGGGCTTCTCCTTAAGCTGGATTTCGCCGGCGCCAACCGCGCCACTCACTAAACTGTACCTGCATTTCCATGTGCCGGACATTTCAAATGACCGCCACTATGCAAACCTTACACCTGAATTCTCTCGTTAGTTGAGCAGCGGAGACCAAGCCGGGTCTGAACCGGAGCCCGGATAGGGCGCCGGCCGCAGTATCCGACCTGTAACATCCACCGTCCACAAACGCGGCGGTCCGCCCGGCGTTTCCCGGCTGAACATCAGCACCCGCCCGTTCGGCGCCCAGGTGGGGCTCTCGTCGAGATAGCTGGTGGTCAAAAGCCGTTCATCCGAGCCGTCCGGCCGCATGACCCCGATGTGGAACTCCCCGCCCGTCTGCTTGGTGAAGGCGATGAAGTCCCCCACGGGAGACCAGACAGGAGTGGTATAGCGCCCTGATCCGTAGGAAATGCGACGAACCCCCGATCCGTCGGAATTCATGATGTAGAGTTGGGGCGACCCGCCGCGGTCGGAGTTGAAGACGATCTTGGTCCCGTCCGGTGAGAACGAGGCCGAGGTGTCGATGCCGGGGTCGGAGGTGAGCCGCGCCGAGGTGCGGCTCTTCAGGTTCATCACATAGATGTCGCTGTTGCCGCCCCGCTCGACGGAGAAGGCGACGCGTCCGCCGTCGGGCGAGAAGCGCGGCGCATAGACCATGCCGGGGAACTGTCCGATGCTTTCGCGGCGCGCGGTCTCCAGGTTGAACAGGTAGATGGCCGAGCCCTCCGGCCGCAGGGTCATGTAGGTGATCTCCTGGCTGGTGGCCGAGAAGCGCGGCGACATGACGATGTAGGAGCCGTCGGTCAGGTAGCTGGGATTGGCCCCGTCCTGATCCATGATGGCCAAGGTCTTGGTACGGTTCAGGCGCCCGCCGGTCTCCGACACGAAGACGATGCGGGTGTCGAAATAGCCCTTCTCCCCGGTCAGCCGCTCATAGACGGCGTCGGAGATCTTGTGCGCCACGCGCCGCCAGTTCTCCGGGGTGGAGGTGAACTGCAGGCCCAGCAGCTGCTGTTCGGAATAGACGTCCCACAGGCGGAAATCGACCTGCAGCCGGCCCCCCTCGACGGTGACCTGGCCATTGACCAGGGCCTGGGCGTTGATCGCCTTCCAGTCGGGGAAGCGCGGCTGGACGGCCACGTTGAGGTTCTTCTCGATATAGGCCTGCTGGCCGATGGGGGCGAAGAGGCCCGAGCGTTCCAGGTTGCCGGTGATGACCTGGGCGATGTCGGCGCCGCGGGTTCCGCCGAAGGCCGGGATGGCGATGGGAAGGGGCTGGACGTCGCCCTTGTTGACGTTGATCTCAATCTGGGCGGCGGCCGGCGTGGCCAGCGACACCGTGGCGAGCAGCAAGCTGGCGAGCGCCAGGCAGAGGGCCTTCAGTCGCATCGGACGAGTCTCCTTGGGACGGCTCATTGGCAGGCTTCCTGGGCGTTGAAGGTGGGGGCCCAGGCCTGGCCGTAGACTTCGCGAGGCAGGGCCTTGTCGGCGGCCGCCTGACGGACGGCGCGGATGGCGCGCTCGGCGGCGGCCCGGACCACGGGATTGGACGAGGATTCCTGACCGCCGGCCTCCACCGCGCCCACCACCTGGCCGGTGGCCGAGAGGGTGAAGGTGACGCGCACGCGCACGTCTCGGCCGCCCTCGACCTCGCAGTTGGGGTTCCAGCGGCGTTCGATCTGGGAGACCAGACCCGCGAGCGCGCTGGCCGAGACGCCCTTGCCGGCGCCGGCGGCGGCGCGGGCCTCCAAGGCGGTCTCCTGCTTGTTGGGGCCCTTGGCGGCCGACGAGGTCTTGCCGCCGGCGGGGCGGGACTTGGCGATGCTGGCCGACAGGGCGTCGAGATCGAGCGCCTTCTGAGGCTTGGCGGCGGGCTTCTGCTGGCCCTTGGCGATGGGATCGGCCGTAGGCTTGGCAGGCGCCGGCTTCACCGGCGTCGGTGTCGGCGCGGGCTGTGGCGCGGGCGCGGGCGGCAGAGGGTCAGGCAGGGGCGCCTCGACGGCGGCCTCAGGCGGGGCGTCGGGGACCGGCTGCTCGGTGGTCGCCATCTGCTCCTGGGCGGCCTGGGCGGCGGCGCGCAGGTCGGTATAGGTGGCGGTGGAGATGATGTTCACCGGGACGGTGGTTCCCACCTGCGCAGGCGCCTTGGGCCAGGAAATCAGGGCGGCGATCAGCGCGCTGCCGTGCAGCAGCACCGACACGATCATCGCCGCGGAGAAGTCCGACCGGGTGCGCGTCATGCCGGCCTCAACCCGCCGGTTTGTCCGAGGCGGGGGTTCCGCCGGACGAGGGGCCGCCGGTGTCGGTGATCAGGTTGATCGAGGAAAAGCCGGAGGTCGACAGGGCCGCCATCACCTGGGCCACCGCCGAATAGGAGGCCCGGCCGTCGGCGCGGACATAGATCGGCTTAGTGGTGTCGCCGGCCATGGCGCGCAGGCGCGGCGAGAGGCCGGCGAAGGCCACAGGCTCCTCCTGCACGAACAGCGAGCCGTCGGCGCGGATGGAGACGGTCAGCGGCTCGGACTGGTCCTGCATGGACCCGGCCTCGGTCTTTGGCAGCTCGACAGGCACGCCTACGGTCAGCAGCGGGGCGGAGATCATGAAGACGATCAGCAGCACCAGCATCACGTCCACCAGGGGTGTGACGTTGATTTCCGACAGCGCGCCCCGCCGGCCGCCACGGCGACGGCGGCGGCGGCCGCCGCCTGAGGCTGAGAAGGCGTCGTGGCTTGAGATCGCCATGGTTCTAGGCCCGGTCCGCCAGCCGCCGCTGGATGGCGGTGGAGAGGTCGTCGGCGAAGCCCTCGAGACGGCCGGTGTAGCGCGAGGCGTCGGTGGAGAACTTGTTGTAGGCGATATAGGCCGGGATGGCGGCGATCAGTCCGATGGCGGTGGCGAACAGGGCCTCGGCGATGGAGGGGGCGACCACGGCCAGGTTGGTGTTCTTCTGGATGGCGATCTCCTGGAAGGCGTTCATGATCCCCCAGACGGTGCCGAACAGGCCGATGAACGGCGAGGCGGTGGCGACGATGGCCAGCGAGCCGAGGCCGTCCTCCACCCGCTGGGCCTCTCGGGCGATGGTGGTGTCCAGCACCCTGTCGATGCGCTGGATCAGGAAGGCGGCCTGGGTGTCGGTGGACAGGCCCTTGCCGCGGGCGTCGCGCCATTCGCGCAGGGCGCCCTGCAGCATGCGGGGCAGGGCGTGCTTGGGCCGCTCCCCGGCCTCGGCGGCGATGTCCTCAAGGCTGCGGCCGGAGGAGACCTGGTTCTCGAACTTGTCGGCTTGGCCGTTCAGCACGGAGAACCGGAAGAACTTGTCGATGATCACGGTCCAGGACCACAGCGACGACAGGGCCAGGCCGGTCATCACGCTCTTCACCACCCAGTCGGCGCGCATGAAGAGGGCGATGAACGAGAAGGTTTCCGGGGTGATCGCGGCGGGGACGGCGGGGTCCATGCGGCCTGGGCTCCGTGATTTGCGTCCGACCAGGATTGGCCTAGGACGGCGCGGTGTCGAACTTATGGCCTAGCCTTAGCAAAATAGAGGCCGGAGCGTCGCTATGAGTTCCTTAGGCGGCTTTCGGGGCCTGCCATTCAGATCGATACAGGCGGCCTCAACCACGGCCTGCGCAATCAGTTGCTCGCCTCGGGTGATCTTCTGGTCGATGAACAGGCGAGGTCCGGCCATCCGGTCATAGGTGGTGCGCACCAGGAGCGCGTCGTCGATGCGGGCTGGCGCCTTGAAGTCGATTTCCAGCCGCACGACGGTGAAGGCGGCGGGGTCCGGGCGGTCCAGAAGCTGCGCATGACCGATGCCCGCCACCCGCAGGAAGTCGCTGCGGCCGCGCTCGAAGAACCGCACATATTGGCCGTGATAGACGACCCCGGTGAAGTCGGTGTCCTCGTAGTAGATGCGCACCGGCAACTGGTGTTCACGGCCGACGATCTCGCCGGCATAGGGTTGGATCATCGGGTGCGGTCCTGCAGCATGGCCGAGGTGAGAAGCGCGCCGACCCCGAACAGCAGCCAGGCCGCCCCGCCCACTAGGCGGGCGGGGTTCGACGCATAGAGCTCGGGCGACCAGGTCATGGCCACGGCGTCCAGCAGCACCCCCACCAGGCAGAGGATGGCCGCGGTGGGCAGGCGCGGCGTCTTGCCCCCCGCGGTCAGGCGATGAGCCAGGCTCAGCAGCACCGGGGCCAGCAGGGCGGTGACCCCGAACAGGATCGCCGTCGCGTAGCCTCCGCTGAACAGGCCGTAGGGCAGGGCCAGGCGGATGAAGGCCGCGCCGAGGAACCAGAGCACGGCGCCCAGCAGGATCAGGGAAAGGGTACGCATCAACCCCTTATGCCGCGACGGGTGCGAGGCGGTCGAGGACCATATGATCCGCTCATCCCGGCGAAGGCCGGGACCCAGGTGAAACCCAGGGCTATTTGAGATGATGTACAGGCGTCGCTCTTGGATCAGGCGCCAGGCGCCGGAGATGTATCTGGGTCCCGGCCTTCGCCGGGATGAGCGGCGTTTCGCTCACTCCTCCTCGAACAACCCCGCCTGGCCGCCGGCCTGGATCTGCGGCGGTGGGGTGAGGCCGATGTGGGTGTAGGCCTTGGCGCAGACCATGCGGCCGCGCGGGGTGCGTTGGATGAAGCCCTGCTGCAGCAGATAGGGCTCGATGACGTCCTCCACCGCGTCGCGGGCCTCGGCGATGGCGTAGGCCAGGGTCTCGACCCCGGCGGGGCCGCCGCCATAGTTCTCGATCAGGGCGCGCAGGTAGCGGCGGTCGAGCGCGTCGAGGCCGGCCTCGTCTACGTCGAGACGGGCGAGCGCCTTGGCGGCCGCCTTCTGGTCGATGAGAGTCGCGCCGTCGGCGGCGGCGAAGTCGCGGACCCGGCGCAGCAGCCGGCCGGCCACCCGTGGGGTGCCCCGGGCGCGGGCGGCGATCTCCAGGGCGCCGTCGGGCGACAGCTCCAGGTTCATCTTCCGCGCGGCCTGGGTCAGCACCTTCTGCAGTTCGCCGTGGGTGTAGAACTCCAGGCGCAGGGGGATGCCGAAGCGGTCGCGCAGCGGCGTGGCCAGCAGGCCCGCGCGCGTTGTCGCCGCCACCAGGGTGAAGGGCGCCAGGTCGATCCGGATCGAGCGCGCCGAGGGGCCGTCGCCGATGATCAAATCGAGGACGTGGTCCTCCATGGCCGGATAGAGGATCTCCTCCACATTGGCCGGCAGACGGTGGATCTCGTCGATGAAGAGCACGTCGCGGGGTTCGAGGTTGGTCAGGATGGCCGCGAGATCCCCGGCCTTGGCCAGCACCGGCCCGCTGGTGGCGCGGAAGTTCACGCCCAGTTCGCGGGCGACGATCTGGGCGAGCGTGGTCTTGCCGAGGCCCGGCGGGCCGAACAGCAGGACGTGGTCCAGGGCCTCGGCCCGGGCCTTTGCGGCCTCGATGAAGACCGAGAGATTGCCCTTGGCCTGCTCCTGACCGACGAATTCGGAGAGCGTCTGGGGCCGAAGCGCCTTGTCGTGGCTCTCGAGGGGGACTTCCTCGCCGGAGACCAGGCGGGTCATCGGCCGAGTTCCTGCAGGCCGGCCTTGATCAGCACCTGGACGGTGGCGTCATCCCCCAGGCGCAGGGCGGCCTGCTCGACGACGCGGCGCGCGTTCACCTCGGCGATGCCCAGACCCATCAGGGCCGAGACCGCCTCGCCGGTGGCCGACGGGGCCGGCGGCGTGGGCGCGAGCGCGGTGGCGTGGAAGGCGGCTACCGGCCCATCGGTGAGCGGCTTGTCCTTCAGTTCGGTGACGATGCGCAGGGCGAGCTTGGGGCCGACCCCGTTGGCGCGGGCCACGGTGGCCTTGTCCTCGCGGGCGGCGGCCTGGGCCAGTTCAGCCGGCGACAGGATGTCCAACACCCCGAGCGCCGCCTTGGGACCGACCCCCTGGATGGATTGCAGGACCACAAAGGCGCGGCGCTCATCGCGGCCGAGGAAGCCGTAGAGCCGCATGCCGGTGGCCTCCGACCACTGGGTCTCGACGTGCAGCACCGCCTCCTCGCCCAGGGCCGGCAGGTGGCCCAGCGTGCGCGAGCCGCAGCGGACGACGTAGCCGACGCCGGCGACGTCGATCAGGGCGTCCTCTTCGCCCACCTCGGCCACCAGGCCCCGTAGCCGCCCGATCACGCCGCGGCTCCGAAGCTGCGGGCCTTGCGGGCGTGGGCATGGGCGATGGCGACGGCGAGCGCATCGGCGGCGTCGGCGGTGGCGGGCCCGGCCTTGGGCAGCAGGCGGGCGATCATGAAGGCCACCTGGGTCTTGTCGGCGGCGCCTGTGCCCACCACGGATTTCTTGACCACGGTGGCGGCGTATTCGGCCACCGGCAGGCCGGCGCGGGCTGGCACCACCAGGGCCATGGCGCGGGCGTGGCCGAGCTTGAGCGCCGAGGCGGCGTTGTTGTTCATGAAGGTCTCCTCCACCGCCGCCTCATGGGGGTTGTGCAGGGCGACGATCTCGCTGATGCCCACGAACAGGGCCAGCAGGCGCTCGGCGAAGGGCAGGCTATCCTTGGGGGCGATCACCCCGTGAGCCACGTGGGTCAGCCGCGCGCCCTCGATCTCGATCACGCCCCAGCCGGTGCGGCGCAGGCCAGGATCGAGGCCGAGGATACGGATGGCGGTCATGCGGAGACTCAAGTGCGTTCGGGATATGTTCCGGTGATACAGGAAGCCGGATTGGTTGACGAGAGGTTGAGGCCGCGCCGTCCCGCAGGCTCCATCGTGTAATCTTCCGTTATCCATCCCGCGGCTAAAGCTTGGCCGTTGGGGGATTTCCATGCGCTGGTTGCTGAGCCTGGTGGCGGTCTTGAGTGTCGGACTGGCGTCCTGCGCCTCACGCCAGACCATGATCGAACTGCAGCGGCCGCCGCTGAAGAGCGGCCTGGCCTTCGCCGTGCCGCCTGGCCATCCGTTCTATCAGACCGTGACGATCGACTACGTCACCGGCATGAGCCAGCACTCCTTCCTGTTTGCCGAGGCCAACCAGCGGCAGTTCCGGCCCAAGCTGGCGCGGATGCTGGAAGACTCCGGCATGCTGGCGCCCACCCCCATCGCCGCCCGCTACGGCCTGCAGGTGGCGTTCGTCGATCTGAACGGCTCGTCGATCGGCGGCGCCTTCGAGAGCCGCAGCCGCGCCATATACCGCATCGTCGAGCGTCGCTCGGGGCGGGTCGCCTTCCAGACCACGGTGGACGCCGGGTTCAGCGCCCGCTTCGTCGGCCTGAACGAGCGCGACGCCGTGGCCCTGGTCCGGCCGATCTTCCAGGGTGACCCCTTCGACATCATCAACCTCGCCAACTATATCGCCCGCGGCAATTTCGAGGGTGGCGACGCCGAATGGCCGGCCGTGGCCCGTGAAGGCGACCTGGCGGTCAGCGGCTACGGCGCCCGCAGCGGCTTCGTGCGCGGTCAGCAGGCCGACTTCCAGATGATGCGCCAGAGCATCGCCAAGTTCGTCCTGGCGCTCAGCGACGACCAGCACCTGCCGATGACCGTGGTCCTGCCCTGCCTCTACAACGCCGACATCGAGGCTCAGAAGGCCGAGCTGGCCGAGCGCCGCATCCGCGTCGTGGAGGACGACTGCAGCCGCTATCACCGCAAGGCCCGGCCGATCGTCTACTGATCAGCCGCGCGTCTCGACCGCCACGATCTCGTGCCCGGGCCCTTTGCGGACCACCAGGTCGGCCTGGTCGCGAGCGGGTGCGATATGGTCGTGGAGGTTCTTCAGATTGACCTTCTCCCAGACCGTCTTCGCCAACCCTTCCACCTCGGCCCGGCTCATCTGTCGGAAGCGGGCGTAGAAGGAGGCGGGGTCATGCTCGGCGGCCTCCCATAGGCCCAGGAAGCGGGCGACATACCACGCCTCCAGGTCGGGCTCGGGCGCATCCAGATAGATCAGGCTGTCGATCAGCGACGGGCCATGGGTGGGGATCAGGTTCAGCCCCTCGATGATCAGGATGTCCGGCGGGTCCAGGGTGCGGGCCAGGGCCGGATCGATGTCGTAGGTCACGTGGGAATAGCCGGGGAAGAGGGTCGGTCCGGTGCGGACGCCCTCCAGCGCCGCGCGCAGGGCTGTGTGGTCGTAGGAGGGCGGGAAGCCCTTCTGGTTCAGGATTTCCAGTTCCGCCAAGCGGGCGTTGGGGAACAGGAAGCCGTCGGTACAGACCAGCTCCACCCGCGCGCCGTCCGCCGCAAGGTGCTTGGCCAAGGCGGCCGCGAAGACGCTCTTGCCCGCCGCCACCGCCCCGGTGACGCCTATGATGTAGGTCCCCGACGCGGGCGCCCGCGCGGCGAGGCGCTCGGCCACCTGGCTCAGATCCATCCCGGCCATCGGCCCTCCGCGCATTTTTCGGCGCGACCCTGACACAGCGGTGCGGCTTTCGGCTAGATGGCGTCAAAGAGGGGAAACGCCATGGCCAAGACCAGCAACAACACGTCCGTCGAGGACCTGAACCGCGCCAACGAAGGCAAGCTGCCGGGCCATCTGGGCCTGACCGTCACCGAGGTCGAGGACGGCAAGGTGGTGGGCCGGTTCGAGGTGCGGCCCGACCTGGTGGCCCACACCGGTTTCCTGCTGGCCGGCTGTCTGTTGTCGGTGGCCGACATCCTCTGCGCCTACGGGGTCTCCACTGTCTGGCCCGAGGGGGCCAGCGGCTTCACGACGGCGGAAGTGAAGTGCAACTTCATGAGCACCCTGCGGGAGGGTGCGGTGGTCTGCACCGCCCAGATGCTGCACGGCGGCCGCACCACCCAGGTCTGGGACGCCACGCTCACGGACGGCGCCACCGGCAAGCTGATGGCCGCCTTCCGCTGCACGCAGATCATTCTCTATCCGCGCGCCTAGGCCCCGGTGATGGCGGCCGCAGCGGGTTGGGTCTCGGTCTTGGCCGGAGGCGCCTGCAGCAGTTCGATGGTGTAGCCGTCAGGGTCCTTGGCTAGGCCGACCATCGCCCCGCCCAGGCTGGCGATGGGCGCCGGCTCACGGATGATGGTCAGGCCCTCGGCCTTGATCCTGTCGCTGACCGCCTTGGGGTCGGTGACGTAGAAGACCAGTTTGACCGGGTTGTCCTTGTAGTTGCGCTCCGAGCCGTCGGTATAGTGCATCAGCACCACGGCGGTGCGGCCCTCGAAGGCCACCACCACCTCGTCCATATAGTCGAGCTTGAAGGTCTGAACCTGCTTCATGCCCAGGACCCGGGTGTAGAAGTCCACGGACTTGGCCAGGTCGCTGACCCCGATGCCGGTGGCGCCGAGATAGTCGGGGGAACGGGGCATGCTGGTTTCCTCTCAGGTTTTTATCCTGAATAGCCGAGCCCGGCATACCGCAACATTGAAAAGTAAGCAGGCCTAGCGGTCCCTGCGGAACTTCGCCGCATCCGCCGCCAGCGACGATGACATCTTGGCCTCGACGTCCTCTTCCGCCTGATAGGGCAGGGCGCCGGCCACGCCGCGGATAGCCAGCCACATCTGCAGGGTGAATTGCGGCAGGATCTTCAGGGGCCGGCGCTTGTCGGTGACGTCCCAGCCGGCGGCCTCGAAGGCCAGGACCTGGTCGCGCTCGGACTTGCGCTCGATGCGGTCCCAGTCGGCGGGCAGGGCGACCTCGTCGGCCTCATCCAGGGTCAGGCCGAAATTGGCGCGGCTGACCTCGTCAAGCTGCGGGAACTGCGCCTGCGCGCCCGGCTCGCGCATGGCGGGCTTCAGGACGGAGGCGAATTCCAGGTCGGCGATGCCGGGAAGGTCGATCAGACGGCGCAGGGTGCTCATGGGCCGAAGTCTAGCCCAGAGCCCCGCGCGGCCCAAGCGGGGCTGGCCGTCGCGCCCGCGCCTGCTACACCTTGACCATGGCCGCCCCCGACGACTCGTACGATCCCCTGACACCGGTTCCCGCGATCGCCCGCATCTTCTCCGGCGGCGACGCCTTCTCTCTGTGGTTCAGTCTCGGCATCGGCCTGCTGGTGCTGCAGGCCGGCGCCTTCCTGGTTCCCGGGCTCAGCCTGCCGCAGGCGTTTGGCGCGATCCTGGTGGGATCGGTGCTCGGCGTGCTGCTGCTGGCCCTGGCCGGTGTGGTGGGCGCCGACACCGGGCTTTCGGCGATCGCCAATCTGCGGCCGGCGCTGGGTGTTCGTGGCGCGGCGATCCCCGCCGTGCTGAACGCCGTCCAGCTCACCGGCTGGTGCGCCTTCGAGATCATCGCCATGCGCGACTCCGCCGACGCGCTCGCCAAACAGACCTTCGGGGTCTCCAATTCCCTGGCCTGGACCCTGCTGTTCGGCGCCCTGGCCACCGCCCTGGCGGTGATGGGGCCGGTGTCCTTCGTCCGCCGCTTCCTGCGCGCCTGGGGATTGTGGCTGCTGCTGGCCGGCGCGGCGTGGCTGACCTGGAAGCTGCTGGCCGACCATGACCTGGCCGCCCTGATGGCCAAGGCCGGGACCGGCGAGATGAGCTTTGGCGCCGGCGTCGACCTGGTGGTGGCCATGCCGCTGTCGTGGCTGCCACTGATCGCCGACTACACGCGCTTTGGCCGCACGCCCGGCGCCATGTTCCGGGGCAGTGCGGCGGGTTACCTGCTGGCCAATATCTGGTTCTTCGGCCTGGGCGCCTGCTACGCGCTCGCCTCAGGCGGCGAGAACATGCTGCTGACCGCGCTCGCGGCCTCCGGCGGCGGCGTCGCCCTATTGCTGATCCTGATCGACGAGACCGACAACACCTTCGCCGACATCCATTCTGCGGCGGTGTCCACCGCGACCCTGGTCCGCGCCCGGCCGGCAAGGCTGGCGATCGGCTATGGTCTGATCTGCACCGCCATCGCCGTGGCCGCGCCGCTGGCCAAGTACGAGGGCTTCCTGCTGCTGATCGGCTCGGTCTTCGCGCCGCTGTTCGGGGTGCTGCTGACCGACCACTTCGTCGTGCGTCGCCGGACAATCGAGGCGGACGACGTCACCCGCAAGGCCGGGGCCTATTGGTTCCTTGGCGGGTTCAGCCTGCGCGGCCTGACCGCCTGGGTCGTCGGCATCGCCGCCTACCAGGCGGTGAGCCGCTTGGCGCCCGATCTCGGAGCGACCCTGCCGGCCTTCGCGGTGGCCGCCGCCGCCTATATGGCGCTTACGAGCGCGCGGCCCCGCCGCTCGTGATGTCCTTGATCAGGGCCTGAAGCTGAGGCTTGCCGCCGGCGTTCCAGACCGCCTTCATGTGCTCCAGGGTGCGGGCCGCGCCCTCCTCGAACTTCCAGTCGCAGTCCTCGAAACGGCATTCGGTGAACACCGGGGCCTCGCCGCCGGAATAGACCAGGCGGCACTTCTGGAAGTCGCAGTCGTAGAAGGTCTCGCCGTCCAGCTGGACAGTCTCACGGGTGAACGAGGTGGAACTTTGCATGGCGCGGCCTTCCTGAGGTCTTTGGGGCGAGGCGGCGGGCCTCCCACGGAAAATCGCGGGTCAGGTTCGGAGAAGCGCTCGGCAGGGCGGCTAAACACCTGAAGGTGGGACAGAAAGCAAGCCCGGCCTGCGCAAACCGCGCCCGAGCCAATGTGTCGCAGGCCCGATTAGCAGTCTTCTCATGACGGCCAAGGTAGCTCAGGGCTCAACCGTGAGGGGATTCCCCGCCCCGACCCTGGAGTCAGACTAGGTGAGCACCCCGCTCTCAGCACGCTTGGACGAGGCCACGGTCGCCGTGCGCCAAGTCACGGTCCCGCGGGTCGGCTTGAGCCTGTTCGCCGCCCTGACCGCGGCGCTGATCGTGCCCTGGACCCAGGCCGCCGCTTGGTTGGCGGTGAGTCTGGCCCTGGAAATCTGGCTGCGGATCGCCACCCTGTCCCAGGCCCGCGGCGGCAGCGTCCGGCATCGCGCCCGGGCCAATTTCGCCGCCAGTTTCGGATCCATCAGCCTGTGGTGGCTGGCGCTCGGGATCATGTTCTGGAACTCCGACACCCTGGCGGGGCGCACCTGCGCGGCCATCCTGGTGGTCAGCCTGTTCGCCATCACCACCCTGCTCTTCTACTCCACGCCGGTGATGTTCCTGGCCACCGGCGCCGCGCCGGCCATGTTCGCGCTGATGGTGCTGGGTCGGTCCGATGCCCAGACTTGGCTACAGTTGGCGCCGGTGATCATGACCCTGACCCTGGCGATGATCTTCGTCGCCGGGCGCGCCATCGAGTTGCCTTCGGCCCAGGCCCAGCAGAGGGTCGTCAACGACAGTCTGCATCAGTATCAGGTGCTGGCCGACAACATCACCGACATCATCGCCCGCACCGACTTGGCCGGTGTCCACACCTACCTGTCGCCGGCGGCGCAAGAGGTCCTGGGCTATCGCCCGGAGGAGCTGATCGGGGTGGCGCGCACCAGCCTGGTACATCCCGACGACCATCCCAGCGCCTTGGAAGCCGTAGGCCGGATGTTGGCTGACCCCAGCCGCCGCGAGGTGATCACCAGCCGGGTCCAGCACAAGGACGGCCGTTGGATCTGGCTGCAGACCCACGCCAAGCTGGTCTGCGAGCATGGCGTGCCGGTGGGCGTCATCGACGTCAGCCGCGACATCACCGAGCAGATGGCCAAGGACGCCGCCCTGCGCGAGGCCAAGAGCGAAGCCGAGAGCGCCACGCGGGCCAAGGCCGAGTTCCTGGCCAATATCAGCCACGAGATCCGCACGCCGATGAACGGAGTGCTGGGCGCCCTGCAGCTGCTCGAAAGCGAACCGATCTCGGCGGAGGGCCGCGAGCTGATGCGCCAGGCGGCCGACGCCGGCATGATGCTGTCGCAGCTGCTGAACGACGTGCTGGACTTCTCCAAGATCGAGGCCGGCCAACTGGACCTGGCGCCCGAGCCGATGAATGTCGGCGAGGCGCTGGACACGGTCATCGCCCTGCTGGACGGCCAGGCCCGCGCCAAGGGCGTTGAGCTGCGCCGCGAGACGATCGGCCAAGACCTGTGGATCATCGCCGACCCGGTGCGCCTGCGCCAGGCGATGTTCAACCTGCTGGGCAACGCCATCAAGTTCACCCACCGGGGCCAGGTCTCGGCGCGGCTCAGCGTCATCCCCGCCGCCGACGGGCAGCGTCACGTGCGGCTGGAGATAGAAGACACCGGTGTCGGCATCGCGCCGGACGCCCAGGCCTTCCTGTTCGAGCGCTTCCGCCAGGCCGAGAGCTCCACCGCACGCCGGTTCGGGGGCACCGGGCTTGGCCTCTCCATCACCCGGGCGCTGGCTCAGATGATGGGCGGGGATATCTCCTTCGTCAGCACCCAGGACCAGGGCTCGACCTTCTGGCTCGACTTCGACGCCCCGTCCGCCGCCCCGGTCGCGGCCCTGTCGGTGGATGACGGACTGCTGGAGGGCGTGCGCATCCTGCTGGTGGAGGACAACCCCACCAACCGCCTGGTGGCCCGCACCCTGCTGACCCGTCTGGGCGCCCAGGTCGACGAGGCCGAGGACGGCCTGATCGGCCTGAACATGGCCCGCGACGGCGCCTACGACCTGATCCTGATGGACGTGCAGATGCCCAACATGGATGGCGTCGAGGCGACCCGGGCCATTCGGTCACTGCCGGGGGTCGTCGCCCAGACCCCGATCATCGGCCTGACCGCCAACGTCATGACCCATCAGCAGGGCGCCTATCGCGCCGCCGGCATGAACGGGGTGGTGGCCAAGCCGATCTGCATCGGCGACCTGATCGGCGAGATCGCCCGCCTGCTGGGCGAGCAGCAGACCGCCATCGCGGTCTAAAAACCAGGGGACAGACGCGGCTGGTGGGCGTATCGGCCCGCCATGACCGAGCTCTTCTTCGACCTGCAATCGACCCACAACCCGCACCGCTGGTTCATGCCCCTGACGCCGGCCGTCTGCGTGGGGCCGCCGGATAATCTCTTCATGTACGGCGGCATCGGCCTGGCCAGCGCCATCGCGGCCATGGAGCGAACCTGCGAACGGCCGGTGATCTGGGCTACGGCCCAGTACCTCTCCTACGCGCGGCCAGGCTCGGTGGTGGACCTCGACGTCTGGGTGCCGGTGCAGGGCAAGTACAACAGTCAGGCCCGGGTGATCGGCCACGTCGGCGACCAGGAGATCTTCACGGTCAATGCGGCCCTCGGCGCGCGGCCCAGCACGGTCTCACACCAGTGGGTGACCATGCCCGACATGCCGCGCCCGGAAGAGTGCGAGCGCTCAGTGCTGTGGGGCGACCAGGGCGACAACCTCAACGGTCGCCTCGACGTACGCATGGCCAAGGGGCGCTACGGCGAGGGCCCGCGCACCGGCCAGCTCAGCGCCGACGGCCGCCTGGTGATGTGGATCAAGTCGGTGGAGGACTTCGCCGTCGACGCCAGCCTGCTGGCGGTCATGGCCGACTATGTGCCGTCCGGCGTGGGCGCCGCGCTCGGCCGCCAAGGCGGCGGCAACAGCCTGGACAACACCCTGCGCATCCGCCGCATCGTGCCCACCCGGTGGGTGCTGTGCGACATCCAGATCACCGGCATCCACGGCGGCTTCGCCCACGGCGTCATGAACCTGTTCGCGCAGGACGGGGAGCTGATGGCCACGGCCAGCCAGTCGGTGATCGTGCGAATGATGGACTGATAAAACGCCGCTCATCCCGGCGAAGGCCGGGACCCAGATTCATCCCCGGCGACCGGATATGATCCTGAGACGGCTCTTCGGTCAGCCTTGAGCGCGGAGTGGGTTTCACCTGGATCCCGGCCTTCGCCGGGACGAGCGGTGGGCTGGACTAGCGCTTTGCCCGAGCGGGGCTGCCCGCGCGGATCACGTGCAGGGCGTTGAGCGCATATTCCACGTCCTCCACGGTGTTGCGGAAGCTGGGGGTCAGGCGGACGTGGCGCTGGGCGTAAGGGGCGGCTGAGCCGATGATCTTGTAGGTCCTCAGACGGCGCACCACCCCGTCGGCCGACAGCCCGTCGATGTCGAAGGCGACGATCCCCGCCGACAGCCGCGGATCGCGCGGCGTGCGCAGGCGGATGTGGGGCATCTGGACCATGCCCTCCTTCAGGCGGCCGGCCAGCTCGACGGTGCGGCTGCGGATATTGGTCTTGCCCACCTGCTGGTGGAAGCCGAAGGCCTCGATCAGGGCCCAGACATGCTCGAAGGCCTTGAAGCCGCCCGGCGTCATCCGCGCCGCGGTGGTGGCGCCGGGATCATAGCCGCCGATCCAGGCCGAATAGGCGCCCTCGGCCAGGAAACTCGGCACCGTCGGCTCCACGCGTGACCAACCGAGCGGCGTGCCGAAGATCACCCCGGTGCCGCGCGGCCCGAACAGCCATTTGTGGCAGCCGGCCACCAGGAAGTCGCAGCCGAGCTGCGGAAGGGTGGTGTCCTCCACCCCGAAGCCATGCACCCCGTCGACGCAGAACAGCACCTTCTCCTGCGGCGCGCGGCTGGCGTTGATGGGGATCAGCGCGTCGGCGATGGCGCGGATCGGCATCTTCAGGCCGGTGGAGGAATGCACCCAGGTCAGGGCCAGGACGCGGGTCTGGGGGCCGATATTACCGATGATCCGCCCGACGATCTGCTCGACCGTGACGGTCTCCACCTGGTCGAAGAGGCTGATCTTGCGAACTGTGCCGCCGCCGCGCAGGGCCGCCAGCCTCAGGCTTTCGTGGGTGACGTAGTAGTCGTGGATGGTGGTCAGGACTTCCTGGCCGTAGCGCAGGCCGATGCCGTTGTAGAGCAGACCGATTCCCGACGTGGTGCTTTCGCAAAGGGCGACGTTCTCGGCCGGCACGCCGAAATAGGCCCCGGCGGCGGCCCGGGCGGCGTTCTGCAGCGGCTTGTTGTTCTTCTCCAGATAGCGGACCGGATTGGCGTCCAGGCCCCGGCGGTGGCGGTCGATGGCGTCGCGCACCGGCTTGGGGTTCGACGCAAACAACATGGCGGAGAGATCGACCTCTCCCCAGTCCAGCGCCCACTGATTGCGCACCCAGGTCCAGTCGACGGTCCCCGGCGCGGGTGGCGGAGCGGCCTGCGGGGCGGCCGGAACGTGGGGTTCGCCGTCGGCGAAGTCGGGATCGGTGACCGGGTCGCTTTCCTGCGCCAAGGCGGAGGACGCAAGCGCGGCGGCGCTCAGGGCCAAGCCCGAGCGCGCCAGCAGGTCACGCCGGCTGGGCGCGTCGCCGCGTTGTTTCGAAGCCATGGGTCCCCCTCATGACCGCCATGGCGGGCGGTCTGGGAAGAGTAGTCCCGATAGCGAGGCGACTATTCATCCTGTTTCTTGCGCAGGATGAATCAGCCATCGGCGCCGCCCAGCAGGGCTAGCCGAACTTCTCCAGGTCCTCGTCGGAGATCTCGTAGTCGCCATAGACGTTCTGCACGTCGTCGTCGTCGTCGAGGGCGTCCAGCAGCTTCATCAGCGTGCCCACCGGGTCGCCGGCGATCGGGGTGCCGCCCTTGGCGCGCCAGATGATCTTGGTGGACTTGGCCTCGCCCAGGCTGGCCTCAAGAGCCGCAGCCACCTCGGCGAAGGATTCGTAGGCGGTGAAGATGGTGTGACCTTCCTCGTCGGACTCCACGTCCTCAGCGCCGGCCTCGATGGCGGCCTCCATCACCTTGTCCTCGCTGCCGACCTTGGCCGGATAGACGATCTGGCCAAGGCGATCGAACATGAAGGCCACCGAGCCGGTGGCGCCCATGTTGCCGCCGTTCTTGGAGAAGGTGGACCGGATATTGGCCGCCGCGCGGTTGCGGTTGTCGGTCAGCCCCTCGACGATCAAGGCCACGCCGCCGGGACCGAAGCCTTCGTAGCGCACCTCGTCATAGGACTCGGCGTCGCCGCCGGCCCCCTTCTTGATGGCCCGGTCGATGTTGTCCTTGGGCATGGACTCGGCCTTGGCGTTGGCCACGGCCAGGCGCAGGCGGGCGTTCATCGTGGGGTCAGGCAGGCCCGACTTGGCGGCCACGGTGATCTCGCGGCTCAGCTTGGAGAACAGCTTGGAACGCACCGCGTCGGCGCGTCCCTTGCGGTGCATGATGTTCTTGAACTTGGAATGTCCGGCCATGAGTGGTCTGTTGTTCTCGTTCAGGCGGTGGGTTGAGGGCTTCTAGCGCCCGGGGGCGAGGAAGGCCAGCGGGGGAGGAACCTCCCCAATTTCGAAGGGTTTGAGTGGCATGAAAGAACAGTACGAACCGATGAGCGACTATGCCGAGGCGTGGGACGGGTCCCTCATCTACGGCAAGGAGTCGCGTCGGACGGGGTTGGGCCCGGTGGCGGCATCCAGCGCCATGTTCGGAACATTCCTGCTGGGCGCCCTGGTGGGCGTCGGGGTGATGGTGCTGCTGCGCCAGCTGGACGACGCCAACGACGGCGGGGTCATCCTGCGGCGGGTCTAGACCGCACGCTTAGAGCGCCCAGACACAACAGACATCCGACGGCCGAGGCGGCGCCCATGCCGTATCGCTCGGCGTCGCTCTGCGCGGCCAGGTTGGCGAGCGTGTTGAGCGCCAGCTGGATGGCGAGCACGAGGTTGACCCACCAGAACGGCCGCTGGGGCAGACGCGCGCCAAGGTCGCCGGCGCGCACCAGCATGGCCGCCGCGGCCAGCACCAGATAGACCACCGCGCCCGCGCTGGCGGCCCGCAGGTTGTCGGGCAAGACCGGCGGGCTCGCTCCGCCCCAGGCCACCTTGCCGTAGGGCGCGCCCAGGGCCAGGGCGACCTGGAAGGCGGCGAAGGCTAGGAAGAACAGCGCCGCGCCACGGGCCGCCGCGCGTCCCAGGGCCGGGCTCATACCGGCTCGCAATCGATCTGGCTGATGGTCCCGCCGTTCAAACAATACATCGCGTCCTGCGGAACCGGCAGGGTCAGCAGAACCGCGCGCGGCAGCTTGCCATAGATGCCGCGCAGGAACCGGCCCGCCAGGCCATGGGAGACGAGGATGACATTCTCGTCCAAGCCGACGCTGGCCAGCCAGTCACTCAGCCGGGCCCAGATGACGTCGAAGCTCTCGCCGTCTGGCGATTGGAAATAGCGCTCGGGATAGGGGATGTCGTCGGGCCGCTTGGCTTCCAGTTCGTCCAGCGTCAGCCCGTCCCAGGACCCCATGCTGGCCTCGGCCACGCGCGGGTCGAGGCGGGGGGTGAGCGCCCCGCCCATCGCCTCGCAGATGATCCCGGCGGTCTGCTGGGCGCGACCGAGCGGGCTCGCCACCATCCGCCAGCCGGAGGTGTCGGGGACGAGCCGGTTCAGCAATTCTCCCATCCGCCGCGCCTGGGTCTGGCCCAGCGCGGTCAGGGGCGAGTCCGACGCGCCCTGATAGCGGCGCGCCAGGTTCGACTCCGTCTGGCCGTGACGGACGAGGTAGATCACCGCTTGCGGCGCACGATCGGGTGGGAGGAGGACAGCCCGCCGTCGACGACGATGGCCTGGCCGTTGACGTAGGAGGCCTCGTCGCTGGCCAGGAACAGGGCGGCGTTGGCGATCTCGATGGGTACGCCGCCACGGGTCATCGGGTTGAGCTGGCCGATCTTGTCCTCGTTGCCGCGCGCCCGGGCGCCGTCGAAGATCGGCTGGGTCATGCCGGTCTCGATCAGGCCGGGGCAGATGGCGTTGACCCGCACGCCGGTGCCGTAGAACTCGTTGGCCGAGGTCTGGGCCAGGTTGATGACGCCGGCCTTCGACGCCGAATAGGGCGAGCCGCCCGCGCCTGAGCGGATACCGGCCACCGAGGCGGTGCAGATGATCGAGCCCTTGCCCTTGGGGATCATCACCCGGCTGGCGTGCTTCACCAGCAGGAAGGCGCCGATCAGGTTGACCCGCAGGATCTCGGCCCAGAAGGCCTGGTCTTGGTCGTCAAAGGCGGTCCAGCCGCCGGAGATGCCGGCGTTGGCCCAGGCCACGTCCAGGCCGCCGTATTCGGCGACCGCCTTGGCCACCAGGCTCGCCACGAAGGCTTCGTCGCCGGCGTCGCCCGCCAGGGAGACGGCCTTGCCGCCGGCGTCCGTGACCAGCTTGGCCGTCTCATGGACGGTGTCCATCTTGTCGGCGATCACCAGGCTGGCGCCCTCCTGGGCGAACAGGATCGAGGCCGCGCGGCCGATGCCGGAACCCGCGCCGGTGATGATGGCGCTCTTGCCGGAAAGACGTCCCATGATGGTTTCCTTGGATTGCTTGGAAAGGAGGCGGCGCGCTCAGCGCGTCTTGGCGACGGCGGCCAGGATGGCGTCGGCGACGATGTCGTAGAGGGCGGGCGGCACGTCGTGGCCCATGCCGGGGATCACCCGCAACTCGGCGCGCGGAATGGCGGCGGCCGTGGCCTCGCCACCCCGCACCGGCACCAGGGGATCGTCGGCGCCGTGCAGCACGACGGTGGGGACGTTCAGCGTCTTCAGGGCTTCCGTGCGGTCGCCATAGGCGCGGATGGCGGCCATCTGGCGGGCCGAGCCGGTGGGATTGTAGGCGCGGCCATGCTCGGCGATCACCCGCTCGCGCAGGGCGCCTTGGGGCCAGGGATAGCCCGGGCTGCCGATGGTCTTCGCATTGGCGACGCCGTGGGCGATGAAGCCCTCACGGTCGGTCTCAGGATTGGGAGGCTCCACGGTCAGCACCGCGCCGGCCTCCGGCGTCGGGTCCAGGGTCCCCGGCGCGCCGCTCGCCGACATGATGGAGGTCAGCGAGAGCACCCGATCCGGCTGCTCGATGGCGATGACCTGGCTGATCATTCCCCCCATGGAGACCCCGGCGATGTGGGCCTTGTCCACGCCCACGGCGTCCAACACGGCCATGGCGTCGTCGCTCATGTCCGACAGGGTGTAGGCTTGGCCCGGCTGGAACCAGGTGGAAAGGCCCACGTCGCGGTTGTCCATGCGGATCGTCCGGAAACCCTTGGCGGTCAGCTTTGCGCAGAACGCCTCGGGCCAGCGGGTCATCTGGGAACCCAGGCCGTTGACCAGCAGGATGGTCTCCGGGCCAGAGCCGAACACCTCGTACTCGATCGCCACGTCGCCGTTCTTCGCCTTGGGCATGGTGTCCTCCCTGTTGATCTGACACGGGGTGTCACCCCCCGCTTCATCATCCTAGGCCTTGTGCCTAGGACCCCTCGCGCCGCCACTCAAGTCTCGCGAGATGAAGCCGCGGCGTCACCGCTGCGATGACGGGTTCAGCGAAGCGGTGCGAGGGGTCCTCGCCACGGGGCGAGGATGACGAGATTGGGGTATCGGTTACGGCACCATCACCACGCGGCCGACGGCGGCGCGGCTTTCGATATAGGCGTGGGCGGCGGCGGCTTCCGACAGGGGGAAGACCCGGTCGATGACCACCTCCAACTCGCCCTTGGCGGCGTCGTTGATCAGCCGCTGGACGTTGTCGTGCACCCGGTCGGTGCCGATTTCAGCGCCAAGGAACACGCCTGAGACGGAGCGGTTGCCGCCCATCAGCGAGCCGACATCGACGACCATGGGCTCGCGCCCAGCGTTGCCGACCAGGGAGACCCGGCCGCGATAGGCCAGGGAGTTGATCGAGCCCTGCAGGGTGGAGCCGCCGACCGAGTCGACGACGACGTCGGCGCCCTTGTTGTCGGTCAGACGGCGGACTTCCTTGGCCACATCGCTGCGGGTGTAGTTGATGCCGTGGTCGAGACCCAGGCGCTTCAGCTTTTCCAGGCGCTCGTCGGAGGAGGCGGTGGCCAGGATCAGGCCCGCGCCGGCCCGCTTGGCCAGCTGGATGGCGGCCACGCCCACGCCCGAGGCGCCGGCCTGGATCAGGACGGTCTCGCCCTTCTTCAGGCGGCCGAATTCGAACAGGCAGTCATCGGCGGTGCCGAAGGTCACCGGAATCGCGGCGGCCATCTTCACGTCGTAGCCGTCCGGGATGACCCAGCAGTTGCGGGCGGCCACGGCGCGCAGGGCGGCGTGGCTGCCGTAGTTCATCAGCGTCGCGACCTTCTGGCCGACCTTCAGGTGTTCGACCTCAGGGCCGACCTCGATGATGGTTCCGGCGGCCTGATAGCCCACCACGTGGGGCTTGGTGACCAGTTGTCCGCCGAAGCGGCTGAGGACGTCGCCGCCCTCGATGGCGATGGCCTCGACGGCGATGATCACGCCCTTGGGGTGGCACTGCGGATCCGGCACGTCCTCATATTTCAGAACTTCGGGCCCGCCATTCTCGTAATAGACAGCAGCCTTCATGGGAGGTCTCCTAATGACTTAAAACAATTGTTTGACTTGGGTCTCACGCCCAAGCTGACTAGGCAAGTCGAGGAAATCTAAAGGCGGACGCTACGGCATGGAACTGGCGAAACCTCGGGTCGACATCGGGCTGTCCACCAACGACCTCGAACCCATGCTGGCCTTCTGGCAGGGACAGGCGGGCATCCCCTTCGACCATCTGCTGAAAATCCGCCGCGGCCAGGACCAGCACCGCCACGACGCCCTGGGCTCGGTGCTGAAGGTCAATCACCACGCCGATCCGCTGCCCGACAGTCCTGCCGCCGGCTACCGCGAACTGATCGTCGCCCGGCCGGGCCTGACGGCGCCCCAGACCCTGACCGATCCCGATGGCAACCGCGTCACCCTGGTCCCGCCCGGCTACGAGGGCGTCACCCAGATCGGCATCCGCATCGCCGTCCGCGACCTCGCCGCCCATCGGAAATTCTATACCCAGGGGCTGGGCCTGATCGAGGAGACCCCGGGCGTCTTCCGAGCCGGCGAGACCCTGCTGATCCTCGAGGAAAGCCCCGACGCGCCCGCCGACGCCGGGATGTCGGGCAAGGGCTGGCGCTACATCACCTTCCAGGTCTTCAAGGTCGACGAAGAGCACGCCCGCATCCTGGAGCAGGGCGGCCGCCAGGCCATGCCGCCGACGACCCTTGGCGCCACGGCGCGCATCTCCATGGTGCGCGATCCGGACGGCAACTGGATCGAGATCTCCCAGCGCGCGTCTCTCGTGGGAACCCTCGAAGCGCATTGAGATTCCTCGAACGCGTTCGCTAGACTGTGAGGCGCGGAGGGAATCAGCTTGGACGATACGAAGCGCGCCAATGTCGCCCTGGTGATCGAGACCATGTACCAGGTCGCCGCCAATCCGGACGCCTGGCAACAGCTGATCGACGCCCTGGCCGACGCTGGCGAGCTCCAGGACATGCCGCCTGAGGCGGCCGACGACATGGCCCGCAGCCAGGACATCGCCCGCCTCACCGCGCGGCCGGAGGAGGGCCCTGCCCCGGTTGGGCGCAACGATATCGGCTGGATCGTGCTGTCATCCCGGCGCAAGGCGCTCGCGGCCAACAACCTGGCCCAGGAGATGATGGGCGCGGGCCTGGGGCGGCTGAAGATCGGCGCCGAGCTGGCCTTCGACGATCCGGCCAACGGCGAGGCGCTGATTCAGGCGCTCACCCAGTCCCGTGGCCAGGCCGGCGGCCAGACCATCCTGCGGCTGGACCGCGGCGAGGACGATGGCCCCTGCTTCGCCTATGTGGCCCCGGCCCGCGCCCTGCCCGGGGTCGCCGATGCGGCGGCCCTCGAACTGGCCGACGACGACCAGGCCTATGCCCTCATCTTCCCGGCGGTGGAGGAGACCGGCAAGCTGTGGTCCTCGATCCGCGAGAGCTTCGGCTTGACGCCCGCCGAGCTGCGCCTGGCCCGGAAGCTTAGGGACGGCCGCTCGCTGAAGGAGGCCGCCGACGAGCTGGAGGTCAGCGTCAACACCGTGCGCAACCAGCTGCGCGCCATCTTCGACAAGATGGGGCTGAAGCGGCAGAGCGACCTGACCCGGGCCCTGACCCAGCTCTCCTCCGTGGCCAGCGCCATCGAGATCCAGACCCCTGCGACGATTCCGTTGGCCAGCGGCGACGCTCCGCCGGTGGCGGCGATCACCTTGAAGGACGGACGCCGCCTGGCCTATCGAGACTATGGCGATCCTGCCGGCCGGGCGGTGCTGATCTTCCACGAGGGGCTGGGGTCGAGCCTGCTGCCGCCGGGCGCGCAGGGGCTGGCCTGCGAGCAGAACCTGCGGGTGATCTGCGCCGAGCGGCCTGGCTTTGGCCAGTCCGATCCCAGCCCCGACTACAGCTTCGACGCCGTCGCCGACGACATGGTGGAGCTGTGCGACCAGCTGGGCCTGCAGGACATCCGCATTGGCGCCATCCTGTCGGGGGCGCCCTCGGCCATCCAGACCGCCATCCGCCTGGGGTCTCGGGCCGCCGGCGTGCTGCTCTGCTCGGGGCGACCGCCGCGCCCGGCCAGCGAGATCGGCGTCAAGAACCCGCTCACCCTGTTCCGCAGCCGGTTCGAGACCAATCCCTGGGTGATCGAGACCTTCTACGCGATCCTGCGCCTGCGGATGTCCTCCCAGCTGGTGGACCACATCGTGCGCAGCTCGACGGTCAACTCGCCGGGCGACGCGGCCTATTTCGGCCAGAACCCCCACGTCGCCAAGTATATCGCCACCTATGTCGGCGAGGCGCTGGCCCGCACCAGCCGCGGGGCGGCCGACGAGATGAAGGCCTTCCGCCGGGCGCAGAACCTGACGGTGGCCGACCTCACCTGCCCGCTGGAGGTCTGGCACGGTGACCAGGACGTCTTCGCGCCGCTGGCCGACCTGCTGGACTACCTGGGCGACAAGCCCCGCGAGGTGCGGGTGATCCCCGGCATCGGCCACCTGATGGCCCTCAAGCACTGGGACGAGGTCCTGCGGCGCGCCGCGGCCTGAGACCCCAAATCGGGGGCGCATAGTCCGTTTGGATCATGCGGGGGGTGGCGCAAGCCGTCAGACAGGGTTTGCGAAACCTGAAGACCTACCCCCAAGGGTGGACCATGCGTCCTGTCATCACCGCCCAAAGCGCGCCCGCACCCGTCGCCGATCCCGGTGCGTGGCCCCGGGCTGACAGGATCCTGGCCTCTCGCGGGGGCGGGTTATCGACGGACCTGGAGAGCGTCCGTCGGTGACCTGAAAGATCACCCGTGAACCCATAATTCCAAAGGCTGGGGGGCCGACCAACATGAAGAAGATCTATATTCCCGTCGTCGTCGCCGGGGCTCTGATGCTGACCGCCTGGGGCGCGCCGAAGATCGCCGCGCCGTCCGAGCTGACCGCGCCCACGCCCATCGAGGGCTCCGCCGGCAAGTACGCCTCGCCCTTCACCTCCGACGGCGTCACCGCCGGTTGGGTGACCAAGTCCATGCAGGTCAAGGCCGCTGGCCAGATCGGCTCGATGGCGGGCAACTACGCCGGCCAAAAGGCCATGGAACAGGTGCCCTTCGTCGGCGGCTTCCTCGGAAAAAAGGCGGGCGAGGCCATGGGCCGGGGCATCGCGCTTAAGTCCATCGGCGGCGAAGCGTTCCTGCGTTCCTCGACGGACCTGTCATTCAACTCCCTGAACGACATGGCCCTGTTCATGTACGTGAACTACTCGGCCAACCCCGAGTACCAGAAGATCCTGGACGCGACCTACGCGATCTACCCGGAGTTCCAGACCGCCTACATGCCGGCGCTGCAGAGCGCCTCGGTCGGCCACTAGCCACACGCCAAGCCAGGGGTTCGGCCGCGCGTCGGGCGCGGTCGATCACCCTTCTGATCTCAGGACGGCCACCCCAAGGGCCGTCACGCCAAGGGGGCGACCATGCGCAATCCATCCACCACCATCGGCCTGCTTGCTGTGCTCGGCCTCGCGGCGGCAGGGCCGGCGCTCGCCGCGCCGAAGCTGAAGCCACAGGGCTCGGCCACGGTCTACCGCGACACCACCACCTCCGACGGGGTGAAGGGGATCGGCACCGAGAGCCAGGACATCGTGTCCATGGCCGACGCCATGTTCCGCGATCTGCTGAACGTGCCGGAACTGATGAACCGTCCGACACCGCCGCGGATCATCGTCGACCCGAAGTACTTCCGGAATGAGAGCTCCGAGATCATCGACAAGGCCCTGATCACCGACCGCATCCGGGTCAACCTGCTGCGCGCCGCCGGCGGCCGCATGCGCTTCATCGGCCGCGAATACGCCGGCGCGGTGGAAGAGGAACGCGCCCTGAAGGACGCCGGCAAGGTGGACGTCGGCACCACGGGCCGCACCCGCGCCCAGGCCGGCGCGGACTACCGCCTGGTGGGCCGCATCGGCACCCGCGACGCCATCGACACCCGCACGGGCACGACCTCGCGGTTCAGCCAGTACACCTTCGAGCTGCTCGACATGGAGTACGGCGAGATCATCTGGTCGAACCTGTACGAGTTCAAGAAAGAGAACCGCGACGACGTCGTCTACCGCTAGGCCCGACGATGAAACTCGCAGCCCTTTCAGGGGCGCTGGGGCTCGCCGTGTTCAGTGCGGCGCACGCCGCCGCGCCGCCGCCCTTGCCCCCCGTGCCCTATGACGCGGGCCCGGAGGATTTCGTCGGCCGTCTGGCCAGCGACCTGCCCACCAATCGGGTCCTGAACCAGATGGAGATCGGCGCCCGGGCCTTCTGGCGCGGCGACTATTCCACGGCGAAACCCGCCCTGGACGACGCCATTCTGCGCATCGACTCGGTGTTCGCCGACAACGCCAACGCCGCCAATGCGCGCAAGCTCTGGTACGATGAGGGGTCCAAGGACTTCAAAGGCGAGCCCTACGAGCGGGCCATGGTCTTCATGTACCGGGGCCTGATCTACCTGCATGACGCCGACTACGAGAACGCCCGGGCCGCCTTCCGGCGCGGGCTGATGCAGGACGCCTTCGCCGAGGAGGACCAGAACCGGTCCGACTTCGCCCTGCTGCTGTTCCTCGACGCCTGGGCCAGCCACCTCAACGGCGACACCGACCTGCGCGACGAGACCATGGTGCAGCTCAAGAAGCTGCGTCCCACCTATGGCGGCATCGGCGAGAAGGACGATACCCTGGTGCTGGTGGAAACCGGCATGGCCCCGCGCAAGCTGGGGGACGGGGCCAGCCATTCCTTCTTCGTCTACCGGCGCGGCAAGCCGATCCTGGAAAACCAGGTCCAGGTGATGAATGGGGCCGCTCCCATGCAGGCCTATCCGATGGAGGACATCTTCTACCAGGCCTCCACCCGCGGCGGCCGGGAGATCGACAAGATCCTGGCCGGCAAGGCCCAGTTCAAGGCCACCACCGGCGGCATCGGCAGCTTCCTGTCCGACACCACCGTGGCCCTGTCGTCCAACAACGCCGCCTTCAGCGCCAACGGCCAGTACGGCGACGCCGTCGCGGCGGTGGGCGTGCTGTCGGGCGTGTTCCTGATTGTCTCGTCCAACTCCAAGCCCCAGGCCGACGTCCGTACCTGGAGCTCGCTTCCCGACACCGTCCACGTCCTGACTCTGGGCTCCGGCGGCAAGACTCCGAACCTCACCGCCCACTTCCTCAAGGCCGGCGTCGCGGTTGAGGGCGAGGACAAGCCCATCGCCTGCGCCACCGACGCCAACCGCAAACAGCTGTGCCTCGTGCGCGCCCACTAGGAGAAGTTCCGATGACCACGCTTCGCAAAACCCTGACCCTCGTCGCCGCCACGGCCTTCCTCGGCTTGGCCGCCTGCGAAACCACACCGCCCGAGGGCGGCGTCCGCATCGACCAGCAGAACAACATTCGGCCTGAGCTGAACTCGGTCCGGGTGATCGACAACACGCTGGCCAAGTATGTCGGCCGCAAGTTCAAGGTCGACAGCCTGCTGGACACCGAGGGCGCCTACGTCTCCACCGGCCCCACCGGTTTCAAGAAGATCACCGTCCAGATCCGCAACAAGACCAATGTCGCCCTGCCGCTGCAGGTGCGCGCCAGCTGGTACGATCAGAACGGCGTGCCCACCGACGGCGCCCAGGCCTGGACCAGCCTCTTCGTCCAGCCCAACGCGATGGTCACCTTCGAGCAGAACTCGGCCCGCCTGAACTCGGCCCAGTACTACGTCGAAATCCGCGGCGCCGACTAAGCCCCGTCTCAATATCAGGAGGGTTCGATGCCCAACCGTATGAAGCTCGTGGCGCTGGCGGCCCTCCTGGTCGCCGGTCCCGCCATGGCCCAGCCGCAGTACCGGCCCCAGGCGCCGACGGTGACCTATCGCGAGGGCATGCCCGACGTGAACGCGCCGGCCCCCAGCGCCAATCCCGATGCCGGCAACTACGCCTCGTCCTCAAGCTTCGCGCGCTGGTACGCCGGGGCCGGGCGGCCCACCATGCTGCTGTTCTGGAACCGCCAGCTGATCGAGGACGCCACCAGCCAGTACGACAGCGTCCAGACCACCAGTTCGGCGGCGGTCGCCATGGGCGAGGGCGCCGCGGTGCGGGGCCGTAACTGGGCGGCCAGCGCGTCGACCGGCATGGCCGCCTCGGCAAGCGAGAGCCGCCAGTACCAGGAGCGGATGACGGACGGGAGCTACGGCTTCCGCAGCAACAACTTCTCGCGCGGGGTGGAGAGCTCGATCCTCAACACCTTCCTGTCGGCGGGCGCCCGGATCGTCGACCGCGAGGCGGTGATCCGCAAGGTCTCGGCCAAGCAGAGCCGCGAGGACCGGATGGACATCCAGTACCTGGAGACCTTGGCCATGGGCCAGGGCATCCAGTACCTGATCGAGATCCTGCCCGACGATGACGGTTCGTCGCCCACCGGGGTCACCTTCACGGTCAAGGTCACCCACCTTCCCACCTCGACGGTGCGGGCCCAGTTCACCACCTCCGGCAACCCGCCCAAGGGTGAGGCCAAATGGGTGGCGGTGAACGGCGCTGGCTTCGAGAAGCGCAGCGGCCCCAGCCGCCATACCCCGCAGCTGATCGGCGCCCAGGTGGCCTACGACACCATGACCAAGCTTCGCTAGGACCTCGGTTCTCGCGCACGGAAAGGGCCTGGGGATGGCCCGTCGTCTTTCCTTCGGGGTGGGCGGAACGGCTGGGCTTGGGGGAGTTACCGGCCGGATCTCCAGACAGGCGTGGCCACCCCCCGGCGGCCACGCCTGTCGTCCTTTTGGTGGACATGACAGGCCGGCTGGCCGACGCTCCTTCCCAACGAGAGCTTAGGGAAAGGGACGATCATGACCACGCGGGCCTTGGTGCTGGGCGGGGGCGGGCCGGTGGGCATCGCCTGGGAATCCGGACTGATCGCGGGCCTCGCCCAGGGCGGGGTCGATCTCGGAAGAGCCGACTTCATCATGGGCACCTCGGCCGGCTCCTTCGTCGGCGCGCGGCTGGCGCTGGGGGCCGAGGCGGCCACCCTGGTCGATCCGATCCTGGCCGAACCCCCGCCCGCGCCGCGCCCCGAGGGCCAGGCCAAGCCGGCCGACGCCGCGCCGCCCGGCGGCCTCTCCGTCCTGGCTACCATGATGGCGGAGGCTCAGGCCGGAGTCCGCGATCCCCAGGAGGTCCGCGCCGAGATCGGCGCCTTCGCGCTCGCCGCCCAGACCCCGGACGAGGCGACCTTCATCCAGAGCTTCGGCCGGTCCTTCGCGGGCCTGCCCGAGGGCGCCTGGCCCGAGCGCGGCTTCGCCTGTTCGGCGGTGGACGCCTTGACCGGGGAATTCAAGTTGTGGACGAAAGAGTCCGGCGTCGGCGTCACGCGGGCCGTGGCCTCCTCCTGTGCCGTGCCGGGCATCTATCCGCCGGTCACCATCGACGGCCGCCGCTATATCGACGGCGGCATGCGCTCGACCCTCAATGCCGACCAGGCCGTGGGCCATGACCTCGTCGTCGTGGTCCAGGTTCGCGGCGGGGCTACCGCCGGCGCGGCCGCCGAGGCCATGGCCGCCCGGGTGGAGAAGGAACTCGACGTCCTGCGCAAGGACGGCGCCAAGGTGGTGCTGATCGGCCCTGACGAAGGCAGTCAGGCCGCCATGGGCCTCAACCTGATGGACTTCCGCAAACGCGCCGCCGCCGCGCGGGCAGGTCTGGCGCAGGGGTTGGCGCAGGCGGCGGGGCTTAAGGCGGCGTGGGTGAGATGACACAAAAGTCCTTCTCCCCCTTGCGGGAGAAGGTGGCCCTGCGGAGCAGGGTCGGATGAGGGGTCGATAGGCCTCTCGGGTTGACGGCTTTGCAGTCAGCGCGGACAGGGGAGCGTGACCCCTCATCTGACCGGCCTCCGACCGGCCACCTTCTCCCGCAAGGGGAGAAGGAATCCCTGCTACCCGTTCCGCTTCACGAAGGCCCGGATGGCGGCGATCACTTGGTCTTGGTGGTCGGGCGTCAGGTAGGGGTGCATGGGCAGGCTCATGACCCTGTCCGCCGCCGCGTCGGTCACCGGCAGGCCGCCGGGGGCGGGGTAGCGGGAATAGATCTCCTGGCGGTGGATCGGGATCGGGTAGTAGACGGCGCTCGGAATTTCGGCGGCCTTCAGGTGGGCCACCAGGCCATCACGGTCCTCAGTCTCGATGGTGTACTGAGCCCAGACGCTGACCCCGCCTTCGATCACTTTGGGCACGCTCACGACATCGCCGAGGCCCGCCGCATAGCGGTCGGCCACCAGGTTCCGCGCGGCGATCTCGTCCTCGAAGATGGTCAGCTTCTGCAGCAGGACGGCGGCCTGGATGGTGTCCATACGGCTGTTCATGCCGATACGCATGTTCAGGTACTTGGGGTCGTGGTCGAAGGTCTTGCCGGCGATGTCGGACTTCACCGCCTGGCCGTGGACCCGCAGCGAGACCAGCAGGTCGTGCAGCCGCTCGTCCTTGCACAGCACCGCCCCGCCGTCTCCGTAGCAGCCCAGCGGCTTGGCCGGGAAGAAGCTGGTGGTGGTGACGTCGGCCCAGTGGATGGGGTGCTGGCCGTTCAGGGTGCAACCGAAGCCCTGCGCGGAGTCGGCGATCAGCTTCAGGCCGTGCTTCTTGGTGACGGCGGCGATGGCCGGGTAGTCGGCGGGCTGGCCGAACAGGTCGACGGCGATCACCGCGCGCGGGGTCAGCTTTCCCTCGGCCTTGATGGCCTCGATGGCGGCGTCCAGCTTGACGGGATCGAGATTGTAGGTGCCTGGCAAAACGTCGACGAACACCGGCGAGGCGCCCACCAGGGGCATGACCTCGGCGGTGGCCGCGAAGGTGAAGGAGGGGCAGAAGACCGCGTCGCCGGGGCCGATGCCCCAGGCCATCAGCGGCAGCTGGATCGCCTCGGTGCCCGAGCCGCAGGAGAGCACGAAGGGCGCCTGGCCGAACACGCCGAGCTGCTTTTCGACCTCGGCGATCTCGGGACCCATGATGTAGGCGCCCGAGCGCACCACCTTGACGATCGCGTCCTCCAGCGGCTGGCCGAGGCGGGCCCGCTGGGCCTGGAGGTCGATGAACGGAATCGGCATGTGGAAAAGTCCCGGGTCACGAAGCGGCGCGCTTCATGACACGGCGAGTCTAGCCAAGCCAAACACGCTTGTTTTCGAAAAATTGCGGAAGAGCCCCCGGGCCTCCCCGCGAACGGGGAGGCCCGAAAGCCCTAGATCTGCCGGGCGCGGCCTTCCCAGTAGGGGGCGCGGACCTTGTTGCGCTGGATCTTGCCGGCTTCGGAGCGCGGCAGGTCGGTGACGAAGTCCAGGCCGCGCGGCACCTTGTAGGCCGCCAGGGTCTGACGGCCGAAGTCCAGGATCTCCTGGGCCAGCTTGTCGGACGGCTCATAGCCGGGCTTCAGCATGATCACGGCGCGGACCTGTTCGCCCCACTCGTCGTGCGGGATGCCGACGGTGGAGCTGTCGGCGACGGCGTCGTGCTTGATCAGCTCGTTGTCGATTTCCTGCGGGTAGATGTTCACCCCGCCGGAAATGATGGTCTCGGCGTTGCGGCCGGTGAGGAACAGATAGTCGTCCTCATCGAAATAGCCGACGTCGCCCATGGTGAAGAAGCCGTCGCGCCGGTTGGCGTTGGTCTTGGCCTCGTCCTTGAAATAGGTGAATGCCCCCGCGGGCGGGAGCTGGTGGTAGATGCCGCCAGGGACGCCGGGCGGCAGGATGTTGCCCTCCTCGTCCAGGATGCGGACCTCCAGCAACATCGGGCGCTTGCCGACGCTGCCGGGCTTCTTCAGCCATTCCTCGGAGGTGATGGCGAAGCCCGCGCCGCCCTCGGAGCCCGCATAGTATTCGCTGAGCACCGGGCCGAACCACTCGATCATCGCGTGTTTGACCTCGGGCGGGCAGGGCGCCGCGCCGTGGACCACATACTGCACGTGGCTGATGTCGTGCCTGGCCTTGACCTCGGCCGGCAGGGCCAGCAGGCGCTGGAACATGATCGGCACCAGGTGCAGGTGAGTGATCTTCTTTTCCGAGATCGTCTTCAGGACGTGTTCGGAATCCCATTTGTCGATGAAGTGCAGGGGTATGCCGGCGTTCATCGCGGCGGAGACGTCAAAGGCCAGCGGGGCGGCGTGGTACGCGGGCCCGGCGCAGAGCTGCACCGAGGTCTCCGGATCATAGCCGCGCAGGGAGAGCATCGAGGGCGGGATCACTTGGGCCTGCGGCCGGAACACGCCCTTCGGACGGCCGGTGGTGCCCGAGGTGTACATCATCTGGTTGCCGCGAACCGGGTCGGAGATATCCGAACCGTCCTGCTCGGCCAGGGCCGAGTCGTAGTTGGTGAAGCCGTCGATATCGCCGCCCACCGACAGCTTGATCAGCAGGTCGGGGCTTTCGTCGGCGGCCGGCTTGGCGGCGGCCACGCGGGACTCGGCCACCAGGGCCTTGGCCTCGCAATCCTTAATGATGTAGGCGATTTCGTCGACCGTCAGGTGCCAGTTCACCGGGGTGATGCGCAGGCCGCTGCGCTGCGTGGCGGCGAGGGTTTCGACGAATTCGGCGCGGTTGGAGCAGAGCAGGGCGACGCTGTCGCCGGCCTTGAGGCCCGCCTTGCGCAGGGTGCGCACCAGCTTGTTGGCGTTGGCGTTGACCTCCGCAAAGGTCTTCACGCGGCCGGATGGGTCAATGACCGCCTGGCGGTCGGGGGCGACGCTGGCCCAGAAGGCGACGGTCATGCCGTCGACGGCAGAGGCGTCCAGGGCCGCGGTAAAATCCTCGCGCGTTTTCAAATCTTCCATCTCAAATTCCTCCCGTCGCCCGGTGGCCGGCAGCGGCTTTCACACGGTGCAATCAATTTTGTAGGTCTCCGGCGCGGCGTCTTGTCGGCGACCATGGGCGCAATATGCCCGCGAGCCGTCGTTCCGTTCCGGAAACCCACCATCACACGGCTTGCCGCGCCGGACAACGCCCCCGGAATCCGGACAAAGACCGGATGCGGATCCGCAGCCCTGGAACATCGTTTGCGCGGGGGTGGGGGGAGCCCAAAACCAACTTGGCCGTTGTGTGGTGTCGACGACAGTGAGCCGCCAGCCTGGCAGCTAGGTTCGTCGCCCTTGGAACCACGCGAGTAGGCGCTTGACTGTTCAGACCAAATTTCCGGCGGAGCTTGCCAGCACCGGCATCACTGGCCTCGACGATATCCTGAGGGGCGGCCTGACGCGCAACCGCGTCTATCTGATGGAAGGCACGCCCGGCACCGGCAAGACCACAGCGGCCCTGCAGTTCCTGATGGCCGGCGCCGCGGAGGGTGAGCGCGGGCTCTACATCACCCTGTCCGAGACGCAGGACGAACTCATGTCCACCGCCCGGTCGCACGGCTGGACGGTCTCGGACCTGGTGACGATCTTCGAACTCATCCCGCCCGAGAACCTGCTGGACGAACAGCAGCAGCAGAGCCTGCTCTACTCCTCCGACCTGGAACTGGGCGAGACCACCCGGCTGATCTTCGAGGCCATCGAGGACGTTAAGCCGACGCGTGTCGTGATCGACAGCCTGTCGGAAATCCGCCTGCTGGCGGGCGGCTCTCTGCGCTATCGCCGGCAAATCCTGGCGCTCAAGCACTACTTCGCCAAGCACGGCGCCACGGTCCTGATGCTGGACGACATGACCACCGACGCCAACGACAAGACCGTCCACAGCGTCGCCCACGCCGTGATCCGGCTGGAGGAACTAGCGCCCGTCTACGGCGCCGAGCGGCGGCGCCTGCGTGTGGTGAAGTATCGCGGCCAGGCGTTCCGCGGCGGCTTCCACGACTTCTTGATCCGCCACGGCGGCCTGGACGTCTTCCCGCGCCTGATCGCCTCGGAACACCGCATCGACTTCAAGCGCGAGGCCCTGGCCAGCGGCGTGACGGAACTCGACACTCTGCTGGGTGGCGGCGTGGCGCGCGGCTCCTCGACCCTGGTCCTGGGTCCAGCCGGAACCGGCAAGTCGCTGCTGGTGATGGAGTTTGTGGTGGCCGCCATCAAGCGTGGAGAGAAGGCCGCCATGTTCATCTTCGACGAGGAGCTCGGCCTGCTGTTCGCCCGCGCCAAGGGCCTGGGGATCGACCTGGAGGCCATGCGCGACTCCGGCGCCCTGTTGATCGAGCAGGTGGACGCCGCCGAGCTGGCGCCCGGCGAGTTCACCCACAAGGTCCGCCAGTGCGTCGAGAAGCTCGACCTGAAGACCATCGTCATCGACAGCCTCAACGGCTACCAGGCGGCGATGCCCGAGGAGCAGTTCCTGGTGCTGCACATGCACGAGTTGCTGACCTTCCTGAACCGCCGGGGGGCCTCGACCTTCCTCACCGTCGCCCAGCACGGGCTGGTGGGAGACATGAAGGCGCCGGTGGACGTCACCTACCTGGCCGACACCGTGATCCTGATGCGATACTTCGAGGCCTCGGGCCGGGTGCGCCGGGCGATCTCGGTGATCAAGAAGCGCACCGGCTTCCATGAGGACACCATCCGCGACTACCAGATCGACAACCGCGGGCTCACGGTTGGCGGCCCCCTGGAGGGCTTCCAGGGCGTTCTGCGCGGCGTGCCGGTCTATGTCGGACAGTCGGAGTCGCTGCTGGACGAACGGGTTTGACCAACCTCACAGCCCTGCGCGAGGAGACCGCCCTCATCCTGACCCCGGCCGGACGCGACGCCCAGATCGCGGCCAGCCTCCTGGGCGAAGCCGGGATCCAGAGCCGAGTCTGCAACAGTATCGAGGTCCTCTGCCGCGAGCTCGCCGAGGGCGCGGGCTTCGCGCTGCTGGCCGACAACGCCCTTCACAACGCCGATGTGGGCCCGCTGTCGCGCTGGGTGGCCGAACAGCCGCCCTGGTCGGATTTTCCCTTCGTCCTACTCACCGAGCGCGGTGGCGGGCTGGAGCGCAATCCCCAGGCGTTCCGCCTCACCGAAACCCTTGGCAACGTCATCTTCCTGGAGCGCCCCTTCCATCCCACCAGCCTGGTCAGCGTGGCGCGCACCGCCCTGCGCGCGCGCCGCCGCCAGTACGAGGCGCGCCAGCGTATCGAGGAGATCCGAGAAGCCGAGCAGCAGCTTGAGCGCCGGGTCGACGAACGCACCGCCGAACTCGCCGCCGCCAACCGCCAGCTCGTGGGTCAGATCGAGGAGCGCGAAAAGGTCGAGGCCGCCCTCCGCCAGGCCCAGAGGCTGGAGGCCGTGGGCCAGCTGACCTCCGGCGTCGCCCACGACTTCAACAACCTGCTGACCGTGGTGCTGGGCAATGTGCGCCAGCTGGCCAAGGCCGAGACCAATCCCACCGTCCGCCGCCGCCTGGACATGATGGAGCAGGCGGCCCAGCGGGGCGCCAAGCTCACCGCTCAGCTGCTGGCCTTCTCGCGCCGTCAGAAGCTGGAGCCCCAGCTCGTCGACCTGAACGACACCGTGGCCAGCATGCGCGACCTGTTGCAGAGCACCATGGCCGCCCACGCCCGCATCGAAACCGAACTGGCGCCTGATCTGTGGGGGGCGATGATCGATCCGACCCAGATCGAACTGGTGATCCTCAACCTGGCCATCAACGCCCGCGACGCCATGGAGGTCGGCGGCGTGCTCATCGTCAGCACCGCCAACGCCGTCCTGGGCCCGCCGCGCCACGCCGAGGAGCCGCCCGCCGGGGACTATGTGATGGTGGCGGTCACCGATACCGGTTCGGGCATGCCGCCCGAGGTGCTGGCCAAGGTCTTCGAACCCTTCTTCACCACCAAGGCGGTGGGCAAGGGTTCGGGCCTGGGCCTGTCCCAGGTGTTCGGGCTGGCTAAACAATCCGGCGGTGGGGTGCGCATCGACACCGCGCCCGGCGAGGGGACCTCGGTGAAGGTCTACCTGCCCCGCTGCGACGACATCGCCGCGCCTCGTCCCGCTGTCCGCGAGGCGCCGCTGGGGGTGGATGGCCGCCCGGTCGTGTTGCTGGTGGACGACGACAGCGCCGTGCGCGAAATCACCGCCGGCATGCTGGACGAGCTGGGCTACGCAGTGGTGGAGGCCGGCAGCGGCGGCGCGGCGCTGGAGTTGCTGCAGCAGCGGCCGGACGTTGACCTGATGCTGCTGGACTTCGCCATGCCCGGCATGAACGGCGCCGAGGTGGCCCGCGAGGCGACCAGCCGCCGCCCGCACCTGCCCATCGTCTTCGTCACCGGCTATGCCGACGTCGAGGCCCTGGCCCATGCCGGTGAGGCCGGGGTCATCCAGAAGCCCTTCGAGGACCACGAACTGGCCAGCAAGCTGCGGGCCCTGCTTGAGGGCGCTTCGGCCTAACCGAACTTCGCCGCGGCCCAACGCAAGGCGAGATAGCCCGCCGTGGCGGCGACGGCGGTGACGAAGGTTCCCCACAGGATGTCTGCCACAGTGATCTTTGTGGCCCAGACCTTCAGGGTCGCCTGGTTGGTGAGGTCGTAGGTGGCGTAACACATGGCCCCCAGGATGGCCCCGGTGGTCATGGACTTGGTCCAGGAGGTGGCGGGTGAAACCGCCAGGACCACGATCCCCAGCACATAGGCCAGATAGAAGACCGCCGCGGCCTTCAGGTTCACCTCCTCAGCCAGGATCGGGTTCAGGGTCGGCCGGTAGAGCCGCTCATTGCTCAGGATCAGCCAGACGGCGTCCACGGCGGCGAAGGTCAGGCCGGTGGCCAGGTAGGCGATGACATATTTCAGCATGGTGTGATCCCTCAGGCCGGCCGCAGGCGATAGTGGCTGACGCCCCATTCGCCGCCGCCGCGATGCCCGAAAAGTCCGGCGGTGGCCAGGAAGAACAGCCGCCAGCGCCGGCGCCAAAGCACAGCCTGGTCGCCATAGACGTCCCGCAGCACCGGCCGGATCACCGCAGCGTTGCGGTCGTAGTTCTCCAGCCACTGGTTGGCGGTGGTCTCGTAGTGGGCGCCACTCCAGCGCCAGTCGGCCTCGACGGTGAACAGGTCGGGGAACTGTCGCATCAGGTCGTGGCTGGGCATAACCCCGCCGGTGAAGAAGTGCTGACCGATCCAGTCGGCCTCGTCGTTCACGTCGAAACGGTAGGGCGTGCTCTTGTGGGTGAAGACGTGGATGAACATCGCCCCGTCCGGCTTCAGCCAGGTCTTGGCCCGGGTCAGCAGGCCGCGCCAATTGGCCATGTGCTCGAACATCTCCACCGAGACGATCCGGTCGAAGGCGCTGGCCTGCGCCTCGAAGTCATTCATGTCGGCGGTGATCACTGTCAGGTTGGTCAGGCCCTGCGCGGCGGCGCGGCGGCGGATGAACTCCCCCTGGCTCCGGGAATTCGACACGCTGGTCACCCGCGAGCGCGGCAGATTACGCGCCATCCACAGCGACAGAGATCCCCAGCCGCAGCCGAGCTCCAGGATGTGTTGCCCATCCTTCAGGTCGGCGTGAGCGGCGGTCTCTGACAACGCCTTCTCCTCGGCCTGTTCCAGCGTCGAGGCGCCGTCGCCATAGAGGCAGCAGGAGTATTTGAGCTGCGGGCCCAGCACCGCCTCGAAGAAGGCGGCGGGCAGTTCGTAGTGCTGATCGTTGGCCTCGCCGGTGTGCTCGGCGATCGGCCGATGGGCCATTTCCACGGCGAACTGCGCCTCGGCGTCGGCGGGCGCGTCGGCCAGGTTCCGGCGCGCATTGGCCACCAGAAGGTCTACGGCGGCGCGGCGCACCAGGTCGGGGAGGGGCGCGCCCTCGAAGGCTTGGATGGCATTGGCGACGAGACTCATTGGGCGGCCCTCTGCTGGCTCCTGGAAAGAAGCCTTGAAAAGCCATACGGATGCAGCCTGACCCTGGATGCGGCGTTTGCATCCGGCGACCGGCGCTTTGCGTAACTCCACCACGATCGCCCCAGGAGACGCCGTGACCCTTGAAGCCGCCCACAAGCCGCTCCGCATCGCCGTCGTCGGCGGCGGCATCGCCGGTCTCTCCGCGGCCTGGATGCTGGGGACAAAACACGCCGTCACCCTGTTTGAGGCCGACAACCGGCTGGGCGGCCACGCCAATACGGTGGAGGCGCGCGACAGCGGGGGCGTGACCCCGGTGGACACCGGCTTCATCGTCTTCAATCCGCCCAACTACCCCAACTTCACCGCCTTGCTGGCCCACCTGGGCGTGGCGAGCCAACCCGCCGACATGGCGCTCAGCGTCTCCCTCGACGACGGGGCCTTCGAGTATTCCAGCGGCGCGATCTTCGCCCAGAAACGCAACCTGTTCAGCGCCCGGTTCTGGGGCATGCTGCGGGACGTCAACCGCTTCTACCGCCACGGCCCCAAGGACCTGGCGGGCCTGGAGGCGCCGCTCACCTCGCTGGACGACTACCTGTCGCAGAAGGGCTACTGTCAGGCTTTCCGCGACGACCACCTGATCCCCCAGGCCGCCGCCATCTGGTCGACGCCCCTGGCCGCCATCCGCGACTATCCGGCCGCCTCGCTGATCCGCTTCTTCCAGAACCACGGCATGATGACGATCTTCGGCCGCGGCGCCTGGCGCACGGTCACCGGCGGTAGCCGCGCCTACGTCTCCAAGCTGTCGGCCGCCTTCCAGGGTGAGGTTCGCTCAGGCGCGCGCATCGTCTCCATCCGCCGTGACGCGCTGGGGGTGGAACTGCGCGACGCCCACGGCCATGCCGAGCGCTTCGACCAGGTGGTGATCGCCACCCACGGCGACCACGCCCTGCGACTGCTGGATGACGCCACGCCGGAGGAGCAGCGGCTGCTGTCGGCCTTCCAGTACAGCCGCAACCTGGCGGTCCTGCACACCGACAAGGCCCTGATGCCCAAGCGCCGTAGCGCCTGGACCAGCTGGAACCACATCGGCAAGCGCTCGGCGCCGGGTGAGGGCTGCGTCACCTACTGGATGACCAAGCTACAAGGCCTGAAGACCGTCACCGACTACTTCGTCACCCTGAACCCGACGAAGGAAATCGCGCCCGAGGCGGTGGTCCATACCGACGTCTACGAACACCCGCTGTTCGACGCGGGCGCCATCGCCGCCCAGCGCGAAATCTGGTCGGTCCAGGGCGTACGCCGAACCTGGTTCTGCGGCTCCTATCTCGGTCACGGCTTCCATGAGGACGCTCTGCAATCGGGCCTGGCGGTCGCCGAGGAGCTGGGCGGGGTGCGTCGTCCCTGGACCGTCGAGAACGAGTCCGGCCGCATCCACCTGGACGCCATCTCGTCGGTCCCCGCCGAGCAGGCCGCCTGACCATGACCGCCTCCGGCCTCTATTCCGGAGTGACAACCCACACACGGTTCCGGCCGCGCGGCCACCGGCTGCGCTATGCTATCTTCATGCTGCTGCTGGACCTGGACGAACTGCCGGCCCTGGACGCCCGGCTCAAGCTGTTCGGCCAGGATCGGTTCAGCCTGACCAGCTTCTCGGAGCGCGACCATCTCGATGGCTCGGCGACGCCGCTGAAGGCCCAGGTCGAGGCCCACCTCGCCGCCGCCGGTATCCCGTCCGGCGGCCCGGTCCGCCTGCTCTGCATGCCCCGCATCCTGGGAGGCGTGTTCAATCCGCTCAGCGTCTATTTCTGCCACCGCCCCGACGGCGCCTTGTCGGCCATCCTCTATGAGGTCAGCAACACCTTCGGCGAGCGGCACAGCTATCTGATCCCCGTCCAGGGCTCGGGGGTGATCGAACAGAACGCCCCGAAAGCCTTCTACGTCTCCCCCTTCATGGACATGGACCTGGCCTACGCCTTCCGCATCGCCCCGCCCGGCGAGGACGTCTCCATCACCGTCGATGTGCATGACGCCCAGGGCCGCGTCCTGGCCGCCAACTTTGCCGGCCTGCGCACCGAACTTACCGACGCGGCGATCTGGAAGGCCTGGCTCAGCCACCCCCTGATGACGCTCGGCGTCATGGCCGCCATCCACTGGGAGGCGCTGAAGATCTGGCGCAAGGGCGAGAAACTGCGGCCTCGCCCGACGGCGCCCGGCGCGCCCGTCACGGTTGTGGCCGCGTCGCAGGTCAGCGCCGCCTAGCGCCCTGCCGGCGGCTCTCGGCCCGCCAGGTTTGACCATCGAAACATCATCGCAATGATCCGCACCTATTCGACCTGCGCGTCAAAACAGCTCTGGCGCGCCTAGGGCGGGCGCCTCAGAATGTTTCCATACTAGACGATGGAAATTTGAGATGAGTGATTCACACCCCTCCCGGCGGGGTGCGGCATCGGCTGACTCCGAGCCAATCCAAGTCGATGTGAAGACCATGCCCCGCGTCTTGCAGCGGATCGTTGGACTGGCGTTCCACTACCCATGGCTGGTCTCCCTCGCCATGGCCGCTTCGCTGGGCGCGGCGCTGGCCAGCCTGGCCTTGCCGCGCCTGCTGGGCCGCGCCGTCGACCAGGCCCACGGCCTGCTGATCCAGGGCGTCGCCCATGCCGGCGAAGCTCGCCACGCCCTGCTGGTGACCGCCGCCTTCGTGATCGGCGCCACCCTGGTGCGCGGCGCCATGACCATGTGGTCGGGCTATCTCGGCGAACTGGTGAGCCAGAAGGTCGGCCACGACCTGCGTTTGCAATTCTTCCAGCAGCTTCAGCGCCTGTCCTTCGGGTTCCACGACCGCATCCACTCCGGCGACCTGGTGACCCGCGGCATGCTCGACCTGGAGGGCGCGCGCGTCTTTATCCAGGGCGGCCTGATGCCGATCCTGACGCTGGTGCTGCTGCTGGCCTTCGCCTCCTGGCAGATGCTGGCCACCGACCTGACGCTCGGCCTGATCGGCCTGGCCTTCGTGCCCTTCTCGGCCCTGGCGCTAGGCCGGATGGGCTTCCTGCTGCGGGTCACCTGGCTGCGCTTCCAGGAGCTGATGGCTCAGCTGACCCTGACCATGGAAGAGAACCTCCAGGGCATCCGCGTGGTCCGCGCCTTTGCGGGCAAGGCCTTCGAGATGAGCAAGTTCGACCGCGCCTCGGTCGATGCGCTTGCCTATTCCTACAACCGCATCACCCTGCGCTTCCGCGCCGTCGCCGTGATGCAGGTGACCTTCAACGCCTCCATGGCGGGCGTGCTCTGGTACGGCGGCCACAAGGTGGCGGCGGGCACGATGAGCGTGGGCACGCTCACCGCCTACCTCGCCTACATGACCCTGCTGCAGGGCCCGATCCGCCAGATCGCCATGATCTTCAACGCCGCCGCCCGCGCCACCTCCTCCGGCGCGCGGGTGTTCGAGGTGCTGGACCTGGAGCCGGAGATCGCCGACGCGCCGGACGCCAAGCCGCTGGCGCCAGCGAAGGGCGTGCTGCGCTTCGAGAGCGTCGACTTCGGCTATGTGCCCGGCAAGCAGATCCTCACCGGCATCGACTTCGAGGTCGGCCCCGGCCAGACCCTGGGCATCGTCGGCCCGCCCGGCTCGGGCAAGTCCACCATCGCCAACCTGATCCCGCGCTTCTACGACGTCACCGGCGGGACCATCACCATCGACGGCGTCGATATCCGCGACGTGACCCTGCCGTCCTTGCGCGAGTATGTCGGCCTGGTGCAGCAGGAGGCCTTCCTGTTCGATAGCTCCATCGGCCACAACGTCGCCTATGCCGACCCGTGGGCCGAGGAGGAGCGCATCGTCGGCGCCGCCAAGACCGCCCAGATTCACGAGCATATCGTCGGCCTGCCCGCCGACTACGAGACCCGGGTCGGCGAGCGCGGCGTGGCGCTCTCCGGCGGCCAGCGCCAGCGGATGAGCATCGCCCGCGGCGTGGTCCCCGGCCCCGGCGTGATGATCTTCGACGACTCGACCGCCGCCATCGACGCGGTGACCGAGCGGCGGGTGCGCGACGCGCTCGCCGAAGCCACCCGCACCAAGGCCACCATCATCATCGCCCACCGTCTGTCGTCCCTGATGCATGCCGACCAGATCATCGTCCTCGACGACGGGATGGTGGTGGAGCGGGGCAATCACGCGCAGCTGCTCAAGGCCGGCGGCGTCTATGCCGACCTCTATGAATTGCAGTCGCGATCCGACGCGTCGGCGACCCTGGAAGACGTGACCTTGGAAGGGGCGCCCGCGTGACCGAGATCCCCGCCAACGCCGCCCCCAAGCGCAGCGCGCCCCGCGCCTCCCTCGGTTCGTCCGAGGGCGACGACATCTTCGGGACCTTCGACGTCAATGTCGCCCGCCGATTCCTGGGCTTCCTGGGTCCCCACAAGCGCTCCCTGATCATCGCCCAGGTGGCGGTGCTGATCTCGGCGGCCACGCAGGTGGCGGTGCCGGCCATGGTGGGCGCGGCGGTCAACGCCGCGGTGGCCAAGGACGGGCCGTTGCTCGACCGCACCCTGATGATCTTCGCCGCGGTGGCGGCGGCCTACGCCACCTTCTTCTTCATCGGCGAGTGGCTGTCCTCGCGCCTGGCCCAGCGGGTGATCTTCGACATCCGCCGCAAGATGTTCGCCCATTTCCAGGACGTTTCGCTGTCCTTCATGGACAAGACCCACGTGGGCCGGATCATGGCGCGACTGCAGGGGGACGTGAACGCCCTGCAGGAATTCCTGGAGAACATGAACGGCGCCATCGGCGACTTCGTGATGCTGGTAGGCATCACCGTGGTGCTGCTGACCACCGACCTGAAGCTCGGCCTGCTGACCCTCACGGTCCTGCCGGCGCTGATCGCCATTCGCGCGGTCTGGCTGCCCTATTCCAAGAAGAGTTTCCGGGTCGCCCGCGACGCCTCCTCCAACGCCAACTCCGCCCTGGCCGAGAACATCAACGGCATCCGCACCGTGCAGGAGAGCCGCCGCGAGGCGCTGAACTTCGAGCTTTATAAGGAGAAGGCCCAGGAGAATTTCACCGCCCAGGTGGGCGCCTCCTGGATGACCCAGATCATGGTCCCCACCGTGGACATGCTGACCGGCTTCGCCATGGCCATCGTCATCATCGTCGGCGGCAACGCGGTGCTGGGCGGGACCCTCAATGTCGGGGTGATGGTGACCTTCATCCTCTACGTGCAGCGGTTCTTCGAGCCGGTGCGCATGCTGTCGATGCAGTACACCATCATGCAGCGGGCGATGGCGGCCGGGCACCGGATCTTCGAGGTGATCGACGTGCCCGTCAGCATCGCCGACAAGGAGGGGGCCACCGAACTGAAGGATGTGCCGGCCACCGTCGAGTTCCGTAACGTGACCTTTGGCTACGATCCCAAGCGCCCCATCCTGCACGACATCAGCCTTATGGTGCGGCCCAAGGAGGTCGTCGCCCTGGTGGGTCCCACCGGCTCGGGCAAGACCAGCATCATCGCGCTGGCCCACCGCTTCTATGAGGTCGACCAGGGCCAGGTGCTGGTGGGCGGCCACGACGTTCGCGACGTGACCCTGGATTCGCTGGGCGCCAATATCGGCATGGTGCTGCAGGAGCCCTTCCTGTTCACCGGCACCATCGAGCAGAACATCCGCTACAACACGCTGACCGCCAGCAAGGACGACGTGATCGCGGCGGCCAAGTCGGTCAGCGCCCACGACTTCATCATGCGGCTGCCGGACGGCTATGACACCCAGCTGGGCCAGCGGGGCCGCAACATCTCCATGGGTCAACGCCAGCTGATCAGCTTCGCCCGCGCCCTGGTGGCCAATCCGCAGATCCTGATCCTCGACGAGGCCACGGCCAATATCGACTCCTTCACCGAGCAGGCGATCCAGAAGGCGCTGAAGGTGCTGTTCGCCGGCCGCACCTGCATGGTCATCGCCCACCGTCTGGCCACGATCCGCGACGCCGACCGCATCGTGGTGCTGCAGCAGGGCCGAATCCTGGAGCAGGGCAGCCACGACGTACTGATGAAGACCGGCGGACTGTATTCTCACCTGTACACCTCGGCGCACGCGTCGTTCGACGATCAGGTGGTGGCGGTGACCGGCGACGCCGAGTTCGCGACGCGGACTTGAGATGTCCGCTCGCCCCAGCGGGTCAGTCGCGCCCAGGGGTGGCCAGGACCTCGATCTCGCCGCTGTAGCCCAGGGCGCGCACGCGGCCGATCAGGGCGTCCACCTCGGTCCGCGGCGGGGCGACGGCCCGTGTGAAGACATAGACCTTGTCGAACTCGGGTTCTGACGAGACGAACCACTCACCCTGGGACCCCGCGGCGATCACCCGATATTCGCGCGTCGGGCGGAACGGACCAAAACGATAGCGGACGTCCAGCACCGCGTTCTGACCGGGGTCTAGGACAGTGCCGATCCCCGAAAGGGCCCGCTCCCGGCCCTGGGGCCCGTCCTGCCGGCAGGCGTCGCGCACCGTGATCCGGCCCTGGGTGTCGCGGCCATGCTCCGTCGTGGCGTACTCGCAACCGCGCGTGAGGCTGGTGGGGGTGCGCGCCTGCTCGTACCAGGTCCCGCGATAAAACGTGTCGGGGTTCAGCGGCCCCGCCGTGGGCGGCGTGGTCGGGCGGCTCTGGGCCAGGGCTGGCCCGCCGAAGGCCGTTAGGGCCGATACCACGATAAGGCCCATCAGGGTCGTGCGCATCTCGGGACTCTCCAATGAGGCTTGAGTTGAGTTTACGCAGGCGGGGTGCAGGCGGATGCGGTGCGAGGGCGAAGGCGCGCGCGCGGATGTCGGCTCGCGACAGCCCCGGTGTTTTTGGCCTTTGCCGGCGAACTTGGCGGCGCTCCCTGTTGCGCCTAGCTCAGCGGCCCGCCATCCAGGGTGATGCGGTGCATCAGGCGGTACTGGCCGGGATAGTCGTTCATGGCTTGGTGCCAGGTGCAGCGGTTGTCCCAGATGGCCATCGAGCCCTTGGCCCATTGGAAGCGGTGGACGAACTGCGGCTTGACGGCGTGCTGATAGAGATAGCCCAGCAAGGCCATGCTCTCCTCGGGGCTCCAGCCGACGATGCCGGTGGTGAAGGCCGGATTGACGTAGAGCGCCTTCTTGCCGCTGCCCGGGTGGGTGATGACCATCGGGTGGACGGCGTCCGGCACGTCCTTGTTTCCGGCCAGGTCGGCGCGGTCGGTCAGGGCGTAGACGCTGCTCTCGCCGAAGACGTGCTCCGAGGCGTGGTGCGCCTTGAGGGTGGCCAGCGTCGCCTTCAGGCCGTCGGAGAGGGCGTCATAGGCGGCATACATGTCGGCGAACAGGGTGTCGCCGCCGGTGGGCGGCGTCTCGATGGCCAGCAGCACCGAGCCCATGGCCGGCGCGACGTCGTAGCTGTGGTCGGTGTGCCAGCCGCCGCCGATGTTGGTCTGCTGCTCGGGGGTCTTCTCGACCTTGGCGATCTCGGGATAGCGCTCAGTCTTGGGGAAGTAGCGGTTGACGACGATGGGGGCGAGCCGCTTGGCGAAGGCGATCTGCTGCTCGGGCGTCATCTGCTGGCCGTGGATGAAAGCGACGCCGCGGTCAAAGACGGTGGACCGGATCGCGTCGATCTCGGCGTCGTTGGCCCGGTTCAGATCGACACCCTGAACCAGGGCGCCGCAGCCGTCGGTGGGGCGAATCGAGAGGTCGAGGGTGGTGGTCATGGCGGGCTCCTGTTGAGGAGAGCCTAGGCCAGGGGCTTTGCGGAGTTTGTCACCAGGGTTACAAACTGGAATGAACCCTCGCGAGCGCGCCGCCGAACTGCTGACTCGGTCCGTCTGGTTGCAGGGCCATGGACCGGAGATGGTCGAGGCCTTCCTGACCCAGGGGCGCATCGTCCATCTGCCGACCGGCGCCTGGGCGCAGTCGGAGGGGGATGAGCAGACGGGGATCACCCTGGTGGTGGAAGGCGCGGTGCAGATGATGTGTGCGGCGCCGGGGGGCCGCGAGGTGCTGTTTGGCCAGGCCGGCCCGGGGGTGGCCCTGGGCCAGACCCTGAGGTTCGGCGGCGGGCCGCGGCTGGTGACCCTGATCTGTGTGGAGCCGAGCGTGCTGCTGGTGGTGCCCGACCACGCGCTTACGCGGATCGCGGCGGAGCGGCCGGAGGTCTGGCAGGCGGTGGCGGCGCTGGTCTATCTGCAACTGCGCGGGGCCCTGATGATCGCCGCCGAGGCTGTGGCCCTGCCGCCGCGCCAAAGGCTGGCCTCGCGCCTCGAGGTGATGGCGCGGACCGGCGGCCCCTCCCTGCGCATGAACCAGCAGGCGCTCGCCGAGATGATGGGGCTCTCCCGCAAGACCGTGAACTTCTACCTGCTGGGCTTCCAGCGCGCGGGCCTGCTGACCCTCGGCTACGGCCAGATCGAGGTGCGCGACACCGCCGGCCTGAGGCGGGTGGCCGAGAGCTAGCCGGCGTCGGCCGCGGTCCAGAATGTTCGCAGGGTCTGGACCAGATGGGCGGGATTGTCTTCCTGGACATTGTGTCCGGCGTCGGGGGCGACACTGATCCGCGCGCCCCTCACGGCTTGGGCGAAGGCCTCGGCCGCCGCGGCGGTCAGCACCCGGCTGCGGCCGCCCCGCACCAGCAGGGTCGGCAGGCCGCTTGAGGCCGCGATCTGATCCAGAACTCCGACCATCGCCAGGATCGCCGGGAAGTCGGTGGGCCTGCGGCGGTCCTGCTTCCAGCGCCAGTCACCGCCGTCGGTCTGGGTCAGCAGGGTCGACATCCGATAGGCGACCTTGCCCGGATGGCTCCTGGGGCTGACGGCCAGGGCCCGCGCCACCACGGCCTCGACCGAGGCGGCGGCGTCGATCGCGCCGATGAAATCCCGCATCCGGGCGGTGGACGCGAAGTTCACTCCGGGGGCCACGTCCACCAGGGCCAGGCTGGCAAAATGGTCCGGCGCGGCCTGGGCGCTGAGCCCCGCCACAACACCGCCCAGCGACATGCCCGCCAGATGACAGGGCGCGGCGCCCAGCTGGTCCACGACGGCGAGAACGTCGGCGACGAAGGCCTCGAGCGGATAGGTCTCCGCCCAGTGGCTGTCCCCATGCCCCCGCAGGTCCAGGGCGAGCAGCCGGAAGTCGGCCCGCAGACCCAGGGCCACATAGTCCCAGGTTCGCGCCGTCAGGGCGCCGCCGTGCAGCAGCAGAGCCGGCGGCCCGTCACCGCCCCAGTCCAGCAGGTGCAGGACGCCGTCCGGGCCCGCCAGACGGCGCGAGGCCGGGGGCGACAGATCGCCGATCTCGACGCCCATCTCCCGGGCCAGGCCTTCGAGGGGCTCGTCTCGCAGCAGCATCGTTCGTTCCGTATTTACTTTGACTAGTCAAAGTAAGACGATATCGAGAGCCGCCGCAAACAGATTCGTGTGGCGCCCGCGGCGATGGTCTATCCCTGGGACGGCGACCCGCTGGAGGCCCGATGTCCGAACCCCGCAAACGCGTCCGCCGCAGCGCCCAGGCCTCGAAACTGGCCATCCTGCAGGCCGCCGAGGCCCGGTTGATCGCCCAGGGGCCCGACGCCGTGCGGGTTCAGCCTATCGCCCGGGATCTCGGACTCACTGACGCCGCGGTCCACTACCACTTCGGCAGCCGCGAGCAGCTGCTGGAAGCCCTGCTGCGCTATTCCGGCCGCCGCTTCCTGGACGAGCTGGCGGCCGCCATCGCGGCCCACCGCGCCGAAGGCATAGGCTTTGACCTGGCCCGCGCCGCCGCTCTGTTGGCCGACTTCTATGACCGCAAGGGCGCCGCGCGGCTGGTCATGTGGTTGAGTTTCTCAGGCTGGCGGCCGGAGGGCGCCGGCATGCTGTCGCCCCTGGTGGACTGGCTGCACGAAGACCGCTCAGCGGGCGCCCTGGCGCAGGGCGCGCCCGTGCCGACCCGGGAGGACAGCCAGTACGCGATCGCCCTCCTAAGCGCCTCGGCCATGTCCCAGGCCCTGTTCGGCGACGCCCTGCTGCGGTCCGTGGACCTCGACCCCGCCAAGGCGGGTGAGTTAACCGACTGGCTCACCAGCTTGCTGACCGACCAGGCCGTGTCCTCATAGGATTGAAGGTGGCGGTTGGGTCGGGGGTGGAGGCGCATTTCGCAGCCAGCCGGCCGGCGGTCTCCCGGCGATCTGACATTGCAGGTCGAATTGTCGCAGGTGGTCCCGAGCGCCTCCGGATTAACCCTACCGAAAGGGCCGCGCCGCATTGTGGGAGGATTGCGCTATTTTGGAGCCTGCTGTGGACACGCCCGAGGAGCCAGATCGGATCGCGGCGCTACAGGGCTTGGGGATTCTCGACACCGCGCCTGAGGCGATCTTCGACAGCCTCACACAACTTGCGGCGCTGACGTTCAACGCCCCTGTCGCGCTGGTGTCTCTGGTGGACATCGATCGCCAGTGGTTCAAGTCCTGTATCGGCCTGGACGTCTCAGAGACGGGCCGGGATGTCGCGTTCTGCGACCATGCCATTCGGCAGGATCAGGCCATGGTCGTGCTTGACGCGAGACAGGATCAGAGGTTTCGCGACAATCCATTGGTCACCGGCGCGCCCTCCATAAGATTCTATGCCGGCGCCCCGTTGATCCTGCCGGACGGCCATCGCCTCGGCACGCTGTGCGTGATTGATTTCGCGCCGAGGCGTAGCTTCAGCCAGGCCGCCCGTGCGCAGCTTGAGGCCATGGCCGCCTCCGTCACTCAAGCTCTCCTGATGCGGCGGGACATCTCCGCGTTTCAGCGGTCGGAGCGTGACCGGAACAACCAGCGGCAGCTACTGGACCAAGCCGAAGAGATGGCTGGCGTTGGCCACTGGTCATGGGACGCCGCTTCCGACGTCACGACCTGGTCTCGCGCACTCTATGAGATTCATGGCTGCGATCCGGCCGAGCCGCCTCCCGGTCTCGATGGCGTCCTGGCCCTCTACGCGCCTGAAGACGCGGCGAAGCTGGCGGCGCTGGTGGAACGCGCTGTCGCGACGGGCGAGTCTTATGCTCTGCAAGCCCGCATCCGGCGACCTGACGGTAGCGAGCGCCTGGTGTCTGCTCGGGGCGCCCCGGCGATGAATGCTGACGGGTCAGTCGCCGCGCTGTTCGGGACCTTTGTGGACGTCACCGACCTCAAGCTTGCGGATCAACGCCTGCGGCAGAATGAGGCCCGGCTTCAATTTCTCACCGACCACGCTGCTGACCTCATTTTCCGCGTCGAGCCAGGTCAGGGAATTCTATGGGTCTCGCCAAATTGTCGCCGCTACGGCTACGAGCCCGACGAGCTGATCCGCCTCCGGCCGGCGGACCTGGTGCACCCCGACGACGTGCCGCGTATGCAGGCGGTGACCGCGGCCCGGCTCGCCGGCCTGCCGGACCCCGAGGGCGCCACCTACCGCTATCGTATCCGCCGAAAGGACGGTGCGTGGACCTGGATGGAGACCAGTCCGACCGTCATCCGCGACGACAGCGGGGGCATCGTCGAGGTAGTCAGCGTCATGCGCGACATCACTAGCCGCATGGAAATGGAAGCCGCTCTGGCGGCCAGCGAGGCGCGCTACCGCCTAATGGCGACCCGGGCTTCTGACATCATCGCCTGCTATGGCGTTGATGAGAAGTTCACCTTCCTGTCTCCGGCTATCGAAAAGGTGCTGGGCTATGCGCCGGAGGAACTGCTCGGGCGTGCGACGACGGAGTTCATGCACCCCGATGACATGCCCCAGGTTCGCAAGGCCTTCACCGCCTATCTTGGCGCGGGTCCGGACGCCCCTCCGCTTCAATACGGCTACCGCGCGTTCCGCAAGGACGGCGCCACGGTCTGGCTCGAGGGGCACGCGAGAGCGATCTATGACGCGGACACGGGCCACCTGATCGAGTTCCGGGACGCGGTGCGCGACGTGACTCAGCGTAAGACTGTGGAGTCCGCCCTCGCGGAAAGCGAGATGCGCAACAGCGTGATCGGCGAATACGCCACCGACATCATTTCACGTAGCAGTCTGTCGGGTCGGCTTCTCTACGCCTCACCGTCCGTCACTCAGGTCACAGGCTTCACGGCTCAGGAGTTGGGCGAACATAAGCCCGCGTTCCTGCATCTGATCCACCCCGACGACCTGGAGCCAAGCCTGGCCCACGTCAGGCGGGTCATATCGGGTGAAATCAGTTCTGGGAGGGTTTCCTACCGCTTCCAGCGCAAGGACGGGGAGTGGATCTGGCTCGAATGCAATCCCACCCTCGTGCGTGACGCCGAGGGCAAACCTTCGGAAATTCTGGATGTGATCCGCGACGTCAGCGCGCAACGCCAGATCGAGGCCGACCTGCTGGCGGCGCGCGACGCGGCTGAGGACGCAGCCAGGGTCAAGTCGGACTTCATGGCGAACATGAGCCACGAGATACGCACTCCACTCACCGCCATTCTGGGATTCACGCGCCTGCTCACCGAGCGCAAGGATCTCGCACCCGAGGCCAGCGCGCAACTCTACCGGGTTGCGACGGCCAGCGACGCGTTGTTGTCCATCGTCAACGACGTGCTCGACTTCTCGAAGCTCGAGGCCGGTCAGACCGAAATCAAGCCTCGTCCTGTTTCACCTCGCGGCGTCCTGCACGACGCCCTGACGATGTTCTCGCCGCTGGCCGACTCGAAGGGGTTGAGCCTGAGCTTCGCCGCCGATGGCCTACCCGATGCGGTGCGGCTGGATCCCGATCGGATTCGGCAGGTGCTGCTCAACCTGATCGGCAACGCCGTCAAGTTCACGAGCACGGGCGGCGTTCGTCTGACGGCGTCCTATGATCAGGCTCGTGAGCAGCTTGCCGTCGACGTCGAGGACACGGGCGCCGGAATGAGCGACGAGCAATGTGAGCGCCTGTTCAAACGGTTCTCGCAGGTGGACGCCTCATCAACACGCCAGCACGGCGGCACCGGCCTCGGACTCGCGATCTGCAAGGGTCTGATCGAGGCGATGGGCGGTGAGATCGGCGTCGACAGCAGGCCCGGTCAGGGCTCGACTTTCCACTTCAAGATCTCTGCGCCGGAAGCCACGATCGTCGAGCCCAGCGTTGCGGAAGCCCGCGCTGCGGAGGCGGCGGACGGTCTTCGCTTGCTTGTGGTGGATGACAATCCGGTCAACCGCGAGCTCGTCAACGCCTTGCTGAGCGGACTTGGCGTCGAGGTCTTGGAAGCCGCTGATGGTCCAAGCGCCATCGAGGCGGCTTCAATCAACCCCGTCGACCTCATCCTGCTCGACCTCCGCATGCCTGGCATGAGCGGTCCCGAGACCTTGGCTCGCATCCGTCAGACCGACGGACCCAACCAGAACATCCCGATCCTGGCGTTCACGGCCGATGCCGATCTGGCGCGGCTTGGTCCTGACCACGGCTTTGACGGACTGGTTCGCAAGCCGATCGTGGCCACGGAATTGATCGAGGCTCTTCAGCGGGGGCTCGCCTATTTCGAGACATCCGTAGAGCCCGTCGACCGTGCCCTTCAGCTCGATGCGAGCTAGTTTGTTGGGGCCCAGGCTGGATTTATGAGGTCACGCCCTGGGCCGCGCCCGGCCCCGGCCGTGTCTCCACCTCGCGGGCGCCCACCGGGGCGTGGCATTCCGAGCAGGTCATGACGGGGGCGAAGTCGCAGCCGCAGGTCTTGTGGCGGTGGAGCAGGGGGGCGCCGGCCTCGCCGGCATAGTGGCGGTCGCCCCAGTGCACGATGGACATGACCACGGGATAGAGATCCAGGCCCTTCTGGGTCAGGCGGTATTCGTGGCGCACGGGGCGGTCCTGATAGGGGACCTTGGTCAGCACGCCCTCGTCCACCAGCAGCTTCAGCCGCTCGGCGATGATGGTGCGCGAGATGCCGAGCCTGGTCTGGAAGGCCTCGAACCGCCGCACGCCCAGGAAGGCGTCGCGCAGGATCATCAGGGTCCAGCGGTCGCCGATCACCGCCACGGAGCGGGCGATGGAGCAGGGCTGGTCGGCGAGGTCTTCCCACTTCACGGGCGGCGTCCTTCAGTTCGGCGACACTATCCCATTGACTGGGTCCAGATTCAATACGATGGTTCGTCCAGAAACTGAACTTAGGTGAGCCAATGGCCCTGGACCCTCCGCAAACAGCGCCGAAAGTCTGCCTGGTGATCGGGGCCGGCGACGGGGTCGGCGGCGCCATCGCCAAGGCTTTCGCCGCCGAGGGGATGACCGTCTGCGTCACCCGCCGGGCCCGCAATCTGGATCAGCTCGAGGCCCTGGCCGAAGACATCCGCAAGGCCGGGGGCAGGGCCCACGCCTTCGGGGTCGACGCCCGCGACGAGGCCGAGATGGTCGCCCTCTTTGACAAGGTCGAGGCCGAGGTCGGCCCGCTCGAAGTCGTGGTCTTCAACATCGGGGCGAACGTGCGGTTCACGGTTCTCGAGACCACGACGCGGGTGTTCCAGAAGGTCTGGGAGATGGCCTGTTTCGCGGGCTTCCTCACCATCCGCGAGGCCGCCCGGGTGATGACGCCCCGCGGCCGGGGCACGATCCTGGTCACCGGAGCCACCGCGTCAATTCGGGGCGGCAAGATGTACTCGGCCTTCGCCTCGGCCAAGGCGGCCCTGCGCTCGGTCGCCCAGACCGCCGGCCGCGAACTGGGGCCGGTGGGCGTCCACGTCGCTCACATCGTGGTGGACGGCGCCATCGACGGGGTGTTCACCCGCACCAACAACAGCCCCGAGGCGGTCGCGGCCAAGCTGGCCGGCGACGAGATCCTCAAGCCCGACGAGATAGCTCGAAGCTATGTGTGGCTGCACAATCAGAACCGCTCGGCCTGGACCCACGAACTGGATCTGCGCCCCTGGAAGGAGACCTGGTGATGGCCAAGACGATCGACTTCATCTTCGATTTCGGCAGCCCCAACGGCTACCTGTCCTGGAAGGTGCTGCCCGGCATCGCCGCCCGGCACGGCGCGACGGTCAATCTGATCCCCTGCCTGCTGGGGGGCATCTTCAAGGCCACTGGCAACCAGTCGCCGATGGCCGCCTTCGGCGGGGTGAAGGGCAAGCTGGAATATGAGGGCCTCGAGACCAAGCGCTTCGTGGCCGCCCACAAGCTGACCGCCTACCGCTCCAACCCCCACTTCCCGGTCAATACCCTGCTGATCATGCGCGGCCTGGTGGCGGCGCGTCGGGCCGGGGTCGGCGACGCCTATCTCGAAGCTGTGGTCTCAGCGATGTGGGAGCAGGGGCTGAAGATGGACGATCCCGAGGTGGTGGCCGACGTGCTCACCAAGGCCGGCCTCGACGCCCGGGCGATCCTCGAGTCGACGCAGGACCCGGCGGTGAAGGCCGAGCTCGTCGCCAACACAGAGGCCGCCGTGGCCCGGGGCGCCTTCGGGGTGCCCACCTTCTTCGTCGACGGCGAGATGTTCTTCGGCAAGGACCGGCTGCACGCCGTCGAGGCGGAGCTTTCCTGAGGGAGTTCGCGTGACGCAGTGCGGATCAATCATCCGCTCATCCCGGCGAAGGCCGGGACCCAGGTGAAAGCCACTCCCGTTCGCGGAACGGAGCGAAGCGGCTGAGGGCCACCTCCTATCGCCCAGGATGAATCTGGGTCCCGGCCTTGGCTGCTTCGCGCCGCCCTTAGGGTCGCCGGGATGAGCGGTGGGGGGGTGGCGCCTGAACCGGTATGCACTTTCGGCCGCGAGGCTCTAGGATCGGACCCTGTTTCGGAGTCCGGCCCTATGAAGCTTCCGTCCCTCACCCTCGCCGCCGTTCTGCTGGCGACGACCGCCCAGGCTCAGACGTCCGGCCCCATCGATCCGGCGCGGCTGTCGGCCATCGTCAAGGTCATGGCGTCGGATGCGTTCGAGGGCCGCTCGCCCGGATCGCCGGGGGAGGCCAGGACGGTCGATTACCTGATCGGCCAGTTCAAGGCGCTGAAGCTGGAGCCGGCCGGGGACAAGGGCGGCTGGACCCAGGAGGTCCAGCTCCAGCGCCTTCAGGTGCAGCCGGGCGCCAAGCTCAGCGTCTCGGTCGGCGGCAAGACCACCGCTCTGGAACAGGCCCAGCAGATCAATGTCGCCACCCTGCGGCCGGTGGACCACGTGGCCATCGCGGGCGCGCCGCTGGTCTTTGTCGGCTATGGCGTCAAGGCCCCCGAGCGCGGCTGGGACGACTTCAAGGGCTATGACCTCAAGGGCAAGGTCGCGGTCTTCCTGATCAACGACCCGGACTTCGAGGCCAAGGCCGGCGAGCCGGTGGCCGGCAAGTTCGGCGGCCAGGCGGCGGCCTATTACGCGCGCTGGACCTACAAGTACGAGGAGGCGGTGCGCCAGGGCGCCATCGCCGCTCTGATCGTCCACGAGACCCCGGGCGCCGGCTATGGATGGTCGACGGTGGCGGCCTCCAACGGCGAGAGCTTCGACATCGTCCGGCCTGATCCCGGCAAGGACAAGCTACTGCTGCAGGGCTGGGTCGCGCGCGACACCGCCGTCGATCTGTTCCAGCAGGCGGGCCTGGATTTCGAGGCCCTGAAAACCTCCGCCCGCTCCCCCGACTTCAGGCCGGTGGCCCTGACCGGCGCGACCTTCTCCGCCGACTACGGCGTCACCCATAGCCAAGTGACCAGCCGCAACGTCATCGCCAAGCTGACCGGCGCCAGCAGGCCGACTCAGAGCGTGATGTTCTCCGCACACTGGGACGCTTTCGGCCTGGGGGCGCCGATCAATGGCGACAAGGTGCGCCACGGGGCGGCCGACGACGCCATCGGGGTGGCCGGCGTGCTGGAGATCGCGCGCGCCTTCGCCGCCGGTCCGCGCCCGGCCCGCACCACCCTGTTCGCCGCCTGGACCGCCGAGGAGCGCGGCCTGCTGGGGTCGGAATATTACGGCGTCCATCCCACGACACCTCTGGACCAGATGGCGGCCAACTTCACCATGGACGTTCTGCAGACCGCCGGCCCCTCCAAGGACGTGGTGCTGGTGGGCTACGGCCAGAGCCAACTGGACGACCGGCTGATCGCCGCGGCCAAGGCGCAGAATCGCGTGGTGACCCCCGACGCCCATCCGGAGCGCGGCCTGTTCTTCCGCGCCGACCACTTCAGCCTGGCCAAGCAGGGGGTGCCGGTGATGCTGATGATGGGTCTGGGCGGCGGGCCCGACCTGGTCGCCGGCGGCCGCGAAGCCGGCGACAGGTGGGTCAGCGACTACACCGCCCACTGCTACCACCAGCCCTGCGACGCCTGGAGCCCCGATTGGGACCTGCGCGGCGCGGCCCAGGACGTGCAGCTGCTCTACGTCATGGGCCAGGCCATCGCGTCCGATCCCAAGGACTGGCCCGACTGGAAGGACGGGTCGGAGTTCAAGGCCATCCGCGAGCGGACGGCGGGGGCGCGGCGGTAGCGCAAGCCCTTAGCGCGGCATGACACGGAAGAGCGTCGACAGGCCCCCGAAAGATTTGTTATCAGCGTTCAGTTAGCTGCAGCACACAGAGACTGAACATGTCCGAAGCCGCCACCCTGACCCGCACCGCTCAGAAGACCGAGCACTTCGACGTCCTGATCGTGGGCGCGGGGATCGCCGGCGTCGGTGGCGCCTATCACATGGCCAAGGAACGGCCTGGCTCCAGCTTCGTGGTGCTGGATGTGCAGGAGACCTTCGGCGGCACCTGGGCGACCCACAAATATCCGGGCATCCGCTCAGACAGCGACCTCTACACCTTCGGCTACAGCTTCAAGCCGTGGGTCGGCGCCCCCATCGCCACGGCCGAGGAGATTTTGCGCTACATGGGCGAGGTGATCGACGACAACGATCTGGCCCGCCACATCCGCTACAAGCACAAGATCACCAAGGCCTCGTGGTCCAGCCAGGACAACCTGTGGACCCTGGAGGCGGTGCGCACCGACACCGGCGAGGAACTGCGCTTCACCACCAACTTCCTGTGGATGTGCCAGGGCTACTTCCGCCATTCCAAGGGCTACACCCCGGAATGGCCGGGCATGGCCGACTTCAAGGGCAAGATCGTCCACCCCCAGACCTGGCCGCAGGACCTGGACTACAAGGGCAAGAAGGTCGTCGTCATCGGCTCGGGCGCCACCGCCGCGACCCTGGTGCCCAACATCGCCGACGACTGCGCTCACGTGACCCTTCTGCAGCGCTCGCCGACCTATTTCATCCCTGGCCGCAACGCCAACGAGCTGGCCGACACCCTGCGCGAACTGAAGATCGACGAGACCTGGATCCACGAGATCGTCCGCCGCAAGATCGTCCATGACGGCGCCGCCTTCGCCCGCCGCGCCCAGGAGGAGCCCGAGGCCGTCACCGCCGAACTGCTGGCCGGGGTCCGCGCCTTCCTCGGCGACGACTTCGATGTGGAAAAGCACTTCACACCCCGCTACCGCCCCTGGCGCCAGCGTATCGCCTTCATCCCCGGCGGCGATCTGTTCATGGGCATCGCCTCGGGCAAGGCCTCGGTGGTCACCGACGAGATCGACCGCTTCACAGAAAAGGGCATCGCGCTGAAATCCGGCGAGACCCTGGAGGCCGACATCATCGTCACCGCCACCGGCTTCGACCTGGCCGTCCTCGGCGACATCGACTTCTCCATCGACGGCAAGACCCTGGATTTCGGCAAGACCGTCACCTACCGCGGCATGATGTTCACCGGCGTCCCCAACATGGTCTGGGTGTTCGGCTACTTCCGCGCCTCCTGGACCCTGCGGGCCGACATGGTGGCCGAATTCGTCCTGCGCCTGCTCAAGCACATGGACGAGAAGCACGTGAAGAAGGTGGAGGTCGCGCTGCGCGAGCAGGACGACAACATGCCGTTGCTGCCCTGGATCGACCCGGAGAACTTCAACCCCGGCTACCTGATGCGCGGCATGCACCTCTTACCCAAGAGCGGCGACAAGCCCGAATGGCGCCACAGCCAGGACTATCTGGCCGAGAAGGAAGCGTTCCCGCTCATCGACCTCGACGACAAGGCCTTCGTCTATAAGTAACTGGAATCCTTCTCCCCTTGCGGGAGAATGGGTTTTACCCCGAATTCCGTAGCCCCGCCGCCACGCCGTTGATGGCCAGGTGGATGCCTTCGCGCACCTCGGGCGTGTCCTCGCCAGCCCGCCGGCGGCGGATCAGTTCGATCTGCAGGTGGTTGAGCGGGTCGATATAGGGCAGGCGCGAACGGATGATGGCGGCCAGGTCGGGGTTGTTCTCCAGCAAGGATGACTGACCTGTGATGGAGAGCAGGGCGGCGGTGGTGCGCTCCCACTCGGCGCTGATCTGGCCGAAGATGGCGCCCGACAGGGCGCGGTCCTCCACCAGATCGGAATAGCGCCGGGCGATGGCGATATCGGCCTTGGCCAGCACCATCTCCATATTGGCGAGCGTCGTGGAGAAGAACGGCCAGTTGCGGTGCAGCTCCTGCAGCTGTTCGGGCGGCAGGCCCGCGGCCTCTACCGCCGAGCCGAAGCCGTACCAGCCGGGCAGCATCACCCGGGCCTGGGACCAGGAGAACACCCAGGGGATGGCGCGCAGACCCTCGATGGTCCGGCTCGCCTGGCGTGAGGTGGGCCGGCTGCCGATGTTCAGGTCGGCGATCTCGGCGATCGGGGTGGCGGCGAAGAAGTAGTCGGCGAAGCCCTTGGTCTCGTAGACCAGGGCCCGGTAGGCGCGGAAACTCTCGTCCGACAGCCGCCCCATGATCACGCCATAGGCGTCCCGCGTGGAAACGTCGCGCTTGCGCAGGGAGGCCAGCACCACCCCGGCGGTCAGGGTCTCCAGGCTTTGCCGGGCCAGCTGCGGATCGGCGTACTTGTTGGCCACCACCTCACCCTGTTCGGTGATGCGGATGTGGCCGTTCACGGTTCCTGCCGGCTGGGCCAGGATGGCGTCGAAGCTCGACCCGCCGCCACGCCCAACCGTGCCGCCGCGGCCATGGAACAACTGCAGGGACAGACCCGCGGCCTTGGTCGCCGCCACCAGGGCCGTCGAGGTCTGGTGCAGAGTCCAGGTGGAGGTGAGGTAGCTGCCGTCCTTGTTGCTGTCGGAATAGCCGATCATCACCTCCTGCCGACCCTTGCCCGCCAGCAGGGCGCGCACCAGGGGCAGGGCGAGATAGCGGGTCATGGTGGCCGGCGCATCGCGCAGGTCGGCGATGGTCTCGAACAGCGGCTCGGCGAAGATCCGCGTGCCGGCGGGATCGGAGGGCATGTAGAGGCCCACCTCCTTGAGCAGCAGATAGACCTCCAGGAGGTCAGAGACCGAGGTGGTGTTGGAGACGATATAGGCCTTGATCGCCTCGGGCCCGTAGAGGCGGACGGCCTCGGCGGCGGCCTGCAGCACGCCATACTCCTTGGCCGTCTCCTCGCTGTAGGCGGCATAGGGCGAATGCAGCAGGCGTCCGTGGGACAGCTCCTTCACCAGCAGGTCGCAGCGTTCCGCCTCGGGCAGGGCCTCGTAGTCGGCGCAGACCCCGGCCACCTTCAGCAGCTCGGCCGCCACCCGGGCGTGGACGGCGGAGTTCTGGCGCATGTCCAGGGTGGCCAGGTGGAAGCCGAAGCAGTCGACGGCCCGGATCAGGTCAGGCAGGGCGCCTTCGGCGAACACCTCGCCGTGCTGAGAGATCAGGCAGTCCTGCAGCACCTGCAGGTCCGCCTTCAGCTCGTCGGGGCTCGTATAGGGCGGGCTGAGGAAGGGCGACACGCGGGTGGAGCCGCCGGTCAGGCCGGGATAGGCCGCCGCCAGCCGCGCATAGACGCCGGTGAGCGCCCGCCGATAGGGCTCGTCGGCCCGGTTCAGCGAGGTGTCGGGGGACCGATCGGCCAGAGCCTGCAGCTCCGGCGTGGTCTGGGCCAGGCTGGCGGAGATCGAAAGCTCGGCGCCTAGGTCGTTGATGCGCGCCAGGTGGCTGTCCAGGGCCGCGCGCGCCTGACGGGCGAAGGCGTGGCGCATGATGTCGGCGGTGACGAAGGGGTTTCCGTCGCGGTCGCCTCCCACCCAGGAGCCGATGCGCAGGAAGCTCGGCAGCTGCGTCCCAGGCATCAGTCCGCGCCACCCGGCGTAGACCTTGGGCAGTTCGGTCAGGAAGCTGCGCTCGAAATAGGAGACGGCGTTCTCGATCTCGTCGGTGACCCCCAGCTTCACGCCGCGCAGCAGCCGGGTGCGCCAGATGATGGCGATCTGCCGGACCAGCTCGCGCTCGTGGGCCGCGCGGGCGTCCTCGTCCGGCGTGTCGTGGGCCTCCAGGGCCTCCATGATGGCGTGGGCGCGGTCCAGCAGGCTCTTGCGGCGCACCTCGCTGGGGTGGGCGGTGATCACCGGGGCGATCACCGCGTTGGCCAACAGGTCGGCGACCTTTTCCGGACCGATGCCGGCGCCGGCCAGGGTGCGCATGGCGCCGGCCAGGGTGTCGCTGCGGCCCTCGCCCTCGCGCCCGCGGCGGCGCTGGATCTGGTCCTCGGCGATGTTGGTGATCTGCAGGAAGCAGGCGAAGGAATGGGCGAACCGCACGGCCTCGGGCAGGGAGAGTTCGCTCAGCCGGGATTCGACGGCGTCGCCGCCCGCCTCCGGGCCGTTGCGGTGCAGGGCGACGGAGGCCTGGCGGATCTGCTCGATCTCGTCGAACACCGCCTGCCCGTCTTCCGACCGGATCACGTCGCCCAGGATACGCCCAAGGAATCGCACCGTGGCGCGGAGCTGGACGGGCAGGGAGTGGGGCATGGACAAGCTTCCGACGATGGCGAGGGTCTAATTATCGTACAATAGAGCGGGAATTGAGTTATGATACCGGTGTCAACGGTTCCTCAATCCCCAATGGTTCGGCATCCACTGCCGAAACTACTGGCCTGGTCGATAGCTGCTTTCCGTGTGGCCGGTCAGTTGCTCGGGATAGAAATAGACCTCCCGCAGATCGCCCGTGCTGTAGCGGCCCGCCTGGTCGTTGAAGTGTTTGGAGGCCGGATCGCCGCTCTCGCCGCCGGCCGTCACCGCCCGGGCGTGGACCTTGTCGCCGAACTCCACCACCGCCACGAAGCTGTTGCCGCTGGTCCCGTAGTACTTCTTGGTCCCCGGCTTGCGGCCCGCCCCGAAGGAGGCCAGCGATCCCCATTGGGCCGAGGCGAAGGGCACGGGGATGCTCGGGCCGGCGTCGTTGAAGGGTTGGACCAGTTCGCCGGTCAGGCGCTGGAAGCGGTTGATCTCGCCCCAGGGCGTGCGCCAGGTCCCGAAGTCCGCCGCCAGTCGGTCCGAGGCGACAGCCAGGGCCGTCAGCTTCTGATCGGGCGTCGTGCGGCTGACCATATCGTCATAAACCGAGCGATGCTCGGCGCGGGCGGCGACGGCCACCTCGCTCCACAGCTGCTCGCCCCAGAAGACCGCCAGCGAGGTCGCCTCGGAAGTGGCCGACCAGCGGTGATCCCAGCCGCGCAGCAGGGCGACCTGGTCGGCGAGCTTTCCCTTCAGCGGACTGATGGCTGGGGTCGCGTCATAGGCCGCGATCAGCGGCGGGATCAGTTGGTCGAAGGCGGTCAGGCGCGGATCGTAGGCCGCCGCGATCAGGGTCGGCAGGGTGAAGTCCTTGCGGTCCTTCAGCACCAGATTGGCGTGGATCCCGCGCGGGTTCTCGCCGGCGCTATCCATATAGCGCGGATAGTCGGCCTTCTTCGGGCTCTCCGCGCCCGCCGCCGAATAGGGCCAGTTGTTGGTGTTGGCGATCCAGCCGTTGGCGGGGTTCAGCAGGTGCGGCGCTTCCGTCAGCGCGTGGAGCCCCTTCCAGTCCGTGGCGGGGTCCGACCCATCCACCGGCTTGGTGTAGTCGAAGCGGTCGTCACGCTTGGGAATGAACTGCGGGTGCAGGTAGGCCACCTCGCCCTTGGCGTCGGCGAACAGGGTGTTGTTGGAGGAGTTGGCCTTGAAGGCCATCACCTTCATGTAGCTGGCATAGTCGACGGCCTTGGTGCGCAGATAGCTCTGGCTCAGCGCCGCGATCGGCTTGTTCATCAGGGCCACGGCGATCCACTTGCCCCCGGCCTCGCGGACGATGGGACCGTGGTGGGTGCGATAGACCGTGAAGCTCTTGGCCTTCATCGACCCGTCGGCGGCGCGGTAGGGGACCGCGATAACAGAGGTGGTGACCGGGCGGTTCTCGGTCCCGTAGCGATAGGTCAGCTTGTCGCCGGAGCCCGCGATCGTCTCGGCGAACTCGTCGATGGAATCCAGGCCGCTGGTGGTGTGCATCCACCCGGCCTTGGCGTTGAAGCCCTGGTAGATGAAGAACTGCCCCCAGGTCGCCGCGCCATAGACGTTCAACCCCGCGTCGCTGCTGACCTGCTGCTCGGAGCGGAAGAAGAAGCTGGTGTGGGGGTTGATCAGCAGCAGGGCGTGGCCGGCGGCCGTATTGCCCGGCGCGATGGCGAAGCCGTTGGAGCCCGACGGCTCCTTGAACTGGGCCAGCGCGAACTGTTCCTGCGCCATCGAGGTCTGACGGCCGCCATAGAAGGCCTCGAGCTGGGACAGCGAGACGCTCTCGATGTCGCCGCCGATACTGCCCTCGGTGAAGGAGAGCGCCATCCAGGGTTCGAAGTGCTTGATGACCTTCGGCGTCACCTTGGGGTGGGTGGCCAGGTAGTAGTTCAGGCCGTCGGCCCAGGCGGTCATCAGGGTCTTCAGCCAGGCCGGGCTCCTGGCGTAGTCGGCCTTCAGGTCGGCGGGATCGATAAAGATCTTCATCCGCAGGTCCTGCCAGATGGCCTTCTCGCCCTCCGCCTCGGCCAGCCGGCCCATGGCGTTGATGTAGTTGGTCTCGACGCGGTTGAAGTCGTCCTCGGCCTGGGCGTAGACCATGCCGAACACCGCATCGGCGTCGGTCTTGCCGTGCACATGGGCGATGCCCCAGTCGTCGCGGACGATACGGATCCCCGCCGCCTGCTTTTCCCATCGGGCGTTGTCGGTCGCGGCGGCGGCCGGGCAGGCGAGGGCGATCAGGGCGGCGAAGGCGAGGGCGCGCGGGAGCATTTGCATGCCGTGACGCTAGGGTCTGGCGGCTGGCGCGGCAACGCCGCCGCGCCAGAAATCGGCGCCGGGCTGACGGTCGCTAGGCGATGAGGCGCCGGGCGGCGGCCTCAAGCACGCCCTGCGTCTGCTCGACGGAGAGACCCTGCTCCTCCCGCAGCCGCGACCAGGCCTCGAAACTCAACAGCAGGTCGAGGGCTTCCAAGGTGTGGCCGTCGACCGCGCCGTCCACCACCCGCTCCAGGATTTTCCGTAGCCGCTGTGACAGCCGGCTGGCGTCGTCCCCCAGGAACCGGGAGCGATGGCGGAAGGCGTCGGCCGCCTTGCGGAAGGGCCCGATCTTCTCGAAGGCCGCGCCGCGCCGGCCCACCAACTCGACAACCCGGCCGCGCCAGTCGGGCGCCCTGAAGGGCTGGTCGGCCACAGACTGCACCTCGGCCTCGATAGCCTCGGACATCTCGCGATAGAGGCTGTCCATGTCGCTGAAGTGGCGGAAGACGGTGCGCAGGCCGACGTCGGCGCGAACCGCCACCTGCTCGGCGCTGGGGGCCACCTCCCCCGACTGCACGATCTCCAGCATGGCCGCGACGATGCGGGCGCGGTTGTCCTCGCCCCGCCGCCGCCGGCCGTCCGACGAGCCCCCAGGCTCGGCAATCTTCAGGTCCGCAAGGTTCGCCACGCGATCTCACTCATCCAGCCACAACCGGTGATTAGGGCCGCTCGCGCAGTCGCGCCAGTGCTCAGGCGAAGAGGGCCATGCATCCTGTCGTCGCAAGTACGGAATCGACCCGCGCGCGGGCGCCCGCCTCCAGTTCCGCCCGCGACTGGCGCAGCCACTGCAGGCACTTGGCCTGGTAGGGGAAGGGCTGCTGGGTCCACGCCTGATCATCGACCACCGCCGCCACCTCCGCCGCGCCGGCCATCACCGCCCGCGCATTGGCCAGCATCACCGGCGGATAGACCCGGCCGATCTCGGTGAGCAGGGCGGTCAGGGTCGCAGGCAGGGCGTCGGTGTCATTCCAGCCGTCGTCGGTGGGCTCGACGCCGGATTGATCCTCCATCATCCCGACCCAGGCGGTGACCCGAGGCGCGACCTTTAGGGTTAGGGCCATGGGGGTCGGGTCGAACTCCGCGAGCTGGGTCATCTGTCCGAAGACCGCGAAGTCGCAGGCCGCCGGGCGGGCGCCCAGGATATAGGGCTGGTGGGTCAGGTGGGCGTCGAAGATCCGCAGGAATCGCTGGTAGGCCGCTTCGATCACCGGCCCCGTTGTCGGGTTGGAGCCGACATAGCGCAGGCGCGGTATCTGGCGATCGGCGAACATCTTGCCCCTCGCCGCCAACTCCGCGTCAGGCACGCAGTAGCCGCGCCAGCAGGGCAGAATGGCCGCAGCCTTGTTGATGTCGTCGCGATAGGCCCAGCGATAGTGGAACATGGCCTTGGTCAGCCATTCGTCGGCATAGTCCTCGATCAGCTCGTCGAGGAAGGCCAGGGCCGGATCGGAGGGCAGGATGCTACGCCCGGAATGTTCCCGCTCCAGCCGCCGGATGATCGGGGTGGAGTCGGTGACCGCCTGCAGGGTCCCGGTCTCGTCGGGTAGGTAGAAGGTGGGCAGCAGCTGCACCTTCGGCTGCCGCATGGCGGCCTGGGCCGCCGATCCCGACATCAGGAAGCGATAGGGGATGCGCCGGTAGCGCAGCACCGCCAGCATCTTGCGGGTATAGGGCGAGCCGGGCGCGCCGGAGAGGGCGACGAGGTCGGTCATGGCGTGTCTCCTTACCGGAAGGTCTTGAGCCGGTTGGAATATGTGATCTCCGTGGAGCCGGCCGGCAGGCTCATCAGGTCGCCATCATGGCCCACGCGGATGGGACCGGAATAGATCTCCCGCGACTTGCCGAGGAACGGGCCCTCCAGGGCCCGCACGGGCAGGGGCGGGATGATGTGGGTGAAGAGCAGATACTTGACGCCCGCCCGCTGAGCTATGCCGGCCGCCTGTTCCGGGGTGGTGTGGTAGCTGAGGATGTCGTGGAATATCGCCGCCAGGTTGGCGCGGCGGTCGGCCAGGGCGGCCTTGCGCTGCAGGGCCACGAGGTTGGGCGCCAGTCCCTCGTGGACCAGCAGGTCGGCGCCCTTGGCGGCCGCCTCCAGGCGGGGCGAGGCGGTGGTGTCGCCGCTGATCACCACGCGGCGGCCCTTGTAGATGAAGAGATATCCAACCGCTGGGTCCACCGGATTGTGGTGCACCGGGAAGGCGATGACCTTCAGGTCCGGCTCGTCGATCACCGTGACGTTGGGCAGGTCGGGCCGCGCCTCGAAGGGATGGGCCGCGCCGCCGAAGCCGGAGGGCGGCACGACGACGGGGCCGTGGTGGGCCTCGCGGTAGCCGCTGTCGAGGACATAGGCTGACTGGAAGCCGGCCACCACCTGGTCGACCCCGGTGGGGCCGTAGACCGGCAGTGGGCTGGTGTTGGGGCCGCTGGCCCAGCGCTGCAGCATCAGTTCGCCCAGGCCATCGATGTGGTCGGAGTGGAAGTGGGTCAGGAAGACCGCGTTCACCCGGGCCGGCGGCAGGTTCATCAGGGAGAGGTTCTTGGTGCTGCCGGCGCCGGAGTCGACGACGAACAGCTTCTTGCCCGCCAGGACCACAGTGCAGGGGCCGGCGCGGGTCGGGTCGGGCATGGGGGAGCCGGAGCCGCAGAGGCCGACGTACAGACCGTCGGGCAGGCCGGCATAGGGATCGCTGGCCATGGCCCGGAGATAGACCTTCTCCATCGCCGCGGTCGCCAGTTTGCCGCGCATCAGCCAGGCGCCTGCCAGGACCAACGCCACCACACCGACCAGAACCAGGGCTGCCGTCCGCCGCTTCGACATCTCTTGTCCTCCCACCCGGCTTGACCCGGGAATATATTGGCATTCATATTGTCACTAGTTTTGATCGAGAGCCAGAGAGAACTGGCGAAAGGAACGCGATGCAGGTTCTGAGGACCCCGGACGAACGCTTCGCCGGCCTGGCCGACTGGCCCTTCGCGCCGCACTACGCGCAGATCAGGGACGCCGACGGGACCGACCTGTGCCTGGCCTATGTCGACGAAGGTCCGCGCGACGGGGCCGTGGTGCTGCTGATGCACGGCGAGCCCTCCTGGTCCTATCTGTACCGCAGGATCATCGCGATCCTGGCCGCCAAGGGGCATCGGGTGATCGCGCCCGACCTGATCGGGTTCGGGCGGTCGGACAAGCCGACCTTGCGCACTGACTACACCTATGGCCGCCACGTGGACTGGATGAGCCAGTGGTTCACGCAGATGAACCTGAGCGACGTCACGCTCTTCTGCCAGGACTGGGGCGGACTGATCGGCCTGCGTCTGGTGGCGGCCTTCCCCGAGCGGTTCGCCGGCCTGGTGATCGCCAATACCGGCCTGCCGACGGGAACGGGTCTGACCGAGGGCTTCAAGGCCTGGCTGGAGTTCAGCCAGTCGATCCCGGAAATGCCGATCGGCATGATCGTCAACATGGGGACCGGCCGCGAGCTGACCCTGGCCGAGATCGCCGCCTATGACGCGCCCTTCCCGGACGAGACCTACAAGGAGGGCGCCCGCCAGTTCCCAACCCTGGTGCCGGTGACCCCCGAGCATGGCCAGGTGACGGAGAATAAGGCCGCCTGGGAGGTGCTGGAGCGGTTCGACCGTCCGGTGGTCACCGCCTTCAGCGACGGCGACGCCGTCAGCCGAGGCGGCGACGCCGTCTTCCAGACCCGCATCCCCGGCGCCAAGGGCCAGCCCCACATCACCACCAAGGGCGGCCATTTCCTGCAGGAGGATTGCCCCGACGAGATCGCGGCGATCCTCGACACCATGATCAAGACTCGGAGCTGAACCATGAAGGTCGAGAACGCTGTCCTGCCGCCGATGGCCCAGGCGATGGAATTCTTCGGGGCGCCCGAGGACGGGCCCTTCGTCATGGTCAACCTGCTGAAGTTCAAGCCGAAGGCCGAGTACGCCGACGGCAGCGACGCCCACCTCACCGGCCGCGAGGCCTATGCCCGCTACGGCCAGGAAGTCGCCAAGCTGGTGCAGGAGCTTGGGGGAAAGGTCCGCTATAGCGGTGAGGTCACCGGCCTGATGATCGGTGAGGTCGAGGACCTGTGGGACATGGTGGCCCTGGCCGAATACCCGTCCTTGGCCGCCTTCCGTGAAATGGCCATGTCGCCGGCCATGCACGCCATTGAGCATCACCGCGTCGCGGGCCTGGCCGGCCAGCTCAACATCAAGACCAAGCCGGCGGGATAGGGGCGTTTTTGCACGCTCTCGCGCCGTATCGATCGCTGCCCGGGCTAGGCCGGTCGCCGGGCGCCTCGCCGTTGTGGCAAACTAGGCTCTGCGGGAACGCAGGGCCAGAATCAGGAACACCAGGGCCAGGGCCACAAACACTGGGCTGCCATAGTGGGCTGGAGGGTGGTGGCCGCTGGCCGGCGGCGACAGCACCCAGCCGTGCAGGCTCATCAGGCCGCGCTCAACGATCACCAAGGCCAGGAACAGCGCCGTGAGGGTCTGATAGCGCAAGGCCACCACCAGCAGTCCCATTCCCAGCGCCAGCTGGGTCGCGCCCTCCCATCGGAACAGACCGATCACCATGTCGCGCCGGTCACCCATATCCAGGCCCCCGATCACACCGGCTCCGCCGTCGGGGAGAAAGCTGTGGATCAGGCCGGGGACCAGGGTCAGAACCGCTGATAGTCCCAGGAACCAGACCGAACTCCGAGCCCCGAGGTACTGAGAATTGGTCGAGGGCGGAAAGAAGCTCATTGCTTGGCCTTCATCTGTTCAAGCACGATCTCGGCGATGGCCTCGCCGTGCGTGTCTTGGAGAAAGTGACCGGCGTCGGGCAGCAGGTGGAAGCTGGCCTGGCTGTAGTTGGCCGCCCAGGCCCGGCCCCAGTCCTCGGTAAACACCGCGTCGTTGCCCCCCCAGATGAAATGGATCGGCTTTGGCCAGTCCAGCAGGGCGTCGAACCAGCGCGCCTGGGCCTCGGCGGCCCCGCCCTCCGGGTTGTCGAAGGGCAGGCTGAGGGGAAACCGCCGCGGACCGGCATGGCCAGCACGATCAAGGCCGACAAAGGGCGCATCGTAGCCGCGACGGATGGCCTCCTGTTCCGCCGTCAGGGTGGGATAGGTCCCCGTGGCGATGATGCCAAACAGGTCGGCCGGCTTCATGTGGCCAAGCGGAAGCATCATGAACCAGCCCAGGGACAGCTTCTCCGGGACGTTGATCCCGAACAGGCCGTCGGTCTGCCATTGGGCGTTCCACTGTCTCAGGGCGTCGGTGTAGGCGTAGGCAGGGTGGTGCAGCCAGGTGTTCATCACCACGAGCCGAGAGAACCTCTCCGGCTGTTCGGCGGCCTGGGCCAGGCCGATAGGGCCGCCCCAGTCCTGGCAGAACAGGGTGACCTCCCTCAGGTCCAGGGTCTCGATCAGCAACCGGTGGGCCGCCACGTGCCGGGCGATGGAGTACCAGCGGTCGTCGGTCACCTTGTCAGAGCGGCCGAAACCGATGTGATCGGCCGCCACGCAGCGCCATCCCGCGGCGACCAACCGATGGATGATCTTCCGGTTCAGGTAGCTCCACGTCGGCATGCCGTGCATGAGCAGGGCGACCGGCCCGTCGCGGGGGCCCTCGTCTACATAGGCCAAACGCAACCCCTCGAAGAGGATGTGGCGGGGCGCGAAGGGGTAGTCGGCTAGACCCTGGAAGCTCGCTTCGGGCGACCGCAGGAAGGGGACGCCCTCGCCGGTGGTGAGGACCTGGAGCATGGGCCTAGTTGTCCCACAGGATGTATTCCTCGCCCGCCTTCTGCGGCCGGCCGCTCGGGTGGTCGATGAACACCGGACCCTGGAGCAGGGAGGGCCACATGGGCGCCTTCGTCTGGGCGTCCTGCGCCTTGATCATCGCCTTCAGGGCCGCCACCTTGTCGGGCTTGGCCTTGGACAGGTCGTGCTGCTCGGTGGGGTCGGCGGCCAGGTCGTAGAGCCAGACCTTGTCGCGGGCGCCGTTGACCTGCAGCTTCCAGGCGCCATCCAGCACGGTCTCGTACTGGCCCGAGCGCCAGAACAGGGTCTGGTGCGGTCGGCCCGTGGCCTTGCCCTGTACGTAGGGAACCAGGTCAACGCCGTCGATCACCCGGTCCATGGGAACCGCAGCTCCAGCCGCCCCGGCGGCGGTGGCGAAGATGTCGATGTGGCTGACCGGAGCGGCGTAGCGCGATCCCGGCTGGATCTTGCCGGGCCAGCGCATGAAGAACGGCGCGTGGATGCCGCCCTCGAAGAAGGTGGACTTGAAGCCGCGATAGGGCCGGTTGACCTCGGGCAGGCCGATATAGCCCGCGCCGCCGTTGTCGCTGGTGAAGATCACCAGGGTGTTGTCGGCCAGGCCCTCATCCTTCAGCGTCTGCAGCACGCGCCCGACATTGCGATCGAGGTTGCGCACCATGGCGCCATAGACCCGCAGGCGGTGATCCTTGATCTGAGGCAGGGCGTCGTAGTCGGCCTTGGTGGCCTGCAACGGCGTGTGGATCGCATTGGGTGCGTAGTACATGAAGAACGGTCGGTTCTTGTTGGCCTTGATCGACGCCACCGCCTCGTCGGTCAGGTAGTCGGTCATGTAGCCCTTCGGCGCGAACATCGCCGAGCCGTTGTACTGCACCTGGTAGGGAAGGTTCGGCCACAGGAAGCGGTCGATGGGGTCCCAGGGCTGCTTGGAGTTGACGACGTCGGGCGCTTTTTCCGGCAGGTACATCGAGCCGCCGGCGATGAAGCCCAGGCTCTCGTCAAAGCCCTGCGCCTCGGGACGCGATCCCTCCGCGCCGCCCAGGTGCCACTTGCCCAGATGGATGGTGTGATAGCCGCGGGCCTTCAGCACCTCGGCGATGGTGAGCTCGCTAGCCGGAACACTGAGGGTGTTGACCGCGGTGGGCGAGGGGGCTGTGCTGCCGGCGGGCATGTCCTTGACCCGGTCGTGGAAGAACTTCGGCGCGACGATGGCGCCCGGCTCGGCCGCGGTGCCCACCATCTTCTCGAAGGCGACGGGGGCGGGGGTGAATTCGAAGCCGAAGCGGGTGGGGTAGCGGCCGGTCATGATGGCGGCCCGCGAAGGCGCGCAGGTGGCGTTGCCGGCATAGCCATTGGTGAAGTCGACCCCGTCATGGCCGATGGAATCGATGTTGGGGGTCGGGACCACCCCGCCGGCCACGCCGCCGCCGTTGAAGGTGATGTCGTTGAAGCCCATGTCGTCGGCCAGGATGAAGACGACGTTCGGGGGGCGCTCGCCAGGCGCCGGGACGGCGGGGCCCTGGGCCCAGGTCACCGGATGGTTGGGCTCGATATGGGGCAGGCGAGCGTGGGCGATCATGCCCAGGATGGCCGGCTTGTTCATCGCCGCCACGCCGACGCCAGCCGCGATGACCAGGGCTGTGGCGCCAAGCCAGATGCGCTTCTTCATGGTGTTTCCCCGCCTGCGCGTATCTATTGGCATCAAACGTGTCACTATATCGATTGGACGGCAAGCGTTCCGTCGCCGCAGCCTTAGGCGCCCGGAGCGGACGCTGCCTAAGACAAGGGCGCCCGCACCTTCGTCGCCGCCGCTCCCGTATTACGATTTGATTGGATCGTAATACCGAACACACATCGGCTCATGAACGTCGAAAGCCTTCCCCTGGCGCGTTTGAGTCTGAGCATGCCCGCCGAACTGGTGGCCCAGCTCGACGCCATGGTCACCGAGCGCGGCCTGCCCAGCCGTTCGCAGATGATCGCCGAACTGATCCGCCACGAACTGGCCGAGCATGGCGAGGAGCGGGCCGGCGTGGTGCTGGCCGGCACCATCACGCTCATCTACCGCACCGAAAGCGGCCGGGTCCGTCAGGCCCTGGCCCAGGCCCAGCAGGCCTATCTGGAGGAGGTGATCTCCTCGCAGCACGTCTTCCTGGAGGACGACCAGTCCCTGGAGGTGCTGCTGGTCCAGGGGCCGTCAGAGCACCTGCGCGACCTCTGTGACGAGCTGCGCAAGATCCGCGGCGTGCAGCAGATCAAGCTGGTGACCACCACCGCCCTGCTGCCGCCCCTGCATGCCCTGTTCGATCCCGAGGACGCGTCATGAGCGACACAGCCAACCCCTATGCCGCCCAGGCCCATGCCCGGGCCATGGCCGGGACTCAGGTCGAGGCCATGCCGACCCTGCCCGCCAGCGCGGCGAGCGACCTGCCGGCCGGTGTGTCTTCCGCCGACATGGTCTGGGCCGAGACGATCGCGCCCGGCGGCTACGGCGCCAAGCGGCTGGACCGCGGCGCACGGCTGCAGCTCACCGACGTCGCCGGTGACGCCTGCGCCTCGATGCTGATCTTCAATGCCGAGCGGCCCATCGAGCGGCTGAACGTGGCCGATACCCTGAAGGTCCAGTGGAACGCCTATCTGGGCGCTGGGAAACTCGTCCTGTCGGACATGGGCAAGGTCATGTTCAGCGTGCTGGAGGACGGGGCGGGAACCCACGACGCCTTCTGCGGGGCGTCGAACCTGGCCACCAACGCCGCGAAATACGGGACCGGCGACAACTGGGGCCCGCATCCCAATGCCCGCGACCGGTTCAGTCTGGGCGTCGCGAAGTTCGGCCTCGCCCGCCGCGACATCCACCCCTGCCTCAACTGGTTCAAGGGCGTGAAGGTTGAGGAAGACGGGTCGCTGACCCCGCAGCACGGCCCCTTCGTCCCTGGCCGCAGCCTGACCCTGCGGGCCGAGATGGACCTGATCGTGGTGCTGGCCAACTGCCCCCACGTGCTGGACTCGCGGCCCGACTACAGCGTCACCCCGCTGCGGGTCGCCGCTTGGCGCGGTCCCGTCACCCTGCTCGAAGACCCGATCCGCAACGCCACCCCGGAGGGCCTGCGCGCCTTCCTGAACGTCGAGGCCGAGTACAGCCGATGAGTGAACCTGTGAGCGGCCTGACCGGCGCAATTGTCCGCGACGATGTAGTCCCCGCCCGCGCGCCATGGGACGCGGTGGTGCGTAAGGGCCAGACCCTGCGCATCGTCGATCTGGAGGGCAACCAGGCCGTGGACTTCCTAATGTACGCGCTCGCCGACGACGCCGAGCGCTACTCGGCCCAGGACACCATGGCGGCCCAGGGCAACATCTTCCTGCGGACGGGGTCTGTGCTGCTCTCCAACGAGGGCCAGGCCATGGCCACAGTCACCGGCACCTCGGTGGCCTATCACGACACCATCGGCGGCGCCTGTTCCTGCGAGAGCAACACCCTGCGCTACGGCCACCACACCAAGAGCCAGCACGCCTGCGTCGAGAACTTCCTGCAGGCCAACGCCAAGCACGGGCGGGGCAAGCGCGACATGGTCTCCAACATCAACTGGTTCATGAACGTGCCGGTGGAGGCCGACGGGGCGCTCGGCATCGTCGACGGCATCTCGGCGCCCGGCCTCTATGTGGACCTGAGGGCCGAGATGGACCTGGTGGCCATCGTGTCCAACTGTCCGCAGATCAACAATCCCTGCAACGGCTTCAATCCGACGCCCGTGCGCATGATCATCGCGGGGTAGGACCAGTGTTCACCAAGGTCCTGATCGCCAACCGGGGCGCCATCGCCTGCCGGATCATCCGCACCCTGAAGGACATGGGCGTGGGCTCGGTCGCGGTGTTCTCCGATGCCGACGCCGGGTCCTTGCACGTCTCCCAGGCCGACGAGGCGGTGCGCATCGGCCCCGCGCCGGCCGCCCAGTCCTATCTCGACATCGACGCCATCCTGGCCGCCGCCAAGGCCACGGGCGCCCAGGCCATCCATCCGGGCTATGGCTTCCTCAGCGAGAACACGATCTTCGCCGAGCGCTGCGAAGCCGCAGGGATCGCCTTCATCGGCCCGACGCCCGCCAACATCCTGGCCTTTGGCCTGAAGCACACCGCCCGCGACCTGGCCCACGCCCAGGGCGTGCCTCTGGCCCCCGGCACCGACCTGCTGACCGACGCGGAAGCCGCGCGGAGCGCCGCCGAACGCATCGGCTTCCCGGTGATCCTGAAGGCCACCGCCGGGGGCGGCGGCATCGGCATGCGGGTCTGCGAGACTCCCGAGGCGGTGGCCGAGGCCTTCGCCGCCGTGGTGCGGCTGGCGGGCTCCAACTTCTCCGACGCGGGCGTCTTCCTGGAGCGCTATGTCCGCCAGGCCCGCCACATCGAGGTCCAGGTGTTCGGAGACGGCGCGGGCAAGGTCGTGGCGCTCGGCGAACGCGACTGCTCCCTGCAGCGCCGCAATCAGAAGGTCATCGAGGAGACCCCGGCCCCGCACCTGCCGGCCGCCACCCGCGCCGCCCTGATGGCCGCCGCCGTGCGCCTATGCGAGGCCGCCGACTACCGCTCGGCCGGCACGGTGGAATTCCTCTACGACGCCGAGCGCGACGACTTTTTCTTCCTGGAGGTGAACACCCGTCTTCAGGTGGAGCACGGGGTCACCGAGCAGGTCACCGGCGTCGACCTTGTCGAATGGATGATCCGCGGCGCGGCCGGCGACTACGGCTTCCTCGAAACCTTCGACGGTAAGGCGAAGGGCGCCTCGATCCAGGCCCGCCTCTATGCCGAGGATCCGGGCCAGGACTATCGCCCCTCGTCGGGCGTGCTCACCAAGGCGAGCTTCCCGCAGGGCGTGCGGGTGGACACCTGGATCACCGACGGTTCGGAGGTCAGCGCCCACTACGACCCGCTGCTGGCCAAGCTGATCGTCACCGCCGCCGACCGGCCCGCCGCCGTCCGAGCGTTGCAGCAGGCGCTCGACCGCACCGCCCTCTACGGCCTGGAGACCAACCTCGAATGGCTGCGCCAGGTGGCGCGCAGCGAGGCCTTCGTCAGCGGCCAGGTCTCGACCCGGGCCCTGGCCGACATCGTGTTCAAACCCCGCACCATCCGTGTGCTGAGCGGCGGGCCGGCCACCACGGTGCAGGACTATCCCGGCCGCCTCGGCTACTGGGACGTGGGCGTGCCGCCGTCGGGGCCGATGGATGCGCTGGCCTTCCGGCTGGGCAACAAGCTTCTGGGCAATCCCGAGGGCGCGGCGGGGCTGGAGATCACCGCCCTTGGTCCCACCCTGATCTTCAACCACGAGGCCGTGGTCTGTCTCACCGGCGCCGAGCTGGAAGCCAGCCTCGACGGCGCGCCGGTGGCCACCTACGCCCCGATCGCCATCGCCGCGGGTCAGACCCTGAAGATCGCCCGGGTGAAGGGCGCGGGCCTGCGGGCCTATCTGCTGGTGCGCGGCGGGCTGGACATCCCGGCCTATCTGGGCAGCTGCTCCAGCTTCACCCTGGGCGGCTTCGGCGGCCATGCGGGACGCACCCTCGCAGCCGGCGACGTGCTGCACCTGGGCGACGCGCAGGTCGAGGATGTGGCCCAGCCCCTGGCGCCCGCGGCGCGGCCCAGCCTGGGCAAGACCTGGGCGATCCGCGTCCTGGCCGGTCCCCACGGCGCGCCGGACTTTTTCACCCCCGGCGACATCGCCATGGTCCGCTCCGCCGAGTGGAAGGTGCACTACAATTCCAACCGCACCGGCGTGCGGCTGATCGGGCCCAAGCCCCACTGGGCGCGGCGCGACGGCGGCGAGGCGGGGCTGCACCCCTCCAACATCCACGACAACGCCTACGCCATCGGGGCGGTCGACTTCACCGGCGACATGCCGATCATCCTGGGGCCGGACGGTCCGTCCCTCGGAGGCTTTGTCTGTCCCTTCGTGGTGATCCAGGCCGATCTCTGGAAGGTGGGCCAGCTCGCGCCCGGCGACACCGTCACCTTCGACCTGGTGGACGACACCGCCGCCACCCTGGCCGAGACTGAGCAGGACCGGCTGGTGGCCAGCCTCGAGCCAGGCTTGCCGCCGGCCAAGACGCCGCACCGTGACCTGTTCGACGACGGGATCACCAATCCGATCCTGGCGACCATCGAGGCCGTCGGTCACCGGCCCGGGGTGGTCTACCGCCGCCAGGGCGATCGCCACCTCCTGGTGGAATACGGCCCCATCGTGCTGGACCTGGAACTTCGCCTGCGCATCCACGCCCTGATGCTGGAACTGCGAGACCAGGCCCTGCCCGGCGTCATCGACATCACACCGGGCATCCGCTCGCTGCAGGTCCACTATGACAGCCGCGTCCTGCCCCAGGTCCGCCTGCTGCAGGCCCTGGCCGACATGGAGGAGCGCCTGGGCGGCCTCGACGACTTCGAGATCCCCAGCCGGGTGATCCACCTGCCGCTGTCCTGGAAAGACCCGGCGATCTACGAGACCATCGAAAAGTACATGGCCTCGGTGCGCGACGACGCCCCCTGGTGCCCTGACAACATCGAGTTCATCCGGCGCATCAACGGGCTCGCGAGCGAGGACGACGTCCACCGCATCGTCTTCGACGCCCGCTACCTGGTGATGGGCCTTGGCGACGTCTATCTGGGCGCGCCGGTGGCCACACCGGTCGATCCGCGCCACCGCCTGGTGACCACAAAGTACAACCCCGCCCGCACCTGGACGCCACCGAACGTGGTGGGGATCGGCGGGGCATACATGTGCATCTACGGGATGGAGGGCCCGGGCGGCTACCAGCTTTTCGGGCGCACCATCCAGGTGTGGAACACCTATCGCCAGACCAACGCCTTCACCGAGGGCAAGCCCTGGCTGCTGCGGTTCTTCGACCAGATCCGGTTCTTCCCGGTCAGCCACGACGAACTGACCGAATGGCGCCGCGACTTCCCCCTGGGCCGCCGCGAGATCCGCATCGACGAGGAGACCTTCAAGCTCTCCGACTATCGCAGGATGATGGCCGACAACGCCGAGAGCATCGAAGCCTTTCAGGCCACCCGCCAGGCGGCCTTCGAGGCCGAGCGCGCCGACTGGGAGGTGAAGGGTGAATTCGCCCGGGTCGAGGCGCTGTCCAGCGAAGCTATAGATGATGCGCCGGCCGCCACCTTCGAGGCTCCCGGCGGCTCGGAATTCGTCGAGGCCCCCCTCGGCGGCAGCGTCTGGAAGATGCTCGTCGAGGTCGGCGACCGCGTGGAGAAGGGCGCGATCATCGCGGTGATCGAGGCCATGAAGACCGAGTGCGACGTGGCCAGCCCCAGCGCCGGCGTCGTCCGCCAGGTCTACGCCCAGGAACGCCAGCCCATCGCGCCAGGCGCCCCGATGATCGCCCTCGAACCGGCCTGAAATCCCATGACCCGCCTCTCCATCACCGCCATCGCGTCCGACGTCTCCAGCGGCAAGCGCTCGGCCGAAGCCGTCATCGCCGAGGCCTTGGACTCCATCGCCGCCTATGACGAGGTCCAGGCCCACGCCTGGATCATGCGGCCCGACCCCCAGGCGGTCCTGGCCCAGGCCCGCGCCGTGGACGCCCGGATCGCGGCGGGGGAACAGCTGCCCCTGGCTGGTGTGCCCTTCGCGGTAAAGGACAATATCGACGTGGCGGGCCTGCCCACCACGGCGGCCTGCCCGGCCTACGCCTATGAGCCGGAAGCCACCGCCACCGTCGTCGCCCGGCTGCTGGCGGCTGGCGCGATCCTGATGGGCAAGACCAACCTGGATCAGTTCGCCACCGGCCTGGTGGGCGCGCGCAGCCCCTATGGCGCGCCGGGGTGCGTCTACAATCTCGCCTATGTCAGCGGAGGGTCGAGTTCCGGCTCGGCTGTGGCTGTGGCGGCGGGCCTAGTGGCCTTCGCGCTGGGCACCGACACGGCGGGCTCGGGCCGGGTTCCGGCCGCCTTCAACGGCCTGATCGGCTTCAAGCCCACCAAGGGCCGCTGGAGCGCCTCCGGCGTCGTGCCGGCCTGCCGCTCCCTGGACTGCGTGACGGTGCTGGCCAACGACGTCGCCGACGCCGCGCTGGTGGACAGCGTGGTGGCCGCCTTTGATCCCACCGACAGCTATTCTCGGCCCGCGCCGGCGGCGCCCGCCCTGCTGGGGCCGAGCTTCCGCTTCGGCATTCCGAAGGCGGAGCAACTGATCTTCATGGGCGACGACCAGGCCCAGGCCTTCTACGCCAAGGCCGTAACCCGGCTGACCCAGACCGGCGGCGTCCCCGTCGAGATCGACATCGAGCCGCTGCTGGAAGCCGCCAAGCTGCTCTACAGCGGGCCCTGGGTGGCTGAGCGGACCGCCGCCATCGAGACCCTGCTGCGCGAGACCCCGGCGGCGGTGAACCCGACGGTCCGCGCCATCCTGCAGGGCGGCTTCGGGGTCACCGGCGTCGACACCTTCCGCGGGCTCTATGCGCTCGCCGACCATGCCCGGGCGGCCGAGGCGATCTGGCCCCAGGTCGATGTCCTGCTGCTGCCCACCACGCCCACCATCTACCGCCTGCGCGAGGTGATGGCCGAGCCCTTCGCCCTGAACGGGGCGCTGGGCCTCTACACCAACTTCGTCAACCTGCTGGACATGAGCGCCATCGCGGTGCCGGCCGGGTTCCGCGACAACGACACCGGCTTCGGCGTCACCCTGGTCGGCCAGGCCTGGGCCGACAACGTCCTGCTCGACCTGGCCCGCCGCTACGAGGAGATCTCCCCCATGCCCGACGCCCCCGCGCTCGACACCGCCGGCAAGCCCCAGACCGTGAAGCTGGCCGTGGTCGGCGCCCACCTGGCCGGCATGCCCCTGCACTGGCAGCTCACCTCCCGCGACGCCAAGCTGGTCAGCCGCACCAAGACCGCCCCGGCCTACAAGCTGTTCGCCATGACCAACACCACGCCGTTCAAGCCGGCCCTGATCCACGTCGGCGAGGGCGGCGGGGCCATCGAGGTGGAGGTCTATGAACTGGGGGTCGAAGCCTTCGGCAGCTTCGTCGTCGAGGTGCCGGCGCCGCTAGCCATCGGCACCGTCACCCTGGAGGGCGGCGGCTCGGTGAAGGGCTTCGTCGCCGAACCCCGGGCCATCGTGGGCGCCGAGGACATCACGGCCCTGGGTGGCTGGCGCAAGTATATCGCCGGCCTGCCGGCCTAGCTTTCCCGGCCTTCCCCCTCGATGGGGGAGGGTTCAGACGGAGGCGACCAACCCCTTCAACACCGGCGGCACCGCGCGGCTCTTCTTGTTGTCCAGCGGAAAGTCGTAGACCGCCGTGGAGCCATAGCGGTGCGGGGCGTGGGGGTCGTGGCGGCGCTTGTCGAAGGCCACCACGCGGGTGCCCAGCTTGAAGGCCTCCTTGATGTCGTGGGTGACCATCAGGATGGTCAGCTTGTGCTCGGTCCACAGCTCGGTGATCAGGGCGTGCATGTCCAGGCGCACGCCAGGGTCCAGCGCGCCGAAAGGTTCATCTAAGAGCAGGATGCGGGGCCGGGTGATCAGGGCCTGGGCGAGCGCCAGGCGCTGCTGCATGCCCCCCGACAGCGCCCGGGGATAGGTCTTGAAATTGTGCTCCAGGCCAACCCGGGCCAGCAGGGCCTTGGCCGCCTCGCGGGCCTTCTTCTTGTCCTTGCCCCCCAGCCGGCCGCGGACGGGGGAGCCCGCGCAGTCCAGGCCGAAGGTGACGTTGTCGAGCGCATTCATGTGCGGGAACACCGAGTAGCGCTGGAAGACCACGCCGCGGTCGGGTCCCGGCTCCGGCGACAGCGGTTCCCCGTCCAGCAGGATCGAGCCTCGGGTCGGCGCCTCCTGGCCGAGCGCCAGGCGCAGGAAGGTGGACTTGCCCGCGCCCGACGGTCCGATGATGGAGACGAAGGCTCCGTCTGCGACGTTCAGGTCGACCTTCTCCAGGACGATCTTCGAGCCATATTCGACCCAGACGTTTCGGAAGGACAGCACGCTCATCGGACGTTCCGCGGCGGGTGGGCCCAGGCGAAGCTGGTGCGGCTCCAGGCCTGCAGGGCGAGGTCCATGATCACCGCCAGCAGTGAGATCCAGACGACGTAGGGAAGGATGATATCCATGGCCAGGTAGCGGCGGACCAGGAAAATCCGGTAGCCGAGGCCGACGTCGGAGGCGATGGCCTCGGCCGAGATCAGATAGACCCAGGCCGGGCAGAGCGAGAGCCTCAAGGAATCGATCAGGCGCGGCAGGGCCTGGGGCAGGGCCACCCGCAGCAGGGTCAGCCAGGTGGAGGCGCCCAGCGTCTGGGCCTTGACGATCTGTTCCTCGGGGATGGCGGCGACGTGGGTCGCCAGGTCGCGGACCATGACCGGGGTGATGCCCACGAAGATCAGCACGATCTTGGAGGTCTCCCCCAGCCCGAAGACGATGAAGAGAATGGGCAGAACCGCGATGGGCGGGATCACCGAGATGGTCGCCACCAGCGGCCCGAGGTTGGCCCTCACATAGGGCAGCAGACCGATGGTCAGGCCAAGTACAAGGGTGGTGGCCGCCGCCAGGCCGACGGCGATCCCCAGACGGCTCAGGCTGGCCTTGGTGTCGGCCACCAGGGGAACCTCGCCGGTGCGGGGATCGGGCTCGAAGGCCATGGTCTGGATGCCGGCGGCCATGGCGGCCGGGATAGGGGTGATCTTGTCGCGGGGGTTCTCGGTGTGCCGCGCGGTGGCGATCACCAGGTAGAGCAGGACCAGGGCCAGGATCGGCAGCAGGCCCAGAAGGAGGCGACCCCCGACACGCGGCCGCGCGTTCAGCAGACGGCGCATCGGAAGGTCACCTCCAGAGGGGTAAGCGGGGACTTGGGACGCGGGGGCTAGAGCTTGCCGTCCGCGGCCATCTGCACGTAGGTCGGGTCGAAGCGCAGCTTCACGTTCTTCGGGTCGCCCAGGATCTTGCCGCCCGGGAACTCGATGCCGATGTCATCCACCGACTTGGCGCCCTGGCCGAACAGGCCGTTGGTGAAGCTGAACTTGCGCACCTTGTCGTTGGCCGCGACCAGGTCGGGGCTGACGGTGGCCGCGAGCGCCGCCTTGGGATCGTAATACAGGTAGGTGGTCTTCAGCTGGCTCTCGTAGCCGGCCAGGTCGGTGCCGGAGATCTTGGCCATCGCCTCGCGGGCGGCCTTACCGGCGGCGTCCTGCTGGTTCATCAGCATGGTGGTCTCGTACCAGATGCCGGCCAGGGCCTTGGCCAGGTTCGGGTTGGCCTTGGCCACCTCGGTGGAGATGATCATGCCGTCGAGGATCTCGCCGGGGATCTTGGACGAGTCGAAAACTTGCTTGGCGCCCGGCAGCTTCTTGATCTCGGTCAGCTGCGGATTCCACGGCACAACGGCCTTGGTTTCCGGCGCCGAGAAGGCCGCCACGATGTCGGCGTCGGAGGTGTTGACCACCTTCACGTCGGTCATCTTCAGGCCGGCGCTCTCCAGACCGCGGGCGAGCAGGTAGTGGGAGACGGAGTTCTCGACGAGGTTGACCGGACGGCCCTTGATGTCGGCGAGCGTCGCGCCGCCCTTCAGGACGATGCCGTCATTGCCGTTGGAATAGTCGCCGATCATCACGAAGGTGGTGTCCTTCCCGGCGGCGGCGGGAATGGTCAGGGCGTCCATGTTGGTGGAGGTCACCGCGTCCAGCTTGCCGGCGGTGAACTGGTTCAGGCTTTCGACATAGTCGTTGATCTGCACCAGCTTGATATCGACGCCGTACTTGTCGGACCACTTCTTCACGATCCCGGCCTGCTCGGCATAGGGCCAGGGCATCCAGCCAGCATAGATGGTCCAGCCGACGGTGTAGGTCTTGGCGGCGGGGGCCGCGGCTGTCTTGGTCTCGGTCTTGGGGCTACAGGCGGCGAGCGCCAGGCCGACAAGGGCCGCCGTCGCGGCGACTTTCACTCCGGTAAGCCACTTGGTCATATCGATCCCCTGTTCCGCAGACGCGCCCTCGCCCGTCTTTCGAGCGATATTACTGAGTGGGCAGATCGTAATAATCCACGGCTCCGGTGCGTGTGGGCCGGCGAGCCGGAAAGGCGCCGCAAAACGAGGCAGCGAGGCGCCATGATGAACGTCCAGGCGTCAATCCGCGGGCCTGTTACGGCCGGTTGACGCCTCGCATACGTGAATACGAACCGTTCGATTGGTAATACGCCCAAAGCCTGGGAGACCGCTCGTGACCCGCAATTTCCAGACTGTGCCGGTGGTCGATATCGCCGGCCTGCGCTCGACCGCCGCGGCGGATCGCCAGGCTGTCGCCGACGCCCTGGGTCGCGCGGCGCGGGAGGCGGGCTTCCTCTATGTCTCCGGCCATGGCCTGGACCCCGTCCTGATCGAGGACTTGCTGGAGGCGGCCCAACGCTACTTCGCTCAGCCGATGCCGGCGAAAATGGCCTCCTATATCGGCGGCTCCACCAACCACTCCGGCTACGTCCCGGAGGGCGAGGAGGTCTTTCCCGGCGGAAAGATCGACAAGAAAGAAGCCTATGACATCGGCCTCGACTGGCCGGCCGGCGACCCGCGCGCGCCGATGCTGGGCCCGAACCTCTGGCCGGACGACGCCGGCTTCAGAACCGCAGCCGGCGCCTATTATTCCGCGATCTCCACCCTGGCGCGGCGCCTGTTCGGCGGCTTCGCCCTGGCGCTCGGTCTGCCGCAGGACGCCTTCGAGGCCCACCTGACCTGTCCCCCCAGCCAGCTGCGGGTGATCCACTATCCCTTCGATCCCCACGCCGAGCCCGACCAGCAGGGGATCGGCGCCCACACCGACTATGAGTTCTTCACCCTGCTGCACGGCACCGCGCCCGGCCTGGAGGTCATGAACGGCGAGGGCCGCTGGATCGACTGCCCGCCGATCCCCGGCGCCTTCGTGGTCAATATCGGCGACATGCTGGAGGCCTGGACCAATGGCGAGTTCGTGGCCACCTCGCACCGGGTCCGCAAGGTCGGCGAGGCGCGCTACAGCCTCCCCTTCTTCGCCACCTGTGACTCCTGGACCGTGGTGGCGCCGCACCCGGCCTTCGTGACGCCCAAGCGCCCCGCCCGTTATCCGGCCCTCGTCTCCGGCGACCACCTCATGGCCCAGACCATCGCGACGTTCGGGTATCTCCAGGGTCGCCGCGGCGAGGCGCCCACGACGCCAGCTTTCGGGCAAGAGGCGAAGGTCTAGCCGCCGCACTCCTCGCCCCCCTGGGGGAGAGGGTAGGGTGAGGGGGCCTCCGCGCAGCGGAGGTCTTCCGGCCCCGGAACAACAACGGCGCATCAGAGAGAGTCCTCACCCTACCCTCTCCCTCAAGTGGGAGAGGACAAGAGGCGACGCCCTGGATCGTGGCGTCCAGCCGATTTCCTGCCCAGGCTTTAGGCAGGCGCTTTGACTTCACAGCCTGCTGGGCCGGACGCCGTGGCCGCTTCTCACTCGAAGCCTACCCTCGAGCCTCGCCTGGAGGTTCCCATGACCCCTCGAAAAGCCGCCGCCCCGAAGGCTGCTCAGCCGCTGGCCGCCGTCCCCTGGGTCGTGCTGCTGCGCTCGGCCCTGTTCCAGGCCATGACCGTCCGCGCCGACCGGCTCGGCTAACGGGCGCCGGCCCGGCGGCGCAGCGGCGCCTCGGGCTCGCTGGAGCCGTGCGCGTGCAGCGGCGGCAGCAGCGAGCGCGTCGTCACCAGCTTCAACTGTTGAACAGCCCGCACCCGCCGCAGCCGGTCGCACAGCTGCTGCAGCCGCTCGGCCGAGCCCTGGACCAGCAGCACCTCCAGCGACCGGTCCTCCTCCAGGAAGACGTGTTGCGAGGAGATAACCTCCGGCAGGTACTCGCTCTGGACCCGCGCCAGGGCATGGCGCACGCGGCCGCTCTCGGCGCGGTAGATCAGGGTGATGGTGCCGGCCATGACGCCGTCGGCCAGGCCGTCCTCGGTGTCGGCCAGCTCATGGCGGATCAGCTCGGCGATCATCTGCGAGCGGCTGGGCAGGCCGCGCCGCGAAACCATGGCGTCCAGTTGGGCCAGCAGCTTGCTGGGCAGGCTGATGCCGATACGGGCGAGTTGGGGAAGCAGGTCCTGGTCCACGGCGTAATCCAACTATGACTGACGGCTCAGCCGCGCATAACAGTTGCATGGGCAGTATGCAGCGATCAACGCGCGGAGGTCGTTTTGATCGCCCCTTGGCCGCCCCGCATCAGGAGAGGGCAGGCGCCGGCACGTCGCAGTCGATCAGGGTCCACTCGGCGGGGTCCACCTCGCCCAGGTCCGTCCCCTCGAGCCAGGGATATGACGACAGGGTCACCCGGCGCGAGGCGCCCCCCAGCTGGCCGTGGCAGATACGCATGGAGAGCGCGGCGACGGCGGCGTCGCGCTCGCCCTTGGCCAGGGCCTCGGAGACATAGGCAGTGAGGGACTCGGCGGGCGCCATGGGCGTGGCCCGGTCGCGGATCTCGAGGAAATAGTCGCCCGCGATCACCAGCAGGCCCTTGGTCTCGCCGACCAGACTGTAGGCCGCCAGCGGGGTGGCGCTGGGCGCCTGATGACGCCAGATCTCCTGGTACTCCGAGTGGATGCCGTCCTCGATCATGACGCCGTCCGCCACCGCGAAGGTCGCCTCGTCCACCGAGTCGTTGGGCGGTTGGTAGTCGAGGTCGCGGCGCCACAGGCAGACGTTTCCGGTGGCGCTCAGCTCCCCGGCGAACCCCTGGACGGCGGCCATCTGGATCAGTTCGGCGTCCGTATACTCGGCAAAGCCCGTAGCGCCCTCGCGCTTGGGCCGGTCGGCCTTCACCCGGATGTCGGCGTACCAGGAGCGGGTCTGCAGCCACAGCACCCGGGTGGTCTCGTCGCGATAGCCCTTGGGGGTGGTGATCACCTCGCGGCGCCACAGGCCGGTCAGTTCGGGGGGGACGTGGGCCGACATGGATTACGCCTCCAGGGGCCGGTTGCGGCCCATCAGCTTGGGCAGGTCGCCGATCGCGGCCAGCAGGCTGAAGGCGGCGAACCCCAACAGGATGAAGATCACGGCGCCCACGCACATGGTGGGTTCATAGCCCGAGCGCAGGGCGGTGAACACGCGGATCGGCAGGGTCTGCACCGAGAAGCCGGCCACCATGTAGGCGATCAGGTACTCGTTCAGGCTGAGCACGAAGACATAGACCAGGGCGCAGAGGATGTAGGGCGTCATGGCCGGGCGGACCACCATGCGGAAGGCTTCGGCGTCGCCGGCCCCCATGGTGTGGGCGGCCTCGATCAGCGCCTTCTCGATGGACTGGAAGCCCACCGACAGCATGGCCACCGGGACGCCCAGCAGGATCACCGAGTGGCTGAGGATGACGTTCTCGATGCGCCCCACATGGCCCACCATGCCCCAGAAGGCCGAGAACATCAGGGCGGTCACCACGCCCGGCAGCAGGAACAGCCCCGAGCCGACGCCTGCCAGCCCCTTGGCCGCCTTGGAGTTGTAGCGCCAGACCGCATAGGCGATCGGCAGAGCGATGGTCACCGCGATCAGCGCGGCCAACAGGCTGATGGTCAGTGAGGTCTCCAGGGATTTCATCCAGCCGGCGTCGGTGAAGAAGGCCTTGTACCATTTCAGGCTGAGCTCGGTGGGGGGGAAGCTCATCCGACGGGTCTGGTTGAAGGAGACGCCGATCACCACCACCAGGGGGGCGGCGATGAACAGGGCCACCAGGCTGAGGAAGCCACGCCGCAGGACCGTCGAGATCAGGCCATCGTTCACGACGCGGGGCTCCCGGCCTTGGTGAGCAGGCGCACGAGGCCCAGCAGGCCCACCATCAGCGACACCAGCGCCACGGCCTGGGCGGCGGCCAGCGGCAGGTTGCCGGTGGTCATGGCCCCGTTGGAGATGAGGATGCCCACCGTCCATTGCTGCGGCCGGCCGAGCACCAGGGGGGTCAGGTAGGAGCCGACGGTGAAGATCACCACCAGTAGGCCCGCCGACAGCAGCGGACCCTTCACCATCGGCGCCACCACGGTCAGGAAGGCTCGCAGCGGCGAGGCGCCCATGGTGGCCGCCGCCGCCGGCATGTCGTCATCCAGCTGCGACATGGCCGGATAGAGGAACAGGATGATGTAGGGCAGGACCAGATAGACCAGGCAGACCATGACGGCGGCGAAGTTGGGATAGAGCGAGTGGGCGGACTCCATGACCCCCAGGGCCACCAGGACCTTCACCAGGCCGCCGCTGCCTGACAGCAGCACCTGGAACGAGAAGACGATCAGCACCTCCGACAGCGACAGGGTAGAGAGCAGGCCCACCAGCCAGGTGATCTGCGCCCGGCGCTTCATGCGGCTGATGAAATAGGCGACGGGAAAGGCCAGGATCACGCTGATCAGGGCGGTGGTGAGCGCCAGGGTGAAGGAGAACAGGGCCACCCTCAGGAACTGCGGGTTCAGCAGCTGGCGGTACTGGGTGAGTTCCAGTCCGGCGCGCCACAGGCCGCCGTCCTCGCGGTGCGCGAAGCTCAGCTGCACCAAGAGGAACAGCGGCACGAGGCAGAGGATCACCAGGAACAGGGTGGGCAGGGAGAGCAGGCCCGCCAGCACCATCTGGTCGGGGTTGCGGGGCTCGGTGTCGTCGGCCTTCAGCGGGGCGGCAAGGTCGGTCATGCGGCCAGCACGCGGCACTGGTTCTGCGGCAGGCGCAGGTGGGCGATGTCGCCGGTCCCGGCGCCCATCCAGTCGCGGGGCTGGACGACGCTCAACACATCGCGGCCGTCGCAGTCGAGATGGACCTCCACGCTGGAGCCCATGTCACGGATGAAGGTGATGCGGCCTGAAACGGTGTTGCCGCCCTCGCCATTGGCGGCGGTGAGCTGGATGTCCTCGGGACGGATCGACAGGGTCGCCTGGCTGGCCACCGCCGGCTGGATCATGGGGGCGACCTTGAGGATATTGGCGCCGAAACGGACCGTCTCGTGGTCCAGCACCTCCACCGGCAGCAGGTTGGACAGCCCGATGAAGTTGGCCACGAACCTGTTGGAGGGCGCGCGATAGATCGACAGCGGGCTGCCGTATTGCTGGATCTTGCCGTCGCCCATGACGGCGATGGAGTCGGCCATGGACATGGCCTCGCGTTGGTCGTGGGTCACCAGGATGGTGGTGATCTGCAGGCGCTTCTGCAGCAGCCGCAGCTCGATCTGCATCTCCTCCCGCAGCTTGGCGTCCAGGGCCGAGAAGGGCTCGTCCAGCAGGAAGATTGGCGGCTCCTGGGCGAGCGCCCGGGCGATGGCGACGCGCTGGCGCTGACCGCCGGAGAGCTGACTCACCGCCCGATTCTCCATGCCGGGCAGGCGCACCAGGGTGAGAAGTTCGTCGACGCGGGCCTTGCGCTGGCGGGCGTCGCGGCCTTGCAGGCGCAGGCTGAAGGCGACGTTCTCGCCCACCGACAGGTGAGGGAACAGGGCCAGGGACTGGAAGACCATCCCGAACTTGCGGACATTGGCCGGCTGCCGGGTGATGTCGCGGCCGTTGAGGCTAATGGCCCCTTCACCCGGCGACTCCAGCCCGGCGATCATCCGCATCAGGGTGGTCTTGCCGCAGCCCGAGGGGCCAAGGAAACAGACGAACTCCCCCTGGGGGATCGACATCGACACGTCGTCGACCGCTGTGTGGGCGCCGAAGGTCTTGGTGACCCTACTGATCTCAAGTCCGAACATGACGGCCGCTCCTCAGCTCGAGATCATCTTGTTGAATTGGGTCGACATGAAATCGAGGTGCTCGGCGCGGGCCTTGGTGTTGATGTTGATGGGCGGGATGTCGCTGGAGACCTTGTTGAACTCCGCCGGCGTGAGGTTCATCAGCTCGCGCTTGATCAGCGGCGGCGCATTGACCTTGCGCGCGATCAGCTGCTGGGCCTCCGGGGTGCACATGAAGTTGATGAAGGCGTCGGCCTGGGCGACCTTTTTGGAGGCCATGGGCTGGCACCAGCAGCCGAAGTCGATGACGGCGCCCTCCTTGGGGAAGGTGATCGTCAGTGGGGTGCCGCTGGCCTTCAGCGTGGCCGCGACGTCGGCGAAATAGACACCGCCCTTCACCTCGCCGTTCTCCAGCGCGGTCTGCATGGTGCCTTCGGAGTCCCACCACAGCTTGGTGTTGGGCTTCAGCTCGGCGATCTTGTTGATCACCTGCATGATCCCGGCCTCGGTGTTGAGGATGTCCCCGCCGCCGAAATAGGTCGCCGCGGCGATGTCGAACAGCGGGCTGGTGCCGGCGCCGGCTAGGCCCCAGGCGTCGCGGTAGGCCGGGTCCCACAGCGTCGTCCAGCTCGTGGGGGCGGTCTTGATCTGGTCGGGATTGGTGACGAGCGCCAGGAACCAGCCGAGCGCGCCCACCCCGTCGATCCCCTGGGGACCGGTGGAGACGTACTGCGGCGGCAGGTTGCCGAGGTTGGTCAGGGGCTTGGGATCGCGAATCCGCCAGAGGCCGGCGTTGCGGCCGCGGTTGATGTCCACGGCCGTGGAGATGCAGAGGTCCATCGGGGCGATGCCGGCCTTGTTGGCCTCGATGAGCTGGAGCAGGAATTGGAGGCCGGCCGGCTGGGGGATCGACTCCACCTTGATGCCGCTGGCCTTCTCGAAGACGGGGTAGACGTATTTCGACATCGCCTCCTCGAAGTTGCCACCGTAGCTGGACACCTTCAGGGCGTTGGCGCCGCCGCCGGAGGCCTTGGGGGCGCAGGCCGCAAGCGTCAGCCCCGCGGCCCCCAGAAGCAGGCCTCGTCGGTTCAGCAGGCCCTGTCGTCGGCCGTCTTCGTCTGCGTCCATAGCCACGCTCCATCGGTACCTCGTGACAGTCGATCCGCGTGGGAGGGCTGGCAAAGCCTGCCGGACGTGGCCATGGGCCGCCGCCCCGATTGCCCTGAACCCGTGCAAGGAAGGGGCGCCCGGCGACTACGTTTCGAGCAGTTCGTACTACTGAGCAGGCGCCGCGCCAGAGACTCCCGTTCGACCAGCAGGCCATAGCGGCGCGGCGGCTGGAAGCGCGGAATGATGGGCGCGAGTTCTGTTCACGTGAGGCCCGACCCATGCCCTTCGACACCGAAATCGACGCCGCCGACCGCCCGCTCTTGATCGACAATGTCTGGCGCGCCGGCGGGGGCGGGGAGTGGCTGCCGATCCTCAATCCGGTGGACGAGAGCGTGCTGGGCCGGTTCGCGGTGGCCACCAGCGCCGACCTCGACGACGCCCTGGCCAGCGCCCAGGCGGCGTTCCTCATGTGGCGCGATGTCGGCCCCCTGGCCCGCGCCCAGGTGTTGCGGGGCGCCGCGGCCCTGATCCTTGAACGGGCCGATGCTCTGGCCACGGCGCTCACCCGCGAACAGGGTAAGCCCTTCGCCCAGGCTCGCATGGAGATCGAGGGCTGCGCGCGCGCCTTCGACTGGGCCGCCGAGGAGGGCCGCCGCACCTATGGCCGGGTGATCCCCTCCAACACCCCGGGCCTGATGTGGACCACGGGCCGCTTTCCGGTGGGGCCGGTGGCGGCCTTCACCCCCTGGAACTTCCCCGCCTCCCAGGCCGCCGCCAAGATCGGCAGCGCCATCGCCGCTGGCTGCTCGATTATCCTCAAGGGTCCTGAGGACGCCCCCAGTGGCTGCGTCGGCCTGGCCCAGGCCCTGGTGGACGCTGGCCTGCCGCCCGGCGTCTTCACCCTGGTGTTTGGCCGCCCGCCAGAGATCTCCGAGCACCTGATCGCCTCGCCGATCATCCGCAAGGTGTCCTTCACCGGCTCGGTCCCGGTGGGCAAGCATCTGGCGGGGCTGGCCGCGGCCCAGATGAAGCCCTGCACCATGGAGCTCGGCGGCCATGCTCCGGTGCTGGTGTTCGGCGATGTCGACCCGGTAGCCGCTGCGAAGACCATGGTGATGGGCAAGTTCCGCAACGCCGGCCAGGTCTGTGTCTCGCCAACCCGCTTCATGATCGCCCAGTCGATCTACGAACCCTTCGTCGAGGCCTTCGTGGAGGGGGCCAAGGCGTTGGTGGTGGGGGACGGTCTGGACCCGGCCACCGAGATGGGGCCGCTGGCCAACGACCGCCGCCTGGCCTCGGTGGAGGCCATGGTCGCCGACGCGCTGGCCAAGGGCGCGACCCTGCGCACCGGCGGCGAGCGGATTGGCAATACTGGCTACTTCTACCGGCCCACCGTGCTGACCGACGTGCCGGAGACCGCGCGGATGCTGCAGGACGAGCCCTTCGGCCCCATTGCGGTGCTGTCGCCCTTCACCGACCGGGAGGAGGCCATGGTGCGCGCCAATTCCACGCCCTTCGGCCTGGCCGCCTACGCCTTCACCCGCAGCCAGGAGGACGCCGCGTTCGTGGCCCGCCGGTTCGAGAGCGGCATGGTGGGGATCAACACCTTCGCGGTCGGCGGCGCCGAGGCGCCCTTCGGCGGCATCAAGGAAAGCGGCTATGGCCGCGAAGGCGGGATGGAGGGCATCGACGCCTACCTCACCACCAAGGTGGTGGCCCAGATCCCGGGCTAGACGTCGGCAAGCCGAGGCGAGACAGATCGCCGACCCCCGGTTTATGAATGGCCCCAGTCCCGGGGGCCGCGCGTGAACCACGAGAGCATCAACACCGTCGATCTCGCCATGGACGCGGCTGGCGAGACCGACGCCGCCGCCGGCGCCCTGCTCGAGGTCCAGGCCCAGCTCACCCGGGCGCAGCTCCGGCAGATCGGCCTGCAGATCCTCAATGACCGCTTCCTGCTGGCGACCCGGATTCTAATCGCGCTCGCGGCCGCGGTCGCGGCGATCGTCGCCGCGGCGTGGCTGTGGTCGGCGGCCCACGACCGGGGTCTGGTGGTGGAGGAGTTTACCGCGCCCGCCGACCTCTCGGCCCAGGGGCTCGGCGGACGGGCGGTGGCGGCCCGGGTGCTGGACAAGCTGATCCTGCTGCAGGAGGCCACCGTCTCATTCCGGGCTCCAGACAGTTACGCCACCAACTGGGGCCGCGACCTGTCGCTGCAGATCGGTGGCAGCGGCGTCTCCGTCAATCAGCTCGACGCCGCCCTCCGCGACACCCTGGGCGATCGCACCCACATCACGGGCCAGGTTTATCGGCCGGCCCCCGGCAAGGTGACCGTGGCGGCCCGCGCCGGATCGCGGGCCGCGGTCAGCGTGACCGGTCCGGAGGATCAGATCGAGGCCCTGATCGGTCAGGCTGCCGAGGGTCTCTATGGCCAGACTCAGCCGTACCGGTACGCGAACCACCTGAGGAACACCGGACGCTACGACGCCGCCATCGCCCTTTTCAGGCGCATGGCCGCGACCGGCGCCGCCAGCGAGCGGGCTTGGGCCGAGGCCGGGCTCGCCTACACCTACCTGCTGGTCGGCGATGAGAATGCCGCGACGGCCGCGGGACGCAAGGCGGTGAAGCTGGACCCGACCCTGCCCGCGGCCTGGATGAACCTCGCCGCGGCGGACTACGCGCGGGGCGACACCGAGGCCTTCCTGAGGGACAACCGCAAGGCCCTGGCGGCCCTGCAGGGAAGGCCTCGGTCGGTGGACCCCGCCGTCGCCGCCGCCATGCGGGCCTCTTTGCAGGAGAACATCGCCGCCGACCTGGGCGACTATGCCGGGGCGGCCCGACATGCCCAGTCCCTCGAGGAGTTGTCTGAGGGTCTCACGATCGTCGGTGGAGAGGCGCCCTATCTGCGAGCCGCTGACCTGGCAGGCGCCCGGGACGTCGCTGGCGCCAGGGCGGTCCTGGCGGGGCTGCCCGAGGCGACCGACGCCTGGATTGTGGTCCAGCCCTATCTCTGGACCCCGCGCCTGCCCGGCGTGATGCTGGCCGAGGCGACCTCCAACTGGCCTGCCGCCCAGCGAGACCTGGACGCCGCGGTGGACGCCGCGGAGGGCGCCGGCGGCATGGGCCGGATCAAGGCGAGGGTCTATCTGCGCCCCTGGCTGGCCTACGCCATGGCGCGGTCGGGAAACATCGAAGGCGCGGAGGCGATGATCCGGCAGACGTCGAACACCTGTGTCCTCTGCGTGCGAATGTCGGGGCGGATCGCGGACCTAGCGGGCAATCCGGATCGGGCGGCCGCCCGCTTCGCCTGGGCGGTCAGGCTGGCGCCTTCCTCGCCCTTCGCCAATGCCGACTGGGCCGACATGCTGCTGCGCCGCGGGAATGCCGCCGCCGCAGCGGAGAAGGCCGAGGCGGCGGCCAAGGCGGCGCCGCGCTGGCCCGACGCCCTGCAGATCTGGGCGCGGGCCCTGGACGCCCAGGGAAAGACCGCGCAGGCCGCCGCCCTTCGCGAGAAGGCGAAGGTGCTCGCGCCTCAGCGCCGGTAGATCGTCCCGCCCTTCATGACGAAGGTGACCGCCTTGGTGGCCGCGATGTCCGTGGTCGGATCGCCGGACACCGCCACGAGGTCGGCGAGATAGCCGGCCTGGACCGCGCCCAGCCTGTCGCCTTGTCCCAGCACCTTCGCATTGACCGCGGTGGCGGCCGTCAGCGCCTCGACGGGCGTCATGCCCAGCTTGACCATCCAGACCAGTTCGCGGGCGTTCTGGCCGTGCGGGAAGACGCCCACATCGCTACCCGAGCCGATGGTGACGCCGACTTGCCGAGCCAGGCGGAAGGCGCGCTCGGCGGCCTGCATGGCGGGCGTCGGCGGAGTCTTGCCGGCGACATAGCCGCCGAAATAGGTGGAGGTGGATTCGCTCGCCGTCAGGGTCGGCACATAGGCCACACCCTTGGCCTTCATCAGCTTGAAGGTGGCTTCGGTCCCGCCATAGCCATGCTCGATGGTGTCGACCCCGGCCAGGGTCGCGCGGCGCATGCCCTCCTCGCTGGAGGCGTGGGCCGCGACGGGGCGGCCCGAGCTGTGGGAGGCCTCGACCAGGATATCCAGCTCGTGCTGGCTGAAGGTCGGGCGCGTGGAGCCGTCGGGACCGGTGCGGTAATCGGCATAGACCTTGATCCAATCGGCGCCCGCCGCCGACTGCTCGCGCACGGCGGTCAGGATCTCAGCCTCGCCGCTGGCCTCCTGGGCGCCCTGCGGCAAATCCATGTCGTTGCGGAAGCCCTTGCGGGGCCCGTAGGTCCCGGTGGCGACGATGGCGCGGGTGGTGACGAACAGGCGGGGCCCGACGATGACCCCATCGTTGATGGCTTTCTTGAGGGAGGCGTCGGCGTCGCCCGCGCCCTCCGTGCCCAGTTCGCGCAGGGTGGTGAAGCCGGCCATCAGGGTGGTGGTTGCGTCACGCCCGGCCCGCAGGGTGCGATAGGCCGGCGCCTCCTTCAGCACCTGATCGTCCCACAGGGTCTCATTGTAGGCGTGCAGCAGCAGGTGGGAGTGCAGCTCGATCAGGCCAGGGATCAGGGTCGCGCCCGGCAGCTTCACCACCTCGGCGGCGGCGGGCCGTGAGATGGTCGCGGCGGGTCCCACGGCGACAATTTTCTCGCCGTCGACCACCACCGCCCAGCCCTTGTGCGGCGTGGCGTCACCCGCCGACCAGACGCCGTCCGGCTCGAGCACATAGCTCGCGGCCTGGGCCGAGCCGGCCGACAGCAGCAAAGCCGCGGCGAGGGTGGCGATGGTCTTCAAGGTCGGTCTCTCCCCGGACGCTGACGTCTGGGGACGATGCCTTTCATGCCCGGCGTTGTCGCGGGGCTTTTAGCGGGCGGCCTCGACCTTGGGGGCGCTTGGGAACTCGTTCACGGCCTTGCGCTTGAACGGGTTCTCCTTGTGGATCGGGAAGTCGATCGTGAGTTCGCCCAGGCAGATCTTCTTGCGCAGGTGCTTGGCGCCGTTGACGCTGAAGCCCGCAAGGTGATCGCCCGCCACGATGCGGTTGTACTTGGCCGGAGCCTCGTCGGAGACGAACTGCGGCAGGGGCTCGATCACCGTGTGATAATCCACGGCGAAGAACAGCGGCATGGAGAAGCGTTCCTTGCCGGTGTTCACCACCCGGTGCTGGGTGGCCTTGAAGCGCCCATTGGTCCAGCCCTCGATCAGATCTCCGACATTGACGATGAAGGTGCCGGGGATCGGCGGCGCGGCGACCCACTCGTCGGCGGCGTTCATCACCTGCAGGCCGGGCCCGCCCTGGTGCAGGATGGTGAAGCACTCGAAGTCAGAGTGGGCGCCGATGCCCAGGTTGTCGTTGTCCATCGGCCGGTCGTTGGGCGGATAGTGCAGCAGGCGCAGCTGCGACGGCGGCTTCTTGGTGAGCTTGGCGAAGAAGTCCTCGGGCAGGCCCAGCGCCACGGTGAAGGCGTGGAACAGGCTGTCGCCCACCTGCGTCACCGCGTCGTAATAGGCCATCACCTCTTCGCGGAAACCAGGGATGAAGTCGGGCCACTGGTTGGGCACCAGCATCAGGTTGCCGGCCAGGAAGTCCGGGTCGGTCTCCGGCAGTTCGATGGAGACGTCGAAGGCGGCATGAAGGCGCGGCTTGGTCAGGTAGTCGTGGTCGGGATTGGGCTCCACCAGACGGTAGAGCTCCGGGTCGCCGTCCTCGTCCTTGTCGCCGTCCGGGATCCAGCCGCGGGTGCCGGGCGAGTTGGAGATGTGGACCTGCTGCTTCAGGTCCTTGGGCGAAAAGTGGAACTGGCGCGAGAGCTCGTAGGTGCGCTCGATCATCGCCTCGGGGATGCCGTGGTTCTTGATGTAGAAGAAGCCCACCGTCTCGCAGGCCCGGCCGATCTCGGCGGCGGTGGCCTCCAGGGCCGCGCGGTCGGTCCCGCGCAGGGCCGAGATGTCGATCACGGGAATGGAGGAGAAGGCCAGCAGCTTGGCGCCCATCTCGGCGGTGGCCGGTTCGGCTTGCGGCTCACGGATCGCGGCGGTCGTCGGCGGGCTCATCACGGGCTCCTGGCACACTGTCCAGCAGACCCTGATCTACCACGCGCGGCTTGTAACGAGAAGACTGCACGAACCGCGAAAGTAACACGTTTTGCTCAGGTCGTACTCAGTGGGCGCCGCCGAGACGTCCAGGATTTTCAAGCGTCACAAGCAAAAACCCCGACCCAGGCCATCGGCCTGAGTCGGGGCGGTAGGGCGCCGGTAAGGGGGAGCCTCTAGAAGCTCCGCTCGAAGCGGATGCCGACCCGACGGGGCGGCAGGACGGAGTAGAAGAACCCTCGCTGATAGACATTGGCGCCGGTGTCGTCGGTGACGATCTGATTGTAGGCGGGCGTGTTGCGCACCCCGGTCCGCACGAAGGTGTCGAACAGGTTGTCAGCGTAGAGCGTCGCCTTCCACATGTCGGCCACGTACTCGACCTGCATGTTGTGCACGGCGTAGGCCGGCAGCGTGACCCCGCCGCCCTTGTTCCCGGCCCGGGTCAGGACGTCGCCCGCCGCGGTGACGCCGTAGCCGAAGGCCACCGTGCCGTCGAACATCGGAACCTCATAGCGGGCATAGATGCTGCCCTGGTCCTGGGGCGAGCCCGGCAGTCGGTCACCCGGCGCGCCGGCGGCGTACTTCAGAGTACTCTGGAAGCCCGGCGGATTGATGAAGGGGATCAGGTTCGGGGTCGCCGCCACGAACTCCGTCTGATTGTGCATGTAGCTGCCGCGCAGGCTGAAGCCCTGGAACAGGTCGGCGGCGAAGTTGACCTCCACCCCCTTCGATTCTGCGTCGCCGCCGTTGATGGTGATCGGCTGCAGACCATTGGCCGTGGCGCTGTCCACCTGCGGGCTCTTCCACTGGATGTAGTAAAGGGCCGCATTCAGGGTCAGACGCTTATCGAACCACTGGCTGTGGACGCCGAGTTCATAGTTGACCGTCTTGTCGGGCTGGTAGGCCATCTCGTTGGGCAGGGCGCAGACGATCTGCTTGTTGGTCGGCAGCGGGACGGGGCAGGCGGTGACACCGTTGTCACTGCCGATCCTGTAACCCTCGCTGATGGTCAGGTAGGTCATCACGTCGTCGCTGAACTTGTACGAGGTGTTGAACTTGTAGAGCCAGCCCTTGTCCTTCTGGCCGACGGTGGAATAGGCGACCACCAGGGCGTCGACCGGGGTGCGACCGCCAACGGTGGTGTTGTATAGCGGCAGGTCGGTGCCACTCTGAACCGCCAGGTCATAGGTGTAGTAGCGGGCGCCGCCGGTGATCTGCCAGGCGGGCGTGATCTGGTAGCTGAGTTCACCGAAGCCCGCGGACTCCGTCAGCTTGCTCTTGGTGACGCTGTAGTACTCCACCGAGTCGGGACGCAGCGGGCCTTTGGCGAACACCGACTTCAGGTAGGCGTCGTAATGGGGAGTGAACTCCTTGGACGACGAGTCGATGTCCTTCTTGTTGTAGAAGGCGCCGACGATCCAGCTGAGGGCGGAGTCGCCCTTGGAGACCAGGCGCAACTCCTGGGTGAAGCCCTTGTCCTCGCGGTCCTCCTGGGTGAAGGCGGTGAAGCTGGGGAAGGCCTCGTAGCTGTATTCCAGGCCGATCAGCAGGTCGGTCTGGTCGCGGTGGCCCAGGGCCTTGTACTTCGAGGCGCCGGTGGCCGAGGTCAGTTCGGCGAAGCCCAGGTCGAAGCTGGCTTCCAGGGCCAGCAGCTGGTTGGTGAGTTCGTTGGGTTCGGGCACCCGGGTCAGGGACTGCCACTTGTCCACCTTGACCGGGAAGCTGGTAACGCCGCTGCCGCTGATCTGGCGGCCGCCGACCTTGGCGTTCTGGTAGTAATAGGTGAGGTTCAGGTCGACGGCGTCGGTGGGCTTCCAGCGGAAGCCGAGCCGGCCCGACAGGGTCTCCTCGGTATTGACGTCTGTCTTGCGGTGCAGGTTCGCGCGGACCGCCGTGGGGTTCTTGAAGTCGGGATCGGGATCGGAGACGCCGACCTCGTTCACCAGGAAGGGCTGGTCGATGAAGCCCTGGTCATTGAGGTAGTCGATATTGAAGCGCACGGCGAAGGTGTCGCCGACAGGCGCGTTCACCGTGAAGCCGAAGTCGGTGCTGGGGTTGGAGCCGTGGGTGTAGCCATAGGCGTCGCCGCGGACGGCGCCGTCCCACGAGCCCAGGTGCGGCCGGGTGGGGATATAGCGGATCGCGCCGCCCAGGGTGCCGGCGCCGTAGAGGGTGCCCTGCGGACCCAGCAGGAATTCGACCCGCTCGATGTCGTTCAGCTTCAGGTCCACGAACAACGGGATGTCGCCGAGATAGGTGGCGACCGTGCCGCCGCCGTCATTGTTGCCGTCGTTGGAACCGAGCGCCGTGGCGTTCAGGCCGCGCACGATGATGGTGTTGCCCTGGCGGGCGCCGCCGTCGACCACAAAGATGCCGGGCACGAAGCGGGTGACCTCGGCCAGGTTGTCGAAGCCCTGCTGCTTGATCTCCTCGGCCCCGACCGCGGCGATGTTCACCGGCGTGTCCTGGATCGTGGTGTCGCGACGGGTCGCGGTGACGATCAGTTCTGAGACGCTCGGCCCATCGGCGGCGTCGGCGGCGAAGGCGAGCTGGGGCGCCGCAATGGCGACCAGAGGCAGGGCAAGGGCGCTAATCGAACTGAGAAGCGCTTTTCGCGATATCGATCGTAGGAACATATTCCCCTCCATCTACAGATTGAGGAGAGGCTCGGTTGACGGCGGCGTGCACCTCAAGTGCAATGGTGCGGTGCAGCGCCGTTATGCCCATTCTGGCCAAAACGTATGCGCTCGTCGCATGGAAAGAGGGCGTGCAACGTGGCTGAAACGCCCGGTTTGTTGAATCGCGCCGAGGGGCTGATGGCTCAAGGCGCCTATGAGCAGGCCCACAAATTGTGTCTTGAGGCGCTACGCGAGCACGCCGCGGACGGTCGCGCCTGGTTCCTTCTGGGGGTGATCGCGGCCGATCACGACAACCCGGTCCGCGCCGCCGAGCTGTTCGCCAAGGCCGTGGATCTGGGGCCGGACGCGGCCCGTCACCACGCCTATCTGGCCCGCACCCTGATCGCCCTGAACCGGCGCCCGGACGCCCTGGCGGCGGCGGAGCGGGCCGTCGACCTGGCGCCCACCGACGCCCTGACCCTGGACACCATCGGCGTGGTCTTCACCCGGGCCGGCGACCACGTCCGGGCCCTGCCCTTCTTCGAGGCCGCGGTCGCCGCGATGCCGGACAATGCCAGCTTCCTCTATAATCTGGCCGCGTCGCGCCAGTTCGCCGGGGACTTCGAGGCCTCCGAGGCGGCCTATGAACAGGCTCTGGCCATTGATCCGGGGCTCTACCGCGCCTGGTCGTCGCGGGTGCAACTGGCCCGCCAGACGCCGGAACACAATTTCGCGCGCGAGATCGAGGCCCTGCTTGATCCGGCCTCTCCCGATCCCGACTGCGCTCTGCACCTGGGACATGCGCTCGCCAAGACGCACGAGGACCTCGGTGACCATCCCGCCTCGCTCGACTGGCTGCTTCGGGCCAAGGCCGCCAAGCGCAAGGTGATCGGGTACGCGCCCGACCAAGACGCCGCCCTGTTCGCCGCGGCGGCGGCGAGCTTCCCGGCCGGGACCGTGCCGGACGGCGACCCGTCGGCCGAGCCGATCTTCGTGGTGGGCCTGCCCCGCAGCGGGACCACCCTGATCGACCGCATCCTTTCCAGCCACCCGGACGTCACCTCGGCCGGCGAACTCAGCAACTTCGCCCTGCTGCTGAAGCGGGCGGCGGGCACGCCGTCGAACCTGGTGATGGATGTAGAGACCTTCGCCGCCGCCGAAGCTGTCGACCTGACCCGCCTGGGCGCAGACTATGTGGCCAGCACCCGGCCGCTGACCGGGGTCACGCCGCGCTTCACCGACAAGATGCCGCTCAACATCCTCTATGCGGGCCTGATCCACCGGGCCCTGCCCAATGCGCGGATCGTCTGCCTGCGCCGCGATCCGATGGATGTCTGCCTGTCGAACTTCCGGCAGCTCTTCGCCACCACCTTCTCCTATTACAACTACGCCTTCGATCTGGAGGACGTGGCTCGTTACTATGTCGGCTTCGACCGCCTTGTCGCCCGCTGGCGCGCGGTCCTGCCCGCCGACCGGTTCATGGAGGTCGGCTACGAGGACATGGTCACCGACCAGGAGGCGCAGACCCGGCGCTTGTTGGCCTTCTGCGGCCTGACCTGGGACGCGCGCTGCCTGTCCTTCCACGAGAACACCGCTCCGGTGGCGACCGCCAGCTCGGTCCAGGTGCGCCAGCCGCTCTATTCGTCTTCCGTCGGCCGCTGGCGGCGCTATGGCGAAGGCTTGGCGCCGATGCGCCGCGTGCTGGCGGACGCCGGTCTGGTTGGAGACGCCTGATGAGCCTGCCCATCGCCGAGCGCTGGTTCGAGCGCCGTGACGTCGGCGCCGACCTGACCCTGATCCGGGAGCCCCACGTCCACCCACTGCTCCGCTGCAATATCTGGCGGCTGCGGGGCCGGGACGCCGACCTGCTGGTGGACACCGGCATGGGCATCACCAGCCTGCGGGAGGCGGGCGCCGACCTCTTTGAGACAACTCTGCTGGCCGTCGCCACTCACGCCCACGGCGACCACGTCGGCGGTTTGCACGAGTTCGAGTGCCGCCTCTGCCACGGCGCAGAGGCCGACGCCCTGGCACAGGGCCGCGACTCCTACTCTCTCGATCTCGCCGACTTCAGCGCCGAATCCCAGGCCCGCCTTGCCAAGGCCGGCTACGACATCGCGGGCGGCCTGCTCACCGCCGTGCCACGCGCCGGCTACCGCCCCGCCGCCCACGTGCTGAAAGGCTGCGAGCCGACCCGGATCCTGGCAGAGGGCGACGTGGTGGACCTGGGCGACCGCGCCTTCGAGGTGCTGCACCTGCCGGGCCATTCTCCCGGCAGTATCGGTCTGTGGGAGGCCGCTACGGGCACGCTGTTCTCCGGCGACGCCATCTATGACGGGCCGTTGCTGGACGAGATCGCGGGGGCCGACATCCCGGCCTATCGCAACACCATGGAGCGCCTGCTGCGCCTGCCCGTAGAGGTCGTCCACGGCGGTCACGACGACAGCTTCGGGGCCGAACGCCTCAAGGTGATCGCGGAGGCCTATCTGAGGCGCACCGAGCAGTCTGAAATGTAAATTCTCTACCCAGATGTGCGGGGTCTCTGGAACTCGGTCACCCAGAGGTGCATTGCCTTGTAAGATGGTTAACGGGGCCTTTAGGGTGAAGCTACGCCCTCTGCCGGCCCTGGGTTTCCAGGCGGCGCCAAGGGCGCGGCTCGTTTCGATCTGGTGGGGGTTTTCATGAAGTATGTACTGATCGCGGGAGCGGCGCTCCTGATGTCCGCCGGCAGCGCCGGCGCGCAGGACCGCTACGGCTATGACCGGCCGCAGATGGTCCGCGACTGCCCGACCGAGGCCTATCATCGTCCCGAGGACGGGTGCCTCTGCGACAAGGAAGCCGTCTTCTATCGCCCGTCCGGGCCGTGGGCCGACATCCATGTCCAGAGCCCCGGCGTCCGCGTCTATGGCCGCCCGGTCTATATCGCTTCGGGCCGCATCGATGTCGAAGGTCCGCCGGTCTATGTCGATGCGCCGCCCGTGCGCATCGCCGCGCCGCAGATCTACCTGCACCGGCCTCAGGTCTATGTCCGCCCGTCGGACGTGACGGTGGAGCCGCCGCAAATCCACTATTCGGGTTGCGAGGACGGCACGACCTGCGCGCCCCTGCCCCCGGGCGGCGGTCCGCGCCACTAGAGCAAGATGCGATCAGACGGAATCGTCTGATCGTTGAATCGTGCTCTCGATTCAAGAGTTTAGAGCCTGATTCAGGCTTCGAGAGAAGCCATCAGGCTCTAGACAGACCCGCCTTCGAACGTGACCTAGGTCGGGCGAGAGCCCGGCCTATAGTCATGTCAGGGTGTGCAGAACGCCCGGGCTTCGCGCGCCAGGGTCATGTCGCCCGCCACCAGGGCGGTCTTCACCGCCTCAGGGCATTTGTTTTCGCTCAGCAGATGGGTGACCTGGGTCCGCAGGGCGGCGCTGGCCGTGGCCGCAGCCTTCAGCCGGCGAGCTTCGCGGCGATCCTTGGGCAGGCAGAAGGACATCCAGCCCGCATCGGCGCAGTTGGCGATGAGCCGCGCCTGGCGGGCGGCCTCGATCTTGTCCGGCTGGGCAGGCGCGGCGGCGGTGGTCGGGGGCGGGGGCCTCGGAGTCAGGACGACCTGGGGCGGCGGCGCGTTGGCCGTGCCCAGCAGAGTGACGGCGGGAATGGTGTAGGTGCAGACCCAGCCGCTGGGGGTCATCTCGCAGGACTGCAGTGTCGCGTGCTCGCCTTCCGGAGGCGCGGCCCCCGCGAGGGCGAGCAGTAGCGCGATCATGGCCATCTCCGTCCCACCCGTCCGGATTCACTATAGCCGAACGCTGCGGCCGCCCAAAGGTCTCCGGGCCTAGGCTGTCGCCATATAGATGAAGCGGGCGACGAACAGGGCGGCTAGGGCGAAGAGCAGCCAGTCAGCCGTCTCGAACCGCCGGGCCGCCAACTTCAGCACCGCATAGGCTACCACCCCGAACGCCAGGCCGTTGGCGATGGAGAAGGTCAGGGGAATGGTGATCAGGGTCAGGAAGGCCGGGATGGCGATCACCGGATCATCCCAGGCGATCTCTGACAGCGGCGCCATCATCATCGCCCCCACCAGGATCAGGGCCGGGGCCGTGGCCGCCGCCGGGATCACCTGGGCCCAGGGAGCGACGAGCAGGGTGGCCAGGAACAGCAGGCCCGTGACGATGGCCGTCAGCCCCGTGCGGCCGCCCGCCGAGACCCCCGAGGCGCTCTCGATATAGCTTACCACCGTCGATGTCCCCGCCAGCGACCCCACCACGGTGGCCGTGGCGTCGGCGAACAGAATGCGGTTGAGGCGCGGAATGGACCCGTCCGCCGCCACCAGCCCGGCCTTCTTGGTCACCGCCACCAGGGTGCCGACATTGTCGAACAGATCGACGAACAGAAAGACGAACAGGATCTCCAGCAGGGCCAGGCCAAACCCCTTGCCGCCGATCCCGAGCGCGGCTGGGATGTCCAGCTGGAAGGCCGTGGCGGTCATTTCCGCGACGCTGTAGGGGGCCGGCGTCCAGTGGACCAGGTGCAGCAGCCAGCCGACTGCCGAGGTCAGCAGGATGCCGATCAGGATGCCGCCGCGAACCTTCAGCACCTCCAGCACCCCGATGATGGCCAAGCCCAGGAGGGCCAGCAGGGCGGTGGGATTGTGCAGGTCGCCCAGGCCCACCGTGGTGCCCGGGTTGGCGGTGACGATGCCGGCGCCCTTCAGGCCGATGAAGGCGATGAACAGGCCGATGCCCGCGGCGATGGCCGAGAACAGGGCGCGGGGGATGGCGGTCACGATCAACTGCCGCACGCCCGCGACCGTCAGGATCAGGAACAGGCAGCCGGAGAGGAAGACCAAGCCCAGGGCGGTTTGCCAGGGGATGCCCATCGTCTGCACCACGGTGAAGGCGAAATAGGCGTTCAGCCCCATGCCGGGGGCGAGCGCGATGGGATAGTTGGCCGCCAGGCCCATCAGGATGCAGCCTACCCCCGCCGCCAGGCAAGTGGCCGCGGCGACGGCGGCCACCGGCATGCCGGCCTGTCCCAGGATCGAGGGGTTCACCACCACGATATAGGCCATGGTCAGGAAGGTGGTGACCCCCGCCAGGACCTCGGTCCGCACCGATGTTCCGCGTGCGGTCAACTGGAAGAAACGATCCAGGCGCGTCATGGTTTGGCCTCCCCCGGCAGGGTCGTGGCGTAGCGGTCCCAACCGGCCACCAGGGCCTTCACCACCGGCGCACCGACCCGGTAGGCGGCCTCGAACCCGGCCAGGGCGCCGCCCTCGGCGAACCGCACCGCCTGGCTCTGGCCGAGCGGCTCGTAGGAATAGTTGCTGGCGGTGCGAAGGACGAGCACCCGGCGGACGTCGACCCGGCCAAGCCGGCCATAGAGACTGAGCACGTCGAGCACACCCTGATCCTCGCAGTCGGTCATGGCGAAGACCCCTTGCCCGTCGGTCCACAGCTTCACCCAGTCCCGCGCCCACTGGGTGCGCCGCTGGCCGTGCCAAAAGCGGGTGGCGCCCAGGGCGTCGCCGAGGAAGACAAAGGGCGGCCGCTGAGCTGTGAGCTCTTCGGGATAGCCGGCGCGATCCTTCTGCAGGACGGCGGTGTCGGGCAGGGCGATGTCCCGGGTCATCGCGAAAGCCCAGTTGGTGAGCTGCGGGTCGAGCTTCCAGACCATGTCGCTCGACCCCGCCGCCGAACCCTTGATCCCCGGCCTTGCGGCTCCTAGGGAATAGAGGCCATAGGGCCAGTCGGCGGGCGCCTCCCGGTCGTCGATCTCGAAGATCGGGTCGGCGTCGACGACATAGCTGGCCCAGGCCGCGCTGCCGATGGAGCCGACGCGCGGGTCTACCCCGGCGATGCCGGCGACGATCCAGTAGGCCTGGGTCAGGTCGAGCTGTGGATCCAGGGCCAGGGCCGCCACACTTTCCCGCGCCCGGCCTCGCATACCGGTGACGACGCCCAATACTCCGTCATCGGAATATCTGACCGGGCGCTCGATGCCCGGCACGGTCAGGGTGTGGGTGAGGGGCAGGCGTTCGGCCCAGAACTGGAACTCGCCGGGCCGGTCACCGGTGTCGGCGCCGGACTCGAAGGTGGTCAGAACCACCACCTTGATGGAGATGGGCGCCGCGCCCGCGGCCAGGGGCGCTGCGCAGGCCAGCAACGTGACGGCCAGGATGAGGAGACGGCGCATCGGGACTCCGGCGAAGCTTGCCGGCAGTCAGCCTGAGCCGGCCCCGCCGGGCAAGCCCCTGCGTCGGGATTGTGCGCCGGTCCGCCAGGACGCCTCCAGGGCAGGCGCCAGCCCTATCGCGTCCGCCTCCGGCCCTGAAAGGAGAGCGAAAGCTTGGCCTTCAGGACATGTCCAGGCGGTCGGTGATGGCCCAGAGGCCGTCGACGACTGACTTCAGCTGTTCGGCGTCCTTGTCGTCCTTGCTCCAGATCAGGCGCAGGGCGTTTACATGCACGCCCACCGAACCCCAGTCCTGGCGGTTCTTGGTCCGCAGACGGTCGGTCAGCTCGCACAGGCTGTAGGAGGCGTCGCACAGGGTGCGCATATCGAACATGCCGGCGATGTCGAGCACCACGGCGCTCTCGACATAGATGTCGTCGGCCGATGCGGTCTTCTCGGCGCACATGGCTTCCATGCGGCCGATGGTGACGCCCAGCGACTTCTTGGCGTCGCCGGCCTGGGCGGCCAGTTCGCGGCGTGCGCGCTGGGTGGCGATGTCGGCGGTCATGCCGCCGGGCTTGGCCACCTGCTGGGACAGGCGGTTCTGGACCTTGATGAACTCGGTCTTGCTCAAATTTGCACCCGTGCAGGCTTCATAAGCATATCGACTTCGTTCTGATCCATGTTGGGATCGGTGGCGGCGCCGACGTGGGTGGACAGATCGTCCTTACGGCGGCCCTTGATCCCAAGGGGAGGGCCGAGATTCTTGAAGCGACGGTCGGGGCCCACATACTTCTCGGCCTTGACCATCTGGCGTTCGTCCCGGGCGACCCAGAAGATCCGCTGCAGCAGGATCTCAGGCGTGAACGGCCGGGTGAGGATGAAGTTGGCGCCGGAGTCGCGACTCTTCTCGACCATGCTGCGCGGGGCGTGGCCGGTGAGCATGATGACCGGCGTGAAGATCAGCTCCGGGGGCGCGTCGCGGCGCAGCCAGCGGATGAAATCGTAGCCGTCCATGTCGGGCATCTGGGCGTCGGTGATGATCAGGTCGAGTTCCTGATTCTTCACGTAGTGCATGGCCTCCGCGCCCGAGCCGCACTTGAACTGTTTGCGCACCCCAAACCCGCGGACCATCGCGCTCAGGGCCTCAAGCGCCTGCGGATTGTCATCCACAAGCAGCACGACCGAGCGATCGAGGTTGATCCGGATGTTGGGGTCTAGGGCCATGGCGCGCGGGGGTTTCGCTCTGGGGGCTTAGAAGAGGTCGAGGTCGCCGGACTCGGCGGCGGACAAGGCTTCGGCCTCGCGCGTCACCTGGGCCAGACGCATGGCGAGGTCGCCAAGGGTCACGCCAGCGATGGCGTCGGAAAGGTCATACTCGCCGCCGGACTGGGCCTGGGTCGAGAGCTTGCGGGTGAAGGTGGCCAGAGCCGCCAGGTGCTGGGTCAGCACATCGACGGTCTGGGCCTCGTGCAGGGCGATCTCCAGGGTCTCGCCGCGGCTGGCGCGGACAAGCTGGGTGACCAGCATCTCCAGCCGGTCGCACAGCGCGCCGGCATGTTCCAGCTCGTCGGCCAGGGAGGCGAGGACTTGTGGGGTCTGGGCGGTGGCGTGGCTCATCAGAACAGCTCCAGATCCCCATCGTCCTCGACCACCGGAACGGGCTTCGGCGGAGCCTTCAGGCTCGCCACCTCGTTGGTGTCGGTGACAGTGCGTTGTTGCGCGCGGCCACTGGTCGGCCAGTACTGCACCCGCCGGGCGCTCAAGCCCCCGAGGCTGCCACCCACCACTGGAATACCCTCGTCGCGCAGGAATTTCTCGGCGAAGGCGGCGTTGGACGCGCCCACGTCGGAGAGGCCGCCGAACATGCGAGCGCCGCCGAACAGCTTGGCTTCCATGCGCTCGCGGCGACCGCCGTTGCGAAGCAGTTCGTTGATCAGCAGTTCCATGGCGAAGGCGCCGTAGCGGCGGCCCTCGTCCAGGCCTTCCGCCTTACCCTCTGGCAGCAGGAAGTGGTTCATCCCGCCGATACCGATCTCGGTGTCACGCAGGCAGACGGCGACGCAAGAGCCGAGAATCGTCGTCATCACGACGTCCGGGTCGGAAGACACATGGTGCTCCCCCTGGACGACATGGACCCGTTTTCCGGGACGGTTCGAGACGTTCTCAACGATCATGAAAGGGGCCCAAACACCGCTTCGATTTTTTCTTTTAAGGTCTGCGTCGTAAACGGTTTGACCAGATAATTGTTGACGCCGAATTGAACCGCCCGCTGAACCAGCTCGCGATCGGCGCGGCCGGTCAGCATGATCACCGCCACTTTCGAGGTCGGGCCGTGGGCGCGGATGGCGCGCAGCAGGCCCAAACCGTCCAGCTTGGGCATGTTGAAGTCGGTGATCACCAGGTTCACCGGCAGACTCAGCATGGCGCGCAGGGCTTCCTCACCATCGGGCGCTTCCCGCGTCTGGGTGATCCCAAGCGCGTGCAGACTGGTGCGGATCAGCGACCGCATGGTCTGCTGGTCGTCGACAATCAAGGTTTTCAGGGCGGACGCGGCAGGCATCACACGCTCCTTTGAGACTCGGCCGTGGCCGAGCAGACATTGAGAATGGCCGGGCCCATGCGCGACAGGCCGACCTGCTTTTCCACCGCTCCGATCTCGAAGGCGGCCTTGGGCATGCCATAGACGACGCAGCTGGACTCGTCCTGACCAAGCGTGCGGGCTCCGGCCTTGCGCATTGACGCCAGGCCCACGGCGCCGTCGCGGCCCATCCCTGTGAGGATGACCCCGACCGAGGGACGGTTCAGCTTCGCAATCGACTCGAACAGGACGTCCACGGACGGACGGTGTCCATTCACCGGCTCGGATTCCCGAAGCCGGCAGACTGGATGGGTGGAGGAGATGACCTCCAGGTGGGCCGCGCCGCCCGGGGCGACATAGACGTGGCCCGGCAACAGGCGCGCGCCATCGGTGGCCTCGGCCACCGTGGCGCCGGAGATGCGGTTCAGGCGCTCGGCGAAGCTCTTGGTGAAGGTCGCCGGCATGTGCTGGGTGATCACCGTCGGCGGGCAGGTCTCTGGGAAGTTGGCCAGGATGGTCATCAGGGCCTCGACCCCGCCTGTGGACGAACCGATCGCCAGGATCAGTTCGCCGACGGCGGCATAGTTCTTGTCGCGCTCCACCGGGGCGACCGGGCCGCTGTACGGACGGACCCGCGCGCGGGCGGCGGCCTTCACCTTCTCGGCGAGGTCGGCGAAGGCCTCGTGCGGGGTCAAGCCGTTGCCGGGCGCCGGCTTGCCGACGCAGTCCACCGCGCCCAGCTCGAGGGCCTCGATGGTGATCTCGGCGCCCTTCTGGGTCAGGGTCGAAACCATGACCACCGGCATCGGCCGCAGGCGCATGATCTTTTCCAGGAACTCGATGCCGTTCATATGCGGCATCTCGACGTCCAGGGTGACGACGTCGGGATTGAGCTTTTTGATCTGCTCGCGCGCTTCCAGCGGATCGTTGGCGAAGCCCAGGACTTCGATGTCCGGGTCACGCTTCAGGGCCGCCGCGATCAGACCGCGCATGGTCGCCGAATCATCAACGACGAGGACTCCAACCGTCATCGGCCGCTCCTCAGAGAATAGGTGGTGAGACCCGTGGTCTCGAAGATGTTGGTGGCCGCGCCGGTCACCCGTTCAGAGTGGCCGATATAGAGGGTGCCGCCGGGGTTCAGCATCGGGGCGAAACGGCTCCAGATGCGTTCCTGGGTTGGCTCGTCGAAATAGATCACGACGTTCCGACAGAAGATGGTGTCGAACTTGCCCTTCATCGGCCAGTCGCCGATCAGGTTCAGTTCTCGGAAGGACACCAGGGCGCGCAGCTCGTCGGCCACTTCCCAGCGGCCGTCCTGGCCGCCCGTCGTAGGCTTCTTGAACCAGCGGCGGCGCAGCTCCACCGGAACTGGGGCCACCGCGTCCTCGCGATAGATGCCGGCGCGGCCTTCGGCGACCATGTTGGGGTCGATATCGGTGGCCAGGATCTTCACGTCCAGGTTGGCGGCTTCCGGCAGGGCCGAAAGGACCGTGATGGCCATGGAATAGGGTTCCTGGCCGTTGGAGCAGGCTGCTGACCAGAGGCGGATCTTCCCGCCCTTGCGGGCGCGGTCCACCAGCGGCGGCAGGACCACGTCACGCAGGTGATCGAAGTGGTGCGGCTCACGGAAATAGCGGGTCACGTTGGTGGTTAGCGCCGCCATCATGGCCTGGCGTTCGTCCACCTCGCGGACGTCCTCCACCAGGGCGCAGTATTCGCGGAACGAGCGCAGGCCGAGCGAACGCAGGCGTTTGGCCAGGCGCGAATAGACCAGCGCCGCCTTGCCCTCGGCCAGCGCGATGCCGGCGTGGGAATGCAGGATGTGGGCGATCTGCTGGAAATCCTCGTTGGTGAAGAGGAACTCCCCCTCGACGAGGCTGCCGGTCTTGCTGGGGAAACTGCTCATGCGGCCTCCGCTTCGATTTCCGGCAGGACGCGGTCCAGCGAGATCAGGCTGACCATGCGCCCGTCGATGGCGAACAGGCCCTTCACGAAGGTCTTCACCTGGTCGCAGGCCACGTCCGGCGTCGGCTGCACCATGTCTTCGGTGACATTGATGATGTCGCTAACGGCCTCCACCAGCAGGCCGAGCGTGCGGTGGCCCTGGTTGACCACCATGATCACGTGGCGGGCGCTGGGTTCGGCGGTGGTCAGGCCCAGGCGCGCGCCCAGGTCGACGATCGGCAGCACCGCGCCGCGCAGGTTGATGACGCCCTTCATATAGGCTGGCGTACGGGGCAGGGGCGTGGCCGTCGTCCAGCCGCGGATCTCTCGCACCTGCATGATGTCGACGCAGAACTCCTGGTCGGCGATCCGGAAGGCGATGAGCTCCCGGGAGGGGCTCGTGGAGGTTGTCAGAGGCGTGGTCATGCTCAGCTGGCCATTCGCTTTTCGCTGGGTCGCGCCGCCGGCTTGCGGCGCTGCGTGGTGACGAGGGCGTCGACGTCGAGGATCAGGGCCACCCGGCCGTCACCCAGGATGGTCGCGGCGGCCACGCCATCGATCTGCTGGTAGTTGGCTTCCAGGCTCTTGATGACCACTTGGCGCTGGCCCTGGATGGCTTCCACCAGAAGGGCCGCCTTGCCGCCGCCTTCGCTCTCCACCAGGACCGCGACGCCGGAGGCGGGGTCGATGGCGGTTTCGCGGAAGCCGAGGGCCACGCCCACGTCGATCAGCGGCACGAAGATGTCGCGGATGCGGATCACCGCGTCCTTGCCCCCGATATAGTGCACATCCTCGGTGCGTGGGGTCAGGCTCTCGACGATGGCCGAGAGCGGGGCCACGAGGGTCTGCTCGGCGGCGGTCACCACCATCCCGTCCAGGACCGCCAGGGTCAGGGGTAGGGACATGGTGAACTTCGAACCCTTGCCGGGCTCCGACGAGATGGAGATGCGGCCGCCCAGGCCCTGGATGGAGCGGCGGACCACATCCATGCCGACGCCGCGGCCGGAAATGTCGGAGATCACCTCGGCGGTGGAGAAGCCGGGCAGGAAGATCAGGTTGTCGATCTCTTCGTCCGACAGCACCTGATCCTCGGTGATCAGGCCTTTGGCCACGGCGATGCCGCGGACGCGGGGGCGGTTGATGCCGCGACCGTCGTCCTGCAGTTCGATGACGATGCGGCCGCCGCGGTGCAGGGCGCGCAGGCGCACCAGACCCTCAGCAGGCTTGCCGGCGGCGGCGCGGCCCTCGGGATCTTCCAGCCCGTGGTCGATGGCGTTGCGCAGCATGTGGGTGATCGGGTCGGCCAGGCGCTCGATGACCGTCTTGTCGACCTCGGTGCCTTCGCCTTCCATCACCAGTTTGACGCGTTTGCCGGTCATGTCCGCCACTTCGCGGGCCAGACGCGGCATCCGTTGGAACACGGACTTCACGGGCTGGGCGCGGATGGCCATGACGCTGTCCTGGATCTCCCGGGTCAGCAGCTCCAGGTCCTCAAGGCCGAGCGCGACGTTGGAAGAGCGCGCCAGACCGCTTTCCAGGACCCTTTGCGACAGCATGGCCTGCTGGATGACCAGCTCACCGACGGCGTTGATCAGACGGTCGACCCGGTCCAGATCCACGCGGATGGTGACGCTGGCCGCCGCGGCGGGCGCGGCGTTGGCGGCGGCTGCGGCCGGGGCTGTCGCCGGGGGGGCGGCCGGCGCAGGCGCCGGGGCGGCGGCTTTGAGGGCCGGCGGGGCAGGCGGGGCCTCGACGCTCTGGGCGCGCGCGATCAAGGCGGCGACGTCCTCGGCGGGCGCCGCGGGCTCGACGGGCGCTTCGGCGACGATTTCGGGGAGGGCTTCCGGTTCGGCGGGGGCGGCGTCGCCGCCTCCGACCCGCGCCAGCAGGGCGGTGATATCGAGATCGGCGGAGGCCGAGGCCGCCGCGGCGCGGTCGTCCTCGCTCAGGCCGTCATCGGCGGCGGCGGGCGCGGCGGCGGCGGGATCGGCGCCGTCACAGGTGATGGTCAGGTTGCAGTCATCTTCGACGAACTCGAAGACCTCGCGGATGGAGGCCTCGTCGGAGTCGGTGAACAGCTGGATGCGCCAGCTCACATAGGCCTGCTCGGCGGCGAGCTGGTCGAGGGGCGGCAAGGCCTCGTCGATCAGGGTGACGCGGGTCTCGCCCAGGCGGGCCAGTTCGCGCAACACCAGGCCGGCTTCGTTGGCCTTGGCGTACATTTCCGACTTGGGAGAGAACTCGATGGTCCAGGAGGACAGCGCCTCCTCGGGGGCGGCGTCCGCGACGGGAAGCTCGACGCCGGCCTCGGCGTTCTGGGCGTCAAGGTCGATGAAGCCGCCGGGGGCCTCGTCGCCCTCAATGCTAAGGGTCAGGGGGACGAAGCCGAAGTCCTCGTCACCGCCGCCCATGGCGTCGTCTTCCTCGTCTTCGCCGCCGATCAGGCCGCGAAGTTCACTGTAGGCGCCTTGCGAGCGGCCTTCTTCAACCTTGCCGCCGTCGCGGGCGGCGGCCACATGGTCGGCCAGGACGTCGAAGGCCCGCAGCAGGGTCTTGGCGACCTCGTCGGTCAGTTCCATCTTTCCGGAGCGGATCTCGTCCATCACCGTTTCGAAGACGTGGGCGAAGCGGATCAGGTCTTCCAGCCCGAAGGCCCCCGCCCCGCCCTTTACCGAGTGGACGGCGCGGAAGACGGCGTTGATCGTCTCGTCATCCGCCTCGCCCAACTCCATGGCCAACAGGCCCTGTTCGGCGTCGGTCAGGAGTTCATCGCACTCCTGGAAGAACGTCTGTTTGATGCTCTCGAACGGATCCAACGGAACGCTCCGAAACGGCTTCTAGAGGGTCAGGCGGCGACGCGGCGAACGGCGTCGACCAGCTTCACAGGATTGAAAGGCTTGACGATCCAGCCGGTGGCGCCGGCCGAACGGGCCCGTTCCTTCTTGGCCGCATCGCTTTCCGTGGTCAGGACCAGGATCGGCGTGGCGCGGTGCTCGGGATTGGCGCGGACGCCTTCGATCACGCCGAAGCCGTCGAGGCGGGGCATGTTGATGTCGGTGATCACCACGTCCACGATGCCGGCGTTGGCTTGCAGGACTTCCAGGCCATCGACGCCGTCCACAGCCTGGATGACGCGGTAGCCCGCCTCCACCAGTGCGTGGTTCAGCATCTCCCGCATGGTGCGGCTATCGTCGATCGTCAGTACGGTCTTGGTCACGAAAGTTCCCCTTGCGGTTCGAATTGAAGCTCGGGTTCACCGAACGCCGCCAATTGCTCTGAAAACGCCAAAGACGGTTGATCCACCGTTAAGCAGACGCCGTCCTCGGACCAGATTTTGCGCGCAGACATCAAAACCTGCAGGCATAGACCACCCATGCGGGTGACCTGAGACGCATCGAGGTCCAGCGGACGGCCGCGCAGGGCCATCAGCTCGGCCCGCAGCGGCTCAGCCGCCTGCAGGTCCAGAACCGGAGCGAGGCTGACCGTCGCCCGGTCCGCGACGGTTGCGGTGTCCGTGGCCATCAGAATTCTTCCCATTCATCGGCGCCCGATAGCGGCGCGGGTTTGCGGAGGGCGGCGCCGTCGCGGGCGGAGGTGCGGACCTGGGGCGCGCCATGACGGGCAGCGAAGGCCGCGGCCGGGGGACGGCGAGCGGGCGTGGTGGTGGCGTTGCGGGCGATGGCCGGCGGCGGTGCGTGCTGGTCGCCGATCTGGAACATGCCGACGGAGCCCGCGAGTCCTTGGGCTTCCTGGGCAAGGTTGTGGCTGGCGGCGGTGGACTCCTCCACCATGGCCGCGTTCTGTTGGGTCACCTGGTCCATCTGGTTGACGGCGGTGTTGACCTGGGCGAGCCCGACCGACTGTTCCTGCGCGCTGGCGGCGATCTCGGTCACCAGACTGTCGATCTCGGCGACCCGACTGACGATACGCTGCAGGGCGTCCCCGGTCTGGCCCACAAGCTGGACGCCGGAGCTCACCTGGGCCGTCGAGGCGCTGATCAGGGTCTTGATCTCTTTGGCGGCTTCGGCCGAGCGTTGGGCGAGCGCCCGGACCTCGGAGGCGACCACCGCGAAACCGCGGCCGGCTTCCCCGGCGCGGGCGGCCTCGACCCCGGCGTTCAGGGCCAGCAGATTGGTCTGGAAGGCGATCTCGTCGATGACGCCGATGATCTGGCTGATCTGCTGGGCTGAGCTCTCGATCTGGCTCATGGCCGCGACGGCCTGCTGCACGACGTCGCCGCTGGTCTGGGCGTCGCCGCGGGCGGCCACCACCACCTCGGCGCAGGCCTTGGCGCCGGCGGCGGTCTTGCGGACGGTGACGGTGATCTGGTCCAAGGCCGCAGCGGTCTCTTCCAGTGTCGCGGCCTGCTGTTCAGTGCGCCGCGAGAGGTCGTCGGCGGCGGTGCTGATCTCGCCGGCGCCGGCGTGGATGCCCGAGACGTTGCCGGCGATGGCCCCCATCACCTCTTCCAGGTGGCCGATGGCCTTGTTGAAGTCGGCGCCGAGCTTGGCGTACTCGCCGGTGAAGTTCTGGCTCATGCGGTGGCGCAGGTCGCCTTCGCTGAGCGCCTGCAGGGCGCCGGCCAGGCCGTGAATGGCCTTTTTCTGCTCCAGGTCGGTTTCGCTGCGCAGGCCGGCGGCCTCAAGGTGCTGGTGCTCGACGATGTCGTTCTGGAACGACAGCAGCAGGTCCATGTCCAGGAGGGCGGCCTTGATGACCGCGCCGATGGCGTCGGCGGCCTTGTCGCGCTGGGCGGTCTTGGCGCCGAAGCCCTTGGGCCAATGCGCGGCCAGGATGGAGCGCACCATCTCGTCGAGGATGCGGGCATAGCCGCCGATCGCCCACTCGGGCTTGAAGCCGATATTGACGTGGGCTTCCGCGATGGTGCGCACGTCCTTGAGGTAGGCCTCGTCGTAGCGCGCGGTAAGCACGCCGCCCCAGCGGCCGATCTGGCGCTGCTGGGCCTTTTCCATGTGCTCGGGCCCGCCGAACACGCTGCGGGTCGCGTCGTGGCGGGCGAGCTGCTCATAGAAGGCGCCGATGGCCACAGGCAGGGCTTTTTCCACCACCGGGCGCGCGTCGACCAGCGCGGCGCGGGCCTTGGCGTCCAAGCCGATGAAGTCGAGGCGACGGTCGAGGGCGATAGCCTTGGTGTCAGCCATGCGGGCGCCGGGCGTTCTGAGCAGCCGCGAAAGGCCTGGCGCCGGATTTGAGTCGGCGACTCGGCGAGCGTGACTCTTCGAACCCGGCGAGACTCAGGGGCGCCGCCGTGATGCTGGCGACCAGCTGGGAATACTTCGATATACTATGATCTATCATCGATGTGTCCCCCTCTGATCCACCCATCTGCATCGAATTCTGTGAAGGCGACGAGCGCGCCAAGGCCAGTTCGATCGGATGTCTGAATTGGGTACGGTGTTTGGCTTGAAGAAATGGTTACCGGAATCTTGGCCCGACTTGGCCGTGGGGCGGTTCCCCAACAAAAGCCGAGACTTGAGGGCCTCCGCGACAATCTGGCGCGCGTGATCGGGGTTAAGACTTAAGGGGGCGGGGGTTCCGCGAGGTCAGACTTGCGGAGCGCGCCGTACGGTGCTGGCCTGTCGGCCGACAAGAGACCGCCGGAGGATGACGCCATGGACCTGAGGCTTACGCCCGATATGGAGTCGTTCCGCGACGAGGTGCGCGGCTTCCTGGTCGCCCACCAGGACCGCTATGCGCCGGGCGCGGGCGCTGATCGCCCCCGTGAGGCGGCCATGGAATGGCAGGCCCTGCTGATCGACAACGGCTATGCGGCCCGCACCATCCCCCAGGCCTATGGCGGCTATGGCGCGCAGCCCGACATCCTGAAGTCGCGGATCATCGCCGAGGAATTCACCGCCGCCGGCGCGCCCCGCGGCTTCGCCAACCAGGGCATCTCCATGCTGGTCCCGACCCTGCTGGAGGTGGGCTCCGAGGAGCAGAAGACCCGCTGGATCTCGCCCACTCTGCGCGGCGAGACCGTCTGGTGTCAGGGCTACTCGGAACCGGGCGCCGGATCGGACCTCGCCAACCTGCAGACCAAGGCCGTCGAGGACGGTGAGGACTTCCTGATCTCGGGCCAAAAAATTTGGACGAGCACCGCGGCCCAGGCCGACATGATCTTCTGCCTGGTGCGCACCGAGCCGCAGGCGCCCAAGCACGACGGGATTTCCTACATCCTCTTCCCGATGACGACGCCGGGGATCGAGGTGCGGCCGCTTAAGACCATGACGGGGTCGGCGGAGTTCAACGAGGTGTTCTTCACCGATGTCCGCGTGCCGCAGAGCGCGGTGGTCGGCGGGCGTGGGCGGGGCTGGTTCGTGGCCAATGCGACGCTGAAGCATGAGCGCGGCATGCTGGGGGACCCCAATGCGACGGAGGCGCGGTTCGCCGCCCTGATCGACCTGATGAAGAGTGAGACCGTCGACGGCCAGCGGCTGATCGACAACCCGGTGATGGCCGACCGGTTGATGGCCCTGCAGGCCCGGCTGATGACCATGAAGTTCAATGGGTTGCGGACCCTGACCGCTTCGATGACCGGAGAGTCGGCCGGCATGGCGGGCATGGTGGTCAAGCTGCAGGGGTGCGAGCTGAACCACCAGATCGCGGCGCTCGCCATCGACGCCCTGGGGGAACTGGGGGTGCTTTACGAGGACGGGCCGCACCTGCGCGCCAAGGGCAGCTGGCAGCGCAACTACATGTTCGATCTGGGGCTGATCATCGGCGGCGGCACCGCCCAGATCCAGAAGAACATCATTTCAGAGCGGGGCCTGGGCCTGCCGCGCGAACCCAAGTTGGCGGTGGTCTGATGGATTTCTCCCTCACCGAAGACCAGCGGATGATGCAGGAGAGCCTGAGCCGCACCCTGGCCGAGGCGGCCTCCCTGGACCGCGTGCGCAAATTCGCCGGGGACCCCACCGACCGGGGCGCCGATGTCTGGGCCGCGCTCACCGATTTCGGACTGCCGGGGATCGTGATCTCCGAGGAATATGGCGGCCTGGGCCTGACCCTGCTGGACGCCGCCCTGATGTCCGAGGCGCTGGGACGGGCGGTGGCGCCGGTTCCCTTCATGGGCACGGTGCTGGCGCCCCTGGCCCTGCGGCTGGCGGGGTCGGCAGAGCAGCAATCCAAGTGGCTGCCGAAGCTCGCCTCGGGCGAGGTGACAGCGGCGGTCGCCATCTCGGAAGCCGTGGCCGGCGCGCGCGACGGCGCGGGCGTCACCGCGTCCGGCGGCAAGCTCTCGGGCAAGGCGCTGTTCGTCCCGGGCGGCCTGGGCGCGGACCTGCTGATCGTCGCTGACACCGGCGGCGCCCTGCATCTGGTTGAGGGCGGCGCCGCGGGCCTGACCCGCGAGATCATGACCGGCATCGACCTGACCCGCCGCATGGCCGAGCTGACCTTCGACAAGGTCGCCGCCGAGCCGCTCACCGGCGGCAAGGATGTGTTGGCGCGCCTGCGCGACGCCGGCTGGGTGCTGCTGGCCGCCGACACGCTGGGCGCCTGCGACGTGATGATCGAGAAGGCCGTGGCCTACGCCAAGGAGCGCAAGCAATTCGGCCGGGTCATCGGCTCGTTCCAGGCGGTCAAGCACCTCTGCGCCGAGATGGCCGCCGAGCTGGAACCCTGCCGGTCGCTGGTCTGGTACGCCGGCTACGCCTTCGACGCCGCGCCCGACGAAAGCTCCCTGGTGGCCGCCCACGCCAAGGCGCACCTGTCGGAGGTCTCCCGCTTCATCGCCCGGACCTCCACCGAGGTGCACGGCGGCATGGGCATCACCGACCTGCTGGGCCTGCACTTCTGGTTCAAGCGGGTGGGCCTCAACCGCCAGCTGCTGGGCGGTCCCGAGCGGGTCCGAGCCCTGGCCGCCCAGATGCAGGGCCTGACGGCTTAAGGAACACTGAGCCCCTCGCGCATGTCGGGATGCACCAACTCGTGCAGTTCCGGCCGCTTGGCGATGTAGGCGTGGAAGAAGGCGCAGGTGGGCCGCACCCACAGCTTGTGTTCCCGGGCATAGGCCAGGCCCGCCTGGACCAGCTTGCCGCCCACGCCCTTGCCGGCGAAGGCGTCGGGCACGACGGTGTGAGGGAAGGTGATGGTGTCGTCGCCCAGCTGGTACTCGGCGAAGGCGGTCGCGCCACCGAGCTGCGCCTCGAACCGATGAGTGTCGGTGTTCATCACCACCGCGATTTCGTCGTCCGACATCTGGGCCTCCTGGAATCTGCACATGCAATCAAGCCGGGCGATCGGTCAGGGTCAAAGCGTTATTCGCACAGCGCCTTTGCCGCTCGTCTGGGAGGCTCGCTCACGCGTTCATTCTTGGTCCCAGGCCGGATGCACACCGCCGCCCCCTGACGGCTGAAGCCGAGCGCTCTGTTGCAGTTCTGTTTCACCGCTGAGTTTGTGACTGAAATCAATGCGGACCCCGGATGTGGGAGCTTGAGTGCGGAATCTTCAGGGAGACACTCATGTCCAACTACGCGGCCCTCGCGGCCATCGGCCTCTTCGCTCTCGCCGGCCCTGCCGCCGCGCAGCCGCCCGGTCCCCCGCCTGCGGGGATGGCCGGCATGCACGGCATGGGAGGGATGCCAGGGATGCCTGATCCCGCGATGATGAAGGCGCACATGGCCGAACACATGGCGCAGATGGACAAGGACATGCACACCATCCTGCGGCTGCGTCCTGAGCAGGAGACCGCCTGGCGCGCGCTGCGCGACGCCATGCACCCGGCGGACGGGCCCGACAAAATGATGATGGGCCCGCCGAAGGCCAGCCAGACGACGCTTCAGCGTCTTGATGAGATGGACAGGATGGCCGCCGAGCACCAGGCGCGCCAGGCCAAGGTGGCGGCCGCCACCCGGGCCTTCTATGCCGCCCTGTCGCCGGACCAGCAGGCGGTGTTCGACGCCCTTCACCGGACCGGCATGATGATGCACGGTGCAGGCGGTCCGCCGATGATGATGCACCGCCAGATGATGATGATGATGCCCGGCGGCGATGGTCCGCACGACTGAGCTTGCGCGACCGGTGGAAGCAGGAGCCAATTGTGGCGGGCGTGCGATAGAGCCGCCACTTTTGGCCTGCACTGACGCTTCCATGACCCCGGCCGCCCACGCCTTCTCCGTCCCGCAGATCCTGGTCGTCGACGACGACGCGGAGCTGCGGGTGGGGATCGCCGACTATCTCGCCCAGCACGGCTACGCGGTGGCTCAGGCGAGCGACGCGGCGTCGATGGAGCAGGTTCTGGCCAGGGCGACCATCGACCTGATCGTGCTCGATCTGATGCTGCCGGGCGAGGACGGTCTCTCCATCTGCCGGCGCATCGCCGATGGCGGCGGCCCGGCCATCATCATGCTGTCGGCCATGGGCGAGGAGATCGACCGCATCCTGGGCCTGGAGCTGGGGGCCGACGACTATCTGGCCAAGCCCTGCAGCCCCCGTGAGCTGCTGGCCCGGGTGCGCGCCGTGCTGCGCCGCCGGGAGGACGCCCGCAATCCCGGCCCACCCAAGGGCAAGGCCTACTCGTTCCTGGGGTTCACCCTCGACGGGGTGCGCCGCCAATTGCGCGCGCCCAACGGGGTGAGCCTCCTGCTGACCGCCGGGGAGTTCTCCCTGCTCAGCGTCTTCCTCGACAACCCGCAGCGGATCCTGTCGCGGGACGAGCTGATCGAGAAGGCCCGGGGCACCGAGGCCGACGTCTTCGACCGCGCCATCGACGTGCAGATCAGCCGTCTGCGCCGCAAGCTGCACGACTGCGCGCCGGCCGAGGTGATCAAGACCTATCGCGGCGCGGGCTATCTGTTCGATGCCAAGGTCACCCGCTCGTGACGCCGAACGGGCGCTCCGGCGCGCCCATCGGCCTGCAACTGGTGGCCCTGCTGCTGGTGAGCCTGGTCGCCGCCCAGGTGATGACTTTCGCCGTCGTCGTGCTGATGCCGCCGCCGCCGCAGGCCGTCTACCGGCTGGAGGACGTGGCCCAGGCCCTGAAAGGCGGTTCGCTCACCCCGCGCTTCGGACGCCCCCTGGTGCGCGAAATGCTTCCCGCGCCGCCGCCCGAGCCCGCCGATCCGCCCGCCCCGAGCGCGCACGCCCGTCGGCAGCTGGCGGTCCTGCTATCGGTCCCTGAGGACGATGTCCGGCTGACCCAGCACCTGACCTTCCCAGGCCGGCTCCACCGCACCCTTGGCATCGGCGGCCAGGCCATGGAGGTCCGCCACGAGACCATGATGGCCGGCGCCCTCGAACCGCCCCCGCCCGGCGAACCGCCAGGCCGGAGGCGGTTCAGAGTGTTCATCGCCGGGCCGGCCGGAGGCCCGCCGCCGATGATGGCCCTCCGCGAAATGGGCCCGCCGATGTTCGGCGAGTTCAGCGCCGCCGTCCGCCAGAGCGACGGCCGGTGGCTGGTGGTGCGCCCCCAGCCCGAACCCTTCCTCAATGACTGGCAGGGGCGGGTGCTGCTGTGGCTGGCCGGTTGCCTGCTGCTGGTGGCGCCGCTCGGCTACTTTTTCGCCCGCCGGATCACCGCGCCCCTGGACCGGTTCGCCCGCGCCGCCGAGACCCTGGGCCGCGATCCCAGCGGCCCGCTGATGGCGCTGTCGGGACCGGCCGAGGTGGGCGCCGCGGCGCGCGCCTTCAACGACATGCAGGTGCGGCTGAAACGCTTCATCGACGACCGCACCGCCATGGTCGGCGCCATCTCCCACGATCTGCGCACGCCGCTGGCCCGCATCCGCTTCAAGCTGGAGGGGGCGCCCAAGCCTGTGAAGGACGCGGTGCTGGCCGACGTCGCCCAGATGGAGGCGATGATCACCTCGGTCCTGGCCTTTATCCGCGACGCCAGCGCAGCAAGGCCCCGCGAACGGCTGGACCTGCTGTCGCTGCTGGAATGCCTGGTGGACGACGCCGGAGGCCAGGACCTGAGCGTGTTGGAGGCGAGCGTCCCGGTCACCGTGGAGGCTGACGCGCTCGGCCTGCAGCGCCTGTTCGGCAACCTGCTGGACAATGCGGTGAAGTACGGCGCGCGGGGGCGGGTGCGGGTTTTCCAGGACGACGGCCACGCGGTGGTGGAAATCGCCGACGACGGGCCGGGGCTGGGCGCCGGCGATCTGGAGCGCGTGTTCCAGCCCTTCTACCGCGCCGAGGCGGCGCGCACTCTGGACGGTGGCGGGGTGGGCCTGGGTCTCGCCGTGGCGCGGTCCATCGCCCGGGCGCACGGCGGGGACGTGGTGCTGGTCTCGTCGGCCGCAGGGCTTACCGCGCGGGTGCGATTGCCGTTGTCTGTGCGCTAAGGGGCCGGCGCCGCTTGCCTCTATCGCGGCGGCCCGACATGTTCCGGCGCAACCCCGGAGACTCCCCCATGAAGACCCGCGCCGCCGTCGCCTTCCAAGCCAAGCAGCCCCTGGAGATCGTCGAGGTTGACCTGGAGGGGCCGAAAGCCTTCGAGGTGCTGGTGGAGATCAAGGCCACGGGCATCTGCCACACCGACGCCTACACCCTGGACGGGCTGGATTCCGAGGGTCTCTTCCCCTCGATCCTGGGCCATGAAGGGGCCGGGGTGGTGTTGGAGGTCGGCCCCGGGGTGACCAGTGTGAAGCCCGGCGACCACGTGATCCCGCTCTACACACCGGAATGCCGCCAGTGCAAAAGCTGCCTGTCGCGCAAGACCAACCTGTGCACAGCGATCCGCGGCACCCAGGGCAAGGGCCTGATGCCGGACGGGACCAGCCGGTTCTCCTACAAGGGCCAGGCCATCGCCCACTACATGGGCTGCTCGACCTTCGCCAACCACATCGTCCTGCCCGAGATCGCGGTGGCCAAGATCCGCGACGACGCCCCCTTCGACAAGGCCTGCTACATCGGCTGCGGGGTGACCACGGGGGTCGGCGCGGTGGTCAACACGGCGGGTGTCGAGCCGGGCGCCAGTGTGGTGGTCTTCGGCCTGGGCGGCATCGGCCTGAACGTCCTCCAGGGCGCGCGGATGGTGGGGGCCGGCATGATCATCGGCGTCGACATCAATCCCGACCGGGAGGAATGGGGCCGCCGGTTCGGCATGACCCACTTCGTCAATCCCAAGACCCTCGACGGGGATATCGTGGCCCATCTGGTGGCCCTGACCGACGGCGGCGCCGACTACACCTTCGACTGCACCGGCAACACCACGGTGATGCGCCAGGCGCTGGAGGCCTGCCATCGCGGCTGGGGCGAGAGCATCATCATCGGGGTGGCCGAGGCGGGCAAGGAGATCGCCACCCGGCCGTTCCAGCTGGTCACCGGGCGGGTCTGGAAGGGCACGGCCTTCGGCGGCGCCCGGGGCCGCACCGACGTGCCGAAGATCGTCGACTGGTACATGGACGGCAAGATCGAGATCGACCCGATGATCACCCACGTCATGCCGCTGGAGGACATCAACAAGGCCTTCGACCTGATGCATTCGGGCGAGAGCATCCGCTCGGTGGTGGTGTTCTAGGGGTGGTAATCCTCAAGTCGCACAAGGTGCATGGCGGGACGCTGAGCTATTGCCGGCACGCCAGCGAGGCCACCGGCACGCCGATGACCTTCTCGATCTTCATTCCGGCGGGGGAGGGGCCGTTTCCCCTGCTGGTCTGGCTCTCGGGCCTGACCTGCACCGAGGACAACTTCACCACCAAGGCCGGCGCCTATGGCGCGGCGGCCGCGGCGGGCCTGGCCATCGTGGCGCCCGACACCAGCCCGCGCGGGCAGGGCGTGGCTGACGACCTGGCCTATGACCTCGGCCAAGGGGCGGGGTTCTATGTGGACGCGACGCAAGAGCCCTGGGCGAAGCATTTCCAGATGGAGAGCTACATCACCGGCGACCTGCTGGCGGTGGTGGGGCAGGATTTCCCGGTGGACCTCGCCCGTGTCGGAATCTCCGGCCACTCCATGGGCGGGCACGGGGCGCTGACCCTGGCGCTGCGCCATTCGAACCTGTTCCGGTCGGTCTCGGCCTTTGCGCCGATCTGCTCGCCGAGCCGCTGCGACTGGGGGCGCAAGGCCTTCACCGCCTATCTGGGGGCGCACGAGACCGCCTGGATGCCGCACGACGCCTGCGTACTGATCGAGGCGGGCGCGGCGAAGTTCGACGACATCCTGGTGGACCAGGGGACCGGCGACGACTTCCTGGAAAGCCAGCTGAAGCCGGAGCTGCTGGCGGCGGCCTGCAAGGCCGCGGGCCAGACGCTGACCCTGCGGATGCAGCCGGGCTACGACCACTCCTACTTCTTCATGACCAGCTTCATCGCCGACCATGTCGCCTGGCACGCGGCGCGGCTCTGAGGCCTGACACCGGCGTCAGGTGGTGTCTATCCTGCTGCAAGGAGCGGGAGCAAAGGAGTCAGATCGCCCGGCGGAAGGGCACCACCACGTCGTCGGCCTCGTAGGCCTCCAACGCCACCGGCGGCGGGGCCATGTCCGGCACGCGCAGGATCAGGCCGTTCATCGCGAAGGCCTGGGCCACCAGGCAGGCGGCGGCGGGGAAGGGGGGCTGGCAGGCGTCGGCCAATAGCCAGGCAAGGTGAGCCTCCAGACGCGGATAGTCCTCCATCTGCGCGGCGGCGAAGATCGCCACGATCAGCTGCTCGTCGCGGCTGAGGCGGTAGGAGCCGGGGACGCAGAGGGTGACCTTGCGCTTGCCGCGCCGGGCCAGTTCGCGGACGAAGACCTGCAGCGCACCCAGCGCCTCGCTCCCCATCACCCCGCAGGCCCGCTCGTACGACCGCTGCACCAGCGGGCAGGCGCCGACCCCAAAGGCCATGGCCCGGAACCCCCAGACCAGCATGTGCTCGCCCTGACTCAGGTCGCGGAGGTGGGCGGTTTCGCAGGGCATGGGGCGCGACTCCTTCAGAAGCCTTCTCGTTACTGCTCTTAAGAATGATTCGCAACTAATAGGTAGATGTTCTTTTTTTGTTCCGACCTCCGTCCTGTTATTGTCTTTTTGCAACCGGGCCCGAAATCGCGGGATATCGAGGTTATGGAGCCAATCGAGACTCTGCGAGCAGAAGGCGTGGTGATCCTCCATGCGCCATGGAGCTTCGCCCTCTGCGTCTTGGCCGTGACGGCGGTTATCTGGATCGTGCTGCGCTGGCAGTATGGGGTGCAGATCGACGCCCTGAACGCGCGGCTCTCGCTCCGAGATGATCAGCTCACACACCTCAGTAAGGAGAAGCTCGATGCTCTCCCCACGAAAGTTCTAAAGCCGGCAAAATCGCCGTCCCCTATGACGGGGGCTGGCGCTGCTGCTGCGGCCGCGACCATGCAAATCGTCGGTCCTGACACCAAGCTTGTCGAAGCCATCATGTACTTAATCACCGGACGCTGGGGTAGCGACGCGGATAGCGAGCCCGTCACCGCCGACGAGCTTTGGGAAGCGCTCAAGGCCTTCCACCAGCTTGCCTTCGATGGGCGCATAGCCGTGTGGGGCGAGAAGATTCAATCGCTGGGGCTTGTGCATCGAATTCCCGCCTCGGCATGGGAGAGCAACACGGTTGAGGCGACAGATCTCTTCCGTACTGAAGCCCGGACTCGGATGTCGAACAGAAATCACGATGCGGGCTTTGACGCCCTTAGGGTGTCAAAGGTCCAGTGGACGATCACGGGGCTTCGTGCTCTTCGCGATCGGACTTAGGCGGCAGACTAGACTTCAAAGGTCGATCTTCAATTTCCCGACTTGGCACTAGGCCGCCACCGACTGCCGCTCGTCGGCGAACTCGTAGCTCGCTTCGTCCCAGAGGGAGTCCCATTCGGCGAAGCGGGCGTTGGCGTCGCGCAGGCGGGCGTCGTCGCGGACGCTGACCACTTCGCCCTGGGCTTCGTCCCAGACCACGGTCAGGTCGGCCAGGCGGTGGTCGCCGCGCGCCAGGCGACCTTGGATCTGCAGCCGTTCCACCATCTCAGCGGAGACCCGCAGCTTCATGCGGCCGCCGGCTTGGCGCACGGCGATGTCGGCGTGGGTGATGACCTTGGCGATCATGTCGGCGTTGGCGGCCTCCACCGGGCGGCGGACGTCGAACAGGAACAACGGTTCGGAGCGGACGGCGCGAGGGCGGCGGAGTTGAGCGACGTTGGGCATGTGTGGCTCCTTTCGTTTCGGCAGGATCACCCTAGGCGGGGGGTGCGTCAGAAACGGTCGTGTGTTTTCGCTCTGTTCTCAATTTCCGTGGTCCAGGCACGCGGACCGACTCGGCGTATCAACGATCCACGACTCTCAAGGTTGCCGGGGACATCGCATGCGCCTGCTCGCCCTCTGCGGCAGCCTGAGGGCTGTCTCTTCAAATGGCGCGGCGCTGGAGGCCGCGGCCCTGCTGGCGCCGGCCGGTGTGGAGGTCCTCCTCTATGACGGCCTGGCCCAGCTGCCGCATTTCAATCCTGATCTCGACACCGACACACCGCCGCAACCGGTCGCCGAACTGCGTCGGGCGGTGGGGGCCAGCGATGGTCTGCTGATCAGTTCGCCGGAATATGCGCATGGCGTGCCAGGCGCCCTGAAGAACGGCCTGGACTGGCTGGTGGCCAGCCTGGAGTTCGCCGACACCCCCACCATACTGATCAGCACCTCGCCGGCCTCTGTCCACGCGCCCGCCCAACTGCGGGAAATCCTCACCACCATGTCGGCGCGGTTGGTGGAGGAGGCCTTCGTGGCGCTCCCTCTGCGCGGGCGGCCTCTGGACGCCGGGGCCATCGCCGCCGATCCGGCGCTGTCGGAGGCCCTGGCCAGCGGTCTCGCGCGGCTGGCCGCGGCGATCAGCGCCGAGCCTCGCGCGGACCGGTAGCCGGTGACCTCGCCAACCAGATAAAGGATAAGAGGATCAAGACGGAGGACAGGGCTTGCGGCATGAGAAGGCGACACGGCTGCTGGAGCTGGCCCGTCTTCTGGCCTCCTCCGCCGAGGGGCTGACCCTCGATGAGATGGCCCAGGCCATGGGGGTGGGACGGCGCACCGCCGAGCGGATGCGCGACGCGGTGCGCGACGCCTTCCCGCAGATGGACGAGATCGACGACCCCCCCACCAAGCGGTTCAAGATCCCCTCCGGCCTCGACGGCATTTTCCAGGCGCCCACCGCCGATGAGTTCGCCGCCCTGCATGCCGCGGCCGAACAGTTCCGAGCCATGGGCGCAACCGGGCGGTCGGCTGCCTTGTTGAACCTGGAACAGAAGGTGCTGTCGGCCATGCGGGCCGGCGTGCGCCGCAAGCTCGCCCCGGACCTGGAGGCTCTGTTGGAAGCCGAGGCCATCTCCATCCACGCTGGCCCCCGGCCCTTCGAGGACGAGAGCGTGCTGGGCGCGATCCGCGACGCCATCAAGTCCCTGCGGCGCCTGCGCTTCAAATACCAGGGCGGCTCGACGCCTGGGCGGGTGCGGGAGATCACCCCGTTCGGGGTGCTGTTCGGGCGGTCCAACTATCTGGTGGGGGCGGAGGGGAATTCAAAGGAGCCGCGCACCTGGCGGCTGGACCGGGTGGCCGACCTGGAGGTCACCGAGACCTTCGGCGCCAAGCCGGAGGACTTCACCCTGCAGGCCTTCGTCGAACGCTCCTTCGGCATCTATCAGGACGAGGTCGAAGAGGTGCGGCTGCGCATCCTGCCCCACGGGGCGGAGGAGGCCATGGGCTGGCGATTCCACCCGACCCAGAGGCTGGAGCCCCTGGCCGACGGCGGGGTGCTGGCGACCTTCCACGCCGGCGGCATGCGGGAGCTGGCCTGGCACCTGTTCACCTGGGGCGACAAGGTGGAGATCCTGGGCCCTGAGCGGCTGAAGCAGATGATGCGTGATGAACTCGCCGTGGCGCTCGCCGCCCACGGCGCGCCATGCTGACCCCGCGCGCCGACGGCCGGGTGGAGAGCACGGTCCCGGTTCTGCTGCCGATCATGGGGCCGCGCCTGCAGGGCGAGCTGCATCCCGACGGCCGGCTGGAGCTAGCCCTATGGGGCGCCGGCGACCTCGGACGGCTGCGGTTCTCCGCCCTGGCCGGACCTTACGTCCACGCCCCGAACCTGGTGACCACGCCTACGGGCGGGGCCTATGCGGCCCAGTCCGACCCGGTGCTGGTGCTGAAGGGCGTGGCCTATCGTGGCTTCACCCCGGCGCGGAAATGCGCCTCGTGGGACCGCACCGCGCATCCGAAATCCAAGGTGACTCGCAAAGGCGAGCGGCGGCGGATCGACCTGCCATGGGCGGTTGTGTTGCTGGAGACGCGCGGTCCCGACCTGGTGATCTCAGCCGGCGCCCACGTCGACGAGGCCGAGCGCGGTCTTGGCCTGACGGTGGAGACCATCCTTACCGAGGCCGAGCACTATGCCGCCCACTGCGACCAGCTGCCGGAGGCCGATCCGGTGCTGCGCTCCATGGTTATGCAGGGAACCCATGCGGCGCTCTCGGCGGTGCGGCGCGACGAGCGCGGGCGGTTCGATGGCCTGGCCGCGGGCCTGGCCTATAGCGCGCCGGCCCGGACCTATTTCCGCGACGGCTACTGGACCCTGCAACTGTTGCTGACGGCCGCGCCGGCGGTGGTCCACGCCCAGATCGACCTGCTGGCGGCCGGCATCCAGCCCGACGGTGAGGCCCCGAGCGGGGTGATCGTCTCCGGTCCCGAGATGGCCCAGGCCTGGGAGGCGCTGCGCACCACGGTGTTCGGCTTCGACTGGATCCACAGGCGCCGCGCCGACTGGTGGAGCGACCACTTCGACTCGCCGTTGTTCTTCGTCCTGACCCTGGGAGATTACGTCCGCGCCACCGGGGACACCGAGCCGGTGGACCGGAATTGGCCTTTCGTGCGGGCGATCTACGAACGCTATCTCGGACTTTCCGTGAACGGCCTTCCGGTGAAGCCGCGCCACGACCGCGACTGGGCCGACAACGTCTATCGCTCGGGCCTGGTGAGCTACGATATCGGCCTGTGGGTCGGCGCCCTGGACGCCATCGTCGCGCTGGGAGCGGCGCAGGACCCGGCGCTAGCGGCGGAGGCCAGGGCGACGGCGGTTGAGACGCGGGCGGCGGTGGCGGCCCAGATGAAGCGGCCGCATGGCGGCTATCCCGACTATCTCGACGGGCCGGCCGGCGTCGCCGAGGACCACCTGACCCTCGACAGCCTGACCCTGCTGCGCCACGACGCCGTGCCGGAGACCGACGCCCTGGAGGTGCTGGAGCGCGTCCGCCGCGATCTGGAGAGCCGCCACAACGCCGCCCAGGGCTTCGGAGACTGGGGCATGCTCTGCGCCTATCCGCCCTTCAGCCGGCGCGGCGACCTGAGGTCGAAGACCGTGTTCCCGTTCCGCTACCACAACGGCTCCGACTGGCCCTGGCTGGACGGGCTCTATGCCGGCGAGCGCCTGCGGCGCGGCCTGCCGGGCTGGCGCTATCCGATGGTCCGCTGGTGGGAATTCTGCCTCAGCCAGGGCTGGATGGGGGCGGTGGAATACTTCTCCCCGCCCTGGGGCCGCGGGTCGCTGCTGCAGGGCTGGTCCAGCCTGCCGGCGGCGGTGGCCCTGGCGCACAAGGACGTCGTGCTCAAGGGCGATCTCGACTGACCACGTCCTCTCCCGCGCGGGAGAGGACGTGGTCAGATCTCTAGGCCGCGTCGAGGGCCCGTTCGACGTCCCGGGTCAGATCCCCGGCGCCTTCGAGCCCGACGCTCATACGCACCCAGCCCTCGGTCAGGCCGATGCTCAGGCGTTCGGCCTCGGGCATGGAGCGGTGGGTGGTGGTGGACGGGTGCGTGGCCATCGACTTGGCGTCGCCCAGGTTGTTGGAGATGTCGACGATGGCGAGCGTATCGAGGAACCGCCAGGCGGCCTCGCGGCTCCCCAGGTCGAAGGCCACCACATTGCCACCCCCCGACATCTGGTTGGCGATGATGGCCGCCTGGGGGTGATCGGGACGGCCCGGATAGATCACCTGATTGCACTTGGCGTGCGCGCCGATGGCGTCGGCGATCTTGGCGGCGTTCTCGGTCTGGCGGCGCACCCGCAGGTCCAGGGTCTCCAGGCCCTTCAGCAGCACCCAGGCGTTGAAGGGCGACAGGGCCGGGCCGGTGTGGCGCAGCAGGTCCTTGTAGCTCTCGGTCATCAGCTCGCTGGCGCCCAGGATCGCGCCCCCCAGCACCCGGCCCTGGCCGTCGATATGCTTGGTGGCCGAATAGACGACAATGTCGGCGCCGAGCGCGAGCGGCTTCTGGAAGATCGGGGTGGCGAAGACATTGTCCACCACCAGCTTGGCGCCGGCGGCATGGGCCACGTCGGCCACCGCGCCGATGGCGGTCACCTCAAGCAGCGGGTTGGCAGGCGTCTCCACCAGGAAGACCTTGGTGTTGGGGCGTACCGCGTTCTTCCACGCCTCGATGTCGGTGGCGTCGACGAAGGTCACCTCCACCCCGTAGCGCGGCATCAGTTCCGACAGGATCCAGCGGCAGGAGCCGAACAGGGCCCGGCCCGCCACGATGTGGTCGCCGGTCCGCACCAGCCCCTGCAGGGCCACATGCACCGCGGCCATGCCCGAGGCGGTGGCCCGGCACTGCTCAGCGCCTTCAAGAAGCGCCAGCCGGTCCTCGAACATCTGGGTCGTGGGGTTCCCGAAGCGCTGGTAGATGAAGCCCGGCTCCTCGCCGGAGAACCGCTTGTCGGCGGCGCTGGCGCTCTCATAGGCGAAGCTCTGGGTCAGGTAGAGCGCCTCGGAGATCTCGCCATAGGGGGAACGGGCCATACCGCCGCGCACCAGCTTGGTCTCTTGCTGCCAGGTGTTCGGATCTTCGGCCATGAGGCGCTCCTCTTCAGACGTCCGCACAAAGCGCCCTCGCGCGCCAAACCGGAATCCAGTTTTCCTGCGAAGCCCTTCAGGGAGGGCGGCATGAACCTCAAGCAGGACGTGCCGGTCAAGCTTGGCCGTTCGCCGTGCGGCTGAATCGGCTTCGCGTCTGCTTAAAAACGGAGCAACCTGCGGTGAACTATAGGGAGGACACTACAAAATGCCGCTCAATATGCTGTTTCGCCTTCTCGGCCTGATCATGGTCGTGCTGGGCCTGCTCAATGTGGCCCTGGGCTTCCTGCCCGCGACGATGACCGCCAAGATTCCGGCTCAGCTGGTGCTGACCCAAGGCTTCGCCCAGTCGGTGAGCCTGCTCGGCCTCGGCGCCATGATCTACCTGCTGGCTGAGATCGCCGCCAAGCGTCCGGCCAAGAGCTACTAGAGCATGTCAGGCGCAAGTGGGAACCGGTTCGCCGCCCGGACATGCTCTAAGTTCAGGAAGGTAGACCCTTTTTATCCGGTCAGGTTGATTCAACCTGATCCGGAAAGGGTCTAGGACCCCATGCCGGTCAATTTCGCGATCCGAGTCTTCAGCCTGATCCTGACCTTCTTCGGGGCGCTGAATCTCGTGATCCTGGCCCTGTCGGACCCCCTGCAAAGCGTGGTTCCCGCGGTGCTGCGCCCGGCCGCCACCTTCGGTGAGGCGCTCGCCCTGTTCGGGGTGGGCGCCGCCGTCGCCATGCTGTCGGAGATCGCCGGCAAGGTCGGGAAGAGCAAGCACTAGGCGGACGGGGCAGGGGAGGAGAGTCCCTAGCCCCCTCTCCCTACCTGGCCGTCATCCTCGGGCTTGTCCCGAGGATCCATAAACGCCGTGGCGAAGATCGGTCTCGGCGGCGACGTTCGCTCTCTGCGGATAGGCGGAGATCATGGATCCTCGGGACAAGCCCGAGGATGACGGCCTGTGTTGGATGAGCTCGCCCCCCAACCAACACGCCGCACTTGCCAATCCAGCCCCTCCCGGCGAGTGTCCCGCCGATGACCGACGCGACCCGCGCGGGGATTCTCCCCTGCCAATCCATCGATGAGCTGATCACCCAGGGCGCCATCCTTTCGGCGACGCCCTTCGACGCCGATCAGGTGCAGCCCGCCAGTCTCGACCTGCGCTTGGCCGCCCGCTGCTGGCGGGTACGGGCGAGCTTCCTGCCCCGCCTGGGCCGCACGGTGGCCAGCCGCATCGCCGACGTGGCCATGCACGAACTGGATCTCACCAGAGGGGCCGTACTCGAAAAAGGCTGCGTCTATATCGCCGAGCTGCAGGAGCGCCTGCACCTGCCGCCGGGCGTCTCGGCCCGGGCCAACCCCAAGAGCTCCACCGGCCGCGTCGACGTCTTCGTGCGCCTGCTGTCGGACAACCAGCCGGCCTTCGACGACGTGATCGAGGGCTATGATGGTCCCACCTATATCGAGATCGCGCCCCAGACCTTCTCCATCCTGGTGCGCACCGGCACCCGGCTGAACCAGCTGCGGCTGAAACGCGGCAGTCCCGCCAAGCTGCTGACCAAGAGCGTCGGCGTCGACCTCTCCGACGGCATCGCCGGCTTCCGCGCGCGCCGCCATGCCGGCGTCATCGACATGGACAATGTCGACGGCCACGACCCGCGCAACTACTGGGAGCCGCTGATCCCGCAGAATGGCGAACTGCTGCTCGATCCCGGCGAGTTCTACATCCTGGCCTCGAAGGAGGCCATCGAGATCCCGGTCCTGCAGGCCGCCGAGATGACCCCCATCGACCCCTCGGTGGGCGAGTTCCGCGTCCACTATGCCGGCTTCTTCGACCCCGGCTTCGGCACCGAGGAAGCCCAGGGCGTGGGCTCCAAGGGCGTGCTGGAGGTCCGCAGCCACGAGACCCCCTTCCTGCTGGAGGACGGCCAGACCGTCGCCCGCCTGGTCTATGAGCCCCTGACCGCCAAGCCCTCGCGGCTCTACGGCGACCAGGGCAGTCACTACCAGCGCCAGGGCCTGAAGCTCTCCAAGCACTTCCAACGCTGGCCGACTAACGCCTGACCACCTTCTCCGCTCATCCCGGCGAAGGCCGGGACCCAGGTGAAGCCCATTCCGATTCATGCGGACCCGGGTTGCCGCGGGAGGGCCATCTTGTGGGGCTACGGATGAAATCTGGGTCCCGGCCTTCGCCGGGATGAGCGGAGTTTTATTGCACCCTGCGGCAGGCCGCCACAGCCAAGCTGTTGATCGCGTTAACCATATTTAAGTTCGACTCGCGGTTTTCTGGAGCGTGAGGGACCAGGAAAACCCGCCATGTCCGACGCGACCTACATCGCCTTCGTACCCACCGCAAAGCGCGACCGCCTGCGGCAGATCTTGCAGACCGAGGACACCGGCCCGCTGGCCTGGCGCGAACAGCGCACCCTGTTCGGCAGCGAGTTCTACTTCTCCGGCCCCCCGGGCCTCGCCCGCAAGGCCCAGGCCTATGTCGCCGAATGGGTCATCACCGGTTAGGCGCTTGAGTGGGTCTGCGAGACCCGCTAGAGAACCCCCACTGCAAGCCTTACCCGCTAAGGCCTTCGCGGGCGTAGCTCAGGGGTAGAGCGTCAGCTTCCCAAGCTGAATGTCGTGGGTTCGAATCCCATCGCCCGCTCCAATGCTTACCTACTTTTGGATGCGAGGTTTTGCAGTCACCCGTTCCGGCTCGGTTCTAGGGGAATTTTTCGCGGAGGTTACCGCCTGCGATTGGAGGACTTGAATGTCCTTCAGAGGTCCATATACGCCTGCAGCAAAACATATTCCTGAGGCCAAAAGCAGGGCGACCGCAGCGCCGCTGACTGCGCCGGTCCATAACGCCCCGCTTGTATTGCCAGCGCGTTGTTTGGACCTCTCAACTAGTTGATGAGTTTCCGAACCTTCTTCAATGATCACCCCTTCGCGCTCGATGAAGTCAGCCGCGGCAATGCCAGCCAAGCCATCGTACCTAAGCGTCATCCAACTAACGGCAGCAATCCAGGCGACGTAAGTGATGATCGCCGCACTGAAGGCCAGGACGACTCCAAGCGCAAAGCTGTAGGCAGCCGGTTGCAGGAGGTGTGTGGCAGCCGAGGAATTCGTTTGAATGATGGCCTGCATCGTTAAGACCAGCCCGCCGCCGTTGCCTACGACCAACCAGGTTCCTAGCTGAACGCCCTGCCGCACGCCATGTTCGGTTGTCTGCTTTAGCAGTTCGAATGCGCGCTCGGCGTCGCTCTCCAGTGGGTGTTTCATTGAAGTCTGGCTCACCTGAAAAGATTCAGACCGCCGGGTCTGGGAATGACGAGAGGACGCGGTAAGAGAGCTTCGTATTGGATGCTTCCACGATCTCGATCCGAGCCCCCTTGAAGCCAATCATGTTGCCGTCCTTTAGGTCGTACTGCACATCTTGGGAGAACGGCGGACGCGCATAGTCACCGGAGAATTCCCTGTAGAGGAACTTCACGGTTTCCCCTGACCGCCCATTGTAGATCAGCTCCTGCCGGAAGTTCGGAGCATCGAGATCGACAACCCGTGTCGAACGTACTTCAGGCGCGGTCTTGGGATTCACACCACATGCGCCGGTCACGATGAAAGCCCGGACAAAAGTTGGATCGACCTTCTTCGTGCAAAGGCCTCCAGCGCCGTATGGCGCTGTTCCCAGGAGGCCGTCGTAGACGGTCATCTTGTCGGAGTAGAAGTATGTGAACTTGGCATCCTGTTGCCGGGCTCTGAGCTTGCCGGGCGAGATGGTGAACTTCTTCAGCAGCCAGCCGTCGCCCCAGGTGAGTTCGTTTCTCAAATCCAGACCTTCGTAGGTCGTGAGCTTGCCCTTCTCGACTATGGTGTCGCCAAGTTCGGCCTGCGCCACCACATCGAGCGGCGGGCGATTGATCATGTCCGTGCGTGTCATCACCGATTGAGTGCTCACGCACCCCGCGAGGCTAAGTGCTGCCATCGCCAGCGTAATTTTTTTGAGCATCAGAATTTCCCCCTGCCTCACCCTATGGGCGAGAGGCGTGCCGTCGCAAGTTTTGGTTGGAAGCGGCAGTAGTTCACCGAACCTCTACGGATCTGTTGAGATTAACTTTTCCAGCATCGACACGAGCTATGCGCGTCACCAGAGTTGCCGTCGGTTCAAGACACCTCCAGCGGAGCCTCCCATGAAGACCCTCCTGCTCGCCGCCGCCCTGACCCTGACCGCCGCGCCCGGCCTTCGCCCAGGCCAATTGGGCCCAGCCGGCGGCCCCCTACAAGATCATCGACAACACCTATTCCGTCGGCTCGGCGGGGCTGACGGCCCTGCTGATCGTGACGCCCAAGGGCGCCGTGCTGCTGGATGTGGGGCTCCCGCAGAACGCCGCCCTGGTGGAGGCCAACATCGTCAAGCTGGGCTTCAAGCTCAGCGACGTGAAGATCCTGCTCACCAGCCACGGCCACTTCGATCATTCGGGCGGCCTGGCCAAGCTGAAGGCCGACACCGGGGCGACCATGATCGCGGCCGAAGCCGAGCGCTACGCCCTGGAGAAGGGGGTCTATCCGGGCTCGGAAAAGGTCACCACCATGAACTTTCCCGGCGTGAAGGTGGACCGGGCGGTGAAGGACGGCGGCGTGGTCGAGCTGGGGGGCTTAAAACTGACGGCCCACCTGACGCCCGGCCACACCCAGGGCTGCACCACCTGGACCTGGCCGGTGAAGGACAAGGACGGCAGCGCCCACACCGCGCTCTATTTCTGCAGCGCCAGTGTCGCGGCCAACAGCCTGGTTCCCGAGCAGTATCCCGGCATCGTCGCCGACTACCGCCACACCTTCGCCACCGCGCGATCCATCCCCGGCGACGTCTTCCTGGCCCCCCACGCGGAGTTCTTCGACGCGGGCGCCAAGCAGGCCCGCCTCGGCCGGCCCGGCCCCAATCCCTTCATCGACCGCGCTGGCTACCTGAAGGTCATCGACGCCCAGCAGAAGGGCTTCGAGGACGCGCTGGCCAAGGCCAAGGCCAAGGCGGCGAAGTAGCTGCTGCCAACACCGCACTTGTCGAACTGTGTTCGGAAGGTCTCGATAGCGGGCAAGCGCGGACCAACCGCGCCTGAGGGTAGGAGACTTTTCGATGGCTGACGGCGCCGTGGACATCCTGAACGACAAGCGGGCCGCCGCGCGCAAGTCCGCCTACGAGACCCCCATCGAGGAGCTGAACCCGGCGCGCGCCTCGCTGTTCCGGGACGACGCCATGTGGCCGATGTTCGAGCGGCTGCGGAACGAAGACCCGGTCCACTACACGGCCGACAGCAACTACGGGGCCTTCTGGTCGATCACCAAGTACAACGACATCCTGGCGGTGGACTCCAACCACCAGGTGTTCTCCTCGGCCAAGGGCATCACGCTCACGCCGAAGGCCGCCCAGGGCTTCCGCGACCCCAACAACACCGCCACCAACTTCATCGCCATGGACCCGCCGCGCCACGACGTGCAGCGCAAGACGGTCAGCCCGGCGGTCTCGCCGCACGCACTGTCGATCATGGCCCCGCTGATCCGTGAGCGGGCCGGCCTGATCCTCGACAGCCTGCCGATCGGCGAGGAATTCGACTGGGTGGACCTGGTCTCCAAAGAGCTCACCACCATGACGCTCGCCACCCTGTTTGATTTTCCCTTCGAGGAGCGGCGCAAGCTCACCCGCTGGTCGGATGTCATGACCACGGCGCCGGGCTTCGGCCCCGCCGCGGACCTGATGGAGATGCGGGCGATGATGGCCGAGTGCTTCGGCTACTTCACCGAGCTCTGGAACCAGAGGGTCAACGCCGAGCCGGCCGGGGACCTGATCTCCATGCTGGCTCACGGGGCCGACACCCGCAACATGACGCAGCAGGAGTTCCACGCCAACGTGGCCCTGCTGATCATCGGCGGCAACGACACGACGCGGAACACCATCTCCGGCTCGGTCCTGGCCCTGAACCAGAATCCCGACCAGTACGAGAAGCTTCGCGCCAATCCGTCGCTGATCCCGTCCATGGTGTCGGAGACCATCCGTTGGCAGACGCCGCTGGCCCACATGGCGCGCACCGCGACCCAGGACTTCGAGCTTGGCGGCAAGACCATCCACCAGGGCGACAAGGTGGCCATGTGGTACGTCTCGGGCAACCGCGATGCGAGCGTCATCGCCAACCCCGACAGCTACATCATCGACCGCGAGCGGCCGCGCCAGCACATGTCCTTCGGCTTCGGCATCCACCGCTGCGTGGGCAACCGCCTGGCCGAGCTGCAGCTGACCATCATCTGGGAGGAGATCATGAAACGCTTCCCCGACATTCAGCTGCTGGAGGAGCCCAAGCGCTCCTTCTCGATCTTCGTGAAGGGCTATGAAGAGATGAAGGTCGTCCTGCCGTCCAAGCTCTAGGCTGGCCCCGGCGCGCGTCCTCGCCCATGCTGCGCGCGGGAGGACGCCGTGCCGGATGAACTGAGGGCGATCGCCGGAAGCTTGCGCCGCCGCGCCCTGGACGCGGCGCGCATGCTGTTGGAGGCCGGCGGCGTCGATGGTCTGCACCTTCGCGCCATCGCCGCCGAGGTGCGCAGTGGCGTCGCCACCCTCTACCACCACTTCGCCGACAAGCACGCCCTGCTGGCGGCTCTGGCCATCGAGGGCTGGGAGGAGCTGGCCAGGGCCATCGACCAGGCGATGGGCAGCGGCAAGTTTCCCCACCGCATCGACGCGGCCTCGCGCGCCTTCCTCACCTTCATCCGCCGCAACCCGCAGCTCTACGCCCTGATGCAGACCGAGCAGGCGCTCGCCGCCAACGACGCCGTCCGCGCCGCCGAACGGGCCGCCTTCGCCACCTTCCAGACCTCGTTCCAGGGCGACGACCGGGTGCCGCCCGAGCGGGTGGAGGAGGTCTCGCTCACCATCTGGGTCCTGGGGCGCGGCATCGCCTCGGCGGTGCTGATGCAGGGCGACGACGATCCGGCCGCCGCCGGCCGCCTGGTGGCCAAGGTGATCGCAGGCTTTGGCTTCCTGCTCTCCCCGCGCTTCGCCGACTGACGCGGGCGTGTCGGTCGGCTAGAGGGAGCGGCATGCGCATCGCCCTTATGACCCTCGTCGTCGCCGACTATGACGACGCCATCGACTTCTACGTCCACGGCCTGGGCTTCACCCTTACCGAGGACACCGACATGGGCGGCGGCAAGCGCTGGGTGGTGGTGACGCCGTCGGGCGGCGGCGGGGCGGGCCTGCTGCTGGCCCAGGCCTCCGGCGCGGCCCAGGTGGCCAGCGTCGGCCACCAGACCGGCGGCCGGGTCATGGGCTTCCTCCACACCGACGACTTCGCCCGCGACCATGCGCGGATGACCGCAGCCGGGGTGACCTTCCTGGAGGCGCCACGCACGGAGCCCTATGGCGTGGTGGTGGTCTTCCAGGACCTCTACGGCAACCGCTGGGATTTGATCGAGCCGCCAGCGCCCGCCCAGTAACAATCGTCATCCCCGGGCTTGTCCCGGGGACCCATGATCTCCGCCTCGCCGCAGGTCGCACGGCGCCCGCCGGATTAGCTTGCTGCATCACGGAGATCATGGGTGGCCGGGACAAGCCCGGCCATGACGATCAGAGAGGTGGGGTGCGCCACCCGCCGCCTAGATCTGCACCACCGTCTCATCATGCCGGGGCAACCGTCCCCTCAGCGACATGCTCCCATGCAGGCGGGCGACGCAGTGGCTGGCGGTCTTCTCGAACAGGAAGGGGAAGACCGCGTGGATCACGCAGGCGATGCCCGCCGCGATCAGCGTCGCGCCGAAGCCGGCCGCCGCGCCCAGGTGCTCGCCATAGGTCTCGCCGACCTGATGCGGATGCTTGGTGAAGTTCTCGATCATGGCCGGACCCCGTTGCGGAAGACAGGATGCCCTGGGCGACCAAGAGATTCATTGTCGATTTCGCCGCCAATCTCCGGTAGAAGAGAATAGAATTCTCTCTAGAGGGTCATTCGCATGAGTGATGGTCTCGATCCCATCGACCGGCGGATCCTGCGGGAACTGCAGACCGACGCCACGATCTCCATCGCCGACCTGGCCCAGATCGTTGGCCTGTCCCAAACCCCCTGCTGGAAGCGGGTCAAGCGCCTCACCGACGACGGCGTCATCGAGCGCCGCGTCGCCCTGCTGGACCGCGAGAAACTGGATCTCGGTCTCGTGGTCTTCGTCTCCATCCGCACCGCCCGCCACGACGAGGCCTGGCTGACGGCCTTCGCCAGGAACGCCTCGGCCCTGCCCGAGGTGGTAGAGTTCTACCGGATGAGCGGCGAGACCGACTACCTGCTCAAGGTCGTGGTCTCCGACATCGGCGCCTATGACCGATTCTACAAGCGCCTGATCGCGACGGCGGAACTGGGCGACGTCAGTTCCTCCTTCGCCATGGAGCAGATCAAGTTCACGACGGCCCTGCCGCTGTAACCCATCCCGTCATCCCGGACGGCCGATAGGCCGATCCGGGACCCAGGGGCCCAGCGCACCGCCCCTGGGTCCCGGCTCTCCGCTACGCTACGGCCGGGATGACGGACTGGATTTGGCTGTGACTTGACCTTGTGAAATCCCGCGCCTAGCCTCATCGCGTCGCCAACACGCCTCGAAAGGAGGGTTTCGCCATGACTGTGCTCATCCAGACCCCCCTTCGCCGCGCCGCCGACCGGGTATTCTGATACCCTAGACTCCTCCGTCGGCCGGGCGCTCAGACGTCCCTTCCGATCGACGGATCATCCCATTGCTCAACTCCTATGGTTGGAGCGACAAGCTCCAGGCCCAATTCCAGACCCATGCCGACCGCGGCCTCACGCCCGGCCGGGTCACCGTGCAGCAGCGCGGGCTCTATCGCCTCGCCACCCCGGACGGCGACCTCTCCGCCGAGCTCTCCGGCAAGCTCGCCCATGAGGCCGGCGAGGGCGGCTATCCCGTGGCCGGGGACTGGGTGGCCTGCGCCACGCGGCCCGCCGAGGGCGCGGCCACCATCCACGCCGTCCTGCCGCGCTCCAGCGTCTTCGTGCGCAGGGCCTCGGGCCCCAACGTCGCGCCGCAGACGGTGGCGGCCAATGTCGACATCGCCCTGCTGACCGCTTCCCTCAACGCCGACCTCAGTCTGCGCCGGCTGGAACGCTACCTCGCGGTGGCCTGGGAGAGCGGCGCCGCGCCGGTCGTCGTGCTCACCAAGGCCGACGCCTGCGAGGACGTGGGCGCCCTGGTGGCGCAGGTGGAGTCCATCGCCTTCGGCTGCCCGGTCCACGCCGTCTCGGCGGTGACGGGCCAGGGGCTCGAGGCCCTGGCGGCCCTGCTGGGGCCGGGCCAGACCGCCGTGCTGCTGGGTTCGTCAGGGGTCGGCAAGTCCACCCTGGTCAATGCGCTGGCAGGCGAAGCCCTGATGGCGACCCAGGCCATCATCGACGAGGGCGCGCGCGGCCGCCACACCACCACCCACCGCGAGCTGATCTTGCTGCCGTCGGGCGGCCTGGTTCTGGACACGCCCGGCATGCGCGAGCTGGGACTGTGGGACAACGAGGCCGGCGTGGCCGCGGCCTTCGGCGACATCGAGGCCCTGGCCGCCCAGTGTCGCTTTCACGATTGCGCCCACCGCACCGAGCCCGGCTGCGCGGTCCGCGCCGCCCTGGAGGACGGGAGCCTGGACGAGGGCCGCTGGAAGAGCTTCGGCAAGCTGCAGCGCGAACTGGCTCACCTGGACCTCAAGGACGACCCACTGGCCCGCGCCGAGGTGCGCAAGGTCTGGATCGGCCGCAACAAGGCCGCCCGCGCCCACCTGAAACACAAACACAGGGGCGGGGAGTGATTTGTTACCGGCAGACCAGGGAGAACCGACGGAGGATACCCAGCCTGGGCGATACCCCCCCAACGGGCTGACGATTCGTCGCAAGATGCTGAATTTGTGGGGCTGATGACGAATTCCTGAGTAGTCTGTCGGACGGGCGACGGACGAGGTCCATCGGTCACATTTTACTTGCGGTCATAACCGCGTGGGGCTGCGGCTGCATGAGCGACGACAGCATTGAAGCACGCGCCGCCTCCGAGATGCGGCACCGGATGGCCAACACCTTCCAGCTGATGTCGGCGCTTGGCCGGATGCGCAGCCAGCGGGCCGGCGATCCCGAGGCGCGTCGCCAGCTGCTGTGGATGGCCGACGCCATAGGCTCCCTGGGCGCCCTGGAGCGCCACCGCACCCCGGAGGGTGTCGATTTCACCGCCTATATCGCCGAGATGGCGCCCGTCTGGCGCCGCCGCCACGCTGGGCGCAAGGCCGAGGTCCGGGTCACCGCCATCCCCGTCCTGGCGCCCGACACCGCGGCCTCGACGCTGGCCCTCATCGCCCAGGAGCTGGTGGGCAATGCGCTCGCCCACGGCTACCCTGACGACCGTCCCGGCCTGGTGGAGATCAGCCTGACCCAAGGCGCCGATGGCCGCCACGACCTCACCGTCACCGACGACGGCCAGGGTTTTGATCCGGAGCGGGCCCGCGAGCGGTTCGGCCTGTGGTTCGTGCGCAGCCTGGCGGCCCAGGTGCGCGGCGAGTTCACCCTGACCTCCCAGCCCAGCTGCACCGCCAAGCTGGTCTTCAGCCTCTAGAAGTCGGTGCCCGGCAACAGGCGCTCGTAGGTGCGCTTGACGACGCCGTAGCACTCGCAGGTCATGGCCTCGAGGCCGGCGCGGTCGATAATGTCCACAATCCCCCGCCGATAGCGGATATAGCCGCGCTCCTGCAGGGCGCGGGCGACGGCCGTCACCGTGGTCCGCTGCACGCCCAGCATGTCGGCCAGGAACTCCTGGGTCAGGGCCACGGTGTTGGTGGAGATCCGGTCGTGGCAGGTCAGCAGCCAGCGGCAGAACCGCGCCTCCACCGAGTGCAGGGCGTTGCAGGCCACCGACTGGATGGCGTGGCCGAACAGGGCCTCGGTGTGGTGGTCGATCAGGTGGCGGATGGCCGGGCTCTTCTCCCAGGCCTCGTGCAATTGCGCCGCGCTGATGCGCGCCGCCCGGCACGGGGTCTGGACGATGGCCCGCGACAGCGACTGGCGCGGCGACACCGCGGCCATCAGGCCCAGCGCGCCCTCGCGGCCGATGGTGGCGCTCTCGATGGCCGCGCCGTTTTCCGTCAGGGTCATCAGCGAGATGACCCCGTCATGGGGGAAATAGACCATGTCGATGGGATCGCCCGGGTCATAGAGCAGGCGCCCGCGGTCCAGGTCGAGATGAGTCAGGTAGGGACCCACAAGCCCGTGGTCGGCCGGCGGCAGGGCGGCGAGCAGACGATTTTGCAAGGAAAGAAGGAGCCTTTGCATGGGGAATCGAAACGTCGCCGGACTGCGAAGGTTGCAAGTTATCGAGGTCACCCGACATCGACTGTCGAGAACTCGACACAAATCTGAAATGCAGTCAGTAAAAATCGATGACAGGATCGCTAGTGAAAAACGCCACGTCGCCGAGAAACATTCACGCCTATGGCAGAGGTCGTTGATCTCGCGTTTCTTGAGTTGTTTGAGAAGCTTTGCGGAGCCTGCTCTGACCTTGCTGCGGATCTGGCGTCCCCCAACTTGGTGAGATCATTCGCCCTGACGTCAAATAGAACGCCCCGCCGTGCGGGACGGCGGGGCGAGCTCACGTGGAACCGGAGATCCTAGTGGAAGTTGACGTTCGCGCTGACGCCCACGTCCGGCGTCGTGTGGGTGGCGTTGGCCTTGGCCACTTCCCAGAAGAACTTCACCGGGCCGCCCTGGCTGATCCAGACCTGGGCGTCGTCGCAGTCCAGGCACAGCAGGGTCAGGCGCGGGTCGGCCTTGCCCTCCGGGTACCAGGCGGCCACCACGGCGTTCCAGTACTTGTCGACCCGAGCGGTGTCGTGCTGCAGGGTCAGCTGGCCGCCGACGCAGGCCTGGAAGTCCCTCTGCTGGTGGACGAACATCGCGCTCTTCCCCTCGCCGATCTCGCGGGCCAGGTCGGTGTCGGTGCGGGTGAAGAACCAGATCTGGTTGGTCTTGGGCTCGGCGAAGGCGGTCATCGGCTGGGTGTGATGCGCCGCGCCGCCGGTGACCCCCAGCATGCCGGTATTGTGCTTCTCGATCTCATCCCACAGCCGGCGTTCGGCGTCGGTGCGCTGGTCGGTGCTCATGGATAGCTCCTTGGGTTGGGGTTGCTGAATCAACCCGGGAGCCGGGCGCTTGTTCCGATCTTCTCCTAGCCCGCCAGCCTGAACCGCCCAGCCGCGATCCCTTCCCGCAGGCCCGCCGCGAGGTCCCCCGGCGTCACGTTTCCGGTGTCCACCGCATGGGCTGCGTCCTCCGCGGCGAACTTGCCGTAGAGAGCCTCGTACGGGCTGTAGTGGGGCAGGGGATCGGCGCTCCGCGTGCGGCCGCGCTCGGCGGCGATGGCCTGGTCGGGGATCAGCACGATGAAGTCGAGGGCGACACCGGCCGCCCGCGCACCGTCCACGAACAGCTGCTTGACCCAGTCGGTGATGATCCCGTCGGCCACCACCTCATAGCCTCCTCGCGCGTAGGTCACGGCGGTCGCCAGTATGGCCTCGACCACCACCTGGTTCTGGCGGTGGGACTCCGGCGTCCAGGGCGCCAGCCAGCCCTTCTTGATGCTGCGGTAGAAGACATCGGTCTCCAGGTGCACGGCCAGCGGCCCCGGCGCATTGGCGCAGAGCAGGGGCGCCGTCGTGGTCTTGCCGGCGCCCGGCGGCCCGGTCAGCAGGATGATGCGGCCCGGCATGGGTCTCTCTCACGATGGACAGTGCGGCGGCGATGGTCTCTGATCTCGCCAACGACGGTCAAGCTCAGGCCGCACAATCGAAGGGAGGCCGAGATGGCCGACGGCGCGCGCATTGCAGCGGAGGCCCGCGACCGGGCCTATTCCACCCCGCTTGAGGATTTCCACGTCGGCGACCCGGAGCTGTTCCGCACCGACACCCACTGGCCCTGGTTCGAGCGGCTGCGCGCCGAGGACCCGGTCCACTACTGCAAGGCCAGCCCCTTCGGCCCCTACTGGTCGGTGACCAGGTTCGAGGACATCGTCGCCGTCGACGGCGACCACAACACCTTCTCCTCAGCCTCGGACAGGGGCGGCATCGCGCTGGGCGACTCCTTCGAGGACCCGGCCGGCGCCAGCTTCATCAGCCAGGACAGCCCGCGCCACGAGGCCCAGCGCAAGGTGGTGACGCCGATGTTCACCTCGGGCGCCATGATGGGCATGGAGCCGCTGATCCGCAGTCGGGCGGCGGCCATCCTCGACGAGCTGCCGCGCGGAGAGACCTTCGACTTCGTCGACAAGGTGTCGGTCGAGCTCACCGCCCAGATGCTGGCCACCCTGATGGACTTCCCCTTCGAGGAGCGCCGCCTGCTACCGCGCGCGTCGGACCTATTGCTGGCCGCCCCCATCCTGGGCGGCGGCTCGCCGGCCGGGGAGCCGGCCCGCCAGGCCGAGCTGATGGCCACCTTCGGCCGGCTGGTGGGAATCTTCGCCGAGCGCGCCGCCAGTCCGCGCAATGACGACCTGATCTCCATGCTGGCCCATGACCCGGCCACCAACGGCGGCGGCGACCCCTACAAGTTCGTCGGCAACCTGGTGCTGCTGATCGTCGCCGGCAGCGACACCACCCGCCACTCCATCACCGGCGGCTTGCTTGCCCTCAACGAGAACCCCGACCAGTACGCCAAGCTGCGGGCCGACCCCGGCCTGATCGGCGGCATGATCCCCGAGATCATCCGCTATCAGAGCCCCGTGGCCCACATGCGCCGCACGGCGATGGCCGATGCGCAGATCGGCGGCAAGACCATCAAGGCCGGCGAGAAGGTGGTCATGTGGTACGTCTCAGGCAACCGCGACGCCTCGGCCATCGAGACCCCCGACGCCTTCATCATCGACCGCGAGCGGCCCCGCCAGCATGTCGCCTTCGGCTTTGGCGTTCATCGCTGCGTCGGCCAGCGCCTGGCCGAGATGCAGCTGCGCGTGGTCTGGGAAGAGATGATGAAGCGCTTCCCGCTGATTGAGGTCGTGGGCGAGCCGCGGCGCCTGACCTCCAACTTCGTGAAGGGGTACGAATACCTGCCTGTGCGTATCCCAAAGTAATATGAACTAATCGCAAGCTTGGCTGGAATGGTGTCGAGATCTTGTTCAAGCTTCACAGGAACTAAGTCACATATCCGACAAATAAATCTGAGAACGACGGAAACAAAACTTCCACGGATGGTTGTATGGCCTCCTAGAGGTTCAGGCCATGTCCACCGCACCCGTCACTTTCATTGATGACGACCCGATCTTGTTCGTCGATGACAACGCGATCTGTTCCCTCGAGACCACGGCGACGCTGCGGGAACTCGGCTACAATGTCGTGAACGCCTATGACGCCAACGGCGCCTTCGACACACTAAGTCGGCGTACGCCGCTCGGCGCCCTGGTCACCGATGTCGACCTGGGGCCCGGCCCCGACGGGTTCGAGGTCGCCCGGGTGGCCCGCGCCACCTATCCGGCCCTGGCTGTGGTGTTCATTTCGGGCACGGCGGCAGGCCGTCACGTGGCCGAAGGCGTCTCGGGGTCGGAGTTCGTCTCCAAGCCCTTCGAGCCCTATGAGATCGCCGAGGCCCTGGGGCGGGCGATGGCCGCCTGAGCGCGGCTAGTCCTTCGGCGCCTTCTCGGCGGCCGCGGCGGCTTTCTTCTCGGCCTTGGCGGCGGCCTTGATCGCGTCCTTGGCGGCCTTGGCCTTGTCGCGTTCCATCCGTTCGAAGCTGTAGTTGGGTGTCCGCGCCATTGTGGGCCGCTCTCCTGCAAGTCAGTCGCCTATCTGGCGTATCGAACCCCGCGCCGCAAGCGTGACACACTGACAACCGCTCATCCCGGCGAAGGCCGGGACCCAGATTCATCCTCGATGCTCGATATTTATCCCAGGCTCGGCCTCGAATTCGTATCGGAATCCGGTGGTTTCACCTGGGTCCCGGCCTTGGCTGCTTCGCGCCGCCGAAGATCGGTCGCCGGGATGAGCGGGTAGCGTTCAGAGCGTCACCTCGCCACGGAACATCGGCGCGCAGCCGCCGCCGACTGTGGCCCGCACCCCGTCCGGGGTCCGGCGCGCGGCGGCCTTCAGCACGCTGGGCCGCCCCATCTCAACCCCCTGGCTGATGGTGAAGGCGGCCTGGTCCACGCCGGCCAGCGACACCAGCAGGGCCGCCAGCGTCGCATTGGCGCTGCCGGTGGCCGGGTCCTCATAGGTGCCCGACAGCGGTGCGAACATGCGGGCCCGGATGTCCTGGCCCTGCCGGGTATAGATCAGCAGGGAATAGCGCCCGGCCAGGTCGGGCCGCTCGGCCTCGGCCTTGCGGAACGCCGCCACGTCCGGCTCGGCGCGGCTGAGCGCCTCGGCCGCCACCTCGGCGATGATGAAGGGCACCCCCACCGTGGCCAGGATCGGGGCGTGGTTGGCGCTCAGCACGTCGGCCACCGCCAACCCCGCGCAGGCGGCCACCTCGGCGGCGGGAATGTCCCCGTTGGTGGTGAGCGGTTGCGGCGCGGCGATCACCGCGCCCCTGGGGGCGCCCGCGGCGTCGCGGTCGATCTCCACCTTCACCAGGCCGGCGATCATCTCCAGGGTCAGGGCGCCCGCATGTCCCATCGTGGCCAGCACATAGCCGGTGCCGATGCTGGGGTGCCCGGCGAAGGGCATCTCGCCCGACCGGTGGAAGATCCGCACGCGCGCCGTGTTGGCCGGATCGGCGGGCGGCAGGATGAAGGTGGTCTCCGACAGGTTCATCTCGCCGGCCAGGGACAGCATCTGGGCGTCGCTCATGCCGCGCGCGTCGGTAAATACCGCCAGCGGGTTGCCGCCGAACATGGCGTCAGTGAAGACGTCGAGGGTGACGAAGGCGTAGGTGGGCATGGTGGTGTTCCGGTGAAGCTTCACGGCCTTTGCCATGAATTAGCCAATTGGCAAAGTTCCAAAGACGTAGTGCCCCAGCGTCTCGAAGTCGTGGGCGCCGTCCAGCCGCTTCACCGGCATGCCCTCCAGCACCGCCGGCGGCATCAGACGGGAGTTCACCCCCATGCGCAGATAGGCCGGATCGACCGACTTCCAGTGGGTGATGCAGCCGCAGGTGGGGCAATGGTGGGTGGTCAGCGTCCTGTCCCCCTGCAGGTAGGCCACCGTCTCGCCGGTGATCGTCACCCCCTGCCTGTAATAGGCCCACAAGGCCCCGTGCTTGTGACAGAGACTGCAGTTGCAGTCGGTCACCTCGGTTGGCGCGGTTTCGACCTCATAGGTCACCGCGCCGCAATGGCAGGCGGCCTGGATCATGCGGACGTCTCCTCAGTCGGCGGGCAGGACCTCGAGACTATCGCCGACCCGCACCGCCCCGCCATCCAGGATTCGCGCCGTGATGCCGCCGTGGCCGCGGACGGCGTTGTAGCCGCCGGTCCCCAGGATCGCCTCCATCCGCGAGCAGGGATGGCACTCGCCGCTATAGGCCAACAGGGCTCCGCCCAGCCGGAACCGCTTCTCCTTCAGCGCCAGTAGGTTGATCCCCCGCACCACGATGTTGCGGCGCAGCGCCTCCGGCCCGACGGCGTCCCGCCCCAGATAGCTGGCGATGGCCGCGAGGTCCTCGGCCTGGATCAGGGTCACTTGTCGGCCGCCGTTGTTGCGGGTGCGGTAGCGGTCGCCCTCCATGCCCTGGCTGGCCACGAGGGTCGCGGACGGGACCGGCGTCATCGGCGCGTGCGCCGCCGGCCGCAGCCCGATCCAGGTGATGCTGCCCGCCCGCACCGGGGCGGTCATCAGGCGGGCGAGCGGCGAGTCGGGATTGAGCATGGGGCGGTCCATGCCACACCGCCTGCGATGACTTCCAGCGGGATGACCGATTGTTAAGACGCCCAGCCATTCCCCCGTTCCCTGAGCCTTGGTAACACTCGACGTAACACGTCTGAGGAAACGCTATGCCCCACTTCTCTCGCCGCACCCTGCTCGGCATGACCGCCGCGGCGCCTTTCACCTTCGGCGCCCTCGCCCAGGCCGCCACCCCGGCCGATGCGAAGTTCGAGGCCCTGGCCAAGGGTTGGGTCGACGCCTCTCTGCGGCTCTCCCCGGTGGGCGCCACCCAGATCGGCGACCACCGCTTCGACGACCTGATCGACGACATGGGCCCCAAGGGCCGCGCCGCGGTGGTGAAGCTCGCGACCGAGACTCTCACCGCCCTGCAGGCCACCCCGCGGGCTCAGCTCAGCCGCGCCAACCAGGTGGACGCCGCCATCCTGGAGAACCAGGTCCGCAGCGACCTCTGGACCACCCAGACCCTGCAGCCCTACGCCTGGGACCCGCTGACCTGGAACGCGGTGGCCGGCGGCGCCCTCTACACCCTCACCGCCCGCGAATTCGCCCCCCTCGATGTGCGCCTGCGCAGCGCCACGGCGCGGATGGAAAGGCTGCCGGCTTTCCTGGCCCAGGCGCGGGCGAACCTCGTCCCGGCCCGCGTACCGAAAATCCACGCCGACACCGTGGTGGGCCAGAACAAGGGCCTCCATTCCCTGGTGGATGGCATCGTCGCCGACGGAGCGAAACTTCCGCCTGCAGACCGCGCCCGGCTCGAAGCCGCCGCCAAGACCTGCAAGGCCGCCATCGACGAGCACCAGAAATGGCTGGAGACCGTGCTGGTCCCCGCCGCCAAGGGCGAGTTCCGCCTGGGCGCCGAGCTCTACGACGCCAAGCTGGCCTTCGCGCTCAACTCCCCCCTCAGCCGCGCCGAGATCAAGACCCGGGCGCTCGCCGAAATGACCGCCCTGCGCGCCACCATGTACGCGATCTCGGCCAAGGTCCTGGTGGGCAAGCCCGGCGCCCCGCCGACCCCCCAAAGCCCCACCGAAGGTGAGCGTCAGGCCGCCATCGAGGCCGCGCTCGAATTCGCCTATGCCAAGAAGCCGCCCCGCACCAAGCTGGTGGAGGCCGCCGAGGCCTGCCTGGTCCAGGCCACCGCCTTCGTCCGTGAAAAGAACATCGTCACGGTCCCCAACGATCCGGTGAAGATCGGCCTGGTGCCGGAGTTCCAGCGCGGCGTCGCTGTGGCCTATTGTGACGCGCCGGGTCCTCTCGATAAGGGTCAGCAGACCTACTACAAGATCTCCCCCATCCCCGACGACTGGACCGACGCCCAGGCCGACAGCTTCCTGCGCGAATACAACAGCCTGGGTATCCAGGAGGTCACCGTCCACGAGGCCATGCCCGGCCACTACCTGCAGCTGGCCCACGCCAACGCCTACCCCTCGGTGCTGCGCGCGGTGCTGTCGTCAGGTTCCTTCGTCGAGGGCTGGGCCTGCTATGCCGAGGACGTCATGGCCGACGAGGGCTACCTGGACCGAGACCCCCTCTACCTGCTGGTCCACCTGAAGCTGCAGCTGCGGGTCTGCGCCAACGCCCTGCTGGACCAGGCCGTCCACGTCGATGGGATCAGCCGCGATGACGCCATGAAGCTGATGACCGTCCAGGCCTTCCAGCAGGAACGCGAGGCCGCCGGCAAGTGGGTCCGCGCCCAGCTCAGCCAGGCCCAGCTGCCCACCTATTTCGTTGGCTGGGAGGAGCACAAGGCCCTGCGCAAACAGGCCGAAGCCAAGTGGGGCAAGGCCTTCACCCTGAAGCGCTACCACGACGGCATCCTCGCCTACGGCTCGCCCCCGGCGCGGTTCGCCGGCCAGCTGCTGTTTGATTTGCCGATCGCGTAGCGCTCAGATCCGCTCATCCCGGCGAAGGCCGGGACCCAGATTCACCTACGGCCTCCGATCAGGATCCCTTGTTCGTGAGGTTCGTGAGGTTCGTGATCAACCTGATAGGCCTCGACGCCTCACAGGCTGAAGAATGGAACCACGAACCTCACGAACCCACGAACGAGGATCACGCCCAATCCTGGAGAAAGAAACTGGGCCCCTGCTTCGCCGGAGAGAGAGAGCGGGCGTCGGAGGGCCCTTGCGTTCCCCCTGGGAGATCAACTGCGAGCGGCTGGGCGGCGAATCTAGACGCAGCGCGCTTAAGGAAACGGAATGCAACGCGGCTCAAAGGACCCAATTGCGCATATCCTCGCCATGAAAGCGGCGAACTCTTGCAGAGGTCCAAGTGAATATGCCGCCAAGCGTCGCGATGATGGCGCCAAGTACCCACAGGCGCATGTCGTTTGGCAACCGCTCCCAACGGGTAGTATTGAGCCGGGTCGAATTCTTCCAAAGCGCCTCCGACCTCCCAGTCAGACGAAGCCGACCTTCGTCACCGTAGGTGGCATCGACCTCGCCCGTCGCAACTAAATTGTCCTGAGCCCTGAGTGTAATTTCCCGATCATCGACCGTGAACTCGGATAAATTTCCACGAGCCGATATCATCTCCAATTTGCCACCAGTAGAGCGTGCAAGATTTTCTGAGGGCACAAGCTCCACATTCGTGGAACCCAGATATCCACCAATCTTCAGTGTGCTTTCAGAATCTCCGAAGTACTCGGTAGGTTGGGGTGGACGCTTCAGCGCTACCAAAATCCCTAGGTGCACCTCTCGCAGGGCGCGAGATCCAGCCTGAGAAGCTGGTAGCGCAAGGGGATGACATACCAGTTTGGCGTCCCTTCGACGGAGGCGCGGGGTGGTGAATTTATATATCGAGGATTTTCCATCCACGTTGAGCGTTAGAGTGCGCGGTGTTGAGATTAGCTTCCCATCTCCGGGCTTCAGTAAAGTCATACCCGCGAGAATCTGGAATGGATCAGAAGAAGAAGAAGTAAATTCATCTCCTTGAGAGGTGAAATATTTAACGTTTATATTTCCCTGAGTGATCGGTTCAGTATTATCAAGCCAATAGAATGTCGCGTTGTTGGGCTTGTACGAAATATTTTGGTGGTTGATATTAGAAATACGAACATCGCTTAGGCCCTCGTCGAGCGAGATTTTGATGTGTCGGACGTTGGGCTTTCGAATGAGGATAGGGCCTCCCTCGACCTTCTCAAGGTTGTCGAATAGGCAGTCCCCCGTGAGGCGAACTTCTAGATCGTAGGGCCCGGCCTTGGCTTTCCTTAACCACTCAATCTCGAGCGCCCCAATGCTACCCGTGGCACTCACGGCGCCCCGTGTGCTGCCGGTAGGCAAGAAATCGAATGGCCGATCCGACCGGGCGGCTATCTCTGATCCTACGAGCGCCGTTGGCTTGGGCCAGTAAAACCCCTGAACCGGGGGTGTGAGGAGGACGCTGAAGTTGGCAGGGAGCGGCTGATAGAAGAGCCTTAGCCCATAGTAGGCGGTGGTAGAGATGCCGGCGCCGAGTAAGACTATCAATACGCCAGCGGCTGTCGCGTTAACGAATGGACGCCAGTGCAACGAGTTCTTAGCGAGAGCGTAGATCGCTAGAGCTAAGCCAAGCAAAGCGGCGATTAGAGCGCCGCCAATGAAATTGCCAACTAGATTGACGACTTGATCATCTACGTGAATTTCGTTCGCGGTCAAAAGATCCGCAACGCTCCAAATGGCCAGGGAGCCTACCCAAACGTTGACCAGTGCGCGTCCAATGGATCCAGACCCCAAAGCTATCAGCGCAATTATTGCGGAAATTGAAAGATAAAACCAATAAAAGCCCCCTAGGAGCCAATCCTGTAGTTCCGGAAATCGCGCAACGTCGTCAGAGTATGCCGCTGTATAGATATTTGGAGCTTCGCTTCCTATTGCAGAGAAGACGGAATGCTGTAGCGAGGGACCCACGCTTACGACGAAACTTAGGAAGATCCATACCGGAAGAGCAACTAGAAGCCACCCTGCGGGGGAGAGTCGTGGGAGGTGAGCAAAGGCCGATCTCAGAGTCCTAGCGATCCACTGGCCTGCCTGATTTTTCACGCTTTGAGTTCCCGCTTTGATAGAAGGTTATCACCGTTTGCTTTGTGGGGAAGAAGTGGAAGGTGGTCGCCGCCACAGAGCGGACCTCGTCTGGACCGGCCATTAGTAGGCGGTGAGGCGGAAGCTTCCGGCCCTGCTGGCAGCGGGTGCAGCGGCGCAATATCTAGACGGACTCTTCCGCCGGAGGGAACCTGAACACCAAACTGCGGAGCGCTTCGCATACGGCCTGCCTGTCATGCCACCAGCCTAGCCCTTCGCGCCGGACCTTTCGTGCGACAGAGGTCTACCGCCCTTGCGTTCCCCCACGATACCCGCGCCTCACTGCCTCCAACGCGACAAATCAAAAGGCGAGGCGAGACCCCCATGAAGGCCATCCAGACCGTCCACCCCACCGGCCTCGACACCCTGCGCTATGCCGATATCGCAGACGCCAAGGCGCCCGGTCCCGGTGAGATCAGCGTCCGGCTGCGGGCCAGCTCGCTGAACTATCACGACTACATGGTGGTCCTGGGCGCCATCCCGACGCCCGAGGGCCGCATCCCCATGTCCGACGGGGCCGGTGAGGTGACCGCGGTGGGCGAGGGCGTGCGCGAGTTCGCGGTGGGCGACCTGGTGGTCTCCACCTTCTTCCCCGCCTGGCTGGACGGGGTCGACGCGCCGGACGGCGGCTTCTCCGGCGTGCCCGGCGACGGCGCCGACGGCTATGCCCGCGAACAGGTGACGGCGCCCGCCACCTCCTTCACCCACGCGCCGAAGGGCTGGAGCGCGGCCGAGGCCGCCACCATCACCTGCGCCGGCGTCACGGCCTGGCGCGGCCTGGTGGCCGACGGCGCGCTGAAGGGTGGCGAGACCGTGCTCGTCCAAGGCACCGGCGGGGTCTCCATCTATGGCCTGCAGATCGCCAAGGCCTTCGGCTGCACGGTCATCGCCACCTCCTCCTCCGACGAGAAGCTGGAGCGCCTGAAGGCGCTGGGGGCCGACCACCTGATCAACTACAAGTCGGAGCCCGCCTGGGGCGCGGCGGCGGCCAAGCTCACCGGCGGCCGCGGCGTCGACCACATCCTGGAGATCGGCGGCTCGGGCACCCTGCCGGAGTCCATCAACGCCACCCGCAACGGCGGCCACATCGCCCTGATCGGCGTCCTGGCGGGCTATGCCGGTCCGGTCCCGACGGTGGCCATCATGGGCAAGCAGTTGAAGGTCCAGGGCCTGACCGTCGGCAGCCGCCGCCACCAGCTCGACATGATCCGCGCCATCGACGTCGCCGGCTACCGCCCGGTGCTGGACAAGCACTTCCCCCTGGAAAACCTCGCCGACGCCTTCCGCCACCAGGCCTCCAACACCCACTTCGGCAAGATCGTGGTGGATATCTGATCGCAGGTCGGCCGCAGGGGCGCTGAGCGCAGCCACCCAAACCCCGCTCATCCCGGCGAAGGCCGGGACCCAGGTCATAGGTCACGAACCTGAACCAGGAATCCTGAAAGCAGTGGATGTATCTGGGTCCCGGCCTTCGCCGGGATGAGCGGGGGTAAGGGTCGGGTTGTGCCGCCCCCCAAAATACAGCCAGGGCGGAGTCGCCCATAACGGCATGTTCTGCGTTTGTTCCAACACCGGAGCAGGCCTGTCCATGAGCGAGTACATTCCCCCGCCCAAGGGCTGGCGCGTCTTCAACGGTCGGCTGGTCCCCGACCCCACGCTCTGGGGCTATCTGCATCGCAAGCAGGTCGTGCGCGGCGCCTGCTACACCCGCGACTGCCGGCGCAACTACCACCTCGACTTCGAACTGCTGCTGCGGCGCGGCTACGCCGCCGTCGCCATGACCGAGATCCAGCGCCTGCTGCTCTGCCACATGCCGGGCGGCTGCAGCATGACCTTCCAGGCCGACAAGGCCGGCTCGGGCCTGCCCCTCTCGCGCCTGGCCGCCAACCGTGAGGTCCGCATCCTGTTCCGCTGCGGCGGCTGCAAGTGGGAGAAGCTGGTCACGCCCCGCCAGGCCATCGCCCAGCTGACCGCCGCCAAGACCGGCGCCGCCGCCACCCTCCACACCGACCTGATCACCAAGATCACCAAGCCCTGCCCCAAATGCGCCGCCACCACCTGGACCTGCGACGTCCGCTGGCCCACCGCGCCGAAGGACAAGACCTACGCACAGCGCCATCTCGAGGACCGGGCGGCCGAGCGGGTGGTGAAGGGCAGGGACGGGTAGGGGCCTTCCCATTCCTCCGCGGCGCGAACAACGCCGAGACGGAGGGAGCTAGAGCCTGTCAGCCCCTACAGCCCCGACCAAACTCCCCTCGCAACATTGCCGCGCGGCCCCGTTTGCGTCATAGGGGCGGCCCGTGACCGCCACCCTCCGCACCCTTCCGGCCCTGGCCGCAGCCGGCCTCATCGAGCCTGCGCGCCTGCCCGCCCTGGAGCGGGTGGCGGCCCAGTACGCCGTGGCCGTGACGCCCGCCATGGCCGACCTGATGGACGATGCCCATATCGCCCGCCAGTTCCTGCCCGACGTGGCCGAGCTGAACGTTCTGCCCGGCGAGGACGCCGATCCGGTCGGCGACAACACCCACATGCCGGTGGAGGGGATCGTCCACCGCTATCCCGACCGGGTGCTGCTGAAGGTCACCCACACCTGCGCGGTCTATTGCCGGTTCTGCTTCCGCCGCGAGATGGTGGGGCCGACGGGCGAGGTTCCGGCCCTGTCGGCCCAGGCCCTGGACGCGGCCATCGCCTACATCGCCGAACACCCGGAAATCTGGGAAGTGATCCTCACGGGCGGTGATCCGCTGGTGCTGTCGCCGCGTCGGCTGGCGAGCATCATGGCTCGGCTGGCGGCCATCGATCATGTGAAGGTGATGCGGATCCACACCCGCGTCCCGGCCGTCGATCCCGCCGCCGTGACCGATGAGCTGGTGGCCGCACTCAGAGTGGAGGGCAAGGCGGTCTATGTCGCCCTGCACGCCAACCATGCCGCCGAGCTGACGCCGGCGGCGCGGTCGGCCTGCGCCAAATTCGTCGACGCCGGCATTCCGATGGTCGGCCAGACGGTGCTGCTGAAGGGTGTCAACGACGACCCTGCGGTGCTGGAGGCCCTGCTGCGGGCCATGGTGGAGACGAGGATCAAGCCCTACTACCTGCACCACGGCGATCTCGCCCGCGGCACCAGCCACCTGCGCACGAGCCTGGCTGAAGGCCAGGCGGTGATGCGAGAGCTTCGCGGCCGGCTCTCAGGCCTAGCCCAGCCCACCTACGTCCTGGATATCCCCGGCGGTCACGGCAAGGTCCCGGTCGGGCCGGACTATCTGGCCAACGACGGCGCGGTGGAGGACCCGAACGGGACCTTCCACCCCTACCGGCCCTAGTCGCTGCGTTCCATGCCGCGCACGGCGTGGATGAACATCACCACGCCCACGATGACCAACAGGGCCCCCACGGCCGGCAGCAGCAGGCTGGCGGGCAGGCCCAGGGTGAACAGCAGGCGCGACCACGCGTCCTCGGTGCGGTAGGCCGCCATCAGCGCGAAGATCGCGATGGCGAGCCCGATCACGGCGGTGACGATGGCGATGACGCGATAGGCGAGGTTACCCATGGCGGGTCTCCAGGTGCGATGGCCCCTGGAGACTGGCGCGGCGGGGGCGGCTGCGCCTTGACGCGCGTCAAATCGGTTTAGGCGTCGTTGTCCGTCGAAATCTCTTCCAGCGTCTTGCCGACAACCTTGGCGCCGTAGTCCACGGCGATGTCGCCGAGCGACAGGATGCCCACCAGCTTGCCGGCATCGTTGGCGACCACCAGGCGGCGGATCTGGTGATGGGCCATCTGGGCGGCGGCGTCGGCCAGGTTGTCGTCTTCCTTGCAGGTCTGCACGTCGCCGCTCATCACATCGCTGGCCGGCGTGGTGAGCGCGCCGCCCTTGGCCACCACCTGCAGGACGATGTCGCGGTCGGTGATCAGGCCCACCACCTTGTCATCCTCGACGATCGGCACGGCGCCGGTCTCGATGCTGAGCATGATGCCGGCGACCTTCTGGACGCTGTCGGCCGGCCCGGCGGTCGCGACCTGGGCCGTCATGGCTTCACTGACTTTCATGGGATCGTCCTTGTGTGTTGAAGTAGACACCGAAACCCGCAAACCCGCTCCCCGTTCCGCTTGCCCCCAGCAGGAGCCCTGACGACCATGACCGAACTCCGCGTGCTGGGCTTGGCCGGCAGCCTTCGCCAGGCCTCCTACAACCGCGCCCTGCTGCGCGCCGCCCAGGCCGCCGCGCCGGCCGGCATGACCATCGCGGCCTTCGATCTGCTGCCGGTGCCGCTCTACAACGGTGACGTCGAGGCCGCCGGCGATCCCGAGGGCGTGGCCGCCCTGAAGGCCGCCATCCGCGCCGCCGACGCGGTGCTGTTCGTGACGCCAGAGTACAACCACGGCGTCCCGGCGGTGATGAAGAACGCCCTGGACTGGGCCTCGCGCCCGCCGCGCGGGGCCGCCCTGGACGCCAAGCCCGTGGGGATCATCGGCGCCAGCCCCGGCATGACCGGCTCGGCCCGCGGCCAGAGCCAGCTGCGCCAGGCCTTCGAGTTCACCAACTCCTACGCCATGCCCCAGCCCGAACTGCTGGTCTTCCGCGCCCACGAGAAGTTCGACGCCGACGGCAAGCTCACCGACGAGACGACTGAGAAGTATCTGGCCAGCGCCCGGTCGCCTTCGCGGCGTGGGTGGCGCAGTTCAAGGCGGCTTGACGAGAACGAATGCGGAACATTAGGCTGCCGGACAAAGCTTGGCCGGGAGGATGGCGTGGGGTTCAAGATGTCGTGGTTCGCGTTCGAGGGACGCGGCAAGGCGGAGGTGCTGACGCTCGCCGGCCTGACCGATACGGGAGAGCCAACGGACGCGGGGGTGCGCGGCCAAGCCTGCGCGGAACTGCCCAATGGCTGGACGGTCCTGGCCGACGGCGACGAAGGCCCCTTCAAGCCCAAGACCATGGCGCGGCTCTCCGCCGACGGCCGGGTCCTTGCCGCCTGGATGTCGGAGACCGTCATGTGCAGCAGGGCCGAGGCCTGGCTTGAGGGCAAGCGCCTCTGGTCCGTCATCCACGATCCCAGCCAAGGTCCCGACGACCTGTTCGTGGAGGGAGATTTCCCGCCGGAACTGGCGGCGATCGGCGCGCGGCTGGCGGCTCTGCAGGCCGCCGAGGGCGGGGAGGAGTCCGATACCGACTACGTCTTCGAGATCGCCAGCGAGATTTCCGCCACCCTGTGCGGCTGGCGACCCGACCAGGACAACGAGGCCTGGGGCGAGGTCGAATTCACGCGCGCCGGTCCGTCGGAGGCGTCGCCGAAACGCTCCTGGCTCGCCAAGCTGTTCGGCCGCTAGACCTTCGGCCGCGTCAGGCTCTCGATCAGCCGCCCCAGCGTCGGGGGTTCGGGCGTCGGCGTGACCCACAGGCCGGGACCCTGGGCGGCCGCCACGCCTTCGTCGAAGATGCGTTTCATGTTGGCGGTGTCGAAGGACAGCATGTTGCCGTTCTCCGCCGCGTCCGGGATCGAGGTGAAGCTGAGCGGCAGGTCGACGCCCGCGCAGAAGGTCGCCGCATTGGACAGGGCGTTGCGGTACGAGAACCGCAGCATGGTGTCGAAGCTGCGCACCAGGATGGCCGCCAGGTTCGGGCTGGTGGTGCGCGGCGCCTGCTCCAGCACGGTGTTGACCATCACATAGATCCGCCCGCCCTTCAGCCTGCGGCCCAGCTGTTTCCACCGCAGCATGGCCTCAGGCATGATGAACAGAGGGGCGCTGACCCCGCCGTCCACGTGCATCTCCTCATAGGCCACGCCCTCGGCCTCGCAGGGGAAGCTGCGGGGTGGGAACAGGCCCGGCAGGCTGGCCGAGGCCACCAGGATGTCGCGGAACAGGGCCAGAGCCGTCTCGCCGCCCCGCGCGGCGATCTCCCCCATGTCCCAGATGACGGTCTGCTGGCTGTCGAGGTTGGTGGTGGCCACCAGCAGGCGGCGCCCCTTGGCGTGCTCCACCGCCACGGCCTCGACCACCGCGGCGTCGATGAAGGAGTCCACCAGCCCCTCCAGGTTCGCCGCCTGGAAGATGCCGGCCCCAAAGGCCGGCGCCAGCCGCCGCAGGGAGAGCAGGTCGGCCGCGTGGCCGCCGGTATAGGCGTCGGTCAGCCGCGCGTCCCAGCTGGGGCCCAGGAAGGCGAAAGGGGCCATCAGCGCCCCGGTGCTCACCCCCGTCACGATGGCGAACTCGGGCCGCTTGCCGGCCAGCGTCATCCCCACCAGCACCCCGGCCCCGAAGGCGCCCCCCGCCGCCCCGCCGGAGATCGCCAGGATGTTGAAGTCCTTGCGCCCCACCGCCGAGCGCGGCAACGACAGCCGGTCGGCCGCCGCATTCAGGCTGTCCTCGGCCTGCTCGACACTGAACCGCACCCCCTCGAACCCCGGCAGCATGGCCCGCACCCCGGCGGCCGGCGCGGGCAGGCGGGTGCGGAACAGGCCGCTACGCTTGGTGATGTGTCGGTCGGACATGGCCGATATCCAGACCACATCGCGGGCGCAGGCTCAACGCGCGGCGTCAGGCGGCGCGGGCGGCGCGCAGGTCCACCGGGTCCACCGCCGGCAGGCTCTGGAAGCCCGGCCTGGCGAACAGATAACCCTGGATGTAGCGCACCCCGATCTCGCGCAGGGCGTCCAGCTCCTCGCGGGTCTCGATGCCCTCGGCGATCACCTCGATCCCCAGGGCCGCGCACATCTTCATCACCCCGTCGATGATGATCCGCCGTGGCAGGCTGGCGTCCAGGCCACGGATCAGCTCCATGTCCAGCTTGATGATGTCGGGCTGGAACCGGGCCAGCAGGTTCAGCCCCGCGTGCCCGGCGCCGAAGTCGTCGAGGGCGACGCCGAAGCCCATCTTCTGGTAGCTGGCGACGATGTTGGCCACGTGGGCGGGATCGGCCATCTCCTCGTTCTCGGTGAACTCGAAGATCAACCGCTCTGTGGGGAAATCGATCGCCGCCGCGGTGGCCAGGGTCAGCTGGATGCAGGCCTGGGGCGAATAGACCGCGTTGGGCAGGAAGTTGATGGAGAGCTTGGCGGGACCCTCCAGCAGGCCGGCCCGCGCCGCCCCCTGGATCGCCTTGACCCGGCACTGCTGGTCGAAGGCGTAGCGGTTTTCCGGGGTCACCTTGGCCAGGACGCTGGCCGCCGATTCCCCGGCGGGACCGCGCACCAGGGCCTCATAGGCGAAGGGGGCGCCGGTCTGCAGGTCCATGATCGGCTGGAAGGCCATGGCGATGTCGAACTCGACGGCCTCGCCGTCACGGCAGCCGGCGCAGGGGAGGGGGCGGGACACGGAAATACGCTCCAGGAGATGACCAATATCCCAGCCTACCGGACAGCGGTTAAGGATCGGTCGTCAACCGCGAGCCCACAGCCCCGGCCGCGGCCATCTTCAGCGGCCGTAAACGTCCCTTAGCCCGGCCCAGATCCCATCCCCATAGGACTGATGAGCATCGTCTGGATGCTGCTTCAGCCAGGTGACGCCTCTTACCGGACCCGCGAACAGACGAAATCCAGCAGTTCCTCGCCCATGGTCCGGGGAATGACCCCCTCGCCCTTCGACCGCCAGTCGGGCGTGTATTTGAGATCGTAGGACGAATAGGCCAGTCGGCGCACGCAATCGACAGCCGCCTGCCGGGGCGTGTGATCGTCGCCGTACTTGTCCTTCTCCATATAGTAGATCAGCCCGTCGGCGCCGCGTTGGAAGCTGTCGACATCGACATAGGTGATGTGTCGCGTGTCGACCCAGGTCTCGGCCCGCGCGCCGCCCGACAGGGTCATCAGCACCACCAGCAGCCCACAAATTCGACGCATCGCCGATCCTCCGCAGAACGTTGTTCGATGATAGCGCCGCTGGCGCCGATCGTGAAGCGCGCCGCGGAATGCACCGTCACCCTAACGGCCCTTCGCCGGGATGAGCGGTGGGCGAGACCCTACAGCCGCGTCCGGTACATCTTCGGCGTCAGCCGCCCGATCCGGCCCTCAAGCCAGGCCACCTGCCGCTTGGCGGCGGGCAGGTCGCCGGGGCCCATGACCCGGTCCACCACCATGTCGATATCGATCAGCAGCATCTGCCGCTGCGTCGCCCGGGCGCGCTCATACATGGTCCGAAACTCGCGCCGCTGCCGCAGCCAGCGATAGACCATCTTCGGGGTCGGCAGCGTCGGGTCCTGCGCCATCTGCGCCAGGGTCATCCCGTCGGCCACCGCCTCGCAGAAGGCCCAGGCCCGGCACAGGGTGTAGCGGCTCTTCTGCCCGCCCTTATGCAAGCCCTTGCCGAACCGCACCGCATAGTCGCGCCGCTGGCCCTGCACATGGTCGCGCGACCACAGGGCGTTCTCCGCCAGCACCCGCCGCACCTGCCCATACTCGGCGGCGAAGTCCTCATGCATCTTCAGCCAACGGTACAGGGTCGCCCGGCAGGGCATCTCCGGATCTGCGACGATGGAGGTGATGGTCTCCCCCACCTCCACCCGGGCCAGGATCACCCGCCCGATGGCCGCCCGGTAGGCCGAGGGCTTCCACCCGCCGGTATGGTCGAAGTCCGGCACGCAGCGATCCCGCGGATGCCGCCACGGGTTCGTCGGCCCCCAATTCTCATCGAACCTCGACACCGGGGCAGCATGCCACAGGGTTCACGGTTCGTCGAACAAAACAAGAACAAATATCAGGACGACGGCGCCGCCGGGCAGAAGGCCGCGGTCATGTAGTCGGCCTGGGGACAGGCGATGAAGCCGTCGATCATCTTCAGCCGCATGGAGCCCGGGGCCACCGCCGCATAGCGCGCCCGCGCCGCCTTGAGGGCCACCGGGTCCGCGCGCAGGAAGGCCAGGGTCGCGGCGACATAGGCCCGCCACTCCGCCGTCGCCTCGGGCGCGTCGGCCTGTTCGAAGGCGGGGATCGCCTGCGCCTTGCGTCCGGCGAAGGCCAGGGTCTGGCCGATGTGGAATGCCAGTTCGCGCCGCTGCTCGCCGCTCAGCCGCCCGGCGTTGGCCGCCCCATAGCGGCTCAGCAGGGCCACGGCCGCGTCGGTGCACCCTTCCCCGTTCAGGCTCCGCCAGCCGTCGGCCGCCTCGCGCCCGTCAAAGGCCTCGTAGGTCAGCCTCATCTGCGCCGCCAGCTTGCTCTCCGGCGGCGAACAGGCGGCGGCCGCGGCGGCCAGGATCAGGGCGGCGAGCATGGTCGGCGTCTCCGTGCGCGCCTCAGCTTACCTCTCGCACCGACCCTGCCAAGCGCCTGCCGCCCAAATCCAGACCAGGACCCGCCGCGCCACCGCCCCCAAGGACCTGGAGCCGGTGGACGGAGCGCCGCGACGGAGGGCCCCCAGCCACCGGCGCCGACAGCGCCCAACGAAAAGGGCCGCCGCCTCCGGTTGCGTCCGGAAACAGCGGCCCTGCCCGGCGTCGGCCAGCGGGTCGAAGCGGGATCGATTACTTCGACGGCGAGGTGTCGGGGGTGTTGGCGGTGGTGGCGCCACCGTCGGCGTTGCCCGCCTGCTGCTCGATGGCGTCGGCCTTGGCGTTCAGTTGCGTCTCCTTGGCTTCATTCGGCGTGGCGGCCGCCTGGGCTTCCAGAGCGTCGGCCTGCTTTTCGGCGACCTTGTCGGCCTTGCTTTCGCAGGCGGCGAGGCTGAGGGCGGCGCAGGCGGCGGTGGCGACAAGAAGGATGTTACGCATGATAGCTCTCCAAAAATTTCCCGGATGAAGCGTGATCGCGTAACGGCGGCCAAGGTTCCATCCCAAGGCGTAATTCACGCCCAGGCGCCCCCCCGACCCGTGAGCGATCCACCAGCCGCCCCTCAACCGTCATCCTCGGGCTTGTCCCGAGGACCCATAGACTCCGCGTCGGGGGGAGGGCGCACGCGGCGCCACCTCACACTCTGGACCTCGACGGTGATCATGGATCCTCGGGACAAGCCCGAGGATGACGGTCAGGTAGGAGTCGTGCTCGCCGCCCGCGCCGCCCCCTCGACCCGCGCGCGATCCATCAGCCGCCCCTCAACCGTCATCCTCGGGCTTGTCCCGAGGACCCATAGACTCCGCGTCGGGGGAAGGGCGCAGGCGGCGGCGCCTCACGCTCTGGACCTCGACAGTGATTATGGATCCTCGGGACGAGCCCGAGGATGACGGTCAGGTGGGGGGAGCCCTCGTCGCCGCCCGCGCCGCCCCCTCGACCCGCGCGCGATCCATCACCCACCCCTCAACCGTCCTCCTCGGGCTTGTCCCGAGGACCCATAGACTCCGCGTCGGGGGGAGGGCGCACGCGGCGCCACCTCACGCTCTGGACCTCGACGGTGATCCTCGGGACGAGCCCGAGGATGACGGTCAGGTAGGAGTCGTGCTCGCCGCCCGCGCCGCCCCCTCGACCCGGGACCGGTCCATCAGCCGCGCCGTGGAGGAGGCCTTGGCCAGCACGGCGCCGGACGCGTCCGTCAGCCGCCCCTCCAGGAAGCAGACCGAGCGCCCCTGCCGCTCCACCCAGCCCTCGGCGATCACCAGGCCCGGTCGCGCCGGCGCGAAGAAGCTGACCTTCAGCTCCAGGGACATGGGCGTCACCTCGCCCCCGGCGGCGCTCATCGCCGCATGCGCCATGGCCGCATCGATCCAGCCGGAGATGAATCCGCCCTGCACCACCCCGCCCGAGTGGCACATATGCGCCCCCGCCAGATACTCGATCACCGTCCGCCCGTCGGCGTTCGACACCACGCGCTGCTGGCCGAGGGTTTCGTTGAGGGTCGTCATGATGGTCATCCCGGGTCCCAATTTCTCAGATCGAATAGTTGATCGTACAGTCCTTGACACTTGGAGGTGTGTAGCCAATTCTTTCCTGGCTTACGCGTTGAACGCCTCGGCGTTTGGTCTGGCGTTTCGCCGGACCTCATCTGATTGCGGAGTTTTATTGCCCCGAAAGAGCGCGATAGTTTATCGCCCTAGCGGGACGCTCCGCTCGATAACCCATCCCGCTCTTTCGGGTCTCTTGAGGTAAGCTAATTGTTGAACTGGTTCTCGGACCACTTGGACGCGAATACAATTCGCGTCCAAGCTCCGACGCCCGTTGTATTCTTGTGTGGTGGCGCGATAAGCGACCTCAAGATAAAAAATCCGCAGTCCTTAAGAGATGCGTTCTACAAAATCATAGATAACCCCGTTCTTAAGGGGCGCCATATGATAATGGCTGAAGACGTGAACGTATACTACTTATCGAGGGCCGCCTATCGAGACCTTTTGTCCTTCGAAACTGATCTGGCCCAAGTGTGTGAGCTGGTAATAATATTCCCGGAGAGCGAAGGAAGTATTGCTGAGCTCGGAGCGTTCTCGGTAATTGAAGAGATTTCTGAACGTCTGTTAGTTGTTCCAAGGGACAAAAAATTTACCGAAAAATCATTTGTAAAACTTGGTCCTCTTCTCGCACTAACCAATAGGTTTGGTGCCAGATCTGTATATGTGCTGGACGACGATGACATCGGTATGAACGGAAATAGCGCATCTAGAGTAAACTTGGATGCGGTTCGAGATAGATTGCAGGGTCCTATCGAAGAGCGGTTGTCCGGTATCAGAAATCCCACCACCTTTGATCCGGGCAAATCGGGCCACAAAATCAAATTGATAACAGGGTTGATCCAGGAATTTGGTGGTCTAACCATCGGTGAGATTGAAGGTTTACTAGTAGCCGCGAACGTTCTGGAGACGCCTGAAAGAATATCTGGATATCTTCTTTGTGCCGAAACCGTCGGATGGGTGCGGCCGATGCAAAAGGGCTCTCAAGAATTCTATTTTGCCGAGCCAGTGGCTGATGCGGCACAACTCAGCTTGCCTAGCGACCCCGATGCCAGAGACAAATCCCGGCGCAGACTGCTAATCCGCGAGCACTGGAAGGTTGCAGACGCAGACCGCTACCGCGGCATCGTTCAAGTTTCCGGAGGAGCGAGGTGAGTAAAATCATCCAGATCCTTATGGAAGAGACGGCGCTTAACGAGCCGGCCCTGCGGAGGATTATATATACTGCTCCCTCTCGGTATAAGACCTTCTACATTCCCAAGAGAAATGGGAAAAATCGTAGAATTGAGCAGCCAGCGAGAGAGCTAAAAGCAATTCAGCGTGTGCTGGTTCAGAAGTTACTATCCACGCTTCCCGTCCATCCATCAGCGACCGCCTACAGGCCCGGATTGTCCGTGCGCGACAACGCGGCTAGGCATGCTCACAACGGTCCGGTGCTGAAGTTTGATTTTGAAGACTTCTTCCCCTCAATTCGAGCGCGCGACTGGAGGGTGTATTGCGAGAAGAAAGGGCTCCTTGAGACGGAGGAGGATATCTACCTGACTCAGCAGATCTTTTTCCGTCGTGAAAAGGGAAGCAGTGTCTTGAGGCTGGCTATCGGCGCGCCATCATCGCCGGCGCTGTCAAACATACTAATGTGGGACATTGATGCCGCAATCGCGGAAATGATTGATGGAGAGCAGGTTAGCTACACACGCTACGCTGATGACCTGACATTTTCCGCGAGACGAACCGGGTATTTGAATGGAATTGAAAAAGGACTCCGCGCGATTTTGCGCTCGGCCGGGGGCCCGAGACTGAAGATAAATGAGGAAAAGACTGTACTTGCAACCAAGAAGTTCAGGAGGCAAGTTACGGGGCTAATATTGGCCAATGATGGTCATGTTTCGTTAGGGCGCGATAAGAAGCGTTTGATAAGAGCGGCAGTCCATCGAGAGACATTAGGGCTTTTGGAGACCTCGGAGCGGGAACAGCTCGCCGGAATGCTCGCCTACGTAAATGTTGCCGAGCCACTTTTCCTCGCCCGATTGAAAAAGAAATACGGTGTTGAGGCGATCGAAGAGCTGAAGAAGGCGGTCAGACCGGGAAATGAGCCGGAAAGGCCATAGGATTGCCCCAAAGAAAAACCCCGCCGGCTCACACCGACGGGGTCTCTCAATTCTAGCCCAACGCTAAACCCGACCCTCGGCAAGCCGAGGGTCGAAGCGTCTTAGTAGCCCTGGATCTTCGCATACCGGTCGCGGTGGAACGCCTGGTTGCCGAAGGCGGCTTCCGCGGCCCGGGCGCGCTTCAGGTAGAAGCCGGCGTCGTGGGCGTCGGTCATGCCGATGCCGCCGTGCATCTGGACCATCTCGTTGGAAACGAGGTGGAAGGTGTCGCCCATCTTGGCCTTGGCGAGGCTGACCAGCTCCGGCACGTCGGGGGTGCCGGCGTCGATCGCCTGGAGGGCGGCTTCGACGGCCGAGCGGGCCAGTTCCAGATCGGTGAACATCTTGGCCGCGCGGTGCTGCAGGGCCTGGAAGGAGCCGATGACCTGGCCGAACTGAACGCGGACCTTGAGGTAGTCCAGGGTCACTTCGAAGGCCTGGACGGCGGCGCCCAGCATCTCGGCGCAGAGCGCGGCGCGAACGCGGTCGAGGACCTGTTCGACGACGGCGGCGCCGCCGGTCAGGGGCTCGGCGGCCGCGCCCTTGAACTCGATATTGGCCGCGCCGCGGCTGTCGGCCAGGGCCAGACGGGTGCGGCTGACGCCGGCGTCATCGCCACGGACCAGGTAGAAGCCCACGCCGTCGGGGCCCTTGGCCGAGACGATCAGCACGTCGGCCTTGAAGCCTTCGAGGACGAAGCTCTTCTTGCCGGTGATCTTGCCGCCCGAGAAGGTGGTCTCGACCTTGGCCGGGTTGTGGTGGGCGCCTTCGTCGACGGCGAGGGCGCCAACGGCGGTGCCTTCGGCGATCTTCGGCAGCCACTCGGACTTCTGGGCGTCAGAGCCGCCCAGGACCAGGGCCGAGGCCGCGCCGACGGCGGAGACCAGCAGCGGGGAGGCCGTCAGCGTGCGGCCCAGCTCTTCCAGGATCAGGCCGATGGACAGGTAGCCGAAGTCCGATCCGCCGTATTCCTCGGGGATGATCACGCCGGCCCAGCCCATCTCGGCCATTTCGTTCCAGGCGGCGGCGTCATATCCGACGTCCACACCGCTATCGCGCATCTTGCGGAAGGCGGTCACCGGGCTCTTTTCCTGGGTCCAGCTCTTCGCGGCGTCGCGAAGCATGCTCTGTTCTTCGTTCAGAACGGCCATTTTCGTTGTTTCCCTAGCTCAATTCTCAAATGTGATTTGGTTGAATAACCACCACGTCATCCCGGACGGCCGTAGGCCGATCCGGGACCCAGGGGGGATTGCTCCGGCCCCTGGGTCCCGGCTCTCCGCTACGCTACGGCCGGGATGACGTGGTGAGGAGTCTCATCAGCTGTTGTTGGTCAGGTCGGGCAGACCCAGGATGCGCTTGGAAATGATGTTGCTCTGCACTTCCTGGCTGCCGCCATAGATGGTGGTGGCCTTGCCGCCGAGCCAGCCGCGCACGGCCATCAACTCCTCGGCGGAGAAGTCCTCGCCGCCCCAGCCCAGGCCCTGGTGACCCATGATCTCCAGGGTCAGTTCTGCGCGCTGCTGCATCCAGTGGGTGCCGGCGTTCTTCATGATCGAGGTCGCCGAGGACGGACCGGAATTGGACCGGGATTCCATCATCGAGCGCACGGCGGTCTGCTGGAAGGCGCGGCCCTCCATCTCGTTCATGATCAGGCGCGTGCGCAGGTCGCTGTCGGACAGGCGTCCGTCATCTTCCGTACCCACATAGTCCTTGGCCATCTGCACGATGCCGCGGCCGCCCATGCCGAACCCGCCGCCGCCACCGGCGCCGGACAGTCCGCCACGCTCATGCTGAAGCAGGCGCTTGGCGATGGTCCAGCCGCCGTTCAGCGGACCCACCAGGTTCTTCTTGTCGGCGATCGCGTCGGTGAAGAAGGTTTCGCAGAAAGGAGAGTTGCCGGCGATCAGAGGAATCGGACGGACTTCGACGCCCGGCTGATGCATCGTGAACAGGACGAAGGAGATGCCTTCATGCTTCTTCGAAGTATCCGTGCGGACCAGGCAGAAACACCAGTCAGCGAATTGTGCGCCGCTCGTCCAGATCTTCTGGCCGTTAATGACGAAGTGATCGCCCTTGTCTTCAGCCTTGCACTGAAGACTGGCAAGGTCAGAGCCGGCGCCCGGCTCGGAGAAGCCCTGGCACCATTGCAGCTCACCCTTCACGATCGGCGGGATGTGTTCCTGCTTCTGCGCTTCCGTGCCGTATTCCAGCAGGGTGGGGCCAAACATCATCACGCCCATGCCGCCGATGGGGTTATAGGCCCCGGCGCGGGAGAGCTCCTGCTGGATCACGCGGGCCTCGGCGCCCGACAGGCCGCCGCCGCCATAGGCCGCGGGCCAGGTGGGAACGCCCCAACCCTTCTCGCCCATGGCCTTGCGCCAGGCTTCTTGCTCGGGGGAGGGCGTGGAACGCTCTTCCCGCATCATCGGGTTGGGGGCGCCCTTGAGGCCCGCGGGGAAGTTCGCCGCGATCCACTCCTTGGCCTCCGTGCGCAGGGCGTCCAGGTCGCCGCCGCCAAAGTCTGCCATTTTAGAAAGTCTCCTTGAAAATCAGGTCGTTCAAAACATGTTGCCCTTCTCCCCTTGCGGGAGAAGGACGACCGTGGGGCGTCGCGCGCGACGCCCCCAGTATCAGTGCTGCAGGATGTGGTCCGGCAGGCCCAGGATCCGCTTGGAGATGATGTTGTTCTGCACCTCGTTGGATCCTCCATAGATCGAACCCGCCTTGCCGGAAAGCCAGCCACGCACGGCGGTCAGTTCCTCGGCCGTGAAATTCGCGCCTTCCCAGCCCAGGCCCTGGTTGCCCATGAACTCCAGGGTCAGCTCGGCCCGGTCCTGGGCGACCTTCATGTTGGCGTTCTTCATGATCGAGGTGGCGGCCGACGGACCCGAATTGCTGCGGGATTCCAGGGCCGCGCGGCGCACGGTCAGTTGCAGGGCGCGCTGGTCGATCTCGTTGGCGATGATGCGGTGGCGCAGATCGCTGTCGGCCAGACGGCCCTGGGCGTCCTCACCCACATACTTCTTGGCCACCACGCCCAGGATGTCGGCCTTGGAGCGGTTACCGCCCTCGCCCTGCCGACCGCCCATGCCCGAACGCTCATGCTGCAGCAGCCGCTTGGCCACCGTCCAGCCGCCGTTCAGCGGGCCGATCAGGTTTTCCTTGGGCACCTTCACGTCGGTGAAGAAGGTTTCGCAGAACGGCGAAGAGCCGGCGATCAGGCGGATCGGACGAACCTCGACGCCCGGCTGGTGCATCTCGAAGACCACGAAGGAAATGCCTTCGTGCTTCTTGGAGCTGTCGGTGCGGACCAGGCAGAAGATCATGTCGGCGTATTGGCCGCCACTCGTCCAGATCTTGCTTCCGTTCACCAGGAAATGGTCGCCCTTGTCTTCAGCTTTCGTCTGAAGAGAGGCCAGATCAGAGCCGGCGCCGGGCTCGCTGAAACCTTGGCACCAACGCACCTTACCGGTGACGATGTCGGGGATATACTTACGCTTCTGTTCCTCGGTGCCGTATTCCAGCAGGGTGGGACCGAACATGCCCACGCCCATGCCGCCGATCGGGTTCACGGCGCCGATCTTGGCCATCTCCGAGGCCAGCACGCGGGCCTCGCCGGCCGACAAGCCGCCGCCGCCATAGGCCGCCGGCCAGGTGGGAACGCCCCAGCCCTTGGCGCCCATGCGCTCCTTCCACACGGCGTAGTCGCCGGTGGGGGCCTCGGGGCTCATCGCCGCGGCCTGCAGGGCCTCCGGATCCTTGCCCAGGGACGCGGGGAAATTCGCCTCGAGCCATGCGCGCGCATCGGCGCGGAAAGCGTCTAGATCAGCACCACCGAAATCAGCCATTTAAAATTCTCCCTGAATTCAAAATCTTAGCTATCAGTATAACACAAAACACGCCCGTTCGGAGTCCCCGTTACTTGGGGTCGGGTAAAGCCAGCACGCGCTTGGACACCACGTTGAGATTGATCTCCGAGGTGCCGCCCTCGATGGAGTTGCCCTTCGAGCGCAGCCAGGCGCGCACGGTGGCCAGTTCGTTACCCTCGAAGCCCTCGCCCTCCCAGCCCAGGCCGCTGTGACCCATGGCCTCGACCATCAGCTCGTTGCGGTCCTGGGCGATCTTGGCGCCGGCGTACTTCATGATCGAGGTGGCCGAGGAGGGGCCCTGGTTCGAGCGGGCCTCGTCGGCCGCCCGGCGGACCGTCAGCTGGAAGGCGCGGGTCTCCATCAGGTGATCGGTGATCCGCCGGCGCAGGTCAGTGTCGGCCAGCACGCCGTCCTCGTCGACGCCCACATAGTGCTTGGCCGCCTCGTTGACGGTCATGGTCGCCTGGGCCGCGCCCAGATTGCCGCCGCCGAGACCTGCCGAGATGTTGTCGCGCTCGAACTGCAGCAGGCGCTTGGCCACCGTCCAGCCGCCGTTCAGCGGGCCAAACAGCTGGTCCTTGGGCACCTTCACGTCGGTGAAGAAGGTCTCGCAGAACGGCGAGGTGCCGTTGATCAGCTTGATGGGCCGCACCTCGACGCCGGGCGCGGTCATGTCGATCAGCAGGAAGCTGATGCCCTCATGCTTCTTTGAGGTATCGGTACGTACCAGACAGAAGCAACGGTCAGCCAGATTTGCGCCAGAAGTCCAAATCTTTGAACCATTTACCAGCCAGTGGTCGCCCTTGTCCTCGGCCCGAGTTTGAAGACTCGCAAGGTCCGAGCCCGAGCCCGGCTCGGAATAGCCCTGGCACCAGCGGACCTCGCCCTTGATGATCCCCGGCAGGTGCTGGGCCTTCAGCTCCTCGGTGCCGTACTCCACCAGGGTGGGGCCGAACATCATCACCCCCATGCCGCCGATGGGGTTGCGGGCGCCGATGGCGGCCATCTCCTCGGCCAGCACCCGGGCTTCCGCGCGGGAGAGGCCGCCGGCGCCGTATTGGGCGGGCCAGGTGGGCGTGCCCCAGCCCTTGGCGCCCATGGCTTCGCGCCACGCCTTGGCGTCGGGGGTCTCGGTCCCGCCCATCGCCGCGGCCATCTGGGCGGCCGGATTCTTCTTCAGGGAGTCAGGGAAGTTCGCCTCGAGCCAAGCCTTGGCCTCGCTGCGGAACGCGGTGGTGTCTTCGCCGCCGAAATCGGCCATGGGAAAATCGCCTTTTCGAAAATCAGTCTTCAAGTGTCGTGAGCGCGCCGCCCTGAAATTGAGCGGCGCCCTGGATGTAAGCGCTTACTTCGGATCGGGTAGGCCCAGCACCCGCTTGGCCACCACATTGATGTTCACTTCTGTCGTCCCGCCCTCGATGGAGTTGCCCTTCGAGCGCAGCCAGCCGTGGGTCGCCGTCAGTTCGCCAGGCGTGAAAGCGTCGCCCTCCCAGCCCAGGCCCTGGTGACCCATGGACTCCACCATCAGCTCCGACCGCTCCTTGGCGAACTCGGCCGCCGCGAACTTGATGATCGAGGTCGCCGCCGACGGGCCATTGCTGGCCCTGGCTTCGGCAGCCGTCCGCGCGATGGTCATGCGCAGGCTGCGGAAATCCATCTCGTTCCTGGTGATCCGCTGGCGCAGGTCGCTATCGGCCAGTCTACCGGTGTCATCGGCGCCATTGTAACTCTTGGCCACCACGGGCAGGTCCGCGGCCGAGCCTCCAGCCCCGCCACCGCCGCCGAAGCCGCCCGAAATGTTCTGCCGCTCGTACTGCAGCAGCCGCTTGGCGATCTCCCACCCGCCGTTGACCTGGCCCACCAGGTGGTCCTTCGGGATCTTCACGTCGGTAAAGAACGTCTCGCAGAACGGGCTCTCGCCCGAGATCAGCTGGATCGGCCGCGTTTCGACCCCCGCCGTCCGCATGTCGATCAGCACGAAGCTGATCCCCTCATGCTTCTTCGAGGTATCGGTCCGCACCAGGCAGAAGCACCAGTCGGCCTTGTCGGCGTAGCTGGTCCACACCTTTTGGCCGTTGATCAGCCAGTGGTCGCCCTTGTCCTCGCAGCGGGTGGCGAGGCTGGCGAGGTCGGAGCCGGCGCCCGGTTCGGAGTAGCCCTGGCACCAACGGATCTCGCCGCGGACGATGGGGGGCAGGAAGGTCTTTTTCTGCTCCTCGGTGCCGTATTCCAGCAGGACCGGGCCCAGCATCCAGATGCCGAAGGCCAGCACGCCGGGACGATAGCGGCCGGCGGCCAGCTCCTGGTCCAGAACCCGCGCTTCGGCGGGCGAGAGACCGGCGCCGCCGTATTCCTTAGGCCAGGTCGGGGTGGTCCAGCCCTTTGCGCCCATGCGCTGGGTCCAGACGGCCTGCGGGTCCGTGCCGCCGGCAAAGGCGCGGCCGCCCCAGACGGCTTCGGGATCGGTCTTGGCCTCAGGGTCGCGCAGCTCGGCCGGGTAGTTGGCCGCGAGCCAGGCGCGGGCGTCCGAACGGAACGCGTCGATGTCGCCAGCGCCGAAGTCGGCCATGGAATCCTCCCGAGGTCTCAAGCTTTTGCGCCCGCCACATTAGCGTCGGGCGCCTCAAGAGCAAGGAACGAAACGCTTGTTTGACCCGCCCTAAAGCTCAAAAACCGGCTATAAGACCGCCTGCCGTCAGGCGTCACACGGACCGCGAATGAGATTTTGGCGAGAACTGAAGCCGGCGGCCTTCGCGGTCGCCCCCTTCATAAGTGCGGTCCTGATCCTGGCCGCCGGCGTCATGCTGGTGGCGTCAGGCGCGACGCCATCGGTCCCCGACCGCTTCCTGCGGCTCTATCAGGTGACGCCGGTCTATCTGATCGAGGTCAGCCACTTCCTTTCCAGCATCGTCGGCCTGACCCTGGTGATGTTGGCTTTCGGTTTGCGGGCCCGCCTGGGCGCCGCCTGGGGCGCGACCATGGGCGCCCTGCTGCTGGCCGCCCCGCTGTCCCTGCTGAAGGGCTTCGTCTGGGAGGAAACCGCGGCCCTGGTGGCGCTCGCCCTGATACTCTTGCCGTTCCGCGGCGCCTTCCCGCGCACCGCGCGGCTGTCGCGGATGGAGATCACCCCGGGCTGGCTGGCTTCGGCCTTCGCGGCCCTGATGGGGGCGGGCCTGCTGGGCCTGTGGTCCTTCCAGCACGCCGACTACGCCGACCAGCCGTTCTGGCGGATGATGGTGGACGCCGACGCCGCCCGCTCGATCCGCGCCTGGGCCGGCGCCGCCATCGCGCTGTTCGCCTTTGGTCTGTGGCGGATGGTGTCGACGGCCGCCACGCCCCCGGTGGTGGGGGAAACCGACAACGATTTCCAGCGCGTGCGCCATATCCTGGCCAATGCCGAGGCCGCCGAGCCGGGTTCCAACCTCGCCCTGCTGGGGGACAAGCGGTTCCTGTTCTCAGCCAGTGGCGAGAGCTTCCTGATGTTCGGCGTTCGCGGTCGCTCCTGGATCGCCCTGGGCGCGCCCGTCGGCCGCCGGGACGAGCAGATGGAGCTGCTGTGGCGGTTCCGCGAACTGGCCGACGCCCACGCCGCGCGGCCGGGCATCTATGGCATCGGCGCCGAGCACCTGCCGGAGGTGGTGGAGCTGGGCTTCTCCATCCAGAAGGTGGGTGAATCCGCCGCCGTGCCGCTGGAAAGCTTCCGCATCGAGGGCAAGCGGCGGGGCAACCTGCGCCGCGCGTGGCGCAAGGCCGCCGAGGAGGGCGCGACCTTCGAGGTCCTGCCGCCCGAGGCGATCAGCGATATCATCCCCGAGCTGGCGGCGGTCTCCGACGTCTGGCTGGCCGACCATGCCGGCGGCGAGAAGGGCTTTTCCATGGGCGGCTTCCACCCGGGCTATGTCTCAGAATTCCCGGTGGCGGTGGTGCGCTTCGAAGGCGCCATCGTCGCCTTCGCCACCCTTTGGACCACGGCGGCCAAGAGCTCCTTCTCCATGGACCTGATGCGCTATGTGAACGCTGGGCCCAAGAACATCATGGACTATCTGTTCGTGGAGCTCATCGAGTGGGGCCGTATCCAGGGCTACCAGGCCTTCGAGTTCGGCATGGCGCCGCTGGCGGGTCTTGAGGACCGGCCGCTGGCGCCGATGATGTCGCGGGTCGGCAACCTGTTCTTCGAACGCGGCGAGGAGATCTACAATTTCCAGGGCGTCCGCCGGTACAAGGACAAGTACGATCCGGTCTGGCAGCCCCGCTACATCGCCGCCCCGCGCAAGTGGGCCATCCCTCTGCTGCTGGCCGACGTCGGGCTGCTGTCCTCGGGCGGCGTCGCCGGTCTCGCCAAGCGTCCCGCCAAGAAGGCCGAGGAGCCTGAGGCTCCGCCGCTCGCGGCCTAACGCCCCGTCACCACGCCCAGCAGGTTCACCAGATGGACCAGCAGGATCAGCACGCCGGCGGCCGCCGTCACCATGATCAGCCGGTGAGGCGCCATGCGCACGCCCTTCAGCGGGTTGGGCGGTTGGGCGCCGCGCCAGCCGGAGAAGATGGCGAGCGCCAGGAAGGCCGCGATCAGGGCCAGGGTCACGGGAAGCGTCATGTGCGACGGCGTAGCGCAGGTGCGGACGCCCCGCAAAGACGATCGGATTCTTGACTGTCACCCATGCGCCATCCGTGTTCCCGCTTGGTTTCCCGGACAGTCCAGATCATCCACAGCCAATCGTCTCAGACGCTACATCTAGCGTTAACGTCGCGTTTACACCCCAAGGATCGGTGGCTAGCGTCCAAAGTCAGTCCTGCGGAGAACGATTCGGTATGAGCTCGGGGACGCCATGGAGCGTCAAAGGGATCGACCCAAAAGCCCGGGAGGTCGCCAAGGACCTCGCCCGGCGCTCCGGCATGACTCTGGGTGAATGGCTGAATCGCATGATCCTCGAGGACGAGGGTCCTGAGGAAGTCACCTCTGAAACCTATTTCACCGAGCGCGCGGCCGACGAAGATGAGGTCGAACCCGTCAGGCCCGAAGCCTTCCTCGCCCCGGCGCCGCGGGAAGTCTTCCGCGACGAGCCGCTGCGTCATGACGCGCCCCGCACCGAGGCGCCGCGTCCGCAGGCGCCGCTCCGGCCGCCCGAGCCCGCCACCCGCTATGAGGCCCCTGAGCATCCCGCCGACGAGATCGGCCGGGTCACCCTGGCGCTGGATCGCCTGACCGACCGTATCGAGCATTCCGAGGGCCGCGCCGGCCTGGCCATCAGCGCCGTGGAACATTCCGTCCGCGACGCGCTTTCGCGCATCGAGATCGCCGAGCGTGAGAACGTCGCCGTCGCCGCCCGCTTCGAAGGCGCGGTGGACGAGGCGCGCACCGAGCAGACCCGGCTGGCCGAACGCCTGCGCCGGGTTGAGGGCGAGGCTGCCGGCCCGCGTTCCGCCGAGGCCCTGCGCGCCTTGGAACAGGCGCTCGGCAAGGTCGCCAACCATCTCTACGAAGGCGAGGCTCGGACCCGTGAGACCCTGACCGCCCTGCGCGAACGGGTCGACGAGGTCCAGACCCACGGCGGCGGCGGCGACCCTACCGTCGTCATCGAGGAAGTGGTCAGCCGGGTCGGTGACCGCCTGGCCGACGCCGAGGCCCGCACCGCGGCGGCCATGGAGGGGCTGAAGGACGCCTTCTCCAGCGTCGACGGCCGTCTTCGCGCGGTGGAGGGCGGCGCCTCGCCGGCCCTCGACCGCCGCCTGGAACAGCTCGCCGCCAATCTCAGCAGCCGGGTCGATGCCGCGCGCGGCGAGATCGCCCAGAAACTCCAGGTCTCCGCCGAGGGCCGCTTCGACCGCATGGAGCGCAAGCTCGCCGAGATGAGCGATCACGTGCGCCTGGCCGAACAGCGCTCGGCCCAGGCGATCGAGAAAATGGGCCGGGAGGTGCTGACCGTGGCCGACAACCTCAACCGCCGTGTCCAGGCCACCGAACACCGCAGCGCCGACGCGATCGAAACGGTGGGCGGCGAAGTCGCCCGTATCGCCCAGGCGATGGAGAGCAAGCTGGGCCGCACCGACAGTGTTCACGCCGAGGCGCTGGAGCGTCTGGGCGCCGAGATCGGCCGCATCACCGAAAAGCTTTCCGAACGCATCGCCAACGCCGAGCGCCGTTCGGCCCAGGCCATTGACGATGTCGGCGAACAGGTGGCCCGGGTCACCGAGCGCATGAACCAGCGCAGCGAGCGCGCCTCCGACGACCTGGTGGAGCGAATCCGCCAGAGCGAGGAACGCACCGCCCGCATGCTGGAGGAGGCTCGCGAGAAGATCGACGCGCGCCTGGGCGAGTCCCACCGCCGGCTGTCGGAACAGGTGGCCGCCGCCCCGACCGTGCGGGCGCCGATCGCCAAGCCGGAACCGCTGTCGCCCTTCGGCCCCGATCCCTTCCCCAGCTTCGGCCCCGCCGAGGGCGCCGCCGCCGATCCGCTGGCGCGCCAGGCCTTCTCAGCCCCGGAGACCGGCCCCGACGCGCCGGACGGCTTCCCGGGCCAGCCCTTCTCCAGCGAGCCCGAACGGCCGGCCTTCGACGCCGAGGACTTCGAGGCCGCCGACGGCTTCGCGCCCATCGGCGAACACGCCGACGAACACCAGGATGAAGAGCCGGTCGAGGAGGTCTATGAGGCCCCTATCGGCTCCAACACTGTGGCCGCGCCGCCTGAAACCGGCCGCCCGCTCTCTACTCGCGAAGTCATCGAGCAGGCCCGCGCCGCCGCCCGCGCCTCGGTGCAGAACGAAGGCAAGGGCAAGAGGGCCAAGGAACCCAAGACGGCCCGTCCGGAAAAGGCCGCCAAGGTCGCCAAGGAGCCGGGGACCTCGCTGTTCTCCAGCTTTGGCGCGCGACCCAAGCGTCGCGCCGGTTCGTCGCTGCAGACCGCCCTGATGGTGGTGGGCGGCGCGGCCTGCCTCAGCCTGGCCACCGCCAGCTTCATGCTGATGGATGGCAAACCCGGTGGCGCGCCTCCCAAGCGGGTCGCCGATGCGCTCGCCGCCATGAACGGCGGCAAGTCGCAGGAAATCATGGCCGCCGAGGCCGACACCACCCCCTTCGGCGACGGCCCCCGTGTGGCCATCGCCCTGTCGCCCCAGCCCATCGCGCCCGGGACCCCGCCGGTGGCCGACCTGGCCCAGCGCTTCGCAACCGCGGCTGCGGCGGTGGAGGCCAAGCAGGCCGGGGGGCTGGATCAGCTCAAGGCCGTCGCCAGTCTCGGCCACGCGCCCGCCCAGTTCTACCTCGCCAAGCTCTACGAGAACGGCACGGGCGGGGTGAAGAAGGACCTCATCGAGGCCCGCCGCTGGACCGAGCGCGCCGCCGAGGGCGGCGATCCCAAGGCGATGCACAACCTGGGCATCTCCTACATTTCCGGCGCCGGCGGCCCGAAGAACTCCACCACCGCGGCCCAGTGGTTCCGCCGCGCCGCCGACCTGGGCCTGGTGGACAGCCAGTACAATCTCGCGGCCCTCTACGAGCAGGGCCTGGGGGTCGGCCAGAACGCGGCGGAGTCCTACAAGTGGTATCTGGTCGCCGCTCGCACGGGCGACGGCGAGGCCCGCTCCAGCGCTCAGCGGGTGGCCGCCGGCCTCTCGCCCGACGCCCGCACCGTGGCCGAGCGCGCGGCCGCGGCGTTCCGCGCCAACACGCCCAACCCCTCGATCGCCCCGGCCACCGCCCTGGCGGCAGGCCCGGCCTCACCGACGGTCGTCACCGCCCAGCGCGCGCTGTCCCGGCTCGGCTACTATCAGGGCCCCACCGACGGCAGCGCCTCGGGCGCCCTCAAGCTGGCCGTCGCCGCCTACCAGCGCGACCAGGGCATGCAGGCCACGGGCACGCTCGATCCTCCGACGGTTTCCAAGCTTTCCGTCTTCACGCGGTAACAGCCCCGCCATAGAAGGCGACCTTGGACCTCTATCTCCCCATCGCCGAAGTCTCGGTGAACGCGCCGCTCCTGGTGGCGCTCGGCGCCCTTGTCGGGTTCATCTCCGGGATGTTCGGCATCGGCGGCGGCTTCCTGATGACGCCGGTCCTGGTGCTGATGGGCATCCCGCCGGCCGTCGCCGTGGCCAGCATGGCCAACCACGTTGCGGCCTCCTCGACCTCCAGCGTCATCTCCTACACCCGCAAGCGGGCGGTGGATTTCCGCATGGGCGGGGTGCTTGCGGCGGGGGGTGTGGTTGGCGCGATCGTGGGGGTGGAGATCTTCCGCTGGCTCCGGCTGCTGGGCCAGGCCGACCTGGTGGTCTCGCTCTCCTACCTGCTCTTCCTAGGCGTCATCGGCGGCCTGATGCTGATGGAGTCGGTGCAGTCCATCCTGCGCCGCCGCAGCGGCAAACCGCCCAAGCCGCGCGGCGACCGCCGTCCGCCTTGGCTCTATGGCCTGCCGTTCAAGATGCGCTTTCCGCGTTCGCGGCTCTATATCAGCATCATCCCGCCGATCCTGCTGGGGGTCTTCGTGGGCGTCCTCTCGGCGATCATGGGGGTGGGTGGCGGCTTCATCCTGGTCCCAGCGATGGTCTACATCCTGCGCATGCCGGCCGGCGTGGTGGTGGGCACCAGCCTGTTTCAGATCATCATCACCACCTCGCTGACCGGAGTGCTGCAGGCCGGCCGCAACCAGACCGTCGATATCGTCCTGGCTACTCTCCTGCTGGTGGGCGGTGTGCTGGGCGCGCAACTCGGCGCCAAGGCCTCTTCGCGCTTCCGGGCCGAGGAGTTGCGCGCCGTGCTGGCCCTGATCGTCTTGGCTGTCGGCCTGCGGATGGGCCTGGGCCTGTTCTTCACGCCGGACGAGCCCTTCATCCTGATGTCTGGGATGGGCTGATGGCGCTCGAGATCCCCAGCCCCACGGCGCCCCAGCTCACCGCCTCGCCCGCCGCGGTGTCGGCGGCGCTGACGACGACCCAGGTGCGGGTGACCTCCGGCTTCCGGGGCGCGCGCATCGTGCTCTACGGCGCGGTCTTCGATCCCACCACCAAGCCCAGCGACGTGGTGGTTATCGTGCGTGGCCCGGAACAGCCGATCCGCATCGCCCGCAAGACCAAGGTGGCCGGGGTCTGGATCAACAGCCGCCCCGTGGTGTTCCGCGGCGCGCCCGGCTTCTACATGACCGCCTCGACCCGGCCCCTGGACGACATCGCCGGCTTCGGGACCCTGCGCCGCCTGGGCGCGGGCATCGACCACCTGGCCATCAACGCCCCCTTCGAGCAGCACATCGAGACCCGCTACGGTGTCCGCGACGTGGTGGTGAGCCGGCTGGGGGGCGACTATCTGGACTGGCGCCGCGCCGTGGTGCGGCTAAAGGAGAACGCTGGCCTCTACGACGCCGACGACAAGGGCGTGGTCTTCGTCGACAAGGACCTGTTCAAGGCCGAGATCGACCTGCCCACGGACGCTCCGATCGGCCAGTACCAGGCGCAGATCATCCTGTTCCAGGACGGCCAGCCGGTCTCGCGCAAGGTCCGATCCCTGACGGTGGAGAAGGCCGGGATCGAGCGGACTCTTTACCTCTTCGCCCATCGTAGCCCATGGTTGTATGGCTTGGTCTCGATGGCCCTGGCGCTTGGCGCGGGCTGGGCCGCCTCGGTCGCCTTCCGGAGGAACTGACGCCTGTGATGGACGCCGAGACCTCCGCGCCCAAGCCGATGTGGGCCATCGCCCTGATCGGCCTGGCCGCCTTTCCGCTTTCCGCCAGCCTCTACGCCTATGGTCCGCCGCAATGGTCGAGCCATGCGCTGAATGTGCTGCTGGCCTGGTCGGCGATCATGTTGGGCTTCCTGGGAGGCATCCGCTGGGGCCTGGAAAGCAGCCGCGAGGCGCCGCGCTGGCAGAGGCTGGCGGGGTCCATCATCTCGCCGATCGTCGGCTTTGGCCTGATCGTGGCTCGCGGCGACATCCCGACCTCATGGATCATCACCGGCCTGATGGGCGCCTTCATCGTCCAGTGGCTGTTTGACCATTCCGCGCCAGACGTGCCGGCTCGCTACCCCCGCCTGATGACGGTCCTGACCCTGGGGGCCTCGGTGTCCCTGGCCATGGCCCTGGAACAGGCGATGAAGATGTAGGGGATCAGTCCCCGACGACCGAGCGCCAGCCCACGGCGTGGACGCGAGTCCCGCCCAGGGCGCCGCAGAGCGGGTCGCGGGCGAACAGTCCCGAAAAGGCCCGGTCGCGGATATTGAGGCCGCCGGCATAGGCGCCAAAGGCGGGAACCACCAGCCGCTCCCCGTCGGTGACGAAGCAGCGCCGCCGCACCGTGCCACGGGAGGCGGTGACCTTGGCGCAGGGGTGCAGGTGACCCGCCACCTCGCCGGGCTGTAACCCCGCCTGGGGTTCGTGGCGCAGCAGCAGGCCCGCCACCGTAAGCTCGTCGGCCACTTCGCCCGGCAGGGCGCGGGGGCCGTCCGCGTCGTGGTTGCCGATCACCCAGATCAGCCGGGTCAGGCCGGCCAGGGTGCGCAGCTGCTCGGCGTCGTCGGCCGCCAGCCGGTCCTCCGAGGCGCGATCGTGGAAGGTGTCGCCCAGCAGCACGACGGCGGCCGGACGGGTGGCCGCGATCTCGGCGGTCAGGCGGCGCAGGGTGTCGCGGGTGTCGTAGGGCGGCAGCATCTGGCCCCGGGCGGCATAGGCGCTGCCCTTCTCGAGGTGCAGGTCAGCCACCACCAGCATGGCCTGCGCTGCGATCCACAGCGCCCCGCTGGCGCGCAGGGTCACCGCTGCGCCGCTGAGCGTCGTGCGCAGGCCGCCGCAGGGGCTGGGGGCCCAGTCATAGACGTGGCGGGGCTGGGCCAGCGCGCTCATGCGATGGCCTCGGCGATCAGGTCGCCTTCCGCCTCCGCCAGGATCATCTCGCCGGCCGCGCCGGGCGTCCGCTCCTTGCCGATCTCCAGCAGGATGGGCACGGAGAAGGGCGACAGGTGATCGAGCGCCGCATGGCGGATCTTGCCCTTGATGCGGGCCAGCAGCTGCCCCAGCCGCGCAACGTCCACCAGGCCGGTGGCCGCATCCTCGCGGGCGCAGCGCAACAGCAGGTGGTCCGGCTGGTGGCGGCGCAGCACGTCGTAGATGAGGTCGGTGGAGAAGGTCACTTGCCGTCCGGACTTCTGCTGCTCGCCTGGGAATCGCCGTTCGATGAGCCCGGAGATGATCGCACAACCCTTGAAGGCGCGCTTCATCATGAAGCTCTCCGACAACCAGGATTCCAGGTCGTCGCCCAGCATGTCCTCGGCGAACAGTTCGTCGAAATCGAGTCCGTCCAGCGGGTTCAGCGCCCAGACCGCCACCGCATAGTCGTTGCAGACGAACCCCAGGGGCGCGGCGCCCATCCGCTCCAGCCGTCGGGTCAGCAGCATGGCGAGCGTGGTGTGGGCCAGGCGCCCCTCGAAGGGATAGCAGACGATGAAGTTGCGCTTGCCCCTCGGGAAGGTCTCCAGCAGCAGCTCCTCCTCCTTCACGATCAGCGAGCGGTCCTTCTGGATCTCCAGCCATTCGCGCACATCGTTGGGCAGCACCTTCCAGTGGGTCTCGTCGAACATCAGCTCGCGGACCCGCTTGGCCAGGAAGGTCGAAAGCGCGAACTTCGAGCCGCCCCAGGAGGGCATCTTGGGGTCCTTGCCCATGGCCGGGCGCACCAGGACGTCCAGCCCCGTCACCGCCACCAGGGACCAGACCTGGCCGGCGAAGATGAAGGTGTCGCCGGGCTCCAGCATCTCCACATAACCCTCTTCCACCTCGCCGATCTTGCGCCCGCCCTGCAGGCGCTTGCCCATGGCGATGCGCACGGCCAGCACGGCGGGCGACAGGATGGCGCCGACGTTCATCCGGTGGCGCTGGGCTGTGGCCTGGTCGCGCACCCGCCACAGGCCGTCCTGGCCCTTCACGATCCGACGGAAGCGGTCATAGGTCTTGAGCGCGTAGCCGCCGGTGGAGACGAAATCCACGACCTGTTCGAAGTCTTCCCAAGCGAGATCCCGATAGGGCCCTGCGGTGACCAGTTCGTCATAGAGCTTCAAGAGGTCGAAGGGTTCGGAACAGGCGCAGCCCATGACGTGCTGGGCCAGGACGTCCAGCGCGCCAGTTCGCGCCGCGTCGCCGTCGAACCGGTTCTCGGCGATGGCCTCGCGGGCGGCCTGACACTCCAGCATCTCGAAGCGGTTGGCGGGCACGAAGAGGGCGCGGCTGGGTTCGTCCAGCCGGTGGTTGGCCCGCCCGATTCTCTGCACCATGCGCGACGCGCCCTTGGGCGAGGCCAGCTGGATGACCAGGTCCACGTCCCCCCAGTCGATGCCGAGATCAAGCGTCGAGGTGCAGACCACAGCGCGCAGCTCGCCTCGCGCCATGGCCGCCTCCACCTTGCGCCTCTGCTCGGCGGCCAGGCTGCCGTGGTGCAGGGCGATGGGCAAATCGTCGTCGTTCAGCTTCCAGAGTTCCTGGAAGGCGAACTCGGCCTGGAAGCGCGTGTTGACGAAGACCAGCGCCGTGCGGGCCTGCTTGATGGCCTCATAGACCTCCGGCATGGCGTGCTGGGCGGTGTGGCCGGCCCAGGGCACCCGGCCCTCGGCCAACAGCATGTCGACGATCGGCGCCGCCCCGGCGGGACCACGCACCAGATCGACCTGGTTCTCCAGCTCCGGCGCCGCGCAGCCCAACCAGCGGCGGATCACATCTGGATCATCCACGGTCGCCGACAACCCCACCCGGCGCATCCTGGGCGCGAAGGTCTGAAGGCGGGCCAGGTCCAGGGCCAGCAGATCGCCGCGCTTGGAGGCATGGATGGCGTGGATCTCATCGACGATGACGCAGGCCAGGTCCTCGAAATAGAGCCGCGCGCCTTCCCAGGCGCAGAACAGGGCCAACTGCTCCGGCGTGGTCAGCAGGATGTCCGGTGGCTTGATCCGCTGCCGCTGGCGGCGCGCCTGGCCGGTGTCTCCGGTGCGGCTCTCGGCCACGATGGGCAGGCCCATCTGGAGGATCGGGGCCATCAGGTTGCGCTCGACGTCGACCGCCAGCGCCTTCAGCGGCGAGATATAGAGGGTGTGGATGCCGCGCGGCGTATTGGCCTTTGGGCGCTCGGCCAGCTCGATCAGGCTGGGCAGGAAACCGGCCAGGGTCTTGCCGCCGCCGGTGGGCGCGATCAGCAGGGCGTCGCGCCCGGCGCGGCTCTTGGCCACCATCTCCAGCTGGTGTTCGCGCGCGCTCCAGCCGCGGGCCGCAAACCAGTCCGCGAACCTCGGGGGCAGGAGGGGAGGGGCGGCGCCCGCGTCTTCGGCCATCCCTGCCCCTATAGCATGTTCCCGTTCCGTTTCACGCGCAAAGGCGCGTCGGTCAGGGCCTAGCGGGCGCCTCCGCCTTCGCGCCGCTCATCTGCGGCACATAGAGTCCCGTGGCGAACTTGGCGGCCATGCCCTCGACGCGCATCCGTGAGCCGTACTGGGCGCAAGGGTCGGGCTTGGCGAGCTTGATGGGCTTCCTGTCCTTGGCGGTCATGGCCTTGGCGGCGGCGTCGGCGAAGGGTTCGGCGAACTGCAGGGCGTCTCCGATCCGGCTGAGGGAGGGATTGTCGGTCCCCACCGCCATCCCCTGCCGTGTCCAGGTTATGGCGGCCAGTTGCTGGCCGTCGGCGCCCACCATCTCGGCCTCGACGCCCAGGCCACCCAAGGTGCCGGGCGCGCGCAGGCCGATGGGACCGGGGATGAAAAAACCAGCCGCCGCCGAGGCCGCCGAACTCATGCGGCCCGTGGGGCGCACATGGCTGAGCACGGCGCGCACCTTGGCGTCGGCGGCGCCGTCGGGGGCGGCGATCTCGTAGCGTTCGGATAGTTCGAAACAGAGTTGCGCGTCGATCTCCCGCAGCAGGGTCGTGCGCTCGGTCGGCGTCATCCATTCAGCGGTGTTCTTGGCAACCAGGGTGGGCGCCAGCGCGACCCGGCCCACCCTCTCCAGCCCCGCCTCGTCCTTGCGGTCAGATACGCTGGCCCGCACCGCGTCCGGCTTCGCCGCCAGGCCGTCATAGGTCGATAGCATCCCGGTTTGCCGGGTGGGGGTGCTGCAGGCGGCGAGCGCCAGGAGCGGCAGGACAAGCAGGAACTTCATGAGGCAATCCGGCGGCCGCGTTCGGCCAGGTCCCAGGCAAATGGGTAGCTCCCCCGGAGGTTCCTGTCACCCGAAGTCGGTGACCTCCAAGACCCCGGTCAACCCCGTGAGCTTGATCGCGTTGGAGAGGGTGTTGGCGCCGCCGCTGTCGGCGAAGACGTAGGTCCCGTCCTCCAGTCCGCCCGACGATCCCACCACGGCGATCACCACGACGTCGCGCGAGCCTCCGGAAATCAGCGACGTCGCATCGAGCAGGGCCTGGGCGTAGGACCCGGCGTTCGAGCCGGCCAGGAAGTTGGAACTGGTGACGGTGATCCCCACCGAAAGGATGTCATCGGCGGTCGCGTTGAAGCCGGAAATCACGTCCAGCGACCCGGCGGTGGAAACCGAGTCTCCGGCGACAAAGACGAAACGGTCGGCGCCGCCGGCTCCGGCCGCGAAGGTGTCGGCGCCCGCTCCGCCGGTGAAGGTCTCCGCGCCCGCGCCGCCGGTCAGCATATCTGCGCCAGCGCCGCCCTGCAGGATCCCGCCGCCGCTCGCGCCGTTGACGAGGGTGTCGGCGCCGTCGCCGCCCGACAGCGTGTCGGAGGCCGCGCCGGAGGCGGTGATGGAGTCGTTTCCGCCGCCGCCTGTGATGTTGTTGGCGCCGCCGGCCCCGACAACGGTGTCGGCGCCCTCGCCCGCGGTCACCGTGTCGCCATCGGCGCCACCGGTGATCAGGTCGCTGCCCGCGCCGCCGTCGAAATGGTTGGCCCCATCGCCGCCGGTCAGGGTGTCCGCCCCATCGCCGCCCAGCAGAGTGTCCACGTCCGTTCCCGCGAGCAGGCTGTCGTCACCGCCGCCGCCATCGAGCCGGTTGACCCCGGCCCCCGCATCCAGCGTGTCAGCGTCCTCGCCGCCTGAGAGCGTGTCGCCCTGGCCGCCGCCCAGCAGGGAGTCGGCGCCCAGGCCGCCGATTCCGACGTTGGCGCCAGACCCAAGGGAGATGCGGTCGTTGCCGTCCCCGCCATCGATCGTGTCGGCGCCCGCCCCTCCGGTCAGCAGGTCGGCGCCAAGGCCGCCGGTGGCGAAATTGGTCCCGTCCCCCAGGTCCACCGCATCGTCGCCTTCGCCGGCGGTCACGGTGTCGCCGTCGTCGCCACCGACAAAGGAGTCGTTTCCCGTCCCCAGGTCGGTGAGGTCGTTTCCGCCTTCATGGTTGTCGACGGTGTCGTCGCCGGCCCCGCTGAAGACCACATCGTCGCCCTCGCCAGCGATGATCTCATCCGAGCCGAGATCGCCGAACAGCAAGTCATTGCCGTCGTAGCCGTCTATGAAGTCGTTCCCCTGCCCGCCCAGCAGGGTGTCCTTGTCGATGCCGCCATAGATTTCGTCGTCGCCCAGATTGCCGTGCGCATAGTTGGCGCCGTCGCCTGGCGTCAGGACGTCGTTCCCCTGGCCGCCCAGCAGGGTGTCATTCCCGTCGCCGGAAATGATGTCGTCCTCGCCCTGGTTGCCCTGGACGAAATTGTCGCCATCGCCGGCGTCGGCGAAGTCGTCGCCGTCTCCCAGCAAGATGATGTCATTCCCCTCGGAGGACAGCACCTGGTCGTTGCCGGCCCCAGCATCGACAGAGTCCTGGTCGCCCGGGCCTCCGTAGTTCAGCAGGACGTCATCGCCGGCCCCGCCCATCAGGGTGGAGGACCCGTCGCCAGCCAGCAGGAAGTCGTCTCCGAGGTCGCCGAACACCAGGTTGCCGCCTTCGAAGGCGTCGATGGAATCGTTTCCCTGACCCCCCAGCATGGTGTCGGCGCCCGTCCCGGCCAACAGTATGTCGTCGCCCAGATTGCCGTGGACGTAGTTGTTCCCATCGCCCGCGTCGATGGAGTCCACGCCCTGGCCGCCCAACAGGGTGTCGGCCCCGCTGTCCGCCAGCAGCAGGTCGTCACCCTGGTTGCCCTGCATGAAGTTGGCCCCCGCGGCGCCGTCCAGGGTGTCGCCGCCGCCGCCGCCGAACAAGGCGTCGCCGCCCGGGGAATTGACGGCTGAGAGATCTGTTCCGGCGCTTGCGCCGATCACCAGGCGGCTGCTGTCGGGGAACACGCTGGCGGTGTAATCGACAGCCAAATTGGCCGGATCAAACGAGATCGTCCGGCCCGCATAGGTCAGGTCGATCCTGGCCGGGCTGGCCCCCGACGCAGCAACATAGGCTACGGAGACGCGTGTGGCCGTAGCCACGCCGGTGAAGACCAAGACATCGCCCGACGTGAAGGCAGATTGCTGCGCCGTCGTAATGGTATCGAAGAAGTAGTTGGCCATGGACCTCGCCGATCAGATCGCCGCGAGCTCCAAACGCTGCCGTTCTGCAACTCGCAGTTCACGCCGCCCGCTGCGACAGGTTGAGCTCCGGAACTGGGCCGTAAAGCGAATTCTACCTATGCGCGTTCTTTGGAGTTCTATTCCGCGCGGGAACGCGCACGGGACGGAGCCCCGGCGTCAGCCAAATGGCCTGAACCGGTGACGAATCCTCAAGCGCGGGCGGGATTTTCCAGACGGCTCATCCAGTGATCGGCGTCGTAGGTCGCATCCCCGGTCAGGTGGCGCCACAGCTTGATGCGGTTGACGTACTCCAGCCGCCCGGTGTCCTGCTCGAACCAGGGCTCTGGGCTCATCAGAATGGACTCCACCGTCTCGGGCTGGGCGCTCTTCACATAGAAGATCGGCCGCGGATTGGGTTGGGCGGGCAGGGTCGCCACGTCCCACTGACGCACCTGGGGGGTGCTGGGGTTCATGCGGATCTTGAACATGGTCCGCGTACGGTCGGCGTGGTTCACCCCGCCCCCGTGCCACAGCCCGTTGTGCAGGAAGAGCAGGGTGCCGGCCTCGCAGACCATATGCTGCTGGCCCCGCATGTTCTGGTAACGGCCCAGCGCCACCTCGCTGACCTTACGCAGATGGGTGCCGGGGATGAAGCGGGTGCCGCCCATCTCGCGGGTGACCTTGTGTGGGTAGTACATGACCTGCAGGTCGAAGCCCTTCGACGGGTCGACCGTGGAGTCCTGGTGGGTGTGCTGGGAGACGTTCTCGCCGCCGCCGGCCTCGTGATAGGCGGGCGGGAAGGTGACGTGCAGAAAGTGGTGGTCGAACACCGGATCAGGGCCAACAAGGCTCTGAATCGCGCCCCTCACCTGCGGCAGGTCCAGCAGCCGGCGGATGGCGGAGCCTTGCGGGTAGGTGGCCGACAGCGGGGCGCCGGCGGCGACCTCCGGGATTTCCGCCTGGAGCAGCAGCTCTCCGAAGGCGCGCATCACCTTGCGGCCCGGTTGCGGATCTGCGGCCTCGCCCACCTCGGCCAGGAACTGGCTGTTGATCTCCTCAGGGACCACGCCGTCGAAGCGCAGGAAGCCGCGGGCCGTGAAGCGCGCCATGGCCAAGGAGTCCAGCAAGACGGGCTGTTCGCTCATGACGCCATCTCCACAAGCTGCTCGAAGAAGAACTCGTATTTCAGATAGGCCAGGTCGAATTCCTCGCCGCGCGGGTGGGGCAGGATTTGCGAGGCCTGGAACAGCCGCCAGCCGTCGCGTAGGGCGTCGGCGCCGGTGCGATAGGGGGCCTCGTCATTGTCGCCGGCCATGGGGCGCGTCTGCCCTGTCCCGTCATAGACCGCCCAGGCGACCACGGGAGAATCCAGGGCCGAGTTGGCCAGGTAGAGAACCAGAACCTTCTGGCGCGTCATGTTTCCCCTCGTCCCCATGCTGACGACGGGGTTCGAAGGCGATCATGAGCCAGCCGACGGCCCATGGGAATGTCGAATTTCGGGGCAAGCGGGCCTGCTGCCGGCCCAGAGGGCGTGAGGCGTTCGTTCCCGTTCCGTTTCGCCGTGAAATCCGCTAGTCAGGACCCGTGAACGCGCTTGCCCCGAGTCTTGATCTGGCCCCCGCCCTCGTCGTCCTGCCCGGCCCCCGCGCCGCGGCGGCCGATGCGTCTCGGGCGCAGCTGATCCGGGCGCCGGAGGCCCGCGACCTCTTCGAGCACGGCCCGGTCCTGGTGGCCCATGCGGGCATGACCGCCAAGCGGCTGGGGGTGCATACGCCGGCCCGCTCGCAGGGCCTGTTTGACGCCCTGGAGCTGTTCGCCTTCGTGCGCCCCGCCCGTTTCTGCGCCCCCTCGGCGGCGGGCCTGGCCCTGGCCCTGGGCCTCCCCGAGCCCAAGGGCGCGGCGGAACAGGCCAAGGTGCTGCGCGAGGCCTGCCACGTCCTGCTGGCCGAATTGGCCCTGACACCCGAGCCGTCCCGCGAGGAGGCCCTGGCCGTCGGCGAAACCCTGGCCCGCGCCGGCTGGGCCTGGGGGACCGCCGTCATCGGCGCCCTGCGTTCGGCCCCGGTGGGCAACGCCTTCCGAGGCTCGGGCATGGATGTATGGACCCGTGTCGCCGAATGGGAAGAACAGGCGCCGCCGGGGGAGGCCGGCTCGCGGCCCATCGCGCCGGACGCCGCCGCCCAGCGGCTCACCGACCTGCTGCGCCAGGCCGGCCTGGACGAGGCCCGGCCCACCCAGGCCGAGTTCGCCGCCGAGGCCGCCTTCGCCTTCCAGCCCCGGGAGAAGGAGGGCGAGCCGCGCATGATGCTGGCCGAGGCCGGCACCGGGGTCGGCAAGACCCTGGGCTACCTGGCGCCCGCCTCCCTGTGGGCCGAGGCCAACGGGCCGGCGGTGTGGATATCGACCTACACCCGCGCCCTGCAGCGGCAGATCGAGCGCGAGAGCCACGCCATCTATCCCGACCCCAAGGTCCGCGCGAAGAAGGCCGTGGTCCGCAAGGGGCGCGAGAATTACCTCTGCCTGCTGAACTTCCAGGACCAGGCCAACACCGCCCAGCTGGGCGGGGCCGACCTGATCGGCCTGGCGCTGACCGCCCGCTGGGTGCGCGCCACCCGCGACGGCGACATGACCGGCGGCGACTTCCCGGCCTGGCTGCCCACCCTGTTCGCCATCCCGCCAGTGGGCCAGGCCAGCGCCGCCAACCTGGTGGACCGGCGTGGGGAATGTATCCATGCCGGCTGCGCCCACTATCGCGCCTGTTTCGTCGAGAAGGCGGTGCGCGGGTCGCGCCGCGCCGACATCGTCATCGCCAACCATGCCCTGGTCCTCACTCAGGCCGCCTTCGACGGCGCGCGGGCGGCGCGGGGCTCCAAGGCCGACGGAGAGACAACCCAGCTCAAGCGCATCGTCTTCGACGAGGGTCACCACCTGTTCGACGCCGCCGACGCGGCCTTCGCGGCAGCCTTGTCGGGCGCGGAGTCCGCCGAACTGCGCCGCTGGATCCGGGGACCGGAAGGCCGCGGCCGCCGGGGCCGGGGTCTGGAGGCCCGCCTCATGGAGGTGCTGGGCGACCGCGACGACGCCAAGCGCGCCCTGGTGGACGCCACCCGCGCCGCCGCCGCCCTGCCGGGCGAGGGCTGGTCGGGCCGGGTCGCCTCGCCCAATGGCGAGGTCAATCCGTCGGGCCCCATCGAGCACTTCGTGGTGGCCATCATCGAGCAACTCCGCGCGCGGGCCGCGCCCTCGGAAGTGGGCATGGAATGCGCCGCCCGCCCGGCGCTGGATCTCGTGCGCGAGACCGCGCGCGCCGCCGCCTCGGCCCTGGCCGCCATCGAGGCGCCCCTGCTGGCGCTGGCCCGTCACCTGGAGGATGTGCTGGACGACGAGGCCGCAACCCTGCCGCCCGGCGATCGAGCCCGCATAGAAGGCGCCCTGCGCGGCCTGGACCGTCGCGCCCGGATGACCCTGCCGGCCTGGCGCTCCATGCTGCGCGCCATCGACGAGGACTCCGAGGACGATCCCGATTTCGTCGACTGGTTCGACGCCACCTTCCTCTATGGCCGGGTGGTGGACGCCGCCTGCCGCCGCCACTGGGTCGACCCCACCGAGCCCCTGACCAACACCGTCATCGCTCCGGCACACGGGGTGCTGGTGACCAGCGCGACGCTCGCCGACTCCACCCTGGCCGATCCTTTCGCGCTGGCGGAAATGCGCACCGGCGCCGCGCGCCTGCCTGACCGTCCCAAGACCCTGCGTCTGGCCTCGCCCTTCGACTACGAGACCAACGCCCGGGCCTTCGTGGTCACCGATGTCGGCCGCGACGACCCCCGCCAGGTGGCCGCCGCCATGCGCGAGCTGTTCCTGGCCGCGGGCGGCGGGGGCGTCGGCCTGTTCACCGCCATCCGCCGACTGCGCGCCGTGCATGAGCGGATCGCGGCGCCGCTCTCCGACAAGGGCCTGGCGCTCTACGCCCAACACGTCGATCCCCTGGAGGTCGGGGCCTTGGTGGACATCTTCCGGGCCGAGCAGGACAGTTGCCTGCTGGGCACCGATGCGGTCCGCGATGGCGTGGACGTGCCGGGCCGGTCCCTGCGCCTGCTGGTCTTCGACCGCGTTCCCTGGCCGCGCCCCGATATCCTGCACAAGGCCCGCCGGGTCCGCTTCGGCGGCAAGGCCTATGACGACAGCGTCGCCCGCAACCGCATCAGCCAGGCCTTCGGCCGCCTGATCCGCCGCGCCGACGATAAGGGGGTGTTTGTCATGCTGGACGCCGCCGCCCCCACCCGCCTGTTCTCCGGCCTGCCGGAAGGGGTGAAGATCGAACGCCTTGGCCTGGTGGAGGCCATCGAGGCGACTGCGGCGTTCCTGGGGACACCGAGCGCCGACTAGAGCATGTTCCGATCGGTGGGAACCGGTTATCGGATCGAAACATGCTCCAACTTTTTGAATTAGAGCCCTTTTTATCCCTTTGGACAATTCCGTCTAAAGGGAAGGGCTCTAGGCCGCGCGCATCTGCTCGAACAGGTCGGCCGGATGTGGCGAGGCGTAGAGGCTGACACCGGTGGCGGTGCGGATCGCCTCGGCCGGCTGATCCCACAGGGTCTCCCAGTCCAGGCCGATCAGGGCCGGGCTCTGCCGGCCGTGGGTCCAGGCCGACAGGATGATGTCGAGGAACAAGGGCAGGGCCTCGGGCTGGTTCAGCGCGATCTTGCTGGTGATCATGCCCAGGAACATCGACGAATAGTGGTGGCCGAACTGGGCCATCTGGAAGCCCGAGATCGCCACCTCGTGCAGGGCGGTGGTCCGGTAGCCGGCCAGGATGTGCCACAGGTCATGGCACTGCAGGATGCGGGCGTTGAGGTAGTCCAGCGGCGCGGGCATGTCGGCCAGGCCGAGCGCCTCGCGGTCCAGCACCTCCAGGTCAAAGCCGTTGTCGACGATCAGGTCGTGGAACTCCGCCCCCAACGATCCCGCCGGGCAGCGGGCCAGGGCGGACAGGGTGAACTTCGACGGATAGCCCACCGAGGCGGCGTCACGGACGCCCGGATAGAGCAGGGCGATCTGCGCCACGCGGGTCTTCAAGGCGGGCAGGGTTCCGGCGAGCGCCGCGGTGCGGACGGTGGTGTGCCCGGCCTCGCGATTGGCGACGGGATCGTCCACCAGGTCCCAGAAGCCCCCCCAGAAGGCGGCGGGGACCGGTTCGGCGACACCGTGAGCCTCGATCATGGGGCCACGCGGGGCGACGCCGAGCCAGCCCTCAGTGGCCCCGTCATAGATCACCGCCAGCCGCTCGGGCGCGCAGGCGGCGGCATGGACGAACAGCGCCGCCATATCCGCCTGGCTTCCGCCGCCCGCCCGAAGCTGGGCGGCCAGGCGGCGGGCGTCTTCCCCATCGCCGCCCTGGATCACCTGGGCTTCGAAGCGCGCACGCGCCGGTTGGTCGATCATGCTCGGGTCCTTCGAAAGCGTTGTCCACAGGAGCCTAGCATTCCCGCGGGGAAATCAAGCCACCGCGGCTTTGGAGAACAGGTTGATCACCAGCACCCCGGCCAGGATCATTCCCATGCCAATTACGGCGGGCAGATCGAGCTTCTGTTTGAAGATCACCCAGGCCAGCAGGGTGATCAGCACGATGCCGATCCCCGACCAGATGGCGTAGCTGATCCCCACCGGCACGGTCTTCATGGACTGGGACATGCAGTAGAAGGCCACGACATAGCCCACCGAGGTGATGATCGAGGGGATCAGCCGCGTGAAGCCCTCCGAGGCCTTCAGCGCGGTGGTGGCGATCACCTCGCAGAGGATGGCGATGCCGAGCCAGGCGTAGCCGTTCATGGAGCTGGTCCCTTCGATCGCCCGGACGAATCGCCGGGCCAGGTCAGCTTAGGTGGGTGGTCCGACCGCTGCGATGGCCTCGCGCACCAGCCGCGCGACGCCCTCGATGTCGTTGCCGGGCGTGGGCGTGATCCCCAGCCGCACCACCACCAGCCGGGCGGACGGCACGATCACCACATACTGGCCGTCGTGGCCGCGCGCGAAGAAGGCGTCGGCAGGCATGCCGAGTACGATCCGCCGGCGCGCGCCGGGGCTGTCGCCGCGATTGGTCCAGAAGCCCGCCCCATAGCCGACAAGGCTGCCCGGCGTCGGTCGGGAGGAATAGTCCGCCCAGCCTTCCGGCAGGATAAGCTCACCCTCCACCTTCCCGTCATCCAGATAGAGTTGCCCCAGTCGCGCCCAGTCCCGGGCGCTGGCCCACATGTGCGTGGCGCCCAGCGGCGTGCCGGTGGCGTCCAGCTCCAGGGTCGGATGCTCCATCCCGATGCGATCGAACAGTTCGCGCCGCGCGAAGGCCAGCATGGCGGCCTCGGTTCCACCGGCCTGGTCGCGGATGATGCGTGAGGTGATGGTTGGGCTGGCGTCAGCGTAGGTCCAGCTTGTTCCCGGGCTGGCGGCCAGGGGCTGCGCCTGCGCGAACCCGGCCATGTCCCGCTCGGCGAACAGCATCCGGGCCGAGGGATCGAAGGCGCTCTTGAGACTTGAGTTCAGCGAGTCCCCTAAGGCCAGGCCGCTGGTCATCCGCAGCAGGTTGTCGAGGCTGATGCTGCGACGGCTATCGTCCTTCCAGGCGGCGACCGGGGCCGGGCCGTCCACCGAGAGCTTTCCCTGCTGGACCAGAACACCCACCAGCGCGTTGGTCACCGACTTGGTGGCCGACCAGCCGGTGATCGGGGTGTCGGGGCCATAGCCCCGGGCATAGCGCTCCCCGACGATCTGACCGTCGTGCAGGATCACCACCGCCTTGGTCCGCCGCCACGGCTTGGCGGGCTCGACAAAGGCCTCGTTCAGAGCCGCCTCGATGGCCGCCGACGCGGGCGCCTTGGCCAGGGGATGCTGTCTCGGAGCCGGGATCGGTTCGGGCGGCGGCGGTGGCGGCGCGCCCTGCAGGACCAGACAGCCCGAGGGGCCGCGATAGACCGCCCGGGTGGTCGCCATGCCCGCCAGGCTGGCGCTAACCGACCGCCCTGCGCGGTCCACCTTGGTCCGCATCAGCCAGCGGGCCGGCCCCAGCTCCGGGTCCACCGCCTCGCGGCGGAACGCCTGCGGGTCGATCCGGGAGACGAAGGCGGCCGAGCAGACCTGGTGGCTGGCCAGGCCGGTGGCCACATGGGCCGCGCCGCTGAGCGCGCCGCAGCCGGCGAGCGGCAGGGTGGCGGCGATCAGCAGCCAGGGACGAAGGGATGTCATGTGAGGGCTCCAGGAAGGTGAGCCCCATCTGCTCCCTCAGGCGCCGCGCCGCTCGCCGGGTTCGAAATCCGGCTGGCCGATTCCGGAATCGGCGGACGCGCGCCGGAAGTCGGTGGGCGTCATGCCGGTCTCGGCGCGGAAGGCGCGATTGAAAGGTCCCAGGGAATTGAACCCGGCGTCCAGCGCGATGGTGAGGATGGGCACGGAGTCCTGTCCGCGGTCGGCGAGGGCCGCCTTGGTCTCGTCGATGCGGTAACCGTTGAGATAGGCGTTGAAGTTGCGCTGGCCCAGATCCGAATTGATCAGCCGTCGCAGACGGTATTCCGCCGCCCCCAGCCGCTCGGCCAGCTTGCCGATGGTCAGGCCCTCCTGGCGATAGGCGCGGTCGATGCTCATGGCCCGGTCGAGGGCGGCGGCCAGGCCCTGGTCGGCCGGCTCGACAGGCCGCACGGATGCGGCGGGGTTCGCCGACGATAGCCAGCCCTGGCCCGCGACCCGCAGCAGGGCGGCTGCGACGCCGAGGGCGATGATCGCCAGCGCCAGGGCGCGGATCAGGCTGGCGAGGTCGGGGACGGTCGCGCGAGGTCCCAACAGGTCCGACAGGGCGTTCAGCGCGATGAACCCGGCCGCGGCGCCCACCACGAAGGGCCGCGCCCGGCGCCTCGGCTCCACCAGGTCGGCGGGCCAGGAGGCCAGGGTCTGCCCCGCCGCCAGCAGGCCGAGCCCCAGGGACTCCAGCACCAGGAAGCCCCGCACCGCGATGGCGATGGGGGTCATCTCCGGTCCGAGGGCCCGGGCTTCGTAGAGCCCCACCGCGACGATCCCCAGCCAGGCCGCCGCATGCCAGGCCCGGGGCCGGAAGCCGTCCTCGAACATCGCCCGTGCAAACAGCCAGAAGGCCAGGTTACCGCCCGCCATCAGGGCCTGGGCGGGAAGAGTCAGCAGCCCCAGGTGGCCGCGCAGGGCGACTGTCGTGCACAGGGCGAACCCCACGGCGCTTAGGGCGAGCAGGGCCCCGAACCGCGCCGCCGTGACCTGCCGATGGTCCCGCACCAGCAGGCCGGCCACCAGGATCAGCAGGCCGCAGGCCGCGCCCCGCAGCATAAGGTCCAGGCTCGGCAGAAGTTCCGGCATGCGCCCCCCGTCGAGCGGCCTCAAAGGTCTCTTATGCTGGAGCCTGACCTGCGCCTGCACCGGTGTCCACGGCGGTTTGCGCTAGCGCAGTCGGGCGGCCTGGAAGCAGTCGATAAAGGCGCGCAGGCCTGCCGACGGCAGACGCTGGCGCGGGTAGTAGAGGGCGATGCCGGGGAAGGGCGGCGTCCAGTCAGCCAGGACCTGAATCAGCGTGCCCGAGGCCAGGTCCTTGGACGCCGAACGACAGTTGACGAAGGCCAGGCCCGCGCCGCCGCGCGCGGCCTGAAGGCTGAGATCCGGGCTCCCCAGAACCAACCGGCCGGGCGGATCGAGGCGGGTCTCCTCCCCCTGGCGCGCGAACTCCCAGCGCAGGATCGTCCCGCTGGGCAGGCGGGCGCGGATACACTCGTGCGCGAAGAGGTCGGCGGGGACCTTTGGCGCGCCGCGCCTGGTGAGATAGGCCGGTGAGCCCACCACGATCATCGCCTCCTGAACGCCCAGCGATAGGGCGATCATCTCCTGTGGCGCCGTCTCGCCCAGGCGCAGGCCGGCGTCGAATCCCTCGGCGACGATGTCCACCATGCGGCCCTCGCTCACCATGTCGACCCGCATGTCCGGATAGGCGGCCATGAAGTCCAGCACGATGGGCAGCACCCGCTCGGCGGCGCCCTCCGACGCATTGAGGCGCAGCAGCCCGGTGGGGGTGTCACGGAACCGGTTCACGCTCTCCACGGCGTCCGCGATCTCCCGCAGGGCCGGCTGCACCCGCGCCAGGAACTGTTCGCCGGCCTCGGTCAGCGACACGCTGCGGGTGGTGCGATTGAACAACCGAACCCCGAGCCGGCGCTCCATGCTGGCGATGGCATGGCTCAAGGCCGAGGGAGACACCGCCAGTTCCGAGGCCGCCGCGCGGAAGCTGCGGTGGGCCGCCACCGCCGCCATGGCGTTGAGCTCGTTCAGGGCCAGACCGGACATTGTGCGGAATCATTCATTACTGCATGCGGATTTGAGCGGATTATCACAGCAAAGCCGTGGGCGCATATGGGCCTCTCAAACCCGGAGACCCCCATGCCCAAGACGGTCCTCATCACCGGCTGTTCCACCGGCTTCGGCCAAGCCGCCGCGCACCTGTTCGCCGCCCGCGGCTGGAACGTGGTGGCCACTATGCGTAACGCGGTCCAGAGCTCGGCCCTCGCCGCCCTGCCCAATGTTCTGGTCACCCGGCTCGACGTCCAGGACCGGGCCAGCATCGAAACCGCAATCGCCGAGGGGGTAGCCCGGTTCGGCCGGATCGATGTCCTGGTCAACAATGCCGGCTTTGGCCTGTTCGGCGTCTTTGAGGCCGCCAGCCGCGAGAAGGTGCAGGAGCAGTTTGACGTCAATGTCTTCGGCCTGATGGACGTGACCCGCGCCATCCTGCCCCACATGCGCGCCAACCGATCCGGCGTGATCGTCAATGTCAGCTCGGGCGCCGGAGTGTTCGGCCTGCCGATGATCTCGCTCTACACGGCCTCGAAGTTCGCCATGGAGGGTTTCTCGGAGTCGCTGTCATACGAACTGGCGGGCCTGGGGATCGCGGTGAAGATCGTCGAGCCCGGCGGTGTCACCTCCACGGACTTCGGCAAGCGCAGCGGGGCGGAAGCCGTCGAGGCAGAGGCGCCGGCCGACTACGACGTTTTCCTGGCGGGGGCGGCCAAGGTCTTCGAAGGCCTGCGTGACGATCGCGGCCTTGGCACCAGCGAGGAAGTGGCGGAATGGATCTACACCGCCGCCACGGACGGGAGCGACCAACTGCGCTACGTCGCGACGGAGGGCATCAAGCCGATGGTGGCCGCGCGCCGTGAGACCTCGGAGGCGCAGTACATGGCCTTCATGCGGGAGCGCGTGGCCCCCAAGCCTTAGTCAGTGCTTGCCGCGATCGCGGCCGAAGTTGGGTTCGGCGCTTTCCTGGCCCGCGGCGATGATGCCGCGGCGGATTTCGCGGGTGCGGGTGAAGAGCTCGAAGAGCTTGTCGCTCTCGCCCCAGCGAATCTGCCGCGACAATGCCTGCAGGTCCTCGGTGAAGCGGCCGAGGATCTCCAGCACCGCCTCCTTGTTGGCCACGAAGACGTCACGCCACATGGTGGGGTCCGACGCCGCGATGCGGGTGAAGTCGCGGAAGCCGCCGGCGGAATACTTCATCACCTCGGCCTGGGTAACCTCCTCCATGTCGGCGGCGGTGCCGACGATGTTGTAGGCGATCAGGTGGGGCAGGTGGCTGGTGACGGCCAGGACGAGGTCGTGGTGTCGGTCGTCCATCAGTTCGACGTTTGCGCCGAGCGCCCGCCAGAACTCGGAGAGCTGGCTGACGGCCTCCAGATAGGCATCGTCCTGCCGCGGCTGCGGGGTGAGGATCACCCAGCGGCTCTGGAACAGTTCGGCGAAGCCCGCGTCGGGTCCGGAATGCTCGGTGCCGGCGATGGGGTGGCCAGGCACGATGAAGACGGTGTCGGGCAGGGCGGCCATGAGAGCCTGGGCGACGAAGCCCTTCACCGAGCCCACATCGGTGACGATGGCGCCGGGCTTCATGGCCGGCGCCGCGGCCTTGGCGGCCTCGCCCATGGCCAGGACAGGGACGGCGAACACCACCAGGTCGGCGCCGGCCACGGCTTCGGCGATATCCCCGGTGACCTTGTCGGCATAGCCCAGCTCGACGATGCGGGCGCGGTGCGCCTCGCTGAGGTCAGCGACGATGATCTCGCCGACGCAGCCGGCCTCGCGGGCCGCCAGGATCACCGAGGAGCCGATCAGGCCGCAGCCGATCACGGCCATGCGGGGGAAGAGGACCTCGCCCATCAGGACTTCACGAAGGCGGCCAGCGCCTCGACCACGGCGCGGTTGTGCGCTTCCAGGCCGATGGTGATCCGCAGGTGGTCGGGCAGGCCGTAGCCGGTCACGCCCCGCACGATGATCCCCTTCGAGGCGAGGTACGCCTCGGCCTCCTTGGCGGTCTTTCCGGGCGTCCTCGGGAAGCCCACCAGCACGAAGTTGGCCGCCGACGGCACGGGCTCCAGGCCCAGGCCGCCGAGTTGCTGGATCAGATAGGGCCGCCACTGTTCGACGAGCGCCAGGGACCGGGCCTGGAAGTCGTCGTCGCCCAGGGCCGCGACGCCGGCCAGCTGCGCCGGGATATTGACGTTGAAGGGCAGGCGGATGCGGTCGAGCGCGTCGGCCATCTCCACCGGCATATAGGCCCAGCCCACCCGCAGGGCGGCGAGACCATGCAGCTTGGAGAAGGTGCGGGTGACCACCACGTTCTCGAACTCGCGCACCATGGACATGCCGTCCTCGAAGGCGGGGTCGGCGACGAACTCGGCATAGGCGCCGTCGAGCACCAGCACGACGCTGGGGGCCAGGCCTGCGTGCAGACGGCGGATCTCCTCACCGGTGATCCAGGTGCCGGTGGGGTTGCCGGGGTTGGCGACGAAGACCAAGCGGGTGCGGTCGTCGACCTCCGCCAGCAGGGCGTCGACGTCGATGCGGTGGTTGATCTCCTTGGCCAGCTTCACGGTCGCGCCGCAGGCCCGGGCGCCGATGGCGTAGGCGCCGAAACCGAACTCGCCCTGGACGATGTTGTCGCCCGGCTCGAGGAAGGTTTGGTTCAGCAGCTGGAAGATCTCGTCGGAGCCGCAGCCGAAGATCAGGCGCTCGGGCTCCAGGCCGTACTTTGCGGCGATGGCGGTCCGCAGGATTGTAGTGCGACCGTCGGGATACATGTGCAGCTGGTCGATGGCGCCGGCGAAGGCCGCCTTGGCGTCCGGGCTGCAGCCCAGGATGTTCTCGTTGGCCGACAGCTTCAGCGAATGTTCGATACCGTCGACCTTGGCCTTGCCGGGCACATAGCAGGCGATGTCGAGGATGCCGGGCTTCGGCGTGGGCCGCTGGGCCTTGGCGCGGTCGAGGACGGTGTCGGACATGGGACGCTTCAAGCGGGAGTGAGGCCCGCCTCTTACACGTCCAGCGGGGCGGGCGCAGCCCCGATCACCCCGGAAAGGCGCCCGGGCGCGCGGGCCAGGCGCTCGTCCCCGGCCTGGTAGAAGCCGATCAGGGCGAAAAGCTTCAGGCCGCCGACCTCGGCGATCAGGTCGCCGGCCACGCCGTCGCGGGAGAGCGCCTCCTCGATGGCGGCCGCGGAGCCGGGTGCGTCGGTGACCCAGAAGGTGCGGTCATCGCCGGTGGGCTCGACCTCCACCTCGGCGACGGCCAGCGCGGTCATCGGGCCCCAGGCGGCCAGGCAGGGGAGGGCGGCGAACACCTGCAGCTTCGGATCGGCCAACAGGCGGCCCCACCAGGGGGTATCCGAGGCCAGCGGCAGGACCCCGACCCCGCCAGGGGTCTTGGCGGCGGCCAGCGCCTCGTCGGCCTTGCCGACCGTGCGCAGAGGCGGGGCTGCGCCGAAGCGGTGGCGGGCCAGTTCGACGGCCTTGGCCGGGTCCTTGCCGCCCCAGACGTTGATGTGGAAAGGCCCCTGGCGCGAGAGGCTGTCGCCGATCAGCTCGTGCCAGATGCGGACGACGAGGCTGGGCCTCGCCGCCGTGCGCTCCTTGGCAAGCAGGCGTCGTAGCAGGGCGGTCTCGCGACCCGGACGCAGGGCGAACTTGTCGCCGTCGCCGGCGGCGGCCTTGGCGGTGGCCACGTCCTTGGCGAGACCCGCGCGCTCATCGACCAGGGCCAGCAGGGCGGCGTCGATCTCATCCAGGCGCGCGCGCACGGCGTCGAGCGACGGTGCGGCAGGCTTGGGATCGGCGTCGGCCATTTTGTCCCCCGAAAACGAAGGTTCGGCGCTTAAGTCATCGAACGCCCCGGCGCAATAGGCCCATCCGCCGCAATAAAGTTGCACGGGAAACCGGTTGCCGCGCAAAGCGCCAATGGCCAAGCTGCAAGCATGACCCCGACCCTGTTGCTCGACCTCGATGGCACCCTGACCGATCCGGCCCCCGGCATCCTCGCCGGCGTCCGCGCGGCGATGGCCGCCCTGGGGCGCGAGCCGCCGCCGGACGCCGACCTGCTGTCGGTGATCGGCCCGCCGATCCGGGTTTCCTTCCGGCGGCTGATGGGGCCGGACGCCGATGTCGAGGAGGGTGTGCGCCTCTATCGCGCCTATGCCGCCGAGCGCGGACTGAAGGATGCTGCGGTTTATCCGGGCATCCTCGAGGCGCTCGGCGAACTTCGCGAGGCCTATGCGGGCCGCGTGTTCATCTGTACCGCCAAGTCCCAGCCCTTCGCCCAGATCACCGCCGACCACTTTGGCTTCAGCCCCTATCTGGCCGGTGTCTATGGCGCCCATCCCGATGGCCAGTTCGAGGACAAGGCCGACCTCATCGCCCACATGATCCCTGCGGTGGGCATCGACCCGGGCGCCGCCCTGATGGTCGGCGACCGCAGCTACGACATGATCGCCGCCCGCAAGAACGGCCTGGCCGCCCTGGGCGCGCTCTGGGGTTACGGCTCGGAGGCGGAGCTTTCGGAGGCCGGCGCCCACGCCCTCTGCGCCGCGCCGTCCGACCTGGCGGCCAGTTGCCGCGACCTCGCCGCCAGTGCTTAGCTGCGACCGCTAGAGGTCGTAGGTGTTGGTGGTGGTCGCGGGCGATGTCAGCCCCGGTGTCGTCATCAGAACCCCAGGGCCAGGCCTTCGGCGCGGGGGTCGGAGCCCCCGGCCAGGACTCCGGTGAGCGGATCGCGGGCGATGGCCTGGGCCGCGCCGCCGCCGCCCCAGGCGCTGAACCGGCGCAGGGTGTGGCCGCGAGCCTCCAGCTCCGCCAGGACGCTGTCGCCCACGCGGGACTCGATCTGCAGCTCATAGGGATTGGGCAGGGTGGAGGGATCGGTGCCCGGCCAGACGGTCCAGCGCGGCGCCTCGATGGCCGCCTGCACGTCCAGCCCGCCGTCGATCAGGGCCACCAGGGTCTGCAGGTTCCACTGCGGCTGGCCGTCGCCACCCGGCGTGCCGCCCACCAGGACCGGCGTGCCCGAGGCGTCGGCGACCGAGTAGCAGTTCAGCGTGTTCATGGTCTTCTTGCCGGGCGCGAACAGGTTCGGGTGTCCGTCCTCCAGGGAGAAGCCGCGTCCGGCCCGGTTGTTCAGCACGACACCGGTATCACCCGCCACGACCCCACTGCCGAAGTTGGAGGAGACCGACTGGATCAGCGAGACCATCATGCCCTGGCCGTCGGCGACGCAGAAATAGGTGGTGTCGCCATCGTTCATTCCGCCTGCTGGGACCGTAGGCGCGGCCTTGTCGGGATCGATGGCGGCGAAGCGTTTCTCGGCCCAGGCCTTGGAGAGCAGAGTCTCCAGGTGCGGGTTTCCGAAGGCCGGGTCCTGGGCGAACCCCAAGCGGTCGGCATAGGCGAGCTTCACGGCCTCGGCCAGCAGGTGGATGGCGGCGGCGTCGCCCCGCGCCAGGGCCGGGCCGCTGGCCTGCTCGGCGATGTTCAGAGCCTCCAGCAGGATCATCCCCTGGCTGGGCAGACCGGTCTGGAAGACCGTATGGCCGCGAAAGGTGGTGGCGATGGGCGGCTCGAGCACCGTCTCGTGTCGCACCAGATCGTCGGCTGACAATGCTCCGCCCTGGGCCGCCATGAAGGCCGCGATCCGGTCGGCGATATCGCCATTGTAGAAGGCTTGGGTCCCCTGCGCCGCGAGCGTTCGCAGGGTGCGGGCGAGGTCGGGCTGGCGCAGGACCCGCCCCACCTTGGGAACCTCGCCGCCGAGCAGGAAGACCGCCGCCGAGGCCGGATATTGCCGCAGCAGGTCCGCCGAGGTGGCGATGAAATGGACCCCCAGCGGGGTGATGGGGAAGCCGTCCGCATAGCCGATGGCGGCCTGGGCCAGTTCTGACAGGGGCCGCGATCCGAACCGTTCGAGCAGGGCGCCGAAGGCGTGGACCATGCCGGGCGTTCCCACCGACAGCGGGCCCCGGAAGGGCATCTTCACGCCGGTGGGGCTGGGATCGCCGTGCGCGCGCATCTGCTCCAGCGTGGCCGAGCGCGGCGAGACGCCACTGCCCAGGACCGCGACCGGCGCCTGACCCGGCGCATGGACGATGGCGAACAGGTCGCCCCCCAGGCCGCACATCTCGGGCATGACGACGGCGGCGGTCAGGCCGCCAGCGATGGCGGCGTCCACGGCGTTGCCGCCGGCCTTCAGCACCGCCAGGGCGGTGGCCACGGTGAGCGGATGGGCGGCGGCGACCATGCCGCCCTGGCCCAGGCTCGGCGACATCCGCCGCTGCGAGAACCCCGGCGGCCTGGCGTTGGGCTGGCCCAGCATCAGTAGACCCGGGGCGAGGCGCCGACCGCCACGGGCCCAAGGGTCATGCGTCCGGCCTCGAAGGTCAGGGTCGCACGCGCCACCGAGGCGCTGTCCTCACGCGCCACGGCCACGGCGGCGGCGGCGAGCGCCGTCTCCGGCGGCAGGGTCCCGCTGGCGGCCATGGCGGCCAGAGCGCGAGGCGCCTGGCGCAGGGTCACGTCCATCGATCCCACCAGCCGGCCGTCATAGCCGACCCCGAGCTGGCCGCTCTGGGCGCCGATCAGGGCGTCGCCGGCGGTGACGCCCGCCTGTTTCACCTGGATCAGGCCGCCACTGGTGCTCCAGGCCCGCACGGCGGCGGGCCAGGTCTGGCCCTTGAAGCCGCTCATCTTGGTGAGGATCGAGTCCCAGACGATGGAGATCGGCTTGTCCCCGGCCAACTGGGCGAACAGACCGCTGAGCTGGGCCTTGCCGTTCTCGACCTTGAACAGGATGGCCCCCTGGTCGTCGGGGCCGGGCCGCAGGTGCAGTTCCACCTTGTCGGCGGCCGACAGGCCGAAGGGCTGCGCGCCCGCACCCGGCGCGAAGGTCAGCTTGCGGCCTTCGAAAGAGAAGGCCGGGGGGTGCTTGCCCACGTCGCTCAGGCTGGCCCGCAGCAGTTCGCCGCGCACCTCCACCGGGCCGCCGATGGGCCGGGTCAGGGTCAGGCCCTCGGGCGCCGCGCTGATCCAGTGGCCAAGCGAATAGAGGAAGGCCTCGCCCTCCAGTCTCGGTATGGCGATAGCCCAGCCGCCGGGCTCGCGGATGCGGGCGTCGGTCAGCACCACGTCCAGGCGGAAGGGATAGCCGCCCAGGGTGCGGTCTTTCCACGAGACCTCGTAGCCGGCCTTCCGCAGTTGGTCGGCGGCGGCGTCCATCCGGGTCGCAGCCTGGCCGCGCACCTGCAGCCACAGGGCGGTCCACCCCGCCATGGCGATGAGCAGGACGATGAATGGCGCATAGAGCCAGAACCTTCGCGGTTTGCGGGCGGGTTCGGGATCAGGCACAGGGGGGGCTTCGGGGGTTTTGGAACGGCGGGCCATGTCTGTTGAGCGTTGGGTTTTCGGTTACGGGTCGTTGATGTGGCGGCCTGGATTTGCGTACGTCGAACGCCAGAGCGCCACCCTACATGGCCGCCGCCGCGCCTTCTGCATCTATTCCGTCCACCACCGTGGCACCTATGAACGCCCAGGACTGGTCCTGGGTCTCGCCCCCGGCGGCGCGGTGCGCGGGGCGGCCTATCGCGTGGCGGAAAAAGACTGGGGCGAGGTCTACGCCTACCTGCGTGAACGCGAGCAGCCCACCGAGACCTATGTCGAGAGCAGCGCCAATGTGCGCCTCGCCGACGGCCGCCGGGTCGAGACCCTGGTCTTCCTGTCCGACACCCACCATCCGCAGTGGGCGGGCGCGCTGAGCCTGGAGCGCCAGGCCGAACTGATCGCCGGGGCCACGGGGCTTTCGGGGAAGAACGTCGACTACCTGCGCGACCTGGTGGGGCACCTGCGCGCCGAAGGTGTCCATGACGCGGTGATGGCCAAGCTTCTGGGGCTGGTAGAGGCCCGCGAGCGCGAGGCCGACTAGGCCGCGGGGGCCGTGACGGGCGGCCGATAGGCCGGATCGGCGGCCAGCAGTTTCTCGGTGGCCGCCTCGATCCGCTCCTCCAGGGTGCGCATGAACTCGCCGCGTTTCAGGCCGGGCGGGATCGGCTCCAGATATTCGAAGACGATCACGCCGGGCGTCAGGTTGAAGCCCTTGCGCGACCAGTGGACCCCGGCGTTGGTGGCCATCGGATAGACCGGCAGCTCGAGCTCGCGGTAGAGGGCCGCGATGCCGGGCTTGTAGTCGCCGGGCGCGCCCGGATCGCCGCGGGTGCCCTCCGGGAAGATCACCAGCTGGCGGGGGATCTTGAAGCGGTCCTTGGCGTCGCGGACCAGCTTGCGCAGCGCCGTGGAATGCCCCGCGCGGTCGACGCTGATCATCGTCGCCTTCATGGCGAACCAGCCGAAGAAGGGGATCATCAGCAGCTCCTTCTTGGTGACGAAGCAGGCGTCCGGCAGCAGGGAGAACTGGGAGAAGACGTCGAACATCGACTGGTGCTTGGGGGCCACCAGGGCCGCCGTGGTGGGCATGAATTCACGCCCGCGCACCTCGACCTCGATCCCGGCGATCACCTTCAGCAGGAACCGGATGCCCCGGCTCCAGAGGCCGAAGGTGGCCGCCGTCCAGCTGCGCGGCGCGATCAGCAGCGGCGTGAGGATCACCAGGGAGACGAAGACCGACCAGGCGTAGAACACCACGGCGAAGGTCAGGGAGCGCAGCTTCTGCAAGGTCAGGCCTTCTTATCTTGGGCCGGGGCGTCGTTGGGCCCCAGTTTCCGCACGGCCTCACGGCCGAGGATCGCCAGATACTTGGAATATTCCACGATCATCAAGCGCGCGCCGCCGCTGGTCCGCCACCAGCGCTTGGCGTTCACGATCCTTGTCGCCACCGGATAGGGGCGCAGGTCGATGTCGGGCATGGTGGCCCGCAGCTCCAGCATGGCGCGGGGCATGTGGTAGTCGGCGGTGACCACGATCAGGCTCTTGTAGTGCAGCCTGTGGGCCCAGTCGGCGGTCTCGCGTGCATTGCCCACCGTGTCGGCGGCGGTGAAGTCCAGGTCCACGCAGCAGTCATAGAGCCGGCGGACCGCCTTGCTCACCGTGCGGATGTCCTCGCGGCTGGCCTCGGGATTGACACCGGACACCAGCATCCGGGCGGCCTTGCCGTCCTCCAGCAGGCTGACGGCGGCCGCCAGACGTTCGTTGGAGCCGGCGCCGGTCAGCGCCACGATGCCGTCGGCGCGTGGCGGCTCGGCTATCGGGGTCGAATTCTCGATCCTCGCGGCGAAGGACATCAGGCCGACAGCCCAGATCAGGGCGGCCACCAGGATTGCGACAAGGCTTCTCATGTCATCTTCGCGATCAGCGCCTGGGCGGTCAGGCGCGCGGCGATGGCCGCCACCAGCCCTGCCGCCACGGGACAGGGCAGGACGGCCAGCAGATCGGTCCAGGCGATGGGCAGCACCGGGGTCAAGCCTTGGCCCCCTCCCATGAGGCGCAGTATCGCCCCCATGATCGCCGCCCCGCCCGCGCCGAACAAGCCCGCCAGCGCGGCCATGCGTGCAAACCGCATCTGGAACAGCCGGGCGATGAAGTCATCCTCGGCCCCGGCCAGGTGCAGCACCTCCACCACCTCGTGGCGGGCCGTGAGGCCGGCGCGGGTGGCGAAGGCCACGACGGCTCCCGCGGCGGCGGCGATCAGGGCGAACACCGCCAGCCCGATCCAGCGGGCGAAGCCGGCGGCGCGCTGGATGTCCTTCAGCCAGATAGTGTGGTCGTCTACCACGGCGTCCAGGCCCTGGGCCTTCAGCGCCTTGTCGAGGCTGGCCGCGGTGGCCGGCGCCTTGGGGTCGAGGTCCACGGCCACCAGACGCGGCACCGGCAGGTCGTCGAGGTCGGCGGTGTCGCCCAGCCAGGGGGCGATCAGGGCCTCGGCCTTTTCCTTCTCCAGGGCGCGAACCTCGCCGACGCCCGGCAGGCCCGACAGGGCCTCGGCGGCGCGCGCGGCGGCGCTGTCGGGGGTCTCCGAGCCCTTGGCCCGGACGATCACCGTGGCCTGGCCGGTGAGCTGGTCACTCCAGCCCCGCGACGCGCGGTCGGTGGCCAGGACAGTCAGCGCCGTCAGGCAGGCCAGGAAGCAGAGGGTGGCCACCACGAAGATCAGCGAGCCGTCGCGGGCGTCGGCCTCGGGCAGGAAGGCGGCGGGTTTCCAGCGGCCGGGATCGAAGTCGCTCATCCGCCGCCGCCTATCGGGCCGAGATTGGTCAGCCGGCCGTCCTCCAGGTGCAGCACTGGCTTACCCGAGCGGGCCACCAGATCCTGGTCGTGAGTGGCGATCAGCACGGTGGTGCCCAGGCGGTTCAGCTCCACGAACAGCCGCAGGATGCGCAGGCCCATCTCGTGGTCGACGTTCCCGGTCGGCTCGTCGGCCAGCAGGATGTCGGGGCGGTTGACCACGGCGCGGGCTATGGCGAGCCGCTGCTTCTCGCCACCAGCGAGCGTCGCGGGCATGGCGTGCATCCGGCTGCGCAGGCCCACCCAGGCCAGCAGCTCGGCTACGTCCTGGCGATAGCTGTCGGGCTTGCGGCCGGCGATGCGCAAGGGCAGGGCCACGTTGTCGAAGGCGCTCATGTGGTCCAGCAGGCGAAATTCCTGGAACACCACGCCAATCCGCCGGCGCAGCATCGGCTGCTGCTTCACCGGCACGGCCGACACGTCCTGGCCGAACAGATGCATCAGGCCCTTGGAGGGCTTGGCGGCCAGGTAGATCAGCTTCAGCAGCGAGCTCTTGCCCGCGCCAGAGGCCCCGGTGAGGAAGTGAAATGAGCCCGGCGCGAGAGAAAAAGTTAGGTCTTTCAACGTCTCGGGGCCGCGGCCATAGCGCATCGACACGTCATCGAAGGCCAGGATGGCGCCCTCGGCGTCGAGCGCCTCCTGGTCATGCGGCTGTCTGGACATCGGCCTTCCCGGCTACCCTAAGCCCGGTCGATGCGCCAGCAGAACCGGCGTGGGAGCGCGGCGAGCCCAAAGGCCCTAGGGCCAAGCTCGCGGCTTGGCTCGCCTCACGGGCGAATCTCCCGGCTGGACGATACGCCGCTGCCGGGATTTGGGTTTTGGCAAGCCCCGCGTGCTAGGAATCGCGATAACAGTTCGCTTCGGTGCGGGAATTGCGGGGAAAAGCCTGCAGAACCGCTTGACCAGGGCGGCGACGCTCCAGAACAACAGCCCAGGTTACGAGACCCATTCCGCCGTCATGATCCTGACCTGTCCAGAGTGCGCCACCAGCTATTTCGTGGACGATCGCAAGATCGCCCCGGAGGGCCGTGCGGTGAAGTGCGCCTCCTGCGGTCACCGCTGGACGGCCCATCCCGAGGCGACCCTGGAGCTGGACGTGTCGGCCGAGGAGGGCGCGGTCGCCCGCGACCCCTTCGAGCCGCAGATCGAGGAGCCAGCCGCTCTCAGCGACCTGCCGGGCGCCGAACTGCCCAAGGTGATCCGCGCCAAGGTGGAGACCACCCGCAAGGTGCGGGAGGCTGCCGCCCACGGCATCGTCTGGGCCGGCATGGCCGCGACTCTGGCCATCGTCGTCGGCCTGGCCGTCGTTTTCCGGGTCGATGTCGTGAAGATCATGCCGGGTTCGGCGCGGGCCTATGCGCTCGCCGGCCTGCCGGTGAACACGCTGGGCCTGGTGATCGAAGGCTCGCGGGCCGAACCGGCCCTGCAGGACGGCCACGCGGCGCTGTCCATCTCCGGCATGATCCGCAATGTCGAAGACCACGCGATCGTCACTCCGCCGCTGAAGATCGAGCTGCTCGACAAGGCCGGCAAGACCATCGTCACCAAGGTCGCCCGTCCCGCCGATCCAGTGGTGCCGCCGGGTGAGACCCGCCACTTCGCTCTGGCCATCCTCGATCCGCCGACCACGGCCCACGATCTGCAGATCTCCTTCGTCCCCGACACCGCCAAGGCCAAGGGCAAGAAAACCCACGCCAAGGTGGCTGTGCCCGCCCACGCCGCGCCAGAACATTCCCTGCGTGGCGCGGCCGAAGCCGACGTTCCGCAAGCCGACCATGGCCCGGCGCCGGTGGAGGCCAAGCCCCTGTCGTCCGATAGCCCCTATGCCCTGGAGCCCCATGGCTGATCCCGTCGTCTTGCTGTCGGAGGAAGAGGTCGCTCGCCGCGTCGCGGCCCTGGCCGCCGAGATCGCGCCCAAGATCGACGACGACACCGTGGCGGTCTGCCTGCTCACCGGCGGCCTGTGGTTCGCCTCGGACCTGACGCGGGCCTTGTCGCGCCTGGGCCGCCATGTCCGCTTCGACGCCCTGTGGCTGGCTTCCTATGGCGACGAGCGCGCCAGCCTGGGCCGCTGCGAGGTGCGCGCCGACCTGCAGCGCCCATTGTCGGGCCGCACCGCCCTGATCATCGACGACGTTATCGACACCGGCCTGTCACTGTCGGAAGCCAGCCGTCTGGTCGGTGACGCCGGCGCGGCGCAAACCTTTACCGCCGTCTTCGCCTCAAAGCCGTGGCCGACGCCCCGCGCCATCGTCCCCGACTTCGTCGCCTGGGAAGCGCCGGCCCGCTACCTGGTCGGCTACGGCATGGACGCCGCCGGCGCCCTGCGCGGGCTGCCCTATATCGGGGCGCTGGACTGACCTAGAGCATGTTCCGATAAGTGGGAACCGGTTATCGGATCGAAACATGCTCTAGTTTTTTGAATTAGAGCCCTTTTTATCCCTTTGGACGATTCCGTCTAAAGGGAAAGGGCTCTAGGGCGCGGGGGGCTTGACGGTCAGCTTCGGCGCCATCTTCCAGGCGATCGGCGGTGTCAGGACAATCGACAGGATCACCACGATCGGCAGCAGCACATCGGCCTTCGCTGACAGGGCCGGGATCATCAAGACCGGAATGGCGCCCATGCCGAACAGGACGCCGGCCACCATCAGGCCAAGGATTGCGGCGATATAGACTCGCGTACTCATGAGGGGACCTCCTAGGTCACCCTAGGCAACTAGGGCGAGGACCCCGGGGTTCCGAGCCCGGGCGGCGTCCGTCAGGTGTCTGACGCCAGCCAGCCGGGCATGGCCTCGCGATCCAGCATGTCCTCATAGGTCGGGCGCGGGCGGATCACGGCGAACTGGTCGCCGTTCACCAGCACCTCGGGCACCAGCAGGCGGCTGTTATATTCGCTCGACATCACCGCCCCGTAGGCGCCGGCGCTCATGAAGGCCACCAGGTCGCCGGCCTCCAGCCGAGGCAGGTCGCGGTCGCGGGTGAAGGTGTCGCCGGTCTCGCAGATCGGACCCACCACGTCGTAGGTGACGGGGTCGCCTTCGCGGGGCTTCACCGGCCGGATGTCGTGATAGGCGTCGTACATGGCCGGGCGGATCAGGTCGTTCATCGCCGCGTCCAGCACCACGAACTTGCGGCCCTCGGGGCGCTCATGGATATGCTGCACGGTGGACAGCAGGACGCCCGCGTTGGCGCTGATCATGCGGCCCGGCTCGAAGGCGAACTGAACGTCCAGGCCCTTCATGGTCCGTGCGATCATCGCCGCGTAGTCGGCGGGAGTCGCCGGGGTCGGCATGTTGAAATAGGGCACGCCCAGGCCGCCGCCGAGGTCCAGGCGCTCAACGGCCAGGCCCTCGCCACGCAGGCGCTCGACGAGACTGCGCATCTTGACGAAGGCCTCCTCCAGCGGCGCCAGGTGGGTGATCTGGCTGCCGATGTGGCAGGTGACCCCGACCGGCTTCAGGCCAGCATTGTTCGACGCCTGGGCATAGAGCCGCTCGGCCTCTGAGAACGACACGCCGAACTTGTTGTCGGACTTGCCGGTGGAGATCTTGGCGTGGCCGCCGGCCGAGACGTCGGGGTTCACGCGGATGGCGATGGTCGCCCTGGTCCCCATCGACTGGGCGACCGCTGAGGCTGTGTGCATCTCCGGCTCGGACTCGACATTGATCTCGCCGACCCCGTTTCGCAGGGCGAAGGCGATCTCGGCTTCGGTCTTGCCGACGCCGGAGAAGACGATGCGCTCAGCCGGGATGCCGGCGGCCAGGGCCCGGCGGATTTCGCCCTCCGACACCGTGTCGGCCCCGGCCCCGAGGCGGCCCAGGGTGCGGAGAACCGCGACATTGGAATTGGACTTTACCGCGAACGCGATCAGGGGATCGCCTAGGCCCTCACTCACCAGGGCGTCGCGCAGCACCGTGTAGTGCCGCTCAAGGGTGGCGGTGGAATAGACATAGACCGGGGTGCCGACGGCCTCGGCGATGGCGCTCAGGCCGACGTCCTCGCAGGCGAGCTCGCCCCCCGAAAGCTCGAAGTGGTTCATCGCGGACGGGCGTAGGGGTCGGGGATCGAACCCTGCGGGCCGCTGGCCATGGGATCGTTGGTGCTCTCGATCGGCTCGCTGCGCTGCGGGGCCGGATCGCCGTTGCGGTCGCGGGGGTCGACGGTGCGGATCGAGCGGGTCGGCTTGGCGCCGGCGTCGGCGTTGGACCGGGCGTGGCCGATGGGGCCGGGGCGCTCGAGCTCACCCAGCTTGCCGCAGCCCGACAGAGCGGTGGCGGAGAGCGCGAGCGCGCCGATCAGCACGAGGGGGCGAAGGGTCATTTCAGCATATCCTTCCAACGCGCGACTTGGGCGCGAACCTGGTCCGGCGCGGCGCCGCCGTAGCTTTTGCGGCTCCCGGCGGAAGCCCGTGGGGTGAGAACGTCGTAGACCTCGGCGGTGATCCCCTGCGACAGGGCCTGAAGCTCCTTCAGGGGCAGGTCGGAGAGATCACAGTTGAGCTGCTCGGCCCGTTTCACCGCCGCGCCCGTCACATGGTGGGCGTCGCGGAAGGGCATGTCGAGGGTGCGCACCAGCCAGTCGGCCAGGTCGGTGGCGGTGGAGTAGCCCGCACCGGCCGCCGCCGCCATCCTGGCCGAGACCGGCTCCATGTCCGCCACCATCCCGGCCATGGCGGCCAGGGACAGCTCCAGGGCGTCGAAGGCGTCGAAGGTGGGGACCTTGTCCTCCTGCATGTCCTTCGAATAGGCCAGCGGCAGGCCCTTCATCACCACGGCGAGCTGGGTGAAGGAGCCGAGCAGGCGGCCGACCTTGGCGCGCACCAGCTCGGCGGCATCCGGGTTCTTCTTCTGCGGCATGATCGAGGAGCCGGTGGTGAAGGCGTCGGTCAGCTTGATGAAGCCGAACTGCGGCGTCATCCAGATGACGATCTCCTCGGCTAGCCGCGACAGGTGGATGCCCGCCAGGGTCGCCGCGGCCAGGGCCTCCAGGGCGAAGTCGCGGTCGGAGACGCTGTCCAGCGAGTTGGCGGTGGGCCGGTCGAAGCCGAGCGCCCGGGCCGTGGCGTCCCGGTCGATGGGGAAGGGAGAGCCGGCCAGGGCCGCGGCGCCCAGGGGAGACTCGTTCATCCGCCGGCGCGCGTCGGAAAAGCGCCCGGCGTCGCGGCCGAACATCTCCACATAGGCCATCAGGTGGTGGCCAAAGGTGACGGGCTGGGCTGGTTGCAGGTGGGTGAAGCCCGGCATCAGGGTCTCGGCGTGGGCCTCGGCCTTGAGGATCAGCGCCTGCTGCAGGGCGCGCAGCTGGGCGATCGTCCGATCGCAGGCGTCGCGGACCCATAGCCGGAAGTCGACGGCCACCTGGTCGTTGCGGGAGCGCGCAGTGTGCAGACGGCCGGCCACCGGGCCGATCAGCTCCCGCAGCCGGGCCTCCACATTCATGTGGATGTCTTCGAACTCGTCGCGATAGGGGAAGGTCCCGGCGGCCATCTCGGCCTCGATGGCCTGCAGCCCGCCCTGGATCTGCTGCTCGTCGGCGCTTGTAATGACGCCTTGCTTGCGCAACATCGCCGCGTGCGCGCGGGACCCCGCCAGGTCCTGCGGCGCCAGGCGCTTGTCGAACCCGATGGAGACGTTGATCGCCTGCATCAGCTCGGCGGGTTTCGCGCTGAACCTACCGCCCCACATGGCTTGGCCAGATGCGGGCTCGTCAGAACCATGAGTGGAGTCGTCGGACATGAGCCAAGCACCCGAGGAAACGGCGAAGCCCAAATCGGGCCTCGTCAAAGGCGCGCTCTGGGGCGTCGCCCTGCTGGGCGTCGCGGCGGTTGTCTACATCATGGCGCAGGCATCCATAAACCCCCGCCAGACAACCAGCCTGAAGAGTCTCGCCAAGGGCGAGATGGCCAAGCTCAGCTTCCCGGCCGAGGCTGGCGCTCCACCGGCCACCAGCTTCCAGGACGCCGACGGCAAGCCGGTCCGTCTGGCCGACTTCCAGGGCAAGGTTCTGGTGGTCAATATGTGGGCCACCTGGTGCGGTCCCTGCATCATCGAGATGCCGACGCTGGCCAAGCTGGCGGCGGAATATCAGGGCCAGCCGGTGGCCGTGGTGGCGGTCAGCATCGACGGCGACCGCGACGCCGACAAGGCGCGGCAGTTCATCGCCCAGCATGCGCCGCTGGCCTTCTACCGCGACCCCAAGCTGAAGCTACCCTACGACTTCAAACCGGCCGCCACCGGCATGCCCACCACGGTGATCTTCGGTAAGGACGGGGTGGAGAGGGCCCGGCTGTCGGGCGGCGCCGACTGGTCCGGCGCCGACGCCAAGGCGGTGATCGACAAGGTGCTGGCCGAGAGCTGAGCCGCCGGGGTTGACTGCTTCCCTGAGGCCTTGTCCGCCTGGATAGGCGCGCGTTCCCGTTGCGTACCTGACCTGTGGCATTGCGTCGCAAACCCATGTTTCCAAAGGGTTGGCGGAGAGCTGGGCCATGGCGGCAATCCGTTATTTACCTTATCGCGCGGGTTATGGGCCGGGGGTCCGAAGCCGGGCTGGAGGGTGTCTTTGATGGATGTCGGGTCGGACGAAGCCGTGGGCTGGTTCTTCGAGAACGCCCTGGACATCTTCCTCGTCTGCACCGACGGCATGATCGAACGGGCCAATCCGGCCTGGAACGCCTTCTCGGGATGGACCGAGGAAGAGACCCAGGGGCGGCCGCTCATTGAGTTCGTCCATCCCGACGACCTGGGCGTCATCGACACCGCGGTGGCGCAGTTGGCCAGAGTGGGCCTCGCCGATTGCGAGCACCGCGTGCGCATCGCTCAGGACGAGTGGCGCTGGGTCCGCTCCCGCGCCAAGCGGGTCAATGAACGCAGCGTGTTGATCGTCTGGCAGGATATCACCGCCCAACGCCGCGCCGCCAAGGAGCGCTACAAGGGCGCCCGCGTCGCCGAACTGCTGGGCATGGCCGCCGGGGTCTTCATCTGGCGCTATGACACCACAACCCGGCAGTACGATCTGAACCCCTTGATCGAGGGCCGCTCGACGACCCCGGCGCATCATGTCCCGGCCGACGTCTTCCACGCTGCCATCCACCCTGACGACAAGGAGAGGGTGCTCTCGGCCTGGAGCCGCAGCGAGCTTACCGGCGAGGTCGGCAATGTGGAGTACCGGCACCTGGGCGCGAGCGGCTATCGCCGCATGCGCACCGCCTGGGCCGGCATCAGCCAGCACCCTACCGGCGAATGGGAGTTGCTGGGCATCACCCAGGACATCACCGAGCTGCTGGACGCTCGCGACGCCGCCATCGAGACCGCCGACGCCAAGACCCAGTTCTTGGCCAATATGAGCCACGAGATCCGCACGCCGATGAACGGCGTGCTGGGGGTGCTGCACCTGCTGAAGGGCGAAAGCCTGTCGGCCAACGGCCGCGTCCTCGTGGACGAGGCCCTGGCGTGCGGCACCACGCTGGCCCAGGTGCTCAACGATATCGTCGACTTCTCCCGCGCGGAGGCCGGCCGGCTCGAATTGACCCCCGAACAGACCGACGCGGCGGCGGCCCTGCGCATGGTGGCGGGCATGGTCGGGCCCGACGCAGAGGCCAAGGGCGTGACCCTGACGGTGGAGGCCTCCGAGGCCGGCTTCGTCTGGCTCGATCCCGTTCGTCTGCGCCAGATGATCTTCAACCTGGCCGGCAACGCCGTGAAGTTCACGCCGCAGGGTGGGATCAGACTGAGCCTTTCCACCTCCGGGGTGGGCGACGAGCAGCGGCTGAGGGTCGATGTCCGTGACACTGGTGTCGGCATTCCGCAGGAGGCGCGCGCCAACCTCTTCGACCGCTTCCAGCAGGCCGACGGCTCGTTGACCCGGCGTTTCGGCGGCTCGGGCCTGGGCCTGGCCATGACCAAGGCGCTGGCCGAGCGTATGGAGGGCGAGGTGGGCTTCGCCGCCCTTGAGGCGGGCTCCCACTTCTGGTTCGAGATCGCCGCGCCAGCCTGCGCTGCGCCCGCCGCGACCGGCGAGGCTGAGCTGTGGCTTGAGGGTCTGAGGGTGCTTGTGGTGGAAGACAATCCCACCAACCGTCTGGTGGCCACCCGCATGCTCAGCGACCTGGGTGCGACGGTGGAGACCGCCGATGATGGCGCCCAGGGTGTGGCGCGGGCCCAGACCGGCGCCTACGACCTGATCTTCATGGACATCCAGATGCCGGTGATGGACGGGGTCCAGGCGACGCGTCAAATCCGCGCCTTGCCAGGAGCGGTCGGCAAGACCCCCATCGTGGCCACGACGGCCAATGTCCTGGCCCACCAGATCGAGGACTACCGCGCCTCGGGCATGGACGGTTATGTCGCCAAGCCGGTTTCGCCCGCCGCCATCCTCAGCGAGATCGCCCGCCTCGCGGGTTAAGCCCCTACGCCATTTCCTTCTGCTTGCTGCGCAGGCTGCCGTCGGGACCGGTCAGGGCGCGCATGAAGCTGACCAGGGAGGCGCGCGCGTCCTGGGGTAGCTTCTCGAAGGCGGCCAGCAGCTCGAGAGCGCCCGGCGTGCGCATGCGTGAGAGCAGATCCAGATCGCCCACCGCGTCATGGCCGGGGGTGTCCAGGACGTCCATCAAATCCACAACCCGACAGCGCAGGGCGCGCGCGATCTGAACCAGACGCGAGAAGGAGATGCGGTTGGCGCCGTTCTCGTACTTCTGGATCTGCTGGAAACTGACGCCGCACTGTTCGGCCAGGGCCTCCTGCGACATACCGATTGTCCGCCGGCGAATTCGCACGGCTGCCCCCAGGGCGACGTCCATCGGGTCTGGGGTTTTGTTGGATAGCTCCGACACGGTCTTCTTCTCCTCAGCCACGGCGCGCGCTCGGTGGGGGCGGCCGGCGCGTCGCTGCAAGATTCGGCGAGTAAAGGCGAATAATGCAACTTTGCAAAGGGACATGAGAGTCGGAGGCGACAATCCCGCTGATCACGTTCGGCGCTGGCCGCGCAAGGGTCCGCCGAGCAATAGATTTCACTTGAATAACAGTCGCGATAGCGTCCAAGCGGCGAGTGCCGGCCATGGATGATGCGCAGACGCGCGCCGGCAGGCCTTCGCATGCGTATGGCCATACGTTAAATCTTATACTCAGTTTGAGTAGAAATCGCTCACCGAACTTGAGTTGTGGAAATACTCAAGACGGACGGATCAACCGGCGCGGGTTTTAAAATCTATCTCAGGCGGTGCGAGACAGAGTGGCTGGCGCCGACAGTTGGACGAATACCGGCCGGCGACTTTCCAGCACCGACCACGTTAACGACACCGGTGACAGGCGCCCGGTTTGGTGGAGCCTGGACCGTGAAGGTCGGAAGCGACCTTGTCGAAACCTAGGCGGCGGCGCGCCGGCGCGCCGACCGATTGACCTGCGAAATCCATCACGGGCATAGGTCGCGATAGCGTGACACCGATCCCGGGGTCGAGGAGGCCCGCATGACCCGCGCCCTGATCGCCGCCATCGAGACCGGCGGCACAAAGATTCTCTGCCGGGTCGCGGCGGCCGACGATGGCCGACAAGTGACCGTTGAGGTCCCACCACATCGGTTCGCCACCACGACGCCCAAGCAGGCGGTCGCCGACCTGGTGGCGGCGATCCGGGGCGCGATGGGGCCGGGCGACGCCCTGGCGGCGGTGGGCCTGGCCAGTTTCGGCCCGCTGATCGTCGATCCCGGCTCCCCCGACTACGGCCTGATGCTGCCGACGGCCAAGCCGCACTGGGCGGGGTTCAACCTGCGCGCCGCCTTGGCCGAGCAATTGGGCGCCCCGGTTGTGCTGGAGACCGACGTCAGCGCCGCGGCCCTGGCCGAGCAGGCGGCCGGCGCCGGCGCCGGCCTGGACACCGTGGCCTATGTCACGGTGGGCACCGGCATCGGCGGTGGCCTGGCGATCGACGGCCGACCGCTGAAGGGCGCCCTGCATCCCGAGGTCGGCCACCTGCGGGTCCACCGCCACCCGGGCGACACGACCCCGTGCGTCTGCCCCTTCCACGACGACTGCGCCGAGGGCATGGCCGCGGGGCCGGCCATCGCCGCGCGGCTGGCGCCGGGCGAGATCCTGCAGGGCCGGCCCGAGGTCCAGGCGATGGTCGCCGACTATCTGGGCCAGCTCTGCGCCAGCCTGGTCCTGGCCTGGTCGCCCCGCTGCATCGTGATGGGCGGCGGCCTGCTGACCACCCCGGGTCTGCTGGGTCAGGTGGGGGGCGAGCTGCGGCGGCGCCTGGGACCCTATGTCGGCCAGGTCGCCGAACCGGCGGACTACCTGCGCCCGCCGGCCTTCACCGACTCCGGCCTGGAGGGCGCGATGATCCTGGCGCGGCGGGCGGCGGCGAGGGGGTAGGCCACCCCAACCACCGGGATTCAGTGACAGTGCATTAAGCTCGCCAGCAGCGACCGGACCTATAGCGGCGTAGGATTAAGTGCACGGTCACCGGAATACCCATCGTAATACTTGGTGACTCAGACCCACTCCACCTTCGTGATCTCGTAGGCTTTCAAGCCACCGGGAATCCGCACCTCGACGACGTCACCGCTCCCCTTGCCGATCATCGCGCGGGCGATGGGAGAGGTGATCGAAATGCGGCCCTTCTTCACGTCCGCCTCATGTTCACCCACGATCTGGTAGCGGGCCTGTTCCTCGCTATCCTGGTCGATCACGGAAACGGTGGCGCCGAACTTGATCTGGGTTCCAGACAGCTTGGTGACGTCAATGACCTGGGCGCGCGCCATCATGTCGCCGATCTGGACAATCTGGCCCTCGATCCACCCCTGCCGATCCTTCGCGGAATGGTATTCGGCGTTCTCCTTCAGGTCGCCGTGGAGGCGCGCCTCCCCGATCGCCACGGTGACGGCGGGCCGCTCGATCGTCTTGAGCCGCTTGAGGTCTTCGTCCAGGGTGCGAAAGCCCTGAACCGTCATAGGCACCTTATCCATCGCGATGGGTCACTCGGTGGCTCCTGTGGAAGTCTGGCGGACCGGGACGGCAGGCGCGGGTGTCCGCGACGGGGCCGGGAGGATGGCTTGGGCGTCAGGTAGCACGACTACCGGCGGGATTCGCCCGCCGAAGCCTCACCCCAAGTGTCTGCTCTCCGCACGGAGGCCAACTTCCGCTCATCCCGGCCCATCGAACGCCGGATGGAAGCTGGCGTCGCCCGTGGCGGGTGGGCCCTCAAGGACCAGGCGCTGGAAGTACCGGTTGGGTTGGCCGTGATAGGTGAGGGTGGGGTCGCTGAGGAAGCCGAAGCGGCGGTAGTAGTCGGGGTTTCCCAGGAGCACACAGCCCGCGGCCCCGAGGTGTCTCAGGCGATCCAGGCCGGTGGTGATCAGGGCGCTGCCGACGCCCTGGCGCTGGCGCTCGGGCGCGGCGCAGACAGGGCCGAGGCCGTACCAGTCGCCGGGATGGCCGTCGATCTGGACAGGGGAGAAGGCGATATGGCCCACCAGTTCGCCCTCATCGGTGATCGCCACCAGGGAGAGGGTCAGGGCGCCGGCCTGGCGCAGGTCGTCGATGACGCGGGCCTCGTCGCCGTCGCTGAACGGCATGGGGGCGAAGGCCGCGGTGGTCATGGCGCTGATCGCGTGGGCGTCGCCGGGACGCTCGGGTTCAATATGCAGGGACTCGGGGTTAGGCGGTAGGATGGTGGTCAACGGGAAAATCCTTCAACGGGCGTGACGCAGCGCTACGGCCGGGGCTTACCCGTCCGCGATGGAGGCTGGCGACGCCGTGCGGCGCACGGCGTCAGGGTCAGGCAATCGTTGACATGGGAGGAGGCTATGGCCTCGCCGGCCGAGGGTCAACGGCGGGCGCCTGAGCCGTTCGAGCCGGTGCAGACTTCTTTGCCGGCCAGATGTCGGGATGGACACGCGGCCTTCGTCCTCGCTGTATGACCCGTGCTGAGAGGAGACTGCCATGCGCTACCTGCTGATCGTGAAGGCCACGCCGGAATCGGAGCGCGGCGAGATGCCCGCCGACGTCGAGCGGTTGATGGCCGACATGGGCCGGTTCAACGAGGAGATGATCGCCGCCGGCGCCCTGGTCGACGCCGCCGGACTGGCGCCCAGCGCCGCGGGCCATCGGGTGCGGTTCGAGGGCCTGGGCAAGCCGGTGGTCACGAGCGGGCCGTTCGCAAACACCACCGAGCTGGCCTCGGGCTACTGGATCCTGGAGTGCAAGACCGCCGACGAGGCGCTGGGATGGGCCCGCCGCGTGCCCTTCGCCTCCGGGGAGGTTGAGCTGCGTCCCCTACAGGACCCCGAGGCGTTCGAGGGCTTGGTCTCCGAAGATGAAATCCAGAAAGAGCACGACCACCGCGCCGAGCAGCTGCGCAAGGCGCCGAAACCGGAGGTGTGAGCGCTGGCCGCCGGGGCAGGTTCGCAACACGGCCCTGTCGGCTTCCGACCTGCTACGGACGCCGGATGTGCGCCCCTCTCCCTCTAAAGACGTGGGGAGGGGAGAGGAACGCCCAGGGCCGCCGTCCTTAGGCGTCGTTCAAGGTCAGGGCCTCGGGATCGATGGCGCGGCGCAGGTCGGCGGCGGTGGCGCGGCATTCGCAGGACGTGCGCTCCAGGCCGTCGCGGTCGAGGATGCGGACGCCGCCGCGTTTCTGCTGGATCAGGCCCTGCTCCTCCAGCTTGCCGGCGTGCAGGGTGACCGTGGTGCGCTGGACGCTAAGCATGGCGGCAAGGAATTCCTGGGTCAGGGGCAGCTCATCGCCGCAGCCCCCCAACTCCTGGCAGTCCAGCAGCCAGCGGGCCAGCCGCTGGTCGGCGCGGTGCATGCTGTTGCAGGCCATGTTCTGGCGCAGCAGGGCCAACTGGAGTTCGATATTGCTGTGGATCGCCCTGCGGAAGGTGGCGCTGCCGTCGAAGGCCTCGCGGTAGCGGGCCGCCGACACCGACCAGGCGACGCCGGGCACCTGGACGATGACCCGCGAGAAGATCACCTGGCTGCCCACCGCCTCGACAAAGCCGGCGCCGGAGTCGCGCCCCACCATCGAGGTCTCGGTCATTGAGCCCGACGCCATCACGGTGATGATCGACAGCAGGCCGGTCTCGGGGAACAGCACCCGGTCCACGGTCTGGCCCTGTTCAAAGACCGTGGCGCCCTTCTCCAGATAGACCGGCGAGAGGTGGCCTCGAAGGTCGGCGTAGTCGGTCGGCGAGAGCTGCTGCAGCAGGAAATTCTTGGGGCGCTCGCTCATCGGACGGGCCGGCCGGCGAGGTCGGTGCGGCATCGCGCCCGTGAGGGCGAGCCATCGGGTGTCACGTCCTGGGCCACGACCTCCACCTGTCTTTCATTGAAGCGGCGGTCCGCGGGTGCGGGTCGATCGCCTTGTCTGGGGCTCGGCATCGGTCGCGGAATGTGGCGGCGCGGCGCGCCCATACTGTGCCCCGACAACATATGTCGTGAAGCGGCGGTTGGTTCCGCGCTCAGGCCTCGAAGCGGTAGGCCGCGCCGCCGCAGCGCACCCGGCCCGCCGTCCCCGCCGTCACGATTTGCGCGGCCATGGGAAATTGGATATACAGATTGTATATCCCGGAGCCGGCCATGACCAAGACCACCCTCTTCCAGTCCAACCGCACCCAGGCTGTTCGCCTGCCGAAGGACGTCGCCTTCCCTGAGGGTGTCCGCTCGGTGACCGTGCTGCGGGAGGGCAATCGGCGGGTGATCGTGCCCTCGGACGCGGTGTGGGACGAGTTCTTCGCCGCGCCTGGCGTTGACCTGGGTGAGCGGGAGCAGCCGCCGGTTCAGGACCGCGAAGCCTTCTGATGCTGCGCTACATGCTCGACACCAACCTGTGCATCCGGGTGCTGCGGGACAGGCCTGCCGGCGTGCGGGAGCGGTTCAACCTGAACGCCGAGGCGCTGTGTCTCTCGACCATCGTCCTGACCGAACTGTTGCACGGCGCGGCCAAGTCGGCACGGCCGGAGCACCATCGCACAGAGGTGGAGCGGTTCGCGGCGAAGCTGGAGGTGCTGGCCTTCGACACCGCCGCCGCCGACCACGCCGCCGACATCCGCGCCGTGCTGGACCGGGCAGGGCAGGGGATCGGCGGCTATGACCTGCTGATCGCCGGCCATGCCCGGTCTCGCGGCCTGATCGTCGTGACCTGCAATCTCGGCGAATTCGGCCGCGTGGAGGGCCTGCGGTCCGAGGACTGGCTGGCGGCCTAGATCGTAGCCGCCGGGGCTCAGCGCGCTGCGGCGGGGGCCAGGGAGATGTCGACCATGATCTCGGCGGAGATGGCTTCCAGCGCTGCCTGGACGTCCCGGGCGCTGAGGGCGGCGGGCAGGCGCAGTCGGGCGTCGAGGTGGAAGAGGGCGCCGCCGGAATGGGGCTCGGCGCTGATGCGGGTCTCGAAGGCCTCGATATTGACCTCGAGGCCGCTGAGGATCGCGGTCACCTGGTGGACGATGCCCAGCCGGTCCTGGCCGACCAGGGTGAAGAGCACCTCCTCGCCGCCGGCGTCGGGGGCGGCCAGCGCCGGGGCTATGCGCACCTCCAGGCCGTGGGCGTCCACCGACTGCACGGCGCCGCGCAGGGCCTCGAGGTCGTCTGCCTCCACCAGAACCGAGCCGACATAGAGCCCGCCGAGCCGGCTGAGATGGCTTTCCAGCCAGTTGCCGCCCGCCGAAAGCACGGCGGCGGCCAGGGCCTGGGTGAGGCCGGGCCGGTCGCTGCCGACCACGCTGAGGATCAAGTTTGCCATGGCCAACTCTGTCGGGCGCGGCCTCCCGGCCGTCAACCGGATTTGGTGGGCGCGCCGTTGACCTGCGCCCGCGCCCGCTCCAACTGTCGGCCCACCCCGATCCTCGGCGCGATCATCCTGACCGGCGGGGCCTCGCGGCGGATGGGGGCCGACAAGGCCAGCCAGCTCTGGGGCGCCGTGCGGCAGGCGCCCGGCGGCGACCTCCAAGCCCTGCGCGCTTGACCGTCAGGCCCAAGCTGGAACATGCTTTGTCGACCGTACCCAAGCGCGGGCCTGGAGGTGTCCCATTTCGCACGCTGACCTGGTCGCGCGCGGCGCGCCGGCGATCCGCCGATGAGGACCACCCACGGCCGTAGCTTCACCCACGACATCGTCCAGCGCCTGGGTCAGGAGATCGTCTGCGGCGTCTATGGCGCGCAGAACCCGTTCCCCATCGAGGCCGAGCTGTGCAAACGCCTGGGGGTGAGCCGCAGCGTGCTGCGTGAGGCGGTCAAGATGCTGACCACCAAGGGCCTGCTGAACGCCCGTCCGCGCCAAGGCACCTGGGTGGAGCCGGAGAGCAACTGGAACCTGCTGGATCCCGACGTGCTGCGCTGGTTCCTGGAGCGCAAGTTCTCGCCGACCCTGCTGCTGGAGTTCACCCAGGTGCGGCTGGCGATCGAGCCGATGGCAGCCTCCATGGCTGCGCGCTTGGCCACCGATGAGGCCAAGGCCAGCATCATCGCCGGCCTCGATCGCATGAAGGCCGCTGAGCGGGGCGAGGACGATCCGCTGGAGTCCGACATCGCCTTCCATGTCGCCATCCTCCGGGCCAGCGGCAACCGCTTCCTGGCCCAGATGCGCGACCTGATCGACGTGGCCCTGCGCACCTCGATCCGCCTCACCAACCGCCGCAAGGGCGCCCGCCTGGCCAGCGTCTCCGATCACCAGCGGGTCACCGACGCGATCCTGGCCGGTGATGCCGAAGGGGCGAGCCGGGCCATGCGCGACCTCGTGCTCGAGGCCCTGACCCTGATCGAGAAGGAAGCCGCGGCCGTCGGTCCGACCGCTTAGGCGGCCGCGACCTCATGGCTGTAGATGTCGCACAATAGGCTCAGGACCCGCATCGCCGCGGGGTCGGCCAGCCGGTAGAAGATGGTCTGGGCGTCGCGACGCGTCTCCACCAAGCCCTCGGCGCGCATCTTGGCCAGGTGCTGCGAGGTCGCCGACTGGGCCATCCGGGCGTGGGTGGAGAGGGTTCCCACCGAGGCCTCGCCCTCGATGAGGCGGCAGAGCAAGAGCAGGCGCTGCTCACTAGCCAGCAGTTTCAGCAGGCGCGCGGCCGACTGGGCGCTGCCCTCCAGCTGCGAGAGCTCGCCGGAGGAGGGACGTGGTGCGAGGTCTGAGGTCATATGCTCAATGTAGAATATGCGCAGGCAGGATCAAGGCGCGAGCCGGGCCGGGAGACCGTCATCGCGCAGCACGACATAGATCGCCGGGATGACCAGGACGGTGAGCAGGGTTGAGGAGGCCAGGCCGAACAGCAGGGAGATGGCCAGGCCCTGGAAGATCGGGTCGGTGAGGATCACCGCCGCCCCGATCATGGCCGCCGCCGCCGTCAGGACGATGGGCTTGAAGCGGATGGCCCCGGCCTCCAACAGCACGTCGCGGAGGGGCCGGCCCTCGGCCTGGCTGTGGCGGATGAAGTCCACCAGCAGGATGGAGTTTCGCACGATGATGCCGGCCAGGGCGATGAAGCCGATCATCGAGGTGGCGGTGAAGGGCGCGCGGAACAGGATGTGGCCGAGGACGATCCCCACTAGGGTCAGCGGGATCGGCGTCAGGATCACCAGGGGCAGGCGGAAGCTTTTGAACTGGGCCACCACCAGGACGTAGATGCCCAGGATCGCCACGCCGAAGGCCGCGCCCATGTCGCGAAAAGTGACCCAGGTGATCTCCCATTCTCCGTCCCACAGCACCGTGGGCCGGCTCTCGTCCGTGGGCTGACCATGCATCCTGATGTCGGGCTTGGGGACGCCTTTCCAGTCGGTTTGGCGGATGGCCTTGTCCACCGCCATCATGCCGTAGATGGGCGCCTCATAGGCCCCGGCCAGTTCGCCCATGATCATGTCGACGTCGCGGCCGTCGCGCCGGAAGATGTGGGTGGCGCCGGCCTCCGGGGAGGCGGTGGCCACCTCATCCAGAGCCACCAGGCGGCCCGACTCCTGCGAGACCGCCACCGGGAGGGCCGAGAGGCCCTCGCCCCAGCTGCGGGCCGACTGCGGCAGGCGCACGGAGATTTCCAGGGGATCGCGGCCCTCGCCGCGATGGGCGTAGCCCACCACCTGGCCGCCCAGGGCCGCGGCGATGGAGTCATAGACATCGCGGTCGCTGACCTTCAGGGCCTCCAGGCGATCGCGGTCGGGAACCAGGCGCAGGCCTGGCCGCGGTTGGCCGTAGCTGTCGTCGATGTCGACGATGTAGGGCGTCGCATGGAAGGTGGCCTTGACCTGTTCGGCCACGGCCCTCCGGGTCTTGGCGTCGGGGCCATAGATCTCGGCCAGCAGGGTGGCCATCACCGGCGGTCCCGGCGGCGCCTCGACGACCTTGATCGCCGCGCCGATGGGCAGGGGGATCGCGGCCAGCTTGCGGCGCAGATCGAGGGCGATGGCGTGGCTGTTGCGGTGGCGCTCATCCTTGGCCGCCAGGGCGACGGAGAGGTCGCCCATCTCCGGCTTGTTGCGCTGATAGTAGTGCCGCACCAGGCCGTTGAAGTTGAAGGGCGAGGCCGTGCCGGCATAGGCGTCGATGGCGGTCACCTCCGGCAGGGCCCGGGTGATCGCCGCGGCGTCGGCCAAGGTCCGCTCGGTGGCCTCCAGCGAGGTCCCCTCCGGCATGTCCAACACCACCTGCAGCTCGGACTTGTTGTCGAAGGGCAGTAGCTTCACGGTCACCGTCTTGGTGGCGAACATCGCGCAGGCCACCAGGGTGGCCAGGCCGACGGCGATCAGGAAGGTCCAGGCGCTGCGCCGCGTGGCGATCACCCGGCCGGCGACCTTGCGATAGACCGCGCCCAGCTTGCCTTCGCCGTGGTGGCTGTGAGCTGCGTCGAGCGTCTTGCGGGCGAAGCGGACCATCAACCAGGGCGCGATGACCACGGCCACGAAGAAGGAGAAGACCATGGCTGCCGAGGCGTTGACTGGGATCGGCGCCATGTAGGGGCCCATCAGGCCCGAGACGAACAGCATGGGCAGCAGGGCCGAGACCACGGTGAGCGTCGCCACCACGGTGGGATTGCCCACCTCGGCCACGGCCTCGACGGCGGCGTCGATGCGGCTGCGTCCGTCGGCCATCGCCCAGTGGCGAGCGATGTTCTCGATCATGACGATGGCGTCGTCCACCAGGATGCCGATGGAGAAGATCAGGGCGAACAGGCTGACCCGGTTGATGGTGTAACCCATCAGGTTCGACGCGAAGAGGGTCAACAGGATGGTGGTGGGGATGACCACGGCGGTGACGCCGGCCTCCCGCCAGCCGATGGCGAAACCGATCAGGATGACGATGGAGAGGGTCGCCAGGCCCAGGTGGAACAGGAGCTCGTTGGCCTTTTCGTTGGCGGTCTCACCATAGTCGCGGGTGACCGCGACGCTCAGGCTGTCGGGCAACAGGGTCCCCTTCAGCGCCTCGACCCGGGCGAGGACGGCGTGGGAGACGACGACGGCGTTGGCGCCCTTGCGCTTGGCGATGGCCAGGCTGACGGCCGGCGCCTCGCTCCAGCCCTCGACGGTCCTGGCGTAGCGCCAGGCGCGGGCCTGATCCTCCCGAGGGCCTACCACCACCTTGGCGACGTCGCGGACATAGACGGTCTCGCCCTTGGCCGAGGGCAGGGCCAGCAGGCCGATCTCGGTGGAGTCGGTCAGGGTGCGGCCTGCGATGACGTCGACCGCCTGGCCGCCATTGCGCACCTGGCCGGCGGGGAAGGCGCGGTTGGCCTGGCGGACGGTGTCCATAAGCCCGCCCAGGGAGACGCCGTGCAGGGCGAGCTTGGCGGGATCGGGTTCGACCCGGATCTCCTGGGGCCGGCCGCCAACGATGAAGGTCAGGCCCACATCGTCAACCTTGGTCACCTCGGTTCTCAGCTTGCCGGCCAGCTCATAGAGCGCCTGGTCGGTCCACTGGCCGGCGGCGCCGGGCTTGGGAGACAGGGTCAGGACCAGGCTGGGCACGTCGTTGATGCCGCGGGTCTGGATCAGAGGTTCGGGGATGCCGGCCGGGATGCGGTCGTAGTTGGCGCGGACCTTCTCGTGGATGCGGACGGCCGCGGCGTCGGGGTCGACGCCCACCTTGAAGCGGGCGGTGACCATGACCTGGTTGTCGTCGGCGAAGGTGTAGACGTGCTCCACGTCGGCCACGCTCTTGACGATGGTCTCCAGGGGCTTGCCCACCAGCTCCACGGCGTCGGGCGCGCGCAGGCCCGGCGCTGAAACCATGATGTCCACCATGGGTACGCTGATCTGCGGCTCCTCCTCGCGGGGGATGGAGGCGAGCGCCAGCAGGCCCACGGCGATGGCGGCCAGCAGGAAGAGCGGCGTCAGGGGCGAGCGGATGGTGGCCCGGGTCAGCCGTCCGGAGAGGCCGAGGTTCATCGGATCGCTCCGGCCGGGGTCAGGACGTCGCCGGGGCGAAGGCCGGAGAGGATCTCCAAGGTGTCGGCCGTGGGTCCGGCGGTGGTCTGGACCGGGGTCTCGGAGACCGCGCCGTCGGCCCGAACCAGACGGACATAGTCGACCCCGAAGCGGGTGGAGACATAGGCCCGCGGCGCCACCAGGGCCTGGCGTTCGCCCACCTTGACCCCGGCGCGCACGCGCTGGCCGATCAGGTCCTGGGGCAGGCCGGGCGCAGTGATGTCGGCGGTGACCTGGCCGGCGGTGACCGAGGGATAGACCTGGATGATGGTCCCGGCGGCGGCGATCCCGCGCAGGTCCTCCGCCGCCAGCTGGACCACGTCGCCGACCTTCAGGGCGCGGGCCTGGCCCTCGGGCAGTTCGATCCGGACGACCATGGGCCCGGCGGTGATCCGGGCGACCGACTGGCCGGCCATGACCACCGAGCCGACGGGCACGTTGGCGATCAAGACCCGTCCGGCCGCGGGCGCCAGGATCGCGCCCTGGGCGCCGAGTTCGGCGCTGGCGTCGCGCTGGGCGCGGGCCGCGGCGAGGTTGGCCTCCGCGGCCTTGGCCTGGGCGTCGACCTGATCGAGGCGGGCCTGGGCGTAGACGCCCTGGTTGAAGAGGGTTCGGGTGCGGGCCAGGTCGGCGCGGGCCCGGGCGGCCTCGGCGGCGGCGGCGGCGGTCTGGGCGTCGAAGGCGCCCGTCTGAAGGGCCAGGCGGTCATCCTTGACCCGGGCGATGAGCTGACCCTGGCGGACGAAGTCGCCCTCCTTGACCTCCAGGCTCACCAGCAGGCCCGAGATCCGGGCCCGGGCCTCGGCCATGTCGCGGGTGGTAAGGGCGCCCGGCACGGGCTTGAGGTCGGCGATCAGCTGGCTACGGATCGCCAGCCGCCCGACCATGGGCGCGCTCTTGGCGACGGGGAGCGTTGGCTTGGTTTCGCCGCAGGCGCCCAGCAGCAGGGCCGCGCCCAAGGCTCCGATCAGATACGGCCGTGCCGCCATGGTGCGCCCTCCCGGAGTCTGTGATCAGGCGCGGTCGCGGACCGAGCCGGTGTCGCTGTCGAAGGTGACAGTCGGCAGGCCCGCGGCCTTCCAGGCCATGATGCCGCCGGCCAGGTGGGAGTCGATGGCGTGGCCGGCCTTCTGGCAACGGTCGATCGCTGTGGCCGAGCGCTTGCCCGAGCCGCACTGCAGCACCATCAGCTTGTCGCCCGCCGCCGGCAGGACGCCGGGGTCGAAGGTCGAGAGCGGGAAGTTGAGCGCGCCGTGAATGCGTTCGGCGGCGAATTCCGCGGGCTCGCGCACATCGATCAGCAGGATGGCGTGGGCGTCGAGATCGGCCTTCACCTCTTGCGGGGTGAGGTCCTTGGTTCTGGATGCGGCGAACATGACGAGGCTCCTTAGAGTGGCCAATAAATTCATAGTTGCGCATATGCAGACTATGGAATATAAAGTCAAGGCATCAAGGCGAGACCCTAGATGAGCCGCTCGCGTCCCGACGTGATCGATATCAAAGCCAGCCGCCCCGAGGAGGGCGACGCTTACGTCACGAGCGGAGCCGTTGGAGGAGACTGACCGTGGCCAAGCCGAAAATCGTGATCCTGGGCGCCGGACTGGGCGGCGCCATCGCCGCTTTCGAGATCAAGGACGCCGTCGGCGAACGTGCCGAGGTCAGCGTCGTCTCGCAGGGCGACGTCTTCCATTTCGTGCCGTCCAACCCCTGGGTCGCCGTCCACTGGCGCAAGCGCGGCGCCATCGAGGTCAAGCTGCCGCCGGTGTTCAAGAAGCGCGGCGTCGCCTTCACCGGGGTCGGCGCCAAGAAGGTGTCGCCGGCCGACAACCGGATCGAGCTCAATGACGGCGCGGTCCTCGACTACGACTACCTGGTGATCGCCACCGGGCCGGACTTGGCCTTCGACGAGATTCCGGGCCTGGGGCCGCACGGCGGCTTTACCCAGTCGATATGCCATGTCGACCACGCCGAGACCGCCGCCGCCGCCTTCGACCGTTTCGTCGAGGCTCCGGGGCCCATCGTGGTGGGCGCAGTGCAGGGCGCCTCCTGCTTCGGCCCGGCCTACGAATTCGCCATGCTCCTCGACACCGAGCTCAAGCGCCGCAAGATCCGCGACCGCGTGCCGATGACCTTCGTCACCTCCGAACCCTATATCGGTCACCTGGGTCTGGACGGGGTCGGCGACACCAAGGGCCTGCTCGAGAGCGAGATGCGCAACCGGCACATCAAGTGGGTGACCAACGCCAAGGTCACATCCGTCGAAGCCGGCCTGATGCACGTCGAGGAGATCGGCGAGGACGGCGCCGTCAAGGCCAGCCACGACCTGCCCTTCGCCTTCTCGATGATGCTGCCGGCCTTCCGGGGCGTCGCCGCCGTGCGCGGGATCGAGGGCCTGACCAATCCGCGCGGCTTCATCCTGGTGGACAAACACCAGCGCAACCCGACGTTCCCCAATATCTTCGCCTTGGGCGTCTGTGTCGCCATTCCCCCCACGGGCAAGACGCCCGTGCCAGTGGGGGTGCCCAAGACCGGGTTCATGATCGAGAGTATGGTGGCGGCCATCGCCAAGAACCTCGGTCAGATCATGGACGGTCGGGCCGCCAGCAACGAGGCCACCTGGAACGCCTTCTGCCTGGCCGACTTCGGCGACGGCGGCGTGGCCTTCGTGGCCCAGCCGCAGATCCCGCCGCGCAACGTCAACTGGTCGGCAGAGGGCAAGTGGGTCCACCTGGCCAAGGTCGCCTTCGAGAAATACTTCCTGCGCAAGATCAAGCGCGGCGAGAGCGAGCCTTTCTACGAAAAGCTCGCCCTGGACGTAATGGGGCTGCGCAAGATCAAGGGCTGAGGCCATAACGGCCCGGACCTCCGGGCCCAATCCGGAGTGAGAACATGAGTGTCGACCGAATGGTCTTCGTCTTCGCCGGGAGCGTGGTGCTCCTCAGCATCGCCCTGGCCCACTATGTTCATCCCTGGTGGATCGGACTGGCGATCTTCGCCGGCCTCAACATGATCCAGTCGGCCTTCACGGGCTTCTGCCCCGCGGCGATGCTGTTCAAGAAGCTGGGCGCCAAACCAGGCGTCGCCTTCCGCTAAGCCGGTCCTCCCACGTCGATTTCCGTTGCCACGCTGGCGCTTTCAGCAAGACTGAGGGCGGACACGATCCTGCCCCGGCCTCGATGCCGGATCGACAGAGGTCGCAATGCAACAACATACGATCCTGGGGAGGATCCAATGGACGCGACTCGAAGAGAGGCGCTGGTCGGCGCTGCGGCGGTGGCTGCGATGGCAGGGACAGCGGGACGGGCCCTGGCGGCGCCGAATCTTGGGAGCCCGGTCAAGACCCTGTTCTGGACCGCCAGCGTCACCCCCTGTGACAAGAACCTGAAGTTCGATCCCGGCGCCTTCCGCGACATCCTGGCCTGGTTCAAGCACTGCGGCGCCGACGGGGTGGTGGTGCTGGGCACCAGCGGCGAGTTCCCGTCCTTCTCGGTGGCCGAGCGCCGGCAGATCGCCGAGACGGCCCTAAAGGACAAGAACGGCCTGAACGTCATCATCGGCCCGGGCACGAGCAACATCGCCGAGACCATCGAGCTGGCCAAACACGCCGAGGATCACGGGGCCGACGGCCTGCTGGTGATCCCGCCGTTCTACTACAACGATCCGGCCACGGAGGGTCTGACCCGCTACTACTCGATGCTGTTCGACAAGGTGCGGGTTCCGATCAATCTCTACCACATCCCCGGCACCAGCGAGGCGCCCATCAGCCTGGAGCTGATCAAGAGCCTGTCCAGCTATCCAAACCTCGCCGGCATCAAGGATTCCAGCGGCAAGGTGGACGGTTACAAGGCCTTCGTGGAGGCCTTCCCCGACCTCAACATGCGGACCGGCACCAACAACAACCTGGAGCAGGCCTTCGACCACGGCATGGGGGCGATCCTGGCGGACGGCAACGTCTTCACCAAGCTCTGCGCCGACGTCTTCACCGCCTGGCGCGCCAAGCAGGACTACAAGCCGGCCCTGGAGAAACTGCGCACAGTGCAGCGCGACATGCGCGGCATGGGGATCAATTCCTACGGCCCCATGAAGTATGCGCTGAGCCTGCAGATGGGCGGGCCTCAGACCTATCAGCGGCCGCCGCACCTCGACGTCACGCCCGAGCAGAAGGCCGCCATCAAGTCGGCCCTCGACAAGATCAAGGACATGGCCTGATGGGTCCCCTGCGTATCCTCGGCGGGGCGCTCGCCGCCCTGGCGCTCACCGCCGCCGCCCAGGCTCAGACGCCCGCCAAGGACGTCGAGTGGCCCAGCTACACCGCCGATCTGGCGGGCAGCCGCTACCGACCGCTGGACCAGATCAACGCGTCGAACTTCAAGGACCTGGAGGTGGCCTGGCGGTTCAAGACCGACGCCATCGGCAACCGTCCGGAGTTCAAGCTGGAGGGCACGCCGCTGATGGTGGGCGGCGTGGTCTACGCCACCGCCGGCTCCCGGCGCGGGGTGGTCGCCCTGGACGCGGCCACCGGCGAACTGTTGTGGATGCATTCCGAGCACGAGGGCGCGCGGGCCGGGGCCTCGCCCCGGCAGCTGTCCGGGCGCGGGCTGTCCTACTGGAGCCACGGCGACCAGCAGCGGGTGCTCTATGTGACCACCGGCTACCGGCTGATCTCGCTGGACGCCAAGACCGGCCAGCCGGTCGAGGGTTTCGGGACCGCCGGGGTGGTGGACCTGAAGCAGGACTTCGACCAGGAGATCTGGCCCGACCTGGTGAACGGTGAGGCGGGCTATCACGCCGCCCCGGTGATCGCGGGCGACACGATCATCATCGGCACGGCCTTCCGCGAGGGCTTCACCCCGGCGCGCAAGGCCAACACCAAGGGCTATGTGCGGGCCTATGACGTGCGCACGGGCAAACGGCTGTGGACCTTCCACACCATCCCGAAGAAGGGCGAATTTGGCTACGATACCTGGCTGAACGGCTCGGCGGAGACCACGGGCAACACCGCCGTCTGGACCCAGATCACCGTCGATGAGGGCCTGAACACCGCCTATCTGGCGGTGGAGTCGCCCACCAGCGACTTCTACGGCGGACACCGTCACGGCAACGGCCTGTATGGGAACAGCCTGGTGGCCGTCGACCTGACCACGGGTCAGCGCAAGTGGCACTTCCAGGTCATCCACCACGAGATCTGGGACTACGACAATTCCTCGGCCCCGCTGCTGATGGACATCAAGGTCAAGGGCAAGGCCATCAAGGCCGTGGCCCTGCCCAGCAAGCAGGGCTTCCTCTACGTCTTCGACCGGGTGACGGGTAAGCCGGTCTGGCCGATGCCGGAGACCAAGGTCCCGGCTGGCGACGTGCCCGGCGAATGGTACGCCCCGACCCAGCCGATCCCCTCCAAGCCCGTGGCCTACGCCCGCAACGGCGTCGCCGAGAGCGACCTGATCGACTTCACCCCGGCGCTGCACGCCAAGGCCCTGGCGCTGGCCAAGAATTACAAGCTGGGCCCGGTCTATACGCCGCCGGTGGTGAGCCAGCAGCCGGGGCCGCTCGGCCTGCTGAGCTATTCGGCGCAGGGCGGCACCAACTGGCCGGGCGGGTCCTTCGATCCGGAGACCCACACGGCCTACATCTATGCCTGCAACGCCTGCCTGGGGGCCTATGGCCTGCAGCCGGCGCCAGAGGGGATGAGCGACCTTTCCTGGGTGGTGGGCGTCGCCGGCCTGCCGGTGGTGATGATCAAGGGCCCCGGCGACGGGGTGGGGGCCGACGCGCCGCCGCCGCCGAAAACGCCGCCCTCGGCCAATGCGGGGACCGGCCGTTTGACGGTCGATGGTCTGCCGCTGCTGAAGCCGCCCTATTCCACCATCAGCGCCATCAACCTCGATAGCGGCGACATCATCTGGCAGATCCCGGCGGGCGAGACGCCGGACTTCATCCGCAACAACCCGGCGCTGAAGGGGCTGAATATCCCGCGCACCGGCCAGAGCGGCTATCAGATCGGCACCCTGGTGACCAAGTCGCTGGTGATCGCCGGTGACGGCCTGGTGACCACCACGGCTGACCATCCGCGCGGCGCCATGCTGCGGGCCTATGACAAGGCCAACGGCAAGGAGGTGGGCGCCGTCTGGATGCCCGCCCCGCAGTCGGGCTCGCCGATGACCTACAGCCTGAATGGCAAGCAGTACCTGATCGTGGCGGTGAGCGGCGGCGCCTATTCGGGCGAGTACATCGCCTACACCCTGCCGTCGGCCGACAACTAGGGACCGCGAAGATGCGTAAGAGTCTGGTGTTCGCTGGCGTCCTGGCGGCGGGCGGGTTGGCGATGATCGCCGGCAAGCCCATGGCCCAGGACGCCACCCGCTCGGTCTGGGACGGGGTCTATACCGAGGCTCAGGCGCAGCGGGGGCAGGCGGCCTACGCTCAGTCCTGCGGCCTGTGCCACGGGGTGGGCCTGACCGGCCTGGGGGAAGCCAAGCCCCTGACCGGGCCGGAGTTCCTGTCCAACTGGAACGGCCTGACCATGGCCGACCTTTTCGACCGGACACGGACCACCATGCCGTTGAACAAGCCGCGGTCGCTGACCAAGGAGCAGTACGCCGACGTCCTGGCCTACCTGCTGAAGTTCGACGGCTTCCCGGCGGGGCAGAGCGAACTGCCGGCCAGGAGCGAGATGCTGGCGGGGGTGACGATCGACGCCTTCAAGCCCAGTGCAGCCCTGTCGGTGACGGGCGCCAGCGCCGACGCGGCGGCGATCGTGGCCGATCCCAACGGCGCGCCGAACGCCTACGCCGCCGACCCCGGGTTCTTCAAACTTCCGGCCGGCCGGACCATGGGCTCCACCAGCGCGGTGGCGACCGACAGCCGCGGCCACATCTGGATCGCCGAGCGGTGCGGCGCCAACAACTGCGCCGGCAGCAAACTGGACCCCATCCTGGAGTTCGACGCCAACGGCGGTTTCATCAAGGCCTTTGGGGCCGGGATGCTGCTGTTCCCGCACGGCCTGTTCGTCGACGCCAAGGACCACATCTGGCTGACCGACGGCCATTCGGACGGGACCAAGGGCGCCCAGGTCTTCGAGTTCGACACCACTGGCAAGCTCCTGCGGACGCTCGGCAAGGCCGGGGTCTCCGCCGAGGGCCCCGACACCTTCACCGAACCCAACGCCGTGCTGGTGACCAAGGACGGGACCATCTTCGTCGCCGACGGCCACACCCCGAACAAGGGCGCGGCGCGGATCGTCAAGTTCGACAAGTCCGGCAAGTTTCTCAAGCAATGGGGCGGCCACGGCGCCGGTCCCGGGCAGCTGGAGGTGCCCCATACGCTGGCGATGGATTCCAAGGGCCGGCTGTTCGTCGGCGACCGCTGGAACAACCGCATCCAGGTCTTCGACCAGGAGGGCAAGCTGCTGGCGACTTGGGATCAGTTCGGCCGGCCGAGCGGCATGTTCATCGACAGAAGCGACGTGCTCTATGTCGCCGACTCCGAGTCACGAAACCCCGAGGGCTACGGCCACCATCCGGGCTGGGCCCGCGGCATCCGCATTGGCAGCGCCAAGACCGGCGCGGTGACCGCCTTCATCCGCGACACCGAGCCCAATCCGGACAAGGCCGCGACGAGCGGGGCGGAGGGGGTCTGGGCTGACCGCCACGGCGTGATCTACGGCGCCCAGGTCCAACAGAAGACCGTGGTCCGCTACACCAGGGCGCACTAGGGCTGCGCTCAACCCGAGTGGGTGCACGGTTTCCTTCTCCCCTTGCGGGAGAAGGTGGCCCTGCGGAGCAGGGTCGGATGAGGGGTCGAAGGGCCCCTCCAAATTATCATCGTCATCCCCGGCCTTGTCCCGGGGACCCATGATCTCTGCCTCGCCGCAGATCGCACGGCGCTGTCATGGATTCTTGCTGCATCACGGAGATCATGGGTGGCCGGGACAAGCCCGGCCATGACGATCAAGGGGCGAGCGGAGCGCGACCCCTCATCCGACCGGTCTCCGACCGGCCACCTTCTCCCGCAAGGGGAGAAGGGCAGGCGTCGCTAAGACGAGCCGGCCTGCATCGCCGCGAGCTGCTCGGGCGTGATGCCGGCCATCTGGGTGGGCGTGAAGGCGTCGATCTGGGTGCCGTTCAGGGCCCTCAGTTCGCGGGGCGTCAGCGCGCTGATGCTGGTGATCGACAGGCTGGCCACCTGGGTCACGGTCATGCCCACCAGCTGGCGGTCGGTGAAGGACGACATCATCGTCGCCGTCAGGCTGTTGAGCTGGGTGGGCGTCAGCGAGCCGACCTGGGTCTCGGTCAGGGCCTCGAACTGTGTGGGCTCAAAGCCGTTCAAGTCGGTGGATTCCAGGTTGGCGATCTGAGTTCCGCTGAGCGACGCGACCTGGGTGACGGTGAGCGCGTCGAACTGGCTCTCGCTCAAGGCCCGCAGTTGCATCCGCACCAGGCCGCTGAGTTGGGTCACGGTCATGGCGGCCATGTCGGCGGCGCTGAGATAGCCGATCTCGGTGGTGGTGAGCGCCCCGATCTGTTCGGTGGTCAGGCCCCCCAGCTGGGTCAAGGTCATCTGTGTGATCTGGCTCTCGGTCAGGCCGGTGATCCCGGCGGCGGAGAGGGCCTTGATCTGAGTGGGCGTCAGCGAGGCGAAGCCCGTGGTGGTCAGGGCCGCCACCTGGCTTGGCGTCAGGCTGGCGAGGTCCGAGGCGTCCAGCAAGCCGATCTGAGTGGTCCCCAGGCCCGCCACCTGGGTGGTGGACAGGGCGCGGACCTGTTCAGGCGTGAAGGCCGCGAACTGGGTCGAGGTCAGGCCGGTGATGTCGTCGGTGGACAGGCCGGAAATGGCGCCGGCCGACAGGGCCGCTATCTCCTTGGCGGTGATGGCGGCGATCTGAGTGGTGGAGAGCGCCGGGACCTGGTCGGCGGTCAGGCCCGCGATGCCGCTCGTCGACAGGGCGGCGATATGGGTCGTGCTCATCGCCGCGATCTGGGTCGGCGTCAGGCTGGCCACGTGGGTCGCGGTGAAGCCGCCCACCCCGGTGGCCGTCAGGTCGGCCAGCTGGGTCGGGGTCAGGGTCGCGAACTGGGTCGAGGTCAGGGCCCCGATCTGGGTGGCGTTGAAGCTGGTCAGCTGGGTCTTGGTCAGGCCCGCGATCTCGGTAGGGGTCAGGCCGGTGATGCCGGTGGCCGACATGGCGGCCATCTGGGTGGCGCTGAGCGCGGCGAACTGGGTGGGCGTCAGGGCCGCGATGTGGGTCGGGGTCAGGCCGCTGACCTCGGTGGGGGTCAGGGCCGAGACCTGGGTCGCGGTCAGCGAGGCCACCTGAGAGGGCGTGAAGGCGCCGACCTGGGTGGGGGTCAGGCTGCCGAACTGGGTCAGGGTCAGGCCGGCGATCTCGGTGGAGGTCAGGCCGACAATGCTGGTCGTCGAGATGGCGGCGACCTGGCTGGAGGTCAGGGCCGCCATCTGGTCCTTGGTGAGCCCGCCGATCTGGGTCGCGGTCAGGCCCGAGACCGCCGTGGGGGTGAGGGCGGCGACTTCCGTGGCCGTGAAGGCCGCCATCTGGGTGGCGGTCAGGGCGGCGACCTGGGTCGAGGCGAGGCCCGCGACGCCCGATACCGACAGGGCGGCGATCTGGGCTGCTGTCATCGCCTGGACCTTGTCGGCGGTGAGCGCCGCCACCTGGGTGGAGGCCAGGCCCGCGACCTGGGTGGTGGTGAAGGCCGCGATGCTTTCCGGCGCCAGGCCCGCGATGGCGGTGCTGGAAATGCCGGCGATCTGCCTGGCGGTCAGTCCGCGCAGCTGGGTGGCGTTGAAGCCGTCCACCTGGTCCTCTGAAAGGGCGCTCATCTGGGTGGCGCTGAGCGCGGCGACCTGCGCCCCGGTCAGGCCGCCGATGTCGGCCGCGGTCAGGCCGGTGACGGCGCTGGCCGACAGGGCCGCGATCTGGGTTGCCTCCAGGCCGGCGATCTGGCCGGCGGTCATCGCCGCCATCTGGGTGGAGGTGAGGCCCGCGATCGCTGTCGCCTTGAGGGCGTCGATCTGGGTGTTGGTCAGGGCCGCGATCTGGGTGGGGGTCAGGCCGCCCACCGCTGTGGCCGACAGGGCCGCGATCTGCGACGGCGTCAGAGCGACGACCTGTTCGTTGCTGAGTTGCGCCAAGTTGGTGACGTTGAGGCCGGCCACCTGTTTGGTGGTCAGGCTGTTGAGCTGGCTGGCGGAGAAACCCTTCAGCTGTTCGGCCGACAGGGCCGAGAGCTGTGTCGCCGTCAGGGCGCCGATCTGGGTGTTGGTCAGGGCGCCGATTTCGGCGGCGCTCAGGCCCTTCATCGCCGTGGCGGTGAGCGCCCCGATCTGGCTGGCCTCAAGGCTGGCCACCTGGGCGCCGCTCATGGCGCCGATCTGGGTGTCGGTGAAGCCGGCGATCTCGGTGGTCTTGAAGGCGTCGAGCTGGGTGGTGGTCAGGGCGCCGATCTGGTCGGCGCCGAGCCCGCCGATGGCCGCCGAGGTCAGGGATCCGATCTGAGTCGCCGACAGCGCGGCGAACTGGGCGATGCTGAGCGCGCCGACGGAGGTGGCGGTGAGGCCCTTGAGCTGCAGGGCGGTGAGGCCGCCGATCTGGGTGGTGGTCAGGGCCTCGACCTGGTCGCCCGACAGCGCCTCGATCTGGGCCGCCACCAGGGCGCCGACCTGCGTCGACGCCAGGCCCGCGATGTCCTCCGGCGTCAGGCCGGCGATGGCGGTGGGGCTGATCGCCGCCACCTGGGTGGTCTGCAGGGCGGCGATCTGCTCCGTCGTCAGGGCCCCGGCCTGTTCTTCGGTCAGGGCCCGGATCTGGGCGACGCTGAGCCCCTGAATCTGGGTGGTGGATAGGGCGCCCAGTTGTTCGGAGGAGAAGGCCGCGAGGCTCGTGGCCGCCAGGCCCTTGATCTGGGTGGCGGTGAGCGCGGCGACATCGGTGGGGGTGAGCGCCTCCATGGCCGCGGCCGACAGGCCGGTCATCTGCGCGGCCGTGAGGCCGGCCAGCTGATCGGTGGTCATGTCGTTGATCTCGTCGGCGGTGAAGCCCTTGATCTGGTTCGCGGTCAGGGCCGACATCTGGGTCGAGGAGAAGGTGGCGAACTGGCTGGCGGTGAGCGCCGCCAGGGCCGCGGTGGTCAGGCCCCGCATCTGGGTCGCGCCGAGCGCGCTGAGCTGGGTGGTGGAGAGGACCGTGACCTGGTCGTCCGTCAGGGCGCCCACCTGGGCGGTGCTGAGACCGGCAATCTGGCTGGTGGTCAGGCCGGCCACCTCGTCGAGGGTCAGGCCGCCGATCACCGCGGTGGACAGGGCCGCGACCTGGGTCTCCGACAGGGCCGCGAACTGCGCGGTCGTGAGGGCGGCCGCCGCCGTGGTGGTCAGGCCCTTGAGCTGGGCCGTCGTCAAGGCGCCGAGCTGGGTCGTGGCCAGGGCGCCCAGTTGCTCGGGCGTCAGGGACCCCAAGCTGGTGGCGGTCAGGCCTCGAATCTGGGTGGTGGTGAGCGCCGAGATCTGGTGCTGGGTGAAGGCCGTGACCTGGGTTCCAGTCAGGGCGGCCAGTTCGGGGGCGGTGAGCGCCGTGAGCTGGGTGTCGGCCAGGGCGGCGATCTGGGTGTCGCCCAGGCCCTGGAGCTGGGAGACCGACAGCCGGGCCACCTGGGTGGTGGTCAGCGCTGTGAGCTGGTCGGTCCGTAGCTTGCCGATGTTGGTGGAGGTCAGGCCAGTCAGGGCGCCTGCCGTGAGGCTTGCGAGCTGGGTCACAGCCAGGGCGTCAACCTGGGTCGCGGTGAGGGCGGCGACCTGGCTGGCCACCATGCCGGCGACCTGGGTGGTGCTGAGGCCCGCCACCTGGCTGCTGGTCAGGGCCTGGATCTGGCCCGCGGCCAGGGCCGCGAACTGAGTGCTGGAAAACGCCGCGACCTGATCGGCTGACAGCACGGCCAGGTCCGAAGCCGCGATGCCTTTCATCTGCAGGGCGCTGAGCGCCGCGAGCTGCGTCGTCTGCAGGCTGGCGGTCTGGGTGGTCGACAGCGCGCCGATCTGGGCCGTGGTCAGGGCCCGGACCTGGGTGGTGGTCAGGGCCGCCACGTCGGTGGTGGTCAGGCCGCCGATGGCCGAGGTCGAGAGGGCCGCGACCTGGACGTTGGTGAGCGCCGCCAGCTGGCTGGCGGTCAAGGCGGCGGCCTCGGTGGCGGTGAGGCTCCGGACCTGGGTGGCGGTCAGGGCGGCCACCTGGCTCACCGACATGGCCTCGATCTGGGTGTCGGTCAGCGCGCTGATGCTGGCGGCGGGCAGGCCCTTGATCTGGGCGGTGGTCATGGCCGCGATTTGGGTCGGCGTGAACGCCGCAACCTGTGTCGTGGTCAGGCCCGCCATGCCGCTCACGGTGAGCGCCGCGAGCTGGGTGTCGGCAAGCCCCGGGATCTGGGTGGCGGTCAGGCCCCTGATCTGCATGGCCGACAGTCGGCCGATCTGGCTGGCGCTCAGGGCGCCCAGCTGCTCGGCGCTGAGGCCCGCCATGTTGGCGGCGGTCAGGCCCGACAGGCCGGCCACCGTCATTTGCGGCAACTGGATGACGGTCAGCGCCCCGATCTGGGTGGGGCTCATCGCTGTCAGTTCGGCGGCGGTGAGCCCCTTGACCTGGCTGGCGTCCAGGGAAGCGATCTGCGCCTCGCTGAGCGCGCGGATCTGGGTGGCCGTGAATGCGCCGATCTGGACCGCGCTCATGGCGCCCAGCTGGGCCGCGTCGAGGGAGGCGGTGTCGGTGGCGTCGAAGCCCTTGATCTGGGTGGCCGACAGGGCCTCGATCTGGCTGGTCGACAGCGCGTCGATCTGCTCGACGGAGAGGGCCCCGATGCCGGCCGGGGTCAGGCCCTTGATCTGGGTGGTGCTGAGGGCGGCGACCTGATCCTGGGTGAAGGCGGCCACCTGGGTGGTGGTGAGCGAGCCCATGCCGGCGCCCGTCAGGGCGGCCAGTTGGGTGTCAGCCAGGCCCGCGACCTGGTCGGCGGTCAAACCGCGGACCTGTTGCATCGACAGACGGCCGATCTGGGTCGGGGTCAGCGCGGCCAGCTGTTCGCCGCTAAGGCGGGCGATGTTGGCGGCGGTCAGACCCTGGAAACCTCCGACCGACAAGGCCGGGAGCTGTTCCGTCGTCAGGGCGCCCACCTGGGTCGAGCTCATCACCGCGACCTCGGCGGCGGTGAGGCCCTTGATCTGGGTGGTGGTCAGGGCGGCGACCTGGTCGGGGCTCAGCGCCTTGATCTGGGTGGTGGTGAACGCGCCGATCTGGCCTGCGCTCAACGCGCCGAACTGTTGGTTGTCCAGGCCCGCGACCTCGGTGGCGGTGAAGCCCCTGATCTGGGTGGCGCTCATCGCGGCGATCTGGGTCGCGGAGAAGGCGTCGATCTGGTCGGCGGTCATCGCCGTCAGCTCGGAGGCGGTGAGGCCCTTGATCTGGGTCGTGGTGAGGGCGGCGATGTCCTCGGGCTCGAAGCCCTGGACCTGGGTGGCGTTGAAGGCCGCGAGCTGGGCGGCGCTGAACACGATCTGGCTGGTGGTGAGCGCCCGAATCTGGGTGGCCGCCAGGGCGGTGACCTGCTTGGTGGACAGCGCCTGCAACTGGGTGCCGGCCAGGGCCTCGATTTCGGTGGTGGTGAGCGCGCCGATCTGGCTGAAGTTCAGGGCGGCCATGTCGGCACGCGTCAGGGACTCCAGCTCCTGCCGCGACAGGCCGGCGATCTGGGCCGGGCTGTAGGAGGTGATGGGCGAGATCATCGCGCCGACCCCGACAGGGGGGCAGGATGAGACGCACCCAGGCGGGCGGTCAGATCATCACTGGCGAACGGGTGGTCCATGCGGGCCTTCACGCGGACGCCAACTCGCGCCCGTTAACCGTATGTGCAAGGGCTGTGCCTGCCTTCCGGAGCTCGAAAATTGCCTTCGTAATCAGATAGTTGGTCTTCATCAAAGCAATCCGCATCGAGGCAGGTTTTGCCGGGCGGCGCCGGTTTCTCCCCAACGGCAGGTTGCGGCCAGGACCACCTCCGCGTGGCCCAGAGCGGATTGCCGTTGCGTCAGCGCGGCGGGTTTCCGAAGATGTCCCAGAACCGGCTGCTCAAAGCCGGACGGGGAGAGAGACATGAGCCAGGCTTCGGTTGGCGATCTGGAAGCGCGTCTGAACGCGGCGATCGATGCGGGCATGGCCCCGGCCGTCTGGGCGCAACTGCAGCCCGACAAGCTCGCCGTCCACGAGTTGAACGGCCGCACGCGCACCTTCGGCGACCTCAACGCCAACGCCAACCGCATCGCCTGCCTGTTGAGAGAACAGGGGCTGGGTCCGGGCGACTCCGTCGCGCTGCTGTGCTCCAACCGGGTTGAGTTCGCCGACGTGCTGTTCGGAGCTCTGCGGGTGGGGGTTCGGATGAGCCCGGTGAACTGGCACCTCACCGCCGACGAGATCGCCTACATCATCGACAATTGCGAGGCCAAGGCGCTGTTCGCCGACGCCGATGTGGCCACGGCGAAGGCCGCCGCCGACCAGTGCCCGAACTTGAAGCTGAAGGTGGCCATTGGCGGGGATCTGCCCGGCTTCGTCGGCTACGAGGTGGCCCTGGCGCAGTTCTCGGCCGCCGACATCGAGGACCCGATCCGCGGCTACACCATGCTCTATTCGTCGGGCACCACGGGGCGGCCGAAAGGGGTGCACAAGCCCCAGGCCGTCGTGCCGGGCTATGACAAGACCTATGACCGGGAGACCGACGTCCACCTCTGCACCGGCCCCGCCTATCACGCCGCCCCCCTTGCGGGGGACGTGCGCCGGGCGCTGACCAACGGGGTGCCGACGGTGCTGATGGACAAGTGGGATTCAGAGCTGGTCCTCAAGACGATCGAGGACTTCAAGATCACGCGCGGCCACTTCGTGCCGATCATGTTCCAGCGCCTGCTGGCCCTGCCGGAGGAGGTTCGCCAGCGCTACGATCTCAGCTCGCTGCGCAAGATCACCCACGGCGCCGCGCCCTGCCCGCCGGAGGTGAAGCAGGCGATCATCGCCTGGTGGGGCCCGGTGCTGAACGAATACTATGCGGGCTCCGAGGGCGGCGTCGGCTTCGTGGTCAGCTCGGAGGAGTGGCTGCGGAAGCCCGGCACGGTGGGCAAGCGCCCCGCGCCGCACGCCGCGCGCATCATCGACGAGGCGGGGAACGAGTGCCCCACCGGAGTGGCCGGCGCCATCTATATGCGCCTCGATATCCAGGGGGGTTTTGACTACTTCAAGGACGACGACAAGACACAGGCCAACCGCCGCGACGGCTACTTCACCATGGGCGACATCGGCTATTTCGATGAGGACGACTACCTGTTCCTCACCGGCCGCAACGCCGAGACGATCATCGCCGGCGGCGTGAACATCTATCCGCAGGAAGTCGACAACGAGCTGATCAAGCATCCCGCCGTGGAGGACACCTGCACCGTCGGCGTGCCGCACGACGAGCGCGGCGAGGAGGTGCGGGCGGTGATCCAGCTGAAGGCCGGCTATGAGCCGACCGAGGCGCTGAAGCAGGAGATCCTGGCCTTCGCCCATGCCAATCTGGCCAAGTTCAAGATCCCCCGCCAGATCGACTTCGCCACCAGCCTGCCGCGCTCGGAAGCCGGCAAGATCCAGCGCAACAAGGTCCGCGCGCCCTACTGGGAGGGCCGCGCCCGGGCGATCTAGGCTGTTCGCTGTTTCCGCAACGCGCGAACAAACCCGCTGTCCTGCTCGGCGAAACCCGTGGCCTGGCAGAAGGCCCGTAGACTGTCGGCCTCCGGGGGCGCCGACAGATGCAGCTCGCCGCAGCCGGCGCTGCGGGCGGCCTGGGAGGCCGATTTCAGCAGGGTGCGGCCGATGCCCTTACGACGCGCGTCGGGGCCGACCAACAGCGTGCTGACGAAGGCGATGGGCAGGTCGGCCAGCAGGGTCTGGCGGGGATGGAAGATGATCAGGCCACTGGGCGGTCCCCATTCAACGGCCAGCAGGACGGTGGCGCGCTCGGCCCTCAGGCGCTCCAGCCGCGCGGCGATGGCGACGGGATTGGCAGGCAGGCCCGAGGCCGCCATCAGCTCGGCCACGCCCGGCGCATCGACATTGTCGGCCGCGCGGATCTCCAGGCCAAACCGGCTCGACAAACGACTCTGCTCCCTGGCGCGGGGGGCCGCGCTGCTCCGATATAGGGGCTGAGGGCTCAGCAGTCGCGGACGGGATCGTCCTTGGCGATGGCGCAGGCCATCAGGGCGGCGCGCTGGGGGCCATAGCGGGCGGCCAGCCGCTCGCGCAGCAGGCCCCACTTGTCCTGGGTGTCGGCGGTGGCGGCCGCCACCGCGCGCTGGAAGTTCCCGTTCTGGGCGCCCCGCGTCGTGGTCCCGGCGCCGATGGCGACCCCGATCGGGCCCTTGTCCTTGTTCAGGGCCTCATGGCGGATGCGGTCGCCGCACTTGCTCTCCGGGATGTCGTAGCAGCCGCTGATCAGTTGCGGCGGCACGGGCGGCAGGCTGCGCAGATGGATGAACGGCGCGGGGCCGCTCTGTCCCATCCCCGGCGGATTGGTGGGGGAGTAGGGCGGGCTCAGCCGGTCGACCCAGTTGGAGTGAGCGTAGAAGTCCTGGGCGGCGTGGAAGACGATGCCCAGGTCCTGCAGCACGTCGCATTTGGCGCGGCCCTTCATGTCGCCGGCGAAGGTGCAGTCCAGGGTGACCTGGCCGGCCCGGATGCGGCCCGCCGAGTCCAGCAGCCGGCCGGCGTCGGTCACGGCCTCGTCCATCCGGTTGGCCATCCAGGCGCGGCAGTCCAGCAGGGCTTGATTGCCCTGGGCCACCGTCCTCGGATAGCCCGGGAAGGTGGCATGATCGCCATTGTCGCAATGGGCCCGGGGGGTGAGGAAGACGGTGCTGCCGTCCGGGTACCCGACCGCGCCGAAGGTCCCCGGCTTGCCGGCCAGCTCGTCCAGGGTCAGGGGCTCGATGCAGGGCGTTATGGCGCCGCAGGCCAGGGCCCGGCGGGTGATCTGCTCGTGTTCGGTGCTCTGGCCCAGGGATCCGATGGTGCCGAAGGCCAGGGCCTGTCCGCCTATCGCCAGGGCGCCCAGCGCCCCCAGGACCGCCCGTCTCATCCCGCCCTCCCGGCAAACCTCGCGACAGGACGCTGAGCCGTCTCCAGGAGGGGGTCAACTTGGAGAAATCTGGGTGGGCGCCGTCGGCTCAGGTGGCGGGGACGGGCGTGGCGGGCTCAGCTTCCGGCGCGACGTCGACCTCGACCTTCAGGGTCTGGACTCCTGGGGCGAGGATGATGCCGTCGATCGGGGCGACGTCGGAATAGTCGCGGCCGACCGCCAGCACGATGTGGTCGTTCTGAACCAGCAGCGCGTTGGTGGGGTCCAGGCCGATCCAGCCGTCCGCGCCGCACCAGAGCGACACCCAGGCGTGGGTGGCGTCGGCGCCCTCGAGCCGGGGACGGCCGGGGGGCGGGGTCGTCCTGAGATAGCCGCTGACATAGGCCGCCGGCAGGCCCAGGCCCCGCAAGCCGGCGATCATGATGTGGGCGAAGTCCTGGCAGACCCCGTGGCGGGCGGCGAAGGCCTCGGGGGCGGGGGTGGAGACCGTCGTGGCCTCCGGGTCATAGACGAAGTCGCCGTGGATCCGCGTCATCAGCTCGGCGGCGGCCTCAAGGATGGGCCGGCCGGCGGCGAAGCTCTGGCGGGCATAGTCGGTAATCGGCGGCGTGATGGGGGTGCGCCGGGTCGGGTAGAGGTAGGTGGCGGGGCCGTCGGGGGTGAGGGCGCGGCTCTGGTAGGCCTGGTCCCGGATCTGGGTCCAGGCGGGGCTGGCGCCCGGATCGGGCAGGGGCGGGGCGTGGACGTCGACCCTGGACCGGCCCTCGATGATCAGTTCGTGATGCGGCTTGTCGATGACCACGGTCAGGGTTTTCTCGCCGAAGGGACCGATCCCTTCATGGCTGGCCGAGGGCCTAGGCGTGACCGACACGTTGCTGCGCAGCACGGTCTGCGACGACGAGGACTGCGGGGTCAGGCGCAGCACGCAGCGGGCGAAGGTGACCGGCGCCTCGTAGGTGTAGGTGGTGCGGTGGCGCAGGCCGTAGATCACGCCAGCGCCGATAGCTTCAGGGTGGGGACCGCGTTGGCGCCCTGCAGGAAATAGCGGTCGGCCACCGCGCCGGAGAGGTCCATCAGCGCCCGTTCGAAGGCCAGCATCCTGGCGGTGGTGAGGTCGCGGGCGTCGGCGGTCTCGATCTCGGTGGCCAGCGGCAGCAGGATGCGGCTGGGCTCCTCCAGCATGCCGTCCTCCAGCAAGGAGGGCAGGACCGCGAGATGGTCCTTGAGGGTCTGCGCCTGGAAGGCCAGGGACCGGGTGTTGTAGGGGTCCAGAAGCAGCATGTCCCGCACGGGGGTCAGGGCCAGGCCCACCAGATAGCGGGCCCGATAGGTGATCTGGCTGTCGGCCAGGTCCAGCAGCAGGTCCAGGTCGTCGGTGGTGGCGGCGTCAGGGGCCAGCATCCGGGCTAGGCGGCAGGTGTTGATCCCCCGCTCGATGCGGCGGCCCATGTCGAGGAACCGCCAGCCGGCCACCCGGTTCATGTTCTCCTGGGACAGGCCGGAGAGCGCGGCCACGAGTTGCAGGGCGCTTTCGATCTGCTGCAGGGCCTCGGCCTCCGACAGCGGGGTCTGGGCGCCCTCGGCGAGCTCCTTTTCCAGGGTCAGCAGCAAGGCCCAGAAGTCCACCGACAGCCGCTCGCGCATGCTGGCGGCGGCGCGCTGGGCGGCGCGCACCAGATAGATCACCGACCCATAGGCCTTCTGGTCATGCAGGGCGTTACGGGCGGCGTCGAGGGCGCGGACCCCCAGGGCCTCCTCGTCCAAGGCGCCCCACTCGATGAGCAGTTTTTGAAGGCAGGCCAGGGTCTCGCCGGTGGTGTGCAGGGCGGTCTCGGAATCCATCAGGCTGGTGCAGAGGCTGCGGGCCAGGCGCAGCGTAGCCTCCGCGCGCTCAAGATAGCGGCCCAGCCAGAAAAGGTTGTCGGCGGCGCGGCTGGGCAGGTGTCCCAGGATCCGGCGGACCTTGACCTCTTCCTTGCTGGCCATGAGCGTCATGCGCTCCACCGGCTTGTCGTCGATCACCCAGACGTCGGCGGTGCGCGCGTCCTCGCCCATGGAGATGGCGCGCACGTCCAGGCGTTCCGACGTGCGGCAGAAGCCGCCGGGCATCACCTTCCAGCCCTCGGGCGTCCAGGCCGCGTAGACCCGCAGGACGAAGGGGGCTGGCTCGAGCTTGCCGTCGCGCAGCACCGGCATGGTGGAAAGCCGCACCACCTCCTGGCCGACAAAGTCGCCCGGGCGGTCGCGAAGCTGGGCCAGGAGGGTGGCCCGGGCCTCCGGCGCCATGTCGGCGATCAGTTGCGGCCGCGACAGCCCTCCGGGGTCGAGGCGCGAATTGAAGGCCGGGGCGATGGCCAGGCGGTGGAGGTTGGCCTCGACCATCTCGCGCTCGTTGCGCTGGCCGCACCACCAGGTGGCCACGTTGGGCAGCCGAAGCTCCTCGCCCAGGAGCTTGCGGCTCAGCATCGGCATGAAGCCCAGCAGGGCCTTTGACTCCGCCACGCCGGAGCCCGGCATGTTCAGCACCACCACCCCGCCGGTCCGGATCGCCTCCAGCATGCCCGGTGTGCCCAGGCGCGAGGCGCTGTTGAGCTCCAGGGGATCGAGGAAGTCGGCGTCGACCCGGCGCAGGATCACGTCGGCCCGCTTCAGCCCGGCGATGGTGCGCACATAGACCCGCCCGTCCCGGGCCACGAGGTCGTCGCCCTCCACCAGCAGGAAGCCCAGATAGCGGGCCAGGTGCGCCTGCTCGAAATAGGTTTCGCTGAACGGGCCGGGGCTGAGCAGGCAGATGCGCGGATCGGTGCGGTCGGCCGCCGCCGCCAGCCCGCGCCGGAACCCGTCGAAGAAGGGCGCCAGGCGCTCGACGTTCATGGCGTTGTAGAGGCTGGGATAGGCGCGGCTCAAAACCAGCCGGTTCTCCAGGGCGTAGCCGGCCCCCGACGGGGCCTGGGTGCGGTCGTCCAACACCCACCAGCGGCCGTCGGGACCCCGGCCAAGGTCGGCGGCATAGATCTGCAGGTGACGGCCACCGGGGGGGCTGACGCCCCGCATGGCGCGCACGAAATCGACGCTGCCGGTCAGGGCGGCGGCCGGCAGCGATCCATCGGCTACCAGCTTGGCCTCGCCATAGAGGTCGCCCAGCAGCGCTTCCATCAGGGTCGCCCGCTGCTCCACCCCCCGGGCGATCTGCGCCCATTCCTTCTGACCCAGGATCAGCGGCAGGGGATTGAGCGGCCAGCTGCGTTCGCTCTCCTCCCCATAGATCCGGTACGACACCCCGGTATCGCGGATGTGCCGGGTGGCCAGGCCGAATCGGCTGGTGAACTCGCCCTCGGGATACTCCGCGAAATCCCCCAGCAGGCTCAGCCAGTGGTCGCGGGGCCGGCCCAGGGCGTCGAATAGCTCATCCGGAATGCCGGCGAGGGGCTTGTAACCCTTCAGCCAGCCCGACAGGCGCCGTGCGGCGTTGGGCTCCAGATGCGCCTGCCGTCGTCCGGCCGTGGTGGTGTCAGCGGCCAACCGGCTTCCTCAGATCCAGGGTCATGGGAAACTCGTCGCTCCGTTCGTCGGCCGGCAGGCGTCTGACGCCGGGGCTGTGACCCTGCGTCTCGAAGCGCGCCCGGCGGCGGGCCTGGGCCTCATAGGCGTTGACCGGGAAGCTATCATAGTTGCGCCCGCCCGGATGAGCCACGTGATAGACGCAGCCCCCCAGAGACCGGTTGTTGGCCCGGTCGAGAATGTCGAAGGTCAGCGGCGCGTTCACCGGCAGGGTGGGGTGCAACCCGCTGCGCAGCTTCCAGGCCTTGTAGCGAACCCCGGCCACAGCCTGCAGCGAAACGCCGGTGGGTGTCATCGGCAGGGCGCGACCGTTGCAGGTGATGATGTGCCGCTCGGGGACGAACCCGTCGGCCATGACCTGCAACCGCTCCACCGAGGAGTCGACGAACCGCACCGTGCCGGACCCGGAGCCTTCCTCGCCCATCACGTGCCAGGGCTCCAGCGCGTGGCGGAGTTCCAGGCTGACATCGCCATACTGGACCTGCCCGTGCACCGGGAAGCGGAAGGCCCGCTGGGCCTCGTACCAACGCGGATCGAAGGCGTAGCCGGCCCGGTTGAGGTCGGCCAACACCTCTTGGAAGTCGCTCCAGACGAAGTGGGGCAACATGAACCGGTCGTGCAGGGCCGTGCCCCACCGCACCAGGCGGCCGGCCTGGGGCTCGCGCCAGAACCAGGCGATCAGGGCGCGGATCAGCAGGTGCTGGGCCAGGCTCATCCGGGCGTCCGGCGGCATCTCGAAGCCGCGGAACTCCAGCAGCCCCAGCCGGCCGGTGGGACCGTCGGGGGAATAGAGCTTGTCGATGCAGATTTCGGTGCGGTGGGTGTTGCCGCCCACGTCGGTGAGCAGGTTGCGCAGCAGCCGGTCCACGAGCCAGGGCGCCGGCGTCTTCTTGCCTGGCGCGGGGATGGCGGCCAGCGCGATGTCCAGTTCGTAGAGGGCGTCGTGTCGCGCCTCGTCGATCCGCGGCGCCTGGCTGGTGGGCCCCACGAACAGGCCCGAGAACAGGTAGGACAGAGCCGGATGGCGCTGCCAGTAGATCAGCAGGCTCTTCAGCACGTCGGGTCGCCGCAGGAAGGGCGAGTCTTCCGGGGAGGCTCCGCCCACCACGACATGGGCGCCGCCGCCAGTGCCGGCGTGCCGCCCATCGGTCATGAACTTGTCGGCGCCCAGGCGACAGGCGCGGGCGTCCTCATAGACCCCAGTGGTGATGTCCACTGCTTCGCGCCAGGTGGTGGCTGGCTGGACGTTGACCTCAATGACCCCGGGATCGGGGGTGACCTTCAGCACGTCCATGCGCGGGTCGGCGGGGGGCGAATAGCCCTCGATCCGCACGGAGATATCGCCAGCCGCCGCGTCCAGCTGGGCCAGGAGTTCGAGATAGTCCTCCGCCCGCGCCACCGGGGGCATGAACACATAGAGGTGGCCGCCCCGGGGCTCAATGGTGATGGCGGTGCGCACGATCGGCGCCTTCCCCTCGCCCGCGGGCGCAGGCGGAACCGCGTCCGGCAGATCGAGGGACGCGTAGTCGGGCAGCGGGCCCCGCGCCTCGTAGGGGTCCACCGGAATAATGTTCGGATAGTCCTCCGGCGTCACCGCCGGCAGGCTGCCCAGGGGCAGCCGCAGGCCCATCGGCGAGTCGCCGCCGATCAGGTAGAGCCGCTCGCGCCGGAACACCCAGGGCTCGCTCAGCCAGCCCCCACCCTCGGCCTCGGTGACGGCGCGGCGCAGCGGCAGCACATAGCCCACGGTCTTGGAGAGCCCGCCCTCCAGCGTCCGGCGCAGGCTGGCCCGGGCGTCTGTCCCGTCGAGGTCGGCGTCGGCCACCTCGATATTGGCCGGCAGGTCCGCCTCGGTCTTGATCCCCAGCAGTGGGTCCTCGCGGGCTGGCAAGACCAGGCCCGGATCGATCCCCAGCCGCGACGCCAGGCTCTGGATCAGCTTGCGGGCGTCGGCCACCGAGGCCGCGCGCGGCCGTTCGCCCGGCAGCTCCGGCTCACCGCGCCACACCGGCAGGCCGTCGCGCCGCCAGTAAAGACCCAGCGCCCAGCGGGGCAGGGGCTCGCCCGGATACCACTTGCCCTGGCCATGATGGATCAGGCCGCCGACGCCGAACCGGTTGCGCAGGCGCCGCAGCATCTGCTCGGCGATGATCGGCTTGGTGGGGCCCGAGGCGTCGATGTTCCATTCGGCGGACTCGAAGTCGTCGATGGAGACGAAGGTCGGTTCCCCACCCATGGTCAGGCGCACGTCCTGGCCCTGCAGGTCGGCCTCCACCCGGTCGCCCAGGGCGTCGAGGGCGGCCCAGTCCACCTCTTCGAAGGGCCGGGTGATGCGGATCGGCTCCACCAGCCGGGTGACGGTCATGGAGAAGTCGAAATGGTCGGCGGGGCGGCTGGCGCCGCCGGTGATCGCCGCGGCGGAATTGTAGTGCGGCGAGGCCGCTAGCGGGATGTGGCCCTCTCCGGTCAGCAGGCCCGAGGTGGCGTCCAGCCCGATCCAGCCGGCGCCGGGAATATAGACCTCGGCCCAGGCGTGCAGGTCGGTGAAGTCGGTCTGGGTTCCGATCGGCCCCGCCACGGGATCAATGTCGGCCTTCAGTTGCAGCAGATAGCCGGAGACGAACCGTGCGGCCAGGCCCAGGCGGCGCAGGACCTGGACCAGCAGCCAGGCGCTGTCACGGCAGGAGCCCGAGCCTAGGGACAGGGTGGCGTCGGGGCTCTGCACCCCGGGCTCCATGCGCACCACATAGGACACCGCACGCTGGATCTTGGCGTTCAGCCCGACGATGAAGTTGACCGTGCCCTGGCCCGCCGGGCGCAGATCGGCGACCTCGGCGTCCAGCAGCGGCCCGCCGTCATCGGCCACCAGATAGGGCGCCAGGTCCTGGGCGAGGTCCGGCGGATAGGCGAAGGGCAGAGTCTCGGCATAGGGTTCGGTGAAGAAGTCGAAGGGATTGACCACCGTCATCTCGGCGGTGAGATCCACCTCGATGCTGCACTCGCGGGTGGGCTCGGGGAAGACGATGCGCGCCAGCCAGTTGCCGTGCGGATCCTGCTGCCAGTTGATGAAGTGCGCCGCCGGCGTGATCTTCATCGAATAGCTGGTGATCGACGTGCGGGTGTGGGGCGCAGGGCGCAGGCGCACGACATGCGGGCCGAGCTCGACCGGCTGGTCGTAGCGGTACCGGGTGACATGGTTCAGCGCGGCGATGACCGACAGGTTGGTCTCCTCTTGGCGACGGCCATCCAGACTTAGCCCACCACGGGCGGCTTGTCGGGAACTTTACCGCGGCCCAGGCCCAGGCGATGCGGGGCTGCCCTCCGCCGGTCCGCCCCGGCGCCGGCGGCGCAAAAAAGCCGCAGCCGGGTTGCGTTGGGATTTCAGGCGGTGGCCATCCGCGCGTCCAAAGTGCTGGTCTCGGTGGCCGCCTGCACCTCTTCGGTGATCACCTCGAACCGGGTCAGGATGGCTTGGCCGAAGGTGTGGGTGATCGCCACGTCGGCGGCGTCGCGGCCGCGCGCGACCACGATGCGGCCGATCCGGGGGAAATTATGCCGGGCGTCGAAGGTGTGCCATTCACCGTCCAGGAAGGCTTCGAACCAGGCGCTGAAGTCCATCGGGGCGGCGACCTTCGGCACGCCGATGTCGCCGAGATAGCCCGTGCAGTAGCGGGCCGGGATGTTCATCGCGCGGCACAGGGTGACCGCCAGGTGCGCGAAGTCGCGGCACACCCCCACCTGTTCCTCGTGGCCCTCAGCCGCGGTGCGGGTCGGGCGGGCGTTGTGGTAGCCGAAGGTGATGCGGTCGTGGACATAGTCGCAGATGGCCTGCACCCGGGACCAGCCCGGCGTGACCCCGCCAAACAGGCGCCAGGCCAGGTCGCCAAGCCGATCGGTCTCGCAATAGCGGCTGGGCAGCAGATAGGGCAGGGCGTCAACCGGCAGGGCGGCCACCGGGAGCTGACAGGCGCCTGGCGCCTGGCGGTCGGGCAAACCGCTGTCGCGCACCACGAACTCGGCGGAGAAGGTGATTGGGCCGCCGGGCGCCTGGACCCGGGTGGAGAGGTTCCCGAGCGCATCGCGTTCACGGGTGATCTCGGCTTGAGGGTTGGTATGCAGCTTGTCCTCGGTCACGAGGTCATCGCGCCGGTCCGGATGGACGCTCAGCAGCAGGTGGATCGGCATGGGGTTCAGGCAATCAAACCCGATGCGGTAGCCGGCGCGGATCAGCATGGTGTCTCTGGCGGTCTGAACCAAGGCGCGGGGAGGGCTGCGCGCAGGGTGGCGTTGGGGAATCCGGACGTGCCGGTCCCGCACCAACGTCAAAGGTCCCGGCTCTGTTCCGGCCACTTATGGCTTCGGCTTAGCCGCCCGTGATGACCAATGTACGTGGACGATTTTCCAAGCGCCGGACACCCGCCGTAGCACCATCGTCTCGGTGGTGATCTGGTCAATGTCGCGTTCCTGGTAGCGGCCCTGCGTTCGCCCTTCGCTGGCGACCCACGCCACATCACCGCTGACGCCGCCGCTTCGGCCGGTCATATGCGAGCCCACCGCCTTGGCGAACACGGCGTCGGCGGGGAGGTGGTGACCGGCGTACTCCGCTTTTGATCGCTCGGCCTCGCCCTCCTCGAAGACGACGAGGGCGTCGGAGAGGTACCCGGCCGCTGCTGTTGTGTCGCCCCGCTCAAGCGCGGCGTGGAAGGCGTCCACGACCTCGGCGGCGGATGGGTCGAAGGTGGGCTGCGACAATGCTGCAGGTTTGGCCTGGCCTGCCGGATGGGCCACGGCCGCAGTTCCGGCCGCGATCATCACGACAGCGGCGAAAAGCCCGCAGAGGCCGATTGCCGACGTGCACTTGGTGCGGTTCCAGGGGCTTATAGTCAGAGGCATGAGTAGCTCCGCATTCCAGGGGGGCGCCGAGCGAACGTCGGATCAGGATCGACGGGGAGGTCAATGCGCTCAAGCTCGACGTGCGCCTCTATACCTACAAGGTATCGCCGCTCCTGACCGCGGCGCGGGTCTATCAAGGCCAGACCACGAATTTCAGGACGCCCGGCGGTGGCTTCGCACCGGTCTTCGTTACCTGACCAGCGTCCTTGGCGCCAACCCAGCTGATCGCAGGCCGCCGTCGAGGGTCTGTGCGAGGAGCTTGCGCGCGCGGTAGACGCGGGTCTCGACGCTCTTGGCGCTGATCCCGAGGATTTCGCCGGCTTCCTGCTGAGGACGGCCTTCGATCGCCGTCAGGATCAGCGGCGCTCGAAGGGCCAAGGGCAGGCGGGCGATGGCGCGATCCAGTTCGGCGAGCTGTTCCTGCTCGATCATCGCCTCGTCGGCTGAGAGGGCTGCGTCCGGGCGGACCTGCGCCTCGCTGTCTTCAAAGGACCGAGATCCAAAGATCAATCGCCGCACGGCGATCCGACGACCACGATCGCGGGCCTTGTTGATGGCGATGGTCCGCAGCCAGACCCCAAAGGGACGCCCCGGGTCATAGCGCGCCAAAGCGCTCCACGCCGCTATGAACGCCTCGTGCGCTGCTTCATAGGCTTCGTCGGCGTCTCCCAGATAGCGCCGGAGAAGCCGATACAAGGGCTCCTTGTGGCGGCCGACCAAGATCGCATAGGCGCGCTCATCTCCCGTCGCAGCCGCTGTCGCCAGCTCCGCATCGGATCGATCCGTCGCGTCGCTCACGACGGGTCTTCGGTCAGCGCCTTTGCGACTGTGTCGTCGAAACGTGCGGTCTGTTCGGAGGTGAGAACCTGACGCATCGCCAGCACGTGCAGGATGCTCTGCTTCTGCAGCTCGCTCATCGCGTGGTGAGATCGGTCGATCGCCTGCTGCACGGCTGGCGTATAGGCGTGGCCCGCCTGAATGGCCTGAGCAAGATCAGCGTTCGCTGCCCGCATTTCGGCTTCGAGCGCATGGCGGCGGACGGCATAGTCGCGCTCCAGGCCCCCGATCCGCCGGTCTTGCTCTGTCGTCAGGTTGAGGCTCTCGTGCATCGTCTGGTGAAGCGATGCGGGGTGATGCATCTGGCCGACCACGTAGCGCGCTCCGCCCCAAGCCCCCGCCGCCGCTGCGGCTACAGAAAGGGCGATGGTGAGCAGCAGGCCGCGCGTAGCCCCCATCACTCACCCTCAAGCAGGGTAGAGGGCGCGAGATGCGCCACCGTCGAGAATGGGCTGATCTGCGGTGGTTGGGTGAGTGTGCTCGCCGCGGCCATGCCGCCTGTCGTCACGCCGATCGCGAGCGCCACGCCGATGGAAGCCACCCGGATGGGGGCCAGGGCTCGCGCGGCCTGAATGTCGTCGCGTCGCCTCGCAACGCCTTGCAGAACGACATGCTCGAATCCGTCCAGTGACCGGTCCGGCCTGGCGTCCGCCAAACGCGATATCAGATGGTCCAGGTCGTCCCGCATCGCAGTGTCCTTTGCCGCAGCCTACTGACTATACGAAAGACATGACCCTGATCCCGCAAGCCGGATCGGGACGCGGAAGAAAGTCGGGCTGCTAGCCCCGCGCTGACAAAGCTCAGCGGGTCCGCTCCAGCAGGGCGATCAACTCAGACGCCTTCTGGCGCTGCTGCTCGGTGTCGCCGCTGACAATGGCGCTCTCGATGCAGTGGTCGAGGTGGGCTTTCAGCATCTCGCTTTCCACCTTCGCCAGCGCCGCGCGTACGGCCTGGATCTGGGTCAGGACGTCGATGCAGTAGCGGTCATCGTCGACCATGCGTGAGATGCCGCGCACCTGACCCTCGATCCGGTTCAGTCGGTTCAGCAGCTTGGGTTTGTTGTCCTGGATCAATGTCAGTCCTCCGTGCGTTCCACATATACCCCCTGTGGGCATGGGTTGAAATACCCCGTAGAGGTATATAGGTGTCCCTCAACGCCGGGACAGGCGTCCAGAAACGAGGCTTGCGATGAGTTCCGATCATCAACACCACGCGCACCCCCAATCCGCTGAACCGGCCTCGAAGGTGATCGATCCGGTGTGTGGGATGACGGTCGATCCTTTGACGACGCCGCACCACGCCGAGCATGGCGGGCACGACTTCCACTTCTGCTCCGCCGGATGCCGCACCAAGTTCCAGGCTGATCCGGTCCGTTACCTTGAGCCAACGGCCGCCGCCTCGGAGCCGCCGGCGAACCCCGGCGCGATCTACACCTGCCCGATGCATCCGCAGATCCGCCAGCCCGGCCCAGGGTCCTGCCCGATCTGCGGCATGGCCCTGGAGCCGGAAACGATCACCGCCGACAGCGGTCCAAATCCGGAACTGGCCGATATGAGCCGGCGCTTCTGGATCGGCTTGGTGCTGGCCGTGCCAGTTTTTGTTCTGGAGATGGGCGGGCACCTCCCGGGCCTGATGGGATTGGTCAGCTCGCACACATCACACTGGATTCAGTTCGCGCTGGCCACGCCGGTGGTGCTGTGGGCCGGCTGGCCCTTCTTCCAGCGCGGTTGGACGTCGCTCGTCACGCGTCATCTGAACATGTTCACGCTGATCGCCATGGGGGTCGGTGTCGCCTGGATCTACAGCGTGGCCGCGGTGCTGGCGCCCGGACTGTTCCCGCCCGCCTTCCGGGACATGTCGGGCGCCGTGCCGGTCTATTTCGAGGCGGCGGCGGTCATCACCGTGCTGGTGTTGCTGGGCCAGGTGCTCGAGCTTCGCGCCCGGGAGCAGACCTCCGGCGCGATCAAGGCCCTGCTCAACCTCGCGCCGAAGACCGCGCGCCGTATCCGCGAGGATGGAACCGACGAGGAGGTCACCCTTGACCTGATCCAGGTCGGGGACCGTCTTCGCGTGCGACCTGGCGAGAAAATCCCCGTGGACGGCGCCCTTGTCGAAGGGCGGGCGTCGATCGATGAGTCCCTGGTCACCGGGGAGTCCATGCCGGTGACCAAGGAGGCCGAAGGCAAGGTCATCGCCGGGTCCCTGAACAAGACGGGCTCATTCATCATGCGGGCCGAGAAGGTGGGCGCCGACACGCTGTTGTCGCGCATCGTCCAGATGGTCGCCGAGGCGCAGCGTAGCCGAGCCCCGATCCAGCGACTGGCGGACACCGTGGCGGGCTGGTTCGTGCCCGCGGTCATCGCCGTCGCGCTGCTGGCAGGTCTGATCTGGGCGCTGGTCGGTCCCGAACCTCGCTTCGCCTATGCTCTGGTGGCGGCGGTGTCGGTGCTGATCATCGCTTGCCCCTGCGCGCTCGGCCTGGCGACGCCCATGTCGATCATGGTCGGTGTCGGCCGCGGCGCCCGCGAGGGGGTGCTGATCAAGAACGCCGAAGCCCTCGAGCGCTTTGAGAAGGTCGATACCCTGGTGATCGACAAGACCGGCACCCTCACCGAGGGGCGACCGGCGGTCACCGCCATCAAGACGGTCGCGGGTATCGAGGAGGGCGAGCTTCTAAGGCTCGCGGCCAGCCTTGAACGCGGCAGCGAGCACCCGCTCGCCGACGCGGTGCTGCGGGCGGCCAAGGACCGTGGCCTCTCGCTTTCGGAGGCCGCTGACTTCGACTCTCCAGTTGGCCGAGGGGTGATCGGCACTGTGGACGGCAAGAAGGTCGTGCTCGGTGGCGCGCCGCTGATGGCCGAGCAGGGCGTCGATCTGGGCCCGTTGCTAGCTGAGGCTGAAGCGCTGCGTCAGGATGGGACGACGGCCGTCTTCGCCGCGATCGACGGACGACTGGCCGGCGTCCTCGGGATCGCCGACCCGATCAAGCCGACCACGCCGGACGCGGTGCGGGCGCTGCTTGCTGATGGGGTCCGGCTGGTGATGATGACCGGCGACAACCGCACGACGGCGATCGCCGTCGCCAGGAAGCTGGGCATCGAGGAGGTTGAGGCAGAGGTGCTGCCGCAGGACAAGGCCAAGGTGGTGCAGAAACTGCGCGCCGAAGGCCGGGTCGTGGCAATGGCCGGTGATGGGGTCAATGACGCGCCGGCGCTGGCCGCCGCCGACATTGGCGTCGCCATGGGCGCTGGGTCGGACGTGGCGATCGAGAGCGCGGGGGTGACCCTGCTGAAGGGCGATCTGCAGGGCCTGGTGCGCGCCAGGCGCCTGTCGCGCATGGTGATGCGCAACATCCGCCAGAATCTGGTGTTCGCCTTCATCTACAACGTGGCCGGAGTCCCGATCGCGGCAGGCGTGCTCTATCCGGTGTTCGGTTGGCTGCTGTCGCCCCAGATCGCCGCTGCGGCCATGGCGTTGTCGTCGGTGAGCGTGATCACAAACGCCCTGCGGCTCCGGGCCGCCAGGCTTTGAGCGTGGTTCTGCCCATCTCGACGGCGACATTCGCTTTTCGGCGCGTGTCATGAGGGCAATTGCCTGCCTTGTGCGTACTCCTCGCAGTGCGCCGGCCGGCGACACCTGTGCTCATGGGATCTCGGACCGTCATGAAGGATTTTGATCGCCGACAGCTGTTGCGCGGCGCCAGCGTGATCGGCGGCGGCCTGGCGCTCAGTTCTCTGCTGCCCGGGTGGGCGCAGAGCGCGACGCCCGGGGCCGCGCCAGCTCTGCCAACCCTGATGGGTCCCAATGTAGATCTGCGCATCGGGCATTCAGAACTGAAGGTGGACGGCCGGACCGGACACGCCGTGACGATCAACGGAACTGTCCCGGGGCCCCTGCTGCGCTTCAGGGAGGGGCAGACGGTTCGCCTTTCCGTGACCAACAACCTCCACGAGGACACCTCCATCCACTGGCACGGTCTTCTGGTGCCTTTCCAGATGGATGGCGTGCCAGGCGTCACCTTCCCCGGCATCAAGCCCGGCCAAACCTTTGTCTACGAGTTCCCGCTCAAGCAGTCAGGCACCTACTGGTACCACAGCCATTCCGGCCTGCAGGAGGCCGAGGGGCACTATGGGCCGATCATCATCGACCCGGCCGAGCCCGACCCCGTGGCCTACGACCGAGAGCACGTCGTCGTGCTCTCGGATTACAGCTTCATGCACCCCCACCTGATCTTCAAACGAATGAAGCAGCAGAGTGGGGCCTTCAACTATCAGAAGCAGACTGTCGCCAGTCTCCTCGCCGGCAAGGACCAGACGCTCCAGGAGCGGGCCGAGTGGGCCAAGATGCTCATGGACCCGACAGACATTTCAGACGTGACCGGCGCGGTCCTGAACTTCCTCATCAACGGCCACGGCCCGGCGGACAATTGGACGGGTCTGTTCACGCCAGGAGAACGGGTGCGCCTGCGCTTCATCAACACCGCGGCGCAAATGATCTTCAACGTGCGCATTCCGGGCCTGAAGATGACCGTCGTGGCCGCGGACGGTCAAAACGTTCGACCGGTCGAGGTGGACGAGTTCCAGATCGCCAACGCCGAGACCTACGATGTGATCGTGCAGCCTACAGAGGACAAGGCCTTCACTCTGGTGGCCGAGGCGGTGGACCGCTCCGGGATGGGCCGCGCGACCCTCGCGCCCCGGCCCGGCATGACGGCGCCGGTCCCACCGCTGAGGTCGCGGCCACGCTCGACCATGAAGGACATGGGCATGGACATGAGCGCCATGCAGGCTCCGGCCACAGCCGGATCCGGCGACGCCATGGCCGGCATGGACCACGCCGCCATGGGCCACGACATGGCGGCGATGGCGGCGATGCCGGGTATGGCCGCCACGCCTGGTATGGCGCCGCCAAAGCCGCGGGGCTCCGATGTGATGGGCGACATGGGCGGCATGGAGATGTCCATGCGCGACCCACAGTTTGCGCCGCAGGTGAAGATGGGCCCTGGCGTGCAGTCGATTGCGCCCCTGCCGGTCGACCGCACGGGCGAGCCTGGTCAAGGCCTGGAAAGCGTGGGTCACCGGGTGCTGGTCTACAAGGACCTCTTCGCCCTGACCCCCAACGCAGACCTTCGCCCGCCGACCCGCGCGCTGGACATCCACCTGACCGGCAACATGGAGCGGTTCATGTGGGGGTTCGACGGTCTGAAGTTCAGCGAGACCACCCAGCCCTACGCCTTCGAGGCGGGTGAGCGGGTGCGGGTGACCTTGATCAACGACACGATGATGGCCCACCCCATACACCTGCACGGCCACTTCTTCGAGCTGACCCATGCGCCGGCCGGCTATGGGCCGAGAAAGCATACGGTGACGGTGTTGCCGGGGGGAAAGGTGTCCTGGGACTTCACCGCGGACGCCGGAGACTGGGCGTTCCACTGCCACATGCTGTACCATATGCATGCCGGCATGTTTCAGGTGTTCAGCGTTCGCCCCCTCGCCGGAGGCGCGGCATGAACCGTCTCGCTCTGATCGGACTCGCGCCGCTCGTCCTGGCCGCGCCAGCCCTGGCGCAGCCGATGGATCACTCGAACATGCCCGGCATGAGCATGGCGGCTCCCACGCCGGCGACCGACCCCCACGCTGGCCACACGATGCCCGCCGCGCCTGAGACGCCGGCGGCGGACCCTCACGCCGGGCACACAATGGCGCCCGGAACGCCGCCCATGGATCATGCCGCCATGCCGGAAATGGCCACGGCGGGCGTCACCGGCGGCCAACGGTTGCTGAGCGAGATCGAGGTCCCAAAGACGCCCCCGCCGGCGGCCCCCGCAGACCACGCGGCCGACAGCTACTTTTCTCCCGAAGCCATGTTGGCGGCGCGGACCCAACTGCGGCAAGAGCACGGCGCGATGCCCGTCTCCAAGGTGATGGCCAGCCTCGCCGAACACCAGGCGCGCAAGGGCGCTGACGGCTATCGCTGGGAAGGCGAGGCCTGGTTCGGCGGCGACATCAACCGCCTCGTCCTGAAGACCGAAGGCGAAGGGACCTCAGGTGAAGGTGTCGAGAGCGCGGAATTGCAGGCGCTCTATTCGCGCGCCGTGGGCGTCTACACCGACCTCCAGGTTGGCGTGCGGCAGGACTTCGAGCCGCGCGGACGCACCTATGCCACCGTCGGCTTCGAGACCCTGCTGCCCTATTGGTTCGAGGTCGAGGGCGCGGCGTTCCTCTCGACCAAGGGCGATCTGCTCGGACGGCTGGAGGGCAGCTACGATCTCCGGCTGACCAACCGCTGGATCCTGCAGCCCCGCGCCGAGCTGAATTTCGCCGCCCAGGACGACCGCGCCGCGGGCAGGGGGGCAGGCCTGTCGAACGCCGAACTCGGTCTTCGCCTTCGCTACGAGATCCGGCGCGAGTTCGCGCCCTATATCGGCGTCTCCTGGGAGCGAAAGGTCGGCCGAACCGCCGACTACGCCCGGACCCTGGGTGAGCGTGTCGAGGACAAGAGCATCGTGGTCGGCGTGCGGAGCTTCTTCTAGGGCCGCCTGAACGACCGAGGTGGGGACTACCCGGCGGAGACCGGTGCCAGCGTACCGAGCCAGGCCACCAGGCCCAGCACCAGAATGGAGAGAGCGGTCTCGAAGAGCAGGCTGCGGCGCAGAGCGTCCAGCGCGTGATCGCTTGCCTGGCCGCCGTCGATAGCCGCGCCCAGCGCTGGCGTCAGGCGGAAGCGGTTGGCGGCGGCAAGCGCCAACATGCTGACGAACAGCACGAGCTTCAGCGACAGCAGTTGGCCATAGGGTGTGGTCCAGAGGCCGGAAATGCGGGCGGGTCCGACCAGGAACCAACTGTTGACCAGGCCGGTGGCGACAATCACGGCGACCAGGCCCGTGCCGACGCCGGAGAAGTCGTGGAGGGCATTGTGCAGCACCCCGTCCAGCATGACCGATGGCGCCCGGGGTCGAAGCAGAAGGAAGAACGCCACCAGCGCGCCGATCCAGGCGCCTGCGGCCAGGGTGTGAAGGATATCGGCGCTTAGGTGCAGCAGGCCCAGCGCGCCCTCGGTGGCGGCGCCATGACCCATCCAGGCAAAGCTCGCGCTGATGACGGCGCCCAGGCCGGCGCAGAGCCACCAGGTTGTGCGGCTGACCCGCCGCGCCAGGGCCACCAGCGCCAGGGCCGCGGCGCCGGCCCGGATCAGCGTCGAAGGTCCCATCGACATGGTGGTCATCACCGCCGACAGCGACGACGCAGTCATACCCTCACGGATCGATCCGGCGAGGATCGAGGTGTGGGCCAAGAGGCCCACCACACTGGCCGCCAGCACGACACCGGCCGCCCAGACCAGAGCCTTTTGCGGCCAGCCTAGCTCGGCGCCTGATCCCGCGCCGTCCTGGGGCAGGGCGTAGAGCAGGAAGAGCGATGATCCGAACAGGATCATCGCGCCTGCGAACTCCAAAAGCCTGAGGACGATGACCGCAGGCTCGAGCACGCGCTACTTCACCGAGAAGGGAACGACGCCGTCCATCTTGTGGCCGTCGTCGGACGCCGCGTGCCAGGTGATCACATAGGCGCCCGGCATCAGCTTTCCCTGGGGCTTGCCGACGATGGTCAGGTGGTCTTTGGAGACCGTGGTCTTCATCTTGACCTTCATGCCGTTCATCGCGGGCATGCTGAGTTCGAATTTGGAGAACGCGGGCGTCAGCTTCTCGTTGAAGGTCAGGCTGATGGTCTTCGGCGACCCGATTGTCGCGTTGGCGTCCGGGGTCGATGTCACGAGGTGGGCATGAGCGGCGGCCTGGCCCGCGATGAGCAGGGCCGCGCTGGCGGCGAGGCCTGCGAAGGTGAGGTGTCGGCGCATCATCATCAAATTCCCGTTGGCTGAGTTCGGTCCCTGCCAAACATACGCAACAGCGCCGACGATCCCTCATCGATCCCAGCAGGTGCTGGTGCGCGGGTGGGGGCAGTCGGGGGTCGAGTTGTCTCCCAATGGAGGATCCAACTGGGCCAGCCTGTTAGGCGAGCTGGATGAAGTCACAATGCTCGCGCAACCAGCGCGAGTTCGCGAGGACTTTTGGGCAGTTCCCTCGTGGACACCTATTTGCCCTGACTGTCTGGCGTTGGAGGCGGTGGGAGGTCGATACGTCTCGCCCGGCGCTTCGGCATAGGCCGATGCCTTTTTTCGCCGCCCATCCCTGACGCCGTGGGTCATCATTCGGACGGCCCGTGTCACGGCCGAGGAGGTCCAGATGAGTCTTTCGCGCCGAGGTGTGCTTGCCGCGGGCGTCGCGGCGCCGTCCCTCTACGGCCTGGGGGCGTTCGCCGCCTCGGCCTGGAGCCTGCCACCCGTGCGCAAAGTGATCGAGACGGAGCACGTCTGGATTCCGATGGCCGATGGCGTACGCCTGTCGGCCCGGCTGTTCGTGCCCGCCGGCGCGGAAGGAGAGCCCGCGCCGGCGGTGCTCGAATACATCCCCTACCGCAAGCGCGACGGCTATCGCAGCCACGACACCGCCTGGGGGCGCCAACTGGCCGGCCACGGGATCGGCTATGTGCGGGTCGACGTGCGCGGCTCGGGCGACTCCGAGGGCGTGATGGTCGACGAGTACGACATCCCCGAGCTCAATGACGGCGTGGCCATCATCGACTGGATTTCCCGCCAGTCCTGGTGCTCGGGCGCGGTGGGGATGCGCGGCATCTCCTGGGGCGGTATCAACACCCTGCAGGTGGCCGCGATGCGGCCCAAGGCGCTGAAGGCCATCATGGCGCTGGGGACCACCGACACCCGCTATGGAAATGACGCCCATTATGTCGGCGGCGCGCTGGGCCACACCAACCTGCAATGGGGCATCGGCTTCAAGGCGGTGATGGCCGGGCCGCCCGACCCCGCCAATGTCGGCCCTGATTGGCAGGCCATGTGGCGCCAGCGGCTGGAGGCCACCCCGCCGATCATGGCCACCTGGCTGGAGCACCAGACCAATGACGCTTATTGGCGGCGCGGCTCGGTGGGTCTCGATTGGGGGGCGATCCAGGTTCCCACCTATGTGGTGGGCGGCTGGCAGGACACCTACTCCAATCCCATCGGTCGGATGCTGGAGAAGCTGCAGGTCCCCCGCAAGGGTCTGATCGGTCCCTGGGGTCATACCTATCCGTGGACGGCCGAGCCCATGGGCCTGGACTGGGCCTATGAGGAGGTCCGCTGGTGGGAGCAGTGGCTGAAGGGCGTCGACACCGGGATCATGGACGAGCCCATGCTGCGGGCCTTCATGCCGTACGCCACCTGGGCTGAGGTGCGGCCGACGGAAATCCCCGGACGCTGGGTGGCGGAAAAGGTCTGGCCTGCGCCGGCCATCACGCCGCGCGACTTCCACCTGACCTCCGAGGGGTTGGCCGGAGAGGCCGGCCCCGCCCGCACGGTCACCTATGTCGGCGACAAGGTGGTGGGTCTGACCAAGCCCGAATGGATCGACCGCCCGCCTATCGAACAGTCGCTCGACGACGCCCGCTCGCTGGTGTTCGATGGCGAGCCGCTGGCCGAGGATCTGGAGATCCTGGGCTATCCCATGGCCCACCTCCGCATCGCCGCCGACCGCCCCGTCGCCAAGGTCGCGGTGCGGGTGACGGAGGTGACGCCGGAGGGAAAGTCCTGGCTGGTAAGCTACGGACTGAAGAACCTCACCCACCGCGACTCCGACGAAACACCGCAGGCCCTGGAGCCAGGCCGGTCCTACGACGTGAGCTTCCCGCTGTTCCTGGTGGGCCACCGCTTCACGCGGGGCAACCGCATTCGCGTCGCGATCAGCGAGAACCTCTGGCCCCTGGCCTGGCCCTCGCCGGAGATCGTCACCCTCAGCCTTGCGCTCGACCACAGCCGGGTCAGCCTGCCGGTGCGGCCCGCTGAGGCCTCACCTGCGCCGTTCCCGATTCCGATCAAGCATGCGCCGCCGCCCGCCAGCCCGCCGCCGCCGCCGGTGGTCACCACGGCGCCGGTGTCCCCCGGCCACTACCGGATCGAGCTCGACAGCCTGCCGGTTCCCTTCACCTGGCCCGACATCGGGACCACCACCTCGCGGGGACGCTGGGAGACGGTGGAGTTGATCGAGGGTCAGCCCAATTCGGGCCGCTGGCGCCAGGAGGCGTCCAGTTCGTGGAAGCGCGACGCCTGGGACTGCAGCCTGTCGGCGGTGATCGAGCTGACGTCGACGCCCACCGAGTTCGTACTCTCCGAACAGCTGACGGCCAGGCAGGGCGCGACAGTGGTGTTCCAGCGTCGCAAGGACAGCCGCATTGCGCGCAATCTCGTCTAGCCAGCACCTGCTTCGCGGCGCCGGTCTCAACGAGGCGGAGCACGACGGCCTGCTGGTGCTGTCAGTCCAAGGTCCACTTGTCTCCGGTCGGGCGCAATTCGCCAAACCCCGGCCTGGCCTTAGCCCATGTCGGAGCGGCGTCTCCGGTAGAGGTCTCGACGGATGAGGATCTCCTTCATGGCCGCGCTGGAGGGGCGCAGACCGTCGGTGACGAGCGCCTGAGGCCGGCCGTGACGGTTCATCGCCTTCCTGATGAATTTCAAAGCCGCAGCCTTGTCGCGCGTGGCGGTGACAAAGGATTCCGGCGCCTCGCCCTCGTGATCGACGGCCCGCCATAGATAGCTGACAAGACTCCCCGGTCCGTTCCCTGTCTCCCGCCCAGAAGCCATGGACTGATCTTGGCGCCCGGCAGCCGATCAGTTTGACCGGGGACTCGCCAGCCCACGGTTCAGCCACAGGGCCAGAAGGGTGGCCAGGGCGCCGGACAGCAGATAGCCGCCGGCGGCGATCAGGCCAAAATGGGTGGAGAGCGCGAGGGCGGCGAGGGGCGCGAAGCCGGCCCCGAACAGCCAGGCCAAGTCCGAGGTCAGGGCCGAACTGGTATATCGGTTGGCGAGCGAGAAGCTCGAGGCCACCGGCCCCGAGGCCTGGCCGAATGACAGGCCCAGGATGATGAACCCCGAGATCATGAACACCAGTTCGCCGGCCGGGCCGCCGTCGAGGAGCTGCGGGGCGAACCCGCTGAAGGCTGCGATCCCGGCGGCGGTGGCGGCCAGGACCGTGCGGCGGCCGTAGCGGTCGGCCAGGAGGCCCGAGACCAGGATCGCGACGATGCCGAACACCGCACCCACCACCTCGATCAGAAGAAAGCGGCTCGGCGGTTCGCGGGTGAACAGGAAGATCCAGGACAGCGGGAAGACGGTCACCATATGGAACATCGCGAAGCTGGCCAGGGGGGCGAACGCGCCGACGGCTATCTTCGGACCTTCCTCGGCGATCGCCTGGACCACCGGGGTCGGCTGCAGCTCCCGGCTCTTAAACAGGGTCTGGAAGGCTGGCGTGACCACGATCCGCAGGCGGGCGAACAGGGCCACCACATTGATCGCGAAAGCCACGAGGAATGGGTAGCGCCAGCCCCAGTCAAGGAAGTCGGCGGCCGATAGGACCTTGAGGAAATAGGTGAACAGGGCGCTGGCGACGATCAGGCCGATGGGCGCGCCGAGCTGCGGGATCATGGCGTACCAGCCACGCTTGTCAGCCGGTGCGTTGAGGGCCAGCAGGGACGCCAAGCCGTCCCAGGTTCCGCCAAGGGCTACGCCCTGGCCGATGCGGAAGGCGGCCAGCAAGATCGCCGACCAGGCGCCGATCTGCGCGTGACCCGGCAGGAAGGCCACCGCCACGGTGGAGGTGCCCAGCAGCAGCAGGGCGGAGGTCAGCTTGGATCCACGGCCAAAGCGCCGATCGATGGCGATGAACAGGGCTGTACCGAACGGCCTGGCGATGAAGGCCAGGGCGAAGATGGTGAAGGACAGCAGGGTGCCGGTGAGCGGGTCGGCATAGGGGAAGACCAGCTTGGGGAACACCACAACCGAGGCAATGGCGTAGACGAAGAAGTCGAAGAACTCAGAGGTCCGCCCGATGATTACGCCGATGGCGATTTCGCCCGGGTCGACCTTGCCGTGGCCAGCGTTGACCCGGGCGGCGTCGCGCTCCAACGGGGTGGATGACGGCAAGAGGCTATCTGTCGGCATGAACGGGGTCGCTATGGCCATGGGGATCGGACAGCGCGCACGCCGTCCTCTGAGGCTTTGTCTTTGAGCCCTTGGACGGTCAGGGGGGATTGGACAGATTGTCCAATGTCGGAGCCCGGGCGCGGAGCCTAGGTGGGGATGCAGGGACGCCCGGATGCGTCCCACCGCGTTCGTCACCCGATTGGATTTGCCTTGCGCCTCCGCCCGTTCCTGCTTGCGCCGTTCGTGATGTCGCTCAGCGCCTGCAGCGCCGTCGTGCTGGACCCGGCTGGCGATGTCGCCAGCCAGCAGCGTGACCTCTTGGTCACCTCTACCCTGCTGATGCTGCTGATCATCGTGCCGGTCCTGGTCCTGGTGGTGCTGTTCGCCTGGAGGTACCGGGCCTCCAACTCGGACGCGCGCTATGAGCCGGACTGGGATCATTCCACCCACCTGGAACTGGCGATCTGGTCCGCGCCCCTGATGATCGTGATCTGCCTGGGCGCGCTGACCTGGGCTGGGACCCATCTGCTCGATCCCTATCGTCCGCTTGACCGCATCAAGGCGGGGCAGGGGACGTCAGCCGCCGTCGAACCCCTGCAGGTCGACGTGGTGGCCTTGGATTGGAAATGGCTGTTCATCTACCCCGAGTACGGCATCGCCACCGTCAACGAGGTCGCCGCGCCCGTGGACCGTCCGATCCGCTTCCACATCACCTCGTCCTCGGTGATGAACTCCTTCTACATTCCCGCCCTGGCCGGCCAGATCTACGCCATGCCAGGCATGGAGACGCGCCTGCACGCGGTCATCAATCGCCCCGGCCGGTACCAGGGTTTCTCCGCCAACTATTCCGGCGCGGGCTTCTCGGGAATGCGCTTCACATTCCAGGGCCTGGACCAGCCGGGCTTCGAGCGCTGGGTCGCCGTGGCGCGTCAGAGCGGTGAAACCCTCGACCGCGGCCGCTATCTCGCCCTTGAGCGCCCCAGCGAGAAAACGCCAGTGATGCGGTTTTCGCGGGTCGACGCGCAGCTGTGGCCCGCGATCCTGGGCATGTGCGTCGAACCCGGGAAGATGTGCATGGGCGAGATGATGGCGATCGACCGTACGGGCGGTCTGGGTCTCCGCGCGGCGCGCAACACGCTGCCCCTCCTACACGACAAGCACGGCCGCAATCCCTCGGTCCTTGCCAGCTCCGACGCCTATGTCATGTCCATCTGCTCCCCGACCGACGACGGCCGCGACACGGCGGGCGTCGCCGATTCTGCCGGTCGGCTGCGGGCGGAGCACTTCGCCGCCCAGACGATGCCCTCAGACCGCCTGATAGGTGCGGGTCTGTCGCCGGTTTCAGCCCGGTTCCGCCCAGCCTTGTCCGTCGCCCCCGGCGCGCCTGCGCCCTCAGAGTCCTGATTGTCCGCCCATGTTCCCCGCACCCGCTGTCTCGCCGTTCCTCGGACGCTTCACTTTGGAGGCCCTGCCTCTGCACGAGCCCATCGTCGTGGCCACCTTCGCAGTGGTCGCTCTGGGCGGCGCAGCCGTGGTCGGCGCGCTCACCTGGTTCAAGCTCTGGGGCTATCTGTGGCGCGAGTGGTTCACCAGCGTCGACCACAAAAAGATCGGGATCATGTACATGATCCTGGGGATTATCATGCTGCTGCGCGGCTTCGCCGACGCGATCATGATGCGGCTCCAGCAGGCCATGGCCTTCAATGGGTCTGAGGGCTATCTCAACGCCCACCACTACGACCAGATTTTCACCGCCCACGGGGTGATCATGATCTTCTTCGTGGCCATGCCCCTGGTCACGGGCCTGATGAACTATGTGGTTCCGCTGCAGATCGGCGCCCGCGACGTCTCCTTCCCATTCCTGAACAATTTCAGCTTCTGGATGACGGCGGCCGGCGCGGTGATCGTGATGATGTCGCTGTTCGTGGGTGAATTCGCCCAGACCGGCTGGCTTGCGTATCCGCCGCTCTCCGGCATCGGCTACAGCCCGGGCGTCGGCGTTGACTACTACATCTGGGCCCTTCAGGTGGCCGGGGTTGGGACGACGCTTTCGGGCATCAATCTCATCGCCACCATCGTGAAGATGCGCGCCCCGGGCATGGGCCTGATGCAGATGCCGGTCTTCACCTGGACCTCACTTTGCACCAACGTCCTGATCGTGGCGTCTTTCCCGGTGCTGACGGCGGTGCTCGCCCTGCTGTCCCTGGATCGCTATGCGGGGATGAACTTCTTCACGAACGACTTCGGCGGCAACCCGATGATGTACGTGAACCTGATCTGGATCTGGGGACACCCGGAGGTCTACATCCTGATCCTGCCGCTGTTCGGGGTGTTTTCCGAGGTCACGGCGACGTTCTCCGGCAAGAAGATCTTCGGCTACACCTCGATGGTCTATGCGACGATCGTCATCACGATCCTTTCCTATCTCGTGTGGTTGCACCACTTCTTCACCATGGGCTCGGGCGCCAGCGTGAACTCGTTCTTCGGGATCACGACGATGATCATTTCGATCCCCACGGGGGCGAAACTGTTCAACTGGCTGTTCACGATGTACCGCGGCCGCATCCGGTTCGAACTGCCGATGATGTGGACGATCGCCTTCATGCTGACCTTCACGATCGGCGGCATGACCGGCGTGCTGCTGGCCGTTCCTCCCGCCGATTTCGTGCTGCACAACAGCCTCTTCCTGATCGCTCACTTCCACAATGTGATCATCGGCGGCGTGCTGTACGGCCTGTTCGCCGGCATCAACTACTGGTTCCCCAAGGCCTTCGGCTTCAGGCTCGACGAAAAGTGGGGGAAGATCAGCTTCTGGTTCTGGGTGATCGGCTTCTTCTTCGCCTTCATGCCGCTCTATGTGCTCGGCCTGATGGGGGTCACGCGCCGCCTGCGGACCTTCGACGATCCGTCCCTGCAGATCTGGTTCATCGTCGCAGGCTTTGGCGCCGCCTTGATCGCCGTCGGCATCGCCGCATTCCTGGTGCAGATCGCCGTCAGCATCCGCAACCGCGAGGCGCTGCGCGACGTGACCGGCGACCCATGGAACGGCCGCACCCTGGAATGGGCCACCTCCTCGCCGCCGCCGGAATACAATTTCGCCTTCACGCCGGTGATCCACGACAATGACGCCTGGTGGGACATGAAGGCCCGCGGCTATCAGCGGCGGACTACAGGCTTCAGGTCCATCCACATGCCCCGCAATACCGGGACCGGCGTGATCATTTCCGGCCTCTGCGTGGCCATGGCGATCGGCCTGATCTGGTATGTCTGGTGGCTGGCGGCCGCGAGCTTCGCAGGTGTTCTGGTCACGGCCATCGCGCACACCTTCAACTATGACCGCGACCATGACGTCCCGGCCGACGAGGTCGCGGTCTTTGAGGACGCCCGCACCCGCACCCTCGCGTCCCTGGGGGAGGTGCGCGCATGACCGCCGCCCATCAAGCCGTCCTGAGCGACGGGACGTCGCCGGTCTTCCACCTGCAGGACGAGCCGCATCACCCCGAGGGCTCCAGCACGATGCTGGGCTTCTGGATCTATCTGATGAGCGATTGCCTCATCTTCGCGATGCTTTTCGCGGCGTTCGGGGTGCTGGGCGGCGCCTATGCCGCCGGTCCTGCGCCGAAGGACCTGTTTGACCTGAAGCTGGTGGCGTTGAACACCGCGTTGCTGCTGTTCTCGTCGATCACCTACGGCTTCGCCATGCTGGCGATGGTCCGCGGGAAGGTCAGCCAGACCCAAGCCTGGCTGGCTGTCACCGGCCTGTTCGGGCTGGGTTTCCTGGGCGTCGAGTTCTACGAGTTCCGCCACTTGGTCCATGAAGGCGCCACGCCTCAGCGCAGCGCCTTCCTTTCATCCTTCTTCACCCTGGTCGGGACCCACGGTCTGCACGTGACCTTCGGCGTCATCTGGCTCGTCACCCTGATGATTCAAGTGGCCCGGGGAGGGCTGACGGTCGCCAACCAGCGCCGGCTCATGTGCCTGTCCATGTTCTGGCACTTCCTGGACGTGATCTGGATCGGGGTCTTCACCTTCGTCTATCTGCTTGGAATGCTGAGATGAGCGCGCCGACCCACGATCACGGCCATGCCGATCACGCGGTATCCGCCCACGGATCTCTGAAAGGCTATCTGACCGGCTTTGGCCTCTCGGTCGCCCTCACCGCCGTCCCCTTCGGGCTGGTGATGACCGGCGCGCTGCCGCCGCAGGTCACCGGTTTGATCGTCGTCGGCTTCGCCGCGGTCCAGATCGTCGTGCACATGATCTATTTCCTGCACATGAACGGGAAGGCGGAGGGCGGCTGGACGATCCTGGCTATGATTTTCACCATCATCATCGTGGTGATCACGCTCAGCGGTTCCCTTTGGGTCATGTCCCACCTCAACACCAACATGGGGCCCGCCCACGATATGAGCGAAGCGCCCTGACCCCCCTTGCGCAGCCAGGGTCGGCCGGGAAGGTTGTCCGGTCGCATCGCCGCTACGCCAAGCTTGGGCTGGTGGTTTTGGGTGCGGTGCTGATCGTAGGGTTCTTCACCCTGGGGGTCTGGCAGGTCAGACGTCTGGCCTGGAAGACGGCCCTGATCGCCCAGATCGAGGCGCGCATTCACGCGCCTGCCTCCCCGGCTCCCGGCCCGGCTCAATGGCCCTCGGTCACCCGGGAACGGGACCAGTATCGCCACGTGGTCGTCCAGGGCGTGTTCCAGCATGATCGTGAGACTATGACCCAGGCGGTGACCGCCGCCGGCCCAGGTTTCTGGGTGATGACGCCGCTGAGGACTGATGCTGGGTTCACGATCCTCGTTAATCGGGGTTTCGTTCCCTCCAGGCTTCGCGCAGGGGAAAGCCGGCCGCTGGGCCTGGTGCGCGGCGAACAACGGGTCACCGGACTGCTGCGCATAACGGAACCTCGCGGCGGCTTCCTGAGGGCCAACGATCCGGAACGCGACGCCTGGCGGTCTCGCGACGTGCACGCTATCGCTGCCCGCCGTGGGTTGAGGGAGGCGGCGCCCTATTTTGTCGACGCCGATGCGACACCCAATCCCGGCGGCTGGCCGAGGGGGGGCATGACCGTTGTGCGGTTCCCCAACAGCCATCTGGTGTATGCGATAACCTGGTTTGCGCTCGCCCTGGGCGTCGCCGTCGCGCTAGGTGTCGCCCAGCGTGCGCAGCGCCGTGGAGACGCCCCTTGATTCGCTGGGCCGACCTTTCCCGCCTTCTCGGCCTGGACGAGCGCGAGGAGGTCGTGGTCTCGCCGCAGACCGCCAACCTGCGCAATATGCTGCTGCTCGTGCAACTGCGCTGGGTCGCGGTTTTCGGGCAGCTGGTGACGATCTCGGTGGTCGCCTGGGGCCTGGGCGTGAGGCTGCCCTTGCCCTGGCTGCTGGTCGCCCCCGTCGTGCTGACGCTGATCAATCTGTCCAGCCTGCCGATGCTGCACCGCGGGCGGGCGCCCACCGATCGGCAACTCTTCCTGGCCCTGTTCGTCGACGTGGCGGCCCTGACCCTGCAACTCAGCCTCAGCGGCGGCGTCACCAACCCCTTCGCGCCGCTATACCTGCTTCAGGTGGTGCTCGGCGCCATTCTCCTGGCGCCCGCCTATGCCTGGGCGCTCATCGCCATCACCAGCCTGTGCACGGCAGGCCTGAGCTTCGTCTACCATCCACTGTACCTCGTGCAGATGAGCCGCGAGGCGCTCTTCACCCTCTACCTGCAGGGTAGCCTGGTCTGCTTCGTGCTGATGGCTGTGCTGTTGTTGCTGTTCGTCACGCGCATCAATCAGAACCTGAAGGCGCGGGATTCATACTTGGCCGATCTCCGCCAGCAGGCCGCTGAACAGGTTCACATTGTGCGCATGGGGCTACTGGCCTCCGGCGCCGCGCACGAACTGGGCACGCCGCTGGCCTCGCTCGCGGTGATCCTCAGCGACTGGCGGCGCGTGCCGATCTTCGCGCTGGATGCGGATCTCGCCGCGGATATGGGCGTGATGCAGGCCGAGGTGGAGCGCTGCAAGGCGATCGTCACCGGCATCCTGATATCGGCAGGCGAGGCGAGAGGAGAAGCAACGATCCGCACCACGCTCAGAACCTTCCTGACTGAGGTCGTGGACAGCTGGCGCGCCACCCATGACCAGGTCGCAGTGGACCTGACGGACCTGGCTGGACAGGATCCCGCGATCATATCTGACACCGCCTTGAGGCAGGTGTTCGCGACTCTGTTCGACAACGCGGTGGAGGCCGGCGCGCGCCACGTGCAACTTCGCCCGGCCATTGCGCGCGGCGTGCTTGGGATTACCGTGGCCGACGACGGTCGGGGGTTCGCCCCCGAAATCCTGGAGCGGCTGGGGCAACCCTACCAATCCACCAAGGCCCAGGCGGGAGCCGGCCTTGGCCTGTTCCTGCTGGTCAACACCCTGAGGACTCTGGGCGGCACGGTCCGTGCCGCCAACCGCATTGGCGGCGGGGCCGAGGTGCATCTCTCCCTACCGCTGTCTGCGCTCGCACTGGGCGAGGCCAATCGTGACGCCTGAAGATCCCCGCACCCTGGTCATTGTTGAGGATGACTCCGCGTTCGCCGGCACCTTGTGTCGATCATTCGAACGACGCGGCTATACGGTCAGCTGGGCCGCCAGTCACGATGAACTCCGGGTGCTGCTGGCCACCGAGGCCCCGCGATACGCCGTGGTTGACCTCAAGCTGAATGGGCTGTCGGGCCTGGTCTGCGTCCAGACTCTTCACGCGCTGAACCCGGAGACGATCATTGTCGTGCTCACGGGCTTCGCCAGCATCGCGACGGCGGTCGAGGCGATCAAGCTGGGCGCCAGCCACTACCTGGCGAAACCGGCCAGCACGGACGATATCGAGAAGGCGTTCGGGCGCGGATCAGGGGACGCTGAGATTCCTTTGGGCACCCGGCCGACCTCGATCAAGACCCTGGAGTGGGAGCGGATCCACCAGACCCTGGCCGACACCGGATTCAACATCTCGGAGGCCGCTCGGCGCCTGGGCATGCATCGACGCACCTTGGCGCGAAAGCTTGCCAAGCAGCAGGTGAAGTAGAGACGGGCGGGCTGGCGGCAGATGACGGCCCGCCTTGGGGGCAGGCCCGTCGCTCACCTGGCTACCAGCCAAGGCTGCCGGGGGCGCCCTTGAAGGGCCCCGCAAGGGCGCTTGTAATCCACCCGCCGTAGAAGTCGCCGGCCTGAGGCGTCACGCTTTCGCCATCGACACAGCACTGGTCGAATGGGCCGGCATAGAAGGCGATGTGATCGCGCAGGCTCACAAAGCCGGGGCTGGGGTTGGCGTAGCTCCAGCCGACCCGCGGCAGGACAAGATCACCGATCACCAGGTCCCAATAGGTCGCAGCGCCCTTCCATTCGCAGAACGAGGAGCCCTCGGCGCGGCGCAGCATGCCGGGGGCGATGGCCGACGGCGGAATGTAGTAGCTCGGCGGATGGCTGGTCTCGAGCGTACGGATGCTGTCGCGGGTATCGGCGACGATGACGCCCCGGTGCGCGATGACGATGTGGGCCTGACTATGCGCCGCGACGGGCGGCCTGGGATAGGACCAGACGCTTTCCTGGCCGGGGCCGACGGGATCGGGTCGAGGCCTCATGCCGGCCCGCGCTCAAAGAGTCGCTGTAGCCTCGGCCGAACGCGCAGGAACCCGACATAGAGGCGCTCAAGGAGGGCCAGCACCCACGGCCGACGTGCCGCGAGCCCCAGGGGACGCAGCAGCGGAATCGCCCGCCACATCGCCGCAAAGGCGTCCGCGCCCGACACCAGCACACCGTCTTCGCTGGCATGAAAGCGCGCCAGCAATTCAGCGCGATCGATGGGGCAGGAAACATCGTCCCCCGTGGCATCCACAAAGTGGATGGCTCCGGCCCTGTCGAGCCGACGCATGAAGGCGATTTCGCGGCGGCAAAGCGGGCACCCCGCATCGTACCAGACGGTCAAATGGCTCATAGGTCCAAGGTAGGATGCCGAGGTCGTCTGCGCACCGGCTAATCCGCAATGAGTGGCGCCGCCGATCGGCCCCAGGCGGAAATCGGGGCTAGAGCATGATCGTTTTAGACGGAACCGCGTCGCGGTCCCGGCTGACGCGTGAATCATGCTCTCGCTTAAATCTGGAGCCTGATTCACCGCATCGGCGGAATCGCGAAGCGATTCCACCTCAACGGATCAGGCTCTAGGACGACGCCTTGATATGCGCCGCAAGCGCCGTGCCGGACAGCCAGGCGGCCTCCACGCGGGGGCCGATCAGCCAGTCCCCACACAGGCCCAACCGGTGTTCGGCGTCCCAGATGGCGCCCGAACCCTCGGCGCCCGATCTCGCGTACCGCCAGCGATGGGCCGCACGGGCGATCGGGGTCGCCGCCGCCGTCCCCAACCTGTCCCACAAGGCCCTCAGCAGGGTCGAGGCGACCTCGTCTTCCGGCGCCTCCAGGTTTTCGCTCGACCAGCCCGGGCTGGCCTGCAGCACCCAGGCCTCCGGCCCCGTCCGCGCCGGCTTGGATCCGTTGCGGGCGGCCCAGCCGAGCGGTTCGCCGTCATCGCCCCGCCAGCAATCCAGCGTGGTTGGAAGTCTGTCGGCGAACGCCGCCATCACCGTCCAGCAGGGCATGGTTTTCGTGGATCGAGCCCTGGCGGCCATGGCCGGCGCGACCGACACCGTGAGCTCCGCCGCCTGCTCAGCCGGCAAGGCCAGGGCCACGGCGTCCACCTCGACCGTGGTCCCGGTCTCCAGGTGCAGGCGCCAGCCCGGTCCTTGCCGCGACAACTGGGTCACTCTCGCACCCCACTGGACGGGCAGTTCCTCCGCCATCTGCCGCAGCGGCGCATTCATGCCCGGCGTCCCCACATAGGCGTCCGCGCCGGCCGCCGGCCAGGGGGCGAGGCATCCCTTCGCGATCCATTCCGCCGCCCTGTCCCGAAAGCCGGAGTCGCGCAGGGTGAAGTATTGGGCGCCGTGGTCGAAGCTCGCCTCCCCCTGGGGCGTGGTGATCCGACGCACCGACATCCGCCCACCAGCGCCTCTGCCCTTATCCAGCAGCGTCACCTTATGTCCGCTGCGCGCCAAAACCTCCGCGCATGCCAATCCCGACATGCCCGCGCCCACGATCCCAACTCTCATGTCTGTCTTTGCTCTGCGCCACGGCTTCGGCAGGGTGCGCCGACACGTCCAGGCTCAATCATCGGGAATAGCACGGCGAGCGATGACAAGAACGACGGCGGCCCGGGAGGGACTGCTGTTGATGAAGGTTTTCAATATTTTTGTACTGTCAAACCCACCAAAGCTAACCCTTGAATTTCCAATAGGTTGGACGGCGACTGTCAAATCGGCGCCGCCCGCCGCTTGGGTCCAGCTTTGATCTGGACAGCTGAGCATTTCGATCGGGACGCGCAGATGGCGTGAACCTCTGGGTCTCGAAGACGGGGCCACGGGGCGTGTGCGCGACCTAGAGCATGATCGTTTTAGACGGAACCGCGTCGCGGTCCCGGCTGAAGCGTGAATCATGCTCTCGCTTATCTGGAGCCTGATTCACCGCATCGGCGGAATCGCGAAGCGATTCCACCTCAACGGATCAGGCTCTAGTAGGAAATTGTCAGGGTCAGGGAGACCGTGCGCGGCCGCAGCGGTGTCGCCTGTCGCGAGGTGCGGACGGTGAAGGGGTTGCCATAGGCGAAGGTGTCACCGCGGGAGTCCGTGAGGTTGTCGATCGCCAGGGTCAGACGCCAGGGCTCGGAAACCAGGCTGGCGGCGACGCGGGCCACGCCGTAGTCACCCATCTTCGGCGCCGTGACGGCGTCGAAGGTCAGACGCGAGACGCCGACATAGCTGTAGCGGGCGTCTGCCTCCAGACGCCGGTCGGCAGACAGGGGCCAGGCATAGTGGGCCGAGACCCCCGCTGTCACCGCCGGGGCGCCGGCCAGGCCGAGATCGGCGCGGCCGGGGAATGCGGGATTGGCCTGGTCGAGTTCGGGCGAATTGACCAGCAGCTCGCCCCGTAGCACCAGGGGGCCGTCGGTGTAGGCGGCCTCCAGCTCCACCCCAAGATTGCGGCCGTCGCCGATATTGGCGGTGAAAGGCAGGGCCGAGGGCAGCAGCTGGTCGCTCTGGATGTTGCGCCAGAAGGCCTCGAACACTGCCGCCCGCAGCTTCAGCCGGTCGTCCAGCAGGCTGGCCCGCAGGCCGGCCTCGACGCTCCAGAGCTCATCGGGCTGGTAGAGACGGTAGGGTTCGGAGCCGCTCTGCGGGTTGAACACCTGGCCCGGCGCCCCTGTGGTGTTGGCGCCGCCCGCGCGATAGCCCTCGGCGGCCTGGACATAGGTCAGCAGGCTGGGGCTGACCGCATAGGCCAGGACCACCTTGGGGGTGAAGCCCGAATGCTTGATCTGGCCCGTGAACCGCGCGGCGGCTCCGGCCAGAGGCGCGGTGATCGCGCTGTCGACCTCGGTGTCGGAGGCGAACAGTCGTCCGCCCACCGTCAACCGCACCCGCTCGCCCAGGGGCAGTTCGACCTGGCCGAAGATCGCCGCCTCGTTCAGGCGGTCGCGGCGGACCTCCTGAAAGCCGGTGACTCCGGCTGGGCCGAGGGTCGCCAGCGTCAGGCCGATATCCTGGCGGGTCCGGGCCAGGAACAGGCCCACCAGCCAGGGCCGCTCTGCGGTGAAGGGCGCGCTCAGAGTGACCTCGGTCACCAGGCTGCTGATGTCGTCCTCGTCGTCATAGGCCGCGGGACCGGGGGGCAGCGCCAGGGGCGGGGCGGTGGTGGCGTCATAGCGGCTGGCGACCTGGTGGCGCACCACGGCGGCCGAGGCGCGCAGCTCGCCCCAGGGCAGAGCGCCCTGCAGGCCTAGATGGGCCTCAGCGAAGTCGTTGTCGTGCGGCTCGCGGACCTGGTTGCGCCGGGTCAAGGGCGCGGCGTCTTCCAGCGCGTACTGGGTGTCGTGGGAATTGATCGTCTGGCTCACAACCCCACCGGTCAGACGCCAGCGGTCGTCCAGGTCGAAGCGGAGCGCCAGGCGCAGGCCCGTCCGCACGGAGCGGTTCACGTCGTCCAGGCCCAGGCCCGGGTCGTCGATATAGCCGCCCTGGGCGTCGCGATAGGCGGTCAGGCGCGCCGCGCCGCGGCCGCCGGCGAAGGGCTGGTTGATCATCCCCTCCAGCACCGAGGAGGGCCCGCCGTCGTGGGCGACGGCGGCGGAGACCGAGGCCCATGCCCCGCGCCGGTCGGGATCAGGCGGTGCGGTCACCAAGTGTAGGACCCCACCGAGGGAGCCAGCGCCATAAAGCGCGCCCTGGGGGCCGCGCAGCACCTCCACCTGGGCCATGTCGGTGAGGCGCAGGTCAGGGTCGGGGGCGTTATAGGTCAGGCGCACGTCGTCGAGATAGATCCCCACCATCGACTGGGTGCGGCCGGTGAGGGCGCCGTCCGATAGCCCGCGCAGCAGGATCTTGTCCCGCCCCGGCCCAAGGTTGGTGACCATCATAGAGGGCGTCGTGAGGGCCAGATCACCGGCGTCGCGGACCCCCATAGCGGTGAGGAGGTGGCTGTCCTGGGCGCTGACGGCATAGGCCAGGCGGTCGGCCTGGGTGGGCCGGCGGGTGGCCACCACAATCAGTTCCGAGGTCTCCACAGGCGCAGAGGGTGTGGCGGCGGCCGGCCGGGTTGGCGCGACGGGCGGCAGCCGGACGATCTCCACCGCCCCGGCGTCGATCAGGCGATAGCCGCACCCGGTTCCGGCCAGCAGCCGGGTGAGAGCGACCTCAAGGTTGTATCGCCCCTCAAGTCCGCGAGCGGGGCCGCAGGCAAAGGCCGGCCCGGTGCTGATGGAAACCCCGGCCTGGATCGCAAGCTGCGTCAGGGCGGCGGGTAGGGGCTGGGGCGCGATGTGAAACCCGATCAGACGCGGAGCCGCGCTTGCGGCGCAGGCGGCCGATAGACCGATCACCAGGCTCAGGGCCGACACCCATCGGCGCCACAGGACAGACGGCAAGGCGAACGCCCTCGAAGGCAAGCGGGGGCGTCAGCGTAGAGTGATTTCCGCGCCGGTGCGAACAACCGTCAACGACAGGTAGCGGGACAGCCGGTCCACCAGCACCGCTTGGTCGCCAAGGTCGAGCACGCCGGAGAAGCGGCGGCGGCCGACCGCCTCCGACACCCGGATCGGGGTGGGGTAGCGGCGGTTCAACGCCGCGACGATTTCCGACAGGGGCTGGTCCTCGCAGATCAGGCGGCCCTGGGTCCAGGCGAAGGCGGCGTCAGGCGCCACGGCGCTGACCCGGGAGGTGCGCGCGCCCTCCACGTGATGCAGGGCCTGGCCGACGGTGAGCCGCGCCACCGGGGCGGGGCCCAGGGCAGGCTGACGCACCTCGACGACGCCGCGGCGGACGCTCACCACCACGGTCCTGTCGTCATGGCGGATGTTGAACTCGGTGCCGACCACCCGCACCTGCTGGTCGCCCACCGAGATCAGGAAGGGGCGGGACGGGTCCTTGGCCACGTCGAAGGTGGCCTCGGCCTGGGCCATCTCCACACGCCGGGCGCGCCAGCCCAGGCGTACGGTCAGTTTGGAGCCGCCGTTCAGACGGATGTGGCTGCCGTCGGCCAGGGCGATCTCGCGGGTCTGGCCGACGCCGGTCTCGTAGGTGGTCGCCGGACCCTCATAGGCGCGCCAGGCCAGCGGCGACACCACCAGGACGGCGGCGGCAGCGGCCAGGGCGGCGATGAACCCCCCACGTCGGGTTGCGGCCGGCCGGGGCCGGAAGGCCTGAACCTCGCCGGTGGACGGCGCCAGGCGCGGTGCGATCTGCGCGGCCTGGTCGGCGACCTCGGCGGCCAGGGCCTCGACCGCCTCGAAGGCGGCCTGATGCTGTTCGGAGGCCTCCAGCCAGTCGGTCAGGGCCGACCAGTCGTCGCCGGTGGCGGCGTCGGACTGCACGCGCACGAGCCAGGCCAGCGCCTCGTCGCGCAGGGCCTCGGTCGCGCCGGGGTCGGTGCGCGGGCTCATCTCGGCATCGGGTTTGTGGTGCGGGTCATCTGGGTGCTCGCCCCAAAGACGCCACAAACTCCCAGGCGCCTCCAAGAAATCTTCGCGGTCATCGTCCCACCCTGGCCAGGATGCGCTTGAGGCTGGCCATGATGTGTTTCTCCACGCTGGAACGGGAGATCTTCATGGCCGCGGCGGTCTCGGCGTGGCTGAGCCCCTCCAGCTTGTGCAGGCGGAAGGCCTCGCGCACCTGGGGCGGCAGGTCGTTGACGGTCTCAATGATCTGGTCGAGGCGTTGGCGGGCGTCCAGCGCCTCGTCGGCGGGCGGGGTCTCGGAGATGTCCTCTCCGCCGGAGGCGCTGGTGTGGACGTCGCGCCAGGCGGCGTCGCGATGGCCGGCGCGCCTCGCCTGCTTGATCTTGTCGAGCATCAGGTTCGTGCCCAGCCGATAGAGATAGGCGGCGGGATTGCCGATGTCTTCCGGCGGACGGCCGGAGATCTTCAGATAGATGTCCTGCACCAGATCCTCGGCGGCCTCCTCCGACCGCAGCCGGACGCGGAAATAGCGCACCAGCTCGGGGCGACGCTCCAGATAGACGGCCAGCAGGGGATCAGAAGCGTCCAAGGCGGGCTGAGTTCCTTCGGCCCGAGGGCCGGCGCGCGCCGGGAAATCCGGCGTTCGGGCGCGATGTTCCCCATGCCGCCGCGCGACGCAATCCAAAACCTTTGAGGCGGTCCGGAGGACGCGTCGTCGTTACCGGTTGAAGCGCCTTGGGGCGCTCACACGGACCGGAGACGAGCCGCGATGGAAGTGATGATGGTCGATGACGGGGCCCTTCAGGGGCGTCTGCAATTCGACGCCGAACGGGTGCGGCGCTTCACCTCGGTGGAGCCGCGGGTGATCTCGATCCACCACCTGCTTGCCCCCGAGCGGCTGCGGGTCGAGGCCTTCCTGGAGGCGGCCTATGACCGCGCCTTCCAGGGCAGAATCCGCAACCACTATCCGACCCTGATGAGCGTGCAGGACCGCCAGGGGACCATCCTCGCTGCGGTGGGGTTCCGGTTCGCCGGCCTCGGGCCGTTGTTCCTCGAGCAGTATCTGGACGAGCCGGTGGAGGCCGCCCTGACCGCCAAACTGGCGGTTCCGACCGACCGCGCCGCCGTGGCCGAGATCGGCAACCTGGCCTCGGAAAGTGGCGGCGCCTCGCTGTTCCTGTTCCTGGCCCTGGCCCGCCATCTCGACCAGCGCGGTTGCACCCACGCCGTCGCCACCGCCACCCGGCAACTGCGCCGCAGCTTCGCCCGGGTCGGCTTCGCCACCCAGCCCCTGACCCGCGCCGAACCCGCCCGGCTCGGCGGCGGCGCGGCCGACTGGGGCGCCTATTACAGCCGTGACCCGGAGGTCCTGGCCGGCGCCATCGCCCCGGCCCTGCCGGCCCTGGCCCAGATGCTGACCGCCGATCCCATCGCCGAGGCCGACGTCATCCCCCGCCTGCATCCCGCCTGCCGGGGAGAGGTGTGATGAGCCGGGTCCTGCAGGCCATTGCGGCCCACGCCCTCTCCAAGCCCCAGGCCGTGGCCCTGAGCGGCGGCGACCAGAGCTTCACATACGCCCAGCTGGCTCAGGCCATCGAGGACGCCGCGGCGCAGCTGGCGGGTCTGGCGCACCTGAAGTCGCCCGACGCGCCGGTGGCCGTCATGCTGGAGAACGGTCCGGCCTGGGTCATCCTCGACCTGGCCCTCGTCAAGCTGGGCTGGCCCAGCCTGCCGATCCCTGGATTCTTCACCCCGGCCCAGCGCGACCACGCCGTCGCCGACTCAGGCGCGGGCCTGCTGATCTCGGCCGAGGACGCCGGCGCCCAGCTGCGGATCGCTGGGATCGAGCTCACGGCGACGCCGCTGGCGACTGCTGCGCCGCGCCTTCCGGCCGGCACCGCCAAGATCACCTACACCTCCGGCTCTACAGGCCAGCCCAAGGGGGTCTGCCTGTCTCAGGACCAGATGGAGGCGGTGGCCGCCTCCCTGGTGCAGATGATCGGCGCCGACTATGCGGGGCGGCACCTGCCCCTGCTGCCGCTCTCCATCCTGCTGGAGAATGTGGCGGGCCTTTACGCCACCCTGATAGGCGGCGGCCGCTATCACGTCCTACCGCCTACGGAGCTGGGCCTGGATAACCCCTTCCGCCCCGACCTGGCTCGCCTCACCGCGGCGATCGCCGGGGAGGGGGCCACCAGCCTGATCCTGGTTCCCGAGCTGCTGCGCGCCGTGCTGATGGTGATGAGCTTCACCGGCGCGCGGTTCCCGAACCTCAACCTAGTCGCCGTCGGCGGCGCCAAGGTCGCCCCGCAACTGCTGGCCCAGGCCCAGGCCCTCGGCCTGCCGGTCTATGAGGGCTACGGGCTAAGCGAGTGCGCCTCGGTGGTGACCCTCAACACACCCTCCGCCCACCAGACAGGCGCTGCGGGCCGGCCCTTGCCGCACCTTACCGTGGAGATCGACTCCGGCGGCGAGATTATCGTCAGCCCGCGGCCCTTCCTCGGCTATGCGGGCGGCCAGCCTGCTCTGGGCCCGGTCCGCACTGGCGATCTGGGCCGGTTTGACGCCGACGGCTTCCTGCACATCGACGGGCGGCGCGCCAACACCATCATCAACGCCTATGGCCGCAACATCGCGCCGGAATGGGTGGAGAGCGAGCTGCTGGCCCAGGCCGAGATCCGCCAGGCCATCGTGTTTGGCGAGGGCCAGGCACAGCTGGGCGCCCTGCTGGTGCCGCTCGCGCCGGACATGGCGGCCGCCGATCTTGAGGCCGCTGTCGCGCGCGCCAACCGTAACCTGCCCGCCTACGCCCAGATCGGCCGCTGGCAAGTCCGCGCGCCCTTCGATCCCGCCGCTGGGGAGCTGACCGGCAACGGCCGGCCCCGCCGCGCGGTGCTGCTGACCCACCCCTTTGTCGAAGCCCAAGCCTAGGAAACGCCCACGTGACCTTCTTCGAACGACTTATCACCGAGACCCTGGAGGGCCAGGCCACCCTGGCCGCCGTGCCGCAAATCCAGGACGGCCTGGCCGGCAGGATCTCTCGCGAAACCTACATCGCCTATCTCACCGAGGCCTATCACCACGTCTGTCACACCGTGCCCCTGATGCAGGCGGCCAAGGCAGGGCTCGACGACGCCCACGCCCACTTCCGCGAGGCCCTGGACGAGTACATCGCCGAGGAGACAGGCCACGAAGCCTGGATCCTCAACGACATCCGCCATTGCGGGGGTGACGCCGAGGCGGTGCGCCGCGGCCCGCCGCGCCCCGCCACCCAGGCCATGGTCGACTACGCCTACGACTACATCGCCCGCATCAATCCGATGGGCTTCTTCGGCATGGTGCTGGTCCTGGAAGGGACCAGCGTGCAGCTGGCCACCCAGGGCGCCTCGGCGGTGGCCAAGAGCCTGCACCTGGGGCCGGAATGCTTCAGCTACCTGACCTCGCACGGCTCGCTGGACCAGGAGCACCTGGTCTTCTTCCAGAAGCTGATGGACCAGGTGGACGACCCCGCCGACCAGTCCGCGATCATCGAGGTGGCCAAGGGGATCTTTGACCGCTTCGCCGAGGTGTTCCGCGCCATCCCTCACGACCGGGAGCTGGCCCATGCGGTTTGAGGACCAGGAAATCCTGCTCACCGGCGGGGCCGGCGGGCTCGGCGCCCTGATCAGCGCCCAACTCACCGCCGAGGGCGCGCGGGTCACGGTGATGGACCGGGTCGCGCCGACCCAGGCTGTCGGCTTCCTGAAGGCCGACCTGTCGACGCCGGCGGGGCTTGAAGACGCCGCTGCGGCGGTGTCGGGCAAAGTCTGGGACATCGTGGTCAACCTGGCGGGCATCCAGCACTTCGGACCCCTGGAGCGGCAGTCCCCCAGCCACCTGCTGGCCAGCTACATGGTCAATCTGGTGGCCCCCGTGCGCCTGACCCAGGCGGCGCTGCCGGCCATGAAGGCCCGCGGCAGGGGCCAGATCGTCAATGTCGGCTCCGTGTTCGGCTCCATCAACTTCGCCCACTTCGTCACCTATTCCAGCGCCAAAGCCGGGCTTCGCGGCTTCAGCCAGGCCTTGCGGCGAGAACTGGCGGGGACCGGACTGGCGGTCACCTATGTGGCGCCGCGCGCGGTGCGCACCGCGCTGAACTCCGCCGAGGTGATGGCCTTCGCCAAGCTCACCCACATGAACATGGACGAGCCCAAGCAGATCGCCGCCCGCATCGTCGACGCCATCGGTGCGCGGCGCCGGGACGTCTATTTCGGCTTCCCAGAGAGCCTGTTCGTCCGCCTTAACGCCATCTTCCCAGGCCTCATCGACCGCGCCCTGTCGGCGAACGACCGCAAGGCCGCCACCCTGTTCGCCCGCTGATCCCAGGAGATCCCATGAAACTCGCCCCCTATCTCCTCGCCCTGTCCCTCACCGCCAGCGCGGCGGCGGCGGCCGAGCCCCCCGGCTTCGAGAGCCGCCTCGACGGCCTCGCCGACAGTTGGGCCCACGTGAACTACGAGGTGCGAGACACCGCGGCCCGGGCCACGGAGGCCGAACGCCTGGCCGGCCAGGCCGAGGCGCTCGCCCGGCAATATCCCAACCGCGCCGAACCCCTGGTCTGGGAGGCCATCGCCCAGGCGACCGAGGCCGGCGCCAAGGGGGGGCTGGGCGGCCTGGCGCTCGCCAAGAGCGCGCGGGGCCTGCTGCAGAAGGCCGAGAAGATCAATCCCGCCGCCCTAGGCGACGGCTCGGTCTACACGACCCTCGGCTCCCTCTACGCCCAGGTGCCTGGCTTCCCCATCGGGTTCGGCGATCCCGCCAAGGCGCGGACCTATCTGTCCAAGGCCCTTGCGGCCAATCCGGGCGGCATCGATCCGAACTATTTCCAGGGCGACTTCCTGCTGCGGCAGGGGGACGCCGCCGGCGCGGTGAAGGTCCTGGATCGCGCGCTCGCCGCCCCGCCGCGACCGGGCCGCGAGGTGGCTGACCGCGGCCGTCGGGCCGAGGCCACGGCCCTGCTGGCCAAGGCCCGTCAGAAACTCAAGTCCTAGCGCCCCGGCGCTCGGTCCGCAGAGGGGCGGCCTACCCCTCGTTTCAATCTCAGAACCTCAAGGATCATCACAAGTGAGCATTTCCAGCATCGGGTCCTCGACCCCGCCCGTGGCGATCGAGTCCACCGAAACCAAAGGGCCGGACATCAAGAATGACCACGACGCCGACGACGCGCCCCGGCCCGCGCCGAAGTCAATCCCGCCCAAGGGCCAGGGAACCATCCTCGACACCAATGCCTGACGCTTGCGGAAAGGTCGCGCTATGGCGCGGCCTTGCTCGCGCGCCGAGGGTTAAGGGTGTCGACCATGCCGATGACACCCTGATCGCCGGCCAAGCGTCTCGGGTGCTGGTCCGGTTCAGGATACCGATAAGGAACGCCTCAACCGCAGGCTTGCGCGGAGACAGGCCCTGAAATGGAGGGTTTGCGCGCCGAACAGGGCCTTCGGAGACCAGGTCAGATAACGGATTGGTCACGCTGGAAGCCCGGTGCGCCGGGGCTTTGGCGTCTCTGTCACGCAGAAGAGCCAAGTTTCTCTGACTGTCTGGCGGTGGGGTCAGTCGGAGCTCGGCTCGTCTCTGGCGTCAGGCCGCACGCGCGAAGCGAAGCACCACCTCGTTTTCGGACGCGTCGAGGTCGAGCCGGGCGACGAGGGTTTCACCTGCCCCCTGGCCGCGCATCCAGCCCGTATAGAGCCCTTCCAGCAAGGCGGCGAAGGCGGCCGGCCAGGCGCCGGCGCGGTCCTCGCGGATACGCCAGGGTCCGGCCTCGTGGCGGATTTCCACCGCCGTCCCAATGTCTCGCAGGCTGACCATGCCCCAGTCCATCTGGGCCAATGCCTGGTTCGCGACGGCTTGCAGGTCCTCCAATGTCGTGCTGGGCGACAGAGGCGATTGGCTGGCCAGACGGAGGCCGGTCTGGCGGAGGAAGCCGCGGGCCGGCTCAGGCCCGACGTTCTCAAAGAGTTCGACGGCGATTGCGGCCAGGAAGCCCCGCCACTGGGGCGCAACCTGACGCTCGGCATAGTAGGCGAGCAAGGTTTCGGACGAGTTGGTCATTGGGGGCCTCCGAAGGTTTTCTTGAGAAAGACGCCGAGTTTGAACTCGTTGTACTGGCCGAAGGTGTCGAGGCTGACCTTTCCGCCCATGGATGCCGACGGACTGATCCTGTACTCCGCCTGAGCCTCGCCTGAGACGCCGAAGCCTGACCGGCTGCTGGAGGGGTGGAAGGCGGCGACCTCGCTCGACTGTCCGGCGGCGAAGGCGAGCTTGCCCTGCCGCGCAGCGTCGGTGGGGAACATGGCGGTGGCGTCTTCGCTGTAGGACTGGAAGCCCGGCGCGATCTTGGCCTGCCACTTCCACTTGTCGCCGGACAGGCTGTAGCTCACCGGGAAAGTCAGGCTGACATACTGCTGCGGGCTGAAGTAGCCGCCCTGGCCGAGCGTGAAGTAACGCAAGTTCTTCTCATAGGCCTGGGTGTTGACGTTGACCCCCAGCCGCAGATTGCTGTGCTCGCCGCGGTAGGCGTCGACATAGCCGCCGAGATTGACTTCGTAGGCGCTGTTGGACGCCACCCCGCGACCGGTGAACCGCTTGGCGGTGGCTTCGGCATAGGCGCCGACCCCCTTACCCCGATCGTAGGAGGCGCCGACCGTGACCGCGTCGCGGGTGACTCCGCCCCAGGTCTGGCCCGTATAGGCGTCCTTCATGGCGGAGTAGGAGAGCACGCTGTCGGTGACCGCACGTCTGTCGATGCCGAACTTCAGCGTGGTGGGGCCGACGCTAGGGGTCCATGCAAGTCCGCCCACCACCTTGGTCTTGTCCATGCCGACCGGAGTGACCCCGATGTCGCCGGCGAACTTGTCGGACTTGTAGCCGACGGTGAAGCCGACGCCCGACGCCGCGGAGTCCACCGATCGCGCCACCACCGGAACCGGCGGCGTCTGAACCTTGCCATCGGCCACCTGCAGGGGAGCGGTCCCAATGCCAGCCGCCGCAAGGCCGCTGGCCTGACCCGCCCGCAGCGCGGTGGGGGTGACCGAGCCAAAGAGCCGGCCGCTGAATGCTGGGGCGGAGACCGTGACTCCGGTCTGGATCTCGGTGAGGCGGCTGGTCCCGGCGTCTCCGCTGCGGGCGCGGATCATGACGTCCCCCTGCACAGCGATGGCGCGGTCCTCCCGAAGGTCGGCCACCTCCCGACCGATCTTCTCCGACAGCGGCGCGTCGGCCCTTGCGAGCTCCAGGACCGGCGCCCCTGGCCCCGCTAGGGGCAGGATGGACGCCAGCGATGTGGAGAAGAGGCTGACGTTTCGCGCCGGGACCGAAGTTGGAGATTGCGGGAGACCGGTGGAGTAGAGCCCTGTCGGCAGAGCGCCAAAACTCCGGTCGCCGGCCATCGGCATAGGCTGGGGCAAGGCCCGCTGCTGCGCCTGAGGATTGGCGTGGTCGTAGATTTGCGGCCCAAATCCGGCAATGAGGCCAAGTCCCTGTGCTGGCGTGCGACCCGCTCCGCCCGAGAACGGGTTGGGTCCCAGGGCGCCGCCGGGCTGGAAGATGCCCGTGCCGCCGACCTGGGCCGCCGCGCCGCGCGGCTGACCATTGGCGATTCTCTGCGCCGTCTCGAAGGCCTTCATCGCCGCGCGGTCGTGGCCCTGGGCTTTCTCCAGCCGGCCAAGCTCATAGTAGTTTTCCGCCTTGCCGGGTGCGAGCTGGAGAGCCCGCTGCAGGCGGACATGGGCTTTGGCGTAGTCCTGAGAGTCGGTCGCCGCGCGGGCGGCCTCCAACATCACCGCGGCGTCATTCGGTTGCCGGGCCGTCAGGGCGTCGTAGACCTGGGAGGCCTGGGCCTGCAGACCGCCGGCCTGGCAGAGCCGGGCCAGGGCGGACATCAGGCCGATATCGTTGGGGGCGCTCGCGAAGGCGGCCGACAGCGTGTCGAAAGCCCCGGCATAATCCCCCTCGGTGCGTTGGCGGTCGGCCTTGCGGATCGCGTAGCCGGTCATCAGACCCACGAAGGCCTGCTGGTTGTCCGGGCTCCGGGCGGTGGTCTGGAGGTTGGCCAGCAGTTGTTCGGCCGCAGGTTCCTGTCCCGCCGCCGCAAGCACGTTGAGGAAGCCCGCCGCGTCGCCGGGCCGCACCTCGACGGGGAGCTGAGACTGGGCGGCGGTCAGCGCCATGGAACCGGCCTGGTACGCATCACCGGCGTCATAGAGCGCCTGGGCAAGGCGGGAGCGGGCGCCGAAGTCCAAGGCCCCATTCGCCAATTCCCCGCGCAGCAGGATGATCGCCCGGGTCGAGAGCCCTTGGGCGGTCAGCCGTTGCGCTTCGCGGATTGTCCGGTCGGTGTCCACGCGGGCGGCGAGGTCAGAAATATCCTTGGTGCGTCTGGTTTCCGGAATGCGCCGGATGAGCGAGGCGGCCTGCTCCGGATTGGCCTGGGAGTCGGCGTAGAGCGCCGCGGCCGACAGGGCCTCCGGGCTCGCGTTGGCGCCCGACAGCGGAGCGGCGACCTGAGCGGCCTCGCCCTGACCGCCATGCGCCGATAGGAACTTGGCGTACTCGTATCGGGTCCAGGGATCTTCGGGATCAGCGTTGAGCGCGGTGGCCAGCGCCGCCCCCGCGCCGAAGGTGTCACCGGCCAGGGCGAGTCTGGCGGCTCGGTCGCGTTCAATGCGCGCGGTGAGCGCCCGGGCGGCGTCGGCGTCCGGCAGCTGGCGAGCCAGCGTTCGGGCTTCGTCGGCCCGGCCTTGGTCGGCCAGGGCGACGGCAAGGCCGATGCGGGCTTCAGGCCGTTCGGGCGCGGTGGCGATGGCTGCGCGATAGGCCACCTCGGACTCTGCGGGCCGCTGTTGGGCCGCGAGAATGTCGCCCAACAGCAGTTGCGCCTCAATGCGATAAGCCTGGGGCTTGGCGGCCAGACGGCGCGCGGTCACCTCGGCCTCAGTCAGCTTCCCCGCGTTGCGGGAAGACGCCGCCCTTTGCAGGTCGGAGAAGAAGCCTGCAGCCTCATAGGCCTCCTGCCAGTCCTTGGCGCCCTGACCCTTGGCCGCGGTGGACAGCAGGACCCGGGCCGCCTCAAAACGCTGCTGGCGCAGCCGCACCACCCCCAGGCCGCCCGACGCGTCCCGATCACGTGGGACAATCTTCAAGGCGCGCTCGAACTGAGCCTCGGCGGCGTCGAGATCGCCGGCCTCCAGGGCCGCAAAGGCCGCGGCGCGGACCTCGCCGGCTCGGTCGCCCTCAACCGGCCCTCTGGCCTCGACCGCGCGAACCGGCGGCGCGGCCGGCGGGGCGGAGACGACGCTGGGCAGGACCGGAACCGGCGCGGTCCGCGCCACGGCCGGCGTCAGCGTAGAAGCCGCCCGAGGCGCCGGCAGGTTCGCGAGACCGGGCAGGCGAGGGTCGTGGGGCCGGGCGGCGCTGAGCCGTCCCGCCCACATGGCCGCCGACATGGCGTCTCCCCGGGATCGGGCTAGATCGGCCAGGGCGTAGAGAACATCGGGATTGTTCGGCGACGCCGCCAGGGCGCGGCGCAGAGCGCCCTCGGCCTGGTCATTGCGGCCGGCGCGACGCCATCCTCCGGCCTGACGGATCAGGGCCTCGGCGGGGCTGACAATGGTGGGCGCCATGACCTTGTCGCGGGCGGTGCGGATCGGCAGGTCCGCGGTGGGGGCCGAGCCCGCGTCCGGCAGGCGGACGACGGGATCGGCGTGGGCGGCGCCGGCCAGGGCTGTGGCGAGGGCCGCGACCGCGGTGGCGGGCAGGACTGTGCGCGGGAACATCAGAAGTCTCCCAATTCGGGGTTCAGGCGACGGCGGGCCCGGGCGGTGAGCGCCCGTGAGACCAGCAGCGACAGGAGGAAAGCCAGGGTGAGGGCGCCGGCGGCTAGCGCCGTGGGGTGGCTGTGCAGCCACCAGAAGACGGCCACATGGGGCGGCAACTTGCCGATCCATGTGGTGGGGCCGACCTGATAGGAGGTCACCCCTTCCGCGCCGCTGATCGCCAGGTCGCCATGGGTCCGACCACCGCGCTTGGGGTCATCGAGGTTGTAGACAAGGCGCGGCAGGTCGACCGTCTGGCTGGCCAGGACCGCCACCACGACGCGCTGGCGGTCGACAGGCGAAATCCAGCTGGCAAGGCCGTTGAAGCTGTTGCCGCTGACCAGGCTGGCCTCGGCGTCACGGGCTGCGGAGCCCCGGTCGTCCTTACCCGCCAACCAGCCGAGCACGGGGCCGGCAGGACCAAAGCGGGTAAAGATCCGTTCGACCGGACCTGCCGTCATCACAAGCTGTATATCACCGCCCTTGGCCGCGATGGGCGCGCCAGCGAACAGATCCGGCAGGCTCTGGCTGAGCGCGGCGGGGCCGACGATCAGGACGTCCCGGCCGGCCAGGGCTGTCGCTTCCCCAGCCCGCAGCACTCGCAGGGCGGTGGCCGGCGCTCCAGTCGACGCGCCCGTCCGGGCCATGATGGCCAGGAAGGCCTCCAACTCGGCAGGATCCGGATCGGCGCTGAGCAGGACCGAGGTTTCCGACAGGTCCGCGCGGCGGCTGAAGGGGAACCCAGCACTGGTGAACGAGGCCAACTCCGGGAAGCGCGCGAAGTGGTGTGCGCCCGTCAGGTCGATCTTGCTGTCGGGATCGATATTGCTGTGCACATCGCCGGGAATCTCGCCGGCGCAGGCGCCGCGCTTGTCCACTCGAAGGTCGTAGTAGAAGCCCAGCCGGTTGCGGGCGAAGAGATCATAGGCCGGCAGCTCGACCTTGGACTTCCGTCGGGCCAGGCCTGGCGTCACCAGGTCTTGGGCCTTGTCGGCCAGCCCTTTGGGACCCAGTGGGAGCGAGCCCAGATACCGGTCGTTGAGGGAGACATCGAGCCGCGAAGTCCGATAGTCCACCCACTCGCCGCGCGGGTAGCGGTAGTCGACATCCAGCCGCGCCGACGTGCCGGGCCACAAGAAGATGTCCGGCGGCAGCCGCAGGTCGGCCGAAAGCGTGCCAGGCCGCAGACCCGCCCCTTGGAGAGCCAGGGGATCCACCAGCTCGCCAAGACGGACCGGCCGGCCCACGGGGACCCAGCGCGGGGCGTCATAGGGGGCCCGCTTGGCCGCGGCGATCGGCGAGACCGCGGAGCTGGCTCCGCTGAGCGCGCGCGACGAGAGGGCCAGGCCGCGGGCGGCCGTCAGGATGTCGGAGTCGTTGCGGCCGGAGACCAGCAGGATCAGCCCGTAAGGGTCGGCCGGGTTGCGGGCCAGGGTGATGCGCGGGCCGTCAGCGGCCGGTAGGGTGACGCCATTGATGACCTCGCCGGGACGGCCGATGACGACCGCGTCGCCGGTGGGCGCCAGGCCCACCTGCACGCCGAACCTGAGAGGTCTGAGATTGGCCTGGACACCAAAGTACGAGGCGATGGCGGCGCCGGCCTGCAGTTGCGCGCTCGAGGGCCGGCTGGCGAAGACGAAGTTGATCTTCGGCGGCCGCGGGTCGGTCATGTTCAGGAACGGCGCGGGAAGACGGGCGAGATCGGGCTGGCCGGGCACACGCTGCAAGGACAACTCCAGGGCGGAGCGCACATTGCTGACGTCGGCCCAGAGGCTGGAGTGCAGGGGGTCTTCGCAGTCACGGGTGTAGTGACCCACGAAGCGCAGGTTCAACCGGTTGGAGGGCTGGAACAGGCCCGGGTCGATGGGCAGATCCAAGGTGACTCCGCCTGACCGATCCGGCGTGAGCTGGATGTTGGCGACCACCTCGTTGTTGAGGGCGACAACCACATGGCTCAGGTCCTGGAGCAGCTGGGGCGAATAGGCGAGGCGCAGGTGCAGGACCGCCCCCACCACCACCTCGTCGGAGCGCAGTTCGAAGGGCACGCCGGCCTCGCCCTCCACGCCGCGGAGGCGCAAGGGGTAGTCGGACCCCAGGTCCTTGAGCGACAGGGTGGTCTTGTAGACCCCGCTTGGGGTGGCGGCAGGCGGCAGGGACGGCTGGGCGTGGGCCGGCGTTCCGGTCGCCGCCAGCGCGCCGGAGACCACAGCCAGGCCCGTCAGGCCTGCGGCAAGTGCGCGGCGGGACCGGCGGCTGACCGTCTGCTGGCGAGCCGCTGCGGGACGCGCGTTGCGCCACAGGACGACGGAGGCGCTTGCCCGCATCAGGTCCACAAAGGACTGGGCCGCTGTCCAGTGTGGCTTGGAGTCCGGCAGTGGCCAGGCGTCGGCACGGCCCAGAACCACCCGGACCAGTTCGCGGCGCTGGTCGAGTTGCATGGGCAGGAACTGCAGCCGGGTGCGCTGGCCGGCCCGACCGGCCAGCTTCACCGGGAAGCGGACGCGCCGCTCGCCGCTGGGCAGCTCGACGCTGGTGATGGCGCCGACCCTTGCGGGCTCCCGGGTCTCGATCGAGACCCCACCCATCGAGATGTCGTGGCTCACGCCGAGGACAACGGAGCCGTCCTCATACAGCAGCTTGGCGGGCATCTCGGCCTCCACCCGCACGGCGTTACGCACCTGGCGGCTCTCGCGCCCCACGGAGATGGCGGTGAAGACAATGAGCAGGTTGAACAGCGACCAGGCGATGTTGATCAGGGCGGTCTGGGCGTCCGACGCCGTGGCGTGGGCGACGAAGATCTTGAACAGACCAAAGCCGATACCGGCGGTCAGCAGGGTCGCAGTGATGATCAGCGGCGTCAGGATGCGAACGTCGAAGAACCCCTCGCGCAGCAGACCGCCCTTGTCGGTCACGTTGAATTTCCCGCGCTTGGGGTCGATCAAGGGCAGCAGGCTGGGACCGACCAGGTGGAAGGCCAGCAGGGTCTCGTAGATTTCGCCCCAGAAGGCGCGGCGGTCGCGGCCGTGCATGCGCTCGTTGACCACTAGGGAGATGAGCAGGTGAGGTGCGGCGTAGGCGGCGATGGTGATCGCTGGGGCGGCGACGATCTGCTGGTTGAACAGGAGGTAGGCCAGTGGCGAGGTCAGGAAGACGATACGCGGCAAGGCGAACTGGAAATGGGTCATTGCCGCGAGGTAGCAAAGCCTCTGCGCCAGGGTCAGGCGGCCGCCGATCAGCGGATTGTCCACCCGGAAGATCTGGGTCATGCCACGCGCCCAGCGAGCCCGTTGGCCCACATGGATCGAGAGCCGTTCGGTAGCGAGGCCCGCCGACAGGCGCAGATTGAGATAGGCGGTGTTCCAGCCGCGCTTCTGCATCTTCAGCGCGGTGTGGGCGTCTTCCGTCACCGTCTCGCCGGCGAAGCCGCCGACGCTGGCGATGGCCGTCCGGCGCAGAACCGCGCAGGATCCGCAGAAGAAGGCGGCGTTCCAGAAGTCGTTGCCGGGCTGGACCACCCCATAGAAGAGGTCACCCTCGCCGGGGATGTCCTTCACCGCGAACACGTTCCGCTGGATCGGATCGGGCGAGTAAAAGAAGTGGGGGGTCTGCAGCAGGGCCAGGCGCGGATCGGCCTGGAACCAGCCCAGGGTCATCTGCAGGAAGGCGCGGGTAGCGACGTGGTCGGCGTCGAAGATGCAGACCAGCTCGCCATCGGTCTGCTTCAGGGCGTTGTTGAGATTTCCCGCCTTGGCGTGGTGATTGTCGGGCCGGGTGATGTAGCCGACTCCGGTGGCCTCGGCGAAGGCCTTGAACTCGGGCCGGCGACCGTCGTCCAGCAGGTAGATGCGGCGGCGTTCGGGCGGATAGTCGATCGTCAGGGCCGCAAGCACGGTGTCCTGAACGATCTCCAGACTTTCATTGTAGGTGGGAATGAAGATGTCGACGGTTGGCCAGGTCTCGGGCGCACCCACCAGCGGCCGCACCGGCCGGTCCAGCGGGCGCACGCATTGGAGAAAGCCAAGGATCATCACGAACCAGGCGTAGACTTCGGCCAGGAACAGGCCGGCCCCCAGCGCCGCAGAGACCGGACTGGAGAAGTGGAGGGTCTCGGTGATCCGCCACCAGAGGTAACGAGTGCCCATGGCGACCGAGACGAAGGCGAGCGTCAGGGTCATCAGGGGTGAGCGGTTACGCGACAGGGCTAGGACCGCCAGGAAGGCGGCTGAGCCGAAGATGATCTGGCCGCGCAGGTCCAGGGTGACCACGGCGGTGACAGTGAGCAGCAGAGCGCCGGCCAGGATGGCCGGAGTGGCCAGGGTGGGCGGCAGGTTGGGCAGCGACCGCGGCAGGCGCGCGGCGAGGGTTGTGGCGACGCTCATTGGCGTTCCAGTCTTTCGAAGATCGAGATGAGGGAGGCGCCGGCCATGGGGGACTCAGCGGGCTTGTCGACATAGCGGCCGAACCCGGCTCCCGGTGGCGCGGGCGGAGCCGGCGAGACTGTCTCAGGCGCGGGCGTCGCCTCGGCGGGCGGGGCCTGCAGGATGGGCGCAGGCGCCAAGGCGTCGATGTCGAACTGGCGATACTCGACGTTGACGCCGGTTCGCCGTTTGAAGGATTCAATATCCGTCATTTCGGTCAGTCCCCCTCGCCGGCCCGCAGAATTGCGAGCCAAGCGGTTGACTGAGTTCGTGGGCCTATCGCCCCCTGGCGATGATTTGGAAGGTCCCTCTCCCAGTCGCTGACAGGGTTAACGGGACGCCGCTGACCTAATCCTGTGAAGGCTGTTCATGTGCGCGACAGATTCTCGCCACATATCGGCGTCCGGCCGGAATCGTCTCCTACGAGGGTGCTGCCAGTCCAAGGTCAATTCGTCTCTCCCTGAGCTTTTCCATACTCGCGGTGCGCGACATCCGAAGCGGCGCCGTCGCCGCGTGAGGCGCACAACCCACAGAATGTATGTTCTTGCTGTGTCCTTGGCATCCTCACCTCTAGGTGGCGAAATCGGGACCCAATATGGAGGCGCTGATGCGGCAGAGGCAGATTGATCCCAGCCTGCTGGACGGTGAGGATCTGGATCGCTGGTACCGTCGGCCAGTTGAACAGATCGAGGCCGATCGGGCAGTCCGCCGGGTGAATCGGTACAAGACGTTCTTCGCCCACCAGGATGAAGCTCGGACCAAAGCCATCCAACGAGGCGGATACTTCCGACTCGGCTGTGCCAGAATCGTCGCTGGGTTGAACCGAGGCGCGGGCGGCGGTTCTGCCGATGCAGCCGGTCGCAGTGCCCGGAGGTGTGCGGATTGGGGTTCCACTTGCCGCAGCGGGGGCTCCGGATGCTGGGCCCCGTGGCGGATTCTTCGACACCCACCGACCCATTCCAAACTCGGCGCTTGGTCCGATCTACATCTCCGACCTTCCCAGCCCTCTGAACGCGGTGACTCCGAGAGTTGGCGACTGGTTCGAGCTGGGTGATGGCAAACTGGTCAGGGGCGTGGACGAAGTCTAACGCATCTATGCGGAGCAGGAGCGGCGCTTGCGTGGCGAAGATGAGCCCGAGCCTCCCGCGCATGTGAGTTCGGCGGATCGGTTCAAGGACGGCGTCATTCCTCAAGCCTCCCAGATTGCAAAAGGACAGCGCGAGAAGGACGCGACCTGCCATCCCAATGGCGGATGGGAGCGTGACGCCGGATTTGATCGCTGTGCGCCTTGGACCCGGCGCTATGAGACCCAGATTGGCCGGGCGCCGGGGCTGGACTAAGTCGTCCGGAACCCGGGGGCGAAGCCCGTGAAGTTCGATGGATGCGCCGTATGGGACCCGAGGCATCAACTGCTGGAGGCGAAGGGGCCGGGCTACGAAGGTCTAATTCAGCGTGCCGGCTGGTCTTGGTTCCTTGGCTCGCTCCTTAAGGGGTTGGGGAGCCAAGCCGGGAGGCAGGACGACGCCGCGCGCGGAAAGCCTGTCGAATGGTACGTCGCCGAGCCGGACGCGGTACCTTTTTTCAAAGGGGTCACAGCGCCCTATCCCTCGCTCAAGGTGCTTCAGGTGGCGCCCAGATAGCGCGGCTGTCGTTCCTAAGAGGAGATCTTGAGATGAGCATCGGACAGCTTCAGTTGATGGAAGCGGGATCGCCATTCCCGCCGGAAATGCAGGGCCATTGGATCGCGGAGGAGGATCCTTCGATGGAGGTGATCATTAGCCGCAATGAGTTGACCTGGGGGGGCAAGCCGATGTCGTACCTGGAGAAAATGCTCACCGAGGGAGAGGAAGGGCTGGTCATGGTGGAGTTGACCTTTCCTGACCAGATGGAGGGGGACGCGATCATTCTGGTTGCGATGCCGGGCGACCTGTTGAGCGCCTACAATGAGCACTTCGCCGCCAACTTCGTGAAGGCCGGAGCCTGACTTGGTCTGAACCGTCCAGTTGCGGACGTACCCGCGGTTAACTGGCCAACCTGCCGTGCCCGTCGCTCGCATTCGTGGACTGGGTTAGGCCGCTCTGAGCTCGCCGTCGGCTAGACTGACACCCGAAAACCCGAATCCCTCGCTCGCATGAGGCGACCAATCCGTCACGTCTCATTCCAGGCCGCGGTGGGGGCAGGCGCAGGTCGAGTTGTCTCCACCCTGGAGCGCTGTCGCGGCCAGGCCGACTCAATCGCGTGGCGCACACCGTCCGGAACCTGACAAGTTTCGACCTCAACGGAAGACTGTCACGGGCGCGTCACGGCGACGACATTGCTTGGGGGCAACGCTGATCGCTGTTGCTCCGCGACGCCGGAGCCGAGTGCGATGGTGCGAGATGGTTCGATCAGCATGGTTTTCCGCCGCGGCGGCCCTGGGTCTCCTCGCCGTCCTTTCGGGGTGCGGCAAGAAGCCGGAGGTGGTCTCCGGCGACTGGCGCAGCGGGATCAAGGAAATCCGCATGGCCGTCAGCGGGAGCAATGATGATCCCAGGATGGTCAAACAGCGCAACGCCTACCAGGCGCGCCTGAGCGCGGCGACCGGTCTGCCGGTCAAGCTCTACGAGAGTTCCGACTACAATGGCGTGATCCAGGCGATGTCCTCGGGCCAGGTGGACCTGGCGCAGATGGCCGGTGGCGGCTACGCCAACGTCGACTCCCAGATCGGCAAGCTGGCCGCTCCAATCCTGACCCTTCGGCAGGCCGAGGGGGAGACCGGCTACTATTCCGCCCTCGTCGTCCGCGCCGACAGCCCGATCCGCTCCCTGGCGGACATGAAGGGCCACTCCCTCGGTTATGTCGACTTCAACTCGACCTCCGGCTACCTGGTGCCGCGCGCCAAATTCCGCGAGCAGGGCATCGATCCCGACACCTATTTCAGCAAGATCTCCTTCGCCGGCGGCCACACCCAGGCGGTGATGGCGCTGGCCAATGGCCAGTTCGACGCCGCCATCCTGCAGGCCAGCGGCGGCGACCCGGTCCATGGCTTCAGCCGCGGCGCGCTGCAGACCATGGCGCGGCGCAAGCTGGTCAACCTGAAGGATTTCCGCATCATCTGGACGGCGGGTCCCATCCCCAGCGAGGCCTTCGTGGTGCGCACCGACCGGCCGCAGCCAATGGTGGACATCGTGCGCGGCGCCATGGGGGCTCTGCCCTATGACGAGCCGGACCTGTGGCTGCAGGTCGGCCAGTTGGACGGCTCGGCCTACACCTCCGTCACACGGGATCACTACAAGGACATCATTGCCCTGCGCGCCGCCGATATTGCGCAGCGTCGCGGACAGGGAGGCCGGCCATGAGGCAGCTGCTGCTGGGCGCCTGCGCCCTGCTCCTCGTCGCGGCCGCGTCCAAGCCCGCCGACAAGCTGCGCCTCGCGGCTATCGAACCAAAGGCGGGCGCCTGCGCGCCGCTGGGGGCCGACGCCGCGCCTGGCGAGAAGGCCTACTACGAACACCTCGCCACACGACTTGGGGTGAAGGTGCTGAAATGCCCGGTGGCCGATCGCGCCGCCGCCGCAGCGGCCCTGGCGGCGGGTGAGCTGGACCTCGCGGTGCTGGACCCGGCGAGCTTCGCCCCGGTGGCTGGGGTCGCCCGCGCCATCCTGACGATCCGACCCGAGGGCGGCCTGAACCGCATCCCGGTGATCGTGGCGGTTCCCGCCGCCGGCCCGGACAAGCGGCTGGAGGACCTGCGCGGCAAGACCCTCGCCTTCGGTGGGGCGACTCCGGCCGCCGAGGCCTTGCCGACCAAGGTCCTGGCCGACCGTGGCTTTGGTCGCGGCGCCTTCGGCAAGCCGCTGGACGCCGCCAATGCGGAAGGCGCGCTGGAGGCGCTGCGCGCCGGGAAGGCCAACGCCGTCGTCCTGCACGCCGCAGCCTGGCAGCGGCTCTGCATGCCCGAGGACCCCAAGGTCAAATCGCCCTGCGCCGATCTCAAGGTCCTGCTGAAGGCGAGGCCCCAGGCGGCGCTCGCCGTCGTGGTGCGCAAGGACATCGCCGACGAGACCCGCTACCGCCTGATCGGCATCCACATGCCGCTGCACCTGGAGAACAAGGCCGCCTTCGCCTGGGCCTCGTCCTGGGCGCCGCAGGCCGCGGAGTTCACGCCCGCAGAGACCCTAGCCCTGGTGGCGACCCGGTGACGGCCGTCGCCGACTTCGAGGCGCTGCGGCGGCGGATTCTTCGCCGCAAACGGCTGGAGACCCTGGCGGGATTGCTGATCTTCTCCGTCCTGCTGCTGGTCTCCTTCCAGCGCAGCCAGTTCTTCTCGTCGGATATCGGCGGCGACCCGCTGGGTCGGATCGGCGACTTCCTGACCCGGATGGTCCCCGACCTGAAGGGCGACGTGCTGCTTGAGAGCCGCACCACCACCGGGTCGCTCTACTGGTGGTTCTATGATCTGCCGGTCTGGCTGAAGCTGGGGTGGCAGACCGTGGAGATGGCGATCATCGCCACGGTGGTCGGCGCGGTCGGGGGACTGCTGGCCTCCTTCCTCTGCGCGCGGAACCTGATGCCCATCGCCGCCGTCCGCTTCACGGTGCGGCGCACGCTGGAGGCCATCCGCACCCTGCCGGACCTGGTCCTGGCCCTGGTGCTGGTGGCCGCCTTCGGGGTGGGCCCGCTGGCCGGGGTCATCACCCTGGCCATCTCCACCATGGGAGGCCTGGGCAAGCTGTTCTCCGAGATCAACGAAGAGGTCGATCCCCGCCAGCTCGAGGCCATGGAGGCGTCGGGCACGGGCCTGATCCGCAAGATCCGCTACGGCGTCATTCCGCAGGTATTGCCCAACTACGCCTCCTACGCCCTCATCCGCCTGGAGGGGAACCTGGCGGGCGCCGCGGCCCTGGGCATCGTCGGCGCCGGCGGCATCGGCATCGAGCTGCAGCGGGCGATCACCTACACCGAGTTCGACACCTATCTGGCGATCCTGCTGCTGATCGTCGGCATGATCTTCCTGATCGACATGGCGTCAGAGGCGATCCGCCACCGGCTGATGGGACTGGGGGAAGCCCGATGACCCGCGAACTCCAGGCCCGCGCCTATCTCGCCGCGCCCAAGGCGATGGGCGGCAGCTGGACCCGGCGCCTGCGGGGCGGGGTCCTGACCGGACTGGCCATCCTGGCCTTCGGGGCCATGTGCGCCGACCTGAAGCTCGCTCCCGAGGCCATGCTGGCCGGCGCCGACAAGCTGGGTCGCCTGGCCGCCAGCGCCTTCCCGCCCAATGACGGCGGCGACCTGCCGCGCATTCTCAAGGCCCTGGCTGAGACCTTCGCCATGGCCTTCGCCGGCACCGTCATCGCCGCCATCGCCGCCCTGCCGCTGGGTATCCTCGGCGCCAAGACGGTGGTGGGCCAGCCCGTGCTTCACTTCGCCTTCCGCCGGGTCCTGGACTGGTTCCGGGGGGTTCCCGCCCTGGTCTGGGCCCTGATCCTGGTTTCGGCCTTTGGGCTTGGGCCTTTCGGCGGGGTGATCGCGCTCGCCCTGGCCGATGTGCCCAGCCTGGCCAAGCTGTTCTCCGAGGCCATCGAGAACAGCGACCCCAAGCCGCTCGACGGCGTCCGGTCCGCCGGCGCCTCGCCCTTGATGGTGCTGCGCTACGGTCTCGCGCCGCAGGTGATCCCGGTCATGACCAGCCAGGTGCTGTTCTTCCTGGAGAGCAACTTCCGCCACGCCGCGGTGCTGGGGATCGTCGGGGCCGGGGGTATCGGATTCGAGCTGGAGGAGCGGATCCGCATCTTCGCCTTCGACCAGGTGGTGTTCATCATCGGCCTCTACATGCTCTGCGTCGCGGCGCTGGACACCGTCTCCCAGCAGCTCAGGAAGCGCCTGGCCTGAAGACCGGGAAACGGCCCCCCAGCGGGGCCGAGGCGTCGAGCGTCACGGCGATAGCGCCCCAGGCGCAGGCGTGGGCCAGGGCCGACGCCATGTCGGCGCCCGCCGTCAGCGCCTCCAGCAAGCCGGCGGCGAAACAGTCGCCAGCGCCGGTGGCGTCCACCACCTTGGCGGGCGGCGGGGTGGCCCGCAGGACGCGCTTCCCGTCATAGGCCGTGACGCTGTGCCCGCCTCGCGTCAGCACCATCCAGCCCAGCCGCTCGCCCACCTGGGCCCGACCTGCGCCGAAGGGATCGGCCAAGGTCGCGGCGTCGCAATCGTCCATGGAAGCCACCAGGACGTCGCAGGGCCCGGCAAATCCGCCCGCGGGCCAGTGGGCGACCACCGGCCCGCGGCAGGCGGCGACCGAGGCCTCCGCGCCGGGATAGGGCGCGCGGACGTAGAGACCGTCGAAGGTCTCGTCGGGGCCGGGCGCGGGCAGGCTGGGCAGTTTCGCCGCCTCGAAGTCCAGGCCCAGCACGAGCCGCTCGCCGCCGGGTTCGATGAGGATCAGGGTCGTGCGGCTGGCCCCCTCCCGCCGAACCACGCGACGTGTGTCCAGGCCGGCGGCCTGGGCCTGGGCCAGGCAGGCGTCGCCCTCCGAATCCTGCGCCAGGACACCGATGACCACCGCCTCATGTCCGGCCCGCGCCAGCGCCACGCCGGCATTGGCCGCGCCCCCGCCGAGACGTCCGGCCAGGGCGCCCTCCAGGGTCCGGCCCAGCAGCCGGCCTCCGGACGCCAGCGGTCCGCTCAGCCGCACCGGCCGGTCCAGGGCCAGGGCGCCGATCACCAGGAACTTCGCCATCACATCCTCCGTCCGCTGAACCTTAGCCCAAGGCGGTGACGCGGGCGCGACGCCGACAAATCGCCGCCTGGTGCGGTGCGTCGCCGCCGGGCCGTCACGTGCGGGTCACCGGCCGCCCGTACCCTTGGCCTCAGGTCAGCCTGTGGAGGTCCGATGCTTGAACTGCATGGCGTCAGCAAACGCTTCGGCGAAACCCTGGCGGTGAACAGCGTCTCGTTCTCCTGCCAGCGCGGCGAGCTGGTGGGGATCATCGGCCGATCCGGCGCCGGCAAGTCGACCCTCCTGCGCCTGCTCAACCGTCTCAGCGACCCGAGCGAGGGCCGCATCACCTGGGACGGCGAGGATGTCAGCCGGCTCAAGGGCTCTGCCCTGCGCAAATGGCGCCGCCGCTGCGCCATGATCTTCCAGCAGTTCAACCTCAGCCCCCGGCTGGACGTTATCACCAATGTCCTGGTGGGCGTGGTGGGTGAGCGGCCCCTGATGAGCTCGCTGATCAAGTTCTTCCCCGCCGCCGACCGGGCCCGCGCCATCCTCGAACTCGACGCCCTGGACATGGCCGGCGCCGCCCTGCAGCGGGCCGTCACCCTCTCGGGCGGGCAGCAGCAGCGGGTGGCGATCGCGCGCGCCATGCTGCAGGAGCCCGACCTGATCCTGGCCGACGAGCCGGTGGCCTCCCTCGACCCGGTCAACGCTGAGGTTGTGATGGAGGCCCTGCAGAAGATCTGCCGCGAGCGCAACGTGCCGGTGATCGTCAACCTGCACAGCCTGGATATCGCGCGGCGTTATTGCACGCGGGTGATCGCCATGGCCAAGGGCGCGGTGGTGTTCGACGGCCCGCCCAGCGCCCTGACCCCGCAGGTCCTGGACCGCGTCTATGGCGGGCGCGCCAGCGCCCCGGAACCGTTCAGCGTGGTCGAGGCCGCGTAATGAGCCTGCGTTTGGCCGATCGGCTACTGGACCACGGCTACCTGTACTTCGATCGCTATGTTCACGAAGACCTTGCCGAGCCCCGAGAGGGCGCCGCGCCGGTGATCCATAAGGACGCCTCGGTGCATGACTCCATCCTGGGCCCCTGGACCCGGGTGGGGGCGCGGACCAGCTTCTCCGAGGTCTCGATGGGGGCCTACAGCTATATCGTCAACGACGCCTCGGCCAACTACACGGAGATCGGCAAGTTCTGCTCGATCGCCCGCGACGCGCGGCTCAATCCCGGCAACCACCCGACCTGGAAGGCTGCGCTGCACCACTTCACCTACCGCACCCGCTCCTATGAGCTGGGCGAGGAGGACGATCACGACTTCTTCGAATGGCGGCGGTCGCACACCGTGACCCTGGGCCACGATGTCTGGATCGGCCACGGCGCCACCGTCCTGCCGGGCGTCAGCATCGGCACGGGCTCGGTTGTGGGCGCTGGCGCGGTGGTGTCCAAGGATGTGCCGCCCTTCACCATTGTGGGCGGGGTTCCCTCCAAGCCAATCCGTGAGCGCTTCCCCAAGGCGGTGCAGGATGGTCTGTTGGCGATTTCCTGGTGGGACTGGAGCCATGAGCGACTTGCCGACGCCGTCGACGACTTCCGCGCCCTCGACGCTGAAGCCTTCGTCGAAAAGCACGCCTGAGTCTGGGATGTTGGTGCTTGTGGTCGGCCCGTCGGGCGCCGGTAAGGACACCCTGTTGGACGGCGCCCGGGCGGCGCTGGCCGGCGACGCCAGCTTCGTCTTCCCCCGTCGGGAGATCACCCGACCGGCCGAGGCCGGCGGCGAGGATCATATCCCGGTCGATGACGCCCAGTTCGCGGCCCGCGAGGCGGCCGGCGGCTACGCTCTGACCTGGCGCGCCCACGGACTGGCCTATGGGATTCCGGCCGCCATCGCGGAGGATTTGGCCCTGGACCGCACCGTGGTGATCAATGTTTCCCGCGCGGTCCTCGACGACGCACGGGCGCGCTTTGGCCAAGTACGCGTGCTGGTGGTGACCGCCGATCCTGAAATCTTGGCCCAGCGGCTGGCGCTGCGCGGGCGCGAGAGCGCCGAAGACATCGCCCAACGCCTCGCGCGCGCCGCGGCCATCCCGGTCGCCGGCGAGGATGTGGTGGAGGTGCGCAACGACGGCGCGCGAGACGAGGGCGTCGCGCGGTTCCTGGCGGCCCTCAGACGTCGAAGCTGAAGCGCTCAAGGATGCGGAACGGCCCCTGACGGTCGTCCTGCTTGAAGACCGCGATCCCGTCGAACAGGTGCGGTCCCGTCTCCCGGGCGAAGTGATCCCGAAGAGCCGTCAGCAGGCGCTCGCGCACCGCGTCCTCGCGGATGGCGCCGGTGAGCGTCATGTGGAAGCGGAAGTCCTCGAAGATGTAGGGATAGCCCCATTCCACCAGACGAACGTCCTGCTCTGGGGTGAGGCGCGCCTTGCGCCGGCGGGCCAGGTCGGCGTCGGACAGGGGCGCGCGGAAGGCGTCGAAGTCGCGGACGCTGAGCGCGTGCAGGGCCTGCATCTCCGGCGAGACCTGCTGCAGCCGGAAAGCCAGGAACCGGCCCAGCGCATCCGGCGCGATGGGGACTTCGAAGGGTGTCAGCCCCGCCGCCACGCCTTCGGCGGCCGCCAGCAACTCGGCCTCGCTGTGATCCGGCGCCGGTTGGAAGGGCGCCTTCAGGGTGGCGTGGAAGCCGTATCCGCGCGGGTCGGCGGTCAGGGCCTCTAGGTCCAGATCCTCCAGCCCGGGCAGGGCAGGGCGCTCAAGCTGTTCCCCAGTATAGGCGTCATAGCCCAGCCAGGCCGAGGCCTTGGCCCAGAGGGCCGAGTCCGCCGACGGCGCGTAGTAGATCGCGTAGCGGGCGGTCATGCCGTCCGGACACCCTTCAGCCAGACCTCGGTCGGGACCGGCCAGCCGTCCGTCAGGCGGGCGATCCGCACCAGGTCGGCGCGCTGGCCCGGCGCGATCTCGCCGCGGTCGTCGAGGCCGAGGCTGCGGGCCGGATTGGCGGCCACGACGCTGAGCGCCTTCTGTGGCGTCCAGCCAAAGTCGTCGATCAGCATGAAGGCGGAGCGCAGCATGGAGAGGGGCACATAGTCCGAGGCCAGGATGTCGAGCACGTCGTGCTCGGCGCACTCACGCGCCGACAGGTTGCCAGAGTGCGAGGCGCCGCGCACGAAGTTCGGCCCTCCCATGCAGATGGCCATCCCATAGGCCTTGGACTTCAGCGCCGCCTCCAGAGTCACCGGGAACTCGGCGATGACGCAGCCGTCGTCGTGCGCCTCCTCCACATGCTCCAGGGTGGCGTCGTCGTGGGCGCAGATCGGCACGCCGTATTCGCGGGCGAAGGCCACCACGCTGCGGCGGTTGGACTGGGCGACGCCCGGATCGCGGCCGGCGTGGCGCTTGGCTAGCATCTCGCCGATCTCGGCCTCGCTGCGGCCGGCGGCCACCATGCGGGTTTCGAGCGCCTCGACGTTGGCGGTCTGCCGCTGGCCGGGCGTGTGGTCCATCACCGACAGCAGCATCAGACGGGGATTGTCCGCATGCGGTTCCAGCAGCGCCAGCAGCTCAGGATTGGTCACCTCGCAGCGCAGATGCAGCAGGTGTTCGGCGCGCAGGGCGCCGTCAGCCTGGGCCGCGTCCATGCCGGCGATCATGGGCCCTAGCGCCTCCTTGCGGTCGAGGCCCTCCTTGCGGCCGTGCAGGCTGAGAGAGTCCAGCACGGTCGTGATTCCGGCCGAGGCGCATTGGCCGTCGTGGGCCAAGGCCGCGCCGTAGGCGTCCCACAGGGCGCCCGGGCGCGGCTGATAGTGCTTCTCCAGGTTGTCGGTGTGGATATCCACCAGGCCCGGGATTAGCCAGTCGGCGCCCCAGTCCAGAGCCGCGGCCGACGGTCCGTCGCGCGGCTCCACAGCGAGGATCAGCTCGCCCTGCATCACGACCTCTCCACGCACCACACCCTGGGGCGTGACGATGGTCTCCGAGAAGATCCGCTGTTGCATGGCTATGCGGCCGCCTTGAACTCGGACACCCCGAACAGTCGGGTGGCGACGGCGTCGCGGACATCGTGGTCGTGGAAAATGCCGATCATCGCCGCGCCCCGATCGAGAGCCTGCTGAATCAAGGTCACGACGATGGCGCGGTTCTCGGCGTCCAGGGAGGCGGTGGGCTCGTCCAGCAGCATGACGGGATAGTTGCGGATGAAGCTGCGGGCGATGTTCACCCGCTGCTGCTCGCCGCCGGAAAACGTGGCCGGCGGCAGGTCCCAGTGGGCGCGGGGCAGACGCAGGGCCGAGAGCAGGGTCTCGGCGCGCGCCTGGGCCTCCTCGGTGGAGACCCCGTTTTCCAGCAGCGGCTCCATGACCAGCTGCAGGGTGGAGATGCGCGGGATCACCCGGAGGAACTGGCTGACATAGCCGAGCGTGCGGCGGCGCACGTCCAGAACCTGGTGCGGTAGGGCCTGGGTGATGTCCACATAGGCGCCGTCGTGGAGGACGCGCACCGAGCCCTGGGTCGGCAGATAGTTGCCGTAGATCGAGCGCATCAGGGTGGACTTGCCGACGCCGGACTCGCCGGCCAGGACCACGCATTCGCTGGGGGAAACCTCCAGGCTCAGGCGCTCGAAGACCGGAATGGAGGCGGAGTCGGCGTTGTGGAGGACGAAGGTCTTGGCCAGGTCCTCGACGACGATGAGGGGAAGCGTGCTCATGGTGTGACCTAGATCTGCAGGACGGAGGAGACGAGGAGCTGGGTGTAGGGATGCTGGGGATCGTCCAGCACCTGGTCGGTGAGGCCGGTCTCCACCACGAAGCCGCTCTTCATCACGAGCAGACGGTCGGCCATCAGGCGGGCCACGGCCATGTCGTGGGTGACGATGATCACGGCCAGGCCGAGGTCGCGCACCAGTTCGCGCAGCAGGTCCAGCAGGCGGGCCTGGACCGAGACGTCGAGGCCGCCGGTGGGCTCGTCCATGAACACCAGGCGCGGGCCATGGATCAGGTTGCGGGCCACCTGAATGCGTTGCTGCATGCCGCCGGAGAAGTTGCGCGGCTTGTCGTCGATACGGCGGGTGTCCAGCTCAACCCGCTCCAGCCACGCGATGGTGGCCGCGCGCATGCGGCCGAAGTTGCGGTCGCCCATGTTCATCAGCGGCTCGGCGACATTGGCCCCGCCCGAGACCCGCATTCGCAGGCCATCGCGGGGATTCTGATGCACAAAGCCCCACTCCTCGCGCTGCATCTTGCGGCGGTCCGGCTCATTCAGGCCGTAGATGTCGGTCAGGCCGAAACGGGTGGTGTCGAACTCCACCTTCCCGGCTGAGGGCGGCAGCTTCCCGGAGATGGCGTTCAGCAGGGTGGTCTTGCCCGATCCGCTCTCGCCGACGATGCCCAGGACTTCACCGGGGCGCAGTTCGAAGGAGACGTCCCGGCAGCCGACGACGTGGCCATAGGACTTGGTGAGGTTGGACACCCGCAGCAGCGGGGCGGCCTGGGTCATGCTCGAGGCCACCGGCGGCTTGGTGAGTACGGCGGCGTCCATCAGGCCGGTTCCTTATCGAGGGCGGCGAGCTGGTGACCCGCCATCGGGCCGGCGTGGCCCGCGGCGCGGCGCTCGGCGCAGAAGTGGCTGTCGGAGCAGACGAACATCCGCTCGCCGGAGTCATCGAGAACCACCTCGTCGAGATAGCTCTCCTGCGCGCCGCAAAGGGCGCAGTCCTCTTCCCAGGTCTGGGTCTCGAAGGGGTGATCCTCGAAGTCCAGGCTGCGGACATTGGTGTAGGGCGGCACGGCGTAGATGCGCTTCTCGCGCCCGGCGCCGAACAGCAGGATGGCCGGATTGTCGCCCATCTTCGGATTGTCGAACTTGGGGATGGGCGAGGGGCTCATCAGGTAGCGCTCCTCGATCATGGTGGGGTAGCCCACGGTCGAGGCGATGTAGCCGTGGGTGGCCACGCTCTCGTAGAGCGAGACATACTGCAGGCCGTATTCCTCATAGGCGTGCATGGCGCGGGTCTCGGTCTCTCGGGACTCCAGGCCGCGCAGCGGCTCGGGCTGGGGCACCTGGAAGATCAGCACCTGGCCCTCGGTCAGGGGCTTTTCCGGGATGCGATGACGGGTCTGGATGATCGTCGCCTCGCCGGTGTCCTCGGTGGTGGCGACATCGGCCACCTGGGCGAAGAACCGGCGGATGGAGACGGCGTTGGTGGTGTCGTCAGCACCCTGGTCGATGCACTTGTAGACATCTTCGGGACCGATGATCGCCGCGGTCAGCTGGATGCCGCCGGTGCCCCAGCCGTAGGGCACAGGCATCTCGCGCGAGCCGAAGGGCGCCTGGTATCCGGGGATCGCCAGGGCCTTCAGGATCGCGCGGCGGATCATCCGCTTGGTCTGCTCATCCAGGTAGGCGTAGTTGTAGTAGCGCTCGGGCTCGTTCGGACGCGCAGTCATTCGGCGGCCTCCTTCATCGCGGCGGCCCGCTCGGCATAGTCGCGGCGCTGGCGGCGGATCAGTTGCAGGTCGGCCTGGAAGTCGACGTAGTGCGGCAGTTTCAGGTGCTGCACGAAGCCCGAGGCCTCCACATTGTCGGAGTGGTAGAGGACGAACTCCTCGTCCTGGCAGGGCGCCGAAGCCTCGCCGGCGGCGGCGTCCCGCAGGGCGCGGTCGACGATGGCCATGGACATCGCCTTGCGCTCGCAGTGGCCGAAGGTCAGGCCATAGCCGCGGGTGAACTGCGGGGCGGTCTCGATCCCGCCGCCGTAGGTAGAGATCATCTGGCACTCGGTCAGGGTCAAGTCGCCAATCTCGATTGCGAAGCCCAGCTCGTCGGGCACGAACTCGACAGCCACCTCACCCAGCCGGATCTCGGCGCAGAGCGGGTGGGTCGAGCCCCAGCCGCGCTGCGAGGAGTAGGCGAGGCTAAGCAGGAAACCCTCGTCGCCACGGGCCAGCGCCTGCAGGCGCTGGTCGCGGCCGGCCGGGAAGGCCATGGGCTCCCGGGTAAGGTCGAAGGGCGCGGGGGCGTCCTGCGTCCGGGCGTCCGGCTCCAGCAGGTCCTCGTGGGCGAAGACCGAGGCGATGGTGGCCATCGGATAGGCCTGGGGCTCTTCGGCCTCCAGGGCGCCTTCCACCGGGGTCTCGCCATTGGCGGCCAGGGTGAAGTCCAGCAGGCGGTGGGTGTAGTCGAACGTCGGGCCAAGCACCTGGCCGCCGGGGATGTCTTTGAACGCCGCGGAGATGCGGCGGCGGACGGCCATCTGGCCGGTCTCGACGGGCAGGGACGCACCGAAGCGGGGCAGGGTGGTGCGGTAGGCGCGCATCAGGAAGATGGCTTCCGGCAGGTCGCCCCGCGCCTGCTTCACCGCCAGGGCGGCAAGGTCGCGGTCGTAGCAGGACCCCTCGCTCATCACCCGGTCGACGGAGAGCGAGAGCTGCTCGCGGATCTGATCGGTTTCGATTTCCGGGATCGCGACGTCGCCCCGGCGATCCTCGGCAAGCCAGCGGTGTGCGTTGGTGATCGCGCGCTCGCCGCCCTTAACTGCCACATAGGCCATGTCAGTCTCCCTTGATGGTGACGCGTGTCGAGCGCGGCAGCGCCGTCACGCGGTCGCCGGCGACGAAGATGAAGTCGACGCCGAACTGGAATTGTTCGTGGTTGGCCTGGACCTGGGCCCAGAAGCCGTCGGGCAGGCCCGCGAGGCTCAGGGTCATTTCGGTCTTGATCCCGGGCCCGGTGAGCTCGACCTGCGGCCCGCCCTCCAGGGCCGGCAGCTGCACGACCAGGGTGGTGGAGCGGTCGGGATACTTGGCGTCGCCCATGTTGAAGGCGGTCAAGGCCGGCGACGAGGCCAGGTCGGTGATCAGGGCGAAGGCTGCGGCCTTGGGGTCTTCGGTGAGCGGCGCGCCGCAGTGGAACCGCATCCAGCCCTCGGCCAGCCCGCTCCGCAGGGCGGGATCGAGCCAGATCTTGGTCTCGAAGTCGAAGAGGGTGAGCGCGATGGCGCCGGCGGCGCGGTCAAGGCCCTGCGGAGCGTCCGGGGCGAAGCCGAGGTCATGGATGACGCCAGGCCGGGCCATGGCTTCCATCACCTTGCGGAAGACGGCCTGGCTGCCCCGGGTGGGGTCGGGGAAGGCGGGCGCGATACCGGCGAGATCAAGCAGGGCGGACATCAGCCGGGGCTCCGGGTGCGGACCATGGTGAAGAAGTCGACCTTGGTGGCCGCGGCCTTGCGCGCGGCGGTGTCGCGGCGCTCGTCCTGGGTGCGGGCCAGCTTGGCGATCACGGCGCCTTCGACGGCGGGGCGCAGGTCGGCCGATTGCATCATGGCGTCCACCGCCGCGGCGATCTCCGCATGCCGGCGGTCGCGGCCGGCCACGTAGCCGATCCCGGTCTCGCCGCTTTCGAGGCGCACCGCGGCGCGGGTCACCGTCATCTCGCCCAGATTGAAGGCGTCGCCCGTGCCGCCCATCCGGCCGCGCACCAGCACCATGCCGATCTCCGGCGCCCGCAGAGCGCGGTACTCCGGCCTGGCCGCGAGGCTCTCCCAGGCTGCGAGGACCTCCGTCGACGGCGCCTTGGCCAGGATTGAGAGCCAGCGCCGCCGTTCCGGCGCGCCCTCGACAACTGGTTGGACCGTCATTGCTAACCTCCGACAAATGAGCGGGTTGTTGTATTCGCTTAAGTCGATTATTAGTTTAGCGCCAGTTTTGCCGCAACAAACCAATGATGAAGGTTCTTTGACAACAATAAAACTTGTCTAGTTCCTTGTCGCAAGACTGATAACGGTCCGCGTTATGAATGTGGCCATGGCTCTATGGCGCGCAATCTCGCAGTCCCTTGAACGCCGAATTCTGGCGCGGGAACTGACCCCCGGCGACAAGCTCCCGACGGAGTTCGAACTCTCTCGGGAGTTCATGGTCAATCGCCACACCGTCCGCCGAGCGCTCTCCGACCTGCAGGAAAAGGGGATCGTCGAATCCACCCAGGGCCGGGGCAGCTATGTGCGGCGGCCCTCGGCCCCCATGCAGCTCCAGCGGCGCCCCAGGTTTTCCGAACACGTCCGCGAGCGGGGGCGGATCCCGCGCACCGAGACCCTGAAACTCACGGCGCGGGCGGCGGACGCCAAGGTCGCGGCCCAGCTCGGCCTGCGTCTGGGGCAGCCCATCATCTATCTGGAGCGCCGCCGGTTCATCGACGACGAGCCCACCGGCATCAGCCAGCACCACTTCAGCCACGACCGGTTTCCGACCTTCATCGAGATGTATCGGGCGCGGGGCTCGATCACCCAGACGCTCATCGACTCCGGCATCCCCGACTACACCCGCCGCCGGACTGCCATATCGGCCCGGCTGCCCACGGCCGATGAAGCCGAGCAACTGCACATCCCGCGGCACGTCCCGCTGCTGGTGCACCGCTATCTCAATATCGACGGCCTCGGCCGGCCCCTGGAGTACGGCATCTCCCGCGCGGCGACCGAGGTGGTGATCGATTTCCCAGATCCAGAGCGGGCCTGACCCGCAGATTGAAAGGAACCGCCTTGGAACTCGCCTTCAAGAACGCCCAGGTCGTCACGGCCGAAGACACCTTCCTGGGCTCCGTGCTGGTCCGCGACGGCAAGATCGTCGCGGTGGACCGCGGCGGCGACGTGGGAGAGGACCTGGACGGCGATGTCCTGATGCCTGGCGTCATCGATCTGCATACAGATAATCTGGAGAAGCACTTCTTTCCGCGCCCCAATATCGATTGGGATCCGGTCTCCGCCGCGGTCACCCATGACGGCTGCTGCCTGTCGGTGGGGGTGACCACGGTATTCGACAGCCTGAGCATCGGCACCTTCAACCCCTCCATCGCGCGCAACCACGACAACCTGCCCCGCCTGGCGGCCGGACTGCTCTCGGCGCGGGACGCCGGTATGCTGCAGGGCGATCATCGCCTGCACTGGCGCTGCGAAACTCCGGCCGACGATCTTCCGGCCCGGCTGGAGCAGCTGGCGGGTCACCCGATGACCTCGCTCTTCTCCCTGATGGACCACACCCCAGGCCAGCGGCAGTACCGCAATATCGAGAAGCACCTGGCCAACTGGGCGGCCAACGGCATGTCGCCCAAGGACATCGAGGAACGCCTGGCGGGCATCAACGACCGCCAGAGCCGCAACGCGACGAACCATCGTCGCATGGTGGCCGAGCTGGCCCGTGAGCGGGGCATTCCGCTCGCCAGCCATGATGACGAGGACGTCGAGCATGTCGACGAGGCCGCCGACCTGGGCGCCACCGTCTCGGAATTCCCGGTGACTATCGAGGCCGCGCGCCGCGCCAAGGAACGCGGCATGATCGTGGTGATGGGCGGGCCCAACCTGATCCGCGGCGGCTCCTACTCCGGCAATGTCCCGGCCGCAGAGCTCGCCGACGCCGACCTGTTGGACGCCTTCGCCTCCGACTATGTGCCACGCAGTCTGATCGAATGCGCCTTCGCCCTGACCAAGGCGCCATTCAACTGGAGCCTGGCCCGCGCCGCGGCCCTGGTGACCGAGGCCCCGGCCCGCGCCGCGCAACTGCATGATCGCGGCGTCATCGAGGCCGGCCGTCGCGCCGACCTGATCCGGGTCAGCACCCGTGGCGGCTTGCCGATGATGCGCGGCGTCTGGGTCGAGGGCGCCCGCGCGGCCTAAGCCCCGACCTTTTGGCCCTCCACAGAAACGTCGCCGGTCCCGCCGGCGACGTTTTTCGTGGCCGCAACTCGGGCGCGCAAAAGAAGACGCCCCTGCGGGGGATCGCAGGGGCGTCGGGGATCGGCTGGGCGAAGCCTGCCCGGCCGAGGGGATAGGGTCGGTGAGGCTCTACATCTTGAGCTTGGCTTCCAGACCGAAGGTGCGCGGCGTCTTAGTACTTGACCGAGACCGTGGCGCCGTAGGTGCGCGGATCGTTGAAGGACCCCGTCACGCTGCTGGACGGCTGGATGTAGCTGCCGCTGCGGCCGATCAGAAGGTTGCTGTCGAACAGGTTGCGCGCCCAGATGGCCACAGCCAGCCTCGCGCCGCTATCAGCCAGGCCGATATCGCTGATGGAGATGCGCGCGTTGTAGATGGCGCCGGCCTCAGTCTTCAGTTGCGGAAGATAGATCGTCTTGCCGCTCGCATCCTTGGTGCCCGTGCTGACATCGCCGGTCGAGCTGTATTGCCCATCATTCCAGGCCCCGTCGAAGTGGAGGCTGAGGGTGGCGTCGTTGAAGACTTCCCGGCGGTAGTCGATCGCGCCGGTCACTCGGTTTTCCGGCGTGTAGAGCTGGTGATAGACCGTTGGCGTATTGAGCGCATAGCCGGTCACCACGCCGGCGCTGTTGATCTGCGGGCGCGGGACCGGGTCGGCGAAGAGCGGCATATCCGTCGAAGCATAGGTATAGCTGCCCGAAATGATCAGGCCCTCGATCGGCGCCAGGTCGAAGTCCACCTCGACGCCCGAGACCTTGCCCTTGCCGCTCATGTTGTAGGTGTCTTCGATGGTCCGCGTTGACCCGCTGACGACAACCAACTGTCCGGTCTTAGGATCGGTGGTGAAGGTGTTGTAGTTCGCGGTGATGTTGTAATAGATGTTGTCGTAGTCACCGGTGTAGGCCGCGATGTTCAAACGCGCGCGGTGATCGAAGAACTCGCTCTTCACGCCGGCCTCGAACATCGAGATTTCTTCCGGATCGTAGGAAGAATAGGTGATCGAGCGGGAATTGAAGCCGCCAGCTCGATAGCCGGTGCTCCACTTGGCGTAGGCTGATATGTCCGGCGTGACATCGAAGGCGATATTGACCATCGGATTGACCCGCTGCCAGCTCTGGTTGCGCTTCACCACACCCTGGACATTCGTCAGCTGCCCATTGGCGTCGGGCAGGAACGGCCGGGCGTTGTTGACCACCAGAAGCTGGCCGTCCTTGGTGTCCTTGCTCCAGCGCAGGCCAGCGGTCAGGCGCACCCGATCCTCGAGGATCGGCGGCGTCCAGGTGGCCTGGCCGTAGACCCCAAAGCTTTCCGTGGTGTTCTCGCTGGCGCGGTCCACGCCGATGTTCGGGTAGAGGCCTTGCACCAGGGTGGTCTGGCCGGGCTGGCCATAGAAGTTGTTATAGTTGGAGGCGCAGGCCGCCGGCGTCGTGAGGCAGGCGTTCGGTCCCAGGACCGAGTTGCCGAAGGGCGTGTAGACGATCGGGGTGATGCCGGAGGCAATGCCGTTCGTGTCCCAGTGCAGGGTGTTGAAGGCCTGGGCCTGGTCGGCCGTGGTTTCACGGAAATACAGGCCGCCGACGATGAATTTCAGGCGCTCGACCTGACCTATCGCCTGGAGTTCCTGGCTGTACTGATCCTGCTTGAATTGCGCGATCGACAGTCGCTCGAAGTTCTGGCCGGCGCCCAGGTTGGCGGTGATCGGGATACCCGTCGTGCCAGGCAACGAATACTGATCCTGGTAGAGGTTGCGATAGGCGGAAATCGACTTCAGTTGCAGCCAGGGCAGGACGTCCCACCGCATGTTGAGGCTGTGGCCGTAGGTGTCGCCGAGGCTGGGCTGCAGATACGATCCGATCGGCGCCACGTCGATCCGGCTGTTTGGGACCACCGAGAGCGGCGAGATCGTCACGTTGTTCGCGGCCTTCACGGTGTAGCCGAAGATCGTCGTGTCTTCCGTGTGGCTGGTGTCGTAGGCGTAGTCGGCCGTGAAGGTGTCGGTCGGCGCCCAGCGGAGCTGCGCGCGCAGGCCGCGGCGGGACGCCTCGTTCCAGTCGCGCTGGCCCGCCATGGGGTTCTTCACCCAGCCGTCATGGGACTGGATCATGGCGTCCAGCTTGAAGGAGATATCGCGGTATTCCGGCAGGTTCAGGTGGAACTGGCTTTCATAGCTGCCGTAGTTGCCGAGGCCGGCCAGCATCTCCATGCCGAACTTGCCGGTCGGCTTCTTGGTGGTGATGTTCAGCGCCCCGCCTTCGGTGTTGCGACCGAAAAGCGTGCCCTGCGGCCCCTTCAGGACCTCGATGGCCTGCAGGTCGTAGAGGCCTGCGTCGAGGCCCTGCGGGCGGCCGAGATAAACGCCGTCGAGATAGACCCCGATGCCCGATTCACCGGCGGGCTGGTTGGTGTCCGACATGATGCCGACGCCGCGGATGTTCAGGATCACGTTGAACGGGCGGCTGGCGAAGGGCGTCACGGTCAAGCCCGGCGCCGCGCCATCATTGAGGTCGGTCAACGAATAGATGTGGCGGTCTTCGATAGCCTTGGCGGACACGACCGAGACCGAGATCGGCGTCTTCTGGAGGTTGGTCTCGCGCCGCTCGGCGGTGACCACCACCTCCGACAGCCCGATCGCCCCCTCGGCGTCGGCCGCTTCCGCCGCCCAGGCGGACGAAGCGCCTCCCAAGGCCATGATGAGAACTGATAGCGCCGCGCCACAAAGCGCGGTCTGGCGATGACTGTGCCGAGATTTCATGATGACCCCTCCGGTGAGGGAGGCAGGTCTAGGGAGCTCGCGATTCGGTTAGGTCACGCTGGTGAGAAACATTGGTGATCGTCCCGCAACTTGTCGAAAGGCGGGCGCTGGCGTGGCGCTCTGACTGTCTGGCGGTGGGGGCAGTCGGAGGTCGACCCGTCTCCACAATGAACGGGTATCGACGATCAGAAGGGAAACGGAGCCCTGTCGAGCACTGCCTGGGGGGCCGGGATAGAGAGGCTGCCACCGAACTGCCCGTACACTCCCAGCTCGCCATTCTTGTAGAGGTCTGATCCGTAGAGGTAGGCGGACAGCGTCTTCACTCCGAGCGTGAGCGCCTGCAGGCTGGAGACGCCATATATCTTGCGCTCCACATCCAGGGGTTCGCTGATCTCAAACCTGCAGGACCATGTCCCGTGCTCTTCGTCCCACTCGGGGGCGAACAGCCGAACGCTCACCTTCTCGGCGGTGTAGGACAGATCCAGGTCTACCGCCGCGATTTCCGTCATCTGTTACCGTCTGTCGTGGGTCTGAAGAGGCGGCCATCCGACCTCGCCATCCGAAGCAATGCAATGGGCTTCCCGCGCAGACGCGCTCTCGAAGCAGACTGACTTCAAGGCGTCGCCAGGTTCCCGGCTGCGTATTCGCGAGTCGTTCATGTTCTGCTGGCCCACCAAAAGGCCGATATCAGGCGCCACCACGCGCCAGTTCAGGCGCGCGGACCTCCGGAATCGTCAGTAATAGCTGGGACATTCCCGCGGGTTGGGAATTGGGATCGCCCACAGAGCCAAGTCGCCCCGACTGTCTGGCGGCGGGCGCATTCGGAGGTCGACCGATCTCCGCAATAAGCAGGTATCGACGAAGCTTTCATCAGACTTGCGCGTTCGGGGCCTGGGCGAGCGAGTGGGCGGGCTTCACAGAATTTGCTCTGTCCCAAAGCAACACTTGAGGGAGCATTCATGACCAAACGAGCGAGCCAGACCAAGCAGATGGAGGCTGAGGTAAAGGCAGCGGCGATTGGACAAGCGCGATCTATCGCGCCGGAAGTGCCGGCTCGTATTGGCTCGACGCCCGCCACAAAGTTTCGTGGAAATCCCGCAATATTTGGGCGATTGGTCGAAGACCACGACAAGCATCGCGCTCTGCTGGCGATGATCGATGCGACCAGCCCACACGATGACGCGCGAAAAACCCTGTTCGACGAATTCGTGCGCGACGTACACGGCCATGCCGCGGCGGAGGAGCAAGCGCTATGGTCGACCGTGATGCGTAACCCCGACACGACTGAGTTCGCGCGTCACGCCGTAGGCGACCATCATAAGCTGGACAAGCTGATGGCCGATGCGGCCGCGCGGGACATCAGCGCGCCAGGGTGGCTGACCCACTTCGCTGTGCTTAAAGACGATTACCTTGAGCACATTCTCGAGGAAGAGACCGAGCAGTTTGTCGAGGCGGAGAAGACTCTGTCCGAGCAGGATCAGCGCTACATGCGCAAGGTGTTCAATCGCCGGAAGACGGCCGAAAAGGCGGCCGCCGTGATCGAGAAGAAAATCGCCCTGAAGCCGATCGCATAGTATCGGCGCTCCCTTGCGCGCGGCATCGACCAACCGCCTCGACTTGCCCTGACTGTCTGGAAGGAAGGCGGACTTGTCTTCGCTTGAAAGGTTCCAGGCCGCGACTACGCCCATCAAAAACGACCCCCCGCACGGGCTTGAACGGGGGGCCGATACAACGCGCGCCGGGGCAATCAGCGCAGCAGTTTAACTCCAACTGAGTCGTGGCGTTCCTGTGTCGAAAAGTCGACGCACATCCTAAGGGCCCGCGTGGCGAGCTGCAATCGACGGGTCGGTCAGCCTCGTGGCTGCTGATCGACATTTCGCCAAGACCGAACTAAATGGAACTTAGATGCGCTCTCTTCTCGCCCTTCTGGCCGTCGTGGGTCTGCTGTTTACCCCGATGGCGGCTGCGGCCGCCCAGGAGCGCTGCTCTCACGCCGGCTCAGAGATGGCTGGCATGGAGATGCCCATGGCTCAGGGAGCGGACGACGCGAAAGCCGCCCCCGATCCCTGCTGCGATCACGGCGACAAGGCCCCTCAATCGAACAAGGCCTGCGCCCAGGCCTGCGCCACCTTGTGTGGCCTGGTAGCGCCCCTCCCGCTCTCGAGCGAATGGAGCGTCCACCCGGCTTCCGTGCGCCTGGTTGCGGCGACGACATTGCCGCTGGACGCGCTCGCGCCACCTCGAGCGGAACGACCACCTAGAAGCATTGTCTGAATTGGCCCGCGTTCGCGCGGGACGCCCCTGACCAGCCTGACCGTGCGCGTGAGCGCACGCGGTCGCTGATCATCGGGCTCAGGGTCGTCATCCCCTTCCCATTCAGGACGAAGCAATGGTCCTTTCCAAGATCGCCGCCGCCAGCTTGTCCGCGGTCGGCGCACTCGCCGCCAGCTCGGTGAGTCACGCCGCGCCTCTTACCTATGCCGCCGCTTTAGCGGCCGCCGAGACGTCCTCCCCAAACCTGCAAGCGCGTTCGCTGCAGATGGACGGCGCCCGCGCCGCTGCGCGTGCGGCGGGTTCGCTGCCGGATCCCAAGTTGGCGTTGGGTCTCGACAACTTTCCGATCTCAGGCCCGCCCGCCGGTCGCTTCAACGGCGACAGCATGACCATGGCGAGAATTGGCATCATTCAAGACATGCCGAATGGCGCGAAGCGGTCCGCCGAACGCGCCAAGGCGCAAAGCGGGATAGCGGCTGCCGTCGCCGCCGAGCGTCTGAGCCTCCGCGAGGTTCATGTGGGCGCGGCGGTGGCGTGGATCGATATGAACTACGCCAAGGCCCGTCTGAAAGCCCTCGATGATCTCATGGCCGGCCTAGCTCCCCTCTGGAGGGCGACACCGTCCGCCATCGCCTCCGGTGAGGCGCGACCCGCTCAGTCCCTTGAGGCGCAACAGATGCGAGCGGACCTGGAAGATCGCCGAAGCGAACTGGTCGCCATAGTTGGCCGATCCCGCGCCGAGCTTATCCGCTGGACGGGCGACCCCGACGCCGACGTCGCCGGTCCCGCCCCAAGCTTCGAGGTGGACCCCGGTGCGCTGAGAGCGGGGATTGAGCGCAACCCTCGACTTGGTGCGCAGGACGCGATGACCCGCCAGGCCGAGACTGATGTCGAACTCGCCCAAGCGGGCAAGCGACCCGACTGGAGCTGGGAACTCGCCTATCAACGGCGCGATCCGATGTTCGGTGACATGGTGTCGGCGGGGGTGACGATCAGCCTGCCAATCTTCGCCTCTCGGCGTCAGGATCCAATCCTTGCGAGCAAGGTGGCCGCGGCAGGCCAAGCCCGCGCCGAGCGCGAGGCTTCGCGGCGCGAGATCGTCGCGCAGCTCGAAGCGGGCCTTGCCGATCACCTGATGCATCACGATCAATGGCGACGATCCTTCGACGTGCTCGTCCCCTTGGCCAAGCAGCGCGCCGACCTGGAAACCGCCAGCTACGGCGCCGGTCGAGCCGGCCTGACCGATGTCGTGCAGGCCTTCACCCAGCTGGCGAACGCCCAGCTCACCCTTTTGGATCGTGAGGCGGCTGTCGCGACGGACGCGGCTCGCCTGGGCCTCTTGTATGGGAGCGACGATCAATGACCGCTCGGTCGTCATTGAAGACCCGCCTTGCCGTGGGCGGCGTCGTGATCGCCGCCCTTGCAGCCGGCGGAGGATTTGGACTTGCGAAGCTTGGTCCAGATAGGCCCGCGGTCAGCGAGTCCGCAGATCGCCACGTTCTCTACTGGTACGATCCGATGGTTCCGGCCCAGCACTTTGACAAGCCGGGCAAGTCGCCATTCATGGATATGCAGCTCGTGCCGAAATACGCCGGGGCAAGGGCGGAGGCGAACGGCGCGGGCGTCGTGATCGATCCAGCGAGGACCCAGAACCTGGGTGTGCGCTTGGTGAGCGTCGAGCGGGGAACCCTTTCCACTGACGCGACCGTCGCGGGGTCCCTGGCGTTCAACGAGCGTGACGTCGCCATCGTTCAGGCCAAGGCCGCCGGCTTCGTGCAGCGGACCTATGGTCGCGCTCCAGGTGACATCCTCGCCGCTGGCGCGCCTCTCGCCGACATCCTGGTCCCTGAATGGGGCGGCGCGCAGAATGAGTTCCTGGCTGTCCGGCGTACGGGTGACGCCGCGCTGACCTCCGCGGCCCGGCAAAGACTGCTGTTGCTGGGCATGTCGCCGGCGACGGTGGCGCAGATCGAACGCTCTGGCCGGCCGCAGACAGTCGTGACGGTGACCACACCGACGGGGGGAGTGATCAAGACCCTCAACGTCCGAAACGGCATGACCGTGTCCGCAGGCCAGACCCTGGCCGAAGTGAACGGCCTCTCCCGCGTCTGGCTTAACGCCGCCATGCCCGAGGCGCTCGCCGCGCAGGTTCGGCTGGGACAGAGCGTGACAGCCACTCTGTCAGCCTTCGCTGGGGAGACCTTCTCCGGCCGCGTCTCTTCCATCCTGCCGCAGGCCAACGCCGAGAGCCGCACCCTTACGGTTCGGGTGGAGTTGCCCAATCCCGGCGGGCGGCTCCGCCCGGGCATGTTCGCCACTGTGCAGCTTGGCGGCCCTGATCGACCCGCGCTCCTTGTGTCGTCCGAGGCAGTCATCCGGACCGGTCGGCGCACCCTGGTCATGATCGCGCAGGCCGGTGGTCGTTACCTCCCCGCTGAGATCCGTATCGGCCGTGAGGCCGGCGGCAGGACGGAGGTGCTTGGCGGTCTCTCCGAGGGCGAAAAGGTGGTCGCCTCCGGACAGTTCCTGATCGACTCCGAGGCCAGCCTGTCTGGCCTGCAACCCCGCGTGATGGGCGTAGAAAAGCCGGCGCAAGCTAGGCCGCCAGTCGCGGCGACCTACGAGACGGTTGGACGGATTGAGCAGGTGGCCAGCGACAAGGTGACCCTCTCGCACCAGCCGGTTCCCGCCCTGCAGTGGCCGGCTATGACCATGACCTTCCGGGTGGAGAACCCAAGCCTGGTGCGAGGCTACAAGGTCGGAGACCAGGTCCGCTTTGGCTTCGAACAGACCCCCACGGGTCCGACCCTGCGCCGCGTCAGCCGGGCGGGTGACCAATGATCGCCGCCCTCATCCGCGCGTCCGTGCGAGCGCGCTTCTTTGTCCTGCTCGCCACCCTCGGCCTGGTCGCCATCGGCGTGTGGGCGGTGCGATCAACGCCGGTCGATGCGTTGCCCGACCTCTCCGACGTCCAGGTGATCATCCGCACCTCCTACCCTGGCCAAGCCCCGCAGATCGTCGAGAACCAAGTCACCTATCCCCTGACCACCACCATGCTCTCTGTGCCGGGGGCCAAGACGGTGCGCGGCTATTCCTTCTTCGGCGACAGCTTCGTCTATGTGCTGTTTGAGGACGGCACGGACCTCTATTGGGCCCGGTCGCGGGTGCTGGAATACCTAAACCAAGTCCAGAGCCGCCTGCCGGCCTCAGCCAGGCCAGCGCTCGGACCCGATGCCACCGGCGTCGGCTGGATCTACGAGTACGCCCTGATCGACAAGACCGGCCGCCATGATCTTTCCCAGCTCCGGGGTCTGCAGGACTGGTTCCTGCGTTATGAACTGAAGATCCTTCCGGGCGTGGCCGAGGTCGCAAGCATCGGCGGCATGGTCCGTCAGTATCAGGTGGTCCTCGACCCCGGGAAGCTCGCCGGTTACGGCGTCACCCACAGTCAGGCGGTGGACGCCATTCAGCGCGCCAACCAGGAAGCCGGCGGCTCGGTGCTGGAAATGGGCGAGGCCGAGTACATGGTCCGGGCTTCCGGTTACCTGCGGACCCTCGATGACTTTCGCGCCATCCCCTTGCGGACCGCCGCGGGCGGCATCGCGATCACGCTTGGCGACGTGGCCACCCTGCAGGTCGGTCCGGAGATGCGCCGTGGCGTCGCCGAGCTGAACGGTCAGGGCGAGGTCGCTGGCGGCGTGGTGATCCTGCGCTCGGGCAAGAACGCCCGCGAGACCATCGCGGCCGTCAAGGACAAGCTCCAGGAGCTGAAGCGAAGCCTGCCGGCCGGTGTCGAAGTCGTCACCACCTACGACCGGTCGCAACTGATCGACCGGGCGATCGAGAACCTCACCAGCAAACTGGCCGAGGAATTTGTCGTGGTGGCGCTCGTCTGCGCTCTTTTCCTTTGGCATATGCGCTCCGCCCTCGTGGTCATCCTGACCCTCCCACTCGGCGTGCTCTTCGCCTTCGTTGTCATGCGGATCCAGGGCGTCAACGCCAACATCATGTCCCTGGGCGGCATCGCGATCGCCATTGGCGCCATGGTCGACGCCGCCGTGGTGATGATCGAAAACGCGCACAAGCATCTCGAGCGCTGGGAGCATGAGAACCCGGGTCAGAAGATGACCGACCAAGAGCGCTGGAGGATCGTCACGGAAGCCGCTGTGGAGGTCGGTCCCGCCCTGTTCCTGAGTCTGGTGATCATCACACTGTCCTTCGTGCCGGTCTTCGCCCTCCAGGCCCAGGAGGGTCGTCTGTTCGCGCCGCTGGCCTTCACCAAGAGCTACGCCATGGCGGGCGCGGCCATCCTGTCCGTCACCCTGGCCCCGGTCTTGATGGGCTATCTTATCCGCGGCCGGATCCCGGCGGAGAACGCCAATCCGGTGAACCGCTGGCTGACGGCCCTCTACAAGCCGGCGCTCGACTGGGTGATGCGTCGCCCGAAGACCACCCTCCTGGTCGCCCTCCTGGCCTTCGCCACCACAGCCTGGCCGCTCAGCCAGCTGGGAGGCGAGTTCATCCCGCACATGGACGAAGGCGACCTGCTCTACATGCCGTCCGCCTTGCCCGGGATTTCCGCTGCGAAGGCCTCGGAATTGCTGCAGCAGACCGACCGGCTGATCATGACCGTCCCGGAGGTCAAGACCGTGTTCGGAAAGGCGGGGCGCGCGGAGACGGCCACCGATCCGGCCCCGCTCGAGATGTTCGAGACCACAATCCAGTTCAAGCCGCGCGAGCAGTGGCGCGCCGGAATGACCCCCGACAAGCTGGTCGATGAACTTGATCGGGCGGTCAAGGTCCCCGGCCTGGCCAATGTCTGGGTGCCCCCGATCCGGAACCGCATCGACATGCTGGCCACCGGCATCAAGAGTCCGATCGGCGTGAAGGTGTCAGGCGCCAACCTCGCGGATCTCGATCGCGTGGCCGCCGCCATCGAAGCTGTCGCCAAGACCACGCCAGGGGTCAGTTCGGCCCTGGCTGAGCGGCTGACCGGCGGTCGCTATGTCGATGTCGACATCGACCGCGCCGCGGCCGGACGCTTCGGCCTCAACATCGCCGACGTCCAGGCGATCATCTCTGGGGCCGTGGGCGGCCAGACGGTCGGGGAGACGGTGGAGGGCGTCGCCCGCTACCCCATCAGCGTCCGTTATCCGCGTGAACTCCGCGACAGTCTTGAGGGACTGCGCACCCTCCCGATCCTGACCCCGGGCGGCCAGCAGATCACGTTGGGCACGGTGGCCAACGTCCAGATCGTCGATGGACCGCCGATGCTCAAGACGGAGAGTGCTCGGCCTTCGACCTGGGTCTATGTTGACGTGCGAGGGCGAGATCTCACGGCGGTGGTCAAGGATCTGCAGCATGCGGTCGCTCAGAAGGTGAGGCTCCCCCCAGGCGTGTCGGTCGCCTATTCAGGCCAGTTCGAATACCTCCAGCGCGCCGCCGAGCGGCTCAAGCTGGTTGTTCCGGCGACTCTGCTGATCATCTTCGTCCTGCTCTATGTCACGTTCGGCCGGTTCGATGAGGCCGCCTTGATCATGGCGACCTTGCCCTTCGCCCTGACCGGCGGGATCTGGACTCTCTACGTGCTGGGCTTCCACCAGTCCGTCGCGACCGGCGTGGGCTTCATCGCCCTGGCCGGCGTGTCGGCGGAGTTCGGTGTGGTGATGTTGATCTACCTCAAGCACGCGCTCGCCGAACGCGGGCCAAGCCCTAGCCAGGAGGACGTGGAAGCCGCGGTGCGCCAAGGCGCTCTCCTGCGCGTGAGACCAAAGGCCATGACCGTGGCGGTCATCCTGGCCGGCTTGGCCCCCATCCTTGTGGGGCATGGCGCGGGATCCGAAGTCATGAGCCGCATCGCCGCCCCGATGATCGGCGGCATGCTTACCGCGCCCCTATTGTCGATGCTGGTGATCCCGGCCGGCTACCTGCTGCTCCGCAGACGGCGTCTGACGAACCTTTCCCCGACCGCTTCAACCCAAGGAGAATTCCCATGAAGCTCATCTTCGCAACGGCGACCGCCCTGGCGCTGACCGCAGGCTTGGCCGCCTGCGGTAAGCCGGCCTCTAAGCAAGCGGCCGCACCAGCCCCCGAGGCTGCGTCCGCGATGGCGGCCTCAACCACCCCAGACCCGGCCGCGCCGACGGGCGATATGGGCAAGATGGCGATGCCCGCCGCCGCCAAGATGGCCAAGGGCCAAGGCACGGTCACTGCCGTCGACACCACGGCCAACACCATCACCCTGGATCACGGCCCTATCGCCGAGGCAGGCTGGCCGGCGATGACCATGGGGTTCAAGGCGTCACCGGCCCTGGTGGCTCAGGTCAAGGCTGGCGACAAGGTGGCGTTCGACCTGAAGCTCGAGGGTGGCGCTGGCGAGATCACCGCAATTCAAAAACAGTAATCCCGCGCCGACGGTTGGCCTGCCGCAAGCAGGTCAGCCGTCGGCCGAGTGAAGACGACAGGGGTCTACTTTCTATTGTCCTGGAAGTGCTGGCGTCGCCTATGCGTCCTGCGACTCGGCTTGCCAGCATTTGCTGAATGTTAGGATCGGTGGGGCACGATCGCGCCACGATCGGAGCCCAGCATGCCAGCCAATATCAAGCCCCTCACGGCCATGCGGTTTTTCGCGGCGCTCTGGGTCGTCGCCTTCCACTACACACCGAGCCTGGGACTGGGCATGCCCGCCCTGGTCGCCAAAGGTTATCTGGGCGTCGAGTTGTTCTTCGTTCTGTCCGGCTTCATCCTGAGCCACGTCTACATGGCGGCCCATGGCGAGGGGCGGTTCAACTACGCACAGTTCCTCTGGGCGAGGCTAGCCCGGATCTACCCGGTCCATATAGCGACGCTGCTCGGGCTCGCCGCCCTCATCGGCGTCGCCGGCCTGGCGGGTGTGAATGCGGGCGAGCAGGTCGTGGTCTGGGCGTCGATCCCGGCCCACCTGACCTTGACCCAGGCCTGGGGTCTGGCCCCGCAGGGCGGTTGGAACCATCCCTCCTGGTCCATTTCCGCCGAGTGGTTCGCCTATCTGGCCTTCCCGGCGTTTGCGGCCGTGTTCTGGCGCCTGCGGGACCGGCCGCGTCTCGCCGCCGCGCTTGCGGCGCTGCTGGCGCTGGTTCTGAACGTGGGCTTCGAGCGCCTGGCAGGCTTTCCCCTCACGAGGGCCACGATCCTCTGGGGCGCGCTCCGGATCGTGCCCTGCTTCGCCCTCGGCTGCGCCATCTGGCTTCTCTGGCGCGCCGATGTCATGCCGACCAAGCGCGCCGCGGTGCTCGGCTTGGCCGGCAGCCTCGCGGCTATCGTTGGGGCGACCGTCCTTGGGGCGCCGGACTGGTTCACGGTTTGGTTGTTCGGCGCCTTGATCCTGAGCCTCGCGAGCCTGACGACGAGCGGGTCCAAGCTCCTGACGTCGCCGGTCTGGGTCTACCTCGGTGAAGTCAGTTTCGCCGTCTATATGGTGTGCATCCCGTGGGAGCTGGTGTTTTCGAAGGCTGTCCAACGCATCGCGCCCACGGCCGGTGAAACCCTGGCCTGGCCACTCTGGCTGGTTATGTTCGGCGGGGTTCTGCCTGCGGCCATGATTGTCCATCATCTGGTCGAGCGGCCTGCCCGGGAGATCATGCGTCGCCATGGCGTGCCGTTCTCGCGCCGGCGTGCGCCACCTGCAGAGCGGATGGCGCAGGTGTCGGCCGCGCGGCGCTGATTTTGCCCCGTTCGCGATGGGCAACCTGGTAGATGGCGTACGAGCTGCGACTGATACCTAAGTTGAGGTTCTGGCCGCTCCCTGCTTGGACCACCAGAAGCCCCCGACGAGAATGGCCACCGTCACCGCCTGGGCGACCACGCCTTCAATGGTCGGGAAAAAGCCCAGCAGTTCGACACGCGGCAATGGCAGCGGGTGCAGGTCCAAGAGGCCTGCCTCCTGCAAAGCGGCCACGCCCTTGCCAGCGAGTACGACGGCCAAGATCGCCATCAGGTTGGCGCTGTACTCGAAGAACCTGCCAATCGGTAGGCGCTTGGAGAACCGCAGCATGGCCCAGGCGATAGCAGCGAGGACCACGATGGCCGAGCCCACGCCGGCGAGCACCGCACCTGCGCCACCCTGGGTCCAAAGCGCCGTCAGGAAGAGGATGGTCTCGAACACCTCGCGATAGACGACAATGAAGGCTAGCAGGAACAAGAACCAGGCCGACTGCTTAGACAGCGCGTGCGACAGCTTCTCCCGGATATAAATCTGCCAGGCGTCGGCCTGCGCCTTGCCGTGCATCCAAAGCCCCACCGAGATCAGCACAGCGGCGGCGATCAGGGAGCCGAACCCTTCGGTCAGCTCGCGGCTTGCCCCGCTGATCGAGATGAAAAAGGTGGCCGCCGCCCAGGTGAGACCGCCCGCCAACAGGGCGGCGATCCAGCCGCCATGTACGTAGGGAAGAACGTCGCTCCGCTCGGCTTTCCGCAGGAAGGCGATCATCGCCACGACGATCAGCAGGGCTTCAAGTCCCTCGCGCAGCAGGATGGTGAAGGCTCCGGCGAAGCTCGAAAAGCCACTGGCCTTTTCCGGGGCCAGGGCGCGTCCGGCGGAGGCGAATAGGGCGTCGAGCCGCTCAATCTGACTGCGCACCTCGCTAACGGGTGCAGCCTTGCCGATCGCGCCGCGCACATCACCCATCGCGCCTTCGATCCGCCGCATCAGGGCCGGATCGCGCGCGCTCAAGGACGGCTCTACCGGCTCAAAGCCATCAAGGTAGGCAGCGAGCGCCAGATCGGCGGCGGCCTTGCGATCGCCGGCCTCGTAGGCCGTGAGGCTGGCGGCGAGCTTCTGCCGGGCGACATCGAGCGACCCGCCCCCGATCCGGGTGACGACCTCAGGGTGGCGACGCAAGTAGGCGGTCAAGGCCCGCGCTTTGGTCTCGCCGATCGTCGCGGCTAGAGCGGTAGGCGTCGTTTGGGTCAGGGTCTCTAGGTCGGGGAAGCGGGTTCGAACCGTGGCGTCTTCGTTCCAGAGCTTTTCGCCAGCGGTAGCTTCCGCATCGGTGAATGCGAAGCGCCCAACATAGAAAGCCAGGTCCCACCGATCGTCGGACGACAGCTGCGCGTAGCTGGCCATGGCAGTGCCATCGAGACCCTGCTGGATCACTTGGTAGAGACCAAACACACTGCGCTGGCGGGCCCGATCAACATCGGCGAAGGCGATCGGGCTCGGATCGAGGCTCTTAGCGTTTGGACCGTCAGCATTGCCGGTAGCACCATGACAGGCAGCACAGTTCTCAGCGTACAGCGCCGCGCCGCGCGCGAGGTCTGGCGCGCGATTGGGCGCCAAAGGGGTGGGATAGGCCGCTAGCAGATCGGTGGCCAACGCGTGGGCTTGGGCGGAGACAGCAGACGGTTCCTGCTTCGCCGCGATCGCCGCTTGTAAGCTCGCCGCTTTGGAGACGAGAGCTGGCTGGGCCTTGGTCGCCGGAAGGCTCGCGATGCGCTCGTGAACCTGGCCTGCGAACTCACTCATCTCGGCGTACTCAGACGAGCTAATGACTTTGCCGTCCATCACCGCCCCGGCGTAGTCCACCGAAAGGTAGTCCAAGAGCCGCCAGGCCGTCTGAGAGGAGGTCGCTTCCTGCGCATGCGCGATCGGGGCGACCGCCAAAACCAATACGGCAAACAGGCAGCAGAACATCGAGGCCCAGCGGTCTTTGAGAGCGGTAATCATTTGCAGTTCATGAGCGCGGAAGCACGCCTATGGCAAGAGCTAGATCATGAGCCGGTAGGACGCGGTGCTTGGCCTGGCGACCGGAGATGCTCGCGCCCGAGCCTCAGCGCCTTCGTAGGGTAGAGGCGTCGCGCATCGTTCCTCCGAACGAGGGGACTAAGAGACCGATTAGCTGGGAACGAATATGCCAGGCCGGGGTTGGAGGGATGGTCGTTCGGTGCAGCACGCCCCGCCGACCAATACGTCCCCGGGGTACGGCTTTCGCTGCGCGAGCCTCCGGTCCCTTGAAACGCCCGCCGTGGCTGCCCATCGACAAGGCTGTTGCGCAAGCGCCCTGAGTTTGGCGCCGGGGGGACCCGAAGAGGCCGAGATGCGCGCGGCGATCCGCAACACCGGGATGTCTACAAGACTGGCGCCCCGCTGGTGACGGACCCCGTACCATCGCGTCCGGCGTCGGACACCTTCGCGGTCCGTTCGGAACCGAGAAATCCGGACTCCTACACCGTTGCCGATGCGCTTGCCTTGCACCTGCAAGCCGAGCGTCCCCAACATCTGAGATATCTGCGCAGTCGGCTGCCCTCTCTGGAGGACGCGGAGGATGCGCTCCAGGACGCGACACTCAAACTTGTCCGGCATGCCGCTGCCCTTACATCGATAGAGAAGCCAAGTTCGTGGGTCGGGGTTTCACTTCGCCATACCGTGATCGACCGCTACCGGCGGACAGCGGCCCAAAGGCGTCTCTCCGAGGCCCTGCTCTCGGAGCCTCAGGAGAGTCCTGACGCCGACGATCTGGAGATGCGGACGGCCTCGGACTGTCTGAGGGCGACATTGCCCACCCTGAGGCCGGAATACACTGCGCTGCTGGAGCAGGTTTACCTTGAGGGGGTCAGCTTGAAAGCAGCGGCGAAACAGGGGCAGCTCACCACCAACAATGCAGGGGTTCGGCTGCACCGCGCCCGCGGCGCGCTTCGGCAGACGCTGCAACGTCGTTGCGGGACCTGCCAGCTCGACGACTGCTGGGTGCGCCGCCGCGTTACCGCTCCAGCCCCCGCCTAAGCCGTGGCGATCGCCTCCGCAGTGTAAGTTTGAGCGTCTCCCGTCGTCCTTTGGATCAAGGGTCACTGGAGAGTTCGTGATGGACAGGATCGTGCGGGTCGCCGTGAACGGCTACGGTGTCATCGGCAAGCGGGTCGCCGACGCCGTCAGGGCTCAAGATGACATGACCCTCGTCGGCGTGGCCGACATCTCGACGGACTGGCGCACCCGCGTTCTGCAGGCCAAGGGCGTGGCGTTCTTCGCCGGCACGCCGGAGGCGGGCGATGCTTTACAAGCAGCGGGTCAGCAATCGGCCGGTGGCTTGAGCGACCTACTGCGCGAGGCCGATGTCATCGTCGACTGCACGCCCAAGCATGTCGCTGCGGAAAATGTCCCGATCTACCGCGAGCGCGGTCTTAAGTTTATTCTTCAGGGCGGAGAGAAGCACGAGGTCACCGGTCACTCGTTCGTCGCCGAGGCCAACTTCGAGACGGCGGTGGGGCGAGATGCGACGCGGGTTGTCTCCTGCAATACCACCGCGACGGTGCGCACACTGATCGCCCTCAAACGCGCGGGCCTGCTCAAGCGCGCCCGCGGAACCCTCCTCCGCCGCGCCACCGACCCGTGGGAGAGCCACCTGGGCGGTATCATGAACACGCTGGTCCCGGAGCCGGAAATTCCAAGTCACCAGGGGCCGGACGCCCAGACGGTCGATCCCGATCTGGACGTCGTCACCATGGCTGTGAAGGTCCCCGAAACTGTCGCCCACCTGCACTACTGGGCTGTCCAGATGACCCGGCCCACTGAGAAGGAGGCGGTGCTCGAGGCCTTCCGTGGCTCGTCGCGAATCCTGTTGATGAAAGATGACCACGGACTGGTCGCGCTCAACACCGTCAAGGAACTGATGGCCGACCTCGGTCGCTCGCGAAATGACCTCTACGAGGTCGCGCTTTGGGCCGACATGCTCACAGTGCAGGGTGACGAGCTCTTTTACGCCTACATGGTCGATAATCAGGCCATCGTCATTCCCGAGACGATCGACGCCATCCGGGCCCTCAGTGGGCGCGAGACGTCTGGACCCCGCTCTATCGAGAAGACCGACACTGCCCTGGGTATCGGAGGCGGCCTGTTCGCTGCTCCAAGCCCGCGGCCGGCCGAGGGCTCCATTGAAGCCAATCAGCGCCCATGACCTTCCGCACCCTCGATCAGGCTGGCGAGTTGACCTCGAAGCGCGCGCTCGTCCGTGTGGACTTCAATGTGCCGATGCAGGACGGGCGCATCACCGACGACACCCGGCTGCAGGATGCGCTCCCGACCATCCGCTTCCTCTTCGAACGCAGCGCGAAGGTCGTGCTGCTGGCTCACTTCGGTCGGCCGGAGGGCAAGCAGGTCCCGCCCATGAGCCTTCGCCCGACGGTCGAGACTTTATCGGCCCTTCTTGGGCGACCCGTCGCCTTCGCAGATGACTGCGTGGGGCCCCAAGCAACGGCCGTGGTCGACGGTCTGGCGCCTGGCGGGATCGCCTTGCTGGAGAACGTGCGCTTCCACGCCGGTGAGGAGGCGAACGATCCGAAGTTCGCGCGCGAGCTGGCTACGAACGGCGACATCTACGTCAACGACGCCTTTTCAGCCGCCCACCGCGCCCATGCCTCAACCGAGGGGCTCGCGCACCTGCTCCCGGCCTATGCCGGCCTGGCGATGCAGCGCGAACTGGAGCAGCTGGAGCGCGTGCTGGGCAAGCCCCGCCGTCCGGTCATGGGTATCGTCGGCGGCGCCAAGGTCTCGACCAAGCTCGATCTGTTGAAGCATCTGGTGACCAAGCTCGACCGCCTGGCGGTGAGCGGCGGCTTGGCCAACACCTTCCTCTTCGCCCGGGGATGGAACGTCGGCGCGAGCTACTGTGAGAAGACCCTGGTCCAAACCGCGCGGGAAATTGAGCACCTTGCCGGCCAAAACGACTGCGAACTCCTGCTCCCGACCGATGTGGTCGTGGCTACAAGCCTTGAGCCCGGCGCACCGACTTTCGTTCGCCGCCGCGGCGAGGTCCACGACGACGAGCGTATCCTGGACGCCGGGCCGGAGACGCTAGTGGCGCTGTGCCGCGCCTTGGAGAGGTCCGAGACCCTGATCTGGAACGGACCCCTCGGGGTCTTCGAAACGCCCCCCTTCGACCACGGCACCGTCGAGGTGGCCAAGGCTGCGGCCGATCTAAGACGCCAAGGCAAGCTAGTTGCCGTTGCGGGCGGTGGAGATACCTTGGCCGCGCTCAACGCGGCCGGCCTGACGGGTGAATTTACCTTCGTCTCTGCGGCGGGCGGGGCGTTCCTGGAGTGGATGGCCGGCAAGACACTGCCTGGCGTGGCGGCGCTTGAGCTGCCAGATCGCGAATTGAACCCGGCTACTCCCGCGTCAGTTGACCACGTTTTGGGGTGACCCGGTTTCGAACGCTGCGATGTTGCCCAGGGTGGTCTCAATGATCCGGGCGACCGCCTCTTCGGTGTCGTACGCGATGTGTGGCGTGACGATCACATTGGGCTGGCTGAGCAGGGCGTGATCGGCCAGCAGCGCGCGCATTCGCTCGACCGGGACGGCGGTTTCGGTGCGAAAGATCTCGGCCTCTTCGCCTAAAGCGCCCTCTTCGGCGACCACGTCCAGACCCGCCCCTGCCAGGCGACCAGAGGACAGAGCGCGGACCAGCGCCTCGCTGTCCATGACCCCGCCGCGGGAGGTATTGATGAGCACGGCGCCGGGCTTCATCCGTGCAAATTCGGCCTCGCCGATCAGCTGCCGCGTGGCCTCGCCGCCTGGCAGGTGGAGCGTGATCACATCCGCCGCGGCGAGCAGCTCGTCCAAGCTGGCGAAGCGGAAGCCAAGCTGTTTGGCCGCGATGGGATCCGGGTGCGCGTCGAAGGCGATCGCCTCCATGCCAAAGCCCTTGCCGATGGCGATCACCCGTTGGCCGATCCGACCGGCGCCGACCACGCCGAGAGTCTTGCCCGCCAGGTCAAAGCCGCGGAGCCCACCTTGCGAAAAGTCCCCGCGCCGCGTGCGTCCGACCGCCTCGACGACATGTCGGCTGAGCGCCAGCAGCAGGGCGAAGACATGCTCGGCGACAGTGTGGTCGCCGTAGTCCGGCACATTGCAGACCGTGATCGCGGCCTGCCGGCAATAGGCCAGATCGATGTGGTCGAACCCGGTGGATCGCGTGGCGATCAGCCTTAACTTTGGCATCCTTCGCAGGACCGCCGCACTGAGGTCGGAGCGGATGAAGGTCGTGATCGCCTCGGCGTTGGTATAGCGATCCGCGCTGTCACCGGCGAGCGGACCAGCAAGGCATTCGACGACGTGGTGAGGCGCGAGGCTGCTGCACGCCTGCCGCTCCCATTCCGTGGCCTCGAACACGACGATCTTCATCGATTTCACCATTGAAGCCGGAAAGTGGGCCTGGACGCAGGTCCAAATGCCTCCTTGGTCCCGTCACGACTGCGACCGCACTCCAACAGACGGACCGACATCCAAATTCTTACGCTCGATTCCGCGACCTGAATGCTGATGCTGGGCAGGTTTGATGCGTTCAAAATGAAATTGACCTCGATCAAGGAAACGGCGCGGCATTGGCGCAACCAATTCACACCGAAACGCCTCGCGCTGAGAGGACCGCAGGAAGAACCATGCACGACACCTCACAAGCCTATAGTCTCTGGCCGGTCGTGATCCTGAACTCACTGCTGATCATCTTCTTTGCGTTCACCTTCTTCAAACCCAAGAGCGCCCGCGACTGGCGCTCGTTCGGCGCTTTCAGCGCCTTTCTGGTGGCGCTGTTCACCGAGATGTACGGCTTCCCCCTGACCATCTACCTGCTGCTGCCCTGGCTGCAGGGCCGCTTCCCGGGCGTGAACTGGCTGACCCACGATGCGGGTCACCTGCTTGAGGAAATGGTCGGCTGGAGGGGCAATCCGCACTTCGGACCGTTCCACATCCTGAGCGACGTCTTCATTGGCGGTGGATTCTGGCTGCTCTCCGCATCATGGCCGCCGCTCTATCGGGCGCAGAAGGAAAACGGCCTGGCGACCTCCGGGCCATATGCCAGGATCCGCCATCCCCAGTACGTCGCCTTCGTCGTAGTGATGTTCGGCTTCCTGCTGCAGTGGCCCACCCTGCTGACGCTCGCGATGTTCCCGATCCTGGTGTTCATGTACTGGCGCCTCGGAAAGACCGAAGAGCGCGATTCCCTGGCTGCGTTCGGCGACAGCTACATCGCCTACATGCAGACCACGCCGGGCTTCATCCCGCGGCTGTTCGGCCGTGCCGGCGTCGGACCTCGCGGCGGCGAACCCATCACAAACCGCACAACGAAAGAGAACGTCCATATCCACCGTTGATCACGTTCAGGGCCGGCATGCGTATACCAAGGCTGCGCCGGCCGCCGCGGTCAGCCGCCCCACGCCACATCCGAGAGGTCGATGACATGGTAGCCAGACGCTACAGTTTCCTGGCGATGACTGTCGCCGCAGTCGCCGCGGCCGCACTGTTCTGGTTGCTCCGCGACCACTGGCGCCACGCCGCCGGCTATGTCGGCTACCTGCCCTATCTGCTGTTCCTGGCCTGCCCGTTGATGCATTTGGTCATGCATCACGGCCACGGCGAGCAAGGCCACGACCATGGCTCAGCGCCACGGGACCGAGCGCCCCCGACCCGGTGAGGCTTCAGCGGAAGCCCATGCCTGCCGTCGTCAGGCGGCGGCGTTCTGCGGCTCGCGTAGGGAGATGTGGAGCGCTCCGTCGCGGTCGAGCGCGTATGACGTTCCGCACACCACCAGCGTCATGGGCTCGCCGGCCTCGAGCGTCGCCTCTAGGCTTTGCTCTGCTTGCGCGATCCGGAGTCTGAGCTGTCGGCCATGCCATTGGACGCTGAAGGCCAGACTGCGCCAACTGGCTGGCAGCTTTGGGTCGATCGCCACTCCGTCGGCTCCTATCGAGAGCCCAGCGAATCCCAAGACCGCCATCTGCCAGAGACCTCCGAGGGCGGCGATGTGAACGCCGCCGGCGATCGCCGCATGGGTTTCCGCCAAATCGATCGCTGCGGTCTCATGGAAGTAGCGCAGAGCCAGTGCGGGCTCGCCAAGGCGCGCGGCGACTAGCCCATGCATGGCGCGGCTCAGGGAACTGCCGTGGCCGCAACGTGGCTCGTAGTAGTGGAAGTTCTCCGCAGCCGTGTCTCCGATGAACTCATCCGGCAACAGCGCCAGGAGCGCCACCACGTCGGCCTGCTTGATCACCTGGGACTGCCGCGTGCGCGCTCGTCCAAGCACCACGTCCATCGGGACAGACCGCCCGGCATAGTCGGCCAGATCGATCTCCTCGAGCGCGAAATAGCCGGCGAATTGCTCGATTAGGCCAGTGCTCGAGTCGATACCGGTCGAAATCGTATCGGCGACGGCCCGCCATTGTTTCAGTTCGACATCTTCGAGACCAAGGCGCGACGAGAGCTGCGTCCAGCGGCCAGCCCAGCGCTCACCCATCAAGGTAACCACCTCAAGCCCGCGCGCGATGTTCCAACGGGCCATGAGGTTGGTGAAGGCGTTGTCGTCGATGTCCTCGTGATATTCGTCCGGTCCGATCACACCTCGGATGTGATGGCGGCCATCCGCCTCCACCCGCGCGCGGCTGGCCCAGAACCGGGCCGTCTCCAGCAGAATCTCGGCTCCAAAGTCCAGTAGGAACGTCTCGTCTCCGGTCGCTTGCCAGTATTGCCAGACGGCGTAAGCGACGTCGGCGCTGATGTGCTGCTCCAGTCTTCCAGAGAGCACATCGACCACCCGGCGGTCCGGTCCGATGACCTGCTCGGGGGTCGCTTCGTCACCGGTGTCGGCGGACTCCCAGGCGTAGAGGGCGCCGCGCCAGCCCATCCGAGCCGCCTTCGCGCGCGCCGCGTCCAGCGTATGGAACCGGTAGACAAGCAAAGCCCGGGCGGCCTCGGGCCAGGTCAGGGCGTAGAACGGCAGCAGGAAGATCTCGGTGTCCCAGAACACGTGTCCCCGATAGTCGTCGCCGGTCAGGGCTCGGGCGCCGATCGAGACCCGCTCGTCGGCGGGGTTGGCGGCGCTGTTCAGGTGATAGGCGGCAAATCGTAGGGCCTGCTGCGCAACCGGGTCGCCCTCGACCTCGACATCGCTGCACCGCCAGCGGCTCGCCCAGGCCGCCTCGTGGTCCGCCACAACGCCGCGCCAGCCCAGGCGCTGCGCCGCGCCGAGCTTGTCCCTGGCGTCGGCCGCAGGATCCAGGTCTGGGGCGTCGCTTCGCGTCACGGCCACCGAGCGGGCGAAACAGGCAACCTGGCCCGGGCGAGACCTCCAGGTCCATGACCACCTGAGTTCGCCAAGCGCGGTCGCAGGAACCTCGTCGCCGTCGACCTGCAAGGACGGCGCGGCGGCCATGGCCAAACCCTTGCGGGAATGCGGCGTGCGCCACACGCCGAGATCCTGTCCGACCCGCTCCGCGACGAGGCCGAGGTTCATGCCCTCGAACGAGGCTTCAAGGCTGACCGCGACCTCGCCGTGCTCGACGTCCAGCTGGATCAGCTGAAGTCCTAGGGAGCGCTCGCTGAGCGACACCAGCCGCAGCGTACGCAGGCGAACGCCAACGGCCGGGGTGTTCATCTGAAGGCATTCGGTGAGCAGAACGCCGCGCCGCATGTCCAGCGTCATGCGATGCGACGAGAGGTCTCCTGGGTCATCAACCAACGGCTTGCCGTCCAGCAGGATGCGGACGCGTAGCCAGTCGGCCCCGGGGACAAGTTCCGGTATCGCGCCGTCTGCGGTTGAGGTGTCAAAGAGCCCCGCGACATAGGTGCGCGCCGGAATGGCCCAACGGCAGCCTCCCGTGGCCGCCCTCGCGCCCCTGACGCCCAAAAAGCCGTTGCTGATCGCGAAACGCGACTCGTGACTGCTCTCGCGGAGTGGATCATGGCCCTCCTCGCCAAGGATCCAGGCGGCATCGGCAGTGGCCTGCAGGATCTTATCCATGGTCTTCCGTCCGATCACGTCCGCCGACAGCGGAGTCGCCCGGCCGCCAGGTCATCGATTGCGACATCGTCGAGGCTCGTAACCACCAAATCGGCACCTGCAGCCTTCAGGACATCTGCGTCCCCAAGGCGAGCGACGCCGAGCGCCGCCATGCCGCCGGCGCGGGCGGCCTCGATCCCAGCCGATGCGTCCTCGACGACGAAGCAGCGCGCCGGCTCCACGTGCAGTTCCGTCGCGGCCAGCAGGAATATCTCCGGGTTCGGCTTTCCCTGCCGCAGATCGCGCCCGTTGACGTTGGCCTTGAAGATGTCGAGCAGGTTCCCGCCCCCGTCCAGCCAGATCTCCCGCATCATCGCGTCGGCGTTCTTCGAAGACGAGGCGCAGGCCATGGGCAGACCCAGCGCGGCCAGCGACTGGACGAAACGCAGCGCATCGGGGAAGGCGTGAACCGCGCCGGCCCGAACCAGAACCTCCAGGCGGGCCTGTTTTCGTTCTGCGTAGGCTGTCGCCTGCCGTTCAGCGTCCGGCACGCCCAAAGCCTCCAGCGCCGACAGGGCGCCTGCGAGCCGTGGCTTGCCGGCGACGAGAGCCTGGTAGACCGGACTCGTGAACCGAATTGGGTCCGCCAGACCATCGAGGGCCTCGCGCCAAGCCCGTTCATGGGGAGAGGCCAGCAAAACCCCATCGACATCGAATATCCCGGCCACGAGAGCGGAGGGATGAGCACGAGAGCATTCAGCACGTTCGCGGACGGCCAACATTTTGGGACCTTGCCGCCGATGCCGACGGACAGTTCCGCCGCTTCGGCACAGGCCAGCACGTGGCCACGTCGTGGCGCCCAAGTCAGGCGACCTTAGCTTGTAAGCGCCGGACTGGTGGGAGAGGTTCCGACGCCAACCGCAAGACACCTGCGATACTTGCCATGAGCAGCGCGCGCAGTCGGAAGTGTAATGCCTCGCCCCGCAGCGCGTCCCTTGGGTAGGCAGCGCCGTGAGACGTGCGAGGTGGCGGAGCGCGTCGCAGCAGCCTCGTCGGGAGACCGGCGTTGGAAGAACCGCGATCGCCAACCGCAGCCTGCTTAAAGATCGGGAATAGCGTCCATGAAAACCAGCACGCTTGATGTCGGCGGCCTGTTCTCCATCCTTGGCGCCCGTGGCATCGAGAAGCAACTCCAGGGGATCGCCGGCGTCGGACGGGTCACGGTCAATCCGGTCTCCGGCCTGACGACAGTTGCCTACGACACGGCGCGGATCAGACTATCCGCAATCCAGGCCGCGATCGAAGCCTGCGGATTTCACTGTGCGGGCGAAGCCCTTCCCAGGCATGCCTGTTACGACCAGGCCACGACCAGCGCGACTCTTCGGGCGCGCGGCCGACACAAGGCCCACCGCTCCAGCGCGCCTCTGGCGCATGGACGAGCGCGCCTCGTTGATTCTCACGCGGCCGCCCACGCCGGCGCCAAGGCTCACGCTCGCATCGCCGCTGTCGAGGAGGAAGCGCCCGCGAAGACTGCCCTCGATGATGAGCATGCCCGTCATAAGGTAAACACGCCGGTCAGCGCCAAGACTCCCGGCGATGCCAAGGCGGCCGCCGAACCCAAGCCGCCTGGCGGCAAGGATGAACACGCGGGTCACAAGGCGCACGAGGGGGCCAAGACCGACGCGATGGCGCAGGAAATGGGTCACGGCGCCGGCCACGACTTGCAGGCTATGGTCCGCGACATGCGCAACCGCTTCTGGATTGCGCTTGCCTTCAGCCTGCCGGTCTTCCTCTTCGAGCCGATGGGCCTCGACTTCATGAAGGTGCCGCCCCCCTTTGGCCTGCGGCTCGATCTTGTGCTGTTTGTCCTGGCCAGCGGCGCGATCCTCTATCCGGTCTGGCCCTTCCTCGTCGCGGCATACCGTTCGATCCGCGCCGGCGTCGCAAACATGGCCGTGCTGGTCGTGCTCAGCGTCGGCACGGGCTACCTGTTCAGCGTCGGATCGACCTTCTTCTATGGTGGTGAGCAGTTCTACGAAGCCGCGGTAATCCTGCTGGACTTCATTCTGCTCGGCCATTGGCTGGAGATGCGCGCCAGGGCCGGGGCGTCCCAGGCCATCCGCGCCCTGATGGACCTGGCGCCGCCCAAGGCCTCGGTGCTGCGGGACGGCAAGGAAATCGAGGTGCCGACCTCCGAAGTGGTGGCCGGGGACACCGTCGTGATCCGGCCGGGCAACAAGATTCCCGTCGATGGAACCGTGCTGGAGGGGTCGTCCCTCGTCGATCAGTCGATGCTTACCGGCGAATCCATGCCGGTCGACAAGACGGTTGGCGACACGGTGATCGGCGCGACCATCAACAAGAGCGGCACGTTCCAGTACCGCGCGACCAAGGTCGGGGCGGACACCGCGCTCGCCCAGATCGTCAAGCTTGTTCAGGAGGCTCAGAACTCCAAGGCGCCCTCGCAACTGCTGGCCGACCGCGCGGCGCAGTGGCTGGTCTGGGCGGCCATCGGCGTCGGCCTGCTGACCTTTGGCGTCTGGTTCTGGATGATCGGCCAGCCCCTGCTCTTCGCGATCAGCCTGATGATCACCGTTTTTGTCATCGCCTGTCCGGACGCCTTAGGCCTGGCGACCCCGATGGCGATCATGGTCGGCACCGGGCTCGGCGCTACGAATGGTATCCTGTTCAAGAACGCCTCGGCGCTCGAAGACGCCACCAAGCTGAACGTCATCATCTTCGACAAGACCGGAACCCTGACGATGGGGCAGCCCGAGGTGGTCGACCTCGTGACCGCGCCGGGGGCCACCGAGAACCAGTTGCTCTCCGCCGCCGCGGCGGTGGACGCAGGCTCGGACCATCCGCTGGCGCAGGCGATCCTGCGACGGGCCGCTAAGGTGAAAACCCCCAAGGTCACCGGATTCAAGAACATCGAGGGCAAGGGCGCGCAGGCTCACATCGGGGCCAAGACGGCCTTGCTTGGGAACATGCGCCTGATGAGCGAGCACAAGATCGACCTCGGCGACCTCGCCGCGAAATCCGAGGCGCTGCAGGGCGCCGGCCGGACCGTCGTTCACCTCGCGGTGGGCGGCAAGCTGGTCGGACTGATCGCCATCGCCGACGCCATCCGACCGACCGCGGTAGAAGCGATCAAGGTGCTTCGCGCCCGAGGCGTCGAAGTCGCCATGCTCACGGGCGACAACCAGGGCACGGCGGACCGCATCGCCAAGAGCCTTGGCATCGACATGGTGTTCGCCGACGTGCTGCCCGGCGACAAGGCCAGCAAGGTCAAGGAACTGCAGGCCCAGGGCAAGAAGGTCGGCATGGTGGGGGACGGCGTGAACGACGCCCCGGCCCTCACTCAGGCTGACGTCGGGTTCGCGATCGGCGCCGGCACGGATGTGGCGATGGAGAGCGCCGACATCGTGCTGATGAAGAGCGATCCTTTCGACGTCGTCGGCGCCATCGAACTGTCTCGCGCGACACTCCGCAAGATGCATCAGAACCTATGGTGGGCGGTCGGCTACAATGTCATCGCCTTCCCGCTGGCCGCCGGCGTGCTGTACCCGTTCCTGTTGGGGCCCAGCATCGCCGCCATCGCTATGTCCGGCAGCACTGCGATCGTGGCCATCAACGCGCTGATGCTGAAGCGCACAAAGCTGGACGGTATCCGCCGCCAGGGCGCGGCGCCCCCACCTGCCGCCGCTTCGCCTTTGAGTCCCGCGGCTAGGCCCGCGCTCGCCGCCGCGTGACCGCCCGCACCCGTCCCAAAGGCGATCCGGCCGCCACCATGGCGGTGCTGATGCTCTCGGTGTTCACGGTCTCGATCGGCTACGGCGTTGTGCTGACCGCGCCCTAGCTCAGACGGATATTGGCCCTTGGGAGCGGCCAACAGGCAGGCGGATTGCCCGTCAAATTCACTCGGAACCGCTTTCGGTCCGACGACTTCCGGGGCGTCGCACCTGGAAGCTGTAAGAGCGCGCCTGCAGAGGCGTCTTACAGGGTGCGCGGCGGTCACGGCGAGTTCTCCTGCCGCTGCAACCGAGATGTCCGGACTCAACTGGAATTGGAACCGACGATGAAGACGACAACCAGATGCCTTTGCGTGCTTGCTGCGTTCGCCGCGACGACGGCATGGGCCGCCGAACCGGATCCGCACGCCGCTCACCACCCCTCACCCGCCGCGACGTCGAAGCCGGCGGCAAAGGCTGGCGGGTCCATGATGGCCGGCGGGATGATGAACATGGCCGACATGCATGGCCTTGGGATGAGTGCGCACCGGCTGGCCGCCTTGAAGGATGAACTCGCCCTGACACCTGCGCAGCTTCCGCTGTGGGAGGCCTTTGCCGATGCGTCCCAGGCGATGAACGTGAGCATGCCGATGCATGCCGGGATGGAGATGCCCGAGGGCAAGCCGATGGCGCCTGGAACGTCGATGCCGCAAGGCATGGCCAAGCCGAAACCCGGAACAGCGATGATGACGGCGCCAGTGACGCTCCCTGAACGGCTGGATCGCCACGAGGCGATGATGACGGAGCGGCTGGACGCGCTTCGTAAGGTAAAGGCGGCTTTGTCGCCGCTGTACGCCGCGCTCGGCCCAGCGCAGCGGACCAAGCTCGACGCGATGCCGGCTCATCCGCAAAAGCATTAGGTCGAGGGATGCGGCGTGGCCGAGATTTGGCGCGGCCACGCCCGCGGTCGTTCCGGATGGTAGGAGCCCTTGAACAACCTATCGACCAAAGCCGGCGATCTCGTGAGGATTTGACCATGCACCAGCGGATGGAGCCAGCGGGCGAGCCCGCCAAGCGCCCCTCGCCGACAACCCGGCCGGCCGCGGCGCTTCATCGCCTTCTTGATGAATTTCAGCGCAGCAGCCTTGTCGCGCGTGGTGGTGACAAAGGACCAGCACCTCGCCTTCGTGATCGACGGCCCGCCAGAGGTAGCGCATCTCGCCGTTGATCTTCACGGAGGCCCTCGTCGAGGCGCCATCGCCAGCGTGTAGCGGCTCGCATTCGCTGAACCCGCTTGCGGCGGATCTCACCGGCGAACATCGGGCCGAACCGGTTCCACCAAAGCCGCACCGCCTCGTGGCAGATGTCGATGACGCGCTCGAACAGGAGGTCCTCGACACTGCGCAGCGACAGCGGGTAGCGGACGTACCTCATGACCACCAACCGGCTAACCTCCGGCGAGCTGTCAAAGTGGCAGAAGGGGTTGGTCGATTTGGCTATACCCCCCGCCAACTTGCGCCGGTTAGCGCTCTCTGAAGTTTGGGCTGACAAAGCCGTGTTGGCGCATGCGATTTCATCACGCCTGGCCCTCATCCCTATCGAAGATGCACGCCGACGAGTCCTCACCCGTCAGGACGACGCCCTCGGGGCAAGCCGCCAGAAGACTGGGGATGGTGAGGCGTCGCATCACAATCCGAACTGAGGCGTTGAGCTTGGGGTGTGGTCATCCAACCCAGCCAATCGGAGGATATCGTGAAATACGGTCGCTTCGCCGCGATGATCGCCACATCGACGATCATCATGTTTGGGCTGATGTACCTCAACACGTTCATGCTGCAGCACGTACGCTTCAGCGAGACGCGCCTCTACATGGCCCTGCTCATGGGCGCCGTGATGGCCATCGTCATGATGCTCTTCATGCTGAAGATGTACGAAAACAAGCGCGCCAACATGGCTATCCTGGCCGGCAGTGTCGTGGTCTTCGCGATCTCCCTTTGGCTCGTCAGGAGCCAGGAGACGGTCGGTGACGTGGCCTACATGAAGGCGATGATCCCTCACCATTCCATCGCGATCATGACCAGCGAGCGGGCGCACATTAAGGACCCCGAAGTCCGTAAATTGGCCGACGGGATCATCGACGCGCAGATTCGAGAAATCGCCGAGATGGATCGCATGATCGCCCGCCTCGAAGCCAAGCCCACGCCCGCCAACGCGCCGAACTTGCCTTCATATCGCGACCGCCATGTGCCGCCACCCCCGCCGCAGACCGACGAAAGCACAGGGATCAACACCCTGAAACCGATCGAGTGATCTGCACGATCAGGATCCTCAGAACTGAAAAGGCGCAGGCATGCTAGAGCCCGAAATGGATCTCTCCGACCCTGCGCAGCTACGGCAGAAAGCGCTCTCGCGCTGGGACAATGAAGGGGGTGCGAGCCTCCAAGGTCCACAAGAGGGTTCGACCGAGGGCGGGGCGGCCCCCGAGCCGGCGCCTGAGGTGACAAACTCCGAAATCGTCCTGCTGCGTGTCCGCCTGATCGCGATGGAGAACCTACTGATCGCCTTGTTGGCCGACGCATCCGAGCGCCAACTTGAACTTGCGCGAGAGGTCACGGCCTACATTTCGCCGCGGCCTGGCTTCACCCATCATCCGCTCACCCTCCGGGCCGCATCCCACATGAGCGACCTTGTCGAACGGGCAGGGGCCTTCCGATCAAGGACAGACCTGCCGGCGGGCGGCGCGCTTGGTGATCGCCACATCGACGGCGGACCTGCCGTGAGCGAGCGGGATGACAATTGCCCTGCACCTGGTCCTCATCCCGATGACCAATGATCTGAAGGGCCGAGACGCCGTCCTCAATAGCCGATGTTTCTGCATCACCCTTGATCAGGAGAAGCTGGACGCCGCGATCCGGACTTCGGCAATGCCGGATCTATCCAGGTTGCTGATTGAGCGGACGAGCCTGTTCGCAAGCTCGCCGGTGTTCCTGGCCAAGGCCGATATGGACGCGATGCTGGATGTGGTGCTGGCGATCGAGGCCGCCGCCGCCAGTCCGCAATACCAGCGTGCGGTCCTGGCCTGGGCGCCGCCCATCGCAAGCGGCGACTTCGGCCCTCTGGGTGTCTTCATGGGCTATGATTTTCATCTTGGCGACGACGGGCCCAGGCTCATCGAAGTGAACACCAATGCGGGCGGCGCCTTCCTGAACGCCGTGCTGGCCCAGGCTCAAAGGGCCTGTTGCCGCGAAGCGCAAGAGGCGGTGAGCCCTCCTGTCGATGGTGAATTCGAGGACGCGGTTTGGGGAATGTTTCTGGCTGAGTGGCGACGCCAAGGCCGCGCCGGTCAGCCGCGCACGATCGCCATCGTGGATGACCGCCCGCAGGAACAGTACCTCCTGCCGGAATTTTTGCTCGCCCAAGGCCTCTTCGAGCGACACGGCGTCCAAGCGTGGATCGCCGACCCGGGCGAATTGAGCTTCACGGATGGAGAGCTGTGGCGCGGCGGCGAGGTCGTGGACCTCGTCTATAACCGCCTGGTCGATTTCTCGCTGGCCGCGGCGGGCCATGAACCCCTCCAGGCTGCCTATCAAGCCGGGGCGGTCGTGCTCACCCCCAACCCGCACAATCACGCCCTCTATGCCGACAAGCGAAACCTCGTGCTCCTCTCCGATCCGGGTGCGGTAGGGGACTGGGGATTGACGCCGGCGCAGCGGCAAAGCCTGAGCTCCATTCCCCGCACGGTCCCGGTAACCCCCGAAACCGCGGACCAGCTATGGGCGGATCGTAAGCGCTACTTTTTCAAACCGGACGGCGGCCATGGCGGCAAGGCGGTCTATCGCGGCGACAAGACTACGCGCGGGGTTTGGGAGCTGATCCGCAAGGGCGGCTATATCGCCCAGGACCTGGCCCAGCCAAGCACGCGCAGTATCGCCGTCGATGGTGAGATCCAGTCGATGAAGCTCGACGTGCGCCTCTACACCTACGCGGGAACAGCACTTCTGGCCGCCGCGCGGATCTACCAGGGTCAGACAACCAATTTCCGAACGCCGGGCGGCGGATTCGCACCGGTCTTCGTGGTGTGAGGCCCAGCGCCACGCACGCGGACGAAGACAACGGGCACTTTGCTTAAGCGCCGCCGACAGGGAGCGACCGTTATCGACGAGCATCAGCAATATCGGAAGAACAGCCTGACCCTGGCGGGCGCGGTGGCCATGGGCGCCGGTGTGATGATTGGCGCGGGGATTTTCGCCCTGACGGGTCAGGTCGCTGAACTCGCGGGGGCGCTATTCCCGCTGGCCTTCGTGGTGGCGGCGGTGATCAGCGGTTTCGCCGCCTACACCTACATTAAGATGTCGAACGCCTATCCCTCAGCCGGGGGGATCGCCATGGTGTTGAGCAAGGCCTATGGGCGATCGACCATCACCGGCGGCTGTTCCCTGCTGATGGCGTTTTCAATGATCATCAGCGAAAGCCTGGTGGCCCGCACGTTCGGGACCTACACGCTGCAGCTGTTCAATGTCGGCGCCAACCGGCTGCTGGTCCCGGCCCTGGCGGTCGGCCTGATCGTCGCGGCCTTCCTGATCAACATCGCGGGCAATCGCGTCATCGGCAGTGTCTCGAAGATTGCGGCGGTCCTGAAGATCGGCGGAATTGCGATCTTCGCCATCGCCGCGCTTTGGGCGAGCGGCTTGAACTCGCACGAGGCCGCTTCCGCGCCCGCAGCAGCGGCCAACGGCGTCACGGCGAGCGGCTTCCTGGCCGGGGTCGCCCTGGCGATCCTCGCCTACAAGGGCTTCACCACGATCACCAACAGCGGCAGCGAGGTCGTGAACCCCCACAAGAACGTCGGCCGGGCGATCCTGATCTCCCTCGCCATCTGCTTTGTGGTCTACATGTTGGTGGCCCTGGCGGTCGGCGCGTCTCTGTCGATCGACCAGATCATCGCGGCCAAAAACTACTCCCTGGCCGAGGCCGCCCGTCCCGCCTTCGGGAATCTCGGGGTGCAGTTCACGGTCCTGATCGCGGTTATCGCCACCGGCTCAGGTCTGCTGGCGAGCATTTTCGCGGTTTCGCGCATGCTGGCCATGCTGACCGAGATGCGCCTCATTCCCCATCGGCATTTCGGCCTGCCGGGCGAAAACATCCAAAAGCACCTGCTGGTCTATACGGCGGCGATAGCCAGCCTGCTGGCGGTGTTCTTCGACCTGTCACGGATCGCCTCTTTGGGCGCGATCTTCTACCTGGTCATGGACATCGCCATCCACTGGGGAGTGTTCCGGCATCTGAGACGGGAGATCGGCGCCCATGCGGGCATACTTATTGCCGCCATGATCCTGGACGCCCTGGTTCTGGGCGCTTTCCTGCTTGTGAAATCCCAGACCGATCCGGCGATCATCCTCATAGCCGTGGTCGGGATCTCAGCGATTTTCGGCCTGGAGAAGATCTACCTCAGCCGCACACGGGAGACGTCACTGTCGAGTGCTAAGCCATGACCTATTGCCTAGGAATTCTTCTTCGTAGTGGCTTGGTCCTCGCTTCGGACTCGCGGTCGAACGCTGGCGTCGATCAAGTCATCCACGTCCGCAAGCTCGCCTTCCTGCCGGTCGCCAGCGGTTGCTCGGTGGCGATTATGTCCGCCGGCAATCTGGCGACAACCCAGGCCGTCGTCAGCACCCTGCAAGAAAAGTCCGGGTCAGGCCTCGCGGGCCTCGATATCGCAGCGGCGAAAACGCTCTTCGAGGTCGCTTCGATTGTTGGCGCCGCCCTACGGGCGATTGCCGAGCGCGATGGGAGCTATGTGGCAGCCTACGGCGACGCGGCCGCCAGTTTCCTGATCGGCGGTCAGATGGCCGGCGAGGAACCTCGGCTGTTTCAAATCTATGCCGCAAGCAATTTCGTGGAGGCCACCGATAGGTCGCCCTTCTTGCAGATTGGGGAGACCAAGTACGGCAAGCCAATCCTTGTGCGAGCGCTCACCATCGAGACCAGTTTGGAGGAGGCGGCCAAACTGGCGCTGCTCTCCTTCGACGCAACCCTGCGCAGCAACGTCTCGGTGGGCATGCCGATCGATCTGCTGACCTATGTCGCCGACAGCTTCAGCACCGGGGGTATCAAGACCATCGAAGTCCATGATCCCTACTGGATGGCCCTGCGCGACGCCTACGGCAAAGGCCTGGCGGCGCTGATCGACAGCCTCCCGACGCCTTAGCCGCGCGGCCCGCTCGGCAAAACATCGGTACGGACAAGTTAAGTCGGGAAGGTCTTTTTCTGGCGGAAAGGGCTACTTCTCGCAGCCGTGAAAACAAGTGAAATCAACGCCTGTGGACTCGCGTCCTTAGGCCGAAACGCTCGAATTTTCGCGTATGAGGCGAATTGTGGCTTTAACCTGTCAGTTCCCCTTCCGCTTTCTAAGGTTATCGGAAATCGGGGGGAGGGGCGGGCATCTGCGCGGCGCGCTAGGAGTCCGGTCAGGCTCGTTGAATGCCTTGGAATGTCCGCTTTGAGGCAACATCCCGCCGCTGGTCGAGATGACCGAATTGCGCTCATACGGTTTAAGCCGAAGCATTATGTGGAAGGGCGCTCGCCCCCGATGATCGACCTCAGGCCAAAATCCGATCCGTGCGTTACGCGGAAAGCAGCACGCCATGCTCGCGAATGAACTGAGTCGAATCGACAGGTTTATATCCAAGATGGATGTTAGCCTGAACCCCGTAGGCGCTGTGAATGCGCGCCGTAACAACTTGCACAACTGGGTCTGGCTCGCCGTACATCGTCGCCAGGACCCGCGGCGGGTTGCTCGGGCCAGCTTCGGGTGAGATCAGCTCCATATTCTGTTTGTGAAAGCCAAACCCTAGAAACACGATGTTGCTTGCGGCCTGCAGCTTGCCCTGCATTTCGACGAGGTCAGGGCGCTCGCCCAACTCTTCAGTGTAGATCGAGATGCCCGACGCCATTCTAAGTGTGTCAGGGTGTTCTGGACCGAAGGGCGAGTGCGGTGCCGGCATCCACGGGAGTGCGCCAAGCCCCCCGTAGGGTCGGTAAACCTTCAGGCCCTCCATGATCGGGACCGCCTCGACATCCTCGATGGCATAGGCCTGACGTACCAAGTGAAAGAGCGCGGTCTCGGCGCAGCGGTCGTAGTTGAATGTCACTAGGGACAGGTCGCTGAAAAGGTCGCGGCGGTCGGCCGCGCGACGTCCGGTGACGAGCATCTGGACGATCTGATGGACCCAGCCGCTATCGAGCTTGGCGAGGGCTTGGGCGCGCGCGTCGGCTTGGCCCGACCATAATTTTCTCAGCCAGCTGGAATGCTCTTTTGCCGCGATTGCCCGGACGATCGCCGCCTTGCCAACGGTCATCATCAGCTCATCTGCGCCGTGGGTGTAGAGGCAGTCATCGATGGATTTGAAGCTGCCGATAACCGAGGCTAGGCGTTGGGCAGCCGCGAATGCGGACGGACTCCTGTCTCCGAAGGCACGTTGAAACTGCATGGCGAGGATTTCATCGCCCTTCAACACAGTGCCGAAGTCGAAGTGAAAGGCGAGCCGGTCGCGGATGTCTTTTGCGAGCTCGGACCCGACGGGCATGCCGAAATCAACGCTTGAGCCGGCTCCAAGCACTAGAACGGTGGAGCCCGACAACATGCATGCTTCCTTGCGCCGGGGGGGAATTGATCAAGTCGGCCGCGGCAGCGAGGCAGAATGCCTTGATTCACCTACAGGCGGTGAAAACCCGCCGGATAGGAAGAACGCCGAGCCGACCATGGTGAGGATCAGTTGCTTGTTAAGCAGGCCGCCGTTGTCGACGCGCTCGATGCAGGCGGCCGCAGGTTCAATTCCGCTTCTATGCCTCTAGATATCTCCCCACTTCACGCATTCCAGAAGCACAGCAAATCGGCTGGGGTTCGCTTCCGTGGCCCTGACAGGTTACTCGCAAAGGCCGTATTCCGGCGGAAGGGGTAATTTCTCACAGCAGCGAACGAGGGAAATCAGCGCCTATCGACTCGCGTCCTTAGGCCGAAACGCTCGGATTTTCGCGTATGAAGCATTGTGGCTAACCAGTCAGTCCTGTCGACGCGTCGATGCTCTTCAGGCAATTCGCACTTATCCGGCTCATCTAATTTTGACGCGATCTTTGGTAATGGTGGAGATGCGCCGGAAATTGTCGACCAGAACTGATCCGATTTCTGAAGTGCTGCGACCTAATAATTCATCAAGCTCGTCGACAACGCTCATCGCTTCCCATGGGTAAGATGACCGGCCGCTGATTTTCCCAAATGGGCCATCCGTCTCCGGAAGGATGCGGTCGAGTGGCATCGCAGCCACGTTATTCCTGCCTCGTTCAGACGTGAGCATCGGTCGCCCCACAGAAAACCAACACCCCATTTCGGACGCTCGCCGGACCTCACGCTCTGTGCCGCTGAACCAGTGAAGCACAGTCGTCCCAGCGCGTGGTTCGCTCTCCAGAACATCGAGCAAGAGTTTTGTCGCTCCGCGACTATGTAGCGAAATGGTCTTCCCACCGGCTTGAGCACAAAAGCCTAGGATTGCCGATAGGATCCCGCCTTGCCGGTCCAGGGTATCGCGATGGGGGCGTGAGCCGTCTAGCCCAACCTCCCCAACGTAGTCTGTCTGGGGAAGTAGTTTTTCAAAAAGGGGAAGCTCGCCTTCGCGCGCGACCGCGATCTCGGGATGTAGTCCGAGTGCCGTCCGAATGCGGCCCTCAGAGCCTGCGAGCGCTAGCGTCCCGAGGAAGGCGCTAGGTGTAGTGGTGACTGAAAGAACGTAAACGCCGCGTCTCGCCACCTCGCGGGCAACGTCGTGAGGATTTGGATAGAGGTCGAGGTGACAATGGAAATCGATTAACGCCATGCCACTCCATCTAGGAAGTCAGCCATTTCGACCAGCCCGCGCGTCACAGCGCCGGTGATTGCTCCCCTCCGTGCCGGGTCGGCAGGCAGAGGTCCAGATTTCGTCGCCCACCTTCCGAATTGCTCAGGCGTGCTCTGCCTCGCGCGCGCGGTTGCGATCCTGGCGGCCATGACGTCGTCGTTCTTCGCGGATGTCCGCAAATCGGCTCGGTAGTGTGTGCCGTCAGGAGTCCCCGAGCTATGAAAAGCTGCCTGACGGATGAGGCAAGGGACACACCGCCCACACTGGGCGTTGATGCGCTTGCCCTTCCCACAGGAGTAGGATGTCGCGGCAAGAGTAGCGAGGTTCGCATGTGCGCACGCCGCCATCATTTCTCCTTTCGTCTGTCCCTCGAAGATGTTTGTGAGACGGACGTTGAGTCCGACGCCGGCCATCGCCTCTTCAAGCTGATTCAGGAAGTAGGGATGGGTCGTGCGCGTGCTCAGGGAGCCCATACGCCGGGCAGTGAATGGCGGATTAATCGCTATTAGGCCGTTCTCAGGAACGATGACTTCATTCAAGCCGTGGGCTGATGCCGCAACTGCACCATAGGCAAAGAAGATCAACGACCTTCCGCGCGTCGAGCCTTCGTAGGGGGTGCGCCAACGTTCATTCACATTGCCGTCGAAGCGGTGGTTCGCGAGTCCAATTGCTTCCGCCAGCTCGCGCTGCGGCCCCACCTCTTTGGTGGATCCTTGGCTGACCAAGAAGGGTCTTCGGCCTTGCTCAAGCAATTTCAACGCGCCGAGTAGGCTGTCGAGGCCCCCGGAGAAAAGACAGATTGCGTCGCGATCAGTTGGGCGTACCGCCACCGGGGGAGGGCTAGATCCGCCGCCCCGCACGGACAGTTGCCATATGTCCCCGGTCAGAAACCGGAGGGCGCTCTCAAGACGCGGGAGTTGTGGGGTCCAGAGAGCGGGATTACCGACTGCAACATCGAGGGCGATCACGCGTGTCCAGCCATCCTCAGCAACGTTCCGCATGACAAAGCGATCGGCGGCGAACGCTGCGATAGCGATTGAGAGGAAATCCCATGAGGCAGCAGATGGCGTTTGCGGCAGGTGTTTAACCGCGGACTCGTGCAGGTGAGCGCCAAGACCGGGCATTGCAGGAGAGCCTGCATGATACAGCGCCACCCCAATATTTCCGGCCAGCAGAGCCGCCTGGGCGTCTGCGACGACGGGCGTTGCGACGACTCGGGTCACTCCCATCCTGACATTTCCTCGTAAACAATAGTGGCGATTTGGGTCACTAGCTGGGCTACGCGGTCTTGCGTCAGGGCTGGCCCGGCTGATTGGATGATGGGTGTCGCGATGACATCTGTGACTTCTCTGACCATTGAGCGGAGGTCATTTTCTCTCGCAATCGCCTGCTGCGGACTGGCGTTCTCAGCAGACTGACCTTGCTCAGCAATGACAGCGGTAAAAACCAGTTCGGCGACAAATGCCCTTGTCGCGACGACGACGGTATAATTGTTGATTGCCGTGGGATCGAAGAGATCAGCGCCCTCCAACGCCTCCGTAAGCGCTTCGCCAACCGCTGCCCGAATGTTGTCTTCATCAACGATCCCGGGCGGACAAAACGCGTCGACAATGGCGTCCACGGCCTGCGCAACGGGCATCCCTGCAAGCGTGCTGAGGTCGAAGCCGTTTGGCGCGGGTTGTTGACCTGACACCGCTTGGGAAAATGCGGCTATGGCACCCCCGCCCACACGTGCCGCCCGCGCCAGACGCTGGGCACCAGGCGCGCCGCCGCCGGCCGAGCCCCGGGAGAAATGTCCCAGCGCTCTACGCGCGTCGGCACGATCACCTGAACTCATGAATTTCTTCAAGGACCGACGCATGCCTGCCAACCGGCGGGGCTCAAAAACGTCGGGGGCAGCGGCACCGTCCGCCGGGTTGGGAATGGTACCGTCGGCGGGCGGGTTTACAGCGCCCGGCGCGGCGGGGGGAGGGTCCTGATTTGCCCACGAAGGAACTAAGGGAGAGCCGCCTCTAGCCGACGGCTTCGATTGCGAAGTGCCCATTATCTGCCCTTGGCGAGATACCCGCCGTTTTCAAGAATAAACCTGGTGGGCTTGTGCATCCCCCCGGCCGGAATCGTCTCTACGAAAGCCTTCAGTTCCGCCGCAGCATCAGATGAAGCTTTGCCGAGGATGACGGCCCCATGAATCCCGCTGGGTAGCTTCTTCCAGTCCTGCTTACGCAGATGCTCAATCAATTCGCCCATGACAGCTCGCCGATCGGTTGCAGAGAGATCGCCAACGACGCTGGTACCTGCCGGTGAATTCACTGAATCGACCGCACTGAGCGCTGCGACCGCGGCTACGGCTGCGTCGCTCAGGCCTGAACGCGCGACGGAAGGTGCCATGACGTCGCGGCTTAGGAACACTGCTGGCCGAAGGGAGGCTGCATTATCGAAATGAGGCTCCATCTCGCGCCACTCTTCGATGAAAGGCTCGTGGCCCTTCCACTCCAACGGCCAATCCGGGCGATCCTCCTTCAGTTTTCCTGTCGCATTCAGGAACGGCTCAGCTCCGTTCTCATCCATCACAAGTTGGTAGAGCTTCTGTGCCGCGCGAGCGTCGGTGCTCCGCTCGAAAACCGCCAGCTTGGCGAGCGTGGCCAAATCCACATTCATCTTCCGCGAACCGGCGAGAGTCTGCCGCAACGTGATGGCGTTGAGCAACCGCTTCACGATGCGCGGATTACCGCCGATGGTCGGGGCCTTGGTGAGGATAGGTGCCAGTCGGTCACAAACAGCGAGCGCATCGAGAAGGTGGGCCGGGCTCCCCGCCAGCTCGAATATTTCTTTCCTCGTGAACGTAGATCCTTTCCAACCGGTCTGCAGAGCCTCCAGCAGATGGGCCTTCACCTCTGGCAGCTTCTCCGGTGCATGGAGGCTGGTGAACAGAGAATACATATAGGCTCTGACATCTTCGGAGCTGACTTGCGGGACCCTGAGTGGCACCTGGATTACTTTGTCGAGGTAGTCCTTCACATGACGTGAGTTGATGTCACCGAAGTGCTTGCTTACGGAGTGCCGGATCATGTCTTCGTCTGCGGCAATGACGAAGGCGGTGCCCTCAATGAACAGGAACAGACGGACGGCCTCGAGCGTGCCGATGGCGACATCGGGAAGACAGCGGTCCAGATTGTCTATGAAGAGGATAAGGGGCCGGCCGAGGCCGGCGATTATCTCCCCGAACTCTTCTCTAAACGCTGCGATTTCCTTGGGCGGCGTTTTCTCCTCGGCCGGGCGGATCAGTTTTGACCACGCGTCCACAGCCGCCTTACCACCCTCTTTGAGGGCATCCGCATCATCGCCGCCAGCCTTGCCCGCGACCATTGCTCCAATCGCGCCACCGGCCTTCGTTAGGAGGCCCGGCGGCACGCCGAAGGCCATTCCCAGGCCGAAGTCTGCCGCCATTCCGAGAGCCCGGAAATAGTTGACGCGGCCGGCGAACGCCTTGGCCTTTTGCAGTAGACCTTCGTTCGCCTTGCTCTCATCGACTAGCCGTGCGGCGACCACTTCCATGAGGGCCGCCTTGGCATCATCGAAGCCCTGATACAGCCAGGCATCAAATTTCACGATTATCGGCGCAGGTTCGGCATTCTTAAGTGTCTGCTCAACCAGGCTTAAAACCGTGGACTTTCCGGTACCCCAGGTACCGAACACACCAATGGATATGGGCAGTAGGCTCGCGTTAGTTGCTAACGTCGCCACCTGCTCGGCAAGCTCTGTAAAATTGAGAAAGTCGTCTTGGCTTTCGCTATCGCGCCACATTCTGTTTTTCCCCCGCAATGATCCTACAACTAAAGAGTTTGTTTTTGCTATGGGATATATTCAGGTAGAGGAGCGGTGTTCGGCTTGTCGGAGCCGACCCGTCCACAGCGCAATTTGGGCACGCTGGTGTCGACCTTCCCAGCGTCGGCAAAGAATCCAAGCCAGTCATCACTGGCTATCTAACCCTCGCTGTTCGGAAGCAGCCCTGGGGGACTTCGGCTAAGAGCCCGTAGAAAACATTAGGAGCAGTCCGGGCAACGGCTGCTTTGGGCTCTTAGTCGCCGTTGGGAATGTCCGGATTTGGGCTGGAGACTGCGCGCTCGCCAACGGCAACTTCGCGACGCGGAGCCAACGGGGAAAATCGACCCTCAGCGGTCGTTCGCGATGTCTGCTTCCGGTGCGCTTGGCGGCTCTCCAGCCCACGCACCTAAGGGTTTGGACCAGAGGAGAAGATCGCCGTCTTCCGGGTCGTGGCGTGCGCCTACTTGTACGAAGCCGTTGTGCTCCAGTACCCGTTGCGACGACGGGTTGTCGGTGGCCGTCTCCGCGCGCAGAGCCCTCAAGCCACCCACTCGACCAACCTCCTCACACAAGAGTCTCACGGCCTCCGTGGCGTGGCCATTTCGTCGGCGGGTTTCGGCTATCCCGTATCCGATTTCGGCTGAGCCTGCGGCGTCAGGAAGGCCTTTGAACGAGCACAGGCCAACCACCTCGCCTTCATCGACGATCAGCCAGGAGCCGAGGCACCCGGCTGCCTCCAATCGCGCTGAGGCCGCACGAAGCCATCTGAGTATGCGTCGTTGTTCCACGCCGCCGGGAGCTTCGCGTAGAGGATCGGGGGGCGGAGCTTCTCCGAGAAGCCATGCGAAGTGCTCGTCTCTGGCCACGATTAGCATTGTCATTTGCCGAGGGTGGTCGATGTTCGCCCGACGCTCAAGCTTTGGCCAATTGTCTTGTTCTAGGCGGAGCTACCGCCAGCTAAAGATCGCCATCTCCGTCTCGCCGTCCTGCTCATAACGAACGAGGTGCAGTGACCGGGAAGTGTAGAACGCGGTGGCGTTCATGTTGGCGCGCGGCGTCCAGAGCCAGAAGCCATCGGGCATCTTCGCCTTCGCGTCTTCGAGCAAAATAGTCCCAACGCCCGTTCCTTTTGCGTGGGGCGCAACGAACAACTGGTTCAGCCTGCCTTCGCGTGGGGTGATGGCTAAGAACCCAACGATCTGTCCGTCCCGGACCGCAACGCGAACAACCCAACCATTTCTGATCTCGGCTTCGATACGGATGGCGTTTCCAGCGACCGAAATCCCGTCCGCGAACGCGAGGCCCGTTGTTGCCCAGCTTGCAAACCACAGGTCCGCCACGGTTTCCAGGTCGGACGGCTGGTAGTCGCGGGTGATGGTGGGGCTCATCATGTCTGCTCCCGGCGACAGGGTGATCGACTGTTCACGACCCTGAGCGGACGTTGAGCATTATACCTTCGGCTCAGTTCCGTCGGCAGAGGCACGGAACGCTCGCCTCGCCGGTCGCGCAACCGTTACCGGCTTTGATACTCACGCCGCTGCTTGGTGACTTCGTAGCGAACGATGGCTGTCTAACGCGTCATCGTTCTCGCTTAGGATAGAGCGAGCCTCGACGGTGAACGCGCCGACCTTCAACCCGATGGACTCGGGCCCTTCGACTCAGCCTCTAAAAATCTTCAGTAATGTCACTGCTGGGGATGCCGATCCGATATTACGGTTTGTTTGAGCCGCCTCGATGACTTCGACAAGTTCATCATATTTGTCGGCTTGTCTGTCGTTTAAGTTGGTCATATTCATGTTCCAGCGCGGGAAGGTACGGAAGCTTGCCGGCTCGTTGTACAATACTCGCGAGTTTTTGTGCCTAGGATCGAGTTCTATTTTTTTATATAGCTTATCAAGCGTTGATAATGGCCCTTCCAATACTTGCAAAAACCAACCGCCATTATAAAATAGGCTACCTGTTACGTCGAGTGGCGCATTGTTTTTCTTTGCAGTTTCCTGAATCGCAGAGAGGTCTTCTGGAGACATCTTACGTGTTGCTTGGCTTACATAAACAAGTTGGTTAATCGACATATTTTCATCCTATTTTTTCGTGAACCCGGTCGTATCTGACTGTACGTCGTCAGAAGTATTGGGACCGCCGGGTTGCGGAATTATTGGAGGGTTGGCCTCGTCTGGGGTTGATATCTTGGCGGCGTTTTTGCGAAGCCTGCGAAGGGTGACGCCATAGAACGGGCAGAAATATACGTGACGGACAAAGGATGAACGTTGGGTGTATTCGTCCGACAAGATGGCGCAACACGGCGCACCCTACTTAGCGCACTTGGAAGCGCGAGTTGCCGAGATTGGCGCTAAAATCATTGAGCGAACGCAGGTCCGCTGACCACCCTGAACAGCCTTTTGGGAGGGTCTGCTACGCGGCACCGAGCCGGAACGTCTGCTTCCGGGCCCCGAGCTACCGGGGAGAAACATCCCCTCTCGAACATTGCGAGTGTCGGCTTCCCGGCTTTTCGGTCTGCCACTTCTCGCGGGCTAAGCTTTCGTCTTCGCATGACCGCCTTGGCCCTAACCCTGCTCGCCTCAGCAGTCACCTCCTCCGCGACGCCCTCGTAGCCTTGAACCACGAACGGTCTTCGCTCGCTTAGCCAGGGTCAGCGTATCGGAAAAACTGGGCGGGGCGGAAGGCGCTGCCAGCGCGATTCACCAATCTGAAAGCGCCTCGCTGGTAACGATGCCGGGAAGATCGGAACCAGTATCGTGATTTGCATAGCTTATCTGAGTACGGCGCAGCTTGTGCCCACCCCGTCGGAACTGGACGCCATTCTGGCCGCGTCCCACCGCAACAACCGCCGCTGCGGCGTCACTGGCATGCTCTGCCACTATGAGGGCAGCTTCCTGCAGTTCCTGGAGGGAGAGAGCGGCGATGTCGACGCGACCTACTCGCGCATCGCCGCCGATCCGCGCCACACAGGCCTCATCTCCCTCTACCGCCAGGACATCGACGAGCGCCTGTTCAACGAATGGTCAATGGCCCTAGCGCGTGTGGAGGCCATAGACCCGGCGCAGCAAGCATTCTGCAGGGGCCTTCGCACCCTGGAGTTCGCCGCCACCCCGGCTCACCGCCAACTTGTCGAGCCCTTTCTCGCCAGCTTTCGCGCCTGGATTCGCTGACGGCGGGGCGCGTCCGCCGTTCGGATTGTAGTGGTCACGTTGATCGGCGGGCCGGCGCGCCTAGGGCAATCCCTGAAGACATTCGGGAACCCGCGCCAAGCCGTGTCACGTGTTAGAATCAGATCGCGCAAGTTCGCGCCTCCGCTGTGGAACGACGTGCGGTCGATTGGGGGTGCGCCAAAGTCCGCCGTCCACCCTTCAGCGACCTTCGGAACTTCTGCTAGCAGGCGTGGTGCCAATTGAGCGGTAGGATGCCAAGGGGCTCCGGGCGCGCGGTCCCTCCAACAGCGCCTATGAGGGAGCCTTGCTCGCTCATCTGCCAACAGCTGGCGTTGCGGTGGTCACGGCGATCCCCAACGCGGACGGGGCCCTGTGGCGTGATTTCGAGACGCCGGAGGGCGCGCGGACGCTGATCCTCTTTCGGTGGCTCGACGAAGCGCACCACGAGCGAACCTAGCCGATGTCGCGCTCATGGGACGAGGTCTGGCTTTGATTCATGAGGCTGGGGGGATCTGCCGGTCCACCCAGCCGGTACGGCTATTCCCTGGAGCCTGTTCACAGCGGAGGTTTGGCCCGATGCTGGCGGCGCCTATGATGGATGACGCCGCCCGGTCGTCGGTGACCGGACTCATGACGCGCATGGAGCTCAGGCTGGCGCAGGTCCCCGAGCTCACCCTAAAGTGCCGATCCTCGGGTGAGGCGTCTCCCCGTGAACGCCATATGAAGGCCGGGCTCAGGTGAGGCTCATTCCCGGTGTGGTGTGTTGTAGGAACGGCCGTCTCGGCCCTTCAGCAACGGATTGGCACGATGAAAAAGCTTCTGGGTATCCTTGTCGTAACCGCGGCCATCGGGGCCGTTGGGGCTCCAGCCATGGCGCAACCGCGCGAACACGAGCACGAGGATCAAAACCAGCGTCAATACGGCCAGTACTTCGGCGGATATCAGAGCTTCGACGCCCTCTATCAGCATGATCTTGGTGGCATCCAGCATGGTCTTCGAGACGGGTCGTACACCCGCCAGGAAGCCCGATATTTCATGGCGCAGCTGCGGCAGATCCGGCAGCGTGAACTCTATTTTCGCTCGCGCGACGGTTATCTTGATCCCCGCGAAGGCCAGGACATCCAGCGTCGGCTGGAGCAACTTCACGCGGTGATGCACGAAGCCCACGAAGACGGCCACGTCGCCCAGGACGACTGGAACGATCGCCCCCGTGACGGCGGCTACGGTTATCGTCGCTAGGATGCGGGCGGAGCGCTTCCGGGCGCACCGCCCCGACTCGCCTACGCCTAAGACTCGCAAAGCACTTGGGCACGCGAGGGGTCCGCCGTGCGGCGCCTTTACCAACTGACCGACCACCCATGAGGATCTTAAGATGAACAATAGACCGCACCTCGCGCCGGCGATCGCCTTGGCTCTGGCCACCCTCTTCGCGGGCAGTCAGGCCGCAGCGCATGCAAAGCTCGTGAAATCGAATCCGGCGGCAGACGCCTTAGTGGCCGCTCCGAAAGTCATCACCCTGGTTTTCACCGAGAAGCTTGCGCCGGCCTTCTCAGGATTCGAGCTCGTGATGGTCGAACACAACAGCATGAAGATCCCGGTGAAGACGACCGTCTCCAAGGATGGGAAAACCATCACCGGTAAGCCCAAGGGCGCGTTCATGAAGGGCAGCTACAAAATCAACTGGCATGCCGCCTCGGGCGACGGCCACCGGATGACCGGCGTAGTCCCCTTCAAGGTAAAGTGACGAGATGCTGGAAGCCGCGCTCGGGTCTTGCCAGCCCAACTTCAGAGAGCGCTAACCGACGGTCTTTAACGGGGGGTAGTGCTCATGGCGTCCCCCACCGTCTGCTCATACCTTAGCCGTGGAGGCGTGTGCTCGCTATTGAAGCTGTGGGCGGCTCTCCTCCTGTTCTGCAGGAGCTCATGCTCCCGCGGATGGTAGAGAGCCATCCACAGCTTCAATTGCAGACCTATTGCGGTCAGGGCGGCTCACGACCCTAGGCCGACGTTCGGAACGTCCGGTTGTTGCAGGGAAGATCCGAGGTCATGTTCGCTGACGGCTCCGTCGCGCTGACGAGAACAGCGCGCAGGCGCTTGAGCGCACGCCGTAGCCGGGATTTCACTGTTCCGAGGGGAAGGCCCAAAACCCGGGCGATCTCGCCGTGAGGGCTGTCATGAAAATAGGACATCCGAAGCAACTGGGCCTCCGTCGTCGGCAACTGGTGCAGAGCTGATCGTAGGCGCTGCTCGCGCTCGGCGCTGAGGTACGCGTCCTCAGGCGTCACCGGCCCCAACGCATCGCCCATCAGGTGGATGAAGTTGGCAGCAGGGCGATCTCGCCGATACCCGTCCACGTAGGTGTTGCGGTCGATCGTGTAAATCCACGCCGAGGCGCTTCCTTGGTCCGGATCGAATGTGGCGGCCCTGGTCCAGAGCTTGACGAAAGTTTCGACCGCAAGATCCTCGGCCAAATCCGGAGCGACGCCCTTTCGCATCATGTAGCTCTTCACTTTGGGCGCGAGGCTATTGAACAACTGCGCGAACGCGTCCCGGTCACGCCCTAAGGCGACGGCCGAAATCAGGCGGGCATATTCTGTCGATTGCTCATTCGAAGGAGACGCCTGGAGATTGCCCAAGTTGCCAGGATTCATCACCGGAAGCTCCAAGCAGGGCGTCAGCGCCGTTGATTGAGACAGCCGCTACGCAACGCCGACAGCTTACGAACGCGGTCCGGTGTCTTCAGCCCTCACATCGTCAAACGGCGAAGCTCGCCCCTGGGTTCCTGAACTAGCACCGCAGGGTGCGCCCCCGCCTGCTGTGCTGCCACGGCAAGCTTATCCGGCGGAAATCGGTGACGCTTGTAGGAAATCGGTGTCACGGGGTGGCTCCTTCGACTGGCGTCACGCCAATACCGGAGACATGTTGACCTTAAACTGACAGCACCCCTTCAGAGGCTCTGATGCGTCAGCCAGTCGTCTCCAGGATCAATCGAACCGTCTCGTCCGGCTGGTCCCATTGCGGGAAGTGACCGCAGTCTCGAAACCATTGCAGCCGCGCGCCAGGGAAGGCGGCTTGGGCGCGCTTGGCTTGGCGCGGTAGGAGAAGACGGTCGTTGCAACCCCAGCCTATTGCTACGCGGCCCGGAGGGGACGATGTCCCATGTTGCAAAGGCCCACTGGCCAGTTCGCGCACCACGTCATCGAAGACCGAGGTTGCCGCGAAGGTCCGCATCTCCGTCAGGACCACGTCCGGAGGGAGCTTCCAGGGCTTCGCCGACAGCTGGGCGAGCAGCAGCGTCCGTGTTGCGGCGTGGCGCGCGAGGAAGGGCATAACCGGCTGAAGCCATCGCACGAGTTTTATCGAGGCCGCGATGGTGGTCTGGAAGAACTTCGTCTCCCAGCCCTGCCAGAAGCCGCCGGGATCGAGCGCGACGCAGTTGCCGCCCACGCCTCGCCGCGACAACTCCAACACCAGCCGCGCCCCAACTGAACTACCAACCAAGTCGATCCCGCTCAGTCCCTGCTCTTCGATGAAGGCGGAAATCGCGTCGGCATAGGCGGCGACTGTTTGGCGTCCAGGGATGGAGGGTGACATGCCATGCCCCGGCAGATCGATGAGCACGAGCTGGCGCGACTGGCTGAGCACCGGGGCTATCATGTCCCACGAGCGGACGCTGCCTCCCAGTCCATGCACCATCAGGAGCGGTCGCCCCTGCCCGAGGCGTTCAGAGTGAATGGTCATAGCCACATAACGGCGGCCGCAGGCTCCAGTTCATCGAGCCTCCTCGGGTGTGCCAAGTGGCCGATTTCCGCTGTACGTAGCAAGGACTCAGCCGCCGCACTCTGCGGCCGCAAGCGTCTCCGGTTCCACACCCTACCAGCAGAGCTGCGAAGCCCGTAAAGCCGCCCCTGCTCACCTATGAGCGGCCCCGGTGTCCGGCGCGACCAGCTGCCCCCTACCTGGCACCCGGCTCCACCTTCAGCGGCCCTGTGGCCTACGTCGGGGACGGGGACAGCATGGCGGTCGGCCAGGGTAACCAGAACTGGGTGGAGGTCCGGGTGGCGGACTTCCATGCGCCTGACCTGCGCGCGCCCGGTGGCGCCCAGGCGAAGGCGGCCCTGGAGCGCATCACGGCGGTAAGCGCGCCGTCTGCAATGCGCAACACCTCAGCCATGACGGGGTGGTGGCCGGGTGTCGGATCGGAGGGAGATCGGTGGAGGACTTGATGAGGTCGGCGGGGGTGCCTGGTCGTCGGCACCCAAGGTCCGCTCGCCACCCATCTAGGTCGTGCACAACGTCCGCTTGGTGGACCGAGGCGACCACCAAGCGGCACGCCGGTACGGTCAGATTTCGATCTGCTCTGACAAGGCAAGGGCGTCATCCACCTCGATTCCCAGGTACCGAACCGTGCTCTCTAGCTTTCGATGACCTAGGAGGAGCTGGCAGGCGCGGAGATTGCCGGTCTTCTTGTAAAGCAGGGCCACCTTGGTTCGGCGCAGGCTGTGCGTGCCGTAGGCGCGGGGCTCCAGCTCGATCATGGTCACCCACTCACCGACAAGCCTGGCGTACTGACGTGTCGTCAGGTGGTCGCCGGGACGCGAACGGCTAGGAAAGAGCCAGTCATCCGCGCGCGTTCCGCGCAACGCCAGCCACGCAGATAGCGCGTCCCGGCTGGCGTCAGTGATCTCGAACGGTACGGGCCGGCCCGTCTTCTGCTGGATGACCGTGACTCGGTCCCGCATTATCCCGCCGGGCGCAACATCACTGACCCTGAGCTTTACGAGGTCGCACCCACGAAGCTTCGCGTCCAGAGCGCAGTTGAAGAGAGCCAGGTCCCGGACCTTACCCGCGGTCCTCAACTGCTGGCGAATTCCCCATATGTGCTTGGGCTTGAGCGGGGGCTTCGCCCCAATGATGCGCCCTGAATTCCAGGGCCGTTTGGGCATGCGAAAGAGGTCGATTTGAGCCATGGCTCACCTCCGACTGGCAGCGCCCACCCAGCCGGCTGAATCATACAGTTTCATTGGGAATGCGTCCGCAGGCAGACGTTCCGCATGTCGCCAGCGGGTGGAAAGCAGTCCTGACGGTGACCTCAATAGCGGACCTTTCCAGCCTGACCCGCGGCACACTCAGGTCGGTCTAAATCACCGATGGTTCGACAAAGCGCCAAGCAAGAGTTTCGCCGGCGCCGAACGGCACGATCGCAGTGGCGGCTGCTGCAATGGTCAGGGGGACTAGACTGGGAGATCGCTCCAGAATGACCATGCTCTCATTGGGTGCCAGGCCGTAGAAGCGAGGACCATTTTCTGACGAAAAGGCTTCGAGAGACCCGAGCGCATCCTCTTCATCGAACACCGTCGCATAGCTTTCCAGCGCGAAGGGAGCGTTGAAGATTCCCGCGCACCCGCACGCCGACTCCTTGTCGCCGACCGCATGGGGGGCGGAGTCCGTGCCCAGGAAGAACTTGGCGGAGCCAGAGGTCGCCGCCCGGCGCAAGGCGAGCCTGTGCGTCTCTCGCTTGGCGACCGGCAGGCAATAGAAGTGCGGTCTAATCCCGCCTTCGAACATGGCGTTTCGGTTGATTGCCAGATGGTGGGGCGTAATGGTCGCTGCCAGATTTGGGCCTCCGGCTTCGACGAAGGCCACCGCGTCGACCGTCGTAATGTGCTCGAAAACAACCTTCAGGCCCGGAAAGTCCCGGATCAGCTTGCCGAGGATGCGTTCGATAAAGACCGCTTCCCGGTCAAAGATGTCGACATGGCGGTCCGTCACCTCGCCATGTAGAAGCAGCGGCATCCCGATGTTCTGCATGACCTCAAGCACAGGATAGATTTTCCGCACGTCGGTGACGCCATGATCCGAATTCGTCGTGGCGTGCGCGGGATAGAGCTTGCAGGCGGTGAACACGCCTTCGACAAAACCACGCTCGACTTCAGAGGCCTCGATCGTGTCGGTCAGATAGCAGGTCATCAGCGGTTGGAAGACCCGTCCTGGTTCAAGCGCGGCCAGGATTCGATCACGATAGGCTTTCGCCGCTGCGATCGTGGTGATCGGCGGACTGAGGTTAGGCATGACGATGGCCCGTGCAAACTGTCGGGCCGTGTAGTTGACGACGGAGGCGAGCATCGGCCCATCGCGAAGATGGACATGCCAGTCGTCGGGTCGCCGAAGGGTCAGGCGGGTCGCCGAATTACGGGCCTCACCGGGCACGGCGTCGATGTCAGATGTCAGCATAGACGTGGTCCTCGGCTGCGGCGCCGGGATGGGTGACCGCACCATGCCGGGCGGTGCCCACGGTCTGCGCGTACTTCCAGATTGAGCCGGACTGGAAGCCATGCCTGCGTGGTGACCAGTTGGCCCGTCGCGCCGCCAGGGTCGCCTCGTCGAGCCGGATCGACAGGATACCGGCGTCTGCGTCGATATCGATGATGTCGCCATCTTCGATCAGGGCGATCGGGCCGCCGGTCGCGGCTTCCGGCCCGACATGGCCGATGCAAAGGCCTCTTGTTGCGCCCGAAAAGCGACCATCGGTGATCATCGCCACCTGCTCGCCCATGCCCTGCCCATAGATGGCGGAGGTGGTGGCGAGCATTTCCCGCATTCCAGGTCCGCCGCGCGGACCTTCGTAGCGAATCACGATCACCTCGCCGGCGGCATAGCGGCGGGCCATGACCGCGGCAAAGGCGTCTTCCTCGCGATCGAACACACGGGCCGGTCCGCTGAAGGTTAACCTGTGAAGCCCAGCGACCTTCACAATTGCGCCGTCCGGCGCGAGGTTGCCCCTCAGTCCAGTCAACCCGCCCGTGGGCGAAAGGGCGCGGTCGGTTGGAAAGACCACGGTCTGATCGTCGGGGACGCGAACCTCTGCAAGGTTTTCCGCCAGAGTCCGACCGGTCACGGTCAGGCAGTCGCCGTGCAGAAAACCTCCATCGAGCAGGGCCTTCAGAACCACTGGAACGCCGCCGATATCGTAGACGTCCTTTGCGAGGTAACGCCCGCCCGGCTTCAAATCGGCGATCAACGGCGTTCTCTTGAAGACCTCCGCGACGTCGAACAGATCGAATTCGAGCCCGGCCTCGTGCGCCATGGCGGGAAGGTGCAAGGCGGCATTGGTCGACCCTCCCGTGGCGGCGACCACGGCGGCGGCGTTTTCCAGAGACTTTCGGGTGACGATGTCTCGCGGCCGAATGCCGCTCTTCAGGAGCTCCATGACCGCGCGGCCTGCGGCTTCTGCGTATCGGTCGCGGGATTCATAGGGGGCCGGCGTTCCGGCCGAGCCTGGTAGGGCAAGACCGATCGCCTCGGAGACATAGGCCATGCTGTTGGCGGTATATTGTCCACCGCAAGACCCTGCTGACGGGCACGCGACCGTTTCCAGTTCGGCGAGATCCGCATCGGAGATTGTTCCGGCCGCGTGGGCGCCGACGGCCTCGAAGACGTCGAGCACCGTGACATCCTTACCGCGAAACCGGCCCGGCAGGATCGATCCGCCATAGAGGAAGACCGACGGCACATTGAGGCGAAGCATCGCCATCATGAGCCCCGGCAGAGTCTTGTCGCAGCCCGCAAGCCCGACAAGCGCGTCATAGCAGTGGCCGCGGACCGAAAGTTCCACCGAGTCCGCGATGACCTCCCGACTGACCAGAGACGCCTTCATACCGGCGTGGCCCATGGCGATGCCGTCAGTGACGGTGATGGTCGTGAATTCCCTTGGTGTGCCGCCGGCAGCGGTCACGCCGCGCTTCGCGGCCTGGGCCTGACGCGAGAGCGTCATGTTACAGGGAGCGGCCTCGTTCCAGGTCGTCACCACGCCGACGAAAGGCTGGGCGATCTCCTGGCTCGAGAGTCCCATGGCGTAGAGGAATGACCGGTGGGGCGCGCGTTCGGGGCCGACCGTTGTGTGCCGGCTTGGCAGCCGGGACTTGTCGAGCCGATCTGGTTCCCCGTCAAAGTTCGGGACAAGGTCGTTGGATTTATCGTTCATGGGCGCGGTTCAGACAGGTGCGCTGAAGGCGCTCGATTGGCGTGGGCGTCGAGGAATTCTTCGAGATCACGCACGGCGATCCGCCACTCCCGCCCGATCCGAATAGCGCGCACGTCGCCCGCCTTGATCAGCCCCCTCAAAGTGGCTTCGCTCAGCTTCAGAAGGTCGGCGGTCTCCTGCAGGGTAAGGAGCGGTTTGCGGAGCATGGCCAGGCGAGCCTCAATCCCAAGTGTCCAACCGCGAGTGCGACCGGATAGGCGTCATTTAGCATCAATAGGCGTCAAGAGACAAAATATTCCATCACTAGACGCCAATAGCCTGCGGTTGCTGGGCTTTGTGCGACGATCAGCGTGCGGGAACAGCGGCCACGGGTCTGGTCAATCGACGGAAGGAGAGGGATCAGGCCGCTCATACCTGGCCAGCAATTCGCCAAGAAGCTGATTGGGGAACCGGCGGTTCTGAATAATGGCGTAGAAGCTTTCCGTAAGCTGCGGGATCCGGCAGTGCTCGACCAGCACTCCGGACTCCAGTTCGTCGCGCACGATGATCGGTGGCGCAAGCGTCACGCCTTCGCGCTCGCGGGCGAGCAGGCGCAGCATCGCCATGTCGTCGACTTCGGCCAGGATGATGGGCCGGATGCCTGCCAAATCTAGCAGACGATCGAACCCGACCCGAATGTCGCTGTCGAGGCTCGGAAGCAGAATCGGCTCGCTGCGAAGATCCTCCGGGAAGCGGAACGGAAGCTTGTCGGGCCTCGGCCGGCCGACGAGACTGACGGGCTGTTGGTTGAGCAGGTGATTGCGAAACGGCGCGCGGGCGTCGCGTTGAGCGGCGCTATTGGAAAGAACCACGTCTATGGCATGGGCTTCGAGCTGCGCGAAAAGGTCGCGTGTCGTGCCGGAACGCACGATCAGCTCCACATCCGCGCGACCGACCAATGGGCGCAGGAACTCAAGCTGGAAGTTGCGCGACAGGGTCGTCAGCGCGCCGACCCTCAGGACCTGACGGCTGGCCTGCGGCCGCCCGTCCAGGGTGCTCATCAACTCGTCGCCGGCCTGGAACACAGTGTCGGCATAGTCCAGCGAGATCTGACCCGCCTCGGTCAGGACGAGCCGCTTGCCGACCCGTTCGAACAGCGGGTGGCCCATCTGGTGTTCGAGTTTCTGGATCTGCACCGATAGCGACGACTGCGACAGGTTCAGTTGCTCGGCCGCTCGCGTCAGGCTGCCCTCATGCGCGACCGCCCAGAAATAGCGGAGATGGTTGAAGTTCAGGCTCTTCATATCGTTCTATAAAACAGAACGATTAGGCCGCAACAATGAATTTTCCTCCGTTTGGCAGCACGGCTACCTCGTCCCCCTAGCCGCTGGATGCGCTGAAGGGGAAACCTTTGCCAATCGATCTCCTACCCTTTGTCGCACCCTTAGCGCTGTTGATAAGCGCCGCCGTCGGTTTCGCGATCCCTGGCCGTAGGCCTCGCATGCTACCTCGGCTGGCAGAAGCCTCGGCCCTTGTCGCTCTTGTCGTCGCGGCGGTCGCGGCCGGATTGCTCATCCTGCACGGATCGGGGAACAGCCGGCTGCTCGGGCTGCATGGCGTCGGTCTGGCAATCCGGTTGGATGCCGTCAGCGCCGTGATGTTCCTTCTGGTCTCGTTCATCGGCTGGGTCGTGGTGCGGTACGCCGCAACCTATCTGGACGGCGAGGCGCGACAGGGCGCGTTCACTGGCTGGCTCTGCATGACCCTGGCCTCGGTGCTCCTCCTTGTGCTGTCGGGTAACTTGGTCCAGCTCGTTCTGGCGTGGGTTGCGACGAGCCTCTTTCTGCACCGGCTTCTGTTGTTCTATCCGGACCGCCTCGCCGCCCAGCGCGCAGCCGCGAAGAAGTTCGTCGCCGCTCGTCTTGGCGACGCGGCGCTGATCTCAGCGGCGGTGTTGCTGGCGCTGGCTTACGGCACGGCCGACATCGCGCAAATCCTGAGCAGTGCGCGCGCCGGAAACGGCGGCGGACTGGCGATCACCGCGGCCGGATTCCTGGCGGCGGCGGCCCTCTTGAAATCAGCGCAGTTCCCGATGCACGGCTGGTTGACCGAGGCGATGGAAACGCCAACGCCGGTGTCCGCGCTCCTGCACGCGGGCGTCATCAACGCCGGGGGGTTTCTGCTGATCCGCTTCGCTGACGTGATGTTTCTGGCGCCGGGCGTCCTGGCGGTCCTGGTGATGGTCGGCGGGTTCACCGCGCTCTTCGCCGGATTGGTGATGCTGACCCAGCCTGCGGTGAAGACCTCGCTGGCTTGGTCGACGGTCGCTCAGATGGGTTTCATGATCCTAGAGTGCGGGCTTGGGCTCTTCCCGCTGGCCTTGCTGCATATCGTGGCCCACTCGCTCTACAAGGCCCATTCGTTCCTGGCCTCCGGCGGTGCGGTTGACTTGATAGCCGCCAACCGCAGGCCCGGTCCCGTGGCCATTCCCAAGGCCGGCGCGGTCGGGCGGGCCTTCCTCCTGGCGCTGGTGATCTATGCCGTCGTCGGGTTCGGGTTCGGCTTCCAGCACAAGTCGCCGCAGGAGATCGCGCTGGGCGCCATTCTGATCTTCGGAGTCGCCTACATGCTGGCCCAAGGATTGGCGGACGCGGCGCCCAGAGCGTTGACCCAGCGGACGATCGGCTACGCGGTCGCCACCTCGGTCAGCTACTTCGGGCTGCAGGTCTTCGCCGTCTGGCTGACCGCCGGCGTCCTCCCCGCAGCTCCGGCGCCGGGGCCGCTGCAATGGGCGCTGATCGTGCTCGCGGTCATCAGTTTCGGGCTTGTGGCCGTGGTCCAGGCGATGTTCCCGCTCTGGGCCTATCACCCCGCCGCCGCAGGCCTGCGCGTGCATCTCTCCAACGGCTTCTACGCCAACGCGGTGTTCGACCGGCTGCTCCGCGGCTGGCGTCTGCGCGACGCAACCTGAACTGTCCGGAGCCCGACAGATGACGACTTCAGAGACTCTCATCCTGCGTGCCGCCCTGGAACTGGACGCCGCCGCCGATCGCGCCGCCCGCGCGATCCCTCCGGTCTGGCCGCTAGCGTCGAGCGTCGCAGTCAATCCGTTCCTCGGCCAGGCCGATGAGAACCTCGCCACCGTCGGCGCGCGCTTGGCGCGGGTGGCGGGTGTCGCGGTCACCATGCCCCGAAACTGGTACCAGGAGCGGATCGCAAGCGGCGTCATCACTGACGGCGATCTGTCGGAGGCTTTGGCCGGCGCGCTGGAGGCGCCGCGTCCTGCGAGCCTCGCCGCGCTCAAGTCCGCCGCCCATGTGTTGAAACCCACAGCCCGCGCGCTGCCAACGATCGCGGATCTCGCCGCCGAGGTGTCGGGGATCGACTGGCCGGGGTTGATTGCGGAGCGCTTCGGGGCCTGGGCGGCCGGATACTTCGACGAGGGCCAGGCGCTCTGGGCCGCCCCACGCGGACGAGGCGCCTACGCTGCCTGGCGCGCCGTCGCCACCCACGATCTGACGCCCGAGATTGTCGGCCTTGGAGGTTTTGCGACCCGCGTCTCGGATGCCCCGGAAAGTGCGCCAGACGCAGTTGCAGGCGCGGTGAGCCGGATCGCGCTCCCAGCCGAGGCTCTGGAAACCTACTTCCACCAGATGCTGATGACGCTGGGCGGCTGGGCGCAATATGCCCGATATCGACTTTGGCAGGCAGAACTCGGCCGCGGCGCGGACGCGACGATCACCGACTTTCTGGCCATCCGCCTGATCTGGGAAGCTGCTCTGCTCGACCGTTATGAGGACAAGATCGCAGCCCGATGGAAGGCTGTCATCGCCTCGCATTCGACCCCGGTCACACCGACAGCTGACCATGTCGTGGACGCCATCCTGCAGGAAGCGTCTGAACGCGCGGCGCAACGGGCCTTGGCCGACACGCTCGCAGCGCCGGGAAGTGTCGCGACGGGGGGGCGACCTCTGCTCCAGGCCGCGTTCTGTATCGATGTCCGATCCGAGGTGTTCCGGCGGGCGCTGGAATCGGTCAATCCAAATATTCAGACGCTGGGGTTCGCCGGCTTCTTCGGCCTGACAGCCTCACATCGGCGCTTTGCCTCCGACGTTCAGGAACTGCGGCTGCCTGTCTTGCTGAATCCCGGCCTTACCTCCTGCTCGGGCAGGTCGGAGAACGCTGCAGCAGATCAGTCTGCGCGGTTCAAGGCCCGCGCCAAGCGGGCCTGGGGTCGGTTCAAGCTGGCCGCCGTGTCGTCCTTCGCCTTCGTCGAGGCGACGGGACCAATCTATGTCGGCAAGCTTGTGGGCGATGCTTTAGGATTGCATAGCAATCGGGCGCCCAACGATCCTGCGCCACGTCTTGATCCCGCTCTCGACCGCGACTCTCGAACTAAAGCGGCCGCAACGGTGCTGCGGGCCATGTCGCTGACGACCAACTTTGCAAGGCTCGTGCTGCTGGCCGGGCACGGCGCAAACGTCGTCAACAACCCCCATGCAAGCGGACTGCATTGCGGCGCATGTGGCGGATATCCGGGTGACGTAAATGCGCGGCTGCTGGCTGCACTGCTGAACGACGCGGAGGTGCGCAGAGGTCTGGTTCTTGAGGGAATCAAGATTCCGGACGACGCCCTTTTCGTCGGCGCCTTGCACGACACGACGACGGACGCGGTCACGCTCTATGCCGAGGACCTCCCGTCCATTTCCCATGGGCCTGACCTAAGCGCCGCGAGGGCCTGGCTCGCGGCCGCGGGCGATGTCGCGCGGGGCGAGCGGGCCTTGCGTTTGCCTCGGGGGGCGGGGGAGAGCCTTGCCAGGCGCAGCCGCGACTGGGCTGAGGTGCGACCGGAATGGGGGCTGGCAGGCTGCAAGGCGTTTATCGCAGCCCCACGTCGGCGCACGACGGGCAAATCCCTAGAAGGTCGCGCCTTCCTTCATGACTATGACTGGAAGGCTGACAATGACTCCGGCGTTTTGGAGTTGATCCTGACCGCGCCTGTGGTCGTCGCGAGCTGGATCAGCTTGCAGTATTACGGATCGACCGTAGCGCCCGAGGTCTTCGGCGCCGGCAACAAGCTCCTGCACAACGTGACCGGCGGCATCGGCGTCGTTGAGGGCAACGGCGGCGTAATGCGGGCCGGTCTCCCTTGGCAATCGGTCCATGACGGCGAGCGCTACGTCCACGAGCCGCTTCGCCTGTCTGTCTGCATCGAAGCGCCCCGCGAAGCGATGACCGAGATCCTCAGGCGTCACGACGGCGTTCGCGCGCTATTCGACAATCGCTGGCTGCATCTCTTCGCCCTCGATGAGGCCGGCAGGATGGTCTGGCGCTACGCCGGCGATCTCCAATGGACCGCCATGAGCGTCGCGGCCGATCCCGGCATGTCTCTGAAGATGGCGGTCTGACCTATGAAACGCGCCATCTCCCACCTGTCATGGCTGGAATCGGAGGCCATCCACATCCTGCGCGAAGCGGTCGCCGAAGCCAGCAACCCCGTCATGTTGTTCTCTGCGGGCAAGGACTCGACCGTGATGGCGCACCTGGCGATGCGCGCCTTCTATCCGTCCAAGCCGCCGTTCCCACTGCTGCATGTGGACTCGACCTGGGATTTCAGGTCGCTGATCGCGTTCCGTGACGACTTCGCCGCCAAGCATGGCTTCGAGCTCATCGCCCATTCAAATGAGGAAGGGCGCGCGGCGGGCATCAATCCCTTCGACCATGGGGACCGCTATACCCTGATCATGCGGACTGAGCCGCTCAAGACCGCCCTCGACCTTGGCGGCTACGACATTATCTTCGGCGGAGCCCGTCGCGATGAGGAGAAGTCGCGTGCCAAGGAACGCATCATGTCGGTTCGCGGCGCGGGCCACGCCTGGGAGCCGCGCCAGCAGCGACCAGAGCTCTGGCGGCTCTACAATACCCGCTTGGGCAAGGATCAGACGGCCCGGGTCTTTCCGCTCTCCAACTGGACCGAGACGGATATCTGGGCCTACGCGATGCTCCACAAGATTGAACTGGCGCCGCTGTACTACGCCGCGCCACGGCCGGTCGTTCAACGCGGCGGGGCCTTCGTCGTGGTCGACGAGGAGAGCCGCATGCGGTTCCAGCCCGGCGACGAAATCCAGACCAGGACCGTGCGCTTCCGGACGCTCGGCTGCTGGCCGGTCACCGGTGCGGTTGAGTCTGAAGCGACCGATCTCGCCGCGGTCGTCGATGAAACTCTGCGGGCGTCGTCCTCCGAGCGGCAGGGGCGGATCAGCGACGGGGAGGATGGCGGCTCGCTCGAACAGAAAAAGCGAGAGGGCTATTTCTGAACATGACAGCTGACGATCGTCCCTACAAAGACACGATCGCCGTGCTCGCTACGATGCACGACAAGGAGCGCGTGGTCGCGCCAGTCCTAAAGGAAGGGCTGGGGTTGCGGGTCGCTCTGGCGCTCGGCCTGAATACAGACCGGTTCGGCACATTCAGCCGTGATGTCGAGCGGACCGGCTCCCAACTTGATGCGGCCAGGGCCAAGATCGCCGCGGGGTTCGAGTACGCGCCCTATGCTCGAGTGGGTATCGCCAGCGAAGGCAGCTTTGGCCCGCACCCCTATATCCCCTTCCTTGCTTTGGGCCGCGAGCTGGTCCTGCTGATCGATCGTGAGCGCGGCCTCGAACTGACGGGCCACTTTGCGAGCCTCGAGACCAACTATGGCCATGCGGTCGTCTCGGACATGGAAACAGCGGTCGCTTTTGCTGAACGGTCTAGATTTCCCGAACATGGGTTGATCGTCATGGGCTGTGTCGACGAGAAGCCCGCGCCTGATCTCGCCCTGTTCAAGGACGTCATCGACCACGCTGCTCTGGAAATAGCTGTTGGCCAGGTCGTCGCCACATGCGGCGCGGCCTTCGTCGAGGCGGATATGCGCGCCCACCGCAATCCAACGCGGATGCGCGCGATCGAGCGCGCGGCAAGCGACCTGGTTCGCCGGTTTCGCAGTGAATGCCCTGCCTGCAAACACCCCGGATTTGATGTCACCGAACGCATTACGGGTCTGCCTTGCGAATGGTGCGGGGAGCCGACGCATGTGATCCGCGCGGAGGTCTTGACCTGCCAGGCTTGCGACTACCGACAGGAGCGCCAGGCGACTTGCGCCACGACGGCGGACCCGGGGCGCTGCGAGAGCTGCAATCCTTGACCTTGAAGCGGAGCCTAAGCGGGACGGTCGACCTTCGGGTCAAATATCACCTTGCGGTCAGCGGTGAGCGGGTTCTGGCGAATTCCCAACCGATCAAGACTTGCTTCAATTTTTCACCCGACCACACGGAAACTCATGCAGCTTCGGGGCGGCTCCCTGCCTATGGGCGTGGAGATAATCTGGTGACTGCTTAGGTCCGCTTCGGGTCGATTCTCACCGTCGGGTTCTGGGCCGAAACTCTCCGTCGCGGCCGTGGCCCGGCAGGTTTGAACGGCAAGTTTCCGGCGGCGTCTTAACTTCCGCTGTTGGCGCTACGCGGACTTCAGATCGCGTCAGCATCAGTTTTCATTAAGGCCGAAATCCCGTGTGTGGAGGCGCCGTTTCCACAGAGCCTCAATATGCTCAACCTCGGGCCTCAGCAGATCTGGTGATGTGCGCTGAAGGATGCTGAACCGCAGATCCGAGGGCTGGCTAGCCTTAAGCCCAGCATTGCCGCCATGACCGCTGTCGCTATAGCTCATCCAGCGCCCAAGGAGGTTCTCGTGCCCTGCCGCGGAACCCACATACCCGCTCCGGCGGCGGACATCGAAGACGTAGTAGACGCCTCGCCATTCGGCCAGTTTGGCCCGCCAGCTGGCGGGGATGACCCGCAACTGATCCCAGGTCAGCACCAGCTCGTCAGCCGGCGGCATGGACGTCACAAATTGGCTTTCCAGGGTAATCGCGCTAACCGGCAGCCGATTGCGCTCCGCTCGCCGAAACCATGAGCGCTCAGGCGCCGGCCAATCTATCGTGAGCTTCCCCCCCCAAGCGCGCCAAGTGTCCAGAGGCTCCAGGTCCATCGCAACGAGGTCCGTCCCCGCCTCCAGGCCCTTGACGCCCATGGTGGCCAGCTCCTGGAGATCAGGGCGAGCCCAGAATTCCGGACCTGGTATGAGTGAAGTGCCGTTGACCGCAAAGAGGCCTGCAAAGACGGCCGAGCCGGCCTCCAGGCCCGCGAAGGCCGCCACGTGTCGTGCTCGGCTGATCGCGCGGACAGCCATGCCATCCTGGAGGCTTTGGTAGAGGTGGAAGAGATCCGGGCGCTCCGAAATGAGCGACGGCAAGACCCGGCGGACTGCGGCCTCGCGGGGCCTGTGCCGAAGTACAACGACTGAGCCGGGATCCATTCCAGAGCTGGAAAGGAGGAAATTCAACTCCAACCCAGCCGCCGCCTGATCCCCCTCGTACATGGTATAACTGATAAACTCGGCTTCAAGCGCCAGTCAACGCTCTGCCCATGGATATGCGGAGGCTGGTGGGGCGTAACTTGCGCCGATTTCGCGCTGCGGCGGGTCTTACCCAGGAACAGTTGTCCGCGCGTACTGGGTTTCCGCAACAGCACATAAGCGAGATCGAGCGGGGGCATGGAAACCCGACGGTTCTGACGCTCTATGAGATTGGCCTCGCACTCGGCGTAACCCCGGTTGATCTGGTGAGCCCCGACCAAGAGGCCGAGCGTGAATCGCCACCAGCAGTGAGGAAATTTTGAACGCCTAGGGCGGATGCCGTCTTAGACTATTTCTAGCTGAGCAGGGCTGGTCCGGAGTGGCGCGAACGGGGGCTGCAGTCGGTGACCCTGTCCCACAAAGTCGTGGAGAGGGCACCTGGGACGCCGCACGGGTCAAGCTGCCACTGAGCCTGGCTAGCTCGCTTCACGCCCAAGGTGGAATAGGATCGGGCTCGCTTCCCGGGCCCGGATTTCAGACGGCCGGCTCGACTTGAGCAGCCCGTGGCGTTGAAGGCGCCACGGGCCGTAACCTCACCGAACTTTTCGGCGCCGGGAGGCCTCAAGGGCCTTATCTGTGGCTTTGCTCTCGTCCTCGGTTTGAACCTTTTGGTAGAGGTGTGATTTCCCTCTCCGATCCAGGATCTTCTGGGCGCCGTAGATGATGCCCGCCAAGACTTCATCACTGGCATCAAACAGGGGCACGGGCGGCTCAGTCTCCAGGCCAAAATTTTTAATCAGGCTGAAGACCTGCTTTGCGGCAGGGACGTTTCCCTTGGCTCCAGAGTTCGCGAGCCCTTTGAAGATAAGGTCGAGAACGGTGAGGTTCACTAGTTTCCCGTTTTCGACAACAGTGACCACCCTATCCAGGTGTTCCTGCATGCGTTGCTTGAAACCTTTGCGGCCTCGAGGTCTGCCGCTGGGGTTTCCGGATTGTAGCGGCTTGTAGCGGCTATGGACGGGCGGGTTGCCGTAGCCGACAGGCTGATCAGTTGGTTGGGACATTGTCTTCAAGAGCTCCTTCGCGGGATGTTGCTAGTTCATCGAAAGTCTCCCCCGTGGCCCCGAGCACCGCGGGCTTTCCGGTGTAGGCCTGCCAGCGGCGGCAAATAACGTCACAGAACCAAGGGTCCAGTTCGAGGAGACGGGCGCGCCGGCCAGTTTTCTGGGCGGCGATGAGGGTCGTCCCGGATCCCCCGAAGGGGTCCAGGACGATCTCATTTCGTGCGCTGACGTCTTTGATGGCGTCAGCAACCATGGCGACGGGCTTGCAGGTGCTGTGGAGCGCAAGTGTCGCGTCCCGGCCACGCCCGAAGGCGTTCATGCCCGGGTATTCCCAAACGTTCGAGCGCCAGCGGCCCGTCTCGCCTAAGCCGAAATTGTTTCGGTGCGGAGCTGTACCAACTTTGAAGACACCGATCAGTTCGTGGCGACTTCGGTAGAATGTTCCCATCCCGGCGTTGGACTTCGCCCAGACGATCAAGTTCTTCTGCTCGGAGTAGACCGCAGCGGCGGCCGCAACCAAGGTCGGGTAGCCCTTCCAATCCATGCACTGAAAATGGATGGCGCCATCCAAGCTATAAGCGGCCGCGGCGGCCATGGCCTTACGAAGGAATTCTTGGAATTCTTCGTCGCTGAGTTCCCCAGCCGCCGCTACGAATTCACGGCGCTTGATCTTCCCATGGCCCCCTACGTAGCCGTCGATGGGAGTGTTGTAGGGAGGATCCGCGAACACCATTCGGGCGCGCTCGTCGCCCATGAGCATCTCGTAGCTTGAGACGTCACAGGCATCTCCGCAGTGCAGCTTGTGGACTCCCAACAGGAAGACGTCACCGGAGCGGGTGACGATTGGGCCCTGGCCTTCAGGGATGCGGTTGTCTTGTTCGTCCTTCGGCGCCGGCTTGTGTTCGAGAAGGCTGTCCAGTTCTGCCCCATCAAAGCCCGTTAGCTCGAGAGGAGTGTTGAGCTGTAGATTCTCGAGGGATTGAAGCTCAGCCGGGAGCAAATCCTCATGCCAACCAGACTCCATGGCGAGCTTGTTGGCCGCTAGTCGGTAGACACGGATTTCAGCAGGGCTGAGATGCGCAATGCGGATAACCGGGATCTTTGCAAGTCCGAGCTCTTGCGCGATTTCAAACCGACATTGCCCATCGATGATAGTGTTGTCGGGATCGACCGTGATGGCGTCTACAAAGCCACGGCTCAGGATAGAGGCGCGCATCTTCGCGCGCTTTTTGGCGGAGTGTGTGTGTGGGTTGCCCGGATAGAGCTTAAGCAATCCCGTCTCGACGAGATCGATCTTGAGATCCAGGCTCTCGGGAAGCAGCGACGCAGCCAAGGACTGACTAGAGTCCTTCCGACGCGCGGCATCGCCAGCGCGACGCGCATTTCGAATCTGAGGCACACCAATTTCCAGTTTCGGTGGGCTTGGTCTTCCGATCCACAATTGGAACGGAGACCCCTCAGATTCTGTGCCCGTGGTTCAAACGAAGATGAGCGGACCGCGGTCAATCTGTAAAGCGGAATAGTCGGGCGGACCGATCTTTCTAACCATCTATCCGCGGTCACAGAACGGAGGCCGAAGGCTGTAAAGCGGGGATAAGCACTGGACTTCAGTCGCGACCAGAGCGCTCATCACCTTGAAGCTACAGGCAAAAGATCGCGCGACGAATATGCCCGGGTACTCCGGGCTCGCGGCAGTGCCGGGACCATCCCCGCCCGGAAAGCGAGATTCTGACATGACCAAATTTACTAGGATTCAGGCCCAGCTACTCACCCAAGCCGCGGCGACGGAAGGCTTTATCCCTCCCGCAGATACGGCACAGACGACGATCACCTCCCTCATCCGACGGGGCATGCTGATCTCCTTGCCGGGAGCAGACGGGCCAAGCCGTTTGATCATCACTCAGGCGGCCCGCGCCGCGATTGGAGGCGCCGCGGCGCAATCAGCCAACGCGGACGCTGACGAGCCAGCTACTGTGCCCATAGTAAAGGCCCAGACTAAGACTGACTTGGTTGTCACGCTGCTTTCACGCCCTGAAGGCGTGACCATAGAGGACCTCATGCGGGCGACCGGATGGCAGGCCCACTCAGTCCGGGGGGCAATCTCCGGATCGATCAAAAGCGGGAGGGGCCTCGACGTCGTCTCGCAGAAAATCGATGGCCAGCGTGTCTACCGTGTCCTCGTGGACGCCACGACGTGACCAATCCCCTTGCGATAACTGAAGAGGTTCGGGCGCTGGAGCACCTGGACCTCGATGGCCTCAGGCACGCCTGGCGCCGCCGCTATGGCGCGCCGCCAAAGCTCCGCTCAGTGGACCTCCTGGCCAGGCTGCTGGCTTGGCGCATCCAAGCTGAAGCTTTCGGCGGGCTGGATGCCGAGACCCGCCGCAATCTTCGGCGCGCGTCGGCTTCGCCGCGAGACCGGCAACTGTCTGCCGGCTCGCTGATAGTGCGCGAATGGCAAGGCCGACGGCATGAGGTGACCGTGGGCGAGTGCGCCTACCAGTATGAGGGCCAGACCTACCAAAGTCTCTCGGCCGTCGCCCAGGCCATCACCGGGGTTAAGTGGAACGGGCCCCGGTTCTTTGGCCTGCGGGCGGGAAGCCCCACCTGATGGTCAAGACGCTGCGATGCGCCATCTACACTCGAAAATCTTCCGAGGAAGGCCTGGAGCAGGGCTTCAATTCCCTCCATGCTCAGCGTGAGGCGTGCGAGGCCTATGTGCTCTCGCAGGCCGGCGAAGGCTGGCTTCCCATCAAGACCAACTATGACGACGGCGGCTTCTCGGGCGGCTCGATTGATCGGCCGGGCCTGAAGGCTTTGTTGGCCGACATCGAGGCCGGCAGGATCGACGTGGTGGTGGTCTATAAGGTTGATAGGCTGACCCGGTCGCTGACCGACTTTGCCAAGATCGTCGACCGTTTCGACGCCAAAAGCGTCTCGTTCGTCTCGGTGACCCAGGCCTTCAACACCACGAGCAGCATGGGCAGGCTGACCCTCAATGTGCTGCTGTCTTTCGCTCAGTTCGAGCGTGAGGTCACGGGGGAGCGGATCAGGGACAAAATCGCCGCATCCAAGGCCAAGGGGATGTGGATGGGGGGCATGCTGACGTTGGGCTATGACGCCGCCGAGCGGACCCTGAAAATCAACCAGCCAGAGGCCACAATCGTTCGGCAGATATTCGAACGCTACCTTGAACTCGGATCGGTGAATACTCTGGCACGGGAGCTTGAGCAGCAGGGTGTCCGGTCAAAGGCCTGGGTTTCATTGGAAGGCAAGCCGATGGGCGGTCGAGCCATCAGCCGCGGCTCGCTATTTCACCTGCTGCGCAACCGCCTCTATCGCGGTGAGATCGTTCACAAGGACAAGGTATTCCCCGGCCTTCATCCCCCGATCGTGCCTGCCGAACTGTTCGACGCGGTGGGCGCGATGCTGGACCAGAACCACCGCCAGCATCGCGAGCGGCCGACGCGCGCTGGGACGTCCGTACTCACCGGCCGGATCTTTGACGCGTCCGGCCAGCCCATGAGCCCCAGCTTTGGCTATGGCCGGCATGGTGGGCGCTATCGATACTACATCTCGATGCCACTTCAGCTCGGGAAGACCAAGCCCTCCGACGAGGTGATCCGCCGAGTCTCGGCGCCTGCCGTCGAGAGCTACCTTGTCGCTCAGCTCGGCCGGTTAATGGCGCGCGATGATGTCACGCCCGTGGATCTGAAATCCCTGATCCGGCGGGTCGAACTTCGAGCCACCGAGACCCACCTCGTCCTCGATGCCGATCAGCTGTTCGTTGGGCAGCATCCGGCGCTTGCGCAGCAGGCCTTGGAGCGGCTGCTGCAGCCGGACGAGCAACTGCTCTCTGAGCCCGGCTTCCCAAACTCCTTCCGTCTTGTTCTCGCTCAGCGGCTGCAACTGCGGGGGGGCCGGACGTGGATCAACGGATCGCAGGGTGCCGCACCTGCCCAGTCAAGTCTGGGTCTTGTGAACGGCTTGAAGGCGGCGCACGCAGAACTTGCCAGCCTAAAGGCCTCGCCATTGACCGCTAAGGACCAATTGATCGAGGCCGCGGCGCCAGCGAATCTGCACCAGCGCCAACTCAGCCGGCTGGCCTTTCTGGCCCCAGATCTTCAGCAGAGGATTCTGTGCGGCGCCCAGCCCGAGCGGCTCAACCTGCGCATCATTCTGAAGTCCAGGGTCCCGCTCGCATGGGCCGATCAGCGTGCTTGGTTTGAGTCGTACCGATAGCGGTAGAGAGGGTCTTCTCAGTCCTGAAGCGCAACTGGTAAGGTCCCTGATCCTGAGAACTAAATTCCCTGATCAGGTCGCTTCGAATTCCCTGCCCGATTTTATGGTCGCAAAGCGCCCACGCGGAATATCCCCACGCAAACAGCCACTTGCCGTAGGTTTGCCATATCGGGCTTCGCCACCACCCGTGAGACTCCCTGTTAATTTCCCTGTTAGCAGGGAAACCGTCGCGCTTTTTGAGGCCCGGAGACGAGGCCTCGAATTGCGGCCAATTTGGCCTAGTGCCGGCTCCGAAACTCGCTCGCCCGTGACGGATTGAGGCCTGAATAGCTGGGGGAATTCAAACGACAGGGGACTGCTCCGTCCGAAAGAGACTGGTAGCGGAGACTGTCTGGCGGCCCGGGAGGGACTCGAACCCCCGACCTTCGCTTTAGGAAAGCGCTGCTCTATCCTGCTGAGCTACCGGGCCTGACCGGTGGGGTGATAGCGCAAGGGCGCATGGCGGCGAAAGGGAAGATGCGGATGGGGGCTCTACGCTATTTTCGGGTGCTGTATGTGCAGGTCCTAATCGGCATCGCCCTGGGCGTGCTGGTGGGCTGGCTGTGGCCCGAGATCGGCGTGGCGCTGAAGCCGCTGGGCGACGGTTTCATCAAGCTGATCAAGATGGCCATCGCCCCGGTGATCTTCTGCACCATCGCCGCCGGCATGGCCCGCATGAGCGACATCAAGGCCTTCGGCCGGCTGGGCGCCAAGACGCTCATCTATTTTGAAGTGGTCTCGACGGTCGCTCTGGTGATCGGCCTGGTGGTGGGCAAGCTGGTGCATCCTGGCGCGGGCTTCAATGTCGACCCAGCCAGCCTCGATCCCAAGATCGCCGCCGACTATCTGGAGAAGGCCCACCACAGCCCTGACCTCGTCACCTATCTGCTCAACCTGATCCCTGACACCTTCTTCGGGGCCTTCGCCGAGGGTCAACTGCTGCAGGTGCTGGTGATCGCGGTGATCACCGGCCTGGCCTGCACCCGGCTGGGGCCGTTCGGCGACAAGGTGGCCGGCGCCCTGGAGGATATCTCCAAGGTGTTCTTCTCCATCATCGCGGTGGTGGTGCGCCTGGCGCCGATCGGCGCCTTCGGAGCCATGGGCTTCACCATCGGCAAGTACGGGATCGCGGCCCTGGTGAAGCTGGCCGCCCTGGTGGGGACCTTCTACCTCACCAGCCTGCTGTTCGTGCTGGTGGTGCTGGGCCTGATCGCCTGGATGTCCGGGTTCTCGATCCTGAAGTTCCTGGCCTATATCCGCGAGGAACTGCTGATCGTGCTGGGGACCTCGTCCTCGGAGTCGGTGCTGCCGCAGATGATCGACAAGATGCAGCGGCTGGGGGCCGGCAAGACCACGGCGGGCCTGGTGATACCGGCGGGCTACAGCTTCAATCTCGACGGCACCAACATCTACATGACCCTGGCCACCCTGTTCCTGGCCCAGGCCACCAACACCCCCATCACCCTGACCCAGGAGCTGACCCTGCTGGGCGTCGCCATGCTGACCTCGAAGGGGGCCAGTGGCGTCACGGGGGCCGGCTTCATCACGCTGGCCGCCACCCTGGCGGTGATCCCGGATATTCCAATCGCCGCGTTGGCCCTGCTGGTGGGGGTCGACCGGTTCATGAGCGAGTGCCGGGCGCTGACCAATCTGGTGGGCAATGGCGTGGCGACCCTGGTCGTGGCGCGATGGGACGGAGACCTGGATCGCGAGGTTCTGGCGGCGGAACTGGCGCGCGGTCCGCGAACCGTAATCGCCCAACCTGTCCCCGCGCCGGCCGACTGAGCGCGGCCCCCTAAGCTGCTATCTTGCCGATCGCCGTCCAGGGCGGCGTCAACTTTCCGTTCGTCACCAAGACCGCAAGCTCGGTGTCGCCTGCCAAGGCGGAAATCAGTCGGATCAGGGGCATGAGGCCGGCAGTCCTGAAGGCGTGCGTCGCCTGTCGATCGCACGGTGCTCGCCTAAAGCGTGCTTCTCGCATGGCGCAATTAGGCTTTGGTTAACCGCGTCAAAGTGCGCAGGAGCCCGACCCGACGGGCTAGGGGCGATCCTCGGCGTCGCGGCGCCTCGGCCAGACGCCGCAATTAGCGATGCGTTAGAGATTTGGGTGCGAGGGATGTCGCACCTGGTTTGGGTGCTGAAGCGGAGCATATTCGGATGCTGTTTGGTGGTCGTGCGCAAGCCAAGGCGGTTGACGCGCAGCGGGTCCGGGAGCTTGAGGCCCAGATCAATGCCATGGACCGGTCGCAGGCGGTGATCGAGTTCAAGCTGGACGGCACCATTCTCCGGGCGAACGCCAACTTCCTCAAGGCTCTCGGCTATACGGCGGCCGAGGTCGAGGGTCGGCATCACAGCATGTTCGTGCCGGCCGATCAGAAGGACAGCGCGGCCTACCGCGACTTCTGGCGGGATCTGAACAAGGGCGAGTTCATCTCCGCCAAGTTCGAGCGGGTCGGCAAGGGCGGCAAGCCCTGCTGGATCCAAGCCTCCTACAATCCGGTGCTGGACGAGGCCGGACGTCCCTACAAGATCATCAAGTTCGCCACCGACGTGACCGAGGTCGAGCTGGAGCGATCCCGCAACGAGGCGCGCGCCCAAAACGAGGTTGAGCAGAACACCGTGGTCACCGCCCTGGCCGACCGCCTCAAACGGGTGGCCGCCGGCGACCTGACCGCCCACATCGACGCCGGGTTCGAGGGCCGCTACCAGCAGATCAAGGACGACTTCAACCAGGCCATCGAGAGCCTGCGCGAGGCCATGGTCTCCATCGCCGCCTCTACCGGCGGCATCCGCGGCGGCGCCGACGAGATCGCCAGCGCCTCGGATGACCTCTCCCGGCGCACCGAACAGCAGGCCGCCAGCCTGGAGGAGACGGCCGCCGCCCTGGATGAGATCACCGCCACGGTGAGGCGCAGCGCCGAGGGGGCCAAGCAGGCCTCTGGCGCCGCCACCACCGCCAAGGCCGACGCCGAGCGCTCGGGGGAAGTTGTCCGCGAGGCCGTCGCCGCCATGGGAGAGATCGAGCAGAGCTCGGGCAAGATCAGCCAGATCATCGGGGTGATCGACGAGATCGCCTTCCAGACCAATCTGCTGGCGCTCAACGCCGGCGTCGAGGCGGCGCGGGCCGGGGAGGCGGGCCGTGGCTTCGCCGTTGTCGCCTCGGAAGTGCGCGCCCTGGCGCAACGCTCGGCCGACGCGGCCAAGGAGATCAAGACCCTGATCAGCGCCTCGTCGGCCCAGGTGGGGGCGGGCGTGCGCCTAGTGGGCGAGACCGGCGAGGCCCTGGTAGGGATCGTCGCGCGGGTCACCGAGATCGACGGCCTGATCGCCGAGATTGCCCTGTCGTCGCAGGAGCAGGCCACCGGCCTCGCCCAGGTCAACACCGCCGTCAACCAGATGGACCAGGTGACCCAACAGAACGCCGCCATGGTGGAGGAAGCCACCGCGGCGGCCTCCAACCTGCGCGGCGAGGCCGTCGAACTGGCCCGGCTCGTCGAGGGCTTCCAGATCGGCGGGCAGGCCGCGCGGCCGGAACTGGCCCGCGCCGATCGTCACACCCCGGCCCGCAATCCGGTCGCCCAGGGGCAGGTCCGGCTGGCCAAGGCCTTCGGCGGCGGCCGCGCCGCGGCCGCCGATAGCTGGGAAGAGTTCTAGAAGTCTAGGCGGCGCTGCTGGGGCGGGCCTTGACCCGCTCCATCCAACCCTTGACCCACTTGGCCTCTTCGGGGACCGGCTGGCCCACGGTCGCGCCGAAGGTCAGGAAGCCGTAGAGCAGGATGTCGGCCAGGGTGAAGCGGCCGCCGCAGACATAGTCGCCGCTCATCTGGCCATCGAGCCAGAGCAGGCGGTCCTTGGCGATGGCCTTCAGGTCGCTCGCGCCCTCGGCGCCCACCAGCTTCATGCGGCTCTCGAACAGCGGTCGGCCCTCGGCGGCGCGGAAGCCGTTGGCCATGGGCTCGCAGATGTTGAGGTCGATGCGCCGCGTCCACATGCGGGTCTCGGCTCGCTCCTCGGCATTGGCGCCGATCAGCGGGGGGGAGGGGTGGACCTCTTCCAGATACTCGCAGATCGGCAGGATTTCGCAGACCTTGTGGCCATTATCCAGCTCCAGGGCGGGGATCTGGCCGGCGGTATTGATGCTCTCGTTATAGGGGGGCTTGCGGTTCTCGCCGGCCATCAGATCGACCTTCTGGGTCGGGATGGTCATGCCCTTCTCGGCGATGAAGATGCGCACCACGTGCGGATTGGGGCCAATCGAGTCGTAGAGTTTCATGGCGTGTCGCCTCCCTGAAGTCGTTGGCGCGACCTTTTCGGGGGCAGGGTCCGGCGTCAAGCGCGACCCTGCGTCAATCCAGCAGGGATTTGATCTGCGCCTTGATGACGGCCCAGGCCGGCGCCTTGGGATCTATCAGTTCGAAGTGGCCGGCGCCCTTCAGGTTCAGCGCGGTGACCGGGTCGCCCGCGGCCTTGGCAGACGCCGCATAGGCCGCGCCGAAGCGGGGCGGGACGATGGGGTCGAGCTCCCCGGAGATCACCGCCTGGGGCACGCCCAGCGGCAGCATGGCGGCCGGCGAGAGCCCGCCATAGAGATCCTTGGTCTTGCGGAACAGCGCTCCGGTCAGGGCGTCGATGGTGCCCGGTCCGCCGCACGCGTCGGGGCCGGTCTCGCGATAGGCGGCCAGGTCGATGATCCCGGCCAGGCTCACGGCGCCCTTCGGCAGGAAGGGGTTTTCCCCGCGCAGGGGGCTGGCCTTGCTGGCCCACAGCGCCAGATGACCGCCCGCCGAGTGACCGGCGAAGACCACGTTGTTCAGGTCGAGCCGATAGGTCTTGGCTAGTTCGCGGACATGGTCGGCGCCGGCCGCCACGTCGGTGAAGGTGCCGGGCCAGCCGCCGCCATCGTGGCCGATGCGGCGGTATTCCAGGTTCCAGACCGCGACGCCGTCCTTGCGCAGGTCGTCAGACACGTAGTCCATCAGCTCGGTCCCCGGCAGGTCGGCCAGCCAGCAGCCGCCATGGATCATCACCACCAGGGGGTAGGGGCCCTTGCCCTTCGGCAGCCACAGCTCGCCGTACTGCAGCGGCAGGGCGCCGTAGGCGATCCGGACGTCCGCATGGGGCCGCTCGCGGCCCAGCAGGTCGCTGTAACTGATGGGACCGGCGTGGGCGCATCCGGCGACCGTGGCGGCCAGGACCAGGCCCAGAACAGGTTTCATCTCGCACTCCTTGCCCGCCGCCACGTCAGGGGGTGAGGATGCCTGAAAACAAGACTTTAGGGAGAGAGATCATGGCCGACGACCCCATCCTGCTCACCGACGATCCCGCACCCCATGTCCGGCGCATCACCCTCAACCGCCCGGCCAAGCGCAACGCGCTTTCCAACGCCCTGCGAGGGGAGATCTTCGCCGCCCTTGAGGCGGGCGACCGGGACCCCGAGGTGCGGGTGATGATCCTCCGCGGCGCCGGGACCTGCTTCTCTTCAGGCTACGATCTCGCCGGTCTTGGCGAGCTTCCCTACTACACCGCCGGTGGCCAGGGACAGTGGGCCAGGCACGTAGTGGAGGGCTGCTTCCGCATCTGGGACCTCGCCAAGCCGGTGATCGCCCAGGTCCATGGCTGGTGCCTGGCCGGCGGCTCGGAGCTCGCGGTGGCCTGCGACCTGGTCTACGTCGCCGAGGACGCCCAGATCGGCTACCCGGCGGTGCGCACCATGAGCCCGCCCGACAACCAGTACCACGCCTGGTTCATGGGCATGCGCGCGGCCATGGAGCTGATGCTGACCGGCGATTCGGTGAGTGGGCTAGAGGCCGTCCGCCTGGGCTTCGCCAACCGCGCCCATCCAGTCGGCGAGCTGGAAGCCGAGGTGCTGGCCATGGCGCAGCGGATCGCCAAGGTCGACCCAGAACTGGCCCAGCTCAACAAGCGCCTGGTCCACCGGCAGATGGAGGCCATGGGCCTGCGCGCGGGTCTGCGGGCCGGCACCGACCTCCACGCCCTGGGTTGGCACACGCCCGCCAGCCGCGACTACATGGCCCAGATGCGCCAGGGGGTGACCCAGGCGCTCACCGCCCGGGACCAAACCTTCGGCGACTATCGTACCGGTGGGGAGAGCTAGATCAGGTCGTCGATCGTTACGCCCAGCGCCGTGGCGATGACCCGGAGGGTCTCGGCCTGACCGACCCGTTTGCCGGTCTCGATCTGAGAGAGGTAGGCCTGGGACAGCGATGTGGTGTCCGCGAGGTCGCTCAACGTCAGGCCGCGATGCTGGCGCCACACCCGGATCGGGCTCTCGCCCTGCAGGATGCGATCCACCACGGCGGCGGGCACCAGTTCATCCTCGCCCGTGGCCAGCCGCGCCTTGGCTTGGTCATAGATTGCGACATCGGCGTGATCTTCCGCCGCGGCGACCAGCCGGTCGAAATCTTCGCGCGGCAGGACGACCATCTCTTCGCCGCCGGGGGTCGTGAAGGTGGTGATCTGGTTCATGGCTCACTCCTAGTCATAGACGCCGCCGCGAGGTCCGATGGCGAGAATGGCCAGGACCACGCCATCGTCGTCGAAGATCACCCGCCAGTCCCCAACCCGCAGACGAAATCCGGTCCGGCCCTTCAGTCGGGTGACGTTGTTGGCCAGGGACTCCGGGTGGGAAGCGTACTGGTCGATCTTGGCGCGTATCGTCGCGGCGGTATTGGCCGGCATACGCCGAAGCGCCTGCAGAGCCGCCTTGCTAAACGCAACCTCTCTCATTACGTCAGTATAGCAAATTGCTACAAGATCTCAATCGCGCAAACGAAGACGCCCGGCCGTTGGGGGCCGGGCGTCTCGAAGATCAGCGGTGATCGGCGCCCTTAGGCGGCGACGGCCTTGATCAGGTTCTTGTTGAGGATGCCGATGGCGGCGTCGCGGTCGATCTGTTCGATCGCGGCGACTTCACGGGCCATGCGGTCCAGGGCCGACTCATAGAGCTGGCGTTCGGAATAGGACTGTTCCGGCTGGTTTTCGGCGCGGTGCAGGTCACGGACGACCTCGGCGATGGAGATCAGGTCGCCGGAATTGATCTTGGCTTCGTATTCCTGGGCGCGACGCGACCACATGGTGCGCTTCACGCGGGCGCGGCCCTTCAGGGTGGTGAGCGCCTGGGTGACGACATTGCCCTCGGCCAGCGAACGCAGGCCAGCGGTGCGGGCCTTTGCGGTCGGGACGCGCAGGGTCATTTTCTCGTGGTCGAAGGTGATGACATAAACTTCGAGCGAGTAGCCGGCCACTTCCTGAGTTTCGATCCCCTGTACCTGACCCACCCCGTGGGCGGGATAGACGACATGATCGCCAACCGAGAAATCCAGACCAGTCTTGCTCATCAGCTAAGTCCCTTCGACCTCGTCCGATCCCGTCGACGCATCCAGGTTTTCCGAAGCTCAGGGCGAAAGATGTCCCTCCGCAAAAGTGCGGCGGACAACATTCTTGAGAACGGAATAGACCTCTAGGACACCCTTCGCCTGTTCAAGGCGTATGCGGCCGGGGACGGCTCTTCTGCAGAAAAGACGTGGCGGGCGCGAAACGCTTCTCGCCACGTCATTGTCACCCTAGCATAAAAATCAGCCGAAAGAAAGGCTTGCACCCCTGGCGCGAGGCGGGGCTCAGGAGCCGCGGCCGGGCTTTTCGCTGAAATACTTCTCGAACTTGTCGGTCTCGCGCTCGAAGGCTTCGGCGTCAGCGGGCGGCTCGCCCTTGACTGTGATGTTGGGCCAGATCTTGGCGTAGTCGGTGTTGATCTTCAGCCACTTGGAGTCGGGCGTGTCCTCGGTGTCGGGCTTGATGGCGTCCACCGGGCACTCGGGTTCGCAGACGCCGCAGTCGATGCATTCGTCCGGATTGATCGCCAGGAAGTTCTCGCCCTCGTAGAAGCAGTCCACCGGACACACCTCCACGCAGTCCATGAACTTACATTTGATGCAGGCGTCGGTGACGATGTAGGTCATCGCGGAACTGGAACTCCGGCAGGTCTAGGCGGCGGGTTTTCCCGGTCGCGACCCCAATTGTCAATGCCGCCGGCCCGCAGGATATCTGAGGACGCCGATAGGCTCATGGCGCAGGCGTCAGCGTGATGACCGTTTCCGTCGCGGCCTCCACCGCCTGTCGCGAATAGACCAGCGGCACGTACTGCCCCTTCACCCACTTGGGAAACAGGTCGCGATAGTGCGGGCTCTCCGGATTGCCCGACTGGCCCGGGGTGTTGATGGTCATGCTGTTGTCCCAGGCGCCGACGTCGAGGACCATGCGGAAGGAGGCCCCCGCCACGACCCGGAAGTCGTCGGGCCGCCAGGTCGCCGCCATGGGCGACAGGCTGGTCCCGCCCATCGGGGTCGGGCCGGCCGCCAGCAACGGCTGGGTCGCTGCATCGGCCAGCGGGGTCAGGGCGTGCTCCAGGCGCGCGTGGTGGAGCTTGCCCCAGGCCCAGGTCTTGGGGTCAGGGCCCAGCCGTGCGGAGACCTCGTCATAGGCCGCCGTCAGGCTCGCCTTCAACACCGCGTCGCGGGCCTCGGCCGGCAGGGTGGCGTCGGGGTTTTCCAGCAGCTCCATGACCGCGGCCAGGTCGCCATTGCCGATGACGCCCTGGACGTCCTTGGGCGTCGTGGCGGCCACCACGGCGCGGCCCAGATGCTTGCCGGTCCAGACCTCGAACAGGGCCGCGCCGGCGCTGCCCTCGGAGGTGCGGTGATCCCAGCCCCGCAGCAGGGCGAGCGCACGGGTCAGCTTCGGATCATCGGTCTTCAGCGGAGCCAGCACGGCGATCAACCGGCGCGAGGTGATGTCGTAGGGATCGGTCTGCAGAGCCATGGCGTCGGCCACGGTCAGCTTGGGCTTGGCGGCCAGCACCTCGTCCACCCGCAGGAACCGGGCGGGGTTCGACCACTCGAACCCCACCTTGCGCTCGGCCACCGGATAGTCCGCCGGCAGGTTCATCTGGTTGGCCGAGGCGAACCAGCCCTGCCTGGGATCAGCCTCGCTGGGCAGCTGGTCAGGCGTCAGGAAGCCCTTCCACTCATAGCGCCCGTCGCCCGGCACCGGCATCAGCCCGTCCCAGTTGGGCCGCGCCGGGACCATGCCGGCCGCCACCCAGCCGATGTGGCCAGAGGTGTCGGCATAGGCCTGATTCTCGGAGGGCGCCCCCCAGCCGGCCAAGGCCGCCTTGAAGCCCGCCCAATCCTGGGCCTGCATGTAGCCGGTGGAGCCGAAATAGGCCGAGGTCCCCGGCTGGCTCCAGACCGTGCGGATGGCGAAGGCCTTGCCGCCCTCCGTCTTCAGCACCGGGCCATGGCGGGTGAAGCGCAGCTCCACAGGGCGGGGGACCGCCTCCCCCTTTACGGGGATGACGTCCTTGACCACGGTCATGGGCTCCCAGCCGTCGCCATAGCGGTACTGGTCGGGATCGCTGGGCTTGGTCTCGTAAACGTAGAGGTCTTCCTGATCGACCGGGAAGATGGTCAGGCCAAAGGCGATCTTGTCGTTGTGGCCGATGGAGACCCCGGGCAGGGCGGGCTCGCCGGCTCCGATCACCGAGAAGCCCGGGGCGTTCAGGTGCACGATGTAACGCAGGCCCGGCGCGCCATGCTCGCGGTGCGGATCGTTGGCCAGGATCGGTCGCCCCGTGGCGGTGCGGGATCCCGAGACCGTCCAGTTGTTCGACCCGATCGCCTCGGGCGGAACCTCCAGGGCGGCGCGCTGCTCGGGCGGGCCCGAGAACTTCACCCCGGCCCCGGCCAACTGGTAGTCGGCCAGGACGTCGGCGGGGATAGAACAGGGATCCAGGCCGTCGGGGACCTTCGTCGTCCACTTCGGCTCGATGAAGCGGTAGAGGCGGGCGGCGGGCAGGCCAGCCTTGCAGGCGATCTGGGCGCGGCCGACCTCGTTGGGGACGTTGCGGGTCAGGCCGTGGCTGCGGATGCGCACCACGTCTTCGGCGCTCCAGCGGTCGGGGGTCGAGCCGGCGATCCTGAACTCCAGGGGCAGGGGCCGCTTGCCGGATGCGATTTCGCCGACGAAGGCGTTGACCCCAGCCACCCAGGCGGTGGTGTTGTCCTGCGCGCCTGGCCCATAGGCCGCCCACTCCTTGGCCATGTCGCCGCGATAGAGGAATAGCCGCGCCGCGCGGTCCTGGGCCACATAGGTCGGTCCGAAGTCCTTGGAGAGCAGGCCCAGACCTCGCTTGCGCCACAGGTCGATCTGCCAGAGCCGGTCGCGGGCGACGTTGTAGCCCTGCAGGAAGAAGGCGTCGCGGACGCTGCCGGCATAGATGTGCGCGATGCCCCAGGTGTCGACCCGGATCTCCGCCGGCGCGGCCAGGCCCACGACGCTGCGGCTTTCCTGGGCAGGGGCGGCGAGCGCGCTCAGGCTGGCGAGGCTGAGCAGCGCTCCCAGAAGCGGGGCGACGATCTTGGGCATGGGGTTCTCCGGGGCCGGATTACCAGGCTAGGGCAATATGGGCTGCATCGACAATGGAAGCCTGCGGGCTAAGCTCGCGCCTATCCTGAGGGGGAAGCCATGGAAAGCCGATCGCACCGCGTCTGGGCGGGCCTCACAGTCGTGACCGGTCTCGCCACCGTGGCCATCACCGTCGCCTTCCAACGGCTGCCGGAGGTGGCCACCGCCGGGGCGTGCTGGGCGCCGGGCAAGGTGGTGGACTTCGAGCTGGCCCGCACCCTGGCCGACCTGCTGAAGGTGTTCGGCGCGCCGGGCGACACCTGTCGCGCGCCGATCGTCATCGCCATGGATGCGGTGAACCACTTCGACGTGAAGGCCTATATCCCCAGCTACACAGCCTTCGAGATCTGCGCGGCGATGTTCCTGGGCTTGAGCTTCCGCAAGCCCCTGGTGCTGGCCGCCATCGGCGTGGCCTTGGCGGCCCTGGCTGGCGACTACCTGGAAACCGTCACCCTGCTGCGGATCACCCAGAACCCCGAGGGCTCAGTCCAGCTGCTCGCCTGGTCCACCGCCGGCGCCTGGATCAAGTTCGCCGGGCTGGCGCTCAACGCGTTCCTACTGTCGCGCATCTGCATAGCCTCAGATACCCGCCGGCCGATCCTGGCCCTGCTGCTGCTGTTGCCGATGGTGGGTACGGCCTTTGCGGCCATCGACAACAGCCGCGCCAACCTGATGACCTTCGCCCTGATCCTGAGCTGGACGCCGGTCCTGCTGGCGGCGGCGCGCGATCTGGTGCGGAGGAGCTAACCCAGGGTCGCATACAGCCCCCGCGCCTCGGCCGGCGGTCCCCGGCGTTCGCCGAGCTCTTCCACCGCCACGGCGATCAGCTTGCCGCTGACAGCGAAGACCAGCTGATCCCCCACCTTCAGGGGCCGCGCGCACTTGTCGATGCGGGTCTCGGCGCCGGCGCGGGTCAGGCGGACCTTGCCCTCGTCCAGGAACTTGGCGGCCAGAGAGCGGGTCTTGAAGAACCTCGCCCGCCACAGCCAGACATCGGCGCGGCAGCCCGTCTCGCTCATGGATTGGCGGCCTTCGCTTTACGGCGGCGGCGGGGCCGGCGGGCGGGGACAGGCTTGTCCTTCAGGGCGGCCAGCGCCGAGAAGGGCGAGCTCGGGGAGGGCGCGCTGGGCTTGACCGTGGGCGCCTCGCCGCGCCGACGCCAGACCATGTCCTCGCCGGGCTTTTCCTTGGTGGTCGGCGCGAAGCCCAGCGCCCGCAGAATCTCTTTGGTCTCCTGCGCACTCCAGCCCAGCCCCTCGCGGTCGGCATCGGTGAGCTGGCCAGGCTTTCCGGCCCGCATCAGGTCGTCCATCCGCTCCAGGGCCTCGACCGGTACTGCCAGGCGACCGACGGCGCGCAGCCCGAAGGCGGCGAGCGCGGTGGCGGCAGGGGCGGGATCGGGCAGGCGGCTGATGGCCTGGGTCGGCGGGCGCCAGGCGCGGTCGGCGAAGCCCTGGACGAAGCTCAGCGCGTCAGGCCGCAGCATGGCCGGCAGGTAAAGGCTGAAATGGCCCAGCCGGATGCCCAGCCCCTTCAGCGCCCGGCGCTCCACCTGGCTCAGCGCCTTGGCCTCCGCGCGGACCGGCGTGCGGTCCAGGACCCCGCCGGCTTCGATCAGCCGATAGGCGAGGCCGCGGGCCAGGCCCTTGATCTTTCCCTCCGCCATGCCGGTCTCGAGTTTTCGCAACGCCCCCAGCCGGCGAACGGCCTCGGCGGCGAGGAAGGCCTCCAGCCGCCGGGTGGCGCGCTCGCGGGCGGCGGGATTGCCCAGCTCTCCCAGTAGCCGTACGCGCGGCGCGAAGGGCGAGCCGCCGGAAATGGCGCCCGCCGCCTGGCCGCGCCACAGGACCATACCGTCCGGCGTCAGGCTGAAGGCGCCGTCCGCCTCACCGGCCAATTGGCCCAGCCGCTTGTTGATCTCCGGTCCGACCGCCATCGTGGCCGCGGCACGCAGGGCCTTTTCTTCCAGGATCGAGGCGCCGTGCTCGGCCTCGAAGGTCACGCCCCGCAGCTTGCCGACATAGTGGCCCTCGACGGTGACCGTGCCGTCCTCTGCGACGCCCGCCAGCATGTCCTCGCGCACCCGCAGACCCCGCATCAGGGCGCTGGTCCGGCGGTCCACGAAGCGGGCCATCAGCTTCTCGTGCAGGGTGTCGGAGAGCTTGTCCTCCAGCAACCGGGTCTTGGCCTGCCAGGCGCCAGCGTCTGTCAGCCAATCGGGGCGGTTGGCGACATAGGCCAGGGTTCGCACGCTGGCCAGACGGGCCGACAGGGTGTCGATCTCCCCGTCGTTGCGGTCCAGGTGCCGGTACTGGCCGGCGATCCAGTCCTCCGGAATCCGCCGGTTGCGGCTGGTGAGATATTCGAAGAAGTCCCGCGTCAGCCGCAGGTGCTCTTCGTGGCCCACCTTGCGGAAATCCGGGGTCTGGCAGACGTCCCACAGCCGCGCCAGCGAGGGCTTGTCGCGGGCCCGGTCGGCGATGTCGGGATCTGCGGCCAGCTGGCGCAGGGTCACCTCGTCCAGGCTCTCGGCCGAGGCCTTCAGCACGTCGAAGGTCGGCGGCGCGGCCAGCGACGTCATCAGGTTGGCCAGGGATGAGAAGTCGAGCTTGGCGTTGCGCCATTCAGCGGCCGCCACCGGCTGGAACAGGTGCTCCTGCACGGCGTCCACCAGATCGGCGTCCATGTCCTCGCACTCGCCGGTGACGCCGAAGGTGCCGTCGGTGCGGAAGCGCCCGGCCCGGCCGGCGATCTGGCCCACCTCCTGCGGGTGCAGGAACCGTGTCCGCTTGCCGTCGAACTTGCGCAGGCCGGCGAAGGCCACATGGTCGACGTCCATGTTCAGGCCCATGCCAATGGCGTCGGTGGCCACCAGGAAGTCGACCTCGCCCGACTGATAGAGGGCCACCTGGGCGTTGCGGGTGCGGGGGCTCAGCGACCCCATGACCACGGCGGCCCCGCCGCGCTGGCGGCGGATCAGCTCGGCGATGGCGTAGACTTGGTCGGCGGAGAAGGCGACGACGGCCGAGCGGCGCGGCAGGCGGGTCAGCTTCTTCGGCCCCGCATAGGTCAGGCTGGAGAACCGCTCGCGGGTGACGATCTCGGCGCTTGGCAGCAGGCGGCGGATCAGCGGCGCCATGGTGCCGGCGCCCATCAGCATGGTCTCGTAGGTTCCCCGCGCGTGCAGCAGGCGGTGGGTGAAGACGTGGCCGCGCTCCGGGTCGGCGCAGAGCTGGATCTCGTCCACCGCCAGGAACTCCACCTCGCGCGACAGCGGCATGGCCTCGACGGTGCAGACGAAATAGACGGCCCGCGGCGGGACGATCTTCTCCTCGCCGGTGATCAGGGCCACGCAGCGGGCGCCGCGCGCCTTGACGATACGGTCGTAGATCTCCCGGGCCAGCAGCCGCAGCGGCAGACCGATCATGCCCGAGGCGTGCCCCAGCATCCGCTCGACGGCGAGGTGGGTCTTGCCGGTGTTTGTCGGCCCCAACACCGCCACTAACCTTGGCGGAGGCGCGCCGGTCGGGCGGTGACTCATGATCCCAAGTTGGGGTGGGAATCATGACGGGGCAAGCGGCGCCGGTGCGTCTGCGACATGAAAGCCGCATTCCGCCTCTCCCCCGGGCTTTTCGGGGGGAGAGGGTAGGGTGAGGGGGGCGTTCCGGCCAGGTGGTGAGGGGCGGCGCGATCCCCTCACCCTGCCCTCTCCCCTTGAAAGGGGAGAGGAGGAACGCGACCCTAATCCAATGTCCGCCGATAGCGGGCCATGGCCAGCGCCGTGACCACGCAGACGAAGGCCAGCAGGGCCAGCAGTTCGCGCCACATGTCGCCCAGGCTCTGCCCCTTCAGCAGGGCGCCGCGCACCACCCGCAGAAAATGGGTGACCGGGATCACCTCCCCCAGCGCCTGGGCCCAGCCCGGCATGCCGCGGAAGGGGAACATGAAGCCCGAGAGCAGGATCGAGGGCAGGATGTAGAAGAAGCTCATCTGCATGGCCTGAAGCTGCGACTGCGCCGCCGTGGAAATCAGGAAGCCGAGGGCGAGCGACCCCACGATGAACAGGCCGATCCCCAAGGCGAGACCGATCCAGCCCCCCAGCATCGGCACATGGAACAGCAGCTTGGCGATGGTCAGGATGATGACGGTCTGGGCGAGGCCCACCAGGACGTAGGGCGCGAGCTTGCCGATCATCACCTCGATCGGTTCCACAGGCGTGGCCAGCAGGCTTTCCATGGTGCCGCGCTCAGTCTCGCGGGTGACGCTGAGCGAGGTCATCATGACCAGCGTCATGGAGAGGATGACGCCCAGCAGGCCCGGCACGATGTTGTAGGCGGTGACGGCCTCCGGGTTGTAGCGGCGGTGGACCACCACCTCGAAGGCGGGCTTGGCCTGCAGCCTGGGGGCCAGGGCGCCCTTCAGGTCGCCCGCCAGGGCCTGGGTCGGCAGGGCGGCCAGGGCCGCGACGGCCGGGCCGGTCGCCGAGGGATCGGTGGCGTCGGCCTCCACCAGGATCTGGGCCTTGTCGCCGCGCGCCACCCGCCGGGTGAAGTCGCCGGGAATGGTGATGGCGAACTGCACCTCGCCGCGCCGGATCAGTTCGTCCAGCTCGGATGGACTGCGAGCCTGGGCCACGAGGTCGAAGTAGGCGCTGTTCCTCAGACCCGACAGGATCGAGCGGGCGAAGACGCTGTCCTCCTGCACCAGCAAGGCGGTGGGCAGGTGCCGGGGCTCGGAATTGATGGCGTAGCCGAACAGCAGCAGCTGGATCACCGGCAGGGCCAGGATCATGGCGTAGGTCAGGCGGTCGCGGGTGAGCTGCTTGAACTCCTTGATCAGGACCGCCCAGACCCGCGTCGCGGAAAACCCATTCATCGGAAATTGTCCTCGGCGCCGTCCATCAGCTGGATGAAGACGTCCTCCAGGGTCGGCTCAACCTGCGTCCAGCGGAAGGGTTCGCGGCGGTACGGGGCGATAGCGGCCTCGATGGCGGCGCGGTCAGTGCCGCTGACATGCAGGGAGGCGCCGAAGGGGGCGGCCATCTCGACGCCGGGCCGCCCTGCGATCTCAGCCGACAGCCGGTCGATCCCCGGCCCCTCGCCGTTGAAGGTCACCAGGTGCGAGCCCGCGATCACCTCGCCCGCCGTGCCGCGCGCGATCAGCTTGCCGTAGGCGATGTAAGCGATCTCATGGCACCGCTCGGCCTCGTCCATGTAGTGGGTGGAAACCAGGACGGTCAGGCCCTCGGCGCTGAGTGCGTGGATCTCGTCCCAGAAGGTGCGGCGGGCCTTCGGATCGACGCCCGCGGTGGGCTCGTCCAGCAGCAGCAGCTTGGGCTCGTGCAGGGTGGCGGTGGCCAGGGCCAGGCGCTGCTTCCAGCCGCCCGACAGCGTGCCGGCCAACTGGTTTCGCCGCTCGATCAGGCCCAGGCGCTCCAGGGCGTGAGCCACCCTTTCCTTGCGGCGATCCAGGTCGTGGACGCGGGCGGAGAACATCAGGTTCTCCTCCAGGGTCAGATCCTCGTAGAGCGAGAACTTCTGGGTCATGTAGCCGGCCTGGCGTTTGATGGCGCCCGCCTGACTGATGATGTCCAGTCCCAGGCAGGTCCCGTCGCCGCTATCTGGGGTCAGCAGGCCGCACAGCATCCGCAGGGTGGTGGTCTTGCCTGAGCCGTTGGGGCCGAGGAAGCCGCAGATGCGGCCCGCCTCGACCTGCAGGGAGACGTCTTGCACCACGTGCTTGTCGCCAAAGCTCTTGTTCAGGCCATGGACGTCGATGGCCAGTGTCACCGGACCGGCTCCAGGGGCGTCACGTCCACCGGCTGGCCGGGATTGAGCCGGGCGGAGGGCCGGGCTTCCACCAGGTAGACCAGCCGGTCGCGGGCCTCGCGGCTGTAGATTATCGGCGGGGTGAACTCCGGGCGCGGGCTGACGAAGGTGATCTTGGCGCTCAGACCCTTGGCGCAGCCGTCGCAGGCGAAGCGCACGACCCGTCCGATCCGGTAGGCCGAAAGGCTTTGTTCCGGAATGAAGAACCGCAGCTTGATGCGGTCGTCGGGCAGCAGGGACAGGACGGGCTGGTTGGCGATGGACCACTCCCCTTGCTGGAAGAACACGTCCTCCACCCGTCCATCGGAGGGGGCGACGGGGGCGAGGTCGGAGAGCCGGGCGTCGGCAGCCGACAAGCCCGCCTGCGCCTGGGCCACCCGGCTGTCGGCGGCCTGGACCTGACCTTCGCGGGCGCCCAGGGTCGCGGCGTCCCGCTGCCGGCGGGCGGCGGCGAGTTGGGCGTTGGCGGTCTGCAGGGCGGCGCGGGCGTCGTCCAGGCGGGCGGGCGCATAGATGCCCTTGCGGACCAGGGGCGCGACCCGGCGCATGTCGGCCGCCGCGTCCTGGGCACGGGCCTGGGCGGCGGCGATATTGGCGTCATAGACCGCCAGCTCGAGGGGGCGCAGACCCTTGCGGGCGTCCTGCGCCTGGGCCTGCGCGGCGCCCACCTCGGCCTGGGCCTGCTGGCGCTGGGCGGCGAGCTGCTTGGGATCGACCACGAACAGCCGGTCGCCGGCCTTCACCCGGTCGCCGCGCTGCACATAGATCTGAGCTACGGCGCCGGAGACGGGTGCGGCAAGATAGAGCGCTTCGCCCTCGACATAGCCGGTGAGCGCATGGGAGCGGTTCAGGCGAGGAACCAGGACCAGGGCGGCGATCAGGGAAGCGGTCAGCAGCAGCAGGACGATGACGAGCAGGCGTTGTTTCATGGGACCATCCCCCGCAGCAGGGTCTCGACGTGTTGTTCCATCAGGCCCGCCAGATCGAAGGGCTCGGCGCCGATGGGGGTGAAGGTCTCGCGCCAGATCACCCCCACCAGCAGGGGCGAGATCAGGCTCACGGCATAGAGGCGTGGGTCGCCGGGCTGGACCTCGCCGCGCGCCTGGGCCGCGGCGATGACGGCCGTCAGCGTCCCCAGGGCGGGCACGATCAGCCGGTCGTGCCAGACCCGCGCCAGTTCCGGGAAATTGCGCGCCTCGCCCACCACCATCTTGATGATGCCGCCCAGGGGCGTCGTGCTGGCCATGTGCGCCATCATCCTCGCGACGCCGCGCAACAGGTCGGGGAAATTCTGCGGGTTGGCGGCGGCGAGGGCAGCCAGGTTCTGCAAGTTGGGGGCGACGCCCTGTTCCACCACCGCCTGGAAGATGTCCTCCTTGGTGGCGAAGTAGAGATAGATCGCCCCCTTCGAGACCCCGGCCCGGGCGGCGATGTCGTCCAGCCGCGCGGCGGCGAAGCCCTTTTCCCCGAACACTTCAAAGGCCGCCGCGACGATCTCGTCGGGACGGTCGGCCTTGCGACGCCGAAACTTGGGCTGGCCTGCGGGAAGCATTCGGAGATCATTAATAACTGACTGGTCAGTTATCAATATGCCTCAATCGGAAGCATGGCAAGCCTGGCCCTGTCGCATCCAAGCCGCACTGTCTGTGAAATGATCAACCGGCGCGGGATAGGGGGTGGCGGCCCTGGCTTCGACACCGGCCCGGTGGCCAATTCCCGCTTCATGGCCTGGGTCAGCGCCGAACAGGTTCCTGACATGACGCCGGAAATGGCCAACCTGATCCTCTCAGCCGAGGACGGCGAACCCATCGGACCCTATTTCTGAGACGTTGGCCGTTCCGCCGTCCCATGCGACCGTAAGGTGAGTGGGGGAGGGACTAACATCATGTTCGCAGGACAGAGCGACCCGGACCAGGCGTCGCGTCCGATCGCCATCGCCCGCGTCGCCATCGGCTTCGCGCAGGGCCTGGCCCTCTACGGCCTGAACGAGTGGGAGAAGCACGGCCTGACGGGCGGCGTCGCCTCGCCGCTGTTCTGCGCCTGCGCGATGCTGATCCTGTTCCTGCCGGTGGTGCTGCTGGGCGGCCTGCGCACCCTGCGGACCCGCACCCTGATCGTCTGGGGGGGCATCGCCGCGGTCATTGTGGCGGCGCTCGGGGCCTATCACGGGACGATCGCTATCCCCGACAGTGAATTCCAGCACTGGCCCGGGCCGCCCCTGGTGATTTTCACCGCCGTGGGTCTGTTCATCGCCCACCACCTGGTGACCGGCGCGGACGCCAGCCGCCGATGGGTCGCGAGCTACGACCACTATTTCGATCAGACCTGGAAAGACGGGGTCCGGCTGGCCCTGGCCGTTCTGTTCGTCGGCGCCCTGTGGCTGCTGCTCTTCCTGGGCGGAGCGCTGTTTGATCTGATCGGTATCAAGTGGGTGGGCAAGACGATCAGCAAGCCCTGGTTCGCCTTCCCCGCCACCACCACCTTCTTCGCGCTGGCCATCCACCTGACCGACGTGCGCGCCAGTCTGGTGCGCGGCATCCGCACCGTGGCCCTGACCCTGCTGTCGTGGTTGCTGCCGGTGATGGCGGTGATCGGTTCCGGGTTCCTGATCGCCCTGCCGTTCACGGGCCTGACCCTGCTATGGGACACCAAGAGCGCGGCCGGCATCCTGCTCTCGGCCGCTGCGGCCCTGATCGTCCTGCTGAACGCCGCCTATCAGGAAGGCGAGGGCGACGGCCATCCGCCCGTAGCCCTGAAGTGGGCCGGCCGGGTCACCGGCGTCATCATCGCGCCGCTGGTGGCCATCGCCGCCTATGGCCTGGCCTTGCGCATCGGCCAGTACGGACTGACCCCTGACCGCATCTATGGCGCGGCCTGCACGGTGGTGGCGGTGGTCTATGCGGTGGGTTACGCGGCCAGTGTCTTCCTGCCCGGCCTTTGGCTGAAGCGGCTGGAGGTGACCAATGTCATCGCCGCCCATGTGGTGGTGGTGGTGCTGCTGGCTCTGTTCTCGCCCCTGGCCAATCCGAGCCGGCTAGCGGTGAACGACCAGGTGGCGCGCCTGGATCGCGGCGCCGTGACGCCCGACAAGTTCGACTACCTGTTCCTGCGCTTCGAGGCCGGCAAGCCGGGGATCGACGCGCTCAAGGCGCTCGCCGCCCGCAAGACCGGAGCCAACGCTGCGCAGATCGCCCGGCGCGCCGCTTCCGCCCTGGCCCGCAAGGCTCGCTACGGCGAGGCCACGACCTCGGTGTTGGAGCGCAAGGAACTGGTGAGCGTGGCGGGCGGTGGCGTGCTGCCAACCGGCTTCCTGGAGCAGAAGTGGAAGACCTTCGAAGACCCGCTACAAAACTGCCAGAGCGGCCAAACCTGCCACGCCGTCGTGGCCGATCTCGACGGGGACGCCGTGCCCGAGGTGGTGGTCTTCGCCCTCGGCGACCGCAGGGTCTATCGGCAGGCGGGCGGCGTCTGGTCGCGGATCGGGACCTTGTCGGGCGCCTACTGCCAGAACGAGGGCGCGGCTCTGAAGGCCGGGCAGTTCGTTGTGAACGCTGATCCCAAGCCGATGTCCGACCTGGTGGTCGCCGGACGCCGCCTGAAGGTGCTTCCCAACGACGACAAATGCCCGGACGGCTCCGCCGCTGAGATCCAGCCCCCCGAAATCAGACAGGCGCCGACGAAGACGGACCGAGCGGTCAGAACTTCGCGTTGACGCCCACGAAGAACCGCCGGCCCAGGATGTCGAAGCTGGAGGGATCGGTGTTGGAGTTGGGATAGCTGGTGAAGTGGGGCGGGTCCTTGTCTTCCAGGTTGTTGATCCCCGCCCGCAGAGTGACCCGATCGTCGATCTTCCAGGAGCCCGACAGGTCGTAGACGTCATAGTCCGGCGTGTTGACCGCTGTGGGGCTGAAGGTGGGCACGCTGCGGGCGTCGGTCATGGCGGCGATATGGCGCCAGCGCAGGGTGGTCCGTACGGGTCCGACGACCCAGGTGGCCGACAGCACCGACTTCCATTCCGGCAGGGCGCCACCCGACAGATCGGCCCCGATGGTCCCGGCATAGTCGACGAAGGTGGCGTTGGGCCGCGTCTGGCGCTCGAAGCTGTCGAGCTTGGAGATCACCAGGTTGAAGGCGAGCGCCCCTGCGGTCTCCGGCAGGCCGAGGTCGGCGAGATCAAAACCCCAGTCCACCTGGCCGTCGAGCCCGTAGGTCTTCACCGAGGCGAGGTTCACCTGGGTCTGGGCGACGCCGGTGATCTGGCCCGAGCCCAGGCGGGTGAACTGCTCGCAGTAGAAGTTGGCGTTGGAGAGCCCGGGGTTGGACCCATCGGCGTTGAAGCAGGAGGCCAGGATCGTCGGGACCCCGATGGTCCCCACCACGTCGGCCACCTCGATCTTGTAGTAGTCCAGGCTGATGCTGAACCGGCGCAGGAACGGCCTGTCGACGGCCGGCGACCAGACCGCCCCGGCCGTGAAGCTGTCGGCGGTCTCCTCGGTGAGGTCAGGATTGCCGCCGCCGGTGATCTCCACCTGAGTAGAGGCTTGGTTGAAGGTGTCGATGATCGCCGTCGGCACGCCCTGGGACAGGCACAGGCTGCGAACCGCCGCGCCGCTGGCGCCGGTTCGGTAGGAGGAGCGCACGTCGCAGGGATCCCCCGCCGTGGTGCCGGTCCCGGGCGAACCGATGCCGACGAAGCCAAGGGACTGGGGCGAGAACAACTCGGCGATGTTGGGCGCGCGAACGGCGCGCTGATAGCCGCCGCGGATCAGCAGGCCTGACACCGGTTTCCAGGTCAGATCGGCCTTGTAGGCGCTGACCCGGCCGGTGGTGGAATAGTCGGCGACCCGGCCGCCCAAGGCCAGGTCCAGGCTCTCGATCAGCGGCAGGTCGGCCAGCACCGGGACCAGCAGCTCGGCGTAGACCTCCTTCGAGGTGATGTCGCCGCTGACCGGCACCGCCGGGTTGAAGCCGACGATGTCCGGGCCCCGCAGCAACAGGTCTGGGGCATAGTCGAAGTCGTCCTTGCGGTACTGGCCGCCGGCCGAGAACTTCAGCGCGCCGGCCGGCAGGTCGATCAGGCTGCCGGTGGTGTAGCCCTCCACCACGGTCTGCTTGATGGTCGTGGCATTTGTAACGTCGCGGGCGATATAGGCCGCGCAGCCGGGGCTGACCTTGCCGGCCCCGAAGATGTTGAAGCCACCGCAGATGGCCACCCCGCCGTCCGGGGCGAAGGTCAGAGTGCGCATCGCCGCCCGGCTGACATTCCCGAACTGGTGCTCGGTGTGGTCCATCTGGCCGTAGCTGGCGTAGAGGTCCCATTTCCAATCTCTGATGGGGAGGACTCCACGGAGGCCCGCCAACAGCTGGGTCGTCTCATAGGTGTTGTTGGAGAGCCGCCCGCCGACCTCGGTGAAGGCGCGGCGGGGATAGAAGGCCGCTGTTGGATCGGCGCGCGAGGCCAGCAGGGTGCGCAGGTCGGCGGGAATGAAGGGGTTGGTCACCGGGACCACGATGTCGGGGCCGGGGAAGGCGCCGTCGCTGGCCGAGGCCGGGCCCAGCTGCCGCGAGACATCATAGGTGGTGTAGCTGGCGGTGCCGTAGGCCTCCACCGCGTCAGTCAGGTCGTAGCGGCCGGTGGCATAGAGGCTCCAGCGCTCCAGGGGCAGGTTCAGGTAGCGGTAGGCGGCGCTGTTGAAGGTGTAGCTGGCCGCCGAGAAGCCCGGGCCCTGGACCCCTTTGTAGTTGTTCACCGGGGCGGTGGAGAACAGGCTGCCGTCGGCGTTGAAGGACAGGCTCGCGCCTCGCGCCACCGTGCCGGGTGCGAAGCCATAGGCGCCGAACACCGCGTTCATCGCCGCCTGGCTGGGGAGGTTGGCCGCGCCGCCGGCGTTGGAGGCCGGATCGAACCGCCCGTCGGGAATGGTGGCCGCGCCGGAGGGCGTCAGGCCGGTGGTCAGGATCGAATATCCCACCGCCGACCAGTCACGATCAGCGGCCGTCAGGCCCTCGCGCTTGTCGTAGGTGACGGCGGCGGCGATGTTGCCGCGGTCGAAGTTATGGCCCCAGCCTACCGAGGCGGTGAGCTGGCCGGCGTCGTTCTGCTCGGTGGCGCCGAACTGGGCGTCCACCTGCAGGCCCTCGAAGTTCCGCTTCAGCTTGAAGTTCACCACGCCGGCGATGGCGTCGGAGCCATAGACCGCCGAGGCGCCGCCGGTGATGGTCTCGACAGTGTCCACCAGGAAGGTCGGCACGGTGTTGAGGTCGACCACCGCATTGGGATTGCCCGCCACCACCCGCCTGCCGTCGATCAGCACCAGGGTGCGGGTGGGTCCCAGGCCGCGCAGGTTGGCGTAGGCCTGGCCCGGCGTGGTGACGAAGTTGGTGGTGTTGGTGCCCGAGCCGTTTGACGGCGTGAACTGCGGCAACTGGTTCAGGGTGTTCTCGATCGTCACCATGCCGACGGCGGCGATCTGGTCGGCGCCCACCGTGACGATGGGGCTTTCCGACACGTAGTCCTTCCGGGCGATCCGGCTGCCGGTGACCACGATCTCGGAGACCTCGGCGTCTTGGGCCAGGACCGGCGTGGCGCCGAAAGCCACGAGACTCGCCAGGGCGCTGGCGCACAGCAGGCCCGATCGCATCGTCTTCATGTTGGAATCCCCATCCCTGCCCAAGCCTGATCCACCCACGCGGGTGATTTGCAGCCCAGGCTAGGGGAAGGCGAGCGCCCCCGCCACTGGCGCAGAATGGGCGAGATTAATGAGGAGAGAGCAGCGCCGGAACGTGGCCGCAACGAATCAGGACCGAATCAGTGACTCGGCATGATTCGGGATTTGTTCCCTACAAGGTATTGTATCCCAAGGGCTTGGGGACACAAGACGGTCGGAACAGCGGCCCTGTGACCCGGGTGCCGGAATGTGCGATGACGCGCTCTGAAAGGCGGCTCCGCCTTGACGCCGCCGCTTACCTTCGACTATATCGCCCGCTCTCGCGCGGGTCCGCCCGCCGTCACTCTTTCTCGCTTAGGTCTTAAGCCATGTCGCGTCGTTGCGAACTCACCGGTATCGGCCCCATGGTCGGCAACAATGTGAGCCACTCGAATATCAAGACCAAGCGCCGCTTCCTGCCGGCCCTGGCGCCCGCCAGCCTGCAGTCGGACGCGCTGGGTCAGACCTTCAAGCTGCGCATCTCCAACGCGGCCCGCCGCACCCTGGACTTCCGTGGCGGCCTGGACGTCTTCCTGGTCAAGGCCAAGGACGAGCAGCTCTCGCCCCGCGCCCTGAAGATCAAGCGCCAGCTGAAGGCCAAGCTCGCCGCGCAAGCGCCGGCCGCCGTCGCCGCCTAAGGCGCAGCAGCTTCCAGACTTGAGAAAGGCCGGCGGTGACGCCGGCCTTTTTCTTTGCGCGCCTACTTCAGCGTGCTGTCGAACAGGGCGATCAGTTCGCGCCAGTGGCGCTCGGCGCCCTCGGGGTTGTGGACCGGCATGTCGGTGGGCACCCAGCCGTGCTTGCAGCCTTCCCAGATGGACACCTCGGCATCGACGCCGGCCTCGCTCAGGGACTTTGTCAGCAGGGTGTTCTGGGCCTCGTCATAGCTGCGGTCCTCGATGGCGCCGGCCACCAGCACCTTGGCCTTGATCGCAGGGGCCAGCAGGTGGGGGCTGCGTTCGTCGTCGGTGGCCATGCCGCCGCCGTGGAACGAGGCCGCCGCGCCGATGCGGTCGGGATAGGTCCCGGCCGCGCGCAGGGCGATCGAGCCGCCCATGCAGTAGCCGGTGATTCCCACCTTGCCCGGCTTGGCGGCCGGATCGGCGTCGATGTAGTCCAGGCAGGCCTTCACGTCGGTCATCTGGCGCCCGGCGCCGGTGCTGGCGCGCAGCTTGGCGAACAGCTCCCCGGCCGCCTTGTCGCCCGCGCGGGCCGCGGCGATGTCCAGGGGCGGATAGGGGCCGGCGCGCCAGAACAGATCCGGCAGCAGGACGTAGTAGCCGGCGGCGGCCAGGCGCTCGCCCATCTCGAACAGGGCCGGGCGGATGGCCGGCGCGTCCATGGCGATGATGGCGGCTGGCCAGGGGCCGGAGCCTGAGTCGGGCTTGAAGACGAAGGCGCGCGCGTCGCCCTCGGGGGTGGGCAGCGCGATCTCGGTGCGGCTCATAATGGCGTCTTCCTAAGGCTTGGTGGGCTTCCAGTCGAAAGCCACCAGGATGGTCTTCTGGGAATTGGAAAAGTTGTCGTCGGAAATCAGGTAAAATCGGGTCGAGCCGTCCTTGTTGGGCACGGCGGAAACGCCCTCGATATTGTCGACCGTCAGGGGCTTGGTGATGTCCATGCGGGCGATCTCGCCGGCGGGGCCCAGAATCTTCAGGGTGATGCGGCTGCCGCGCACCGGGTCCCAGGCGCGGAACAGCCAGGCGGTGTTCCCGCCGGCCAGCCGGTTGACCGCGACCACGCCAAACTCGGCGGGCTTGTCCAGGGTCGGGCCCTTTACGCAGGCGGCGCTCAGCCGGCAGGTCCAGGTCTCGCCGGAATCCTCGCCAGCCGTGACATAGGCGTCGGGGCCGGCGGCGGGATCGGCGCTCAAAGCCTCCAGGCCGCTGTTTTCCTGGAAGGTGGCGACAGGAAAAGGAGCCTCACGGGGGGGGGCGCCCTTGGCCGGATAGACCAGGATGCGGTTGATGCGCTCGAAGCTGATCAGCATGTCGCCATTGGCCAGGATCGCCATGCCCTCGGCGTCGGCCTGCGCCTTGCCCTGCAGCGGCTTGCCGTCAGGACCGGTCAGGACGGTGAGCTTGCCGGGACCAAGGCCCGCCAGACGACCGGTCTTGTCCAACAGGACGCGGCTCTCCAGGAGGTCGCCTTCATCGCTGATGGAAACCAGCCTGCCGTCCGGCGTGATCCGCAGGTCCGACAGGCCGTGCAGGCGCGAAGTCTGGTCCGACGACAGCAACAGGCCGCCGGCATAGACGAAGTCGCCGATGCGGTCCTGGGCCGGGTCGGCCGGATTGAGCGCGACGGGGGTGGCGGTGATGGTGATCCCGGGGCCGGCGGCCATCGGGCGCTTGGGCAGGGCGGCCGGTTGGGCGCAGGCGGTGAGGGCCGCGAGCGCAACACCCAGGATCAATCGTTTCACGCCACGGCTCTCCGGACTTCCTTGAAGGTGGACCGCCGGGCTCCGCCGCCCTGGGGGCCTTGCGTGTTGGGCGGCGGGGCCAGCAGGCCCACGGTCTTGCGGTTGGCCTTGCGCGGCTCCTCCTGGAACAGCTCGGCCAGCTGGTCGACGATGGCGCCGGCCAACTGTTCCACATCGACGATCGTGACAGCCCGGCGATAGTAGCGGGTGACGTCGTGGCCGATGCCGATGGCGATCAGCTGCACCGGGCTCTTGTCCTGGATCTCGGCGATCACCTCGCGCAGGTGGCGCTCCAGATAGTGGCCGGAGTTCACAGACAGGGTCGAATCGTCCACCGGCGCGCCGTCGGAGATCACCATCAGGATGCGGCGGGCTTCCGTGCGGCCGATCAGCCGCTGGTGGGCCCACATCAGGGCTTCGCCGTCGATGTTCTCCTTCAGCAGCCCCTCGCGCATCATCAGGCCGAGGTTGCGCTTGGCGCGGCGCCAGGGGGCGTCGGCGGACTTGTAGATGATATGGCGCAGGTCGTTCAGGCGGCCGGGCTGGGCCGGCTTGCCGGCCTTCAGCCAGTCCTCGCGGCTCGTGCCGCCCTTCCACGCCCGGGTGGTGAAGCCGAGGATCTCGGTCTTCACGCCGCAGCGTTCCAGGGTGCGGGCCAGGATGTCGGCGCAGACGGCGGCCACCATGATCGGGCGGCCGCGCATGGAGCCGGAATTGTCGATCAGGATGGTCACCACCGTGTCGCGGAACTCGGTGTCTTCCTCTTCCTTGAAGGCCAGCGACGCCGTGGGATCGGTGATCACCCGGGTCAGGCGCGCCACGTCGAGAAGCCCTTCCTCCAGGTCGAATTTCCACGAGCGGTTCTGCTGCGCCATCAGCTTGCGCTGCAGCTTGTTGGCCAGGCGCGAGACCACGCTGGAAAGGCTGGCCAGCTGCTGGTCGAGATAGGCCCGCAGCCGGGTCAGCTCCTCAAGGTCGCAGAGTTCCTCGGCCGCCACGATCTCGTCGTTGGCGGTGGTGAAGACCTTGTAGGTCGGCGTCTTGGCGTCGCCCTTGGGATCGGGTCGGGCGGGCTGCTCGCCCTCGCCCAGCTCCGGCGGCTCGTCCGAATCCTCGGCGTTGGGATCATCCTCCGCCTGCATCATCTGGCTGTCGGCGTCCTCGCTTTCGCTGTGGGTCGCCTCGCTGTCGTCCATGGAGGCCTGCTGCGGGGACTGGCCCTCGCCATCGCCCTCGTCGCCGTCCTCGGCCGACTCGGCCTCGCCTTCGTCGCCGTCTTCCTCGTCCTGATCGGCCTGGTCGGGCGCGTCGCTCAGATCATCGCCCATGGAGAGGTCGCGCAGGATGGTGCGCGCCATCCGGGCATAGGCCTTCTGGTCGTCGAGCTTGTCGATCAGCTTGTCGAGATCCTGGCCCGCCCGGGCCTCGATCTCGTCGCGGAACATGTCCACCAGCAGCTTGGCGTTCGGCGGCAGTTCGACGCCTGTCAGCCGCTCGCGAGCCATCAGGGAGACGATCTCGGCCATCGGCGGATTGGCCTGGGCGTCCACGGGATTGAAGGGGCGCTTGAGCCAGGCCTGCTCGTGCACGACCTTCAGGTTTTCGCGCACGCCGCCCAGCGCATTGGAGCCGATGGCCTCGATACGCACCTGCTCCAGGGCGTCATAGGCCGGGGCGCCCAGCGCCGAGGCCGGACGGGTCTTGGCGTGGATTTGCGCGTCGTGGTGGGAGATGCGCAGGGCCATCTGGTCGGCCAGGCCGCGGATGCGCGCGGCGTCCATTGGCGTCAGGTCCCGGGGCGGGTGCGGCAGGACCGCGCGATTGCCCGACAGCAGGGGGCCTTCCCCGGAATAGACGATCTCCAGGTCAGGGCTTTCAGCGAGCGACCGCGCCGCGTTGGCGAGGGCGCGCTTAAAGGGCTCGAGCGGGCTTTCCGGGTTCTTGGCCATGGTCTTTTCGTCTTAGCGCGTTGCCGCTCGGTGAGGAAAGCGCTGCTTGGTGTCAGGCCCGCAACGACCCTGGAATTCGTCGCCGGCCGGCCGCAGGAACGTCAAGCCTGGCCCCGCGTTCAAGAGCCAACACCTGGATGTTTTTGGCTGGAGTTCGACATGTTGAAATGGGCCCTGATTTTCGCGGTGGTCGCCCTGATCGCCGGCGCGCTTGGCTTCACCGGTATGGCCGGTGCGGCGGCGGGTATCGCCAAGCTGCTGTTCTTCGTCGCCGTGATCGGCTTTGTGCTGTTCCTGGCGCTGGGCGCCTTCGTGGGCAAGAAGATCAGCGGCGGCTGAGCCCGCCTCATAGGCTGAGACGGACAAGGGCGCAGAGGACACTCCGCGCCCTTTCTGCTGTCGGCTTACAGAACGTAGGGGATCAGTCTTCGGACGCGGCGGGCGTAGGCCGCGTACTCGTCCCCTCCCAGGGCTTGGGCCAGGAAGCGCTCCTCGACGCGGGCCTTCAACCAGAAGGCCAGGGCCAGGACGCCGAGCCCGGCAAAACCCAGCAGGCTGGGCGTCAGCAGGGCCTTGGCGAGAGCCGCGGCCAGGATGCCCGTATAGATCGGATGGCGGACCAGGGCGTAGGGCCCGGTGTCGACCACGTGGTGGCCCGCCTTGGCGGTGGTGCGGAACGACCACAGCGCACCCAGATGTCGCCGCGCCCACCAGCAGAAGGCCATGCTTGCGGCGGTGAGGGTGACCAGGCCCCACTGTGCAGCGGGAAACCAGACCCACAGCCGCTCCGCGACGTTGGGCGGTTTGAACAGCAGGCCAAAGCCCAGGAAAACCAGCAGGACCGCCGACCGTTCGCCGAGGTTCTGCGGGCGGCTCTCCGCCTTTGCCGCCCACAGCCCCGCGAGCAGCCATGTCGCGCCCCACAGCGCCCAGAGGCCGTAGACCGCGAGTTCGGAATTTTCGAGGATCACGAGTTGGCGCATGGGCTGGTCAGCCTACCCCGATCTCCTTGGGGCCGGAAAGCCTCAGGCGGCGACGGTCTCGGCCTCGATCTCTTCGTCGGCAGGCGCCAGGGCCTCGTCGATGGCCGCGAACAGCTTCACCGCCTCGATGGGCTTGGGCACGAAGCCGCTCATGCCCGCGTCCAGGTACTCGTTGATCTGGTGGCGCATGACATTGGCCGACAGGGCCAGGATCGGCAGCGCCGGTCGGCCGGTCTGCGCCTCGAACGCGCGGATCGCCTGGGTGGCCTCCACGCCGCTCATCTCCGGCATCTGGATGTCCATCAGCACCAGGTCGAAAGCCTGGGTCTTCACCGCCTCCACGGCCTCAAGGCCATTGGCGACCACGGTCAGGTCTATGCCGAAGGGCTCCAGCAGCGACTTCAGGATCAGCTGGTTGGTGGGGTTGTCCTCGGCCGCCAGGATCTTGGCGGTGAAGCCCTCGGTGTTGGGGGTATCGATCTCGACCGTCCGACGCGCGCGGGCCTCGGCGCGCTTCTCCATCGGCAGGGTGAAGCTGAAGGTCGAGCCCTCGCCCACGATGCTGGTGACGCCGATCCGGCCGCCCATCAGTTCGACGAGCTCGCGGCAGATGGCCAGACCCAGGCCCGTGCCGCCGAACCGGCGATTGGTGGAGGCGTCCACCTGGCTGAACTTCTGGAACAGGTCCCCCAGCCGTGACGGCGGGATGCCGATGCCGGAGTCGCGGACGGCGAAGGTCAGACCCTCGGCCGACGGTGTCACGGTGACCGACACCACGCCGTCGGCGGTGAACTTCACCGCGTTGGAGACCAGGTTGGAAATCACCTGACGCAGGCGCGCGCCGTCGCCCCACCAGATACCGTTCGCCTCGGCGGCGATGTAGAGATCGAGGGTGACGTCCTTTTGGGCCGCCAGGTTGGTGAAGGTGGCGCAGGCCTCGCTGACCGCCTCGGCGACGTCGAACTCGTGGTTGTCCACCTCCAGCCGGCCGGCCTCGATCTTGGAGATGTCCAGCACGTCGTTGAGCACCGACAGCAGGGTCTGGCCCGACGCCCGGATGACGCTGAGGCGGCCCGACTGGATCGGGCTCAGTTCGTCGCGGGCCATGACCTGGGCCATCCCCAGCACCCCGTTCAGGGGCGTGCGGATCTCGTGGCTCATATTGGCCAGGAACTGGGACTTGGCGACGTTGGCGGTATCGGCCTGGTCGCGGGCGCGGACCAGCTGGCCCATGGTGCGCTCCAGGGCGTCCTCGCCCAGCGTCAGGTCGCGGAAGATGGTCTTGATCCGCAAGGCCATGGCCAGGGCCGCGCCCATCAGCACCAGGAAGGCTAGGAGGAAGACCGGGGCGGCGCTCTTCAGCACCGTGACGCCTGGCCGCTTGGGGCTCCAGGCCAGGTCGCCCACCACAAAGCCGTTCACGTCCACCACGGGCACGCGGGACGGGATGCGCAGGACGCCCGGCGGCGAAATGCGGGACTGGGTGACGTGCAGGTTGTCGTCCACTTCGTGCAGGAACCCGCCGTCCAGCCGGCGGGCCGAGACCACGACGGCGGCCCGGCCAGGGCGCAGGCGGGCCGCCGGGGTCTCAGGTGTGACGGTGGCGGCGCCGACCATGAAGTACTGGCCGCCGGCCACGACGATGCCGCTGGTGGTGAGTTCGGCGTCGAGGCCATAGGTCTTGCCCCGGCGGTCGGGTCCGATCTGCTCCTCGGAACGCAGGCGCGCCAGCAGCGGGGCCACCGCAGGGGCTAACACGCCCGCCTCGTCGGCCGGCAGCCTCCGGTCCTTGCGCCAAGCGTAGACCGGCTGGTCCTTGGCGTTGAACACCAGCGTCAGGTCGTGACCCATGTGATCGGCGTAGAAGCCGCCTAGATTGCGGTCAGCCCAGCGCGCGTCGAGGTTCGGGCCCAGCCGGGCATAGGCCTCGTCGCGAACGCTGACCGTGGTGATGCCGCTCACCAGGCGCATCAGGGTTCGGTCGATCCCCTGGGCGACAAGCTCCCGTTCCTCGGCCACCTGAACGCGGTCCACCGAGATGCTGGTATAGGCCAGCAGGCTTACGCCCCCGGCCACGACAACGGCGAGAATCAGAGACGCCAGCTGAATGATCCGACGGGCGGCTCGCTGACTATGAGGAAGCTTGGTGGCCATAAGCGCTCGCACCCACAACTGATCGTGGATTAGTCGCAGACGGGCGTCATCAAACTGTAAAGGTGTGCGCGGCAAGTTCGCGCAACTCAAAATCGGTATCCAGGCATAGTCTTGCTCAGGCTTCAGAACCTGAAGTTTCTATGCTCACGGAATAGGCGCCGCGCGCGAAGTCTTGCCTCGCGGCGGCCCCGATCCAGGGTAGGGAGTCTAGGCCACCCGCACCCGGGCCGTGGATTCCGGCAGGTCCTGGCCGAAGGCGCGCTGGAAGAACTCGGCGACGGTGCCGCGCTCCAGCTCGTCGCACTTGTTCAGGAAGGTCATCCGGAAGCCGAGCGCGATGTCGCCACCGAAGATCTCGGTGTTCTGGGCCCAGGTGATCACCGTCCGCGGGCTCATGACCGTCGAGATGTCGCCGTTCATGAAGGCGTTGCGCGTCATGTCGGCGACGCGGACCATGGCGCTGATCGTGCGCTTGCCCTCGGTGTTGTTGTAGTGCGGCGCCTTGGACAGCACGATCTCGGCTTCCACGTCGTGGGCCAGATAGTTCAGCGTGGTGACGATCGACCAGCGGTCCATCTGACCTTGGTTGATCTGCTGGGTGCCGTGATAGAGGCCCGTGGTGTCGCCCAGACCGATGGTGTTGGTCGTGGAGAACAGCCGGAAGAACGGATTGGGCCGGATCACGCGGTTCTGGTCCAGCAGGGTCAGCTTGCCCTGGGCCTCCAGGATGCGCTGAATCACGAACATCACGTCGGGGCGGCCGGCGTCGTATTCGTCGAACACCAGGGCCACGGGCCGCTGGATCGCCCAGGGCAGGATGCCCTCGCGGAATTCGGTGATCTGCTTGCCGTCCTTCAGGACGATGGCGTCCTTGCCCACCAGGTCGATGCGGCTGACGTGGCTGTCCAGGTTCACCCGGATCAGCGGCCAGTTGAGGCGCGCGGCCACCTGCTCGATGTGGGTCGACTTGCCGGTGCCGTGATAGCCCTGGACCATGACGCGACGGTCGAAGGCGAAGCCCGCGCAGATCGCCCGGGTGGTCTCGGGATCGAACTTGTAGGACGGATCGAGGTCCGGCACGTGACTGTCGCGCTCGCTGAAGGCGGGCACGGTCATGTCGATATCCACACCGAAGGTGTCGCGGACAGAAGCCTTCTTGTCCGGGACCAGGGTGAGGAGCTTGTCGTCTTGGTTTTCAGCGAACGAGGTCATGGTCCGGATCGATTACAGGCTTACGCATGCGAAGCAAACGTGTGTTTGATGGGGGCAGTCCCTGCGACCCATACCGGAATGACGAAGGGAGCGTCCACCCATGTTGAAGCAAGCCACGCGGTCATATCGCGCAATCCAGGTCTTCGCCTCCGAGGAGGGCTTCGGCGCCGAGATCGTCGGCGTGGACCTTTCGCGCCCGCTTTCCCCAGAGGCCCGCGAGGAAATCCGCGCCGCCTGGGCCCGCCATTCGGTGGTCAGCTTCCCCGACCAGCCGCTCAGCCTGGACGAGCTGGAGGCCTTCACCCTGCAGATGGGAAAGTTCGGGGTCGACCCCTTCATCGCCCCCATGCCCGGCCACCCCAACGTCCTGGAGCTGCGGCGCGAGCCCGACGAGAAGGCCACCAATTTCGGCGCCGGCTGGCATTCCGACTGGAGCTTCCAGCCCCAGCCGCCCGCCGCCACCCTGCTGCACTCCAAGGTCACGCCGCCGGTGGGGGGCGACACCCTCTTCGCCGACTGCGCCAGCGCCTATGACGCCCTGTCGCCGGCCATGAAGACCCTGCTGGCGCCGCTGCAGGCGACCCATTCCGCCGGCCGCGCCTACGGGACCAAGGGGGTCTTCGCCCGCGAGACCGAGAAACGGACCATGGAGATCATCGTCTCCGAGGACGCCGACCAGAGCCTGACCCATCCCCTGGTGCGCACCCACCCGGTCACCGGCCGCAAGGCGCTGTTCGTCAGCCCGGTCTACACGGTCGGCATCGAGGGGTTCGAGGCCAAGGAGGCCCAGGCGATCCTCGGCTTCCTGTTTGGCCACATCACCCAGGACCGGTTCGTCTATCGCCACAAGTGGCGGCCCAACATGCTGCTGATGTGGGACAACCGCTGCACGGTCCATCTGGCCGAGGGCGGCTATGACGGTCACCTGCGGCTGATGCACCGCACGACGGTGGCGGGCGACAAGCCGGTCTGAACCGGCGGCCCTAGGCCATCTTCGCCTTGCGGAGCTGCTGGTAGGCCTTGATGACCCGCTGCAGCTTGTGCTCGGCCGAGCGGTCGCCGCCGTTGGAGTCCGGGTGGGTGCGCTTCACCAACTCGATATAGCGGGCGCGGATCGTCGGCGCGTCGGCGTTCTCGTCGAGATCCAGGTCGGCGAGCGCGTTGCGCTCAAGTTTCCCCAGGCGTCGGCTCTCGGGCTTGGGCGTGCGGACGCCCGCCGCGCCGCCATTGCCGCTGCCGAACAGGTTGAACGGGTCGCGATAGCCCTTGCCCTGGCCGAAGCCCTGGGCGGCCGCGGCGGCCTCGCGGGAGAATCGGCCGGCCTTGAAGTCCCAGGTCGGGCGGTCGCCCTGGGCGCTCTGGGCCTGGCGCTGCTTGATCTCGCCCTCGCTCATGCCGGCGAAGAAGTTCCAGTTGCGGTTATATTCCGCGGCATGCGGCTGGCAGAACCAGTAGTGCTCGTTGAGCATGTCGCGGGATTTCGGCGCGCGCGCGCTGCCGGCCAGCCGGCACCCCGGATGGTCGCAAGCCCGTTCCCCGGGCTTCAGCGCATAGACGTCGTCGGTCTGCGCCGCCTCCCCAGGGGTCGGCGGGCGCACCCGGATATCGACAAACTTAGGCTTATATTGAAACGCGCCGGCCATGACCCAAGTATGAAGCGGTCTGAGACCCTTTCAAGAATTGAAGATTATCCAAATGGGCGCCATATTTGAGGCCATCCAAAACAAGCTCACCGAAGCGTTCTCGCCCACCCGCCTGGAAATCGAAGATGATTCCGCCCGTCACGCGGGACATGCGGGCGCCAGCGCCTCCGGTGAGAGCCATTTTAATGTAGTTATTCAAGCCCAGGCCTTCGAGGGCGCCCCAAAGGTGGCGCGGCAGCGGATGGTCTACCGGACATTGGCCGAGGAGCTGGCAGGTCCCCTGCATGCGCTTTCGGTGAAAGCCCTCGCCCCCGGCGAGGACTAATCTGACTTTCGAATAGGCGCCGCTGCACAAGGCGGCCCCGCGCTGGGGAGGCGTGCTTGAAGACGACCATCACCGTAAATGGGCAAGCCAGCACGCTTGACCTCGACACCCGCACCAGTCTGCTCGACGCCCTGCGTGAGCATTTGAACCTCAAGGGCTCCAAGAAGGGCTGCGACCACGGACAGTGCGGCGCCTGCACCGTCCTGGTGAACGGGGTCCGCATCAATTCGTGCCTCAGCCTGGCCGTCATGCACGACGGCGACGAGGTCACCACCATCGAGGGCATCGGCGGCGAGGAGAACCTGCACCCGATGCAGCAGGCCTTCCTGACGCAGGACGCGTTCCAGTGCGGCTACTGCACGCCCGGCCAGATCTGCTCGGCCGTCGGCATGCTGAAGGAAGCCGCGCAGAACTGGCCTAGCCAGGCCAGCGAGGACCTGACCGGCGCCATCGCGCTCACCGACGCTGAGATTCGCGAGCGGATGAGCGGGAACATCTGCCGCTGCTCGGCCTATCCCCAGATCATCGCGGCGATCCGCGACGTGGCGGGAGACGTGGCATGAGGCCCTTCACCTACGAACGTCCCGCCGATGTCGCCGCCGCCGTGAAGGCAGTGGCCGCCACCCCGGGCGCCAAGTTCCTGGCCGGCGGCACCAACCTGCTGGACCTGATGAAGCTCGACATCGAGCAGCCGACCCACTTGGTGGACGTCAACCGGCTGCCGCTGGCCGGCATCGAGGACACCGCCGAGGGCGGCCTGCGCATCGGATCGATGGTGACCAACAGCCACCTGGCCGCCGACGCCCGCGTGCGCTCGCGCTATTCGGTCCTGACCCAGGCCATCGTCTCGGGCGGCTCGGGTCAGCTGCGCAACAAGGCCACCACCGGCGGCAACCTGCTGCAACGGACCCGCTGCGCCTATTTCTATGACCCCTCCAAGCCCTGCAACAAACGCCACCCCGGCTCGGGCTGCAGCGCCATCGACGGCCTGAACCGCAACAGCGCCATCTTCGGCGCCAGCGACGCCTGCATCGCCACCCACCCCTCCGACATGGCCGTGGCGCTCACCGCGCTCGGGGCCCAGCTTGAGACGATGACGGCCGACGGCGCCGCGCGCATCCTGGCCGTCGCCGACCTGCACCGCCTGCCGGGCGACACCCCGCACCTGGAGACCAACCTGGCGGCCGGTGAGCTGATCACCGCCGTCGTCCTGCCCCCGGCCCCGGCCGGCGGTCAGGTCTATCGCAAGGCCCGCGACCGGGCCTCCTATGCCGGCGGCCTGGCCAGCGTCGCGGTGGTGGGGACCCAGGTCGCCTTCGGCGCCGTGGCCCACAAGCCCTGGCGCGCGGAGAAGACGGAGGCTGCTCTGAAGTCTGGCGCAAGCGCGGTCGAGGCCGCCCACGCCGAACTGGCGGGCGCACAGGACAACGGCAGGAACGGCTTCAAGATCGCCCTGGTGGCCCGCATGACCGCGGACGCCCTGGGGCAGGCCAGCGAAGGGAGAGGCGCATGAGCTCGGTCAAGGATTGGGCGGCCCCGAACCCCGTCACGGAAAACCGCAGCGGCATCATCGGCAAGGGCGTCGACCGCTACGAAGGCAAGCTGAAGGTCACCGGTACGGCGGCCTATGCCTATGAGGTCGAGCCGCCCTCGGCGCCGGCCTATGGCTACCTGCTGGCCGCCACCATCGCCAAGGGCCGCATCACCGCCATCGACATCAGCGCCGCCGAGGCGGTCCCCGGCGTGAAGCTGGTCTGGACCCACCTCAATGTGCCGGCCCAGGCCCGTCGCGGTGAGCGGATCAATCCGCGCAGCCAGCGGCCCTCCAACCCGGCGCTCGCCTCCGACCGCATCGAGTTCTTCGGCCAGCCGGTGGCCTTTGTCGCCGCCGACACCTGGGAGACCGCGCGCGAAGCCGCCAATCTGATCGCGGTTACCTACGCCGCTGAGCCCGCCGTCCTCGACTTCCGCGCCAGCCTCGATCAGGCCGAGATGCCGCACGGCGAGGAAGACGTCCGCATCGGCGACTTCGACGGCGCCTATGCCAAGGCTCCCGTGCAGGTCGACGAGACCTATTTCAGCCCGCTTCAGAACCACGTGCAGATGGAGCCCTGCGCCACCACCGCCTGGTGGGACGGCGACAAGGTCACCGTCCACACCTCGATCCAGATGGTGAAGGGCGGCCAGCATTCCCTGGCCGAGACGCTCGCCATCCCCTCGGACAAGGTTCACCTGCTGACTCGCTATATCGGCGGTGGTTTCGGCGGCAAGGGCCAGGCCTATGACGACCTGGTGCTGGCGGCGCTCGGCGCCCAGGCGCTGGGTCAGCCGGTGAAGGTCGCCTACACCCGACAGCAGATGTTCCAGGCCACCATCCACCGGCCCGCGGTCAGCATGCGCGTGCGGCTGGGGGCCGAGCCCGACGGACGCCTGAACGCCTTCGCCGTCGAAGCCATCACCCATTGCGCGCGGTCCGCGCCCTTCGTGGAGCACGCGGCCAACTTCTCCCGCAACCTCTACGCCGCCCCCAACCGCCTCACCGGCCACCGGCTGGTGAAGATGGACATTCCCCACGCCGGCCCCATGCGGGCGCCGGGCGAGGCCTCGGGCATGCTCAGCCTGGAATGCGCCATGGACGAACTGGCCGAGAAGCTGGGGATCGATCCCATCGAGCTGCGCCTTCGCAACGAGCCCGACGTGGATCCGGAGACCGGCAAGCCGTTCTCCATCCGCCAGCTGACCGAGTGCCTGAACACCGGCGCCCAGCGCTTCGGTTGGAACCGCCGCAATCCCAAGCCGGGCCAGGTCCGCGACGGCCGCTGGCTGGTGGGCATGGGCATGGCGGCCGCCATCCGCGGCAACTTCCTGCTACCGGCCAAGGCGGGCGTGCGTATTGACGGAACCGGGATCGTCACCCTGCGCCAGGGCATGACCGATATCGGCACCGGCACCTACACCATCCTGGCCCAGATCACCGCCGAGACCATGGGCGTGACCATGGAGCAGGTGAAGATCGAGCTGGGCGACTCCGAATTCCCGCCAGCTCCCGGCTCCGGCGGCCAGTTCGGGGCGGCCACGGCCGGTTCGGCGGCCTTCGAGGCCAATATGAACCTGCGCAAGGCCCTGGCCGAGTTGGCCATCGGCGATCCCAACTCGCCGCTCTACGGCGGTGACCCCACCTACGTCACCTTCGGCAACGGCAATATCGCCATCGAGAACCGCTCGGAAAGCCTGGCGACCCTGGTCAGCCGCGCCGCCCCCGAGGGCGTCTATGTGGAGGGCTCCATCAGCCCCGCCGCCGACGCCCGCGACTATTCCCAGCACACCTATGGCGGCCACTTCGCCGAGGTCGGTGTGGACACGGTCACCGGCGAGGTGCGGATGCGCAAGATGTTCGGGGTGTTCGCCGCCGGCCGCATCCTCAACGCCAAGACCGCCAAGAGCCAGGTGACGGGCGGGATGATCTGGGGCGTCGGCACGGCGCTGACCGAGGGCAACGTCGTCGACAACCGCTACGGCTCCTTCATCAACCAGGACATGGCCGGCTACTTGGTGCCGACCCACGCCGACATCGTCGACCTGGACGCCATCTTCCTCGACGAGGCCGACGACAAGGCCAATCCGATGGGGATCAAGGGCGTGGGCGAGCTCGGCATCTGTGGGGCGGGCGCGGCGGTGGCCAACGCCATCTACAACGCCTGCGGGGTGCGTCTGCGCGACTTCCCGATGACCCCGGACAAGGTGCTGGAAGGCCTGATGGCCAAGGGGCTCTAATCTAAGCTTCCTGCTCCCCTGCGGAGAGAATGTGGCCGGTCGGAGACTGGTCGGAGGAGGGGGCACGCTGACCTCTAAGAGTGACAACTCCCGTCATCCCGGACGGCCGCTAGGCCGATCCGGGACCCCGGGGCCGAACGCTCCGCCCCTGGGTCCCGGCTCTCCGCTTCACTGCGGCCGGGATGACGTGGTGAGTTTTGCTGTTTGGGGCTTTCGACCCCTCATCCGACCCTGCTCCGCAGGGCCACCTTCTCCCTGAAGGGCGGGCGGTGCTATTTCGCCCGATTCAGGTAGGTGACCGCCAGGGCCGCGGCGCAGCCCAGGAATAGGATGCTGGCGATCACGCGGATGGCGTCGATCAGGAAGCCCGCGATCGCCGCGGCCACCATGATGGCGAGGAAGATGCCGGCCCAGCGCGCCATGGCGTCAGCCGACCTTGGCGCGCAATTCGCCCAGGATGCGGGCGAGGTCGCTCTCGCGGAACGGCTTCTGCAGAACCAGTGACCCCTTGTCGACGTCGCGAAGACCCGCGTCGCCATAGCCGGTGGCGAAGGCGAAGGGGGCGCCCTTGGCCCGCAGGATGTCGGCGAGCGGGAAGATCGGCTGGCCGCCGAGGTTCACGTCCAGCACCGCGCAATCGATCTGTTCGCTTTCGGTGAGCGTAATGGCCTCGTCCAGCCGGGCGGCCGGTCCGACGACGATGCAGCCGAGGTCGGTGAGCATGTCCTCGATCAGCATCGAGACCATCATCTCGTCTTCGACAACGAGGACGCGCAGGCCGGCGAGATCGGGGGCGCTCATTGCCAAGGCTCCATCAGGATCATGGCCCTATCCATAGGCCACCGCGGACTCTGCTGACTATAGCCAAGTCGCACGCGAACCACCGCGCCTATGCCGATCATGCTTCGCCCAACCCCTCGAAACCGCGATTCCCCAAAACAACTGTCGGGTCAGATGGTTCCAATGTTGACTTATGACTCCGACGTCAGCGCGTGGGCGTCGAGGGGCGCGGAGACCCGCAGGGTGGTGATCTGGTTGCGGACCCGTTTGACCACCTGGAACCGGTGGCGGTGGAAGATGAAGGTCTGGCCGATCTTGGGGATGGTCTGGGCCTCATGGATCACCAGTCCGGCCACGGTGACGGCGTCGTCATCGGGCAGGTCCCAGTCCATGGCGCGGTTCAGGTCGCGAATGGTCACCGAGCCGTCCACCACCACCGAGCCGTCGGGCTGGCGGCGCACGCCCTGGATGGCGCTGTCGTGCTCGTCGTCGATCTCGCCGACGATCTCTTCCAGGATATCCTCAAGGGTCACCAGGCCTTGCAACGCGCCATATTCGTCCACCACCAAGGCGAAGTGGCTCTGGCGCTTCAGGAAGGCGTTGAGCTGGTCCTTGAGGTTGGTGGTCTCCGGGATGAACCAGGGCTCGCGCAGGATGTCGTCGATGGCCAGCTTGTCCATCTTGCCGCCGGAGTCGGCGATGGCCTGCAGCAGGTCCTTGGCATGCAGCACGCCGACGATGTTCTCGGCGTCGCCGCGGTAGAGCGGCACACGGGTATGGGCGCTGGCCAGCATGGCGGTGACCACCTCGGCCGGCCCCAGGTCGGCGTCGATCATCGAGATCGACATGCGGTGGACCATCACCTCGCTGACATCCATGTCGGAGAGGTCGAGCACCCCGCCCAGCATGCGCCGGTCGCGCTCCTCCACCAGGCCTTCGGAGTGGTGGTACTCCACCGCGCCACGGATTTCCTCGTGGGCCGCCAGGACGTCGGTCTCCATGGACAGATTGACGCCGAACGGCCGCAGGGTCTGGCGCACCACCCACTGGGCGCCGTTGGCCAGGGGCCCGAAGATGCGCACCACCCAAAAGGTGGGAATCGACAGCGTCCGGGCGACATCGTCGGCGCGGGCGATGGCGATGGACTTGGGCAGGATCTCGCTGAAGATCACGATCAGCACCGTCATGATGCCGGTGGCGATCAGGGCCCCCAAGGGCCCCGGGAAGGCCGTCGAGAGCGCGAGCGTCGTCAGCGCCGAGGCGCCGATATTGATGACATTGTTAGAGAGCAGGATGGCGCCGATCATCTTCTCCTGATCGGCCATCATCAGATTGATGCGGCGAGCGGCGCGATCGCCTTCACGCTCCAGCTGGTGCATCCGGCCGCGGCTGGCCGCCGTCATCGAGGTCTCCGCCGCCGAGATCAGGCCCGACAGACTCAACAGAGCGATCAGGATGGGGGCGAGACCCGCGAGGATCGCGATGACGCTCACGGCTTGGCTCCTTCGGAGACGAGGAAATCATGGACGGCCTGGGCGCTCACGTCCTTGGCCACGAAGGCGTCGCCCAGCGCGCGCGCAAGGATGAAGGTCAGCTTGCCGCCCTGCGCCTTCTTGTCCTGCCCCATGTGGCGGACCAGGGCCTGCGCGCTGAAGGCGGTCGACGCCACGGCGTCCATGCGGGTGGGCAGGCCGGCGGCGGCGATGGCGGCCTCGGCGCGGACCGCGTCCTGGGCCGAGCACAGGCCTTGGGCGGCGGAGAAACGGAAGGCGATGGCCGAGCCGGCGGCCACGGCCTCGCCGTGCAGCAGGGCATCGCCATAGCCGGTCTCGGCCTCCAGGGCGTGGCCGAAGGTGTGGCCGAGATTGAGCAGGGCGCGGCGGCCCGCCTCCTTCTCGTCCTCGATGACGATCTGCGACTTCATCTCCACGGAACGCGCGACGGCGTGGGAAAGGGCCTGCGGTTCGCGGGCCAACACGCTCGCCGCGTTGGCCTCCAGCCATTCGAAGAAGGAAAAGTCGCCCAGCAGGCCGTACTTGATCACCTCGGCATAGCCCGCGCGCATGTCGCGGTCGGTGAGGGTTGAGAGAACGTCCAGATCAGCCAGCACCAGACGCGGCTGGTGGAAGGCGCCCACCAGGTTCTTGCCGCGCGGGGTGTCGATGGCGGTCTTGCCGCCCACCGAGCTATCGACCTGGGCCAGCAGGGTGGTGGGGATCTGCACGAAGTCGATGCCGCGCTTGTAGATGGCGGCTGCAAACCCCGCGAGGTCGCCCACCACGCCGCCGCCGAAAGCCACGATCAGGTCGCCGCGATCCAGTTCCAGGGCCAGCAGCCGGTCGGAGAGATCGGCCAGGCCCTCGAAGCTCTTGGTCTGTTCTCCGGGCGGCACCACGATGGCCGGGCAGGCTATGCCGGCGGCCTCCAGGGACGCTGTCAGCCGGGCGCCGTGCAGGGCCCAGACGGTCTCGTCGCTGACGACGGCGACGCGCCGGTTCTTCAGGAAGGGCGCGATCCGCGCGCCGGCCTCGTCCAGCAGGCCGCGCCCTATCACCACTTCGTAGGAGCGGTCCCCCAGGCCGACGGCGACGATGCGCGGGCTCACTGGGATTCCCCGGTCTTGGCGATGTGGGCCGAAAGGGCCTGGATCACCTGGTCGACGGTGACGTGGTGGGCGGCGTCGCCGGTCTCCACCATGACGTCGGCAAGCTCGTAGATCGGGTAGCGCTGGGCGGCCTGCTCCCGCAGGACGTCGATCGGATCGCGGCCGGCGATCAGGGGCCGGTTGTCCTTGCGCGACACCCGGCGGGCCAGGACGTCGAGGTCGGCCTTCAGCCAGACCGAGAGTGAGCGCGCCTTGATCAGGGCGCGGGTCTCATCGTTCATGAAGGCGCCGCCGCCGGTGGCCAGCACGTGGGGCGGCTCGTCCAGCAGGCGGGCGATCACCCGGCGCTCGCCCTCGCGGAAGGCGGGCTCTCCCAGGTCGGCGAAGATGTCGGGGATGGAGCGGCCGGCGGCGGCCTCCACCTCGGAATCGGCGTCACGGAACGGCAGTTCCAGAGCGTTGGCCAGACGGCGGCCCACGCTGGATTTGCCGACCCCCATCAGGCCGACGAGGGTGATGGTGCGGGCGCGTAGCGGTGTGTAACGGTCCATGAACGGCGAAGGTCTACATCAGGGCGAGCCCGCGCGCCAATGCCCGCGCTGTGCGTTAGGATGAGGCCATGACTGGTCGAAGCATTTTTCTGGCGGCCCTGACCGCCCTTGCCGTCTCGGCGCCTGCCATGGCGCAGGACGTTCAGGTCGCGCCTCTGGCGGCCCCCGACTTGTTCTCCACTGGAGCCCGCGACACCGGCGTCACCACCGATCTATGGCGCGGCGCCTCGGGTCAGACGGCCCGTACCGTGCTGCCGCTGCTGGCCGCCAAGCCCTTGTCGCCGGCCGCTCAGGCCCTGGCGCGGCGCATCCTGGCCACCGGCGGCTCGGGTCCGGAGGACGCCGGCCGGGACGCGGGCGTGGCCGGCGCCCGGATCAGCGCCCTGATCGCCCAGGGCGGGGTCAAGGACGCCGCCGTCATCCTGTCGCGCACCACGGGGCTTGAGCAGGACCCGGTCCTGGCCCAGGCCGGGGCGGAGGCAGCCCTGCTTTCGGGGGACGCTGAGGGCGCCTGCGCCATCTCCGATCGGCTCGTGGCGGGCCGCGAGGCGGTCTATTGGCTGCGCCTGCGGGCCTATTGCCAGCTCAAGGCCGGGAATGCGGGCGCCGCCCAGCTTACCTTCGACCTGGCCCAGAGCCAGGCCCGCGACGCCGTCTATGGCCGGCTGATGGGCGCCAAGCTGGCCGGGGCCGGCGATCCCGGCGCGCCGTCCCTGCGGAGCGGCCTCGACTATGCCCTGACCCGCGACCTCGGCCTGCCGACCACAGGTCCGGCGGCCCCTGCTGTCGCCGCGGCCCTGGCCGCCAGTCCCGCCGTCGAAGCCACATGGACCATCGAGGGCGGCCCCGGTCCGGTGAAGGCCGCCATGGCCGCGCTGGCCGCGGGTGACCTCAAGACGGCCCAGACGATGCGCGCCGGCCTGATCTCCGACGCCATCCCCGGCGCCACGATCACCGACCTGGCCCTGCTGGACGCCCTGCTGGCGGCGGCGGCAGGCAAGGCCGATCCCCAGACCCTGGACCGCCTGATCGAGCGCGGCGCCACCGCTGATCCCAAGACCTGGGCGCGCGCCCAGCAGGCGGCCATCATCCTGGCCGCCCTCGGCGCGCCGATGAGCGTCCAGGCCCGGGGGCAGTTCGCGGGCTTCACGGCCGGAGAGGCCAAGGCGCCCGCCGCCCGCGCCTTCGCCCTCGACATCGCCGGGGCCGAGAAGCTCCAGGGCGAGACCGCACTGCTGGCCCTGTGGATCTCCGCCGACGCGGGCGTCGTGGGCCCCGCCGCCGGCGACCGCGCGCGCATCATCCGCGCCTTAAAGGCCGCCGGCCTGGAGGCGGACGCGCGCGCCTTCGCCCTCGAAGGCCTGCTGGCGGTCCGATGAGCGCCTCGTCCGGCTGGGCCGAGGCCTTCCTGGAGATGATGGCCGTCGAGCGGGCGGCGGCGAAGAACACCATCACCGCCTATGGCAAGGACCTCACCGACGCCTCGGGTTTCCTGGCCGGTCGTGGCCGCGACCTGGGGGACGCTTCCCCCGAGGACATCGAAGCCTATTTCGCGGCGCTCGGCGCGCGGGGCCTGTCGCCGGCGACGGCCTCACGACGCCGCGCGGCTGTCCGCCAGTTCTATCGCTTCGTCCTGGGGGAGGGCTGGCGAACCGACGATCCCTCCCGCCGCGTGGACGCCCCCAAGCGCGGGCGACCCCTGCCCAAGGTGCTGAGCCGTGACGAGGTGGACCGTATCATCGCCGCCGCCTCGGCCAAGGATGGCGCGCAAGGCTTGCGGATCGGCTGCGTGGTGGAGCTGATCTACGCCTCGGGCCTGCGGATCTCCGAACTCACCGCCCTGCCGCTGGCGGCCCTGGCCCGCGACCCCGCCTATCTGATGGTCACCGGCAAGGGGGGCAAGGATCGCCTCGCGCCCTTGAACGACGCCGCCCGCAAGGCGGTGAAGGCCTATCTTGAGGTCCGCAAGACCTTCCTGCCCAAAGGCGACCTGGCCAATCCCTGGCTGTTCCCCTCGCGCGGCAAGGCCGGCCGCATGACGCCCCGCCGCTTCGCCCAGCTGCTGGACGAGGCTGCCGCCGACGCCGGGATCGACCCGGCCCGGGTCAGCCCCCACGTCCTGCGTCACGCCTTCGCCACCCACCTGCTGGAGGGCGGGGCCGACCTGCGGGTCGTTCAGAAACTTCTGGGACACGCCGACATCGCCACCACCCAGATCTACACCCACGTGGCCGGCGACCGCCTGGCCCAGGTGGTGGCCACCAAGCATCCGCTGTCGCGCAAGAGTTAGGCCTGAACGAGAAAAGCCGCCCGCGTTGGCGGACGGCTTCCCTCAGGGCTTTAGATCAGGCTGGTTTAGCCGGTGATCCGATAGCGGCCCCGGCTGTCGGGACAGACGCGGACGTAGCGAACATCGTCGCCATAGTTGTCCACCGGCGCGGTGGCCAGGCGGCAGCGGCTGCGGTTGTAGTAGGCGTAGTCGTACTGGCCGGTGCGCTGGCCACGGTCATAACGGCTCTCGCGGTAGGGCATGGTCTCAGCATAGTTGTAGTAGTAGCCGGCCTGGTCGCACTTGGCCTTGGCCGACTGCTTGCCGATCTGCGAGCCGGCGAAACCGCCGACCACCGCGCCCAGCACCGCGCCCTCGGTCCGCGCATTGCGGGCGGCGACGTTGGAGCCGATGGCGGCGCCGGCCAGGGCGCCGATCAGACCGCCGGCCACCTGACTGTTGTTGGTCGAGGCGGAGCGGCAGGGATCGGCGTAGGACGAGCCGGAATAGGAGGTGTCCCGGCCATAGCCATTGGCGTCGTAGCGCTCCGAATCCCAGGTCGGGGCCGCGCCGTAGCTGCGGGCATAGGCGCCGTAGCCGTAGCGGGCGTCATAGCGGGCGCGGTCGCGTTCGTAGCGGTCGCGCTTGGCGTCGTACTCGGCGCGCGCACGGTCGTACTCGGCCCGCGTGACCTGATAGTCGGCCTGGTCCTGCTGGTAGTTGCGCATGTCGCGCTGGTACTGCTGGGTGGGTTGATATTGAGCGAAGGCGGGGGCGGCCATGGCCAGCATCGCCGTCGCCACCAAGGCGGTCTTGAGCGTCTTCATGGTGTGCGTTCTCCTGGAACTAACGACGGACCGCTCCCGTCCCGGCGGTCTCGTGAACAGCGGGGTCTTTCGACCCTCCGGATACCAAACGTGGAGTCCCGGCCCCGGTTGCACGAACATTGTTCGATTACGCTCAGGCCGTTTGGGTGTCGCCTTTCAGCAACGCGATCAGCGCCTTAGCCAGGGCCTCGGTGGAGGCAAGCTTGTCCCGCAGGCTCAACGCGATCACCGGTCCGACGTCGGTCTTGTTGACGTCGACGATATAGATGCGGCCGCTCGGCTGGTCGCGCAGGATGTCCAACCCGCCCCAATCCAGACCCATCCGCGCGGCGAACCGCGCGATCAGCTCCAGCTCCTCGGGGCTGTAGATCTCGGAGGGGTCGGCGCGGGTGACCGCCAGGTTGTGGATGGAGAAGCGGTTGTCGGCCGGCTTGCGCTTGATCCAGACGACGGCCGGCTTGCCGCCGATGCAGGGGGTGCGCAGGTCATGGATGAAGGGCCCGACGGCGGTGTCCACCAGCCGCTGATAAGTCTTCCCCGGCAGGCGCGGGTGCGGACAGGTGACGATGCGCCCGTCGTGCACGCCGTTCAGTTCGCCCTTCTCCACGGCCTCGCCGACGAAGGTCTCGGGGTCGATGGCCAGGGGATAGCCGAACACCTCCTCGAACACCGCCGACACATGGCTCTTGGAGACGTCCAGGCAGCCGAAGTTAAAGGCGCGTTCGTGGGTGGGGAGGGCCCGCAGGCCCCAGGTGGCGTCCTCGAAACAGAAGCAGGCGTCGGCCGCTTCGGGTGAGCGCGCCATGCGGCAGCCGCTCCAGGCCATGGCCGCCCAGATCAGATACCAGGGACGGGGCTTGTCTGGCGTGAACCAGATGGCGGGCCCGGGCGCCCGCGTCGCCGCCAGCGCCCACGACCGGGCGCGGACGATCAAGTGATAGCCGAACCAGTTGAGGCATTCGCCGATCAGGGCGCCGTCCAGCCGGATCTTGGTCCCGGTCTTGTGGACCGTCAGCCCGCCCTCGTGGAATTCGAAATCGCTGAACCAGCCGCCCTTCGGGGAGAGGCCGGGCAGGAAGCCGTCGGGCGCGGGTGATTGCAGTTCGCTCATCGGAGCCTCAAAACCTTGAAGGAGACCGGGCGACCTCAGAGTGAACCCGCCTGGCAATACGCTCAAGCTGCTTGAGCGTTCCCGGCCGTCTCCAGCACAGCGCCCACCGCGGCGATGCGGTCGGCCCGGCGATAGGCCGGATGCAGCAGCATGCCGCCGAACACGTCGGGGTCGATCTCGCGATAGCGCAGTCCGGCGCCGGCGCCTGCGGCCAGGGTCTCCAACTCGGACTTGAGCCTGTCGCGGCCCTCGACGATGGCGCTGCCGGTGTAGAGCAGCAGGCGGCCCCCGGCCGGCAGGCGCGCCATGGCCGCCTTGGCCCAGTCCAGGGACAGCCGCGCCCCCAGCAGGTCGCCGCCATCGCGATAGGCCCGCCCGCCCGAGCCCAGCAGGTAGGGCGGGTTGGCGATGGCCACGTCGATGGCGCCGGTGACCTTGGACAGGCCGTCGCTCTCTATCACCTCGGCGCTGACCACGGCGGCGGCGGCATTGATCCGCGCCAGCCGCAGCGCCTGGGGATTGATGTCGGCCAGCACGATGGCGGCCTGCGGACACGCCCGCGCCGCCACGATCCCGCCGACGCCCGCGCCCGCCCCGATATCCACCACCCGGTTGGCGTGGCCGAGCTCGGCGCGGATGAAGTCGGCGAAGCGGTAGCTGTCGGGGCCGAAGAACACCGCGTCCTTGGCCTTGGGCGGATAGGCGGAATGCAGGAACAGGTCGTCCCCCACGCTGGCCACCCGCAGGGCGGACAACAGCCGCTGGCCGCGCTGCACGAGAATCCCGGCCTCCCGCATCAGGGCCAGGACTTCGGGTTCAACGTCACCGTCGCGGAATGGCCGGCTCCAGCCGAAGATGTCGCGCAGGGTGTGGCGCGAGCCCTGGAACAGCCGCCACGACACCAGGCGGTGGGTGTCGTTTGTGGGGGTGATGAACCGGTAGTCGCGCGCCTTGAGCGCCGCGAGCAGGGCGACCAGGGCCTCGTCCTCAAAGGTCACGAGCGGTGCGCCTGCGTCAGAGCTTCCTTGCGTAGGGCCAGCATCGAGGCGGGCATGCCCTTGGCCACCGCGCCGCGCACCATGCCGGCGGGGACCGGCGCGTCGATGGCGACGTGCAGCTCATAGGTCACGTGGGTCCCACCGGGGATGGGCGAGAGCCGCCATTCGCCGTCCGACCGCTTCCAATCGCCGCCGGTGCGGTGGAAGGCCAGGCGGCGCGGGGGCTCCAGGGTGGTGCGGAAGACGTTACGCATCACCGGCTTGAAGGCGTTGCCAGAAAGGCGGTGCTCCCGCACGTCCCACTTACCCGCGGGATCGCGCTCCAGGGTCTTGCAGCTCAAGAGCTTGGGCATGTAGCGCGAGGCGCCCGCGCAGTCGCTCAGCACCTTCCAGACCACGGCGGGCGGGGCCGCCACGTCCATGGCCGCATGGATCACGCCCGCCGATCCGCCCTCCGCCTGGGCCGAGACGGTGGGGGTGGCGTCGAACCCACCCGCGGCGAGGGCGGGGGCGGCCATGGCGGCGAAGGCGAGGGCGAGGATGGATTTCATGCGGGGTGAGGTCCCGGCGGGCGATTTCGTTCCCCTGAAATAGCCTTTCGAAGGAACTGGCGCGACGCCCCGCACTTGTTAGGCTGAAGGTTCCCGCCTAGTTTCCGGCGCTTCCGCCCACGGAAGGAAGAGTCCCCGCATGGTCGCGCACTATCTCGAGTTCGAGCGTCCCATCGCCGACCTCGAAGCCAAGATCGAAGAACTCTCCAAGCTGTCGGAGACCACCGGGTCCGGCGCCATGGAGACTGAGATCGAGGCCCTGCGGACCCGCGCCCAGACCCTGCGGCGCGAAGCCTATTCCAAGCTGGACGCCTGGCAGAAGACCCTGGTGGCGCGCCACCCCGACCGGCCGCACTTCGTCGACTATTGCGCGGGCCTCATCGAGGAGTTCGTGGAACTGCGCGGCGACCGCAAGTTCGCCGACGACCAGGCGATCATGGGCGGTCTCGGCCGCTTCCGGGGTCAGCCCGTCGTGGTGCTGGGCAACGAGAAGGGCCGCGACACCGTCACCCGCGTGAAGCACAACTTCGGCTATGCCCGGCCTGAGGGCTACCGCAAGGCCGTCCGCCTGCTGGAGATGGCCGAGCGCTTCCACCTGCCGGTGATCAGCTTCGTCGACACCGCCGCGGCCTATCCGGGTGTCGGCTCGGAAGAACGCGGCGTGGCCGAGGCCATCGCCCGGGCCGCCGAGAAGTCCCTGATGCTGGCGGTGCCCATGGTGGCCATCATCACCGGCGAGGGCGGCTCCGGCGGCGCCATCGGCACGGCCTGCGGCAACCGCGTGCTGATGCTGGAGCATGCGATCTACACCGTGATCCCGCCTGAGGGCGCCAACTCCATTCTGTGGCGCGGCGCGCGCACGGCCGAGGAGGCCGCCAAGGCGCTGAAGATCACCGCCCAGGACCTGATCGGCATGAAGATCGTCGACCGGATCATCCCCGAGCCCCCCGGCGGCGCCCATTCCGATCCCGAAGCCACCATCGCCTCGGTGGGCGACGCGGTGGAGGAAGAACTGGCGATCCTCACCAAGATGACCGCCCCGGAACTGAAGAAGCAGCGGGCCGAGCGCTTCTACGCCATCGGCCGGAGCGGCCTGCAATGAGAGCCCTGCTGATCGCCGCGATGCTCGCGTCCGGTATGCCGGCGGCCGCGCAGGCGGCGCCCAAGCCCGTCTCGGCCCTCGACCGCTGCCTGGCCTCGCCAGACGGCGCCAGCACCATGGGCCAGATCCAGTGCATCGGCGACGCCGTCGCAGTGCAGGACGCGCGCCTGAACAAGAACTACGCCAAGGCCATGGCCCAGCTGACACGCGAGCAGAAGGACAAGCTGCGCGCCGCCCAGCGCGCCTGGCTGGCCTTCAAGCAGGCCGATTGTGTGTCCCTCCAAGACGACGACTGGGGCACGATGTCCCGGGTGACCGCCAACATGTGCGTCCTTGATCGCACCACCGAGCGCGCCGACGAACTGGCCGACTATCCCGACCGCTGACGAAATAGGCGGCTTGCTTGACCCTGCGTCGGGGGTTTCACTGTCGGCTCAAACATCCGTTTGGGAGGACGTCATGGCCCTGAAGACCCGTTTCACCGAGCTCGTCGGCGTTGAACATCCGATCGTCCAGGGCGGCATGCAGTGGGTCGGCCGCGCCGAGCTGGTGGCCGCCGTGGCCAACGCCGGCGGCCTGGGCTTTATCACCGCCCTGACCCAGCCCACGCCGGCCGCCCTGCGCGAGGAGATCGAGCGCTGCCGGTCTCTGACCAAGAAGCCCTTCGGCGTCAACCTGACCATCCTGCCGGCCATCAACCCGCCGCCGTATGCCGAGTATCGTCAGGCGATCATCGATAGCGGCGTGAAGATCGTCGAGACCGCCGGCAACAAGCCGCAGGAACATGTCGACGAGTTCAAGAAGCACGGCATCATCGTGGTCCATAAGTGCACCAGCGTGCGCCATGGCCTGTCGGCCGAGCGCATGGGGGTGGACGCCATCTCCATCGACGGCTTCGAGTGCGCTGGTCACCCGGGCGAGGACGATGTCCCCGGCCTGATCCTGATCCCCGCCGCCGCCGACAAGATCAAGATCCCGATGATCGCCTCGGGCGGCTTCGGCGACGCCCGTGGTCTGGTGGCGGCTCTGGCCCTGGGCGCCGAGGGCGTCAACATGGGCACCCGCTTCATGGCCACCAAGGAAAGCCCCATCCACCAGGCTATCAAGGAGCAGATCGTCGCCAATGACGAGCGCTCTACCGACCTGATCTTCCGCACCATGCACAACACCAGCCGCGTGGCCCGCAACGCCATCAGCCAGCAGGTGGTGGCGCTGGAGAAGCAGGGCGCGAAGTTCGAGGACGTCCGCGAACTGGTGGCGGGCATCCGCGGCAAGAGCGTCTATGAAGTGGGCGACAACGACGCCGGAATCTGGTCGGCCGGCCAGATCCAGGGCCTGATCCACGATATCCCCACCTGCCAGGGGCTGATCAGCCGCATGGTCCGCGAGGCCGAGGAAATCATCACGGGTCGCCTGGCGCGCTTCGTGTCCGGCAAGCAGATGGCCAGCGCCTGAGATAACACGGGTTGTGAAGGGCGGAGGTTGTGTAAGCTAGGGGTCCCCCCGAGCCTGCGAGATTACCCCCGCCCGTGCCGACCCTGACGCCGAAGGCCAAGGCCAATGTCTCGATGGTGATCGAGACGATGTACGCCATCGCCGCTGAGCCCGATAAGTGGGAGCAGATCGTCCAGGCCCTGGACGTGGAAGCCAGCGATGCGCCGCCCGAGGCTGCGGGCGCCGCGCGGCTGGCTGCACTCGCCGCCGACCGGGGCGAGGCCGCGCAGGTCGGCGTGGTGCTGATCAACGCCGCCGGCGGGGCCAGCGCCTGGAACGCGGCGGGCGAGGCGGTCTTCCACCAGCGCCTTGGGGTCATCGAGGCCCAAGGCTTGCGGTTCTTCAATCCCGCCAACCACGAGGCCCTGGACCAGGCCCGCCACCGCCTGCGCGGCACGCAGGGCCGGCAGGTCATCGTCAAGTTCAGCCAGGCCGACGACGAGGCGCCGCACTTCGCCTATGTGGTCCCCGCCAGCGGCCTGCCGCCCGCGCTCGCCGCCGGCCTGGGCGGCGCCGCGACCACGGGGGAGGGGGCCTGCGCGGTGGTCTTTCCGGCCGTCGAGGCCACCGACCGGCTGTGGGCCAATCTGCGTGAGAGCTTCGGTCTGACGCCGGCCGAGACCCGGCTGGCGGCGCGCCTCAAGGACGGGCTGACGCTGAAGGAGGCGGCGGTTGAGCTCAGCGTCAGCTTCAACACCGTCCGCAACCAGCTGCGCGGGATATTCGAGAAGGTCGGCCTGTCGCGGCAGAGCGAACTGATCCGCACCCTGACCCAACTGGGGTCGTTGGCCACCTCGTTCCAGGAAAGCTCGGGCCGCGGCCTGCTGGGCCCTCCCATCGCCGCCACTGAGCGGGGCGCGGTGGAGACCGCGCCGCCGATCCGCCTCCTTCATCTGCCGGACGGACGCCGCCTCGCCTGGCGGTCCTACGGCGATCCTGCGGGCCGGGCGGTGCTGATGGTCCACCAGGGCCTGGGCTGCAGCGTCATGCCCCGCGGCACCGACGCACTGGCCCGCGACCTCGGCCTACGCCTGCTCTGTCCGGAGCGTCCAGGGGTGGGCCGCTCCGACGTATGCCCGGACTTCAGCTATGAGGGGGTGGGCCGCGACTTCGCCGACCTCTGCCGCGACCAAGGCCTGGCGCAGGTTCAGGTGGCGGCCTTCATGTCCGGCGCGCCCTTCGCCCTGATGGCGGCCCGCGAGCTGGGCCCCATCGCCAGCCGGGTGCTGCTGGCGTCGGCCCGGCCCTCCGGCCAGACCCTGGAGACCGAGCGCGACAAGGGCCACGCCGTGGTGCTGTTCCGCCGCCGCATCCTGCGCAACGCGTGGCTGGCCGACATGGTCTTCGCGGTGATGCGGCTGCAGCTCACCCGCCGGCAGCTGGAGAAGTTCGTGCGCGCGGCGGCCTCGGCCCCGGGCGACGCGGCCTATCTGCGCACCAACCCTGGCGTGCTGGAATTCATCGTCGACTACATCTCGGAGTCGCTGGCGCTCACCAGCCGGGGCATCGCCGACGAGATCAAGTGCTCGGCCCGCAGCCCCACCCTCGATCTCACCCGCCTGACCGCCCCGATCACCGTGTGGCACGGCGACGAAGACCCCATGGCCAGCGTCGGCGACGTCACCGCCTGGCTGAACGGCCGGGAACAGAGCGTCCGCACCTTCCCGGGCTCGGGCCACTTCCTGCCCCATAAACACTGGGCCGAGGTGCTGGCCTGGCTGGCGGCCTGACATGAAAAACCCGCCGGCGTGGAGCGCCGGCGGGTTCTCGGTTCATGTCTCGCGGGCGAAGCCCGCGGCTTTCAGACCTAGTAGCGGAAGGTCGCCCCCACGAAGTAGTAGCGGCCACGGTTGTCGAAGGTCGACGAACCGACACCTGTGCCGGTGAAGGTCTCCGGCAGGTAGGGCGGGGCCTCGTTCGTGATGTTCAGAACACCGGCGCGCAGGTCGATCTTGTCGTTGAACGCGTAGCGGGCCCGCAGATCATGGCTGTAGTAGTCGCCGGTGTAGTACGGCGACAGAGCCGTCGGGGTGAACGAGGTCGTCGAGGCCATGGACCCGATATAGTGAGTGGTCCAGGTGACACCGAGGTCTTGATAGGTCCACTGCACCGTCCCCTGCGCCTTCCACTCCGGGGTGGCGTTGGTGATGGTGTTGGCGAGTTGGGTATAGGCTTGGCCCGGCAGGCCTTGCAGGGCCCAGCGGTACATCCAGGTCGCGTCGACACGGAAGGAGAAGCTGCCGTAGTCCTTGTCCAGGAGGTCTGCAGTGTGGAACGCGTACTGCACCGAGGCGTCATAGCCTTCGACCTTCACCTTGGCGACGTTCTCATTGACCGAGGTGACCTCGATGACGCCACCGGGCACGCCGCCGCCGCCAGTCCCGGTCGGGTCACGACGGATCTGGGCGCAGAAGTTGTTGCCGACATAAGGGGCCGTCGAGTCGTAGCAGAGCGCGCCTAGCAGGGTGGCCAACGGAACCGACCCGACCTGATTCTCGATATTGTACTTGAAGAAGTCCAAGGACATCGAAAGGTTGGGGATGAAGCGGGGCTCGACCACCACGCCCACTTGGTAGGTGTTCGCGGTTTCCGGGCCCAGCTTCGGGTTGCCGCCCTGCAGCAACGGCAGGGACGAGCGGCCGGTGCCGAAGTTCGACACAAAGGTCGCCGGGTTGTAGCCCGAGATCGCCGCGGCGCAGGTCACGTTCCGGGCCGACTTCTGGGCGGCCGTGGCGACGGCGTAGGAGTCCTTGTCGCAGGGGTCGATGGCCGTAGAGGTGAAGTTGCGGCTCTGCGGCGAGAACAGTTCGACGATGTTCGGCGCCCGGACCGCCGTGCCTTGCGAGGCGCGGAAGCGGATGTCCTGGATCGGCGCCCATTCGGCGGCGACGCGGTACTGGTCGGTCTTGCCGATGGTGGAATAGTCGGCGACGCGGCCGGCGACTTCGACGGTCAGTTCCTTGGCCAGGAACACGTCCTTCAGGATCGGAACGCGAAGCTCCGCATACCCTTCACGGGTGTCATACTCGCCAGCGCGGGTGCCGATGGGGTTGATGAACAGAGCGCCGCTCGCGCCCAGGGCGTCCTGGACGAAGCGGCTCTCTTCCTTGCGGTATTCGCCGCCCATGGCGAAGCCCAGGGGGCCGGCCGGCAGTTCGAACAGGTTGGTGGTGATGTTGGCCGCCACCACGGTCTGCTTGACTTCTTGATCGGTGACCGACTGAGCCGCGGCATAGTTGATCGCCTCTTGCGAGGCGCCGTTGATCAGATCCCACGGCACGCAGCCGGCGGCGCGCAGGGTCACGTCGCGGCAGACGATCGCACCTCCGACCAGGACCGCGTCCGTGGCGCCCTGGACCCGGGCGAGAATGGGCTGGGCGTACGAGGTCGTCTTGCCCGTGGTCTTGCCATACTGGGCGTACCAATCCCAGTTGAAGTCGCGATCGAAGGCGGCGAACTTGCCCTCCATGCCCCCCACCAGACGCAGGGTGGTGCGCTCGGACTTCACGTCGCGACCGCCGAACTCCCGCCAGAACTTGCCGACCTGGGCCGTGGAGCCCTGGGTGAGGGTCTTGCCGGCGGCGAGCCATTCGGCGCGCAGGGCTGCGGCCGTCGCGCCGGCGCCGTTGAGATAGGCGTTATCGCCCTTGAGGGTCACGGGCATGGTGCCGCCGCCGACGGCGCTCGAGAACGGCGGTTGCGAGAGGGTGTAGCCGTCGACGGCGGCGTAGCTGAGGTCGGCGAAGGCCTTGATGTTGTCCGTCAGCTGATAGTCGACATAGGACCGGACGATCCCGCGCGAGGACTTCGCCTGCAGCGAATTGTAGATCTGCGAATAGAACAGGGCGTCGTCCTGGCAGGTCGGCTGGACGGTGGCGGTCGAGCAGGCCGCTGAGGTTCGGGTCACCTGGGTCGGGTTGCGCACGTCCAGGGTCACCGAGCGCGCCGTGCCCAGGGCGCCGCCGATGAGCTGGAAGGTGGCGTAGGGCGAGGTGTTGGACTTGCTCTGCGGGATGATCGTCTGGGGGGTGGCCAGGGTGTTGCGGCGGATACCCGGGAAAGCCCAGTCGCGGTCGACCTGCATGATCGGTTCCTGACGCGAGAATTCGCCGCCGATCAGGATGTTCAGGCGATCGTCCATGAACTTGCCGCCATAGAGGCCGGCAAGGCGGAATTCTTGTCCGTCGCTTTCCTGGGAGATCCCGGCCTGGGCGTCGAGTTCGACACCGTCAAAGGACTTCTTCATCAGAATATTGACGACGCCGGCGATGGCTTCCGAGCCGTAGACCGCCGAGGCGCCGCCGGCGACGGTTTCGATCCGGTCGACCATCAGCGAGGGGATCAGATTCAGGTCGACGGCAGGTGAGGAGGCATCGGAGAAGACGATGCGGCGGCCGTCCATCAGCACGAGCGTTCGGCTGGGGCCCAGGCCCCGGATATCGGCGCGGGCTTGGCCGGCCAGGAAGAGGGTGCCGGCAGAATTCTGAGCATTGGTGGCGGCGTTGATGGTCGGAATGTCGAGCAGGGTCTCGGCGAGGGAAACGTTCCCCGACTGGCGAATCTGTTCGCCGCTTATCACCGACAGCGGCACCGGGGCGTTGAAGGTGTCGCGGCGGATGCGCGATCCGGTGACCACCACTTCCTCGACGTCGACCGCTTGGCCGGCGGTCTGGGCGAAGGCGAAGTGCGGCGCGGCCAGGCTGGCGGCGGCCACGGTGCCCAACAGGGCGGTGCGGAGCATGCTGTTCATGAAGACTCTCGTTTCGGCCGCGGCCCGGATGGCGTGCGGCGTGCTGCCCGACCACCGGCGCGGTCTCGGGCGTCTCCTCCATGGGAGCCGCCTTCATCCATCCAGCGATGCGGTTGATGGCGAAGGGTTGCCATTAGGGCGAAGGCTCGACAACGGTCCGCCCGCCGCGGGGCCCAAATTACGACAAAATCATGTCAAATGTTACAATGAGTGTCGGAAATGCCACAGCTCGGACATCGAAAATGGGCAAAAGAATCTAATAGTTAGGACGCGCGTTACCTTATGTTACATCAGGCCAGGCTGGTCAGCGCGTGGCCCAGCTCGTCCACGGCCTCGGGCGTGGTGGCCCACGAGCACATGAACCGCACCGAGCCGTCGATGAACCGGTAGACGAACCAACCGGCGTCATGGAGTCGCTTCAGGGTGGGCTCATCCATGGTCACGAAGACGGCGTTGGCCTCCACCGGGTGGGCCAGGGGGAAGGGCATGAGGGCCGCCAGGCGCCGAGCCATGGCGTTGGCGTGGGCGGCGTGGCGGACGAAGGCGCCGTCCGCCAGCATGCCGATGAACGGCGCCGCGTAGAACCGGCCCTTGGAGGGGAGCTGCCCTGACTGCTTCAGCCGGGCGTCCAGGCGGCGGGCCAGGGCGGGATCGAAGATCACCACCGCCTCCGAAGGCGTCATCCCGGACTTGGTGCCGCCCACCACCAGAATGTCGACGCCCAGGTCCTTGATGGCCGTCAGGTCGAAGCCGGCCGCCGCGGCGTTGGCCAGGCGCGCGCCGTCGAAGTGGACGCGATAACCTTTGGCCTTCACCGGATCGATCAGGGCCTTCAGGGCCTCGACCGAATAGACCGTGCCGTACTCGGTGGCGTTGGTGACCGACAGGACGGCGGGGGCCTGCCAGTGCGGCTGGTCAGGCGCCGCCAGGGGCGCCAAGAGGCTCGCCGGATCGATGCGACCGGAGGCGCCGGGCAGGGGGATCATCCCCAAACCGTGGCCAAAGAAAGCCGGGGCCCCGGTCTCGTCGGTGGCGACGTGGGAGTGCTCGTGACAGAGCACGCCCTCGAAGGGCAGGCACAGGGTCGCCAGCGAGATGGCGTTTGCCGCCGTGCCCGAGGCCACGAACCGCACCGTGGCGTCGGCGTCCAGCAGGGCGCGCACCGCGTCGGCGCCTGCCTTGGTGATATGATCTGAGCCGTACCCGGAGGTGACCCCGCTATTGGCGGCCACCAGGGCGTTCATCGCCTCGGGCGTGGCGGGGGCGGTGTTGTCGGATGCGAAGTCGTATCGGGCCATCCGCCGAATAGAACCGATCCCCCGGAGTTGGGAAGAGCTAGACGCCCTTTCCCCAGTCCCGCACGTCAGCGACGAAGAGGTCGGGCTCCTCCATGGCCGCGAAGTGCCCGCCGCGGGGCATCTCGGTCCAGCGAGTGATGTTGTAGGCGCGGTCGGCCCAGCTGCGGGGCGGGGCGGTGTAGAGCGGCTCGCCGGGGAAGTTGGCGAAGCTGGTGGGGGTCTCGCAGCGCTCGCCCTCCTTGAAGGCGATCCCGCCTTCCTCCAGCAGGCCACGATAGTACCAGGCCCCGGTCGCGAAGCTGCCGGTCATCACATAGATCATGATGTTGGTGAGCATCCGGTCCTTGGGGTGGACCTGGTCGAGTGGCTTCTCCCGGAGGTCCGACCAGTCATGGAAGCGCTCGGCGATCCAGGCGGCCTGGCCTACCGGATTGCCCGCGCCCATCCAGGCCAGGGACTGGGGCTTGGAGGCCTGCAGGCGGAAATAGGCGCCCATGACATCCATCATCGCGCCCTGGCGGGTGAGCCAGGCGATCTCGTCGGGGGTCTGCGGTCCGCCGAAGGGCCGGAAGGCCATCATGTTCAGGTGGATGGCGCGCACCGTCTGGCCGTGGTCGTGGCCGAGCCAGGAGGTCACCATCGCCCCCCAGTCGCCGCCCTGGGCAATGTAGCTGGGATAGTCGAGAACCTGCGTCATCAGGGTGTTGAACAGCCGCGCCGTGGTCCGCTGGCCGATGGGCTTGGTGGGCTTGGACGAGAAGCCGAAGCCGGGCAGAGACGGGATCACCAGGTCGAAAGCGTCCTTCGGATCGCCGCCGAACCGCGAGGGAAAGGCCAGCTTCTCGATGGCGCCCCAGAACTCGTAGTGCGAACCCGGCCAGCCGTGGGTCAGCAGCAGGGGCCGCTTGCCGCCCGCCTCGCCCACCACATGCAGGAAGTGCAGGTCGTAGTCCTCGACCCGCGCCGTGAATTGCGGGAAGCGGTTGAGATCGGCCATGGCCGAGCGCCAGTCGTAGCGCTCGGTCCAGTGCTCGCAGAGGCTCTTCAGATAGCCCGCGTCACAGCCATAGGCCCAGCCGTCCGGGACATCCGGGATCGGCGGCCAGGGATAGGCCCGCACCTGGTCCAGCACGGCCTGGACGTCGGTTTCGCTCCAGGCGACTTCAAAGGGTTGGATCTCGGCCACGTGCGTTTCCCCGGTTGTTGGCGGGAGGGTCGACCGCTGACGCAGGGGCGGTCAAGCTCAACCCTTCTGATCGTCATGGCCGGGCTTGTCCCGGCCACCCATGATCTCCGAGGTTCAGCAAACGGGCGTGGCGCCGGCCGCGCGACCTGCGGACCGGCGGTGATCATGGGTCCCCGGGACAAGCCCGGGGATGACGATCACTTCTAAGGACGCAGGCCCCGCGCCAGGGCGCCGTTCAGGTGGCGGTGCAGGTCGCGGGCCGCGCCGGGCGGCAGCTTGCCGGCCAGTTCCAGGCCCACCGCCCCGTGGGCGGCGGCCCAGAACATCTTGCCGATTTCTTCGGGGTCGCCCTGCAGCACGCCCTCGGCCACCAGGGTCTTCACGTACTGAGTCTGAGTCTGATGGGCGCGGCGCCCCGCAGTCACCAGGTCGGGATAGTTTTCGGCGTGGGGCTGATCCAGGTCGAACATCAGCTTGTAGGTCTGCGGGTGTTCGAAGGCGAAGTTCAGATAGGCCTCGCCCACCGCCGCCCCCTTGGCCCGCGCGCCCTGGGCGCTGGCGTAAGCGTCTTCCAGGGCCTGGGCGAAGCGGTTGAAGCCGTTGGTGCGCACCGCCGCCAGGATGTCCTCCTTGTCGGCGAAGTAGCGGTAGGGGGTCATGGGGCTGACCCCGAGCTCGGAGGCCAGCTGGCGCATGGTCACCGCCTCAGGGCCGCGCTCGGCGAACAGCTTCTCGGCCGCCTCGCACAGGCGTTCGCGGAAGTCGGCGACATCGGTTTCAGACAGGACGCGGGGCATACCGGGAACTCTAGCAAACAAACTGCTTGCAAGGCGTTACCTCTTACGCAATAAATTTACAACGTAAGAAACAAAAGGGATGGAAACGATGGCGGCCTGGGACCTGCTGGTGGACCGCAAGGACCTGCGCAAGGCGCAGATTGTCCCCTCCGAGGCGCCGCCCCTGGCCGATGGCGAAGTCCGCCTCTCGGTCGAGCGCTTCTCCTTCACCGCCAACAACGTCACCTACGGCCTGATGGGCGACGCCTTCGGCTACTGGAAATTCTTCCCGGCCCCGGAAGGCCTGGGCCGCATTCCGGTCTGGGGTTTCGCCACGGTGACGGAGTCGAAGGCGGCCGATGCCCCCGTCGGCCTGCGCCTGTTCGGCTACCTGCCGATGTCCACCAGTTTCGTCATGCAGCTGGAAAAGGGCCGCACCGGCTTTGTTGATCGCGCGCCGCACCGCGCCGAACTGCCCCCCACCTACAACGCCTATGCGCAGGCGCCCGCCGACCCCCTGGACGACCATCGGGCCCTGCTGCGGCCCCTGCTGATGACCAGTTTCCTGCTGGACGACTTCCTGGGCGAGGACGCGGCTCTAACCTCGCTTGTGCTCTCCAGCGCCTCCAGCAAGACCGCCCTGGGTCTGGCCTGGTTCGCCAAGGCCCGCGGCCGCGAAGTCATCGGCCTGACCTCGCCCGCCAATGCCAAGTCGATCGAAGGCCTCGACCTGTACGACAAGGTCCTGACCTACGACGAGGTCGCCTCGCTGAAGACCAAGGGCCCCACCGCCTTCGTCGATTTCGCCGGCGACCGCGCCACCACCGCCAAGATCCATGTGGCCCTGGGCGAGGCCCTGACCCGCAGCATCATTGTCGGCGCCACCCACTGGGAGGCCGGACGCGAGGACCGCGCCATTCCCGGCCCGACGCCGACCCTGTTCTTCGCCCCCGACCAGATCCGCAAGCGCATGGGCGACTGGGGACCGGGCGAGGTCGAGACCCGCTTCGACAAGGGCCTGCGCGCCTTCGTCGCCGACAGCCCCTGGCTGAACCTGATCCAGCACCAGGGTCAGCAGGGCCTGACCGACGCCTATCACATGGTCCTGGAAGGTCGCGTGCGGCCCCAGGACGGCCACATCATCCGGCCGGCTTGAACCGGTCAATCAAGGGAGACACGTCATGGACGGCGAGGTTCGCATCAATCCCTACCTGTCGGGCAACTTCGCCCCCGTGCGGTCGGAGGACGACTTCGATCTGCCGGTCACCGGGGAGATCCCGGCGGGCCTGCGCGGCACCCTCTACCGCACCGGGCCCAACCCGCAGTTCCAGCCCATCGACCCGAACTATCACTGGTTCACCGGTGACGGCATGCTGCACGGCTTCCGCGTGGCGGACGGCAAGGTGAGCTACCGCAACCGCTATGTCCGCACGCCGAAATGGGAGCTGGAGCACGAGCACGGCCGCTCGCTGTTCGCGGGCTTCAACCCGATGCTGAGCGACCCGCTGACCGCCGGCAAGGACGGCGGCGTGGCCAACACCAATATCCTCTGGCACGCCGGGCGCCTGCTGGCCTTGGAAGAGGGCCACATGCCCTTCGAGGTCGCCGCCGGGACCATGGCTCCCAAGGGCTACGCCGAGCAGTACAAGGGTAAGGTCACCGCCCACCCGAAGATCGATCCCAAGACCGGCGAGATGGTCTGGTTCGGTTACGGCGTCGGCGACATGCCGCTGTCGGCGGGCATGAGCTACGGGGTCACCGACGCCAAGGGCGTGGTTACCCGCCGCTCGGATTTCCAGGCGCCCTATTCGGCGATGATCCACGACTTCCTGGTGACGGAGAACTACGTGCTGTTCCCGGTCCTCCCGCTGACCGGCAGCCTCGAACGCGCCATGAAGGGCCTGCCGGCCTATGCCTGGGAGCCCGAAAAGGGCGGCCATGTGGGCGTCATGCGCCGCGACGCCGATGTCTCCACCATCCGCTGGTTCAACGTGCCGGCCTGCTACGTCTTCCACCCGATGAACGCCCATGAGGTGGACGGCAAGATCGTCGCCGAGGTGGCCCGCTATGACGCCGCCCCGCTGTTCCCCATGGCCGACGGATCGCCGGGCCTGCGCACCGCCGCGCGCCTGACCCGCTGGACCTTCGATCTGGGCGCCAACAGCGACGCCATCAAGGAAGAGGCGATCGACGATCTCGACTGCGAGTTCCCGCGCTTCGACGAGCGGCTGGCGGGCGGCGCCTATCGCCACGGCTTCTATGCCGGCGACACCACCAATGCGAAGTCGGTGAAGCTGAACGCCATCGCCCACCTGGACCTCGCCACCGGCAAGCGCCAGGTCCACGCCTTCACCGGCGGCGACATGACCTCGGAACCGGTGTTCACCCCGCGCTCGGCCGATGCGCCGGAGGGCGACGGCTGGCTGACGGCGGTGGTCTACCGTGCCGCCGAGGACCGCAGCGACTTCGTGGTCTTCGACGCCCTCGACGTCGCCAAGGGTCCTATCGGCATGGCCCACATGCCCCGCCGCGTGCCCTTCGGCTTCCACGGCAACTGGGTGGCCGACTGACTTAGAGCGGCCGAGGGCTTGCCCCTCGGCCGGCTCGCCGCGATGGTCTCGCCATGACCTTCGCGATCCCTGATCCGTCCCTGCCGCGTCCCCGCCTGCGCGCCGCCCTGCGCTGGCTGCTGGCGGCGATCTACATCGCCTTCGGGATCGTCCACCTGCGCGGCGCCCACGGCTTCCTGGCCATCATGCCGCCCTGGGTCCCGTATCCGCTGGAGGTGGTGCTGTTCACCGGGGTCTGCGAGATCCTGGGCAGCGCCGGCCTGCTGATCCCGCGCCTGAGGTGGATCTCCGGCGTCATGCTGGCGCTCTATGCGGTCTGCGTCTATCCGGCCAACCTGCATCACGCCTTTGGCCACGTGACGGTCAGCAGCCTGCCGTCCAGCTGGTGGTATCACGGGCCCAGGCTGGCCTTTCAGCCGGTGTTCGTCTGGTGGGCCCTGTTCGCCGGCGGCGTGATCAACTGGCCGTTCCGAAAGGTCCCCGCATGAAAGCCATCTGGTACGACGCCACCGGCCCCGCCCGCGAGGTGCTGCAACATGGCGACCGCCCGACCCCGGAGCCCGGCCACGGCCAGGCCCTGATCCGGGTGAAGGCGTCCGGCGTGAACCCCTCGGACGCCGGCATGCGCGCCGGCCCGGCGGCCATGGCCTATCCCCGCATCACCCCCAACAGCGATGGCGCCGGGATCGTCGAGGCGGTCGGCCCGGGCGTCGCGGCCACCTGGGTGGGCAAGCGGGTCTGGTTCTACAACGGCCAGCGCAACGGCCGCGCCTTCGGGTCCGCCGCGGAATATATCGAGCTCGACACCGACCTCTTGATGGAACTGCCCGACAGCGTCTCCTTCGCGCAGGGCGCAACCCTGGGCATCCCCTGCATGACCGCCCACCGCAGCCTGTTCGTGGCGGGACCCGTCCAGGGTCGCACGGTGCTGGTGACCGGCGGGGCGGGCGCCGTGGGCCACTACGCCGTACAGCTGGCCAAGTGGGCGGGGGCCACGGTGATCGCCACGGTCAGCTCCGACGAGAAGGCCGACCGCGCCCAGGCCGGCGGCGCCGACCACGTCATCGACTACCGCCAGGAGAAGGTCGCCAAGCGGGTCCGCGAGCTGACGAACGGCGAGGGCGTACACCACGTGGTCGACGTCGACTTCGGCGGCAATATCGCCACCACACTGCAGGTGGTCCGGGTCAACGGCTCGGTGGCCTTCTACGCCACCAAGGGGGCCCGCGAGCCGGTGCTCCCGGCCGGCGCCCTGATGGGCCTGAACCTGGGCGTCCACGGCGTCTACCTGCCGATCACGCCGCCCGAGGCCCGCAAGCGGGCGCAACAGGACATCACCCGCTGGATCGGGACCGGGGAGCGGATCCTCTCCGTCGCCGGCCGTTTCCCGCTGGCCGACTGCGCCGGGGCCCACGAGCTGGTGGAGGCGGGCTCCAAGGTGGGCACGGTGGTCGTCGAACCGTGACGCCGGCCGAGACCGCCATCCGCGCCCGGCGCAAGCTGACCAACAAGCTGATCGCGTCCCACGAGGCCGCGCGCCTGCGGCCCTTCCTCGCCCCTGACATCAACCTGATCGCCGGGGACGGCAGCCTGATGGTGGGGGTCGAGTCGGTGCTAGGCGCCTTCGACAGCCAGTTCCGCGATCCGAGCTTCGTCACCTACCTGCGAACCACCGAGAGCGTCCGCCCCGACCAGGACGAGGCGCGCGCCGCCGAGACCGGGACCTGGGTCGCCACCTGGCGCGGATCGCCGACCCTGACGGGGACCTACTTGGCGGCCTGGAAGAAGGTCACCGGCCAGTGGGTGATCGAGAGCGAGCTCTACGTCACCCTGACTGAAACGCCTGCCTGACCCCATGCAGTCCTGCAGAGCGGGTCTGCGACATTGACCCCTCCCGCAATGGCCAAGCTCGCCCCATATACGGGCTGTCGCCGCTCCCCCGGCGACGCATTCCACCCTTGGAGACGACCGTGAAAATCCTGTGGCCGCTGCTCACGCTGGGCGTGACGATCAGCATGGCGATGACGACCTGGTCAGGTCACGCCTTCAGCTAGACCCTAACCCCTGCCGGGACCAGCGAGGCGCGGCTGTTAAGCGCCTCGCGGTCGAAGCCGGCGATATTCTTTCCCCTATTCCCCGGCGGTCGCCTCCAGCGCCTCGCGGCGCTCGGGCGCGCACGTCTGCAGGCCTAGGTCAGCAGACGGCGGATCGTCTCGCGAATGCCCTTCCAGGGCGGCGCCAGGCCGTCGGGGCTGACCTCCGACTTGGGACCTTTGCGGGAGACCAGCACCTCGATGTACTCCGCCCGGATGCCGCGGCTCATGTCGTCGATGGTCCAGATGGTGGTGGACAGCCCGCTGGCGGCGTCCAGGTAGTCGGCGATGTCGTAGCCCCAGTCCACGGTCACCAGCGACCCCTGCGGGTCGATGGGGTTGGCGTGGTACATCGGCTCCATCAGGTGCTCGACCTGGCCCAGGCGGTTGCGCCGGGCGCGGCGCACGGAAGCGCGGGCCTTGTTGACGATGGGCACCGTGCAGATGTGGAAGCCGCCGGGCTTAAGCGTTCTGGCCACCTCGGCGATGGCGCGGTTGGGTGCGAACAGGTGCTCGAACACATCCTGGGTCACCACGATGTCGAAGCTGGCGTCGGCGAAGGTCTGGTTCTCAAGGTCCTCGCAGCGCCAGCCCCATTGCGGGTGGGCGGTCCCGAGCGGCACGTCGGGGCCATAGTGGCTTGAGCGGTAGCCCGGCGCCTCGGCGGCGATCCGGCGGCTGGCCGCGGTGCCGGGCGAGCTCTCATGGATATCCAGGCCGCGCCAGTCAGGGCGCAGGTCGGCCAGGATCTTCATCAGCGCCCGCTCGCGCGGCTGGCTGCCGCAGGCGCCGCACAGGAAGTGGTCGCGCAACCATTCGTCCTTGGCGGTGAAGGTCACCGCCTGCTCACAGACCGGGCAGACGCCTTGGACTTCGAGCAGGTAGTCGCTCACCTAGATCAGCGTCCCGTGGCAGTGCTTGAACTTCTTGCCCGAGCCGCAGGGGCAGGCCGAGTTGCGGCCGGTCTGCTGCCAGCCGTCCGGCAGAGCTGACAGCGGCAGGGCTTGGCGCTGCTCCACCGACAGCCCGTCAGGCAGGGCGCCCATCTGCACGGCGTTCTCGCCGGTCAGGGGGTCCATGTGGACCTCGGTGTAGTTGCTCAGAGGCGCGGGCTCTTCCGGCTCGGCGTAGCTGAACTCCACCGTCATCAGCCAGCGGGTCACGTTCTGGCGCAGGTCCACCAGTAGCTTCTCGAACAGGGAGAAGGCCTCGGTCTTGTACTCGTTCAGCGGATCGCGCTGGGCGTAGCCGCGCAGGCCGATGACGTTGCGCAGGTGGTCCAGGTGCATCAGGTGCTCGCGCCACTGCAGATCGACCATCTGCAGCAGGAAGCTCTTCTCGATATTGCGCATCTGCTCGGGGCCGACGGCGGCCTCGCGCTCGATGGCCCGCGCATCGGAGGCCTTCTGGATTCGGTCCTGGATTTCTTCGTTGGCGATACCTTCTTCGCCGGCCCACTGGGCGATCGGCAGGTCCATGCCCAGCATGGCCACCACGTGCTCATGCAGGCCCTCGACGTCCCACTGCTCAGCATAGGCCTTGGGCGGCAGGTGGCGGGTGACCAGGTCCTCGATGGTGTCCTGGCGCATCTCGGTGATGACGTCGGACAGGTCTGTGGCGTCCATGAACTCGGCGCGCTGCTCGAACACCGCCTTGCGCTGGTCGTTCACGACGTCGTCGTATTTCAGCAGGTTCTTGCGGATTTCGTAGTTGCGCTGCTCGACGCGCTTCTGGGCCGTGGCGATGGCGCCGTTCAGCCACTTGTGGGTGATGGCCTCGCCTTCCTGAACGCCGAAGGTGCGCATGATCCCGTCGAGACGCTCACCGGCGAAGATGCGCAGCAGGTCGTCCTCGCAGGACAGGAAGAACTTCGAGTGGCCGGGGTCACCCTGACGGCCGGTACGGCCGCGCAGCTGATTGTCGATCCGGCGGCTCTCGTGGCGCTCGGTGCCCAGCACGAACAGGCCGCCGGCGGCCAGGGCCTGGACCTTCAGGTCGGCGATCTCGGTCTCGATCTCGGCCTTGCGCTTGATGGCCATCTCGGGCGTGACCTCGATGCCCAGACCCAGCTGCTCGTCACGCCACTTCAGCACCCGCATGTCGACGTTGCCGCCCAGCTGGATGTCGGTGCCGCGGCCGGCCATGTTGGTGGCAATGGTCACCGCGCCGGGGATGCCGGCGTCGGCCACGATCAGGGCTTCCTGTTCGTGGTAGCGGGCGTTCAGCACGTTGTGCGGCACACCCTTGACGGTCTTGCCCTTGGCGTCGGTGAACTTGTGCTCTTTCAGCAGCTCCGACAGGGTCTCCGACTTCTCGATGGAGACGGTGCCCACCAGGATCGGCTGGCCGCGCAGGTGGCAGTCTTCGATCTGCTTGAGGATGGCCAGGTTCTTCTCGGCCTCGGTGCGGTAGACCTCGTCGTCGTCGTCGATCCGCGCCACCGGGCGGTTCGTCGGGATCTCCATGACGTCCATCTTGTAGATGTCGCCGAATTCCTGGGCCTCGGTGGTGGCCGTGCCGGTCATGCCCGACAGCTTCGAATAGAGGCGGAAGTAGTTCTGGATGGTGACCGAGGCCAGGGTCTGGTTCTCGGGCTGGACGTGGGCGCCTTCCTTGGCCTCGATGGCCTGGTGCAGGCCCTCGGACAGGCGGCGGCCCTGCATCATGCGGCCGGTGAACTCGTCGATCAGGATCACCTCGCCCGAGCGGACGATGTAGTCCTTCTCGCGGGTGTAGAGGACGTTGGCCCGCAGGGCCTGGTTCACGTGGTGGACGATGGAGACGTTGGCCGCGTCATAGAGGCCGGCCGAATCCTCAGCCAGGTGACCACCGGACATCAGGATGTCCTCGATCTTCTCCGCGCCCCATTCGGTCAGGATGACCTGCTTCTGCTTCTCGTCGTGGTCGAAGGTGGTGGGGTCGGTGATCAGATCCTTCACCAGCAGGTCGATGGTCTTGTAGAGCTCGCTACGGTCGTCGGTGGGACCCGAAATGATCAGAGGCGTGCGCGCCTCGTCGATCAGGATGGAGTCCACCTCGTCGACGATCACGAAGTGGTGGCCACGCTGCACCATCTCGCCCGCGTCATAGACCAGGTTGTCGCGCAGGTAGTCGAAGCCGAATTCGTTGTTGGTGCCGTAGGTGATGTCGGCGTTGTAAGCCGCCTGGCGCTGGCCCTGGGACAGGCCGTGCACGATGTTGCCGCTGGTCAGACCCAGGAAGGAATAGACCTGACCCATCCAGTCGCCGTGCAGTTGGGCGAGGTAGTCGTTGACGGTGATGACGTGGACGCCCTTGCCGGCCAGCGCGTTCAAATAGACCGGCGCGGTGGCGACGAGGGTCTTGCCTTCACCCGTGCGCATCTCGGCGATGCCGCCCTGGTGCAGGACCATGCCCCCCACCAGCTGGACGTCGAAGTGGCGTTGGCCCAGCACCCGGCGCGCGGCCTCGCGCACCACGGCGAAGGCTTCCTCCAGGAGTTGGTCCAGGGTTTCGCCCTTGGCCAGGCGTTCCTTGAACTCGGTCGTCTTGGCGCGCAGCGCCTCGTCGGACAGGGCCTGGATCTGGGGTTCGAGCGCGTTGATCTTCGCGACGCGGGCCGTCATGGCCTTGACCTTGCGGTCGTTGGAAGAGCCGAAGAACCGTTGGAAGAGCATGCGAGGGGGACGTCCGGATGATGCGGGGCGGCGGCGGGGCCGCTTGGGGACCCTTCGCCTGCCCGGAAATTCCGCTCTTTTCAGGGCGCGCGAGACTTAAGCAGCGCCCCACCAAGTGTCAACGCGGCTAGGGTGAGTGAGCTTAACGCTCAAGCTCCGGATTCGCCCAAAGAAAAGGCCCTCCCGGTGAGGGGAGGGCCGATCTTATCGTTTGATTCGAAGTCAGTAGACTTCGAACAGGCCGGCGGCGCCCATACCGCCGCCGATGCACATGGACACGACGGCCCACTTGGCGTTCCGGCGCTTGCCTTCCTGCAGGACGTGGCCGGCCAGACGGGCGCCGGTCATGCCATAGGGGTGGCCGATGGCGATGGAGCCGCCGTTGACGTTGTACTTCTCGGGATCAATGCCGAGCTTGTCGCGGGAATAGAGGCACTGAGAGGCGAAGGCCTCGTTCAGTTCCCAAAGGTCGATGTCGTCGATCTTCAGGCCGTGGCGTTCCAGCAGGCGCGGGATCGCGAAGACCGGGCCGATGCCCATTTCGTCAGGCTCGCAGCCGGCGACGGCCCAGCCCTTGAAGGCGCCCATGGGCGACAGGCCGGCCTTTTCGGCGGCCTTGCTATCCATGATCACCACGGCGGCGGCGCCGTCCGACAGCTGGCTGGCGTTGCCGGCGGTGATGAACTTGTTGTCGCCTTCACGGACCGGCTTCAGCTTGGCCAGGCCTTCCAGGGTGGTGTCGGGACGGTTGCACTCGTCCTTGTCGACCACGAAGTCGACGATCGACTCTTCCTTGGTCTCCTTGTTGACGACCTTCATCTTGGTCTTCAGCGGGACGATCTCGTCCTTGAACTTATTGGCTTGCTGGGCCGCGGCCATGCGGCGCTGCGATTCCAGGCTGTACTCGTCCTGGGCTTCGCGGCTGACCTTGTAGCGCTCGGCCACGATGTCGGCGGTGTCGATCATCGGCATGAAGACGCCGGGATACTGTTGGAACAGGGCCGGGTCGTTGTTCTCACGCGAACCGCCGCCGCCGGGGAAGGAGAGGCTCTCCACGCCACCGGCCACAACCGCGTCGGCGCCGTCGTTGCGCACGTAGTTGGCGGCCGTCGCGATGGTGTTCAGTCCGGAGGAGCAGAAGCGGTTGACGGTCACGCCCGAGGTGGTGATGGGCATGCCGGCCAGCAGGGCCACCTGGCGGCCCAGGTTGCCGGCGCCGTGCGCCACGTTGCCGATGATGCAGTCTTCGATGGCCGAGGCGTCGAGACCCGACTTGGCCACGGCGTGCTTCACGGCGTGGGCGCCCATGGTCATCGTCGGGGTCATGTTGAAGCCCCCGCGACCCGACTTGGCCAGGCCCGTGCGGGCATAGGAAACGATTACGGCTTCGCGCGTCATGAAAATATATCCTCCCGGAAAATGGACCACGTCAGCCGGAATGTTGGGGCCGCGCAGGTTTTGATCGGCGGCAACCTTTGCATCCCGTGGCGTAAATGGCTAGGGACGGACGCCGGGTTGGCGCCATTTTAGACTTAGAGGTATGGGCGATGTCGCAGGGAAGTTTCACCCGCATTTCGCGCCCGGTCCGCACGATGATTGTCGTGCTGGCCGCGACCCTGATGCTGGCCTCCTGCGGGAAGGGGACTGGCGCGGAACATCCTCCCGAGCCGGGCGACACCGCCGTAGCCAAGGTCGACGGCCGCACCGTCTGGTCCTCCGACGTCAAACGCGAGGCCGTGGCCCAAGGGTTGATCGGCGAGGGTGAGCCCCTCGACGTCTCATCGGACCTGTTCCGCCGGGTGATGGACGAGGTGGTGGACCAGAAACTGCTGGCCAGCGAGGCGCTGAAGCGCAAGCTGGACAAGGACCCCGCCGCTCAGCGCCGCCTTGCCGCCGCCCGCGAACGCATCCTGGGCGACATGCTGGTGGAGAGCACCGTCTCTGACGCCGTCAACGAGAACGCCATCCGGGGCCTCTACCAGGAGCAGCTCAAGCTCGCGAAACAGTCCGAGGAATTGAAGGCCCGCCAGATCGTGCTGGCCAGCCTGGCCGAGGCCGACGCGGTCAAGAAGCTGCTGGCCACCGGCGCCTCCTTCGAGGCGCTCGCCATGGAGCGCTCCACCGACGCCGCCACCCGCTTCAACGGCGGCGACCTCGGCTACTTCACCACCGATGTCATGCCCGAGGCCTATGACGCCAACCTCAAGATCGCCAAGGCCGGCCAGATCGTCGGGCCCTTCGAGGTGGACGGCGGCTGGGCTCTGGTGAAGGTCGAGGACCGGCGCCTGGAGCAGCCCATCACCCTGGAGGCCGCCCGGCCGCAGATCGTGCGCTTCCTGACCTATGACCAGGTCCGCGACCTGCTGGAAAAGCTCCGGGCCCGCTCCAAGATCCAGACCCTGATCCGCGCGCCGCAGGACGTCCCCGGCCAGCCCAAGGAGCCAGCCAGCGCCCCGCCCGTGAAGCCTGGCGCCGCCACGGTCCCCGCAACCCCGCCGGAGGCCGCGGCCCCGGTCGCCAAGCCTGCCGCGGCCAAGCCCGCCGCACCCGTCGCCAAGGCCCCCGCCCAACCCGCGACCAAGGCGGCCAAGCCATGACCCGTCCGCCCGTCAAGACGACGCCTGAGAAGAAGGCCGCCGCCGCCAAGCCCAAAGCCGCTGGAAAGACCCCGGCCGCCATCGCCCTGGAGGTCGCCTCCAAGCCGGTGGAGGCGGTGGGCCACACCATCGAACGCGCCCTGGAACCGCTGAACACCGCCCTGAAGCGCGCGACCCAGAAGCGCGCCGACAAGCAGGCCGAGCCTGCCGCGCCTGCGACCCCGGCGCCCGCCAAGGGCGCCCTGCCGGTCTCGCCCCTGGCCGTGCCGTTCCCGAAGATCCCGCCCATCGCCGGGGTGCAGATCGCCACCAGCCGCGCCGGCTTCTACAAGCATGAGCGCGACGACCTGCTGGTGATGCGTTTCGCCAAGGGCACCTCGGCGGCGGGTGTCTTCACCCGCCACGGCATCGGCTCGGCGCCGGTCGACTGGTGCAAGAAGCATCTGGAGATGTCCAAGGGCGCCGACGCCCAGGCCCTGGTGGTCAACGCCGGCTGCGCCAACTCCTTCACCGGCAAGCCCGGCGCCGACGCCGTGCGCCGGGTGGCCTCGGCCGTGGCCAAGCGCTTCGACTGCCGCCAGCGCGACGTGATGGTGGCCTCCACCGGCGTCATCGGCGTGCTGCTGGACGATGCCAAGATCACTCAGCGCCTGCCCGACATCGAGGCCAGGCTCACCGACGACAACTGGGCCGGCGCCGCGCGGGCCATCATGACCACCGACACCTTCGCCAAGGGCGCTTACGCCGAGGCGATGATCGATGGCGAGAAGGTCAAGATCGCCGGCATCTGCAAGGGCTCGGGGATGATCGCCCCCGACATGGCCACCATGCTGGCCTTCGTGGCTACCGATGCGGCCATCTCGCCGGCCGCTCTGCAGACCCTCGCCAGCCTCTACACGCGGACCACCTTCAACTGCGTGACCGTGGACGGCGACCGCTCCACCAACGACACCCTGCTGCTGTTCGCCACCGGCCAGTCCTCAGCCCCGCTCATCAGCCGCGCCGGCGACAAACGTCTGGCCGACTTCCGGGTGAAGCTGGAGGCCGTGCTGCTGGACCTGGCCCTTCAGTTGGTCCGCGACGGCGAGGGCGCCAGCAAGTTCGTCAAGATTAACGTCACCGGCGCCGAGAGCCCGGCCTCGGCCCGCAAGATCGCCCGCACCATCGCCGAGAGCCCGCTGGTGAAGACCGCCTTCGCCGGCGAGGACGCCAACTGGGGCCGCATCGCCATGGCCATCGGCCGCGCCGACGAGCCCATCGACCGCGACCGCGTGAAGATCCAGTTCGGCCCGCTGATCGCCGCCCAGGACGGCCTCGTCTCACCCACCTACGACGAGGACAAGATGAGCGCCTACATGAAGAACCAGGAGCTGGAGGTCAGCGTCGACGTCGGCGTCGGCAAGGGCGCCGCCAGCGTCTGGACCTGCGACCTCACCAAGCAATACGTCGCCATCAATGGCGACTACCGGAGCTAGCCGACCGCGGCGCGCCGGGGATTCTGTCCCCAGCCCGTCAGGAAATCGGTGAGATCGGTCAGCGGGACCGGACGGGAGATCAGGTAGCCCTGGATGGCGTCGCAGCCCAGCAGGGCGAGTGCGGCCTGGACCTCGGCGGTCTCGACCCCCTCTGCGACGACGCTCATGCCCAGGCTGTGGGCCAGGTCGATGGTGGATTTCAGGATCAGCCGGTCGCGCTGGCTTTCGGCCACCGCCACCACCAGGGACTTATCGATCTTCAGTTCGTCGGCGTGCAGCATCTTCAGATAGGACAGCGACGACAGGCCCACGCCGTAGTCGTCGATGGACACCTTCAGGCCGGCGGCGCGGAACGCCGCGATGGAGGCCGTCGCCGCCGTCGGGTTCTCGATCACCGCGGTTTCAGTGATCTCCAGGCAGAGGCCATGGTCTCGGCTCGCCACCATCGCCTGGACGTGGTCGCAGAAGCTGCGATCAGCCAGCAGTCGCCCAGAGATGTTCACCGAGACGATCACATCGTGGCCCGCCGCGCTTAGGGTCGCCCGGTCTTCAAGGGCGCGCGCCAGGGTCCACTCGGTCAGCTCGCGGATATTGCCGGTTTCCTCGGCGATGCCGATGAAACTGTCGGGTGGGATGTTCCCTCTTGAAGGGTGCTTCCAGCGGATCAAGGCCTCGACGCCATGCACCTCGCCGTCGGCCGTGCTCACCTTCGATTGGTAGTGGAGGCTCAGATCACCGGCGTGCAGGCCTCGGCGCATCTCGCTCATCAGGGCCAGGTTAAGAGACGGATCGGCATAGGCGTCGGCTTGGTAGGTGACGACACGGCTGTTCTGGCGTCGAGCCTCGTCGAGGGCCAGCGCGGCGTTCTCCAGCAGCCTTTCGGCGTCGTCCTGGGGGCTGAGCTGGCGGGAGACGCCCAGCTTGATGAAGGCGTCCACCGGGTGGCCCGCCACCTCGTGCCCGGGATCCAGGTCTTCGAGCCGTCTCAGGTCGGTCAGCAGCGTGGCGACGTCGGCGCGTTGCAGGACCAGTCCCAGAACCGACGTGGAGAGGTGGGCGACCTGGCTGTCGCCACAGACCGCTTCCAGCCGGGCAGCCACCCCGCGTACGATCAGGTTGGAAAGGCTGTAGCCGACGGCGCCCCGCATGGTGGGGTAGCGGTCGATGCCGATGGCGACCACGGCCAGGGCGCCGCCGTCCCCCTGCTGCATCCGCATCCCGATCTCGGTCAGCAGAGCTCTGCGATTTGGTAGTCCGGTTTCTGGTTCGTGCAGGGCCTGATGCAAAAGGCCCGCTTCGCGCTCGGCGACAATCGACCGGGCCCGCCGGGCGAGCTCGGCGCGCGTCGCCCATAGAAGGCAAAGGAGCTGGGCGGCCACGAGCGGCGCCACCGAGGGGCTGACCGGGGCCAGGTTCTGTAAAAAGACCGGCAGGGTCAGCAGCCCGACGCCGGCCGCGATGTGCCGACGCGTCAGGGCTCCGAGGGATAGCTCACGGTCGGCGCGCAGGAGCAGGATCAGCAGGCAGGCGAGGGCGAAGGTCATCCAGGCCGGCGGCGCCATGAGGGCTCGACCGCTGGTCAGGTTCTCGAAGGCCAGGGCGTGGATATAGACCCCGTTCACCGTGCCAGCCTGTGGTGTCGCGAACTCGTCGCCCAGTTCGAGGGCCGTGGCTCCGATGAGGATGGACCGTCCCCGCACCAGCTTCGGATCGAAACGGTTGCTGTAAACGTCGTCAAAGCTCAGGTGATCGATCTCGCGCACCCTTGCGCCATAGTCGATCAGGAAGCTGTCCCGCCGCTGCAGAGGTGTCTGGGCCAACGAGGCGCCCATGGAGGGGCGATAGGTGTCCTCTGCGCCAAAGCCATAGGTGTAGCGGCGCACGCGGCCATCGGCGTCCACAGGGATGTTCACGCTGGCCAGCAGGGCCTCAGTCGAGAGGCCACGCAGCGGCGAGGTTTCGACCAGGCTGGAGCCGCCATCGGTCCCGCGCACCGGCTGGACGAAGGTCGGCAGGATGACGGAGCCCGGCCGAGCCGCGATAGCGTCGGCCAGAGCCGCGTCCCTGGCCGAGGTGGAGGTGGCGCTGAAGTCGACATCGAAGGCCACCACCTTGGCGCCCGCCGCCTGCAGGTTGCCGATGGCGGTGGCGAAGCGATCTCGCCCCCAGGGCCAGTGCCCCGCGGCCCGCAGGCTGGGAACGTCAATCTCGACGACCGTGATCTGATGGCTTGGCGCCCGCTGCAGAGCCTGAAACCGCAGAGTGGCCAGGCCGTCGTCGACAGGCGTCAGCATTCCACTCAGCATGGCGAGCGCGACGCCGGCGGCGACGGCCGCCAGGCCGACTTGTGGTCGCAGCCGACCGATCAGATCACCCCATAGAGTCACTTCGGGCCGCGCCCCTTGCCGTTGCCCGAAAGTGCCTCGGTCAGGCCGTCGACGGTCGTGATGACACTGTTCGATCCACCGTTGCCGTTGCCGTTCCCGTTGCCGTTGTTCCCACTGCCGTTGCCGTTGGCCGTGATGGTCCCGGTCTCGGTGGAGCCGCCGCCGTTTCCGTTCCCGTTGCCATTGTTCCCATTGCCGTTGCCGTTGGCCGTGGTGGTCCCGGTCTCGGTGGAGCCGCCGCCGTTTCCGTTCCCGTTGCCGTTGTTCCCATTGCCGTTGCCGTTGGCCGTGGTGGTCCCGGTCTCGGTGGAGCCGCCGCCGTTTCCGTTCCCGTTGCCGTTGTTCCCATTGCCGTTGCCGTTGGCCGTGGTGGTCCCGGGCTCGGTGGAGCCGCCGCCGTTGCCGTTCCCGTTGCCGTTGTTCCCATTGCCGTTGCCGTTGGCCGTGATGGTCCCGGTCTCGGTGGAGCCGCCGCCGTTGCCGTTCCCGTTGCCACTGTTCCCATTGCCGTTGCCGTTGGCCGTGGTGGTCCCGGTCTCGGTGGAGCCGCCGCCGCTTCCGTTCCCGTTGCCGTTGTTCCCATTGCCGTTGGCCGTGGTGGTCCCGGTCTCGGTCGAGCCGCCGCTGTTGCCGTTTCCGTTGTTCCCATTGCCGCCGGTGTGTTCGCTCCCGCTGGAGTTCGCGCTACCTCCGGCGGATTCCGGAGTGCTCCCCACATTGACCGCACCAATGAACGCCGCCTGAGGGGTGCGGTCGTTCTGGGCGACGTCGAGCGCGGGCGTGGCGGGCGATCCGGTCTCCGCGGCTGGTGAGGCTGCGGCTGAGGCATTGCCTGAGGCCACGGCGAGGGTTGCGCTCGAAGGCATCGCGGGGGCGCCGGAGTCCACCAACCCGCCAGATACGATTTTGTAGTCCAGCGGCTCAATCTTTACGGCCGGCGCTTCTCCGCTGGTGGGGGTCATCGTGCCGCTTACCTGCACCGATTGGGGCGCGTCGCGCGACACCGCGCCCGTGGAGCCGGCCGGCACATCGCCGGCCATGTCGGTGGCGTTGGAGCGAACTTCCACCAACCCTTCGGCCACGTTGACCGAGTCTGCCTGCGGGCTCACCACCACGGTGAAGGTGGTGCCCTTGACGATGGCGGCCAGCAGGGGGGTGTCCACGCGGAAGTGGGGCGCCTTCTGCTTGTCGACCTTGAACATCACGGCGCCGAGATCCTGCATCACCCGGGTGAACCCCCCGGAATCCGGCGCCACGGTCATGCGGCTGTTAGGCCCCACGACGATATGCTGCAGTCCGTTGTCGAGGGCCGCGCGCGCGCCGAGCGTGGTGGTGATGCTGGAGCCCGTGGGAACCGCCTGGTTCAGCCTCGCCGGCGCGACCTCGGCCCCGGGGACGGCGATGCGGACCGTGCCGTTGAGCTCCACCAGTCGCCACTCTGCGGCCTGGGCGGAAGCCGCGGAAAACGCGAAGACCGAACAGGCGAGGAGCAGGGATGTGCAACGCATGGGTACCCCCAATTTGTGGAGCGAAAAATTGGCCTTCCCGTCACAAATGGCGCGGCTGTGGCTAAGTCTTTGCTAAGGCGGGAGAAAAATTCCGACCATTAGGGTCTCGTTCACCATGTTCCGTCACGAACGAGGTTGGTGTTTCGGGGAGTGGCAAGGCGTTGGGGTGGTCAGGTGCAGCAGCGTGGCGCTCGGCGGACTGGCCTGTCCGTATCGCCATGCTCATCGCCGCGGGCATGTTCCTGTCGCTTCCAGTCTTCGCCTGGCCCCAGGACGAAGCGACTCCGGAGGCGGCCTGCGGAAAGCCCGACAGTGGCTGCTTCCAGCTCAATGCCGTCAGCCTCGAAGGCCTCACCGTCTACAAACCCGGCGATCTCGCCCCGCTGTACCAGGCCTATCTCACCCGCGAGGTCAGCACCGCCGACCTGGTGACCATAGCGACCGCTATCACCGACAAGTACCGCGCGGATGGCTATTTCCTGTCCCGCGCCGTGGTTCCGTCTCAGGCGCCTGGGACCGGGGTCGCGCGGATCCGGATCTATGAGGGCTATATCAGCGCCGTGGACCTGACGGGCATCGGCGCCCCGGCCGCGTCGCCCTATCTCAAGGGGCTTGCCGAACTCCGCCCCCTGCGGCTGGCGGAGCTTGAGCGCCGGCTGAGCCTGGCCGGCGACGAGCCTGGCGTTCAGATCAAGACCTCGCTGGAGCCGGTGCTGGACGATCCCGCCCGCCACCGGCTGGTGGCGGTGGCCAGTCTCAAACCCCTCGCCGTCTCCGCCTATGTCGACAACCGCGGCCCCAAGACTAGCGGGCCTTGGCAGGCCTATGGCCGCGCGGCGAAGAACTCCGTGATCCGTCCCGGCGACCAACTCGCCCTGGCGGTTCTCAGCGTGCCCAACGATCCGCGCGCTTACACCTATGGCGAGGTGAGCTATTCTACCCCGCTCGGCGGCGGGTCGCGCCTGCGCGGCTCCATCGGCGTCGCCAAGGCCCGGGACGGGGCAAACCCGATATCCAACGATGTGGGCAGCGACAGCCTCGCCGCCAGCGTCAGCTACCTGAAGCCCTTGAAGCGCGACCGCCGGGTCAACGCCTGGACCCAGGCCACCCTGCAGGCGCGGCACATCGAGCAGGACTGGACCGACACCGGCGGCTATGCCGACAACGTCGTGGTGCTGCGCGGCGCGCTCAACGCCGACGTCAGCGCGCCGGGGCGCTCCAGCAACGTCTTCGCCCAGGTCTCGGCCGGCCAGCGCGGCAAGCCCGGCAGCCAGCCCGGGGAGGGGCTCTCGCGCGCCGACGCGTCGCGCCAGTTCGTGAAGCTCAATGTCCACGGCGCGCACTATCGCGACCTCGGCCCCTGGGCAGGCCTGTTCCTGAGCGCCGACGGCCAGTGGTCTCCGAACCGCCTGCTGTCGTCGGAGGAGTTCGTGGTCGGCGGCGCGCCGTACGGACGGGGCTATAACTATGCCGAGATCGGCGGCGACCAGGGGGTGGCCGGGTCGGCTGAGCTGCGCGCCGGCTTCAGCCCCAAGCGCGGCCCCTTCAGCTTCCTGCAGGGCTACGGCTTCTTCGATGTGGGCAAGGTGTGGAATCTGAAGCGTTCGGGCGGTGACGCGGACCTCGCCTCCACCGGCGCCGGTGTCCGCGCCCGGGTGGGCGATCGCGCCACCTTCACGGTCGAGGCCGCCCGCCCCCTGACCCGCACCCCCTATGACCGCCGCAAGAAGACCTGGCGTCCGTTCTTCTCGCTTTCGACGCGGTTCTAGGCAGGCAGCAAAACGCCCCGCGGCGAAGCCACGGGGCGTTTCGTAATCTCAGATCAGGTCAGCCCGCCCCCTAGTCGATGGGGCTCCAGCGCTTGGCCGGGGCCGCGGCGCCAGCTTCGCGCTTGGGGCCTTTGAAGGCCGCCTGGCTGATGGGGGTGGTGGAGGCCCGCTCGCCGCCGGTGCGGGCGCCGTGGGGGTGGCGATCGCCGCCGCCGCCGCCATTGCCGCCGCCGTGACCCTTGGCGGGACGGTTGCGCTGGGCGCGCAGGCCGCCCGGCAGGTCGCTGCGGTTCTGCGGCTTGCGGGTGCCGCCGGCGCCGTTGCGGTCGCCGCCGTGGTTCTTGCGGCCGGCCTCGGCCCGCTCGGCGGCCACTTCCGGCATGGCTTGCGTCATGACCATCAGGGCGCGATCGCCGCGGCGTTCCTCGGTGGGGATGTTCTGGCGCGTCACCTTCTGGATGTCGCGCAGCAGGTTGCGTTCGTCGTCGGCGCAGAAGGCCACGGCCGAACCGCCGGCCCCGGCGCGGGCCGTACGGCCGATCCGGTGGACGTAGCTCTCCGGCACGTTGGGCAGTTCGTACTGCACGACGTGGGTCACGGCGTCGACGTCGATGCCGCGGGCGGCGATGTCGGTGGCCACCAGGGCGCGGACGTCACCGGCCTTGAAGGCGGCGAGCGCGCGTTCCCGCTGGCCCTGGCTCTTGTCGCCGTGGATGGCCGCGGCTTCGACGCCAGCGGCTTCCAGGGACTTGGCCACCCGGTCGGCGCCGCGCTTGGTGCGGGTGAAGACGATGACGCGCTTGAAGTTCTTTTCGGCGAACAGTTCGCAGAGCAGGGCGCGCTTGCGGGCCGTCTCTACGAAGATCACCTTCTGGTCGACCCGTTCCACGGTGGTGGCCTGCGGGGTGACCGAGACCTTCAGGGGGTTGGGGTTGAGCAGTTCGCCGGCCAGCTTGCCGATCTCGGTGGGCATGGTGGCGGAGAAGAACAGGTTCTGCCGTTCCTTGGGCAGGTACTTCACGATGCGGCGGATGGGCAGGATGAAGCCCATGTCCAGCATCTGGTCGGCTTCATCGAGAACGAAGATCTCGACGCCGCCCAGGGTGATGGTCTTTTCGCCCAAGTGGTCGATCAGGCGGCCGGGGGTGGCCACCAGCACGTCGACGCCGCCGGCGAGCGCACGCATCTGGCCGCCGTACTTCACGCCGCCGAACACGACGGCGACGGAGACGCCCAGGTGCTTGCCGTAGGTCTTGAAGCTCTCGCCGATCTGGGTGGCGAGTTCGCGGGTGGGGGAGAGCACCAGGACGCGGCAGCCGCGGCGCGGCGCCGGCTTACGGTCGGCGGCCAGGCGATGCAGGATCGGCAGGGCGAAGGCGGCGGTCTTGCCGGTGCCGGTCTGGGCGATGCCCAGCAGGTCCTTGCCGGTCATGACGCCGGGAATGGCCTGGGTCTGGATGGGGGTGGGGGTGACGTAGCCTTCGTCGGCCAGGGCCTTCAGCAAGGGTTGAGCGAGGCCGAAGTCGGTGAACTTGGTCAAAACGTGTGTATCTTTCACATATGCGCCGAATGCGGCCGCTCGCCGGGGGCGAGGGTCGCGAAGACGCGGGTGATTTGTGGAAAGCCCCCGCGTGGCGGGGCGATCTATGCGATCTCTTTCGGCGCTCGACAGGCTGGGACCTTCGTCGATCCCATCACGCGGCTGGAGCGCCATAGCGCCGCGAATTGCTGCAGCGCGGGGCTTATATGGGCCGCGAAGGCTCGGAAGTCAACCGAATACGGCTCAGCTCCTTCGCAGGTGCGGCGCCGGGAGCGCTCTCTCCCCTCCCAAAAGTGGGAGAGGAGGGATCAGCTCCGCGCCACCACGCCCGGATCGTCACCCGCCGCATAAGGCCGGATCTCGTAGTTCAGGACGTGGACGCCGCCGCCGATCTTGTAGCGATCCAGCGTGTCGGGGCCGCAGCTCGCGGTGCCCAGGCCGCGTTGGCGGATGTCGAGATTGATCCAGGTCTCGGCGCGCGGCGTCAGGTCTGTGGTGTGCTTGGCGGCGAACAGGTCGGCCGGGGTGAAGTGGCTGGCCGAGCCTTCGCACGCAGCCACGAACACCAGCCCCGCCTCCGGTCCTTCCACCGCCAGCCAGCGCACGTCCGTCCGGTTGCCGTGTTCCTGCGGCAGGACATAGGGCACGTACTGGCCGCTCACCGTCCCCTCGAACCGTCCGATCCAACCGGCGGCCTTGCGGTCGACATAGGTGTCGCCCGGGCCGCGTCCGAACCAGGCCAACTGCTCGAAGCCCTCGGGCAGGGCGAGGGTGACGCCCAGGCGCGGCAGGTCGGTCAGTTCGGGGGCCACCTCGAAGCGGTTGGTCACGGCCACCCGGCCATCGGGGGTGACCCTGTAGTCCTGGCGATGGGTGATGGCCTCGGCGAGGTGAGCGCTGGCCCAGGTCTGCTGAACGGTGACCACGACGCTGCCCGCCGCCTCGGCGACCTCGATCTTCGCCGCGCCGGGCACAAGGGCGTCCAGCCCCGCCGCCAGCCAGCGGCCGAGCGGCTTGGTGTCCTGGTTGCTCCAGCCCTTGATGCCGTCGTTGTCGGTGGCCCCGCGCCAGACCTGCAAGCGCGGTCCCTCCAGCACCAGCGGATGGTTGCGCCAGAGGTAGCGCTCCAGAGTTCCAGTGGCCTTGGAGAACACCACCTCGAACCCATCGCCGCTGACCCGCACCGTCTCGTCGGTCTCCGCCAGCACCAGGGTTCCGGTCAGGCGTTCCGGCGGCGGGCTGGCCTTTACCGGCAAGCTGACCGGCAGTAGCGCCCAGGCCAATTCGTGACCGGCCTGAGCCCAGGCGGTCGCCTGCGCCAGGGCGAAGCGGACCATCAGGAAGGCTTCCTGCCCCGCCTCAATCTCTGGCCTCGGCAGATCGAGCGCCACGCTCTCTGTCGCCCCGGGTGCGGTCGGCAGCCGGAGCAGCGAACCCTCCGCCACCACTCGCCCATCGACCTCCAGCGTCCACGCTCCAGTCAAATCCTCGAGCGTCGTGAAGTCCCGCTTGTTGGTGACCGCCAGCCGCTCGCCGTCCCAGGCTACACCCACAGGCTGGGCCAGTGTCTTGAACTCCCACAGCGCCGGGTGTGGCGCCCGGTCGGCGCCGACGATGCCGTCGCAGCAGAAGTTGAGGTCGTTGGGCGCATCCCCGAAGTCGCCGCCATAGGCCATGAACGGCTGGCCGTCGGGCGTCACCTGGGCGATGCCGTGATCGACCCACTCCCAGATGAAGCCGCCCTGCAGGCCGCGGTGGTTTTCGAAGGCCTCCCAATAGTCCGACAGGCTGCCGTTCGAATTGCCCATGGCGTGGGAATATTCACACAGGATCATCGGCCGCCGGTCGGCCGGGTCGTCGGCCTTGGCCCAGGCCACAATGTTCTCGATGGGAGGATACATGGGACAGACGATGTCGCTGGCCACGGCCCCCGGCGCGCCGCCCGCCTTCAGCCCGCCCACCGCCGCAATGTGCTGCAGGGCCGCGCTCGGGTCCCAGCCCCAGATGGCGCCCTCATAGTGCAGGGGCCGCGAGGGGTCGTACTGGCGGATCCAGCCGGCCATGGCGTCGTGGTTGGGGCCATAGCCGCTCTCGTTGCCCAGCGACCAGAGGATGATGCTGGGATGGTTCTTGTCGCGCTCCACCATGCGCAGGCCGCGCTCCAGGAACTGGCTGGCGTAGCGGGGATCGCGGCAGAGACCGTGCAGGAAGTCGTGGCTCTCGATGTCGGCCTCGTCCACCAGGTAGAGGCCGTATTCGTCGCAGAGCTCGTACCAGGCGGGATGGTTCGGATAGTGGCTGGTGCGCACCGCGTTGACGTTGAACGACTTCATCAACAACACGTCGGCCAGCATGTCCTCGCGGGTGATGGCCTTACCCCGCGTGGGATGGTGCTCGTGGCGGTTCATGCCGGCGATCAGCACGGGCTTGCCGTTGATCAGCAGCTCGCGGTCGCCCAGCTCCACGCGGCGGAAGCCGACGCGGACGCTCGTGGCCTCCACCGCCGGCCCGTCGCCGCGATGCAGGGTGACCACCAGGGTGTAGAGGTTCGGCGTCTCCGACGACCACCGGCGCGGCGCGGGCACGGCGGCTTCCAGCGTCACTTGGCCGAGAGCCGGGCGGTAGGGACTGTGTCCTTTCACCGCCGACCAGACCTTCTTGCGGAGCGGCGCGTCCAGAACGGGCACTTCCCCGTCATAGAGCTGCGCCTCCACCTCCCAGCCGTTGTCGGGGTCGCCCGGGAAGCCCAGCTTCACGGTGACGCCCAGGGTCCCGGAGACGAAATCGTCCTCCAACCCGGCGCGGGCGAAGACGTCGGCGATGTGGGTGGGGGCCGACGCGATCAGCTCGACGTCGCGGTGGATGCCCCCCATCCACCACTGGTCCTGGTCCTCGATATAGGAGGCGTCCGACCACTTCACGACGGCGCAGGCCAGCAGGTTTTTCCCGCCCGGCGTGACGAAGCTGGTGACGTCGAAGTCCTGCGGCAGCCGGCTGTCCTTGCCCATCCCCACTGCAAGGCCGTTCACCCAGACATAGAGCACGCTCTCGGCCGCCCCAATCCGCAGCACGATGCGCCGCCCGTCCCAGTCGGCGGGAACCTCGAAGGCTGTGCGGTACAGACCCGTCGGGTTCTCGTCGGGCACATTGGGCGCGGCCAGGGGGAAGGGCATCTGGACGTTGGTGTAGTGCGGCTTGTCGTGGCCATGCATCGTCCAGTTGGACGGCACGGGCAGCCGGCCCCAATCGCCGTCATCGAACTCTGCGCGGGCAAAGTCTCGAGGGATGGCCTCGGGCCGGTCCACCAGCGTGAACCTCCAGTCGCCGTTCAGCGAGCGGACGAAGGGGGAGGGGCCCCGCGCCAGGGCGCTCCGCCCATCGCCATAGGGCATGAAACTGGCGCGCGCGGGCAGGCGGCCGACGGACACGGTCTCGGGATGCACCCAGGTCCGAGTGGTCCCCTGGAACAGAAGCTCTCTCATAGGTCGAGGCGATAGATCTTGGTGGCCGTGCCGGAATACAGCGCGGTCTTCTCCGCCGCCGAGGCGCCCTTGGTCAGCACCTTGAAGGCGTTCCACAGCACGTCGTAGTCGCAGCTGCCGATATCGACGGGGAAGTTGCTCTCGAACATGCCGCGCTCCGGCCCGAAGGCCTCGATGCAGGTCTCGATATAGGGCTTCCACTCCGCCGCCAGCGCCTCCGACGAGGTCGGCGGATCGGACATGAAGGAGTCAAAGCCGGGGAACACCATGGCCAGGCCCCCCAGCTTCACCGCCACATTGGGCAGTTCGGCCAGCTTCAGGATGTTCGCCTTCCAGATCGGGAAGCGTTCCTCCCGCTTGCCGGCGTAGCTGGCGATCCCCAGGGGCGTGCCGACGTGATCCAGCACGATCTGGGTGTCGGGGAAGGCCTTGGCCAGGTCGATCAGGTCGGGCAGTTGCGGCTCCAGCATCCAGGCGTCGAAGGAGAGGCCGAGCGGCGCCAACTGTGCGAACCCCTCGCGGAACTTGGCCGACATGTAGAGGCCCCCCTCCTGCCGGGCCAGCGGCCCCAGGACGTCCTTGTCGGGATCGGACGACGCGCTCTGGCGGATGCCGCGGAAGCGCCCGCCGCCGGCGGCAATATGGGCCTCCAGCACCTCGCGGACGCCCGCGCCCAGATTGCAGTCGGCGTGGCCGACGATCCCGGCGCAGGCCAGGACATCGCCATAGAGGCCGCTGGCCGACATGGCCGCCACGCCATTGACGAACTCGGTCTCACCGACCGGCCGCATGGCCGGTGAGGCGCTGCGCCGGTACATGGAGCCGCACTCCATGTAGACGGTGGCGATCACGTTATGGCCGCGCTTCATGTCCGCCATTAGCTCGTCCAGCAGATAGCGCGGCACGCGCCGCGTCACATGCTCGAACCCGTGCTTGGGCGGTGGCAGGGCGGCTATCAGGGCGGCCGGCCGGTCCCACAGGTGATGGTGCGGATCGACGATCGGCAGGTCGGGCTCGAGGATGGTCTCGCGGCTCACGAATGCACCTCCTGCAGGATGGCGTCGGCCATCAGGGTCTGGGTCTTGGCCTGGCAGGCCGGCGCGGTCTCAGAGAAAAGTTGCACCATGCCCACGAAGATCAGGTCGTTGGTAGGATCAACCCAGAACCAGGTCCCCGCCGCCCCGTCCCAGTGATAGGTGCCTAGCCCCGCAGGCACCCCGGCCTTCTCCGGATCGGTGAACACCACACCGTTGTAGCCGAAGCCGAAGCCCGGCCGGATCTGCTGCAGGCCGATGCCGTAGCGCGCCTCCAGCATCTCGTCGGAGAGCTGGTTGGTCATCATCTGCTTCACTGCCGCCTGGCTGACGATCCGCTTGCCCGCGAACTCGCCGCCATTGGCCAGCATCTGGGCGAAGCGGGCATAGTCGCCGGCCGTTGACACCAGGCCGCCGCCGCCGGACGCGAGGGCCGGCGGCGCGTCGTAGTCGCGCAGCAGCGGGTTGCCCTCCAGGGCCACCAGGCCCCGGCTCTTGCTGGTGCGGTAGAGGGTGGCCAGGCGCCCCTTCTTCTCCGGCGGGGTGTGGAAGGCGGTGTCCACCATGCCCAGCGGGCCGAAGATCTTTTCCTGCATGAAGGCCGGCAGGGTCTGGCCCGACAGCGTCTCGATGATCGCCCCCTGGACGTCCATGGCCAGGGAATAGACCCACTTGGTTCCGGGCTGATATGCCAGGGGCAGCTTGCCCAGCTTGGCGCCCATCTCGGCCAGGTCGGCCGAGCGCCAGACGTCGGCGGCCTCGTACAGTTTCTCCAGCCCGCCCATCGGTTCGCGGCCGTAGGTCAGGCCCGCCGTATGGGTCAGCAGTTCGCGCAGGGTCGGGGGGTGATCGGCGGGGATCAGGATCGGCTTTCCGTCCTCGTCCAGGCCGCCGAACACCTTGGCGCCCGAGAAGGCCGGCAGGTGTTTCTCGATGGGGTCATCCGGCGACCACAGGCCCTGGTCATGAAGGATCATCATGGCGACCGCTGTCACCGGCTTGGTCATGGAGAAGATGCGGAACATCGTGTCGGCCGCCATCGGCTCGCCCCTGGCGATGTCCTTCATTCCTATGCTGCTGCGATGCGCCAGCTTGCCGTGCCGCGCGGTCAGGGTGACGTAGCCGGCGGCCACCCCCTTATCCACCAGCCCCTGCAGATAGGCGTCGATGGCCGCGAGGCCAGCGCTGGAGAGGCTGGCCTCTGCGGGGGTCGATGGGGTCAGGTCGCGGTTGGGCATCAGGCGGTCTCCTGGGCGGCCAGGACCGCATCGCGGATCAGGGGCAGGCGGTCGTTGCCGAAGTACATGTCAGTGCGGTTCACGAAGATGGTCGGCGAGCCGAAGCCGCCGCGGGCGACCACCTCCTCGGTGTTAAGGCGCAACTGGTCCTTCACCGCCGGCTCGGCGATCCCGGCCAGCAGGGCGGCCGGGTCGACCCCGACGCTCTCGCACACCGCCGCCAGCACCGCGTCCTGGGAGATGTCCAGGTTGTCGGTCCAATAGGCCCTGAACACCGCGTCGGCGAAGGCGAGGAGTTTGCCCTGCGGCGCCAGCCAGATACAGCCGCGCATGGCCTTGACGCTGTTCACCGGGAAGACCTTGGGCGGAAATGTGATGGCGATCCCCGAGTGGCGCGCCCAGTCCTCCAGATCTTTCTTCATGTATCGGGCCTTGGCGGGCACCGGCGTCGCCCTTTGCTCATAGACCGAGGGGTTCACGGTGTTGAAGATGCCGCCCACCAGGATCGGCCGCCATTCGATCTCCACCCCCAGCTCAGCGGCCATCGGCTGCAGGTTGTGGAAGGCCAGATAGGTCCAGGGGCTGGAGCAGTCGAAGAAGCACTCGATCATTTTGCGGCGATCCCAAAGAGGTTCTGCTTGGTCTGCGCGTCCATCTCGCCCGGCCGCGCCATCCGCCCGACGGCGGTGCCCGCCACCACGCCGGGCCGGGCCCGCACCGCGGCGAACCAGCGCTTGAGGTTGGGATAGTCGTCCAGGGTGAAGCCCTGGGCCTTGTGGGTGATCAGCCAGGGGAAGCAGGCCATGTCGGCGATGGAATAGTCGTCGCCCGCCACATAGGCGCCGGTCCGCGCCAACTGGCCATCCAGCACGCCGTACAGCCGGGCGGCCTCGCGCTCATAGCGGTCGATGGCGTAGGCGATCTTCTCCGGGGCGTAGAGCTTGAAGTGGCCGTTCTGGCCCAGCATCGGCCCCAGGCCCCCCACCTGCCACATCAGCCACTGCATCACCGCTGAGCGCCCCCGCACATCGGCGGGCAGGAAGCGCCCGGTCTTCTCGGCCAGATAGACCAGGATCGCCCCGGTCTCGAAGATCGGGATCGGGGCTCCGCCGTCCTCCGGGTCCTGATCGACGATCGCCGGGATGCGGTTATTGGGGCTGAGCTTCAGAAAGTCCGGTGCGAACTGCTCGCCGCGCCCCAGGTTCACCGGGTGGACCGTGTAAGGCAGCCCACACTCCTCCAGCATGATGCTGATCTTCCAGCCGTTGGGCGTGGCGGCATAGTAGAGGTCGATCACCGGCGTCTCCCGGGCCTCTGGAGGGCCTTGGTTCCTAGACTACCCGGCTGATCGCGCGACGCCACCGTCACCGCGCGTCAATCGGCCTCCAGCTGTTGCATTTCTCGCCAAGCCCCGCGATGCAGGCGTCATGGCCGATCCCAAACCCATGGTGCTTGTCGCCGCCGCCGCCCTGATCGATAGCGACGGTCGCGTGCTGATCGCCCAGCGGCCGGAGGGCAAGCAGTTGGCCGGCCTCTGGGAATTTCCGGGCGGCAAGCTGGAGCCGGGCGAGACCCCGGAGCAATGCCTGATCCGCGAGCTGGAGGAGGAGTTGGGCATCGTCATCACCCAGGCCTGCCTGGCGCCCTTCGTCTTCGCCAGTCATAGCTATGAAACCTTCCACCTGATGATGCCGCTCTATCTGTGCCGCCGGTGGGAGGGCGTGATCACCGCCAAGGAACATGCGGCGCTGGCCTGGGTGAAGCCGTCCAAGCTTGGCGACTATCCTATGCCGCCGGCTGACGCGCCGCTGGTGGCCTGGCTGCGCGATCTCATCTGACCATGGGAGCCGGCGTGGACCCCTGGCTCACTGACTTCATCGCCGCCGAGGGCCTGCCGCCGGACTTCGCCGAGACCGCCTTGGCGATCTGCTCGCCCCTCGCCGAGCGGATCTTGTCCCAGGTCGGGGAACCGGGTCTCGTGGTTGGCATCTGCGGCGCCCAGGCCAGCGGCAAGTCCACCCTCACCGCGGTCCTGCGCGCGATGCTGGAGGACCACGGCCTGGTGGTGGCCGCCCTGTCGCTGGACGACCTCTACCTGACCCATGCGGAGCGCCAGGCGCTGGCGCGCGAGATCCATCCGCTGCTGGCGACGCGGGGCGTCCCCGGAACCCACGATGTCGAGCTTGGCCTGGCGGTCCTCGACGGCCTGGCCCGCTCCGACGAGACCCGGCTTCCGGCCTTCGACAAGGCCGCCGACGACCGCCGGCCAGACGGTGTTCCCGCCTCTGGACCGGTGGACGTGATCCTTTTCGAAGGCTGGTGCGTCGGGGCGGTCCCGCAGGCCGATGTCGCCGCGCCGATCAACGCCCTGGAGCGCGAGCGCGACGCTGACGGCCGCTGGCGGACCTTCGTCAACGCCGCCCTCGCCGGCCCCTACCAGGCGCTCTTCGCCCGCATCGGCCTGCTGGTTCTGCTGAAGGCGCCCAGCTTCGAGGTGGTTCTGGCCTGGCGCCAGGAACAGGAGGCCAAGCTCCGCGCCCGCCTGGCCCGCGAGGGCGGCAACCTCAAGCGCGCCATGACCGACGACCAAGTCGCCGACTTCATCGCCCACTACGAACGCCTGACGCGCCACATCCTGGCTGAGATGCCGGGGCGGGCCGATGTGTTGGTGACGCTGGATGACGCGCGACGACCGAGGGCCTAGCCCCCTCCGTCACGCGCTGACGCGCGCGCCACCTCCCCCGATACGCGCTTCGCGCTGGGGGAGGAATTTGGCGCTTCTATTTCCTCCCCCAGGCCGCAGGCTGGTTCGGGGGAGGTGGATCTGAGCGCAGCGAAGAGACGGAGGGGGCTAGGGCTTGTCCGCCGCTTCGGTCTTCTTCCACGCCTTCACCATTTCCGCCCGCCGCTCGTCCATCACGCGGCGCCACTTGGCCCGCAGCACGGCGGGGCGTTCGGGATAGCGGTCCTCAAGGAACGCGGCTCCCGTCACCCGGTCGGCGCGAAACGAGCGGAAGTCCTGGCGCATCTCGCACCAGGCCATCAGCATCCGGACAGTGTCGTGATAGCCGATGGTCACCGGCCAGATGGTGCGCTCGCTGTCGCGACCCTGCTCGTCCTTGTAGTGGATGGCGATCTTGCGGCCGGCGTGGATCTGGGCGCGGACCTGGGCCATGTCGATGGCGTCGGGCTGCAGCTTCCAGGACTTGGCGGCGCCCAGCGACGGAGCGTCGATATAGGGGCGCAGGCGCTCGGGGATCGCGGCGCTGATCTTGGCGATCAGGTCCTGGGCGGCCATGGCCAGGGCCGGGTCGCCGCGGCCAGCCACCCATTGCGCGCCCAGCACCGCGGCCTCGATCTCGTCGGGCGTCAGCATCAGCGGCGGCAGGTCATAGCCCTGGTCCAGCACATAGCCGATGCCCGCCTCGCCCCGCACCGGCACCCGCTGGGCCATCAGGTCGGCGACGTCGCGATAGACGGTGCGCTTGGAGGTCTCCAGTTCCTCGGCGAGCGCGTCGGCGGTCACCGGACGCCGGGAGCGACGCAGGATTTGGATGATCTGGAACAGGCGGTCGGCGCGTCTCATTCGTCCAGAAGCTCCACCACTGCTGCCACCATGTTGGCAGCAGGATGGCAATAGAACCGGGATCAACGCAACCGGAGAAACGCCATGACCAAGCTGATCACCCTCTATGCCTGCGGCGAAGGCTTCGGCCTGCCGGAAGTCAGCCCCTATGTGACCAAGAGCGAGATCCACCTGCAGATGGCGGGCGTGGCCTATGTGAAGGTCCAGGGCTGGCGCGAGGACTCCCCCAAGGGCCAGCTGCCCTACATCGAGGACGCTAGCGAGAAGATCGCCGACTCCACCTTCATCCGCGGCCACCTCGAGGCCCGCTATGGCGTGGACCTGGACGCTGGCCTCGACACCGTGCAGCGCGCCCAGGCCTGGGCCATCGAGCGGATGTGCGAGAACCACCTGGCCTGGACCTCCGGCTATTTCCGCTTCCTGCTGCCGGAGAACTTCGACAAGGGGCCCGCCCACTGGTTCGACACCGCGCCCGAGACCGCGCGGCCGGTGCTGAAGGCCCAGCTCCTGGAGGCGGTCTCGGCCAATATCCGCGCCGTCGGCGTCGGCCGCCATTCCGAGCACGAGATCCTGGCGCTGGCGGCCCGCTCCCTGATGGCGCTTGACGCCCTGCTCGGCGACAAGCCCTTCATGATGGGCGACGAGCCCACCAGCGTGGACGCCTTCGTCTTCGCCACCCTGGCCGGGATGCTGACGCCCTTCTTCGACTCCCCCCTGCGCCGCCGGGCCGAGCGCTTCCCCCGCCTCGTTTGCTACACGAGCCGGATGATGGCCCGCTTCTACCCGGACTTCGCCCGGGCGCAGGCGGACGAGGCGATCGCGGCGTAGGACCAGAGCAGGCTGCGTCGACTATGTGAATCCTTCTCCCCCTGCGGGAGAAGGAAGCTGAGTCAGTCCTCGTCCCTCGGCAGCGGCTGTTCGACCACCCCCAGGGCGTCGGCCAGCCGCATCTTGGCGCTGCCGGGCTTGAGGGGCTGTTGCTGGCTGGCGTCCGGCGTCCAGCCGGTGAGGGTGAGGATCTCGAACGTGGCGGGAACCCGGCCGTCCGGCTCTGCGAACCGCTCGACATAGAGCTCCATGGCGCGGGCCAGCACGGTCTTGGTGAGCGCCCGGGGGTGACGATCGGCCAGGACGCTGGTCTCCCCCATGGCCCGCAGGTCGGCCAGCAGCTTGATGGGGTGCGAATAGCGCACGGTCACCTTGTCGACGTCGGCGACGGGGAGGGCGAACCCGGACCGCTGAAGCAGCCCGGCCGCATCATAGGCGTCGGCGAAGGGGGAGATGCGGCTGGCCGCGCCCCCGGTCAGCTCGATCTCCGCCGACAGCAGGGAGGCCCGCAGCTCGGTCAGGGTCGCGCCGCCGAACATCGAGCCGATGAACAGTCCGTCCGGCTTCAGGGCCCGGCGGATCTGGATCAGGGCGCCGACCACGTCATTGGTCCAGTGCAGGGCCAGCGTCGAGACCACCAAATCCAGCGATCCGAAGGCGAAGGGCAGGCGCTCTTCGTCGGCCACGATCCGGGGGCCGCCCCGGCCGGCCAGCATGGCGGGAGACAGGTCGGCCTCCACCAGCAGGGCCACCCGGCTGGCGGCGTCGCTCGAGGCCAAGGCCTCGCGGAACGCCCCATTGCGGGCTCCGAGGTCGACGGCGCGGGGAAAGTCCCGCAGGATCGCCTCCAGGCGCACCACGGCGTCCTCCGCCGCGCGGCGCTTGAGGAAGTCGGCGTTTCCGTAGCCGGGTGCGGCGCGGGTCAGGCGGGCGCGCAGCTGGGCGCGGTCGAAGAGCAGGGGCGGGGCGGACATGAGCCTGCAAGATGGCGTGTCGGAGGCCTGGTGGAAACCAGGGCCGCGCATGAAATCCGCCGCGCGGTCCGCCCTGGACCTTTTATTCCCGCCCCAGTCCCTGGATGACGGGCCCCGGCCGCTGGCCACGGGCCTCACGGCGAGCGGCTGGAGCCAGATCACCTTCCTCGACGATCCGGTCTGTGACGGTTGCGGCACGCCCTTCGACTACGCCTTAGGGGAGGGGGTGCGCTGCGCTTCCTGCATGGCCAAGCCCCGCGCCTTTTCCCGCGCGCGGGCCGCCTGCCTCTATGACGACGCCTCGCGCGGGCCGATCCTGCAGCTCAAGCACGCCGACCGCACCGACCTGGCCCCCCTATTCGCCCGCTGGATCAGCCGCTCGGCCCGCGACTTGATCGCCGAGGCCCACGCCATCGCGCCGGTGCCGCTGCATCCGACCCGCCTGTTCAGCCGCCGCTACAACCAGGCCGCCGAGATCGCCCGGCCGCTGAGCCGGCTCACGGGTGTGCCCTACCTGCCAGACGCGCTCATCCGTGTGCGGGCCACGCAGACGCAGGGCGGCAAGTCCGGCGGCGGGCGGCGGCGCAATGTGGCGGCGGCCTTCGCCGTGCCCCCGTCGCGGGCGAAACTGGTGGCGGGACGGCGAATCCTGCTGATTGATGACGTCATGACCACCGGGGCCACCCTCGAAGGCTGCGCGCGGGCCCTGCTCAAGGCGGGCGCGGCCTGCGTCGACGTGGCGGTGGTCGCCAGGGTGAAAGAAGCCGCGAACTCCCCCATATAGGACCCATCAACCCCTTTCGGCGTTAGTTGAGACATGAGCCAAGTCACCATCTACACCAAGCCCTACTGCCCCTACTGCGTCCGCGCGGTCTCCCTGCTGGAGAAGAAGGGCGTCGCGTTCACCGAGATCGAGGCCGCCTTCGATCCAGAGAAGCGCCAGGAAATGATGCAGCGGTCGGGCGGCCGCGCCACCTTCCCGCAGATCTTCATCGGCGAGGAACACATCGGTGGCTGCGACGACATGATGGCCCTTGAACGGGACGGCAAGCTGGACCCCCTGCTGGCCGCTTGAGCCTTGCCAAGGTCGGGCTGAGGGGCTTCCAGCGCGCTTTAGGCGAAGTGGAGACCGGTTCGCCGCCCGAAAGCGCGCCAAGTATGAATCTAGAGCGCGGCTCCGATTTCATCGGAGCGAATAGCGCTCTAGAACTGGACCCATGACCTTGCGCGTCGGACTGATCCAGACCCGGACCCCCGCCAGCCACGCCGCGGCGCTCGAACACCTGACGCCGCTGGTGCGCGAGGCCGCGGCCCAGGGCGCGACCTTCATCGCCACGCCCGAGGCCAGCAACATCCTGCAGAAGGACAAGGCCGCCCTGCTGCCGCAGCTTAAAGCTCTGGCGGAAGACCCGGTGGTGCTGGGGCTGCAGGCGCTGGCCAAGGAGCTCGGCGTCTGGCTGCTGATCGGCTCGGCCCTGGTGCTGCGCGAGGACGGCAAGGCCGCCAACCGCGCGGCGCTCATCTCGCCGGCCGGCGAGATCACCGCCACCTACGACAAGCTGCACATGTTCGACGTCGACCTGCCCACCGGCGAGAGCGCCCGGGAGAGCGAGACCTACGAGCCCGGCGACCGGGCGGTCACGGCCCTGGCCGGCGACACCCCGCTCGGCCTGACCATCTGCTACGACATGCGCTTCCCGGCGGTCTATCGGGCCCTCGCGCTCGCCGGCGCCCAGGTCATGCTGGTCCCGTCCGCCTTCACCCGGCCGACGGGCGAGGCGCACTGGGAGATTCTGCTGCGCGCCCGGGCCATCGAGACCGGCAGCTTCGTTTTGGCCCCGGCCCAGGGCGGCTTCCACGAGGATCGCCGCGGCACCTGGGGCCATACGATCGCCATCGCTCCCTGGGGCGACATCCTCGGCGAACTGGCCCACGACGAGCCCGGCGTCCTGGTGGTGGACCTCGACCTGGCCGCCGTCGCCAAGGCGCGGTCGGCGATCCCGGCGCTCGCCAATGCACGGGCCTTCGCCCCGCCCGCGGCCCTCGCATGATCCGCTATGCCCTGGCCTGCGACCACGCCCACGAGTTCGAGGGCTGGTTCGGCTCGTCGGACGACTACGAGGCCCAGACCGCCGCCGACCAGATCGGCTGCCCGACCTGCGGCTCCACGGCGGTCACCAAGCAGATCATGGCCCCCATGGTGGCCGGCACCAAGCGCAACAGCCCCGACATGACGCCCGCCGCCCGCGAGGTGATGATGCAGGCGATGGCGCAGGTGCGGCAGCACGTGGAAGACAACTTCGACTATGTCGGCGAGGACTTCGCCGCCGAGGCCCGAGCCATCCACGCCGGCGCCTCCGAGCAGCGCGGCATCTACGGCGAGGCATCCCCCGCCGAGGTCCGCGAACTGGCGCAGGAGGGCGTCAACATCGCGCCGCTCCCGCCCGCTCCGGTGAAGAAGGCGTCGCTGAACTAGGCGTCCCTGACCGGTCCGGATTGACCCTGGCCTGAGCGCGACCCATCGTCACCAGCTTGGGGTTGGGGCGAGCGATGTGGAAATCAGATTGGCGCAACGCGCGTCCGTGGTTCGCGCTGACGGCGGCGCCCCTGGCCGTCGCCCTGCTGGGAGCCGAGGCCAAGCCCGCCGATATCGTCTCCACACCAGCCCCCTCAGCCGGGGCGAGTCGTGAGACGACCCCTACTTACTGGCAGGTGACCCAGACCGGCGACAAACGGCAGGACATGCCGGACTCCAAGTTCTGCATGTACAAGCAACTGCCGACCGAGTTCACGGCTTTCGCCAAGGCGGTCTCTGTCTCTGGACTTCAGGAGTGTACGCACAAGGTTGCCCAGGCCACCGACGGGACCTCTGTTTCGGAAATGTCCTGCAAGATGAAGCTGAGCGAGACCCTCATCATGCATAGCCTGTTCAAGACTTGGGGTACGCCCCATGATCTCCACACGCGCATGGAGACACGAAGCGAGGGGTTTGGGCCGGACTTCGACAAGCCGCACTTCACCGAAACGCGAATGGTCTATATCGGCGAGTGCCCGCTCAATGTGAAACCGGGCCAGTACTTGACGCCGGACGGCGAAATTTACGATCCGATGAACAGCCTGTTCAAGCCTCCGACCGAGGCTGAGATCGCCGCCGACAAGGTACGTCTGGCCGCGATCGTCCCCCCGCCCATCGTCGTCACGCCGGAATCGAAACGCGTGGTCGAGGGGCGCTTCGAGGTGGTCTGTTCATCCTCCCGGAAGTGGGGCCGGTTGAAGGTTGCCGATGAGGTGTTCCCCTTCGGTGCGCCCAACCAGCACTGGCGCGCCCGGCCCGAGATTGGCGTTTCGGCGCTGGGTGAGCATCTGCTGATCTGGCATGTCGACACTGCGGACCTGGCGGTGGAGGAGTTCGATACAGAGCCGAACTACACCGTGCGCGTGGGCAGGGACTACGTCTTCACCCCGCCCATCGCCCAGCACGACAGCGTCACGGCGCACGGAAACCCGTCCATGTCGTCCAAGGCGCGCGCCAAGGACTTCGCCCGCAAGGTGGCGGACGAACGCGGCGAAACCAATTGCGACCTTCAGTCCTGCTTCACCTCGGACGGCGAGGGCGAGCGGTTCTTCAAGGCTTTCGACCGGGTCGCGGCGAAGGGCGGTGATCTGACCATATCCGCGCTGGACGCCAAGGGGCCCGTGACCGTGCGGTATTCGCTCAAGGGGCTTGGCGGAATCATCAAACGTCTTGAGGCGTGCACGGCTCCTGTGGCCTGAGACTGTTGCGCCCAAATTGAGCGTCCAGGCACGCCGTTGCGGAACTGCCGTACTGCACCTTGTCGCGCGCTCGAGCGGCGCCTACGATCTGCGCAAAGCGTAACCAGGGCCCGTCCATGAAACTCACCCTCCTCGCCGCCATCGGCGCCGCGACCCTTTCGGCCTCCTCCGCCCAGGCTCAGAGCCGGCCCGACCAGGTCGCCTTCCGGGCGCTCTACAAGGAGCTGGTGGAGACCAACACCACGCTTTCGGTGGGCAGCTGCACCGCCGCCGCCGAGAAGATGGGCGCGCGTCTCAAGGCCGCTGGCTACGCCGACAAGGACGTGACGATCCTGGTCCCCACCGAGCGTCCCAAGGACGGCGCCCTGGTGGCGACGCTGGCCGGGACCGACGCCAAGGCCAAACCCATCATGCTGCTGGCCCACATCGACGTGGTGGAGGCCAACCGCGCCGACTGGGAGCGCGATCCCTTCACCCTGATCGAGGAGGGCGGCTACTTCTACGCCCGCGGCGCCAGCGACGATAAGGCCATGGCCTCGGTCTTCACCGACTCGATGATCCGCTACAAGACCGAGGGCTTCAAACCCCGGCGCGGCCTGAAGCTGGTGCTCACCTGCGGCGAGGAAACCTCCGACACCTTCGACGGAGTCGAGTGGATGCTGAAGACCCACCGCCCGATGATGGACGCGCAGTTCGCCCTGAACGAGGGCGGCGCGGGCCGCCTGGACGCCAAGGGCAATCGCCAGTTCCTGGGCATCCAGGCCGGCGAGAAGGTCTATCAGGACTTCACCCTGGTCACGACCAACCCCGGTGGCCACTCCTCGCGGCCGTCCAAGGACAACGCCATTTACCACCTGTCGGCCGCGCTCAGCCGCCTGGGCGCCTATGACTTCCCGATCCATCTGAACGAGGCCACCAAGAACCACTTCGAGAAGATGTCGGTGATCGAGGGCGGCGCCTCGGGCGCGGCCATGGCCGCCGTGGCCAAGGACCCCACCGACGCCGCCGCCGTGGCCGAGGTGGTCAAGGACGCCAGCCGCAACTCGATGATGCGCACCACCTGCGTGGCCACCATGGTCAATGCGGGCCACGCGCCCAACGCCCTGCCGCAGCGGGCCGAGGCCAACGTCAACTGCCGCATCCTGCCGGGCGAGAGCCTGGACTCGGTGAAGGCCCAGCTGATCAAGGTGTTCGCCGACGACAAGATCGCCGTGACCCTGGTGGGAACCCCCAGCCCGGTGTCGCCGCCGCCGCCGCTCACCAAGGCCATCGTCGGCCCCATCGAGCAGGTGTCCAAGGCGATGTGGCCGGGCGTGCCCTTCGTGCCCGCCATGTCCACCGGCGCCACCGACAGCCGCTTCACCAACGCCGCCGGCATCCCCAGCTACGGCCTCTCAGGCATGTTCGGCGACCCGGACGGCGGCGGGGTCCACGGCCTGAACGAGCGCATCCGCGTCCGCTCGCTCTATGAAGGCCGCGACTTCCTCTATTCGGTGGTCAAGCTCTACGCGATGCAGAAGTAGGCGCCGCGCCGCCGGCCCCTTTCCGTCCTCCCGGAAAACTGGCATCTCTCCTGCCAGTAGTTTTCGGGAGGATGGCATGGCTGCGAAGATCGGGGCGACCCTGGCGGACTCCACGCCTTACTGGCCGCCCGCGCCGACGCCGCCGAAGGGCGCGCCCAACATCCTGGTGGTGCTGTTCGACGATGTCGGCTTTTCCGACTTCGGCTGCTATGGCTCGCCCATCAAGACGCCGACCATCGATGCGCTGGCCGCCGACGGCCTGCGCTATACAGGCTTCCACACCACGGCCATGTGCTCGACGACCCGGGCGGCGCTGCTGACCGGGCGCAACCACCACTCGGTGGGGATGGGTTGCCTGTCGAACTTCGACTCAGGCTTCCCCGGCTATCGCGGCAAGATCGCCCGCGAGGCCGGGACCCTGCCGGAGATGCTGAAACCCCATGGCTACTCGACCTACATGGTGGGCAAGTGGCATGCGACGCCGCTGACCGAGACGGGGCCCTCGGGCCCCTTCGACGGCTGGCCCCTGGGCCGTGGCTTCGACCGCTTCTACGGCTTCATGGACGCCGAGACCGACCAGTTCGCTCCCGAGTTGGTGCGCGACAACACACCTATCGAGCAGCCCACGAGCTACGCCGAGGGCTATCACCTCACCGCCGATCTGGTGGACCAGTCGATCCGCTTCATCGCCGACCATCAGGCCGATGCGCCCGACAAGCCTTGGCTGCTGTGGCTGGCGCCCGCCGCCTGCCACGCCCCGCACCAGGCGCCGCAGGAGATCATCAAGAGCTACGATCCGCTCTTCGAACACGGCTGGGACGTGGAGCGCGAACAGCGCCTGGCCCGCCAGAAGGCCATGGGGATTGTGCCCGCCGACACCGCCATGCCCGACCGCAACGACGGCATTCGCGCCTGGGACGACTGCCTGCCCGACGATAAGCGTGTCTTCACCCGCCTGCAGAGCGCTTTCGCCGGCATGCTCGACCATGCCGACCGCCACATCGCCCGGCTGGTGGCCTTCCTCGAAGAGGCCGGGATCAAGGACGACACCCTGATCGTCGTCATGTCCGACAATGGCGCCAGCCAGGAGGGCGGACCCCTGGGCATGGTCAACGCCATGGGCCCCTACAATCTGAAGTTCGAGCCCATGGCCGAGAAGCTGGCCCGGCTGGACGACATCGGCGGCCCCGACAGCCATTCCAACTTCCCGCAGGGCTGGGCCATGGCCTCCAACACCCCGCTGCGCCGCTACAAGCAGAACACCCACGGCGGCGGCATCCGCGATCCCCTGGTGATCAGCTGGAAGAACGGCCTGGCCGCGCGCGGCGAGCTTCGCACCCAGTTCGCCCATGTCAGCGACTTCACCCCGACCCTGCTGGACATCCTGGGGATCGAGCCGCCCACGGTGATCGCCGGCGTCCCGCAGATGCCGCTGGAGGGCGTCAGCTTCGCCGCATCGCTGAAGGACCCCGCAGTCCCCAGCAAGAGCAAGTCCCAGCACTTCGAGATGTTCGGCCACAGGGGCCTCTGGAAGGATGGCTGGAAGGCCGTGGCTTTCCACCCTCCGGGCACGCCCTTCGATACCGATGTCTGGGAGCTCTACCACCTCGACGCCGACTTCTCGGAGACGAAGGACCTGGCGGCCTCCGAGCCGGAAAAGTTGGCCGCCCTGGTCGCCGACTGGTGGAAGGCCGCCGAGACCTACAAGGTCCTGCCCCTGGACGACCGCTTCGGCCCGCGCTTCGCCGAGAACGCCCTGCGCTATCACGGCGCCCGCAAGCGCTTCGTCTTCCACCCCGGCATGGGGCATCTGCCGGCCGACGTGGCCCCCGACGTACGTAGCCGCTCCTACATCATCGAGGCCGAGGCGATCATCCCGCCCGGCGGCGCGGAGGGCGTGCTGCTCTCCCATGGCGACGCCACCTGCGGCTACAGCTTCTACGTCCAGGACGGCCGGCTGCATCACACCCTGAACGTCGGCGGCGCACTGGCGACAGTGAGCTCCGCCGGGGCCATTCCGGCAGGCCTGCACAAGCTAGCCCTGCGCTGCCGCCAGGGCTCCGACGGGCGCACCTTCACCCTGGCCGTCGATGGCCAGGTGGTGGGTGAGACGAAGACCCATATCGGCTTCGCCACCTTCATCTCCTGGTCGGGCCTGGACATCGGCCGTGACCGGGGCAGCCCCGTCGCCCCCTACGCGGCGCCCTTCACCTTCACCGGCAAGCTGCGCCGGGTGATCGTCACCATGGACGCCGATCAGGAACTGGACGGAGACCTGCTGGGCGAGGCGGAGATGGCGCGGCAGTAGGCCGCTACGTCGCCACGGCTTGGGCCGCGGCGTGGAGCATGTCGGCGACCGCTTGCGGGCTGGCCGGCGCGGCGCCCGCCAGCCAGGTGCTCAGCAGGCCCATCTGTCCCCCAGCCAATTGCGCCGCCAGCAGGCCGGGGTTCTGGACCTCAGGCCGCGTCCGCAGCCGCGCCTCGATGAGACCCGCCAGGGTCTTGGCCAACAGGGGCCGGGTCGGGCCGGCGAACAGGACGTTGCCCACCCGGCGGTTCTCCCAGAAGTGCTCCACCACCGCCAGCAGGCGCGCGTCGTCGTGCTGCGGCCCGAGCATGTCGGCCAGCACCCCGAAGGGCGATGATAGGCCTTCCCTCAGCAGCTCGTCCTTGCCCTCATAGTGCTCGTAGAAGGTCGAGCGCCCGACCCCCGCGCGGGCGATGATGTCGGCGACCTTTAGCTGGTCGTAGCGGCGCTCCAGCACCAGTTCGACGAAGGCGTCGAACAGGGCGGCCTTGGTGCGCTGGACCGGCCGGCTGTCTGCGAGATCCACCACGATCACCTCCGGCCCGGACAATGCAGGCGCGATGTCCGGAAACCGGACAATCTCCCCGCCGTGTCCGGCCGCAGCAGGCCGGACTGGCGCTAGAGGTTAGGGCCAGGGCGGGGCGATGCAAGGCCCCGCTGATCCCGCCGGAGCCCGCCCATGACCGCCGAACCCGCCCGCCGAAACCCGCACAGCCACATGTGGTTGATGGCCGTGATCGGCGTCGCCGCCGGCCTGGCCTTCATGATCTTCGTTCCGAGGCTGACGGTGGTGTCGAAGTCCCTGCTGCTGTTCGCCGGCTTCCACATCGTCGGCGGGGTGGTCCTGCTGAGCACCCTCTATGTCGCCGGCCTCAGAGATCAGGTCCGCCGGCTTGGCGGCGGCGCGCGGCCGGCGCGAACCTACGACTTCGGTTGGGGGCCGGGCTGGATGAACGGCCTGGCCATCGCCGCTCTCATCGCCCTGGCCACGGCCGTTGTCCTGCAACTCACCCATCCGGGCGCCTGGCCCCTCGCTTTCGCCCTGGTGGCCGCCTCGGGCCTGCTGCTGACGGGCAATGCGGTGATGCGCTGCTTCCGCCGAACCGATCATGTGGTCCTGCCCATGGTGGACCTGCTGTCGAGCGACCATGACCTGGTGCTCGACGCCGGCTGCGGCAGCGGGCGGACCGCGATCGCGCTTTCCCGCATCCTGAAGAAGGGCAGGGTCGTGGGCCTCGACCGCTTCGACGCCGGCTATATCGACGATGGCGGCCGTGCTCTGCTGGACCACAACCTCAGGCTCGCCGGCCTCGCGGGCAAGGTCCGGGTGGAGACCGGGGACCTGACCGACATGGCCTTCGCCGACAACCACTTCGACGCCGCCGTCAGCACCCACGTCTACGACCATCTGGGGCGTCAGAAGCTGAAGGCGCTGTGCGAGACCCGTCGCGTGCTCAAGCCCGGCGGCCGCTTCCTGATGGGGGTTTGGGTCCCTGGCCTGACCATGTTCGCTGTGGCCAACATCCTGTCCTTGTTCCTGACCACCAAGACGCAATGGCGGACCCTGGCCGAGCAGGCGGGATTCCGGGTGATCGACGAGGGCATGTTCAACCACGCCTGGTTCGTGCTGCTGGAAAAGCCCTCCGCCTGAGGCTTGAGAGCTAGATTGGCGCCAGGGGATTGCTCCGCAGGTGGTCCCGCGCCGCGGCGACGAAGGCCGCCACGTTGGCCGAGCCCACCCGCCGCGCCTGCGACACCACGCTCACCGGCATGGCCGGGGGCGCGAAAGCCTGGAGCAGGGGAACCAGGCGTCCGGCCTGGATCGCCGCCGTGACCTGATAGGAGAGGGCGCGGGTGATCCCCAGCCCCGTCTCGGCCGCTGCGATGGCGGTGTCGGCGCTGTTCACCGACAGCCGGGGTGTCACCCGCACGTCCGTCGTGCTGAAGCGCCACGCGTCGGTGGCCTCCAGGCCTTCGAAGGCGACCAGGTCATGGTCCTCAAGGTCGGCGGGTCGCGAGGGCGAACCTCGGGCCGCCAGATAGGCGGGGCTCGCCACCAGCACCCGGCTCACAGCCCCCAGCTTTACGGCTGTCAGACTACTGTCGGACAACGCCCCGATCCTCAGGGCGGCGTCGACACCGTCATCCACCAGATGGACATTTCGGTCAGACAGGCTCAGGCGCACGGCGAGGGACGGGTGGTCGGCCAGCAGGCGCCCGACCATCGGCAGGACGTGCAACCGACCGAAGACGATCGGGGCGGCGACATGCAGGACGCCCCTTGGCTCGGCGTTCTCGCCCCGGGCTTGCCGCTCGCCCGTCTCCAGGTCCTCCAGGATCCGGCGGCTGCTCTCCAGATAGATTTGGCCCCGCTCGGTCAGACGTACCGATCGGGTGGTGCGGCTCAGCAGGGTCAGGCCCAGCCGGTCCTCCAACTGCGCCACCGACCGGGTCACCGCCGAAGGCGAGATCCGCAACCGCCGCGCCGCCTCGGCGAAACTGCCCCAGGTCGCGACGGCGACGAAGGCCTTCATGGCGTCGAATTGATCCATAGATAATTGCGTAACTCGCAATAATGACTTGTCAAATGAATATATTATCGCATCTGAAGATATGTAGGAGATTTCACGGGTCGCCGGAACACCCCGGCCAGAACCTTGGAGAACCCCATGTCCCGTGTCGCCGTTCCTGCCCGTGAAGCCGCTCCCGCCGCCGCCCAACCCTTCCTCGACGGCGTTGAGAAGCAGCTCGGCGTCGTACCCAATCTCTTCCGCCTGGCCGCCCTCAGCCCCGCTGTCCTGCAAGGCATGCTCGGCCTCAGCGGAGCCCTGGCCCGCACCCTGGACGTCAAGACCCGCGAGCGGATCGCCCTGGTGGTGGCCCAGGTGAACGGCTGCGACTACTGCCTTTCGGCCCACACCTATCTCGGCCTCAACCTGGCCAAGCTGGACGCCGGCGAGATCGCCCTGAACCGCAAGGGCGACTCCACCGACCCGAGGGCCGCCGCCATGGTCGCCTTCGCCGCCAAGGTCGCCCAGTCTCGCGGCAAGGTGGCCGACGCCGACCTGGCCGACGTGCGGCTCGCGGGCATCACCGACGCCCAGGTCGTGGAGATCGTCGCGTTGGTGGCGGAGAACTTCCTGACCAACCTGCTCAACAATGTCGCCCGGACCCCGATCGATTTCCCGGTTGTGCTGGCCGCCGACCTCGCTCAAGCCGCCTGATCCCTGGGTCCATCGGCGGTCGCCGTCGATGGACCAAATCCGGAGCTCCATCCCATGGCCTATGGATTCCTCGACCCGCTCTCCACCCCGAGTGTGCAGGCGGCCCAGACCGCCAACGGCGCGCGAAAGATCTGGGAGCGCTTCGATGGCGACCGGGCGTCGGAGCGGTTCACCCCGTCCGAGGCCGCCTTCATCGGCGACCGCGACAGCTTCTACCTGGCCAGCGTCTCAGAGAGCGGCTGGCCCTATGTGCAGCATCGGGGCGGGCCCGTGGGCTTCCTCAAGGTCCTGGACGAAACCACCCTGGGATTCGCCGACTATCGCGGGAACCGCCAGTACATCAGCCTGGGCAATACGGCCGCCGACGACCGGGTGTCGCTGATCCTGATGGACTATCCCAACCAGGCGCGGCTGAAGATCCTGGCCCATATGGAGGCCCGCGATCTGGCGGCCGACCCTGCGCTGGCGGACCGTCTGGCGGACCCCGACTATAAGGGTCGTCCGGAACGCGGCTTCGTGCTGACGCTGGAAGCCTTCGACTGGAACTGTCCCCAGCATATCACCCGCCGGTTCACCGGCCCGGAGATCGAGACCGTGCTCACGCCGCTGCGACGCGAGCTCGCCGAACTCGAGACCCAGAACCAGGCCCTGCGCGCGCAGGTCGCCGCCCTGACGGACGCCCGCCGATGACCACCCCCGACGCCCCCCGGCCACCCCTGCCGCCCTTCGACCTGGCGTCCGCGACCGAGAAGGTCCGCCGGGCCGAGGATGCCTGGAACGGCCGCGACCCGGCCAAGGTCGCCCTGGCCTACACGCCCGACAGCCGCTGGCGGAACCGCAGCAGCTTTCTCCAGGGCCGCCCCGCGATCATCGACTTCCTGACCCGCAAGTGGGCGCAGGAGCATGAGTATCGGCTGATCAAGGAACTGTGGGCCTTCACGGGCGAGAGGATCGCCGTCCGGTTCGCCTACGAGTGGCGCGACGCCGACGGGGGTTGGTTCCGCGCCCATGGCAATGAGAACTGGGCCTTCGACGCCGCCGGCCTGATGGCCGAGCGGCACGCCAGCATCAATGATGTGGCCATCCTGGCGGGCGACCGGCTGTTTCACTGGCCGCAGGACGCTTCGCGTCCGGCCGACCATCCCGGGCTGTCCCAGCTCGGCCTGTGAGGCGGCGAGCCTCACGGGCCGGAAATCCAGGCGGCCACTCTTGTGTGGCGAAAGCGCCACACCTACATCGAGCGCGTGGAGGTTGCGCTTGATCAAGGCGGCCCCGCTAATCCGCCTTACGAGGGGACCTCATGAACATCGACCTCTATTCCGATCGCGCCAAGCAAGCGATCCAGTCCGCCCAAAGCTTGGCCATGGCCCGTGGCCATCAACAACTCGCCCCCGAACATCTGCTCAAGGTCCTGCTTGAGGAGAAGGACGGCCTGTCCCGCGCCCTGATAGAGAGCGCCGGCGGACGTCCCGACGTCGTCGAACAGGCCACCGACGCCCTGCTCTCCAAGCGCCCCCGCGTCGAGGGCGGCTCGGGCCAGATCTATATGGCGCCGGAGACCGCGCGGGTCTTCAACGAGGCCGAGACCGGCGCCAAGGCGGCCGGCGACGCCTTCGTCACCACCGAGCGCCTGCTGATCGCCATCGCCAAGGAGGGCGGCGAGGCGGGCAAGGCCTTGTCGGCCGCCGGCGCCACGAATTCGGGCCTGGAGGAGGCCGCCAAGGCCGTCCGTAAGGGCCGCACCGCCGATAGCGCTTCGGCCGAGGAGGGCTATGACGCCCTCAAGCGCTACGCCCGCGACCTGACCCAGGCCGCCCGCGACGGCAAGCTCGATCCCGTGATCGGCCGCGACGAGGAGATCCGCCGCACCATCCAGGTCCTGCAGCGCCGCACCAAGAACAACCCCGTCCTGATCGGCGAACCCGGGGTCGGCAAGACCGCCATCGTCGAGGGCTTGGCCCTGCGCATCATCAATGGCGACGTGCCCGAGGGCCTGAAGGAAAAGAAGCTCCTGTCCCTGGACATGGGCGCCTTGATCGCCGGGGCGAAGTATCGCGGCGAGTTCGAGGAGCGCCTGAAGGCGGTGCTCAACGAGGTGATCGCCGCTGAAGGTTCGATCATCCTGTTCATCGACGAGATGCACACCCTGGTGGGCGCCGGGAAGAGCGAGGGGGCGATGGACGCCTCCAACCTGCTGAAGCCCGCCCTGGCGCGGGGCGAACTGCACTGCGTTGGCGCCACCACCCTCGATGAGTACCGCAAGCACGTGGAGAAGGACCCGGCGCTCGCCCGCCGCTTCCAGCCGGTCTTCGTGGACGAGCCGACCGTGGAGGACACCGTCTCCATCCTGCGCGGCCTGAAGGAGAAGTACGAGCTGCACCACGGGGTGCGGATTTCTGACTCCGCCATCGTGGCCGCCGCGACCCTGTCGCACCGCTACATCACCGACCGCTTCCTGCCCGACAAGGCCATCGACCTCATCGACGAGGCCGGCAGCCGCGTGCGCATGGCGGTGGACAGCAAGCCCGAGGAACTCGACGAGATCGACCGCCGCGTCGTGCAGCTGAAGATCGAGCGCGAGGCCCTGACCAAGGAAACCGACGCGGCCTCCAAGCATCGCCTCGAAAAGCTCGAGGAGGAACTCACCGAGCTCGAAGCCGAGTCCGAGGAGATGACCGCCAAGTGGCGCGCCGAGAAAGAGAAGGTCGGCCAATCCGCCCAGCTCCGCGAGGCGGTCGACCGCCTGCGGGCCGAGCTCGTCGCCGCCCAGCGCCGCGGTGACCTGCAGCGCGCCTCGGAGATCGCCTATGGCGAAATCCCCGGCCTCGAACGCCGTCTGGCGGAGGAGGAGGCTCAGGAGCCCACCGACGCCGTCAGTCCCGAGGTGGTGGACGCCGAACAGATCGCGGCCGTGGTCAGCCGCTGGACCGGCATTCCCGTCGAGCGGATGCTGGAGGGCGAGCGCGAGAAGCTGCTGGCCATGGAAGACAGCCTGCGCCACCGCGTGGTGGGCCAGGAGGAGGCGCTGGTCGCCGTCTCCGACGCCGTGCGCCGCGCGCGTGCGGGTCTGCAGGATCCTGCCCGGCCCATTGGTTCGTTCCTGTTCCTCGGCCCCACGGGCGTGGGCAAGACCGAGCTGACCAAGGCGCTGGCCGAATTCATGTTCGACGACGAGGCCGCCATCACCCGGATGGACATGAGCGAGTACATGGAGAAGCACTCGGTCAGCCGCATGATCGGCGCGCCCCCCGGCTATGTCGGCTATGACGAGGGCGGGGCGCTGACCGAGGCCGTGCGCCGCCGGCCCTATCAGGTCGTGCTGTTCGACGAGGTGGAGAAGGCTCACCCCGACGTCTTCAACATCCTGCTGCAGGTGCTGGACGACGGCCGCCTGACCGACGGCCAGGGCCGCACGGTCGACTTCCGCAACACCATCCTGATCATGACCTCCAACCTCGGCTCGGAATTCCTGGCCGGTCAGGCCGATGGCGAGGATGTCGAGGAGGTACGGCCGATGGTCATGGACGTCGTGCGCCGCCACTTCCGGCCCGAGTTCCTCAACCGGATCGACGAGATCATCCTCTTCAAGCGGCTGGGTCGTTCGGAGATGGACAACATCGTCGGCATCCAGATGCAGCGGGTCGAGAAGCTGCTGGCCAATCGGCGGATGTCCATCGCTCTGGACGCGGCCGCCAACCATTGGATCGCCGAGCGCGGTTACGACCCGGTCTACGGGGCGCGGCCGCTGAAGCGGGTGATCCAGAAAGAACTGATCGACCCCATCGCCAAGAAGCTCCTGGCCGGCGACTTCCAGGATGGCTCGGTGATCGAGGTCGGCGCCACCGACGAAGGCCTGCAGATCGGCAAGGCCAAGGTTCACTAGCTCTCAAGAAGAAGGCCCCGCTCATCGCTGAGCGGGGCCTGATTCTACGTAGGGTCAGGCCAGCCTAGAGCCGGCAGCGGACCCAGCTGCGGCCGGTGAAGTACATGTCCCGGGCCGGGCTGTAGCTGCGATAGCGCATCTGGCAGGCGCGGACATGGCCGTACCAGCCATTGTGCTTGCGCCAGTGACGCGGCGGGGGAGCTGGGTGGCGGCCCCACTGGTTGTCCCAACGGCCGTAGCGATTGTCATACCCGTCGTGGCGGTTGCGAACGCCGTCACCGTCACGGTCGCGGTCGTAGCGGTTCGGAACGCCGTCTCGGTCCATGTCGCCGTAGGGCCTTGGCTGGGCGGACGCCGCGCCAACGCCGATCGAGGCGGCGATGGACATGGCGGCCAGGCCGATAGTGATGAGTTTGCGCATCAGGTGTCTCCCTTGTGGGTATCCGTCCCGATGGGGTTAACGCCCTGGTAATGGGTTAGTTCGGCAAAAGCTGACGATCTGTGCTATAGGGGGCCATGACTGATCGCGCCCCTGCTGTTCGCGTCTGCGAACGTTCGCGCGTTTTCCAAGACCAGTAAGGAGTCGGCACGATGCCCGAGGAACAATTCATCCAGATGTACGTCCGCGATTTCGCCACCATGGCGTCGCGGGTCGAGGCCGGGTCCGACATCGAGGCCCAGCTCAACAAGCGCATCACCGAAACCCGCTCCCACGCCGCCCTGATGGACGCGCGCAAGGCCGAAGGCCATCTGGCCGCCGTCATCGACCGCCTGCGTTCGGAAGCCAAGAAGGACGCGTCCCAGGCGGTGAAGAACACCCCCGACCCCATCGCCGCCGCCGCGCGTCGCCAGGAATTCCTGGTGCGCGTGGCCGACATGCTCGACTCCGAGCTGGCCGAACCCGAGAAGCGCGGCGCAGCCCGCTTCTGAAGCCGCTCGCGGCTTCGGAAGCCCGCTCATCCCGGCGCAGGCCGGGACCCAGGTCGTAAGTCACTGCCCGAGCCAGGAATCCTGAAAGCGGTGGATGTATCTGGATCCCGGCCTGCGCCGGGACGAGCGGATTTTACAGCTCGATCGCCACCGGCTTGCCCGCGCGGATCTCCACGCGGCGCATGATGGCCATGTCCGGGCCTTCGCCGCCCACGGGCTTGGCGACCGTGATCACGAACCACGCCCCATTGGCCAGGCCCTGGAAGCTGAAGTGGTCGCTGGCGTCGCAGGTGGTGCGGCGCACGAAGGCCGAATAGTCGCCGTTGGGGGCCGAGGGCGTGCGGGCCCGCACCTGTTCGGCCGGCAGGGCCGAGCGGTCGGGCGAGTTGTAGAGGATGGTCATCCGCCGGCGCGTCCACAGCGTCTCAGGCGTCAGCACCACGCCGGCCCCGGCGCAGGTGTAGCGCGCAACACCGCTGCGGAAGGTCATGCGCCCATCGATGCGGCCCTTGCCGGGGATCGCCGACCAGGCGAAGTCGCCCGGACGGAACAGGCCAGCCGACGGCGGACCGCCCGTACCCGGCGGCGGAGGCGGCGGCGGACCCAGCGGAGCTGTGGTGGCGCAGGCCGAAAGCCCAAGAAGGGCGGCGGAAATGATCAGGAGACGAGCGGGGGTCATGTCCCGGCCACCATAGGCAAGGGGAGGGCTGCGCGCCAAGGGGGTTCGTCGCGCCCGCGACATCAGTCGTCGCCGCGAACCTTCCCTCGGGTCGCCTTGACGCCGCCGCGTTTGACCTTGGAATCCACCCGCCGCGCCTTGGCCGCCTTGCTGACCTTGGTCTTCTTGCGGGGTGGGGGCGGCGGCTTGGCGGCCTCGCGGATCAGGTCCAGCAGCCGGGCGAGCGCATCGGCCCGGTTCCGCTCCTGGGTCCGATGGGTCATGGCCACCAGCACCAGCACCCCGTCCAGGGTGATCTTGCGCCCGCCCAGCTTCATCAGGCGGATGGCCACGTCGTTGGGCAGGGAGGGCGAACCGCGCACGTCGAAGCGCAGCTCGACGGCCGTGGACACCTTGTTGACGTTCTGCCCGCCGGGACCCGCGGCGCGGATGAACCGCTCCTGGACCTCGTCGTCGTTCAGGGTGATGTCGGGGGTGACTTCGATCATGGCTTCCAGCAGCGCTTGTGAGCCGCTAGTCTCACATCATGCGTCACGTAGCGACCCTTATGCAGATTTGCACCGCCCGGCCCGGGCTGATGGGAACTGCTGTGCGCTAGGACGAGCGAGACACACCGCAGACCACCAGCCCCGCCGGCAACGGACGGGGCTTTTTCATGGGCCCTCTCCGCCGATAATCTTGGAGAGAGACATGAGCGACATCCTGATCCGGGCCCGAGAGCCCGCCGACCTGGCCGACATGACCGAGCTGCTGAACCAGCCACGCGCCATCTGGGGCACGCTGCAGATGCCCTTCGTCAGCCTGGAGGCTCGCCAAAAGCGCGCCGCCGCCGGCTCGCCGGGCGACCTGCACCTGGTGGCGGTGATCGACGGCAAGGTCATAGGCTCGGCGAGCCTCAACCGGTTTGAGAACCGTCGGGTCCACGCCGGGTCCATCGGCATGGCCGTGCACGACGCCTATGCCGGGCGTGGCGCGGGCACGGCCCTGATGGCGGGCCTGGTCGGCCAGGCCGACAACTGGCTGAACCTCAAGCGGCTGGAACTCAACGTCTGGTCCGACAACAGCCGCGCCATCGCGCTCTACGAACGCTTCGGATTCGAGCGGGAAGGGCTGTTCCGGAACTACGCCTGGCGCGACGGCGCCTATGCCGACTCGGTGGCTATGGCGCGGTTGAGGCCGTGAAAGTTGAATCGTCATGGCCGGGCTTGTCCCGGCCACCCATGATCTCCGTCGTTCAGAAAGGATCCGCGGCGCGGGCCGCGCGATCTGCTGGCAAGCGGAGATCATGGGTCCCCGGGACAAGCCCGGGGATGACGATCAAGAAGGGAGGGCGCTCATTGGCACGCCAGGCAAAGCCCGCGCGCCTCCAGCGTCACCGCGCGCACCGCGTAGCCCGCGGGCGCGGCGGCGGCGATCTGGGCGTCGAGCTCGGGTTCGAACTCCTCGGCCGCGCCGCAGCACTCGCAGATCAGGAAGGCGGCCCGGTGCCCCTGTTTGTCGCGGCGGCAGGGGACATAGGCGTTGAGGCTCTCTATGCGGTGGGCGAAGCCCAGGCGTTCGAGAAATTCCAGGGCGCGGTAGACGGTGGGGGGCTTGGCCGGTTCCCCGTGCGCGCCGAAGGCGGCGATCAGATCATAGGCCTTCAGCGGCGCGTTGGCCTCCAGCAGCAGCTCCAGCACCCGGCGGCGCGGGGTGGTCAGGCGCTCCTGGGCCTGCACGCAGCGGCTCTCCGCCGATACCAGGGCATGGCGAAGGTCCACACCCTTGATGCCCGGATGCGCGCCGTCTTCATGGTGGCACTCGGTTCCCATGACTATTGGCTACCTGTCCGCGCGGTTTCCCGCAACCAGGGGAATATGGTGTCGCAGGCCCCAAATGCGAAGGCCGGGATCAATGACCCCGGCCTTGGCTTTCTCGCTACGCGTCTTCGGTTTCCGAAGGCGGACCGCCTTCACCACCCTCGAAGCTGCGCGGGGCGCGGCGACGCTTGGGCTTGGCCGGCGCGTCCTCGGTCGAGGCGACGGCGGCCGGGGTCTCGGCCTTGGGCGCGCGGGGCGCCCGAGTGGTCGGGGCCTTCAGGAAGGCCGGAGCGTGGCTCTCGCCGCCATCGTCGTCGCGCAGCACAGGCGAGCTGCGGGTTTCAGCGGGCACAAGCGGCGCGGCCTGCGGTTCGACCACCGCCAGCGGATCGCGCTCGGGGCGGTCTTCGCGCGGGCGGTCATCGCGGTCGCGCCAGCGGTCGCGGCGCGGACGGTCGTCACGGGGGCGGTCGTCGCGGTTACGGTTCTCACCCTGTGGGCGGTTCTCGCCCTGGGGGCGGTCTTCGCGCGGCCGGTCATCCCGAGGACGATCGTCGCGGGGGCGGTCGTCGCGGTTGCGGTTCTCACCCTGGGGGCGGTCATCGCGGCTGCGGTGCTCGTCGCGGGGCCGGTCATCCCGGGGACGATCGTCGCGCGGACGGTCGTTGCGGTCCTGACGGTCATTGCGTGGGCGGTCGTCGCGATTGCGGTCCTGGTCGCGGGGACGGTCGTCGCGGCTGCGATTCTCGTTCTGAGGACGGTCTTGCCAACCGTTGTTGCTGCGGGCCTCGACAGCCTCGCCGCCTTCACCGGCTGCTTCTTCCTTGTCGGCCTTTTCAGCTGCGTCGGCGTCGGCCTGGGCCGCGGCCTGGGCGCCGCTCTCGTCTTCGAAGTCGATGTCGAAACCGGAGGAGAATTGGTCACGGCCCAGAATCTCGCTGGCCGCACGGGTCGGCTGCATGGCGCGGACGACCCGGAAATAGTGTTCTGCGTGCTGCAGGTAGTTCTCGGCGAGGACCCGGTCCCCGGCCGTGGAGGCGTCTCGCGCCAACTGTTGGTATTTTTCGAAGACGTGCTGGGCGTTGCCGCGGACCTTCGAGCCTTCCGGCCCGTTGGAATCGAACGCCCGATTGGCGTTCTGCTGCTGGGGCTTCCCGCCGCCACCACCACCACCGCCGCCGCGATTGCGACCGCGCTGACGCTTCATACCCTTGAAATCTCTCATTATTCGCTAACCGTTCCGCCGGCGCTCCAGCTCATGCCGAGATGCGCGGGCTTGCCTTTTCGTCTTGCTCAGGTCCCGAAGACCCGAGAATTCGTGTTGAAGACGTAAGTGTTCCCCGTCATCCGCCCTGTCTTGAGGCGAGCGCCACTTAAAAGCCGCGCCTGTCGGTGTGGTGCTGGATCCTGTTTTTCAGGAGGCCTAACCCCGGGCGCCGACGAATTGGGTGGAGACAGGTAACTGATCTAGCGATTCAGCCCCGAGTTTCCAAGGGGTTTTTCGTGCCTGTGACAACGCGATCGCGTGTCGACAGGTCCGGGATGGTCGACACCCCCTGCGCACCGGCCGCCTTGAACAGCGCCTCGACCGCCAGCTTCTGGTCAAAGCCGATCTCCACGGCGAACATCCCGCCGGGCTTCAGCACCCGCAAAATCTCCGGCGCCAGCAGGCGGTAGTGGTCCAGGCCGTCGGCCCCGCCGTCCAGGGCCAGGCGCGGTTCGTGGTCGCGCACCTCCGGCTCCAGGGTCTCGATGACGTGGCTGGCGATGTAGGGTGGATTGGAGACCACCAGGTCGAAGCTGGCGTCCCCCAGGCCCGCCGTCCAGTCGCCGCGCAGCAGGGCCAGGCGACTGGCCAAGCCCAGGTTGGCGGCGTTCTCGCGGGCGACCGCCAGCGCCTCCTCGGAGACGTCGATGCCCAAACCCTTGGCGGCCGGCCGCTCCGAAAGAATCGCCAGGATGATCGCGCCCGACCCGACCCCCAGGTCCAGCACCGAGAACGCCATCGCCTCGGGGAAGGCCGGCAGGACGGCGTCCATGATGGTTTCGGTGTCGGGGCGCGGGGTCAGCACATCGGGCGTCACCGACAGCATGATTTTCCAGAAGCCCTTGCGGCCCAGGATGTGGCTGACCGGCTCGCGGTTCTCCCGGCGCTGCAGGTAGTCGGCGAGCGTCGCCTCCTGCTCGGGCGTGAGCTCGCGGTAGGGATCGGCGACGATGTCGGCGCGGGTGGCGTCGGCGGCCGCCTCCACCAGCAGGCGCGCCTCGATCACCGGGCCGTCCAGGCGGGCGGCTTCCAGGCGCTTCTTGGCGCTCTGCCAGGCCTGCAGCAGGGTCAGGCTCATCGGACAGGCTCCATCTGGGGGGCGGTGCAGGCGTCGCCCACCGTGATCTGGCCCGCGTCGGTGACGTGCATGTAGATGCCGCAGAACATGTGGCCGTAGTTGTCGAACAGGGCCTTTACCAGGTCCATGTCGCGCTCGGCGGTTTCTGGGTCCACGTGGATGGCGGCGCAGCGGACGATGGGCTTGAACACCTTGGCGCGCGCGAAGCCCAGCATCAGCTCCCGGCCGACCCAGTCCATCTCCGCCCAGGGCGCCCAGCCCTCGACATAGAGGTTGGCGCGGAACCGCAAGGGATCAACCGGGCGGCCGATCTTCTGTTCCAGGTCGCGCAGGCTGGCCAGGTTGATGATCGAGACGTGGCCCAGGGGGTGATCTATGAACCGGTGGCCGGGCGCTTGGATGACCTTCAGCTCGCCACGCACCTCGTCCCCCAGCAGGGCGGTCAACCAGGCGGCGAAAGCCGCGCGGCCAGGCGCGTCGGCCATCGAACCCTCGAAGTCGGGCTGGCCCTGCGCGGTGGCCCGCAGGATTCCTGTCGCCTCGTCATAGGCGGTGCGGGCCTTGGCCACGTGGGCGATGGCCATCAGCACGGCGAACTTCTGCTTGGGGATGAAGGCCGGCGCGGCGGGATCGAAACCCGAGGGGCCGTTCTCCACCGCCCACATACGGTCGCAGGGGAAGGGCTGGCCGACGCTCAGCATCGCCTGGTTCAGGCGCTCGGGCGTGAACCCCTTGATCGGGTGGCGGTAGAGGGCGGCGACGTGACCGGTCATCCCGCCCTGTTGCCGCAAGCTCCCGCCGCGCGCAACCGGCGCCGCGCCACAATCATGGCGCCGCTTGGGATCAGCCTGCGGGTCACACAGCGGCGTCCGCACGGAACGAGCGTCGCCACTGGGTGTTCAAGCTGTGGCTTAGCGCCGGGAGGGTGGGGGAACGTGCGCAAGCTGTTCTCGAAAAAATGGACGAAGGAAGGACTGGCGCCGCTGGCGTTCCAGGCCGCGCCCTGGGTGGCGCTCGCCGCCGTGGCCGCCTTCTGGCCGCGGAAGAACGCCAAGCCCAAGCCGGGCTTGAGCGTCCAGGCCCACGCTGACCCCGAATCCTTCGAAGTCGCCGAGCCCGGCCGCGGTCGCCTGGCCGACGCCCCGCACCGCATCCCCATGCGCGGCTGGAAGGACGTGCTGTGGCGCACCTATCGCGAGATCACCTGCGACCGGCTGAGCGCGGTGGCCGGCGGCGTGACCTTCTACACCCTGCTGGCCCTGTTCCCGGCCATTGGTGTGTTTGTCTCGCTGTACGGCCTGTTCAACGACGTCTCGGCCGTCCAGAGCCAGCTGAACCAGTTCGCCGCCGTCATCCCGACCTCGGTGATCGACATCGTCGGCGATCAGATGCTGCGGCTGGCGACCCGGCCTCACGCCTCCCTGAGCGCGGCTTTCATCATCAGCCTGCTGCTCTCGGTCTGGAGCGCCAACGCCGGGATGAAGGCGCTCTTCGACGGCCTGAACATCGCCTATGACGAGGCCGAGAAGCGCAACTACGTGGTCCGCACAGCCATGACCTACGCCTTCACCTTGGGCCTGCTGGTCTTCCTGACCCTGGTCAGCGCGATCCTGGTGGCGGTGCCGCTCTATCTGAAGGACGCGGGCCTGGCGGATTTCCCCCTGGTCTGGGTCCCCCTGCGCTGGCTGGTGATCCTGGGCCTCGCGGCCACCGCCTTCTCGATGGTCTACCGCTATGGCCCTTGCCGCGCCCGCGCCCGCTGGCGGTGGGTGAGCCCGGGCGGGGCCTGCGCCGCCTTGCTTTGGCTGGGGGGCTCCCTGGGCTTCTCCTGGTACGTCAACAACGTCGCCCACTTCGACGTCACCTACGGCTCCCTGGGGGCGGTGATCGGATTCATGATGTGGATCTGGTTCTCGGTGATGGTGGTGCTGATCGGCGCCGAGCTGAACGCCGAGATCGAGCACCAGACGGCGCTGGATTCCACCACAGGCCCGGCCCAGCCCATGGGTGTGCGCGGCGCGGCCATGGCCGACACCGTGGGCCTGGCCTTCCACTTTGATGCGAAGAAAGTGCTGTCCAAGGTCTGGGTGGACGGGACCGATCAGGCCGAGAAGGTGCTGACGGCGGCGCGGCTGCGCAAGCCTCAGCCGAACTCGTCTTCCAGGGCCGACAGCCGGGCGGCCTGATCCTCGGCGATCAGTGGATTGATCACGTCGTCCAGGCTCTCGCCTTCCATCACCTTGGCCAGGTTGTAGAGGGTCAGGTTGATGCGGTGGTCCGTCACCCGGCCCTGCGG